>KI535288.1 GCA_000488855.1 Eubacterium brachy ATCC 33089 | reverse complement strand
TACTCCGTCAGCATAAAGCCTTACTGTTACCTTGTTTGTCTTTGGTCCTACCCACGTCTTTTCTACAGGGATTTGAGTTTTTTCAACGTTAACGTTTTTAATCTTATATCCGCTGTTTGCATCACCTGTAATTTCCGTGTTGTATCCTGCAATCTTATCTTCCTTTATAGTGTACTTTATTAAAGTTCCGTTATCGTTGTATTTTGGCAGATTTGTAAACTCGTGCTTCCAGTTGTTTGCCGCACTTAGCTCTACGTGTTGTTTTTCTACTCCATCTGCATAAAGTCTTACTGTAACAGACTTTTGCTTTGGTCCTACCCAAGTCTTTTCTACAGGAACTTTAACCTTTTCGTTGTTTGTGTTCTTTACCGTAAATCCGCTTTCAGCGCTTCCCGTAATATTGCTATCGTAGTTTTGTATAGGCTCTTCCTTTAGAGTATATGCGATCTTCTTTCCTTGATCGTCATACTTTGGAAGATTAGAGAAAGTATGTGACCAGTTATTTGCCTCATTTAGCTCTACTCTCTGTTTTTCTACTCCGTTAGCTAAAAGTTTTACTACTGCCTTGCTCTGCTTTGGTCCTATCCATGTTTTGTTGACAGGAATTGATACTTTTCCTGTTATGGTGTTTAGTATCTGATATACATTATCTGAGATTTTCTTAATAGATGATGTGTATCCTTCTACAGGTTCTTCTTTTACTGTGTATTCTATTTTCTTGCCCTTCTTGTATTTTGGAAGGTTTTCAAATTTAAATTCCCAGTTATTTGCTTTTGTCGCTTTTGTTTCCTTTATCTTGACGTGATCTGCGTAAAGACCTATAGTGATTTCATTCGGTCTTTTCTTATCTTTGTCGTTATCGTCAAGCCACTTTTTATCCCCTTTAACCTCTACTGTTTCAGGTTTGTGTTCGTTGGTGATATTATATCCGCAGTATGTCTTTTCGTATGTCGTCGTATAACCTTTAACAGGCTCTTCTTTTACCGTGTAGTTTATGAGTTTTCCCTGATTATCGTACTTTGGAAGATCGTCAAACTTATAGTTCCAGTCTCCTTTGGCATCAGGTTTTACAGTTTTATTTTGTATAGGATCGCCATTGGCATATAGTATAACTTCTATTTCCTTCGGTCTGATGCCGTCCTGATCATCTCCGTCTTTCCAGATTTTTCTTCCTTCGACATATGTTTTTTCTATCTTTTTATTTACTACTTGTTTAAACGCTTCCTTCGTTCCGCTATTAAAATCACTTGCTTTAACCTTGATTTCCTGATTTGACTTCTCATAGCCCTTAGGAGCATCCGTTTCCTTCAAGGTGTAATTGTCCTTCAGCAATCCCTTTATGCTGCCATAACCCTGATTATCTGTAGTTATCGTACCGACAACTTCTCCCGTAGCATCTCTCACCACTTTGAATTTAGCTCCTGCGAGTCCTTGTCCATCTTCATTTACTTTCTTTATCTTTATGCCGAATTGATAGCCTTCTCCGACACCGTTGGCAAATTGGTATGCGACATCTCGTTCCGCTTCACCAATGACTATCTTACCGGATTTCATCCACGCCACATTTTTAACTTTTTCTCCATTTTGCGGTTGATATTTAGTTACTTTTGCAGAGTACGCAATCTTATATCCCTCGCCGTTGAGATTTCCAAATTCTATTCTAAACCCCCTGTCTCCGGGTGTGAACTGAATTTTATTTTTAAACTGAGCCGTCACATCGGTCTCACCTTGCAACTCAAAGCTATTACCTTTGTATATCCATGTTCCCTTATATATTCTGAACGAACTCTTATCATACTCCAGTCCGTCTGACTTCAATTCATCTTCTACTACTACATTATTAAAAGTATTTGCACCGCTGTTCACTCTCAGTCTGTACTGGATTTCAGTTCCTTTGGGACTGGTTTGCCATCCGTATTTGGTAAATTGTTCCTTCTTATCATCACCTACTTTTTTGTAATTGTAGTCTCCGATGATCTTCACTTCTCCGTTTACTTTGAGCTTCAGCTGGATTTTTCCCTCTTGCTTTATTTTAGTCGAATCGACTCCGACCCCAACATATAATTTTCCTTTGACATCAGAGTACTTCTCAGGATAGTCGGTATATGTAATTTTAAGCTTTCCTGTATTCTTGTCAGCTACAACTTTAGCAATGACATGTTTTTTATCAGGCGTTTTGATATCAAACGTCTGATCTTCCAGTAGTCTCAACTGTTCCGGAAGTTCAATAGTAGTCGTATCATCTTTCTTTACCGTATTATTCGGCAACTCAAAATCGACGTTTAACTGCATGGTACTGTATTGATGCAGTCCATCTAAACTCGATCCATCTGAACGAGTTAAAGTCGCTTTCTTCACAACTCCGCCAACTTCCTTCGCATTGGATGAGGTGTTAAACCCCGAGAACATCTGCAGTATCATAGCAAATACTACGATGAGCGATGCCAGTCTCTTTCTCTTATGCATAAT
>KI535287.1 GCA_000488855.1 Eubacterium brachy ATCC 33089 | reverse complement strand
TATTTATTTTTTCTTCTTCTGTTTGCAAATCCTGCAAATCCCGCTCCCGATACCATCAACACTGCAAGCATCAGCTCAAGACTTGAGTTATCTCCTGTCTTAGGTGGCTTCTTTCCTTCAGGTTTCTTCTTGTCAGGAGTCTTTCCTTCAGGTTTGTTTCCGTCTTCACCAGGCTTGTTCTCAGGCTTTTGTCCCGGCTTCTTAGGATCGTTTTCAGGCTTCTTGTTTTCTGTAAACTTCCAAACTCCTGTGAAAGTTACATCCGAACCTGATACTTTCTTGCTGTCCGCATCCCAGCCTTCAAAGCTCCATACACCTTTTTCAGTTTTTATCTTTTCCTTGTTAAAGTCACCAGGCATTGCCGTTTTTCCATCTTCAACAGTCTGATTTCCCGGAAGTCTCTTCATGATTTTCTCATCAAGATCCATTCCCTTAGTACCGCTCACAAACTTGTGTACTACTTTAAACGTCTTTTTCGGTGGATTAACCTGATTCTCCTTGTATTCCCATCTACCTGTAAAGTAAACATCGTCTTTGTTCACTGTCGCCTTTTCAGGAGTCCAGCCTTTGAATGTCCACATGCCGTTTCCGTCTTTGACATCGCTCTTATCCATATCGCCCGGCATCACAACTTCTTTGTGTACGATATTCTTTTTATCTGCCGGAAGTCTTTTCAGAACGTCTGCCGGCAGCTTCTTGCCCTTAGTTAGGGATTCGAATTTGTGGAATGCTTCATATGTCTTTGCCTTAAATGTCCATGTTCCCACAAAGGTGATATCCGCTCCATTCACCGTCTGTTCTTCTTTGTCCCAGCCTTCAAAGGACCATACACCGTCATTGTCTACATCTGTCACTTTTTTCGCAATAAATGAGCTTGCTTTTACGGTTGTGCCGTCTGCAACTTTCCTGTGCGGCGGCAACAGAGTTTTCACGTTATCCGGCAATTCCTTCGTAGTTCCCTTGGCTACAAACTTGTAGTTCACGTCGTACTTCTTGGTTGCCTTAGGTGTGAATTCCCAAGTTCCTGTGAAAACTACGTTCTCCGTACCTACTTGTACACTTTGCTTATCCCAACCTTTGAAGTTCCACGTACCGTCGTTAGCCGCATAAGTTTTTTCAGCCGGGTCTGTAGGTATTGCCGTTCTGCCTTTGTACGATACTTCATCTTTAGGTTTCAGTTTCTCTATCTCCTGTGGAAGTTGCTTTCCTGCAGTTCCACTCTTGAATTTATATGTGACATCTACCAATGTGCTCTTATAATTCCAAGTTCCTATAAATTTAACATCTTTCCCGTTTACAGTCTTTTCAGTTGCATCCCAACCGGCAAAGATCCATTCTCGATTTGTCTTCGGATCTATGTAGGATTTTTCCGCAATATCCGCCGGTTTAATTTTATCACCATCGTGTTTTCCGATCTCAGTTTTTGGAAGTCTTTTCTTCACCTCTTCGGGAATCGGCTGTCCTGAATTCGTAAAGAATTCGTATTCAACTTTGTACTCAGCTTTTTTCTTCCAAATAGCATAAACTGTTTTGTTGCCCGTCAACTTTTCATTTCCGATGGCTTCTTTATCTCCTGTAGTAGTATTTTTATCTTCATTCCAACCGAGGAATTCATATCCTTCTCTCGTTGGTTCTTTCGGCATTTTCTGGTCTGTAAGAGCATCGCCGTTTATGCTCTTGTCGTATTCTGCATAGACTGTCGCAATTTTTTCCGTATCATTTTTATCGTAGTTTCTCATGAATGTAACTGATGGATTTGCATAAGTTACCGCAATTCCCGCCGGTGGAACCGTGTTTGATACGTTGTACGGCAGGTTTAAGCCCCTAGCTGTACCGGTTACTTTTCCTTGAATATAACCGTAGCTAAATAAATTGTATTTTTTAATCTTTTGTATTTCCTGTTCGGTAAGACCTCTCGTCTTATCCAGCAATGTCTTCTCTTCCTTCTTCTCGTCTTCCGTCATATTTCTTCTTTCAGCTGCAATTTTATTTGCTACCGCATCTGAAACGGTGAAGTTCGTATTGTTCGGTCCATCAAAGCCGAAAGACATAGGTTTGTCCAGTTGTTCATTTGTAAATGATTCTCCTGCAATCGGAACAACTCTAACTATGTATTTCGTTTTTCCGTTGGATGGAAAAGTGAACGATTTCTTAGTCTTACCCTTCTCATATGAATTTTTAACGTCTTTGAGCAGATTATAATCTTTATCAAATACGTGGGTAGGTCTCCACGTGTGAGAATCAAAATATGCCGAAATCTCCGATGCCGGAGTTATCCTTTCATCTACTTCAACCACTAAATCCACATATGATTTTATATTCTTTCCGGGATCCTTTGCTGCAGCCATAGAGTTTATATCACCTTCAGACGGCTTCGCCAAATGTGGCCAAAGCTGCAGTGACGTAAATAAAATCCTTATGTATGCACTCTGCTTCATTGAAAATGTTGCGCTAAAATCGAATTTCCCGTTCTTGGAAACCGGTGCATTTACAATGGCTTGTCTGGTTTTATCTCCATTATCAAAATTAGTGTATGATTGTATGGATTGTCCCGGCAATGTTTGCTGAGCCGTCTTATTGCTGTTTATTGACAAGCTGAACGGTACTCCCAACACATTTCCACTGCCTGCAAACGCCTTTGAAAAAGGTATCATACTGACAATTGCGAGGATCGTCGCCACAATAGTGACAAATATTTTTCTGTTCTTGTTCGTCATTCTGTCCGCCATATAACTTCCTCTCTTTCTTCATATCGTTACAAAATTTACCGGATATTTATAAAATAAATGGGATAACTCGGCGATTCATATTGCCAAGCATCCCATTCCATTTCCGGTCGTTGAATCTTATTCAAGTCTCTATTTCGTTATCTCAATTGTCTATTATTCAATAATTTCAGTAACAACACCTGAACCTACTGTTCTTCCACCTTCTCTTATAGCAAATCTCAATCCTTCTTCTATTGCTATCTGCGTTATCAGCGTAATTTCCATCGTGATGTTATCTCCAGGCATACACATTTCCACACCTTCAGGTAACTGTAAGTCTCCTGTTACGTCTGTAGTTCTAAAATAAAACTGCGGTCTGTATCCGTTGAAGAACGGCGTATGTCTTCCACCTTCTTCTTTCTTAAGTACGTATACTTCTCCCTTGAACTTCGTATGCGGCTGTATTGTTCCCGGTGCTGCAAGTACCTGTCCTCTTTTGATCTCATCCCTTTGAACACCTCTTAGCAACGCTCCGATGTTATCTCCTGTCTGAGCATCATCCAAAAGCTTTCTGAACATTTCTATTCCTGTTACCGTGATCTTCCTCTTTTCATCGGATAGCCCCACAAGCTCTACTTCTTCTCCTACTTTTAGAACTCCTCTTTCAACTCTTCCTGTCGCTACTGTTCCTCTTCCTGTTATTGAGAACACATCTTCCACCGGCATCAAGAACGGCTTGTCGTTATCTCTCTTAGGCTCAGGAATGTACTTATCTATTTCTTCAAACAGTTCTACTATCTTATCTCCCCATTCGCTTGACGGATCTTCAAGTGCCTTTAGAGCTGATCCTCTTATAATCGGTGTATCATCTCCCGGGAAGTCATATTCACTTAGCAGTTCTCTAACTTCCATTTCCACTAAGTCAAGCAACTCTTCATCGTCAACCATATCGCATTTGTTTAAGAACACTACGATGTACGGTACTCCTACCTGTCTTGACAAAAGAATGTGCTCTCTTGTCTGCGGCATAGGTCCGTCTGTTGCCGCTACTACCATGATTGCTCCGTCCATCTGGGCTGCTCCTGTGATCATGTTCTTTACATAGTCGGCGTGTCCCGGACAGTCTACGTGAGCGTAGTGTCTGTTTGGCGTTTCATATTCTACGTGAGCTGTTGCGATTGTTATTCCTCTTTCCTTCTCTTCAGGGGCTTTATCAATCTGGTCAAATGCTACTTTTTCTCCTAGGCCGTATCTTTGCTGCAACGTTGTTGTTATCGCTGCTGTCAACGTTGTCTTTCCGTGGTCTACGTGTCCTATTGTCCCTATGTTCACATGGGGTTTATTTCTTTCAAATTTCTGTTTTGCCAT
>KI535286.1:252812-378227 GCA_000488855.1 Eubacterium brachy ATCC 33089 | reverse complement strand
GGGGTTTATTTCTTTCAAATTTCTGTTTTGCCATGATAATTCTCCTTCACATAGTAATAAATTAAACTTTTTTAAACTGGAGCTGTTGAGCAGGATTGAACTGCCGACCTCTTCCTTACCAAGGAAGTGCTCTGCCACTGAGCTACAACAGCTTAACTGATATTCTAAGAATACTATATTATCATTACCGTGTCAACAGTTGCAACAATAATGCTCATAATTATTGAACTCCCCTTTGAGCGGTCACTTCGTACATAATAATCGCTGCTGCATTTGAGGCGTTAAGCGAGTTAATTTTTCCTTTCATGGGAATGGAAACCGTAAAATCGCACTTGCTCTGCACATTGCAACTCACTCCGTCTCCCTCGTTGCCTATGACCAGCCCGACTCCACCGTCGTATTTTAAAGATTTATAATTTTCACCGCCCATGTTGCACGAGTATATCCATAAACCTTCTTTTTTCAGTTCTTCTATAGTTGATGCGATGTTGGTCACCTTTGCCACTTTCATGTATGAAGTTGCACCTGCGGAAGTTTTCACCACAGTAGGGGTAACCGATACCGCCCTTCTCTTTGGAATGATAATCCCGTGTACCCCTGCACATTCCGCAGTTCTTATTACGGCTCCCAAGTTATGAGGATCGGTTATGCCGTCTAAAATCACAACGAACGGTTTTTCATGCCTATCGCGAGCCTCTTTTAATATATCATCTACAGTGGAATATTTGAAATCCGTAACATATGCTACTATACCCTGGTGATTTTCTCCATCTGAAATCCTGTCCAGTGTTTTCTTATCACAATACAAGACATCTATGCTCTTTTCCTTCGCTCTTGCCACAAGTTGTCTTATGGAACCTTCTCCGTTCTTGATCACCAAAATTTTTTCCACTGTGTCATCGGAATTCATCACTTCCTTAATTGGGTTTCTACCCATTATAAGCCCTTTATCTCTATTTCTTCCGTCTCTATCCACTGCCTCAATTTTGTTTCTCGGATTTTTAAAATCGCTTTCACAATTTTCTCCGCCTTTAACCTTTTTCGTTCTATCGCAATTATCTTTTGATTTTCTGCTGTTTCTTCTACTATTTTTTCTTTTCTTATCGACTGTCATCTCTTCTCCTACTTGCGGATTTCAGTTTTTTCATATATTCGTTTATCACATATGCCATATATGCATATATTTCTTCATGATGTCAAAGAGCAGGCTCCGTGCATCTCTCATATTTGGTAAATCTGTATCTTATGCCGTTTTCTTTCATAGGTTCACTCTCCCAAGTCATTTGGAACAAATCGCTCTCGTCCAGGTTCGGAAAGTGTTTATCCGCCACAAACTCAGCATCCATTTTCGTTACATAAACCACGTTGCACTTTTCGATAAACTGTTCATATATCCTCTCTCCTCCCGAAATGAACACATCTTCCTCATCGTGTTTGAGCAGCTCTTTTTCCAGACTTTCCTCGCCCACACACACTGTGCAGTGATCATTTTTATAATTCTCATCGCCGGTCAGCACTATGTTCAATCGATTGGGTAGAGGTCTTCCTCCGGGGAAGGATTCCAAGGTTTTTCTTCCTATCACTATAACCTTGCCCGTAGTTTTTTCTTTGAAGTACTTCAGATCCGAAGGAAGATGAACCAGCAAGTTGTTATCTCTTCCGATCCCCCAATTTTTATCCACTATCACTATGGCGTTCATATCATCTTTTCTCCCTTCAAAACGTAATCGACTACATCAGCACTTTTAAATTGCGATGGGAATGTTTTTAATTTGCGGATTTTTTTCATAGTCTTCTATTATGATGTCCTCCACGGTAAAATCATAGAAGTTTTTAATACTCGGATTCAATGTGAATTTAGGTGCCGGGTACTCGTCTCTGCTCAAAAGCTCTTCGATCACGGGAACGTGCCTGTCGTAAATATGAGCATCTGCAATCACATGAACCAGCTCTCCCACTTTCAGGTTGCTGACCTGTGCGAACATGTGCAAAAGAACAGCATACTGCACCACATTCCAGTTGTTTGCAGCCAATATATCCTGCGACCTCTGATTTAAAATACCGTTCAGTTTATCTCCTGTAACGTTGAAGGTCATGCTGTATGCACACGGTTCAAGTCCCATCTCCATCAAATCGTCAAACTTATATATGTTCGTAATAATTCTCCTGGAATAGGGCGTATTTTTCAGCTGCCAAAGCACATTGTCCACCTGGTCCATACATCCGTGTGGAAATCGATATTTAACTCCTAATTGATATCCGTAAGCCTTTCCTATCGAGCCGTTTTCATCCGCCCATTCATCCCATATGGAAGATTTTAAATCCTTTATGTTGTTGGATTTCTTCTGCCAAATCCAAAGCATCTCGTCTACAGCAGACTTAATTGCTGTAGGTCTCAACGTCAGAGCCGGAAATTCCTCTTGCAGGTCATATCTGTTGACAACTCCGAATTTCTTTATCGTATGTGCCGGCGTTCCATCGGGCCATACTGCCCTGACCTTTTGTCCTTCCGATGAATATCCGTTTTCCAGAATATCCCTGCACATATTTTTAAAAAGTTTATCCGCTCTGCTCATCAATTGCCTCCATTCCATTTTTCATAACAAATTTCAGTCTTTCAAAATTCCCGCAAAGATATAGATATCCTATCAACGCTTCGAAAGCTGTTGCCCATTTATACGTCATAACGTCTGCATTTTTCGCCTTGCTTATGGGTCTCCTATTTCTCCCTCTTCTGACTATCGATTGCTCTTTCTCATCTAAATCCTTTACAATAGTTTTCATTGCGTGGCACTGTCCCTTTGCACTGACGTATTTTATTACCATTTTATGCAGAACATCGACGTGCTCAATGTTTTCTTTCATGAGTTTTTCTCTGACGAACAACTCGTATACGCCATCTCCCAGATATGCCAATGCCGTAGTATTCATCTGTGCAACATCCTTCTCATGAAGATGCCATTCATTGTCATCTCCATCTGCACCGTCGCAAAACATGTCAAATTTCATCTAAATATTCTCCATTTAAAAATCTACTCAGCCTTAATAATCTGCACTCCCTGCGGGGTATCTTTCAGTGTAATCCCTCTTTCTTTGAGCATATCTCTGATTTCGTCCGCTCTTTGGAAATTTTTTTCCGCTCTCGCCTGTTGCCTCTCCTCGACGAGTTTGCTGATTTCATCATCTACACTTTCGTCTTTCTCAGTTTCCAAGAGTCCTAGAACCCCTGTTAACTCGAGCAGAATACCCAAGGACTTCTCTGCCATCTCCTTTGAGCATCCATCTTTGACGTCCTTGTTTATCTCCGTTACCAACTCGAAAATTGCAGCAATGGCATCCGCCGTATTTAAATCATCGTCCATGGCATCTTTGAATTTCACCCTGAACTGTTCAAAATCGTTGAGTGCATGTTTCTCCGCTTCCGTCGTATTTCCCTCTTGGGTCCCAGCTAAAAATTTCAGATTATCTCTGGCGTTTTCCAATCTACCCAGGGAAGCCTTTGCCATATCCATCAGCCCGTCGTTGAAGTCGATAGGACTTCTGTAATGTCCTGATAATAAGAAAAATCTGATTGCTTCTCCATCGTATCTCTCTAAAATTTCTCTGACTGTAAAGAAATTGCCCAAAGATTTCGACATCTTTTCTTTATTTATGGTTATGTATCCGTTGTGCATCCAGTATTTGGCAAACTCAACTCCGTTGCATGCTTCCGACTGGGCTATTTCGTTTTCATGATGGGGAAATTTTAAATCTTGTCCGCCTGCATGAATATCCAGTGTCGGACCCAGATACCTCTTTGACATCGCCGAGCACTCTATGTGCCAACCGGGTCTTCCCATTCCCCAAGGAGATTCCCATGCGATTTCACCCTCTTCTTTTCTCGCCTTCCAAAGGGCAAAATCCAGGGGTTCTCTCTTCTTTTCTTCGACCATGATCCTTGCTCCTGCACGCAGCTCATCGATGTTCTGCTTCGACAGCTTCCCGTAACCGTCAAATTTAGTAGGACTGTAATAAACATCACCGTCGACTTGATAAGCATACCCCTTTTCAATCAACGTACTTATAAATTCGATGATCTGCTGTATATTCTCTGAAACTCTCGGATGGGTTGTTGCCGGGTGTATATTCAAAGCCTTCGTGTCCTTAAAATATTCAGCTATATATTTTTCACTGATTTCCGGTGCTGTCATCCCCTCTTCTTTAGCCCTGTTTATTATCTTGTCATCAACATCTGTGAAGTTCTGCACGAAGTTCACCTTGTACCCTATGTACTCCAAATATCTTCTGAGAGTATCGAACACGACAAACGGTCTGGCGTTTCCCAGATGAAAAAAATTGTAAACCGTCGGTCCGCACACATAGATTTTCACTTCATCTTCTGAAATCGGCACAAATTCCTCTTTTTGCTGACTAAGAGAGTTATATATTCTCATTTCATCCTCCATCACATCGTTTATATTTTTAAGCAATCATCATTTTACAATTGTTGCACCAACAACTGAACCGGCTTCTTTACCGTCACCGATCATCTTGTTTCTCACATTCTTCATCCATCATATCGTCGATTTGAGTTTCTGCTCTGCCATCAAATTTTTCTTCATCAATATCTCTTCCCTGACATATTTCGCAACTTTCATCTACGCGGAAGATTTCCAATTTATCTCCTAAAGTCGCAGATAAGTGTTCTTCCAGCTGAACTACTCGCTTTCTCAAACACTCCAGTTCCACTGCAATCGGGTCCGGAATTGACACTTGATCCATATCTTCCGTAAGTTCACCGAATTTATTTTTCACAACGATGCCCGGAATGCCCACTACGGTGCTCCCCGGCGGTACTTCTTTTAAAACTACCGATCCCGATCCTATCTTTGAATCATCACCTACTGAAAAAGGTCCTAAAACTTTGGCCCCCGAGCTCACCATAACTCTATTCCCCAGAGTCGGATGCCTTTTGCCTGTGTGTTTACCGGTTCCTCCCAGGGTAACACCTTGATATATCGTGCAATCATCTCCTATTTCCGCAGTTTCTCCTATTACGATCCCCATGCCGTGATCGATGAAACATCTGCGTCCGATTTTTGCTCCCGGATGAATTTCAATTCCTGTTAAAAATCTTGCGAATTGCGAAATCATTCTGGCAATGAGCTTCACCCTATGCCTGTACAAAAAATGTGCCGGCTTATGAAAAATCAATGCCCAGATTCCCGGATAGCACAAAAGAACCTCTAATCCGTTTCTCGCTGCAGGATCTTTTTTCACTATATTTTTAATATCTTCCCTTATATATTTAAACACTGTTATTTTACCTCTTTAACAAATTGCGTTAAAGCTCATTATACTATATACAACCGTTTTTTTCAACTTTACGAATTCGAATTATATTGAAAATTCAATGGTTTTATTATTATCTACAGCCATGACAAAACATCTTTGAACTTGCCGATGCAAGTTTTCATATTTCATGTATTTCAACACCTCTCCTTGTAGACGGTGATGATTTTCATTTTGATATCTCGCTCTCACTGCGATAAATCTCGATTTATTGAATGAGCACGTCTTCTTTTATTTCCATAGCTGTGTCCAATGCGCTATTAAATACCTCTATAAAATCCCGACCGTCACTCGTTACAAAATAATTTCCCAAACTTGTAATTGTATTGCTGATATTATTTCCCCATGGTGGCTGCTCGGATAGATCACCAATATCCCATATCACCTTGTCCGGAAGGAGCTCATCTAAACCCTCTCGAATTTGCTCAAGTTCTCTTTTAGCGACAAATGCATTTTTCCAAGACAATTTACCCTGATATAATTCATTCATAACTTTAGGGAACTTACTGCCCCATCTATCATTTTCAAGCCTGTATGCGACTGTTGAAAAAAAACAATGCAAAAATGATGATGTGCCTATTTCATACATTATCCAGCCGACTCTAAAACTGACCACATTTACCTCCCTATAAATTCCAATGCTTTCATGCAGATGGTTACTCTCAAAAATTAAGCTACAACTGAAGTCAACCGTCCCCTTTTAGCAATTCTCTCACATTTAAGTAATTTCATATAAATACTCTACAACCTATTTTTATCCCCATATCTTTCACTCTAAATCGAAAGCAATTTCTTATAGTATTGAGCTCTTATATTCTCACTCACAAAAGGGATTTTTTCAAAATCGGCGATTGCCTCTTCTTTTAGATTCAAACGATATAAGATAAATGCCCTTGAGATTGCAAGTCCCGGATTTATAAAGCTGTAATACTCGTTATTTAAATTCTCATCTATTCTACGCAATACGGATTCTAATGTTTTTGTAGCATTGTAATACTTTTTAATAGTCGTAAGCAAATGTTTTAACGTTTCTCGATAATCTTTTGTTGCCTTTGCGATTACATTGTTGGAACGCTTTTCATCAAAATAGTATCTTGACATGATAACTTTGTCACGAGCTTGCCTCTTTTTGTCATTCATACCACCAACATCGTAAAAATCCTTTGACACTTCATACACGTGGGTATAAATACTTTTATCCGTTCTCGCCCACACAATTTTGCTTCCGGAGTACTTCGGCACAAATTCAAAATTCCATCCCCATTTCAAAGTTGCATAAGCATCATTTATGTGAAAGAATGAAATCACCTTTCTCATCCCCATACTATTATATTCACTTGCCCATATGAAATCTGCAACTTGGGTCATTTGTAACTCTTTTTCAATAACCGGTGTAAGATGCTCTCTTATAAGTGCTTTTCTATCCTCTGCTGTAATTATAAAATCCAAGGTCAAACCACCACCTTTTAGATCATCAGTTAAAAACTGTTTGAACTTCTGTAACAGCGACATCGATATTCCTCCTCACGCATTCATGCAAATGGATAAATTAAAATATCTCTCACAAATATCATGTGTTTTACCACATGCTAACATTTCGGTCAATATGCATAATGAATGCTTCATATCCCATTTATCAACATTTCTCTACATTTCACTTTTATAACTCGAGCTCGTATTTTATTATACATGGGAATTCACGTATTATATACACAATTTTATCCTTTTTCAGACTTATTTTTTAACTTTACATCCTTTTATGTTCCTTTACGTGTTCTATATAATTTTTGCAAACTCGTAAATTCTCAAACTCATCCCAATTCCCCTTGAATTCGCTTCGTTTTTTGAAATATGCAAAAGAAAAACTGCACAATTACACCGATTTTACAATTTTGTTACAATGGTCTATGTGCAGCAATTTTACACTTTTCTTTCATTTCTCTGTGATTTTTCATCATTCCGTCGAAACGCCTTTGTCATGACTTTCATACGCATTCAATTTCATCCTTTATCCGTGATAGTCCGAACCTCTGGTTATTATCATATCTTCTCTATCTGCCAACTCGCATAAAAATTCCGTCTCTCTTTCTTCATTTCTCAAATACATTGCTTCTATGCCTATTACACCTTTGGATTTCACTTTTTTTACGATGCTTTCAACGGCTGAAAATCTTTCAGCGCTTCCTCTTTCTCCTATCTTTATAAAGGCAGGGTGGGCCAACACGGAAAATCCGCCACTGTCTACGATTCCATCTATCGCCTCGTCGATATCAACGGACTTTCTATTGATCCTCGCCATCTCACCGACGTTGAAATATTTTTCAAAAGACTCTTCCAGACTTGCAAAAATGCCCTTTTTAACCATTATTCTCCCTATGTCGGGTTTTCCAATGTAATCCGTATTTTTACTTTTCAAAATTTCTTCTCTACCTATGCCGAAATCTGACTCAACAAGTTCAAAAACTCTCTCGTTGGTTTTTTGCCTACATCTTCTGAGATATGAGAATATACCGTTTAATTTCGTGTTTCCCACATCTATGTCATATCCTAAAAGATGCAATCCTATGAATTTTCCTTCAAAGTTCATATGCGTCGATATTTCAACACCCGTATGGAATTTAATTCCCAGCCTCTCAGCCTCTCTTTTGGCCTCGGAAATACCCTCTACCGTATCGTGATCCGTTATCGCCATCTCGTCTATACCTTTCGCAAAACAGTATTCCACCATCTGTTTGGGAGACAACAAACCATCGGAGTAATCAGTGTGAAGGTGCATATCTATTTTGTCATTCATATTCTCGTGTCAATGCCTTTCTCATATAATCAAAACAAACTCCATTCAATTTTGCAATTTCATTCCATTCCGGATCCGCACTGCAATTCACCTATGCTCGGAAGGCGAAATCTCCATATATTTCATTTTCATTGAAAATCTATAGGCTCTTATTGAACATCTTTTGATAGCTTACGAACTTGTTCATCAAATACCAAATTACTATCATCATCATTACTGCCAAGATGAGCGTCATAATGGCGTAGTATGATGAAAGATGTGTTTTGAATATTTGGATTAAAACATCTCCGGGTTCAAACCTTACACCGTACAGGATTCTGAATATCAGTTTTCTGATCGGCGTAATGAGCAATGCACCTCCATATATTGCACATATCACCGAAAACCATATGACGGAATTGGTGAAACTTTCGTAAATCAACCGCTTTTCCTTTTGCCTGTATAGATAAATCACTATTACCAGTGCCACAACGGCGAGGCTGATACCTATTGCCAACGAAACATCAAATATAGTTCTTATGTTCTCCATAATGGATATTCCTCTATCCGTGAAAACATTCTGCGGCTTGTACTTGCTGTTCTCTTTTATTTGAAAATCACTTTTCCTGTGTTGCATGTATTTCCCAAAATTTTCTATCAACTGATCTTTTTTTATTTCGTATGGGATTTCTTTTACAACATCCGTTCTGGTAAAATAAAACGAATAAAAAAACGTTCCTCTGATTATTATATTGCTTGCAAAAATAACTACTATCAGTGGTAAAATTGCCATGAATATCGCTGCGAAAATGTCATTCCAAGGCATATTATAGTCATTTCTCGTGTTTCTCCATGGGTTTCTCTTTGCCCTCATACCAATATTTTTCATCTTCAATCCTTATAAATTTGACCTATTTCTAGCACGAAATCCGCTGTAATCGTGAGGCTTTCAAGCAGTTTTTGTATTTATGCCTCTTTGGGCACCGAAATAATTTAACCCTCTGCATCTTTCCGTTTATGTGCAGTAAAGATAAATTCTGCAATGCTTCCTATGAATTCATGAAACTTCTCGTCATTAAAAATATCATTATTTTCAATTCAAAAATAAGGTTTTTTGAATTGCTTCGCTTTAACCAAATTTAAATTTGTCCGTATTATATCACCCTTTATTATATCCATATCTTTAGGTCTTCTGTTGCAGCGTGACCGGATGCTTTCGGATTCCGTTTTTATCGTTATATTATAGCCGTTTTCTCGCTCAATTCCAAGTTTTATGACAGATTTTACACCTACTGCAGTAATGAATTGCTTGAAGCGTAGTTTCCCTGCTATTTTTCTTGAGAACCTTCTTTTTCTCTTTCAATAATTTTTCGTATTTTTTTGGCCGGCATCTTCTCCGCATTCCCCAAGAGCAAAATAATGCCCATCTGCTTCAAAGCCGGTTGAATTTCTTCTTTAAAAACCTTTTTGTATTTTTCACGGTTACCTCGTAAAAACTCCCTTGTCGTTCTCGTTATCCTTCCCACGAAACCCTTGGGCATCTGAGAAAAATCCTCTCCGTATTCTTTTACGAGGCACTTCTCCATCATCATAGACGACAGAGTATAGTAAAAGTACTTTAAATCATCCGTTCTCAACTTTTCCTGATATTCCCACAAAAGCAAATGCAGCACTCTCATGGCCTCATTTTGAGGTACGATATCTCCCAGAACAACTTGATTTTCCATCACTCTGAACATGGCAAATATGCTGTGATAACCGCCAAATCTATGAGCCAAAATATTATCTCTCTTCTTGCTTTCCCCTTTCGTAGTGCTGCCTTCTATGAACACCTCGCTTTTTGCACCGCTTTTGAACAGTATATTCACGAAATCCGAATCGCTGGAAATTCCGATTATCTTGTGAGCGTTATTTATTATTTCTCTCTTGTACTTTTCGTGGAAGCTTCTGTTAAATCCCGGACCATCGAAAGAATACACTCCTTTCAGTCTGGCGTCATCTCCTCTTTTAATGCCAACGTATTGCGCCTTATTCCCTCCTTTGGAATGACCGCTCACCCAAATTGACACATCGTCTTCTTCAGCCAACAGATTAACCATTTTATCATAGTATTTCAGCGCTACGATCTGCTGCCTCGTGTCGGTCCTATCCTCATAACCTAACTCGCCGTTATCTCTCCATTCCAATGCTCCGGCAGTTCCCTTGTATACCACATAAATATCTTTTCCCACGGTAAACGTCCCGCTTACCACTTTCTTGCTTTCATGATCCTTTCCTTCTACTCTCTTATTTCCAACCTGTTTATTTTCTACGTTCCGTATGATCACCTTTTCAAAAATTTTTTTATTTCTCTTTATGGTATTTACGATATATGAAAACTCTGTTTCGTTCATCTCTCCGGGCAGGTCATCTTCAGGAAATCCTTCACATCGGAAATCCATAGCAAAGTCGTATACGCTCTTTCCTATTAGAGATTCACTTCGCTTCTTTATTTCAAAATCTCTCAGATATATAATCGCATTTAATATCAGTATTTGTTCGACAGCTAGTTTCATCTCTCCTCTCCCCAAATTTTAATAATATATCTGTCACATTATAAATATATATGTTAATGCTTCCATTTATATGGTAACATGAACCTATGAAAAAGAATATAAAAATGGTAAATTTAAATAAGAAAAATATAATTGCAATAATCGGAATAATTCTGATGATAGCAGCAAGCATACGAGTTGTCAACATAATTTCAAAGGGCAGTAAACTGTCTATGGAAAAACCGTCCAATCTCAACTACGAGGTTTTCGGTGTTGATATATCCCATCACAACGGCAATATTCGCTGGAATGATTTGGCGAACAACGGAATCAGCTTTGCCTTTATTAAATCCACTGAAGGCAGCAGCCACAAGGATAAAAACTTTGATACCAATTGGAAAAACTCAAAAAAAGCCGGAATTACAACCGGGGCATATCACTTTATGAGCTTTGAGTCTCCGGGAGTTGACCAAGCGAAAAATTATATTAAAACTGTCCCCAAGGAAAAGGATTCCCTGCCACCTGTTGTGGACTTTGAATACTACGGTAAATTCGAGAAAAATCACCCTTCTCAAGAAACCGTAGATAAAATTTTGAAACCCCTTCTAAAAAAATTAAAGGATCACTATGGCAAGGATCCTATCATATATGTCAACAGCAATATGTATAAAAAGTATATATCGGGGAAGTACAAAAATCGAATCTGGCTTGCCGACCTTAAAGCTCCAAAGAAATTGCCCGATGGCAGGAGCTGGGAATTTCTGCAGTATTCATTCAACAGCAAATTGACTAAATACGCCGGTGGCATACCCCACCTGGACCTAAATGTTTTCCGCGGAAGTAGATTTTCATTTGCTGCGAAGTATCTATAACGAAATTCCTTTGAAATCCCGGGAACATTTCCTCCAGACAGGATTTTAGTTATCGTGCCAGTGACGAGCTTTACACTGTTAAATCCACACACAACTTTACAGTCTCCTCAGACGATGATACAATTAACTTGTTTGGGGATCCAAAATCACAATGTGAAAAATAATAGAACGAAAAAATTGAAATATAGTAAATTTGATGATATCATACGATGAGTAATCTATCACAGAAAGTCATATCAAGTGCAGTGATGATTGAATTATAGGTGCCACATATGAAGAGCAAGATAAAATTTCATAGTATTTTCTACAGATATATACTGTTCATAGTTTTACTTCCCATAATGCTCTTATATAGTATCTCTAACACTACAGTGATAGACATAACGTTCTTTGACTATACCTTAACCATAAACGAGGAATGGTTGAAGTATATCGCAATTGCAATTTCTATCATTTCCGTAGGAATTTTTTCTTTTGTAAATTGGAAATTTTATATTTGTAAAGAAGGAATTTATTTGAGGAAAATTGATTTATTTGTACCGTGGAATGATATTGTTGCAGTCAGTCATATCTGGATTAACGAATGTGGGCGTGCAGGAGGTGCTAATAGGTTTTATTATAATCGCAAAACCCTTGTCATATACAGGGAGAAATATAAACCAATCTGTATTTACAATAGTTCCTTATTTGCATTGTATTTAGCAAAACTCTATAATTCTGAAATTAAAACCAATATTATATCGTCTACCGTTGCTACCACTTTTAATCTTATTTTGAACGGATTGGTATTTTATGTGCTTTGGTTTAAGCATTTAAGTAACATAAAATTTGATATTTTTACTGTTTGGGTTGTTATGTATGCAATTAAGTCATTGATATTACCATTGCTGATGGTTAAATGCCAGAATAAACTCTACGGGACATATTTGTCTCATGATACTGTATATAAGCGCAATCCTTCAAATGTAATACACATATAAAACTGCTACATAGCAATCTGATAAATCCACCTATGGGATACAGTGAGAATAAGAACTCTGTTAAAAAATTTTAAAAGTCTGCAAAACGAAAAAAATCAAAAGTCAAAATACAGAAACACGAGATAGTCATCGTGGTGGTGAAATTTAAACAAACTGCTGCGAACAGCTAAAGTCGAATAAAAAGAATATGCAGTCAATGTGCGGAAAGGAATTGAAGGCTTTGGAGTTAAATAAATATACCACTATAAAAGAGCTTGTTGAATACGGGCTAGATAAAATTTCAGATGAAGAAACGATAACGATGAATCTTACCGATTTTCTATATTTACGTCGGGTTTTAGAAGAATATATGCGCTTCTTTCACAATCCCGACCATTATCCGACCATTGAAGCCGTCAGAGAATATTTAGGCGATGTTTCTTCCGGCGGAGGATTTGAAGTTCTAAATACGGCTCTCTACGAAAAGACACATAAAGTGAAATTGCCGGATGAAGTCGAAAAAATGTTTGCAGAGGATATGTTTGAACACCCTCTCTATCCTGAGTATTATCGGGAAAATAGTTAGATGAAATCCGACTTGTCAAATTAAAAAAGCAAGAGAAAAATCTTCGGCATATCATATGGAATATTTCAAAGGATTTAGAACAAAAAAGACTCTGCAAGGGACAATCTGAAATAGAATATCAACCAATACTACAAGAGGTTTCCTGATCATAGGAAATCTTTTTTTATGCAGGCAAAACTGAGAAATCGAATGACACAAAATCCAAAATCACAGAGCGAATGAGTACAGCTATCAGAAGAACATACGACCTTCCACGAAAGCCTATTTATATCATGATAAATAAAATTATAGAGAAGCCTTTTATCCACGATATATTTTACCGTAAACAGAAAAAATACATTTAAAAATAAGCTGATGCAGTTATCAAATTCTGACCGGAAAAGCGAATTATGAATAACTTTTTCATGTTCTTTTTATTGTTCTACGTTCAAATAAAAAATTTTTAAATGATTTTAAAAAATGTATTGACTATAACGTAACGTAATAGTTTATACTTGTCATTGTTAGGAGGTGCTTAAATGTATTTGATTAAAACAGTTAGCAAAATTAGCGGTGTATCGGTGCGCACTTTACACCATTATGATGAGATTGGTTTGCTATCTCCTCAAAAACAAGAAAATGGATATAGGTACTATTCTGAAGAGGATATGTCGTTTTTGCAGATGATATTATTTTATAAATACTTGGGATTTCCTTTGAAAAAAATAAAAGAATTGCTGAAACAAAAAGATAGCGAAATATTAGAGCATCTGAGAATGCAACTGAATTTAATGCAAAAAGAAAAGCAAAAGCTCATAACATTGATAGATACTTTGGAAAAGACAATTGCGTCACAAGAAAGGAGAATCGCTATGTCAACTAGAGAAAAATTTAATGGATTCACATTTCAAGACAATCGAAAATACAAACAAGCTGCAATAGATATGTATGGGGAGGAAGTTATTGAAAAAGCTATGGAAAAACAAAAAGGCAAAGAGCGGGAAATTACTGATGGTTTCAATAAAATATTCTTTGCTTTTTCCGAAAATATGTCCAATGGATTGACGGCTATATCCAAAGAAAACATGGACTTGGCAGAAAAACTTCATAACCATCTTTGCAAATACTCTTTTGATTGTCAAACAGATGTATTTTCACGCATCGGTTATGGATATGTTCAAAATATGGAATTTAAAAATAACTTAGATAAATTTGGAAAGGGAACAGCTCAGTACGTATGTGATGCTATTCAGCAATATGTAAAAGAGAAAGAAGATTAAAAATATAATTTAATCCATTTAAAACAGTAAATCAAAATGACATATACAACTAGGCTTAAGCATTATATAATGTTAACGTAGATTTTATATATAAAAAATTATGGTTTTATTGCAATAAGGAGGATTCTTTGCATGGGAAATTGGGAAATTTTTAAAATAGTTTACGTTGAAGATAACTACGGCAATATTCATAAAAGAATTTCTGAGTGCGGAATAAATGTTCATTATGAAACGGAACCCCCTCATGGAGATGGTATATATTCTGTTACTCTGAAAAATAAAAAGCTGCCCTTTTGGATATATGGGAGGAATGTTGTATTTATTGCAGAAAATTTAATTATAGTAGAAAGCGTAAAATATAATACATTCGATCCCATCACCAGTATGATTATAGATATTAAAGAAGAAAAATATGCTAGTTTAAAAGATTGGTATCCCGATATTGAATCTAATGATGATAGGATAGAGCTGAGTAATCGATTTCAAAAAAATAAAAAAATTGTTTTCAGTGATATTGATGAATTTCAATGGTTGGATTTGTAGGCTCCGGTTTAGGCAACTGAACAATCTAGTAAGAACAGCAGTTTAATAAACTGTAAATCCATCATTATATACAACTTGCAGTGTGTTTAAGTATAATCACTTTTAGAACATATCGTCTTATCTCACGCAAGAAAGATGCCCGACTGCAAAAGCCGGACATCTTTCTTTAGTTATGTTATTTGGATTTTAGCATATGTATTTTAAACTAGTCTTTTAGTTCACCTCTATCTCTTTTTCTGATGTTCTTATATCCGATTACCCAAAGAGGTATAATTAAGAATATCCAGTTAAATATGCCCAGATATTTATATGCTCCAGTGATTACGAACATCAAGCCGAATGTAGATACACCGTAACATATCAAGAGTCCTACAACGCATATGATGGTCTTTTTCAGAAGTTGATTGTTCATGTTCTTTAGAACATACGGTTCAACACGATGAACCATTCCGAACATCAAGCCTACTGCTGTAGTGATCAGTGCCAAGAATAACAATATAGGATATAGCACTGATAAAATAGGAACATCCAACTGTTTTACTATGAATATGGTCGGAAGTTTTCTGGCTACCTGATCTGTATAAATATTAGGCATCTGGGAGAATATCAACAGACACACTCCTATCAGCATGATGATATTAAGAACGTATCCGAGAATCATTGCTCCCTTCGATTCGTTTTTATAGCTGCCGCCCTTAAATGATGATACCACTCCACCGATAGCACCCATTTGGAATCCCGCATAGGTCAGTGCCCATAGGAATGAGTTGAAGAATCCGCCTTGAACAGTTTCGGTGGTACCTGTCACGCTCCATTTGGAAGCGTTGGGATTTACATATTTCTCACCGAACAACTTCGCAATCTGCGGAGCGAACTTTATCAATCCTGCAATTAAAACTATAGCAATGATTATCAACATGGCACTTGTCATCACCACAGCATTTTTTCTAACCAAACTCTCTCCGAATATGCACAAAACCGTAATAACGACCAGCATCATCAGAGAACCTACGACTACCGGCAAGCCTAAATACTGCTTCACAAGCAAACCGCCTGTCGCTATTGCCGCTGCCGATGCTGCGATAGTCGTCATTATGACACTTATATCCATTGCCGGCGACAACACCTTTCCTATAGTCGGTCCATAGGCCTTTTTCGCCCATACATCATAGCCCCACGAATCCGTCTGTCTAGCGGTTTCCAATCCCACATAATAGGTGAATGCTATAATTGCAAAAGTCAGCAACGGCATAAATATTCCGAACCATCCGTGGTTTGAAAAATATTGCAGCTCTTGTGTTCCCGATGCAAACCCAGCACCGCAATGGGCTGAAAACCAAACTGCAGCTACCCCAATACTTATTGAGGTAAAATACTTCCCATTCTTTTTCATGTAAATAACCTCCCTAACAATATATAAATGCCTTCTCATTTCAATTATGGTGATTTTCGTCTTCGTTAAAGAAAACAACAGTTTTGTATAAAAATTTACTTTTAAGAATAAATACTGAATTTATTAACATGCAAGTCAACTTTTATCCCACATTCTCGATATCTCTACGACTCCAAAATCTGTAAACTGAAATTCGATATAAATAATTTTAGCACATTTTTAACAAAGATAGTATACTTTTTTTTAATTTTTTTAATTTTTTTGATTTTTTTAAATTTTCATATCTTACTAATCCGCATTTATCCCAATCTTTTCAAAAATAACTTTGATAATTTGTTATTCTATTTTCTTTTTTTGTGTATATGTATAAAAATGCAGCCCGCCGAATGTGATGCGTGGCTGCATTTTACAATTGCAATTATATCGTTTTCATCCAATCATAAAGCTGATTTCCGCTTCTGTGCAAAGTTCTTCTCCGCAGTAGATTTTTCCCTTACCTATGCCGAAGTTTCTCCTCAACTTCACGATTTCTACATGTATATCCAGTTTATCACCGGGTCTCACTTCTCTTCGGAACTTAGCCTCCTTGATTCCCGCAAAGAATGCCAACTTGCCTTTATGTTCTTCCATGGATAATATGGCTACAGCTCCAGTTTGCGCCATAGCTTCCACAAGCAACACTCCGGGCATAACTGCGTGTTCCGGAAAATGTCCTTGAAACCACGGCTCCGTTGCCGTAACGCACTTGACTCCATGAGCTTTTTCGCCGACTTTCATATCGACTATCTGATCGATTAACAAAAACGGGTATCTGTGTGGAATGATTTCCTTAATCTGTTCTATATTCAGCATACTAATCCTCTTTTCTGTAAGCCTTAAATAGCAAGCTTCCATTGTGTCCGCCAAATCCCAAGGAGTTTGATATTGCGTATTCAACTCCTTCATACCTCGTTCCTTCGGTGATATAATCCAAATCGCATTCCTCATCTGGAACTCTATAGTTTATCGTCTGAGGTAGGAACTCATCTTTTAATGCATATGCACATACGATGGCTTCAACAGCTCCGGCAGCGCCTAACATATGCCCCGTCATACTCTTTGTAGATGATATCGCTAGTTTTTTGCTGTGTTCTCCAAAGGCCTTTTTTATAGCTACGGTTTCCGTCAAATCATTTAACTGTGTACTCGTACCGTGAGCGTTGATATATCCAATTTTTTCAAGCCGGATGCCTGCATCGATCACAGCTTCTTTCATCGCCAATGCGGCTCCTTCCCCCTCGGGATCCGGTGCCGTTATGTGATACGAATCGCTGGTCTGCCCATATCCTGCTATTTCACATATTATGTTTGCACCTCTGGCGACGGCGGACTCCATTTCTTCCAGCACCAACACGGCAGCTCCTTCTCCCATCACAAACCCCGTTCTCTCCTTGTCGAAAGGAACTGAAGCTCTGTTGGGATCTTCACTGAAGCTCAATGCCGCCATCGATTCAAATCCCGCTATTCCCAGCGGGTTTATAGTCGATTCACAACCGCCTACGAACATGGCATCTTGATATCCGTCTCTTATCAACCTAAATCCTTGCCCGACCGAATCCGTTCCCGACGCACAAGCTGTAACCACCGATGAACATACTCCCTTGCTACCCAGCTGTATGGAAATCTGACCTGATGCCATATTTATTATGCTCTTTGGAATAAAATGAGAAGAAACTTTCTTTCCGTTCAAAAGTTTTTCATATTCTTCCTGGATAGTCAACAGCCCACCTATGCCGCTACCAACCAACACGCCTACCCTGTGTGCATTCTTTTCATCTATTACAAGCCCGCTGTTTTTATTTGCTTGATATGCCGCAGCAAGAGCATATTGAACGAATTTATCCTTCTTTTTACTACCGCTTATTTCAAATTCTTTCGGATTGAAATCCTTTACTTCTGCAGCAACTCTCGTCTTATATCCCGTATTATCAAATGCGGTTATGTTATCTATTCCACACTTGCCATTTTTCACATTTTCAATAAAAGTTTTCACATCATTTCCGATGGGGCTTATAACTCCACATCCTGTGATAACAACCCTTCTACTCATCTATGCTCCCTTCAAAACTAGACTATTGACAGACCTCCGTCTACGCTCAACACCTGCCCTGTTATAAACCTGCTTCTATCATCTGCGAAGAACGATACCGCATTGGCGATATCCGCAGGCTCTCCCATGGTCCTTAGCGGAGTGCTGGCGATCATCTTTTCCTTTATCTTGTCCGATACGACATCCGTCATATCTGTTTTAGTAAATCCCGGTGCAATGGCATTAGCGGTAATTCCATATCTTCCCAATTCCGCCGCCAAAGTTCTGGTCATACCCATAACTCCGGCCTTTGAAGCTGAATAATTCACCTGTCCTATGTTTCCGATAAGCCCTGCAACGGATGCGATGCTGATAATTCTTCCCCCATTTTGTTTAGCCATCACTTTAGCCGCATGTTTGGTGCAGTTGAACACGCCTTTTAAATTTGCTGCTATTACTACATCAAAATCCTCTTCACTCATTCTGGAGAGAAGTGTATCCCTTGTAATTCCGGCATTGTTTACCAACACATCCAATCTGCCGTAATTTTCGACGATATCTCCCACCATTTTTTCCGTATCTCCAAAAGACGCCACATCGCACTTATATGCTTTTGACTCTATTCCTTTTTCTTTTAATTCTTCAACCAGTTTTTTCGCTTTTTCATCAGAACTGACATAGCTGAAACAAACCGTATATCCATCCGCACCTAATCTTTCGACAATTCCCTTGCCAATTCCTCTTGTACCTCCTGTAACTAAGGCAATTTTTTTCTCACTCATAGTCTTTTCCTTTCCTTTGTACAATTTCAGGATTTTATGCCTGACTGTTTAACTTTGCGAGAACACACTCCACATCTTCCAACTTTTCAACATTTAACACCTCTACTGTCTTATCAATTTTTTTCACGAAGGAACTCAAAGTTTTTCCTGCTCCAATTTCTACGAAAGTGTCATAACCGCATTTTATGGCTTCCTGCACACAATCCTGAAATCTCACGGGAGAAAACATCTGACGTTTCAATTTTTGAACTATTTGAGCGTTATTCATCTCATCGCCATACACATTTCCGTCTACATTGGAATATATTCTGAAGTCGGAAGGAAGATATTCGACATTCTTCAAAAAATTCTCAAATTCCTCTGCTGATTCCTTCAACACCTCTGTGTGAAAAGGTCCTTCCACATTTATTCTAACAATTTTTTTGACGCCTTTCTCCACGCAAAGCCTTTCAAACTCGTCAAGCGCCTTGAAAGTTCCGCCGACTACTACCTGCTGTGGGGAATTGTAGTTACAAATGGCTATAACTTCATCGCTATCTACGTTTTTGACAGTTTCTTCAATGATGTCTTTTAGCAAATCCAGGTTCGGTCGCATCACGGCTATCATCGCTCCCTTGCCTTGAACCCCTTTTGACATGATGTTTCCTCTCGTATTTACGAGTTCAATCGCCTGTGACAGAGAAATTTTTCCACCTGCGCACAGTGCCGTATATTCGCCTAAACTCAGCCCTATCATGGCTGCCGGCACATCGCTCAATGGACTTTTGAACACTGCATCCACATCTGTGCCATCTGCCATATCGTAACCTGTGATAGCTTTTTTAAACTCAAAATACAAAGCCAAGCTGTTTAAGAATATTGCCGGCTGGCAGTATTTCGTCTTTTCTAAAGCTTCCTTCTTTCCTTCTCTTATCACTTCAAATACTTCTTCACTCAACACTTCTTTAGCCGCAGCGTAAACCGGATTGTTCTCAATCAATTCACTACCCATATTTTCGTATTGAGCCCCTTGTCCGGGGAATAAAAATACAATTTTTCTATCCGCTAAACTCATCTGTCATCTTCCCAATTATCTTTTCACATCCGCAAACGATATCTAAAAGGATTTCCTTTGCTGATTGTCTTTCACTTACCAGCCCTGCTATCTGACCTGCCATTACAGATCCGTTGTCCACATCTCCGTCTACTACGGCTTTCTTCAATGCTCCTGCTCCGAGTCGTTCAAACTCTTCAGGTGGCAGATTTTCATCTTCCATTTTTTTCAACCGCTTTGCAAATTTATTTTTCAAAACTCTGACAGGATGTCCTGTGGAATTTCCAGTAATCATCGTCGAAGTATCCTTGGCTTTTAGTACCTTATCCTTGTAGTTATCACTGGCTGTACACTCATTAGCTACTATGAATCTCGTTCCCACTTGAACTGCCGATGCTCCCAGGCAAAAAGCCGCTGCCATGCCTCTACCATCAGCAATACCACCAGCTGCGACAACCGGTAAAATCGTAGCATCGACTATCTGTGGAATCAGAGACATTGTATTTGTGACACCGATGTGCCCGCCGGCTTCCGCTCCTTCCGCTATCATTGCCACGACACCTGGATTTCTCGCCATTCTCACCGCCTGTGCTACTGACGGAACTACCGGAATTATCTTTATCCCATTTTCATTCAGCATCTTGAAATACTTTCCGGGATTGCCCGCTCCGGTGACGACAATTTCAACGTTCTCTTCTATTACGCCCTCGATGACTTCATCTACGAAAGGGCTCAGCAACATGATATTCACCGCAAAAGGTTTGTCGGTAATCCGTCTGACCTTGCGAATCTGCTCTACAACCCAATCCTTCGGAGCATTTCCCGCAGCTATGATTCCCAGGCCGCCGGCTTCCGATACAGCCCCCGCTAAATCGGCATCCGAAACCCAAGCCATGCCGCCTTGAAACACAGGATACTCAATTCCTAATACCTCGCATATAGGATTATTTTTCATTTTTCTCTTCCTCTCTACTGAGCATTTAGAATCATCTGATTTCTATCCATGGTATTATACGATTTATTTTTTATTTTTTACTTTCTATGTATTCCTGAATTTTCTTAGGAGTTGTCAATGACTCTATCACATCGTCTTCCATTTGAATATCAAACTCATCTTCAATAGCTGTCATTATATCCATCACATCCAGCGAATCGGCTCCCAAATCTTCTTGAATGTGACTGTCATCACCGATTTCATCCATTTCTACTTCTAAATTATCAGCTAATATCTCTTTAATTTTCTCAATCATTTTCTTCTCCTTTTTACAACCACCAAGTGGTCATCCTCTACCGTTCATCTAATTTATTTCGAATTCTCTCAACGCTCTGCTGTCTCATCCGTGTTCTGACTCGATTTCTTGTCAGTCAATCGATACAGGTCGCAGACGTCGTGCAGCTCCTTTGAAAAAATTTTCGACTGATTAAATTTCATCCTTGGCTCAGCTTGTCGCTTCTCTACTTTATCTTAAACAATATCCCCGCGTAGCTAAGTCCTCCGCCAAATGCTATGGACAATATGTATTTCGCCCTGTCTGAACCTTCATCATATTGACCTGTCTTTTCCACATTCTCTCCTGTTTTGCGAGAAGATGCCTTCAGAACGTCACCCCACTTTTCCAATGCCTCATCCAATGCCATGGGAACGCTGGCTGCGGAAGTGTTTCCGTATTTTTCTATATTAGTATACCATTTATCCAATTCAATCCCGCTTTTTTGAGCCATGGTTTTTATTATTCTAACATTGGCTTGATGTGGTACCACAAATTTTATATCATCTTTCGTCAATCCGGTTTTGTCGAACAATTTCTCTATGACCTTGGGACCTATTTCTGTCGCAAACTTGTAGACTTGTCTGCCGTTCATTCCTATGAACCGATTGTTTTCCTCATCTATGTGATTTTTTGAATGCAATGTTAACAAGCCTTTATCATCGACTCTTCCCCCAAGGTAAACATCGCTAATTTCCAATCTGTTTTCGCAGCTGCATTCCCCGTCTTCGGACATATCTCGAGTATTTTCCAAAAGTGCCGCACCTGCACCGTCTCCGAACAAAATACATGTGCCTCTATCATCCCAGTCCACATATTTTGAAAGTCTTTCAGCTCCGACAACGAGGGCATATTTTTTGTTCAGTTCCTTCATCATGGATTTTGCTACAGTCATGGCGTATAAAAAACCGCTACACGCAGCATTTACATCCAGGCAAGTACATTCCCTGATGCCCAGCTTCTCAGATAGCCTAAAAGATGATGCCGGAGTTTTTGTATCGCCGGAAACCGTTGCAAATACAATCAACTCAATTTTACTCATCATATCCGAAACATCGATGCCGTTGAGTTCTGCAACTTTTTTCACTGCCCTTTCACATGCCATCTGTGCCATTTCTTCCGTAGTCTTATCTTCCGATATTCTCCTTTCGAGAATTCCGGTTCTCTCTACAATCCATTGGCTGTTTGTATCTACCATCTTTGACAACATGTCGTTGTTCAATATATGATCGCTGGCATATCTTCCAGTGGAAATTATATCAATTGACATATATTCCTCCATATTCTTTCAAGAAAAAATCATTTATATTTTTTAAAGCTCTTATCAGAGCTTTATCTTCATCCGGTCGCAAATCAATCATCAGATGATCGATCATCTCATCGTGAAAATTGGTGTGAATTTTATTTGCCAATTCTCCCCTCTTCGTCAAACCGGCTATTACTATTCTCTTGTCCTTCACATCTTTGGTCCTCGTTGCATATCCTTTTTTTTCAAGTTTAATTAGAGTTGCTGTCAATGTCCCCATAGTGACATTTAGATTTGCCGCCACTTCGGACATCTTCCGACCTTTTCCTATACCTATCGCCTCAATCGCATGCATCTCAGTCATAGTCAAGTCTTTTATCCCTCTCACTTGCAATGCTCTTTCTTCAATATTCAAAATATTTTTAAAGAGATCAACCACGATTTCATTGATTATCCTTCTGCTGCTTTGATAACTGTCTTCTCTCGTGTTTTTGCACGCTGCATCATCTCTTTGATATTCTGTTTTTCTCCGTGTTTCACAGTGAATATTTATATTTTCTTTTTTTAGATACGATTCATCCGATGGAAATTTTCCATTTCCAAAGTCGTTTTTCTCCATATTTATTTTTTCTCCTACTGACAATTTGCATATCAAATTATTTTTCTATACTTATAATATCTTTTTTTCAACAGTTTTTCCATAGAGATACTCTGATTTTTTTCTAAAAACCATATTATCTCTTCTTTCAATCTGTAAATTTCACTTCCGTCTTCCGGAATGATCTTATCTATGAATTCATCATCCATCAGATGCTGACTGGTCAGCCCCATAAGTTGTGCAGCTTCTTCCTTCTTGGACGCATTTTTCCAGAGAATACTTGCAAATCCCTCCGGAGACAAAATGGAATAAACGCTTTTTTCCAGCATCCAAATCTCATCTGTCACGCTGATCGCCAGAGCTCCGCCGCTGCCGCCTTCACCGATTATCACAGATAGTGTGGGGGTTTTCAGTTTCGAAAATTCCATAATGCAGTTGGCTATTGCCGACGCTTGTCCCCGCTCTTCAGCTTCAATTCCACAACTCGCTCCGGGAGTGTCCACAAAAGTTATTACCGGCATTTTAAATCTTTCAGCCAATTTTATTACTCTCAAAACTTTTCTGTATCCTTCCGGTTTTACCATGCCGAAATTTACGCTTTTCTGCTGTCCTATTACCATTACGGATCTATTTTGAATTTTCCCTATTCCACATATTATAGCCGGGTCTTCACCGAATAATCTATCTCCATGCAACTCCATAAAATCCATGCAAATGGCTTTTATATAATCCATCGCTTTTAAACGATCCGGTTCTCTGGAAGCCCTGACCATGTCCATAGCCGTTGTCATATTCAACCTCTTTTTCTCACACTCATTTTTTTGTCTTCTTTTTTTCCGCCTGCTTGTCGCTCTGTTTTTCCGGTACGAAAATATCCAATAGCTTTGCCAATGTGTATTTCATATCCTCCCTTGCTACAACCATATCCAGCAAACCGTGCTCCAGCAGGAAATCGGCTCTTTGAAATCCATCCGGCAATATAGTTCCGGTGACCTGCGAAATTACTCTCGGACCTGCAAAGCCGATCAGAGCACCTTTTTCACCTATGATCACATCTCCCAGACTTGCGAAGCTGGCACTGACACCTCCCGTAGTAGGATCTGTCATAACACAGATGGATAACAATCCCTTTTCCCTGTGTTTACCAATCGCCTGTGACGTCTTTGCCATCTGCATAAGAGAGAACATCCCTTCCTGCATTCTCGCTCCTCCAGAAGCCGAAAATATTATGATGGGAATTTTCTTCTTCATGGATAACTCTATGCTCTTAGTGACTTTCTCTCCGAGAGCAACTCCCATGCTGCCCATCATAAAATGAGTGTCCATAGCTACTATTACGACTCTCCTATCATCGATTTTGCAAATTCCGCTGATTACCGCTTCATCGATTCCCAAATTCTTTTTCAACTCTTCCTGTTTTTGATCATAACCTGGAAAATTTAGCGGATTTTTACTTTTTCTCGCTTTAAAATATTCCACGAAGGTTCCATTGTCCGCTATGCTGTCAATTCTCTCAAGTGCAGACATCTTAAAATAGTTTCCGCAGTAGTTGCAAACTCTGTATTTATTCAACTCTCCTTTGAAGATCATCTTTTCACATGCCGGGCATTTTATGATTCCGTCAGGTTTGATTTTTATATTTTTTTTTGCATCGTATTTTTTTCTTTTAAAATGGTCCAGTATCATATTTCCAACCTTTTTCTATGTTTTACGACGATTTGCTCAAATCTAATCCATCGGTTTTCCTCGGTTGCTTTCCGACAGCTTTGCATATTCTTCCATATATTCTTCCATGTCGGAAGTAGTGTATTTACTCTTTGCAAATGCCTTTTGCTCCAATAAAAATCCATTGAATTTATTGTTTATGCTAACTCCTCCCACAACCAATTCTTCCAAGGCTCGGCTCATGATCGCCATCGCCTGTTTCTTATTTTCTCCCCAAGCTATTATCTTCATTAACATGGAGTCATAAAACGGCAACACGTCGTAACCCTGATAAATTCCGCTATCTACTCTAATTCCGTATCCTCCGGGCAAATTTAACTCTTTGATCTTCCCAATACTGGGTGTAAAACCCTCCTCGACATTGCATGCATTGATTCTGCACTCGATTGCATGACCTCTGAATTTTATATTTTCCTGTTTTATTTTCAGCTTTTTCTTTTCCGCAATGTTTATTTGTGCACGGACTATGTCTATTCCCGTTATCATCTCTGTCACCGGATGTTCGACTTGTATTCTGGTATTCATTTCCAAAAAAAATAAATTATCGCCGGAAACCAAAAACTCCATCGTCCCGGCACTGTAATAGCCTATTTCCTTGGCACCTTTAACTGCATACTTACACAATTTTTCTTCCAACTCTTTGGAAAGATTTACCGGCGGTGCTTCTTCTATTATCTTCTGATGATTCAACTGCAGTGAACAATCTCGACAACCCAGATGAATAACATTTCCGTGTTCATCTCCAAGTATCTGAACTTCTATATGCCTTGGCGACTTTATGTATTTTTCGATGAATACCTCTCCATTTCCAAAAGCATTTTCAGCTTCCTTTTTTGCCGAAGTCAAAGCGAACTCCATCGCATCCTCGGAATTCACGATTCTCATGCCCTTTCCGCCACCGCCCGCTCTGGCTTTTATCATCACAGGATATCCGATTTTCTCTGCAATTTTCAGCGCTTCTTTCAGTGAATCCACCACGTCATCAGATCCGTCTATTACGGGGATTCCCAACTCTCTCATGGTTTTCTTCGAGATATCCTTATCAGCCATCGCTGACATGACTCTGTGGCTGGGACCTATAAATTTAATTCCGTAAATCTCGCACATCTTTGCGAAACTCGAGTTTTCCGATAAAAACCCGAATCCCGGATGGATTGCATCGGCTCCTGTGACCAACGCCGCATTTATGATCTGAATTTTATTCAAATAGCTGTCCTTAGGGCTTCTGGCACCGACACAGATGCTTTCGTCTGCCATCGTTGCATGAAGAGAGTTTCTATCCACGTCGGAAAAAATTGCAACGCTTTTTATACCCATATCCCTCAGAGTTCTTATTATTCTCACTGCTATTTCGCCGCGATTTGCGACCAATACCTTCTTTATCCTTCTTTTCTTGCTATGTTCTTCCTTCTCTGCACTGCGTTTCAACTGTTTTCTCTCGTCGGAAGGATTTGCTGTCTTCATTTCATCTTCTTCGGATTCCTCACTCAGTTTCTTTCCCAAGCTGCCTTCATCTATGAAAATTCTCTCGTTCTTCATATACAAATACTCCTCGATATCGTCTCGAATTTACAGAGCTATCTTTTGCCAAAATAAATATCACTCTCGGTAAAATCGCTCTCTTTTCTCACAACTCTAACTTTTGCTCACTTTAAAAAGTTCTTCTCCAAACTCTACGACTTCTCCGTCAGAAATCAGAATTTTCTCTATTTTACAATTAAAAGGAGCCTTGATTTCATTCATCATCTTCATAGCTTCCAAGATACATATCACCTGACCTTTTTTGACTCTGTCTCCTTCTCGCACAAATGCCTCGCTGTCCGGATCGGGTTTTGAGTAGTAGGTCCCTATAGTGTTAGCCGTAATGCTCTCAAACTTCTGATTACTCTCCATTTCGCATCCTGCATCTTCTGCATGTTGAGCGTTTAAGTCTTGACCTTCTCCTTCTGCTGAAATACCTTCTCTAAGCCCTCTAACTGCGGTACTCTGCGGTGATAAAAGTTGATTTGCTTCCAATAAATGTCCTATTTTGGAATATTTTTTCAAAGTTATCAGGGCTTCGGAATTTTTGAAAGTCAGTTCGTCCACCCCTATATCGTTCATTATTTCACCCAGTTCTCTAATAAATTTCTTATCCATATCAGCTTTACCTTTCTAAAAATGCTGGTAATTCAACCTTTCTCTATTGATTTCGTGGAATTTTAATCTTCGTCTAAATAATCCGTTCTCACTTACTGCATATATTTTCCCATCTTGCTGTACTCGGAAGTATATTTTTCTCAAAATTTACACTGCCGACTTCTGCAATGTCGAGATTTAAAAATCATATCCATACTGTTATCAATATCGCCTTTGAATTTTAACAAGCGAGTGCGATTGTATTCACTGCGAATAAATCATTTAAAGCCCTCTGATTTCAGTGTGATATCTATTCTATATGCAAATTCCAACAATTCAATTGCCTTAGTGGATTATACCCCTATTCAAATTTCATGTCAATATTTATTTTGATATTCAAATTTTTATCCTCACCATATCTATACAACCTATACTCTCTTTAAATTTCATCGAAGATTCCCATAAAAATAGCAACCAACTTCCCCTCATAGGAAGATGGTTGCCATGCTTTTTTAATCGTTTAGTTAAAGTTGTATTCTGTGACTATTTTATCTCTGCCTGTAATAGCGTCACGGAAGTATTCATAGAATGAAATACCCAGGAAAGAACCGTCTATGTTGTATAAATTCTTATATCCTAAAATTTGGAGTGCCATAATTACGTTATAACTTCTCTGTGAAGACCTGCAGTGCAGATATACGGGAATATCTTTTGGAATCTCATCCAGTCTATTTCTGAACTCCGACATCGGAATATTTCTCGCATTGATTAAATGTCCTGCTTTAAACTCCGCCTCTTCTCTGACGTCAATTATAAACGCATCGTTTTCCACCAATTCCCTCACTTTATAAACGGGAACTTTTTTAAAGTCTGCATGCAGCACGTTCAAACCTACTAAAGCTGTGTGGTTGACCACATCTTTTGCAGTTGAATAATAAGGTGAATAGCATAGTTCCAATTCTTTCAAATCTTCCAACGTTCCACCCATCGTAATAATTGCAGCTATGACATCTATTCTCTTTTCTGCATTACCCTTGCTGATCGCTTGGGCTCCCAGGATTTTGCCTGTGGGAACTTCAAAGATCAATTTGAAGAATATTGGATGAGGACTTGGCATTAACCCTACTTTATCATTTGGAATGGTATATGCAAAATCATAGTTTATTCCATAACGTTTACACATTTTTTCATTTAAACCTGTATTGGCAATGGTTAAATCAAATAGATGCAAGCAGCTTGATCCGATTACACCTTTGTTGTTGTGATACTTTCCAAACATGTGATCGGCTGCCGCTCTGGCTTCTCGCTGGGCTGGTCCTGCAAGTGCTAACTTAGTCTTATCACCGGTCAACTTGTTAGTCACTTCTACTACATCACCTACTGCATAGATATCCGGATAGTTAGTCTGATAATTGTGATTTACCAAAATGCCTCCTGTTTTGCCGATTTCTATTCCACAGTTTTTCGCCAGTGACGTCTCAGGTGCTACTCCTATAGCCATAACGACTGCTTTAGCCTTTACACTTCGTCCTGATTCAAGCAACACTCTATCGCTTCGAATTTCAACAACTTTTTCATCTAATTTTATATCTACACCTTTATCGTACAGCTGTTTGTGAACAATTTGTGCCATATCAATATCCAGTGGCTCCATTACCTGATCGGTTCCTTCTATCAGATGAACATTTCTGCCCGCTTCAATTAAGTTTTCACATACTTCCAGACCTATGAATCCACCGCCTACAACAGCTACATCTCGAACGTCATTTCCGACCAAATAGCTCTGCAATCTGTGAATATCCGCTACATTTTTTACGACGAATACATTTTCTCCATCAATTCCCTTAATCGTTTTCGGCAGTATCGCACCGGCTCCGGGTGCTAAAGCCAATTTATCATAAGTTTCTTCGTACACTTCCCCCGTTGCGAGTTTTCTGATTTCCACAGTTTTTTTATCGGGATTTATCTTTATTACTTCCTGATTTACTCTGGCATCAATATTGTATTTTGTTGCAAATTCGTGCGGATCCATCAATACCAGCTTATCGCTTCTATCCACTATTCCGCTTAAATGAAACGGCAAGCAACAGTTCGAAAATGACACGTGATTGCCTTTTTCGATCATTATCACTTCTGACAGTTCATCAATTCTTCTGACTCTTGCAGCGACGCTTGCACCGCCTGCCACTCCACCAACGACTACTACTTTCATTATTCATTTCTCCTATCTTTATTCGTTTTATTTTTTGACATATACATTATCCATCCTAACACAACCCATATTGCCAAGAAAATAAATGAATTTCCTGACAGTTGTGCTGGTGAATAAGGCAATGTCAACAGCAATATAAAACCGACAGATATTACCACTGCCAATTTTGCCAATAACTTGTTCTTCCTATCTTTTGATTTGCCAATGCTTATATATCCTACATATCCATATGCAATAGCTGCCAGCAGACTCGCCATATCTACTATATACAATATGACTTCTCTTCCTATCCAAGGGGCGATCAGACTGATTCCGCTTACGAATATTATGGCATAAGGATAAGCACCTTTACCATTTTGGGTGTGAAACTTTTTACTTATTATTTCGTATGCTCCCAGTGCGGATATCAACTTGCTGCTAGCTATCATAAATCCGTTTATTCCGCCTGTTATCGCTGCCCAAAGCGCGACGAGCATAAGAACAAAACCCATATGTCCTACCGTATTGACTATGGAATCTGCAACAGCCCAATCCGATTTTGCAGCTTCGGAGGGCCCAAATCCAATTCCCGCAATGATGTTTAAGGCTGCATATATAAATATTCCAATCACAATAGATGCTATCGCCAACTTCGTCGCCTTTCCCACCGGAAATCTGAGTTCGTTAGATACCTGAGGTATAACATCAAACCCCACAAAGAGAAATGGCACTATGGCAATTACCGTAGCGATTTGTCCAAATGAAAACCTGTAGTCGGAAATGTAATTTCTGCTAAACGATACCATATCTCCCTTTGTTATCATTAAAACCAGAATTACCAAAACTATAGCAACTAAAAGTCCACTCATCAAATCTTGAACTTTAGAACTGACTCTGAGACCTTTTACGTTTATGTAAGCAAAGATCAGTATGACTATGCTCATAAATATGACGTCGCTCAGATACACTTCATACCCGGCAATGCTATACATATAGATGAAATTGAGTTTATCTTGAAAGATGACTTTAAATAAAAGCACATATGCACTGGCATTTAGCGGAATCATGCTCAGGTAACAGAGGCTGAGCGACCATGCCACAACGAATCCATGTGCCTTTCCGAGATTGTCATAGGCATATGTAAACTCTCCACCTTCTTCCTTGTTGTGCTCCAACATCGTATGATATGCATTTTGTATTACCACGACCAGAACCCCTCCTATCACAAGACCCAGAGTAGTGTTAACCACTCCGGAAGTAGGCAAAAATTGTTTTCCCGGTAAGGTAAATGCTCCCCATCCTATTACGGATCCTATTACAAGTCCTAAAACATCAATTCTAGTTAATTGCTTTTTCACATCTCTTCCTTTGTATCTCTGCAGTATCTATCGAATAAATCAGTTTACTCTATCCGGACTCCAGATAAATGACTGATTTTTTTCTTTACTTCACATATATTATCAATTTTCATGGATATTTTCAATCAATTGTAAATTTTTTCAACATTTTCATCCAACTGTAAATCTCAATACATACTCTCTCTTGCAGTTACTTAAAATCTTCCGGATCTCTATGTCTTGCCGGTATCAAACATGAAACTCCGCCTTCGAAAATTTTAAGTGAAACAACTGCTCCCAGAGAAATCGCCACCAAGAATACCCATCCTGATATTGAAAAATTCGGTATTGATGAGTATAGGGCTCCTATATTACATCCCTTTGCAAAACGTGAACCAAATCCCATCAGCAATCCACCCAAGCCGAATAAGAACGCATTTCTAGGATTGAATTTAAAGTCAAGTTTAAACCTTCCAGCCATCAAAAGCCTCCAAGTAAAGCTATCATCAACTTTAGCTTCTGTAAAGAGTCTCCAAAATAGAATGTCAAGATCACTATTACAGCACCCAACACAACTTGCCATTTCTTAAAGCCTTGCAAAAAATTCATGTTATCATATGTTACAACACATACCTTTAATATTTTTGCACAATTTAATATTTTTATACAAAAAGAGGCACTCTTTAAAGAGTGCCTCTCCTGGATTCTCACTATATCTAGTCTATTCTATTCTGTCACATCTTCAGTCTCAATCTTCTCTTCAGCAGTTTCTCCCTTTTCTTCGGCAGCTTCATCAGCGACTTCAACTTTTTCTTCAATGATTTCATCTCCGGTTTCCTCAACTGTCTCAACCGGCTCAACTTTTTCTTCAGGCTTTTCCTCGTCCTTCTCCGTTGCACCTTTGATGCTTAGACTTATTCTCCTTCTATCCTTGTCAATTTCAAGAATTTTGGCTGCAACTATCTGTCCTATTTTGAGTTCTTCATTTATGTCGGCTACTCTGCTGTGTCCAACTTCCGATATGTGAACTAATCCGTCCAATCCCGGTTCCAACTCTACAAAGCATCCGTATTCTTTGATTTGTACAACCTTTCCTTCAAAAATCTGACCTACCTTGTATTTTTCGTCTATAACTGACCAAGGTTCCGGTGTGGTTTGTTTCAATCCCAATGACACTTTACCCTTTTCAGGATTCATTGACAATATTTTTACATTGACTGTCTGACCGATTTCCAGTACTTCCTGCGGATGTCTCAATTTCCCCCAAGAAATCTCAGAAATATGAAGAAGTCCGTCCAATCCTCCAATATCTATGAACGCACCATAGTCGGTAAACCTCATTACGTTACCCTCAACAATATCTCCAACGTTGATGCTTTCCCAAATTTCTTTGAGAATCTTTTCTTTTTCTTCTATCAGTTTTGCCTTGTGAGAGAAAATTGCCTTTCCTCTTCTGATATCAACTCTCGTAACTTTTACCGGTAATACCATTCCGACAAACTCGCTCGAATCATCGACAAACTTGTCTGATAGCTGAGATAGTGGGATGAATCCCTGTACTTCCTTGTAAGTAGCGATCACTCCACCGTTCACTGGTCTAACAACAGTAACATCTATTAAAGATTTATCTTCAAACGCCTTATTGATTTCCTCCCAATGTTCACTTGCTTCCAGCTTTTTCTTGGATAGTAGAATAGTTCCATCGCCATCGTCTGTCTTTAAAACTTTTGCGGTGATTTCATCTCCCACGCTAAACAAGTCAGCAAGTGTTTGTTCTCCTTCCAAAGTTATTTCGCTGAACGGAATCATTCCGTCCTTTTTACATCCCAGGTTCACTATGATCTCTTTATCTGTAACCTGATGTACTTTACCCATAACCAGCTCACCGGTTCTAGGTAATCTCAATGATTTTTCAATCTCTTCCATGTAATCCAACATAGATTCTTCTTTAGTGATTTTGTCACCCATTTTTGTAGTAACCTCCTTAATTGCGTTTTCAGGCGTCGATGCACCTGCCGCTATTCCTATTCTATTATATTTTTGCAATTCTTTCAATGGAAAATTTGAAATATCACTTATAAAATAACTATTTTTACAATATTTTTTCGCTATTTCATATAATTTTTTACTATTTGAACTTGCTTCATCGCCGATTACCACCATCGCATCGACTTTTTGCGCTAAATCTCTGCATCCTTCCTGTCTTTTTGACGTTGCACTGCAAATAGTGTTCTTTATCTCTATATCTCTCCCCTGAATTCTCTCTACAACCTGTTCGAAAACTTCTTTTCTGATAGTCGTTTGAGCTACGATAAGCCCCCTGTCAAAATATAAATTTTCCTTTATTTCATCAGGATGATTGATTATGGTTGCCGAGTTGTTGCACCATCCGTTTATCCCCAAAACTTCAGGGTGTTTTTTATCTCCAACGATTACAATTTCTCTACCTTCCTCGTAGGCATCCTTAACAAATTTGTGAATTTTCGCAACGTACGGACAGGTCGCATCGATAATTTCTACACCTTTGCCCTTTGCTTCCCTATAAAACTTCTCTCCGACTCCGTGACATCTGATTATCACTTTATCCTGATCGGTTAAATCTTCGATGGAATCTATTACCTGCAGTCCTTTGTTTTCCAGTTCCGATATGACCATCCTGTTATGTATTATATTGCCGTAACTGTAGATTCCACCCGAATTTTTTTCTTTATCGCTACCTGACATATCGCTTCTATTTTCATCTGTCGCATCAGATAAGCTGTTTTCTCTTCCTTCAACTTCTCTATATGCTCTTTCTACACCTTGCTTAACTCCAAAGCAAAATCCGCTGTGTTTTGCTCTTATTATTTCCATAGTTTATCTCCATCTGTTCCGATTGATTGCACGCTACAACAGCTTTGAATCATATTCAATCATCCTTTCTATTTCTCCGCCTGAGATTCTCAACGTAATTTTTAAAACTCCTCTCACTGCCGTTTTCACTAGGTTCATAATATATCGTGCCTTCTTTATAAAGGTTATCAGGAAGATATTGTTGATCTACATACCCTCCGAAATCGTGCGGATATCTATATCCTATACCCAAACCTCTGCTCTTTGCTCCTTTATAATGGCTGTCTTTCAGATGGTCCGGCACATCGTCGATTTTTCTGTTTCTGATATCCTCTTTAGCTTTTAAGAGCGCTGCATATGAACTGTTGGATTTAGGACTTGCAGCCAGCAATATCACCCCTTGTGCCAAGTTTATCTCAGCTTCCGGATATCCGACCATAAGCGCTGCCTCAACGCAGCTCTGCACAATTGTTATCGCATTGGGGTAAGCCATTGACACATCTTCACTGGCCATCACCATAAGTCTTCTCCCAATCGTCTGGATGTCAGCTCCCCCTTCAAACAATCTCGCCAAGTAGTGAATAGCCGCATCCGGATCCGACCCTCTTACAGACTTCTGCAATGCTGAAAGCAGATTGTATTTGTCTTCCTCTTTGTTGAAAAAATAAGTTTGTTTCTGAAATGCCTCCTGTATGATTTTTTCCGTAATCGCTAATTGATACAAATCCGAACAGAAGTCCGCATCCTCTTCATCTTCTCCATTCCTAAACACATTTACACTTTCACACATGCTTTTATGCGAGTTTGAATCTGTACAACAATCCCCTTTTTCCGGATTTCTTTCAATATTGTTCGTTCTCAAATTATTTACTATGAATTCCAAAGTGTCCAGAGCAACTCTCCCGTCGCCGTTGCTCATGCTCGCAATCAGTCTCAATTCCATCTCAGGACATGCAACTTTCATATTGCCCAATCCAACCTCGGTATCATCAAGAGCTCTTCTAAGTATTTCTTCAAGATCTTCTATGCTGTGAAGATGAAATTCATATATGTGCCTAACTCTGCTCAATACGGCATTATTGATTGAGAAGTACGGGTTTTCAGTAGTGCTTCCGATAAATTTCAGCACTCCGTCTTCTAAAGCCTTCAGCAGTGAATCCTGCTGAAGTTTATTCCATCTGTGGATTTCATCAACGTACACATATGTAGTTTTATTTTCGAATCCGAAAAGCCTTCGTTCTGCTTTTTCTATTACCGCTTTCAACTCTTTCGTCCCTGTATTAGTCGCATTTATTTCCACAAAATCGCTATCCATCTCTCTTGCGATGATTCTCGCCAAAGTAGTCTTCCCTGTCCCTGACGGTCCGAAGAATATGGCGTTATCAAAGGTTTTATTTTTTATGCTATTATAAAGCAGGGACCCTTTATATAAAAAGTGTCCCTGTCCAACGAACTCATCTATGTTTTGCGGCCTTATTCTGTTAGATAAAGATGGCATAATTCTCCTTATTTTACCGATACCTCAATTATATCTTTTCTCTTTCACGCCGTGTTGACAATTCTTAATCTGCTCAATCACGTACTTTCTCCGATCTCAACCCTTTTACATCTGCGTCCATCACCGGAATCTGTCCCCGTGTTTCGATTTATCTATGGATTCTTCAATCTCATATGTGATTTCTTCAACATTGTTCGCTATTGAGCTCACTGCGAGCATCGTCACGCCGTTTACTATTAGATATATGCCGGCTATCATGACTATCGCTGTCATCGTTGCAAACACATTCCATGCCATAAATATCGCAAATACAAGGTGTATAATGCCAAAAATCACAATTGCTTTCGTATCTTCTCCCCTTTTTTTACTATTCAACGCTATCATAAAGTTGTCAATTGCCATGACGAGTGCAAACACTGCCATTAGAATTCCGACAGTGAATATTGTAATATCGGGATTCAACAAGACGAACAATCCTAAAATCGCTATCACCACAGGCAAAATCACCATCGCTCCGCTGTGGTTTGACTTCTTTTTCAGCGATGCAAATCCGAATATTCCGATCAATCCTACAACCAATAGAGCAACCCCCACTATGGTGTTAATAATCAGCTGTGTCTGTCCGGGAATGACTACCAGGACTATTCCCAAAACGATCGATATAATGCCGAACAGTACGGCTATAGACTTAATTTCTCTCAGTTTACCCATCACTTCCTCCATAAGATTATTATAGTACATATTCTAGATTTTTAAAAGTCTTTGCCGATATTAAATTGTACTTTTATCAGAAACCTTATCTGTTACCGATTTTTCGATTCCACATTCGCTGCCGAGCCGAATTTTCTTTTCATCCGACACAGAGTTTCCTTCTTCATCATATCATCTATTTTTCACGGGAGAAAAACGAAACGTCATCCATCGATCACCGTTTTCATCTCAGTTTCGCCCGGAGTGCACTGATTTATACTCCTCCTGTATTCCGATATGTATCCTGCAATCTGTCTTAAATTTCTCTTTTCTGCTTCAATATCCTCCTTAATAAGATTTAAGTATTCTTTGGTTTCTTCATTGACAGTCAATTTCACTTCATCTATAAGCCCGTTGATGCTACCGGCAATACTGTGATTTCTCTCAGGGACATATGCGATTTTTACGCTTCTGTTTTGCCGATTGTAATATATCGTATCCATGGATAGTTTCAGTTTTTCCGGCGGTATGTAAAAATCTCTGCTATGATTCAAAGATAACAGTGCTTTTTCAATTATCTCAAAAGTCTCTTTCGGTCTCTTTAAATGCAACTCTCTCATAGAAGTCAACCCGCTACATTCATAGTTGATTTTAACCTTATCTCCTTCTCTGGAAATCCACATCGGAACGACGAAGTTGCATAGTCCGGATTCCAGCATTTTTTCTTCCAGGCGACTTACATCTTCTCCTTTCACTTCTATTTCATAACCGCTTTTTCTCAAATTCATGTATTTTGCCTCCTCTATTTCTGATATTTCTGAATTTTACGGATTGCACTTGCTACATGGTGTATATCCCTTCTCCTTGGCTTTTTCTACAGTCATTTTCTCGATATTTTTCGTTACCGTTCTACATGCCCCTCTATGATAATAATCTCCATATCCGTTAAACACATAAACCCTATCATTTCCTTTCAAATTCTTGCTTTTACAAATAGGACAAGGTTTAAATTTGGATTTATCTATTTCTCTTACTGACAGTTCAGTGGCTTTCGGCACCACATATGAACACCTCTCTCGATGATAACGTTTCCCGTCAAGCGGGAAAATATATACTATTTTGGTGTCTTCATTTTTCTCCATTTCATCAAAAGGGAATTTTTGCCTTCGCTCTTTGTCCCCTACAAACATTCTAGCCAAAGTTTTTTCGCTGCCATAACCATTGTAATCACCTATTAACGGAATATGCAGATTTTTTTTATACTTCGTTTCCAACGCTATCAGACTGTTGTATCCACATTCCGTAAAATCATATCTATAGTCTTCTATTCTAAAGTTTTCAACGCTTTGCTTTTCGCCCTCAACTTCCGAACCTATTCTGTTCCTCACTCTAAAGGGCAATCCCTTACCCTTATCGTCAAAATATGAGGCTCCCATCGTTAAACGCATTTCATCGTCTAATTGCGTTTTTATTTTGAAATCCCAATAATAGCTTTTGCTCAAACTGCCCAAAGTTAAAATTCCCAGCAGTACTATCGGTAAAATAATACACGCCTCTACAATATAGCTCCCTTTTTTATTTTTCCACTTTTCTTTCAATCTGACTATAACTTCTTTCATATGCTGTCTCCATTCTGCTGAAGGCTAATATTTTTCGCTAAACCAATATTTTTTACCATTTATTACTATGCTTCCCTCCAAACCTGTAAATGCTGTTGAAAAAGTAAATCCTGCATCATGATTTCCTTGAGTATTTATCTGCATTAAATCCATCGCTCTGTCAAGTTTCACTTTCTTACTGGTAAAAAACAGAAAGACTCTTAGATAGTCTTCGTAACTCATGCCTTTTTTACATTTGTTATCCACGTAACTGTCTCCGAATATTTTGTGTATATTCTTTATATCTATTGCCCACTCCCTGTGCGTTTTGGTCACCGGTATCTTACCGCCGTGTTCCAATATCTTGACATCGTTTTTTGCTTCCGCCAACGCCCATGTTTCAACGATACCGGCATAGAGTAAAGGGGAAGCTGGTCCTCCAGCAGATGCAAGCCCCATAGCTTTCGATCTCAAGATCGGGTCAGCCTGTATCACTCCCAGATTCACCAAATTTCTGAGAGCCACCAGCTTGCGTTTGACTTTACTTTTATTTTTCTCGTCCGACATATTGCCGCTTAAAATATATTCGATTTCATTTTTAAAGAAAGTGCTTCCGTCATCATTTACGCAGCTGTTAAATTTTTTAATGATGTATTCATTGATTAAGACATCAGCTTTCGTCTTATCAAAAATTTTATCTATATCTTTAATTGATTCGTGAATTTTATCAATATCACTGACTATGCTCTCACTGCCCTTCGATGGTAACATATACTTAATTTTTTTGTTTCTCAGAACTCTATCTCCATTTCTGTCAGATTGACCTTTTTTCTCACGCCCTTTCTTATCCAAAATCCCCATTGATGAAATTTTCATATAATCGCGGATTTCCTTCTCAATCACATCTTGATTTATCAATGCATATATGCTCTTGTTGGCTGATAGTCGCTCTACTTCGGCTTTTCGCAGGTTACCATTCAAATAAAACTTTATGGCATGTTCAATTTCTCTGTTATCTTTTGCAGTCGCCAGTATTCCATACCTGTCTTTGAGATACGGATTGTACTCGGATAATATGCTTCGCACTCCAAGAGACATAGATGATTGTATCTTTCCTTTTTCTATCTTCCACTTAGTTAATTCCACCAGAGAAATAACCAGCATCAGCACAGTTCCGATTACTACAGCAGTTAAAATCGTAGTACTACCTTTCTTATTCTTTAAAATATCCATTGAACAAATCCTTATATAAGATATAATTTTTCTCTCTCAATTTATATCTGCTTTGCCTTATCTTCCCCATCAATAATTTATCTACTAAACCTCCGCCTCTGATCTTTTCTATTCTGTCAATGCGCAATGCGGGGGTTAAATTCTTCCGACTCTTTTCAAAGTCATATTCTCTTATGTATTCCGCCTCTCTGACCGTCCCTGAAAGCTCTCCTGTCTTCAACCGTAAAAACTCATCTACATTAACTCCCGAAAATACCATATTGCTGATGAATACTACTGTTATAACTGCTGATATCACAGCTAAAATCACTACCGGCAAAATGATAGCAGCTTCAACAATAGTGCTTCCTCGTCGACATTTTAAGGTTCCTTCTATAAACGCCTTGAATTTCATTTCAAAAACCGTTATTGAGATTTGAAAACGTCTTGTTTACAAATGCCGTTATCTCCGATTTAAATATCAATCCCAAAATTATCGCCAAAGCGATCAGTATGGCAACCTGTATCATCTCCATTCCAGAGTTGCCCAGCCTCTTATTGAGCTGTTTCATCTTCCTAAATACCTTTCTATCCAAAATTTTAAATGATATTGTTCCTTTTCTTTCCATTGTAATATTCATATTTTCTCTTTTCATAATTGCCTCCTAATCAAATATCTATCAGTGCAGGTGCCACTGTTATAACAACTAAAACCCCCAACATTATAACCATCGGAAATACCAATTTAGTTTCTGAAATGCGTCCTTTTTCTTCTATTGATTTCTTTTTGTTAAACCACATCAACTGGCTTTCAACTTGAAGTTTTTCTGCGAGCCTATCTCCTTTCTTTAAATTATCCCCTACTAAACCGACTATTCTCATCATATTTCGATCTTCATTTCTCTTCGCAAAATCGTACAGTTCATCAACTAAGTTCTTCTTATGTCTGAGAGTATTTTTTAGAGCCTGTTTCATCTGCATATAAAAATAACTGTTTCCCACTTCTTTTATCATCGAACTGTCCAATACCGCCCTCTCGAAAGCCTTTTCAAATATCATACCTCCGCCCATCAGCAACACAATCTTGTTTAAAAATCCCGGCAAGTCTCTTTCAATGCTGTTTTTCGCCTTTTTTTCAATTGAATTTATATATGCAAATCTGCCCTTGTGAATAGCAATCATAAACACCGTTATGTATATTATCGGTAATATCCAATCTTTTTCGGCCTTTCTTTCCCAATGCAATTTCATATTGTTCGGCAACTTCTTCGGAAGAACAATCGTATCTCCCTTGCCGTTTTCCAATTCTCTTATCTGACGATTTAGCACTTCTTTCCAGTCGCTGTCCGAGTCCTTCAAGTTGTCCATCACTTTTTTACGATTTTTCCTATCCTCACTCATATTTAAAGTAACTTCTTCTGAAACTTCCTTACCCTTTTGCCGACTCTTCACCTTCAGGCTTATTCGTTCATTCCTTCTTCCAATCTTTTTTATTTTAACAATACCATGGGCATCGTCTTTATCTTTTATGAAGGAAGAGCCTTTTGAAATGTTCTGATAAACCACCGTCGCCATGAATACGACAAAGGTTATCATTGCCAATATCGCTAATCTGCGATTCTTTTTCAATATTGTATTCACCTGTTCTTCATGCCCTTCGACACCGTATATCCTGTTGAGCCTGATCCTGAATTCTTCTCTTTTCCCTATCAATTTTTCCGTCATCTTATCAACTTTGCTCTTTAGATTTTGAAAGTTCATCCGACTCCATCTCCTATATCATTTAAATTCTATTTCCAATTCACAATCTTAAATATCCATATAACAGCTGCTATAAATCCTATCAGCGAAATTGTCATTATAATCTTTCCCGCCAGCGTATCGTACATCGGTGATAGATAGCTTGGAGAGGCCAAGTTTAAAAATGCAAGCACGATAATCGGTATAATCGCTACTATCTTTCCTTCCATTTGCTTCTGTGCCACTATAACTTTTATCTCCCTTTGAATATTCATTTTATCCATGATTACTTCTATTGTGCTCATAATTACTTTCTGTAAGTTTCCTCCGGTGGTTTTGCATTGCACATATACGTCTATGAACCCCCTTATATCTTCCAGTGCAGACCTGTTGGCAAAATCGTAAAGTATGTCACTTTCATACATCTTTGCGTTGTCAAATGCATGTATCATATAGTCGATTTCTTTCACTATGTATCCGTCTTCCGAATACAATCTAACTAAGTTATCTCTGCTGTTTTTCAACGCTTCCTTTATATTACCCCCATTGTTCACTCCTGTTGAGATACCGTACATCAAATCTTTAAACTGAATCAAAAGCTGGTCTCTCCGCTTCTTTCCCAGATATTCTTCGTACAAGACTTTGAACTTCCACGATGACAATCCTATTATCATCGCAATTATAAAACTTTTGTAAAACAGGTATCCCACTGAAAAGAATGAAAAGTACGATGCTGCTACATACTTGTACAACTCATTTTTATTCAGCACATATCGTGCGTAATCTATACCTTTCCTTTCTTCTATGGGCACTGCTTTCTCATTTTCTGTCAATATGTCAATCGTTTTCATTTTCGTCAAATCCTTTGCTTTTTATGATAGCGTTATCCGTCCTTCTCAGTATATCTTTCTCTACGATGAAAATGGGATTTATATCAATTCTTCCTCTTTCTCCGATGAACAGTTCCGAAACTTCTACGACTCTTCTATCCCCATTTCCCAGCCTTTCAAGATGAACTATAATATCTACACCTTGTGCTATTTGCTCATCAATGCTCTCTATGGGAAACGACGATTCCTGCATATAAAGGCTCTCCATTCGCCTTATCATGCCTTCCACGGAATTACTGTGTCCTGTGCACAGCCCCGTGTGACCGGTATTCAGTCCGTTCAACATGTTAACCAATGCCTTTCCATCTCGTATTTCACCTATTACAATCCTGTCGGGTCTCATTCTCAAACTGGCTTTTATCAACTTGTCAGTACTTACTTCATCATCATCGTAACCGCTTTTTTCCTTGCATTCCAACTGCACCACATTTTCAAGATCACCTCTTGCAAGTTCTCTACTATCTTCTATTATCACAACTCTCTCATCTCTTGGAATACCTTTTAAAATTGCATTTAGCATAGTCGTTTTCCCCGAAGATGTTCCTCCGGATACGAATATGTTGTATCCTCTGTTTATTATCGTCTCCAAAAAATCAACGCATTCTTGTGTAAGCGTTCCGTTTTCCATTAAATCTGACATAGTTACATCTTTCATCACGAATTTTCTAATGGTTAAGATATATCGCCCGTCCGTTATATTTTTATAGATGGCATTTACCCTGGATCCGTCGTGAAGCCTGGCATCTAATATAGGAACTCTCTCGTTTATCTCTCTGTTTACGTTGCTGCCGATACGCCTTATAACCTCTCCCAGTTCCTCTTCATCGAAAAATTCATCCTCAACTTTGATTATTTCGCCATTTTTCTCAATGAAAATTTCATTCCAACCGTTTACCATAATTTCCGAAATCTCACTATCTGAGATATATTTTTCCAAAATTGATACATCGCTGTTTATCGCCAACTCGATTCTGTCCACCATAAACTTCACTTCTTCTCCTGTCAAATCCGAAAGCTCATCATCATCTAAAATAAACGATTCAATGTACGTTGTGATGTTTTTCTCTTGTGAAGAGTCGCCTCTTCTGGACAGATTTTCCTTTATCTTCGCCGCTATTTCCTTTGTGATATCTCTGAGCTTATCATTTAAATATTTCTTCTGTTCTCCGTTTTCGCATTTCATATATCTTCCTCTCTCATTTGATGATATCGTCTTCTGTTAAATCTATGCTTTGTGAAATTTTGACATAATCATACTCCTGTGCTAAATCCATTAGCAAGTGAATTGCCCAATTTTGTTGAAAAAAACCGCCAAGTGACATTTTTCCCTCTTCATATTACATTTTTTGTACATTCTCCGAATGAAATGCTGTCATCTGATGTTAACACATATTTCAAGTTTGCATTCAGTTCGTATTTCATCTCCGACAACCCCCTTTTAAATAGCTGTTGAACTGCTGTATAAAAAATTCTTTTCCAACAAAAAAAGAACCTCTATTCGAAGTTCTTTACATCGGCGTACAAATGTTCACTCATTCTGTTTCTTTCACATCCGAGACTCGGTCACCATCCATCTCTTCCATATCATCTATCGAAATCTGGTTTTTCTCCCACTGAGAAAGCTGTGAAAAATCTTCAATAAAGTCATCTAAATCCGGTAGTTCATCCAGGTCTCTCATATTCATATATTCGAGAAATTTATCCGTCGTTCCGAAGATAATTGGCTTTCCTATCGTATTGCTTCTGCCTTTTTCCGCAACAAAACCCTTATTTATCAGTCCTTCGATTACTTTATCGCTTTTCACACCCCTGATGCCTTCAACTTCACCTCTCGTAACAGGTTGTCGATATGCTATTATCGCAAGCACTTCCAAAGCGGACTGACTCAATTTTTTCTTTTTGATCGGTCTCACCAGCTGCTCCACATATGCGAAGTTTTCTCTCTTGCTCACCAACTGGAAGCTTTTGTTTACTCTTCTTATTATCAGACCTCTTTGATTGCTTTCGTATTTTTCCGTCATATCGAGCAGGACACGATATACTTCTTTGCTTTCAACGCCAAGAGCTTCGCTTATCATCTTTACGCTCATCGGCTCTCCCCAGACGAACAACAGCGACTCTATTATGCTTTCCATCTTTATCTTTTCCATATTACTCTCCGTTACCATAACCTATCTTCATAATGTAAAGGTTTCATCTTCTTCTGACATCGACGCTTCCGACAGCTTACAACCTCTGGATAATTTAATGTTTCCATATGTGGTTTCCTGGCTTGCAACAACTTGTCCCTGTTTTATCATCTCAAGGACGGATGTAAATGATAATGCTTTGTCATACCTGTCTTTCTCATCCTTTAACGTCTCGATAAAATCTATTTCCTGCTGATCGTCAATCATTTCAAGAAGCAATTTCTTTATATATCCTATTCTCTCTTCAGCAGTTATTCTCTTTCTTTGGATGTTATCGTATCTTTTTTTGATATCCATAACCTTTTGCTTCTTCAATATGAACTTTTCAAAAGCCTTGATGAATTCTTCGTGACTCAATTTCAAAATTTCCGTGGGATCGCTTAAAATCTCTTCCAGGTCCTCCTTAGGCTTTGCAATTAACTGCAACCCTTCGCCTTCTCGTTTTTTTAAATATTCCGCAACGTTTTTAAACTTTTTATACTCCATGAGCATGTCGACGATTTCTCGTCTGGGGTCATCTTCTTTTAAGGATTCTTCTTTATTATTTCCCGGCAAGAGCAGCTTTGACTTTATTTTGAGAAGATTTGCCGCAAGTAAAATAAATTCTGCTCCAATTTCTACATCCAGGTTCTGCATCTGTTTAATATATTCGATATACTGCCCCGTTATCTCGGATATCTCTATATCATAAATATCCATTTTAGCATTTTCTATCAGATATACCAGAAGGTCCAACGGCCCCTCAAACATATCAGTTTTAATTTTATAGCTCATGTTTTCTCCAATTTACTATTCAAAGCTAAATCGCATTCTCAATTATTTAAATCACGTTTATACTTTCATCATTTAAATTAGGCTTGCTCTTTATAGTCTCTATATTTTTTTGGTATAATACATAGTGTGAAGCTGCGAGTAACCACGCTTCACATATACTATAACATATAAGAAAGGATAATTGTTAGCAAATGTTTCACAAAGCATTCACGCAAAGGCTTTCCTTGAAAGAATATATAGCATATTTAATACCATCTATCATATCCATGATATTTTTATCATTTTACACTACCATAGACGGATTTTTTATTTCAAAATATGTAGATTCCAACGGACTGGCAGCCATAAATATAGTCATTCCACTAACCTGTATATTTTTCGGGATTTCCATCATGCTCGCTACAGGTGGCGGTGCATTGATAGGGATCAGGCAAGGGCAAGGTAGAATTGACAGGGCTAATCGACTATTTTCATCTCTATTTGTTTTGCTTTGGATATTCATAATTTTGCTAACCGCTTTCAGTATAATTTTTCTGGAAAAAATACTGCTGTTTTCGGGAAGCAACGACGTTTTGATGCCCTATGCGAAAGTTTACGGGTTCTGGACTGCAGTAACCATTCCCGCGATGATGTGCAAGCTGTTTCTGGAGCATATGGCACGTGTGGACGGACATTCAAAGGTATCCATGGCTATGTCCGTGCTGGGATTACTCTCAAATGTGGTTCTAAATTCACTGTTTGTCATCGGTTTTGATATGGGCATCGCCGGTGCCGGCTTGGGAACTTGTATATCAATGTACATATCAGCGTTTATAGGGCTCCTGCATTTTACTGTGGGTAACCATAATTTGACATTCAAAAAACCCGCTTTTTTGGGAAAAGAACTTTTACATTCGTGTGGAAACGGTCTTTCCGAACTCATGACAGAACTCTCTACCGGTGTGACAACGCTTTTATTCAATATATCTCTTCTGGCGATTGCCGGAGAAAGAGGAGTTGCCACCATTTCACTGTTAGGATATTATTACTACTTTTTTACATCCTTTTACTTCGGTATAACCGTTGCCTCTCAACCCATAATTTCATATAGCTACGGCGCCGGAAACGAAAAAAAGTTAAAGGAAACTACTTTGTATGCTACGGCTCTGACCTCTATTTTGGCTCTTACGATAACATCGATGTGCATTGTTTTCTCATCACCTTTAATCAGTTTTTTTTCAGATGATCCACGCATACTGGAAATGGGTGTACCTGCACTAAAGCTGTTTGCATTAACCTTCCTCCTGTCCGGGGTAAATATATTTGCATCGGGGTATTTCACCGCCATGGGGAAGGGGCTTCCTTCTGCCATAATTTCATTTTTACGATCTTTCATATGCATAATTTTATACCTTCAGATATTACCGAAATTTTTAGGTATAACAGGTATATGGCTGACAAATTCTATGGCGGAATTGACGACGCTATTCGTGGTGATCATCTTGTGCATCGTATTTCGCAAAAAACTGTTTAAACCGTATTCGTAACCCTCAATTGACGATATGCACAACCGTTAACTTCGTTTTTCGTCAATTGTGACACTTTATATATATTCATGTCATTGCAGTGTCACCTGTAGCAGTTATAATGAATACATAAATAAATAACCTCTCTAAATAAAATGTTTAAAAGACGGAAGATTGAGTTTATCTCTCTTCCGTTTTTTCACTTCTCGTGAGTTATTTTATCGCAGCCTGCTATATGCTACCGCTTAAAATTGTAAATTAACGAAAAATAAAGAAGTCATCATGAGGTCACAGTCTCATGATGACTAACTTTTTTATTTATTTAAATATAGAAGCTAAACCAACGCTTTTCCCAGTTCCTGACAAGCAGCATCTCCGTCCGCATCAGGTGTTTCGTTTACGATAACGTAATCTGTTGCAAATGTTACACCAGCTCCGTTACAACGTTCTTCCCAATCTCTCATCCACTGACCGTCTCCCCAGCCATATGAACCGAACAATGCTATTTTCTTGCCACCCAGTTTTCCTTCACAAGCAGTAAACATAGGATCGAATTCACTTTCTTCAAGAACTTCCGCTCCCATTGATGGGCATCCAAATGCGATTGCATCAAAATCATCAATCTTTTCAGGACCGAACTCTGCAGCTGTAAACATCGTTACTTCCGCTCCAGCTTCTTCAGCTCCTTTTTTTACCTGAGCTGCCATCATTTCTGTATTACCGGTACCACTCCAATAAACTACTGCTACTTTACTCATTTTGTATTTCCTTTCATTATCATTAAATTATTTATATCAGGCTGACACAGCCAACTGCATCAATCCTTTTCCACTATTCCACAGGTTCTTGTAAACCTTCTTGCATTTGTCAAACTGTGCGAATTTCTTTTTCGCATTGCACTCGTCACAATAGACCTTCCAACATCCGGTACATTTGCTGTTCTTTCCGCTGTTCGCTATAAACCCTATAACATCTCCCAGCGGATATCCCAGAAACATACCTATCTCATGGGGAAAGCCTTCATTTTTCATCAGTTTATCTGACAACTTATCTATCGCCATATCAACACTCAAATCACCATATCCACGTTTTTCCATAAAGGATTTGACCCCGGGCTTAGCCCACTCATCTATCAGTTTATCCTTACGATAAACGTATACAAGTATTCTCGTGTTGCTTTCTTTTACTATTCTTACGTTAACACCCTTTTTATTAAGTTTTTCATTTAACTCTTCTATGCTTTTACTCGCATTTTCTATCTCATATTTAGATATGTTTACTAAGTTTCCAGCCTTCAACGATGCCAAGGTGGGTGAACAATGCTCAATTAAAAATTTTTCCAACTTCATTCTCCATCCGGGACATCTCTCTTGAGGTTTTATGGCGAGTGCCGTTGCCGGCACTCGCATAAATGTTATGAGTCAAAAGTGTTTTTGTTAGTCCCGCCTAACGTATCTCTATTATATCACATTTAGATTTCAATGCAAGCATTTTTTGAAAAAAAGTAAAAAAAATTTTCATATAGAGAAATATCCCCTTTGATTTCGCATTTTTTCAATGAAAATTTAATATTTTTTCGTTTTTAATATCTTTAGACGAAAGATTTTTTATCTATCAATTATCCTCATTTTTAAAGTGATTTTGTATCCATCACGTTTTTTTGTTCTATCTTGCTAACATAAAATGCTTTTACGAGCACTTCATATACGTGTACATTCATCTCGTTTTGTGATAGATTTATTGTGTGGTTATAAATATTTAAACTGTGTCTAATTTATATTTTGAAAAGGTAAAACTATGAAAAAGCAAAAAAGTTCAAAAAAGATTGTCCACAAGACCAATGCCATGCGCATATTGGATAAGTTCAAATTACAATACGAGTGCATATCATACTCCGATATCTCAGCGGTCAGCGGAAGGTCTGTTGCAGATGCTCTCTTGGAGAACCCGAATCAGGTGTTCAAAACACTAGTTGCACAGGGGCATTCAAAGAAATATTACGTGTTTATGATCCCTGTTACCAAACATCTGAATTTAAAGTCAGCGGCGAAGATAGCAGGTGAAAAATCTATTGATTTAATTCCCCAAAAAAATCTTCTTCCTTTGACCGGATACGTTCACGGCGGATGCTCTCCCATAGGAATGAAGAAGGAGTTTCAAACATTTATAGATAGCTCAGTTTCAAACTTCAAGGAAATATTTTTCAGTGGCGGGAAAATCGGTTTACAAATAAAAACAACCCCGGATAACTTATCCGAGATTATCCCTCTTAAATTATACGAATTGACTGATTGAAAATGCGGAGCTTTACCTATTTCAATGTTACATTTCAACCCTTCGGGTTACAAGATGACCTACACGTTTGTCGTCTCTCACATTTTTTATCATTTCATGTAAAAACTCCGGATATCCTTCATACTTTTCCAGTTCTTTTAATGCCAGCCAGTGAAACTCTTCTCTCACTCCCAAAGTACGACTCTCCTTGGTTATTTCCATGCACCTTCCCATGGGTTTCATCAAATAGTAAAATGAGATTTCCTGACATTCTCTCCTGATATCATCGACTCTCAGATTAAAAAAATATTCATGAATAAACGCTATCCTATCCACTTCATATTTTAACCCTGTTTCTTCGTACACTTCTCTTTCTATCGCTTCTTCGGAAGTTTCTCCCAGACGAACTCCTCCCCCCACAGTATAGTAAAATTCTTCCCTTCTGTTCCGGACGAATAAGATTTTCTCTTCTTCAATGATTATTGCTCCGACGCGAAATCTGAACCATTTATCGCCTCGACTGAAACCGCAATCCAGATTTCTATTATCTTCATCCGCCATGACACTGTTTTCTATGATCCATTTTTTTGCTTTTTCCCCACTTTTTTTCAAAATATCCACGCCCTTTTCTTCAAAATGCATCCACGCCCTTTTGATTCCGGTTATTCATAATGCAGTTTTATGATAAATCACTTCTATACTTGTTTTTAAATCCGTCAAGATATTTTACGTTTTTTCCGTATGCAAAGATTCTATAAACAGTTCTTCCGGCAAGGTCAAAGCTGTGAATATCATTTCTCTTGGAGAATAAAAATTATAAAAAGACCCTTTGGAAATATCTGTCATTGCTGCCATTCGATCAACTGCGGTTTTCCTAATCCCATATCTTTGAAGGCATTTCTTTGCAACTGTATGTAATCTCTCTCTAATTACTTTTTTTCCTTCATCAGTAAAAGAGTATCCATAATTCCCTCCCAACACTCTATTACTTTTTTTGTATTTATTGTCATAAGGTATCATATAAAATGAAGAATGTCAAAAATTCTCATACGCTCATTGTGAGAAAAAATTAAATCTTATCACTATATATTTCAACATATTAATCTCTCGATTTATAGTTACAGGATGCGGGATGATAGAATGTTATTATCCATTTACATTACATCCTCGCTCATATGTTGTGATCGATCAGTACGCCCATCTCAGCGCATGATGTGTACTCAGGCGAAAACCATTCAGCGGTATGAACGGCTGTTTGTTGCTCATCTCACATTTGTTCCATCAACCCCACTGAAACAACAAAATAGACTCTAAATCGTAAAATTTAGAGTCTATTCATCTCAATTAGTCTATTACAATATGTTTATGATGTAATGCACTTGTATGTCTCATCTCATCACAACTGCTGATACTTACTATTAAGACTTGATAACTACATCATACCCGGCATTCCGCCCATTCCCGGCATCATTCCGCCTTCAGGCGTGTCGCTCGGCATATCTACTACTCCTGCTTCCGTAGTCAACAGCATCGCTGAAGCCGATGCCGCATTCTCAATAGCCGATCTGGTTACTTTCGCAGGATCGACAATACCATGCTCTATCATATCATGATATTCCTCTGTATAAGCGTTGAATCCTACACCGACCTTGCTGCTCTTCACTTTCTCGACTACAACGCTACCTTCAAATCCCGCATTTTCCGCGATTTGTCTGACAGGTTCTTCCAAGGCTCTCATAATTATATTCGCACCGGTCTTTTCGTCTCCTGACAGAGTCTTCACGTATTTTGCAACCGCAGGAATCGCATTTACAAGAGCAACTCCACCTCCCGGCACGATGCCTTCTTCCACACCTGCCTTGGTCGCATTCAGAGCATCTTCTATTCTCAATTTTCTTTCTTTCAGCTCTGTTTCCGTAGCCGCACCAACTTGTATTACAGCTACTCCGCCGGTTAGCTTTGCCAGTCTTTCCTGAAGTTTTTCCCTATCGAAATCAGATGACGTTTCAGCGATTTGGTTTCTGATGAATGACACCCTTGCCGCAATTTCATCTTTTTCACCTGCACCGCCTACGATAACCGTGTTTTCCTTGTCCACCTTAACTGTGCTTGCCGTTCCCAGCATGTCGATTGTAGCTTCCTTCAAATCATATCCGAGCTCTTCCGCCAACACCGTACCGCCTGTCAAAGTTGCGATATCTTCCATCATATCTTTTCTTCGATCGCCAAAACCTGGAGCCTTTACCGCAACGCAATCAAATGATCCCTTAAGCTTATTCAACACCAATGTTGCCAATGCTTCTCCTTCGACATCTTCGGCTATGATGACGAGTTTTCTTCCCGCCTGTGCTACCTGTTCCAATAACGGAAGAATTTCCTGAATATTGTTTATTTTTTTGTCGGTGAGCAGGATTAACGGATTTTCCAAAACCGCTTCCATTTTTTCGGGATCTGTCGCCATGTAAGCTGACAGATATCCTCTGTCAAACTGCATTCCTTCTACGACTTCCAAATTTGTCCCTATGGATCTGCCTTCTTCTACAGTTATAACTCCGTCTTTTCCGACCTTTTCCATAGCTTCAGCAATGAGCTTTCCTATGGTTTCATCGGCTGATGAAACAGATGCTATATTGGCAATAGCTTCCTTTGTTCCCACTTCCTTTGAATTCTTTTTAATTTCTTCAATTGCGATGTCTACAGCTCCCTGAATTCCTTTCTTTAAGATCATTGGATTTGCACCTGCTGCAACATTTTTGAATCCTTCTCTGATTATGATCTGTGAAAGGAGTGTAGCCGTTGTCGTTCCGTCACCTGCGACGTCGTTAGTCTTTGTAGCAACTTCTCTAACCAATGCTGCACCCATGTTTTCAACAGCATCTTCCAATTCAATTTCCCTCGCTATTGTCACTCCGTCGTTAGTTATTAACGGTGCACCGTATTTTCTTTCCAACAGCACATTTCTGCCCTTTGGTCCCAGTGTAATTTTCACCGTATCAGCCAGTTTATCTACACCTGCCTGTAATTTTCTTCTAGCACTTTCTCCGTAATGTAATTCCTTTGCCATTTTCAATACCTCCTGTGAACTAATCAATAATGGCCAATATATCCAGTTGGCTTAATACTATATATTCTTCGCTTTGGTACTTTACAGCAGTTCCAGCATAGTGAGTGAACAGAACTGTATCTCCCACGGATACTTCCATCTCAACATCCTTGCTGCCTTTTCCCACTGCCAAAACTTCCCCTATGGAAGGCTTTTCCTTCGCTTGGCTGGCTAACAAAATACCGCCTGCTGTCTTTTCTTCGGCTTCTTTTCTCTTAATTACTACCTTGTCTCCTAAAGGTTTGATTCCAAAACTCATCTTCTTCCTCCTTAAATTTATTAGCACTCTTTTATTAAGAGTGCTAACTATATTCTACTATTTTTTATTTTTTTGTCAATAGTCTTTACGATAATGTTAATTTATATATTGTCACTTTTGTTTTCCGTCCGAATTTTTCATCAAGGTTACATATTTTTTAATACAAATTTATTTCTTTGCAAGCTCGGATACGGATGTCACAAGTCCTGCCAGATTCTGTATCTCAGAAGGAACGATAATCTTTGTCGCATGTCCGTTTGCCACTTTTTCCAATGCCTCAAAGCTCTTTAACGTGATTACTTGACTGCTCGGTTCCGCCAGTTTAATCATCTCTATTCCGTCGGCAGTTGCTTTTTGAATCATCTTAATAGCTTCAGCTTCACCTTCGGCTCTCTTAATCGCTGCCTGCTTTGCCGCTTCCGCTTCGAGTATCGCCGCCTGTTTTTCCGCTTCCGCTGCTAAAATCGCAACTTCCTTGTTCCCTTCAGCCACCAATACCGATGATCTCTTTTCACCCTCAGCTCTCAAAATGGCTTCTCGCTTTTCTCTTTCCGCCTTCATCTGCTTTTCCATGGCACTCTGTATTTCCCTAGGCGGTGTGATATTTTTAACTTCCACTCTGTTAATCTTTATTCCCCATGGATCCGTCGCTTCATCGAGCACGGATCTTATATTTGAATTTATGTAGTCTCTCCCTGTCAAGGTCGCATCTAAATCCAACTCCCCTATGATATTTCTGAGCGTTGTGGCAGTCAGATTCTCAACTGCCGACATGGGATTTTCCACCCCGTACGCATATAGCTTCGGTTCAGTAATCTGATAATATACTACGGTGTCTATCTCCATGGTTACATTATCTTTTGTTATAACCGGCTGCGGTAAAAAATCGATTACGGTTTCCTTCAGATTGACGCGTCTTGCAACTCTGTCGATGAACGGAATCTTAATATGCAGTCCCACCTGCCATGTGTTGTTATATGCGCCCAATCTTTCAATTACATAGGCATTTGCCTGCGGCACGATTCTTATGTTGGAAATCACAAGCCATACAATGAACAGCACTATGATTATGCCTATTATAATTCCACCGATTCCGCCAATTCCTTCTCCCATTTTGACACCTCCTGTCAATTTTCATAACTTTACAATAATTTTCACCGTTTTACCATAGTCTATAAAATCGAATTATATATCAACTCAGCTACTCTATTTTTTTCTTTCTTCTACAATTAGAGCTACGCCTGAAATTCCCACTACTAAAACTTCCTGTCCCACTTTGATCTCTTTGCCGTCTCTGGTAGTCGCAGCCCAATCCTGCCCAGTTACATCGACTCTTCCCCTTTTATTTCTCTCAATTGCCACCGTAACTACGGCTCTGTCTCCGATCAGGGATTCTGCGTTAGTTCTCACTATTTTTTTTGAAATGTATTTGTTGAACAACGGCTTGGTGTATACCAAAGAAATCACCGACACAACTACGAATATCGTCAGCTGCACTAAAAAATTATCGGTGAAAATGCTCACTATGCTGGCTACAAAAGCCCCCAGTGCAAACCAAATGGTCACGAGCCCTGCCGTCATCGCCTCACTCACTGCAAACAGAACGCAAACCACAAGCCACACTATGCTGTTTGGAACTATCCAGCCAAATAGACCGACTCCTATAACTGCCATGTCAATCGCCTCCTAAAGATTTATTTCTCATGTAATAGAACAGATACTGTTGTGCAATCCCTGCATTATCTCCAAAGTTTTTCACCGCATAACTTTCCATAGCCTTTACATTCTCAACATCTATATCATACAGGTGATTCATTACTTTTTTCATCCAGACATCTATGGGGAAGCTGTCTTTTTTCTTGAGCCCGAACAGCAAAATACAATTTGCCACCTTCGGACCGACTCCCGTAAACTTGCTTATTTCATCAAACGCTTGCTTTGAAGTAATCCCGTCATCTTTTAGACTCTCATACTTTCGACTGCCGTCTTTCACATATTTTTTTGCTGTTTCGATTATGTACCTTGCCCTATATCCTAATTTACAAGGTCCAAGGTCATCCAATGTCAGGTTTGCGAGAGTTTCTGCCGTAGGGAACGAATACCTCTTCTTACCTCTGTACTCTCCTATAAACTCTCCGAACCTTTCGCACAAATTCTCTATGCATCTCTTGATTCTCGGTATATTGTTGTTTGACGATATTATAAACGATACGATTACTTCCCACAAATCCTGATTTAGTATCCTGATTCCATATCCGCTTTTGATGGCGGTTTTCATGGCCTTATCGTTCTCGCTCAATCTATTCTTTATCGTTTCATAGTTCTCATCCAAGTCCAGATAATGTCTCCAAATTTTATCGAATTCATCGGCTGTAGCGTTATCTACGATCAGACTGCTCCCTTTCATGTTCACATTTATGGTCTTGCCCATGGCAACCCCAGTGTAACTTCCGTCCGATTCCTTATTCCACCTGAAGCACTGTCCACAATCGAAAATATGATCTAAATGGAAATCCTTAACTTTATCTATCATCAATTTGCTCATGCTATCTCCTTGATTTCTATGTTCATCTCTTTTATGTGAAACGCTGTCATCTCCTCAATAATTTTAACACATTTTTCCTGTAAAGCTCTACAATTTTCCAATATATTGCAGTTTTTTTTCACTTGCACAACGACTGTCACCACCATGTTTTCTATTCTGTTATCGCTCACAGTCCTATATACTCGCTTTATTCCTTCCACGCTAACCGCTGTACATTGTACGATATCTCCTATCACCTTATCTGAAACTACAAACCTGCCCATGTAGCTGTACGTAGGTCTAACGACGGATTTTTCATTTAAACCGCCTTTGCTGCCAAAGCCCTTCAGTATTCTCATAGGACTCAAAAAATATCCTGAAAACTGTCTTTTTATTTCCATAGTAGGTACGGGAATTATGTGTTTTCCGTATCCATGTCGCTCCTTATAAGCCATCTTTCTTTCGCTCTCAGTAGTAATATCTGTAATGTTTATTTTTTCATCCACTTGCTGGATTCCCATTTTCCCTGCTATTTTTTCCGTCATTTTTTCGGAAGTACCGATTATGAGAAGTGAGGTTGGGCTAACTTTTTCCAGCATCCTCTTCACTTCATCGCGATGATTATCGTCGTTAAAAATAGCTCTGCGAACGGCTCCTATCTTTGTAGTTTCGCGTTTTGCAGATTTGCCGGCTATGGCTTTCCCTTTATATATCAAAAGGCCGTCATCTATGATGGCTTCTATATCTCTTGCCTTACATAAATTTATAGCCTGGAAACTTTTCCCAGTTCCACTCTTTCCAACAAGTGTGTAGACTTTCATCTTTACTTTTCTCCCGTTTAATGTTATAATGATTCCGATAAAAGTGATAAAATTATATTTGATAAAGGAGGAAATAACTATGGCTTATCATATTACAGATGCGTGCATAAACTGTGGTGCTTGCGTGAGCGAATGTCCGGTTGATGCTATCTCTGAAGGTGCTGAATTCCACGAAATCAATGCAGATGCTTGTATCGATTGTGGTGCTTGTGCCGGTGTTTGTCCGGTTGATGCTCCTCAGGCATAATTGAAATTTAAGCAAATTCAATAATAACCGTTTCATGACGAAACGGTTATTATTTTTGTTGTCTCAATTTATTCTCTAGATTTCCTCATCAAAATCTTTAAATTCACTTTTGTTGTCATCGACGTGAGACATGTGATATGCGAGGAAGTGCAAACCGTCACTCAAATGTACGTTTTCGATTTTCACATGTTCCGGCACTTCCAAATCTACAGGTGCAAAGTTCCAAATCCCTCTGATGCCTGCGAAGCAAAGTTTATCTGCCACTTCCTGTGCCGATTCCTTTGAGACACATATGATGCCTATATCTATTTTATTCTCTTCAACGTAAGAAACCATGTTTTCGTAGTCCATGACCGCAATATCATTTATCTTAATCCCCACCAATCTCGGATTTATCTCAAATATGCCTTCAACGATAAATCCTGATTTGTAATAATACGTGTAATTTGCAATTGCTTGCCCCATATTGCCTGCACCTACGATAATCATTTTGTAGTTCTGATCCAACCCCAAAATGGTACCGATTTCCCTATGCAAATCGGCCACGTTATATCCATAGCCCTGTTGACCGAAGCCTCCGAAGTTATTTAAGTCCTGTCTAATCTGAGAAGCTGTATACCCTGTCATGCGACTCAATTGCCCGGATGAAATCTTTTCAACGTTTTTTCTCATCAATTCTTTCAAATATCTCCTGTACCTTGGCAGTCTTTTTATGACTGTATTCGATATTCTTGAAACATCCTTTGAACTTTGCATTTTCTATCTGTTCTCCTCTACATAATTAACAATATCTGCAACCTTCTGGAATTTGTCAGCTTCTTCCTCGGGGATTTCAATATCATATTCTTCCTCAATAGCTACTAAAATTTCCGCAGCATCCAGAGAATCAGCCTCCAGATCTTTCAACAAATCCGTGTTCATAGTTACAGAATCTATATCAACCTTCAATTGTTCAACAATAATTTCTCTAATTTTATCAAAAGCCATTTTTATTTCCTCCTATAGTTTTACGTCAAAACTTTATCATTATTTTTTCTTTCCTCTTTTTCAATATATCCCTTAAATTGTGGATTACTTGCGTATTGACGTTTCTATTTATCACTTTTAAGTAGTTTATTATACCACATTATACCACTTTATTAACAAATTTTAAATAGCAACCTGTTTTTTATTTGAATATTTTTGTACTTTACTCATAAAGTTTCATCCACTCCGCATATCTGTCTTCAAGAGTTTGTTCGATTTCCGAATACTTCTTGCTCAATTCTTCTAATTTTTTGCGATCTTTTGATATATTTTCATCGGAAAATTTTTGGCTCATTTTCGCCAATTCTCCTTCGAGATTCGTGATTTCCTCTTCCAAGGCATTTTTCAATCTCTTCACTTTCTTCTGCTTCGCTTCTTCCTCTTTTTTCAGGATTCTTTCTTCCTTTGATGACAGTTCGCGCCTATTCGCCGCATCTTCCTGCTCCTTTGGTAAAATTTCTCCGCTACGTCTATTTCCCCCATTCAGTCCGTCCCGCTCATCTCCGCAGAAAACGCCGCCGCTATCCACATCCGTTGGAACTCTGTTCTTCAAATTTGCATCTGTGCCGTATTGTTGCTCTTCCGCCGCTTTCTTTTCCATGTAGAAATCGTATTTGCCAAGGTATATTCTGCATCCGTTGTTTGTCAGCTCCACTATTTTATCGGGGATTTTCGACAGTAAATATCGATCGTGACTGACTATTATAGCCGTCCCTGTGAAATTTAGAATCGCATCTTCAAACACTTCCTTGGAAGGAATGTCAAGATGGTTCGTCGGTTCATCTAAAAGCAATAGATTTGCGCCTTGGAGCATCAGTTTCAAAAGGGATAGCCTGGATTTCTCTCCACCGCTCAAAGCGCGCACAGGAAGGTTGATCACATCATCTTTAAACATGAACATTCCTAAAAATCCACGTATCTCACCACTGCTGTACAGTCTGTAAGTATCGTGAATTTCTTCTAAAACCGTCCTATCTTCATCGAGGTCTTCCTGAGTTTGATCGTAGTATCCGACTTCCACATTGTGCCCCAGTTTGAAATACCCGCTGCTCTGCTGTCTATCACCTTTTAAAATTTTTAAAAAAGTTGATTTTCCAATACCGTTTGCACCTACAATGCAAATTTTTTCGCCTCGTCTAACATCTAAATCGACATTTTGAAACAGATCAACACGACTTTTTCCATATCCGAAACTCTTGCAAAGCTCTTTCGCTTCAACAACATCTTTGCCGCTCTTGAAGTTCTGCTTCAACTTCAATGCCATTCTTTTCTTTTCCGGTGTAACTTTCTCCACGTCGTGGATTTTTTCCAGCTTCTTTTCCCTGCTTGCGGCCCTCCTTGCCAGTTTTTCCGTTCCGCGCTGTTTAAATCTCCTTATCATCTCTTCCTGTCGCAAGGTTTCCCTTTTGTACATTTCGTAAGTTTTCAGCTTTATCGCAAGTCTCTTCTTTTTCTCCTCTGCATAGAATTCATAGCTCCCATTGTAAATTTCAATCTTTTTATTCTCTATCTCCATGGTCTTTGTCACAACTTTATTCAAAAAATATCTGTCGTGAGAAACGACCATAAATGAACCTTGATACGCTTTCAGATACTCTTCCAACCACTGTATCGCCTCTATATCCAAGTGATTTGTAGGCTCATCTAAAAGCAATACGTCCGGCTTCTTCATCAATATACAGCCTAATGCCAATCTGGTTCGCTCTCCCCCGCTAAGAACCTTCGTTTTTTTGTTCAAAATATCTTCGCCAAACCCCATGGCTCTTAAAATGGCCTTTGCCTCATTTCTGGCTGAAAAACCTCTCATCTGTGTAAACTTTTCCATGAGGCTCTCATTTTCTTCCAATATTTTCCCCACATCTTGTTGAGCACATTCTCCGCAAATATTTTCCAATTTCGCATTATTCTCGTCAATTTTTCTCTCTATATCTAAAATGTGGGAAATATTTTCCAAAGCGACTTCCCAAACAGTCATCTCATCGTCGTATTCGGCACTTTGCTTGAGCATCTCCACATGGACATCCTTTGAGATGAACAGTTCTCCGCTGTCATACGCGTATTCTCCTGCAAGTATATTTAAGAGAGTAGACTTGCCTGCACCATTAGTTCCGACTATGCCTACTCTATCTCCCCTGTTTAAATTGAACGTTATGTTATTAAGTATTATGTCAATGCCATAACTTTTGCATATGTTTTTACATCCTAAAACTATCATATCTTTAAATTCACATCCGCATCTAAATTCAAATCATCCATCTGTCCGGATCTATACTTATAGTATGCCGCACAAGCTATCATTGCCCCATTATCCGTAGATAGTTCAACAGACGGATAGAACAACTCAATTTCGTGATTCGCACATTTCTCTTCCAACATTTTCTTCAGTTTAGAATTAGCTGCCACTCCTCCTGCCAACACCAATTTATCCTGTTTTAACTCAACTGTCGCATCGACAGCTTTTTTGACCAAAACATCCAGCACAGCTCTTTGAAAGCCGGCTGCTACATCAGGTACATTTATCTCTTCACCTCTTTGCCTCTTCCCATTTATATAGTTCAGCACTCCTGTTTTGATCCCGCTGAAACTGAAGTCCTTGCTCCCCTTTTCCAAGAATACCCTCTTAAAGTACACCGCATCCTCTTTTCCCATCTGTGCAACTTTATCTATTTTAGGACCTCCGGGATATCCCAAGCCTAAGACTCTGGCTACTTTATCATACGCCTCTCCTACGGCATCATCCCTAGTTTGTCCCAATATTTCATATTCCATGTAACTTTTCACATAGATTAAATTCGTGTGTCCCCCCGACACTACCAAAGCCAGGAAAGGCGGTTTTAATTCCTTGTGTTCTATATAGTTTGCACATATATGACCGTGAATATGATGAACTCCTACCAACGGTTTACCGGTTGCCAGCGCATATGACTTTGCAGTGGCTATGCCTATCAACAGTGCTCCCACCAGTCCCGGACCTTGGGTTACACCTAAAACATCTATTTCTTCCATAGTGCACCCTGCATTTTTCAAAGCCTGCTCAACGACTCCATTTATGCTTTCCAAATGTTGTCGAGAAGCTATTTCAGGTACTACGCCCCCGTATATTTTATGAATATCTATTTGAGACAATATAACATTAGATAAAACTTCTCTCCCGTCGGCTACAATCGCCACAGAGGTTTCATCACAACTGGATTCTATTCCCATTGTCACTATCTTATCATCTATCATATGATTTTATTTATAATCCTTTCTCATCATAATCACGCTTTCACCATCCGGATAATAGTTTTCTCTCGTTCCTCGGCGCAAAAACCCGCATCTTTCATACAGTTTGATTGCGCTGTAATTTGATTTTCTGACCTCTAATGTCAGAAAGCTGATATTTTTCAACTTCGCCCATTTCTCCGCAAATTCCATAATCCGATATCCGATACCATTGCCTCTATATCTGTCATCCACCGCAACGTTGGTAATGTAGCCCTCATCCAGTATTTTTCTGATACCGCAATACCCTATCACCTTTTCATATCCTTCATCACAGCTCGCATATTTCCCATTTGCATGGATATCAGATTTAAACGGTTTTTCACTCGAAGTGTCGGCAATGTCGCCTTTCGTCTTTTCCTTTACTCCACCTATCTTTTCACAGCATATCGCATATGCTGAATTTTCACCGCTTCTTATTTCATCCGTAATCGCAGCCAAACTCCACGGTTTAGCAAAGGTCCTCATCTCTATTTCATATATGGCCTGTGCATCTTTCGCTTCAGCCATTCTAAATACAAACTCTTTCATTGGTCTTTTTTCAATCGTTCTTCGAGATTTCTCTGTGCTTCCGGTTTTCTCATGTACACCGGCAGCAGCTCACTGAAATCTACAAGTTCCCCCTCTAAGAACTTTCTTTTACCCAGAATGGCGATTCCCACGGCATCCTGATATTCATTCCTAAATTCCAAAGAAACAGATATACGGTCTGTGCACCATTGCAATTTCTGTTCAACTTCATCCGCTCTTTCATTTTCTCCGGAAGATGATTTTTTTGACTTCCAAGAATGTCGCTCAAAAAAATTGGTAATCGCTCTCGTTATTTCACTTCTATATTGAACTGCTCCATCCCCCTTAAAAGATAGTGTAACTTTCGATATGGCTTCGCTTCCATCTGTCTCCATATTAGAGATTATTCCTTTCAGCTCACTCAGAAGTTTTTCCATATACTCGTCGACTGCATAGGCTCCCGGTAATACGATTTCAATTTTGTCGCCATAGCTTCCACCGTAAATCTGTTTTCTGCGAGCGTCGAAAATCGGACACGATATAAATCGTTTTTCCGAGAGTTTCCCATATCCTCTCGCTTCTCTATCGCTTTCCGAACAATTCTCTTTTCGATTGTCCTCCGAACAATTTATTTTCGAAAAATCCTTCAGTGCAAACGCCTCTATAGTCGGAACTGAAATGCACGGGATGCCCCTCATTTGACTCATTCCCCTAGCTGTCGAAACTCCTATTCTGATCCCTGTAAACGATCCCGGACCTGTCGAAGCCGCTATTGCATCTATCTCTTCCATGGAAATATCATTATCTTCCAACAATTCTCTAATCATGGGGGTGAGCTCTTTTAAGTGATTAAATCTGCTGTCAGAGCTCCTGTGTACGATTTTATCATCTTCGTCTATAACTGCCACGCTACAAAAAAATCCTGTTGTTTCAATAGCTAAAATGTACATCTATACAATCTCTCCCCTTCATCTTCCCCGTATTCAATAAAAATCACTTTCGCATCTTCCGGAATTATCTCTTCCACTATGTCAGCCCATTCCACAATGCATACTCCTTCGCCGTAAAAGTATTCCTCATAACCTATTCTGTACATTTCCTCTATATCATCTACTCTGTAAACGTCAAAATGATACAGCGGCAACCTACCGCTGTGATATTCCTGGACTATTGTAAACGTAGGGCTCGTAATAGTTTCTGTTATTCCTAAAGCCTCCGCTATATACTTTGACAACGTAGTCTTCCCTGTTCCTAAATCTCCAACCAATGCTATTACATCACCTTTTTTAAGTGTCTGTGCGACATCCGTTGCAAACTTTTTTGTTTCTGCCTCATCTCTGATAATAACATTTCTCATAATGGAATAAGTTTATCATAAATTTAGCGTGTTTTCAAACTTATGCGCCAGGGAATTGTTTCAAAGAATCGTTCGAAATACCCGCCCTTGGTGATCTCTGTATCCCTTCAATAAGGCCTCTCTCAAGAATGATACAAGCATACCAAATAATATCACACAATCAAAAACGCCTTTTAAATTTCTACGGCTAAGCGGCTGTATGCTCACCCAAATAAAATTTAAAAGACGCAAAAGTTATAAATTGTGGGATATACCGTCACTACCTTTTCATAAGCGGTGCCCGTACTCCGTCTCATATGATAAGTTAAAACTTATGCAGAAACTTCGATACTTTTTTATACAGGATAAACGTGATTACACTATTCACTCCTGCCTTTATCAAATTAAATCCTACTATGAACGGTAATATTCCGGTAATCGCCTGCTTTGGCACGTTCATGAAGTAAGGCGTTATCAGATAGTTTGCAGGTATCATAATCGCTGTCATGGCAAGGGTTCCGCACAGCAGTCCCAACACTGCCATCTTTCTGTTCTTTTTCATTTTATATATCGTGCTGGACACGAGCACCAACGTGCTGGTTGCAACTATGTGCATCAAAATTCCATACAAACCGCTCTGTGCACTGACTGTCAAACCCTGTAAAATTGCCGTCACAATTGTTATGCACACTCCTGCTAAAGGTCCGAATGCAAATCCTCCTATCAGTATCGGAATATCTGCCGGATCGTACTCTAAAAATGCTACTGGTCCGAATATCGGAAAGTGTATATTTACCAGCAGTATGGAAATTGCTACGAGCATTCCCATCTTTGCCAACTTCATCGTTTTCTGACGATTTACCGCAATCGCTTCATTTGTTTGTTTTTGCATATCAAACTCCTCTCATTATAGAAAATATGTAAGGAATCTGCTCGGGAAATAAAAAAACTCTGAACCTCAGTTCAGAGCATTATCAACTCAATCAAGTCACAATCTGTGACTCATCTGGTTTCTCTCATCCGGACTGTGACCGTCGGTACTGGAATCACACCAGTTCAGCCGCTTGGCTCGTGGACTTATGCTTTACAATTACCACCGGTGAGGAATCGCACCTCGCCCTGAAACAGATTACATAAAAATTATAATACTTTTTATCGCTCAAGTCAATACCCGTAAGATTTCAGAGTTTTCATCGACTCTATAACAGCTGCATCTCTTTTTTTATATATGTATTGTGTATTTAAATTTATTGTAGTAGAATATGTTTTGTAATTTTTATGATAATACCTTTAAAGGTATTAGTTTTGTTCGAATTTATATTTTTATTGGAAAGGAGGTACAGTTTTGCAATCAACAATCGCTATAGGAATATTTGCAATCGTAATGGTCGCAATTATATCGGATAAAGTGGACTCCACCGCAGCTTCTGTAGCCGGTGCTGTATTATTGCTTTTATCTCACATATTGACAGTTGAAAAAGCTGTATCATATATTGATTTTAATACCTTGGGTCTCCTCATCGGAATGATGTTATTCGTTTCCGTTGTTAAGGCGTCAGGTATGTTTGAATACATAGCCATAAGATCTGCAAAAATGGCAAAAGGTAATCCTTGGAAGATTATGATGTTATTTATGATTGTCACCGCATGTCTATCGGCATTTTTGGATAACGTGACGACGGTTCTCCTAATCGGACCAATGACCATCTCCATAGCGGGAATTTTAAAAATCAATCCGGTACCTATGCTTTTAACTCAAATTTTAGCATCCAACATAGGTGGTACCGCCACATTGATCGGTGACCCTCCGAATATCATGATAGGAAGTGCCGCTAAGTTGAGTTTCTTGGATTTCATTAAAAACACCGCTCCCGTAGTTGTCGTCATAATGATTATCCTGGTTCTTGTGTTTAAATTCATATACGGCAAAAAATTCTCTGTAAATTCTGATGCTGTATCCGAAATCATGGCACTTGACGAGAAAAAATCCATATCCGATATGTCCCTTTTAATTAAAAGCGTCATTATGATAGTTTTAGTCGTCATAGGATTTATAACTCACAATCTCTTGAAGATTGAATCCTCCGTAATAGCCTTGACTGCCGGTACCGTCATGCTTTTGATCGGTAAGCAGGATGTGGAAGACATCATCCACGAAGTAGAGTGGTCAACTATCATGTTCTTCTCATCTCTGTTTGTAATAGTGGGTGGTCTCGTTGAAACAGGTGTCGTGAATAAACTTGCACACTTAATCGTCGAATATACTGCCGACAGTCCTATTTTGGTAATGCTCGTATTGCTTTGGGCATCTGCTCTAATCTCCGCAGTACTCAATAACATACCGTTCATCGCAACTTTAATTCCTCTGATAATGGCTATGGGCAAGAGCGGAATAGATATTACACCTCTATGGTGGACCATATCTCTCGGGGCTTGCCTCGGCGGCAACGGAACACTGATAGGAGCTTCAGCTAACGTCTTGCTATCTACCATAAGTACAAAACACGGTTTTCCTATTACCTTCAAGAGTTATATGAAAGTAGGATTCCCTGTAATGATTTTAACAATTTTCATTTCAACTATATACCTACTACTGCGTTTTAGTGTATAATTTAGTAAAAGATAAAAATTTTATATGAGTTTATTGTGACAAACAATACAAATGGAGGTGTTTCAGTTTATGATTAAGTCGTCAATTTCCGCTGATATGCTCGGGCTTAGCCTAAGACAGATGGGAGCAAATATTCAGGTGAATTCTTCAAAAATACTTTTTGTGGAATTCAAAATCAGTGAAAAACTAACCGTTTCTTATTTCTGCAACATTAGAGATGAGGATCAGGTTTACTTGCAGCGCATTGAGCCGTATCCTGTTAGAAATTTCCGCTTCGAGGAAGTTGAAAACATTTTAAAATTCATTAAAAATGACGTGACTTTATTCGCCAATGCCTCACAGAGTTCCAACTTTCCCCTTTTTCTGGACATCATAGATGCCAACTACTATGTCCGAAAAGAAATCGAGCATCTGTTTCTATTAAAAAATGTTCCTCACGGTCTGCTGGAAGATCTTTTAAAGAAGAACAACGATATACTCGAACAGATTAAGAACTCAAAAACACCTGATCTCGCTAAGGGAATCGTTCCATACACAGATGAAGAACATTATGAAGTCATCAACAAACACTCCATTGAAGGCTCTATTGATGAATATGCCAGCTCACACCAAGTGACTCGTGACAGGAATTTGCACAAGAAATAAATTCTCGGCTTTTTTACCACCCCTTCAAAAGTTAGATTAAAAAAATCTAGCTTTTGAAGAGGCACACATTTTTTAAGAAATAGCCATGTTATAAACATCGTACGATAAATTTACAAAATAAAAACCACCGATTTACGTATCTCTTCGCCGCACCGGACGAAAGTAATTCCGTTGATAAAATCGATGGTTTTTTCATATCAAATCAAAAAACTTTTCATATCAGATCAAAAAGCATTTGCCTATATCTTCTCTTTTCACTCCGGAATCCAGGAGTATCTTTAATTTAATTCTGGCTTTTAATCCGCTCATTCCCCTTGTGAATATGACTCCTTTTTCCTTGAACTCTCCTCCACCGCCTTTATAGTTGTACACGTCTTGAGTCATTCCGTTGAAAGCTCTGGACGTGAATACTACCGGAATTTCGCTTTCCAGGAATCGATCTATACTTTCTATTGTCCTCGGAGGCATGTTACCTGCTCCCAGAGCTTCTATCACGAGACCGTCAGCTCCCAAATTGTAAATGCTGTCGAATATGCTGCCATCCATGCCAGCATAGGCTTTTACCAAATATACTTTATTTCTGTTCTCAGTTATTTGATATTTTTCTGTGAAATTTGAATTTTGGAAGTAGTCCACTCTTTCCTTTGAGACCAGGCCGATGGCTCCAAATGTCGGAGACTGAAATGTCGCAACGTTGGTGGTATGGGTCTTTGTAACAAATCTAGCCCTGTGAACCTCATCGTTCATCACTACCAGCACCCCTCTGTTCAACGAATCTTCACTTGCGGCAACTATGAGTGACGATCTCAGGTTTACAAGTCCGTCCGCCCCAATTTCGTTGCTGGATCGCATGGCACCTGTAATTACAACAGGTATCTTGGTCGTAGCTGTCAAATCCAAATAATACGCCGTTTCCTCCAGAGTATCCGTTCCATGAGTAACTACTACTCCGTTAAATCCTTCCGTTACAGCCTTATCGATTCTATTTTTAATGCCCAGCATCTCTCTTTCAGCGATGTGAGGGGAAGGAATATTCATCAGCTCGTCATAGTGAACTTCCCACTTGTCTTTCATCAACTTGGCATTTTCAATGGGGTTTTTCTCATTCGGCTTTACCTTTCCCGTGGTTTTATCCTCGCTCATGGATATAGTTCCACCGGTATTTATCACCAGTATTCTCGTCATAATCTCTTCCTCTTTTCATGTTGTATATTTTCAAATTCTATCATATTTTTTGCGTATTTCATAGGGATATTATTCAACATGTCACATTTCATCCCTAGGATTTTTCATCTGATATTTTCTAATCTAAAATCTATATGCAGTGAGTGTCAACCTGTGTTAGAATGTATGTAACACGTGTAAAAAGGAGATTTGATTATTATGGTTAAAGATGATGTTTTGAAAATTTTGATGGCTAGTCCGGAAACTCTCATATCCGGTCAAAGTATCGCCAAGAATATAAATGTATCCAGAACGGCTGTTTGGAAAGCCATATCAACTTTACAAAAAGAGGGATTTCTCATAGAACAAGTTCCCAACAGAGGCTATGTTTTTCACAATACGTCGACAAAGATCAGCAAGAGCGGCATAGTCCAACATCTTACAAACAATGTCCCGGTGCATATATACGATTCCCTCCCTTCTACCAACTCATTTGTTTTATCGAAAATTGACAAATTCCGTGAAAACGGAACGACGATAATAGCTTTGGAACAAACCGGCGGCAGGGGAAGATTCAATCGTCCATTTTTATCTCCTGCAAATTCCGGTGTTTACATGTCTGTTGTCTTGGAAAATTCCCTGCCCGCCGGTTCCGTGACCCTGGTCACGGCGGCAACGGCAGTTGCCGTTTCCAAAGCTATCTACGACGTGTTAGGTATTCAGTGTGATATCAAATGGGTTAATGATCTGTTTTTAGGTGATAAAAAAGTCTGCGGTATTTTAACCGAAGGGATAACAAGCCTTGAAAGCCACACTATAAGCCATTTAGTCGTGGGAATAGGTTTAAATACTTCATCCAAAGGCATAGCCGGAATCTCCGATATCGCTGCTTCAGTAGGTGAAAATGATTTCAATGTAAATTTGCTCATTGCCAATATCATAGATAACCTTTTGGAATTGCATGAAAAATTGTCATCAGAAGACATTTCATTCATGGATTATTACAGGTCTCATTCCAATGTAATCGGTGAAATCGTATTCATCAGGAAATTAAATCGTACTGACGATGCCCCTTTAATTCCATATGAAGCTATCAATATATCCGATGACGGTACCTTAATTGTAAAATCAACAGACGGTAAAATTTCAAAGTTATCCAGCGGTGAGGTTTCTTTGAAGTTTAATCGATAACTATGTTTCTACAACAAAATCCCCCTTTCCGATTTACAGGGAAATCCATTGACTCAATCACATCGATTTCAACGGATTCTCCCTTCTTTCGAAAAGCGGGATTAAAAGAGATGTTATTTCCTTGTACTCATTTTTAAATCATCTTCAAAGCTCTCTATTTATTATTTTTTTGCTTCCGATATACGTAAATATAAAGTATATACTGTAAATTATGATTACGAATACTCCCGTCGTAAACAAGCCGTTCTTCATTCCGAGAATTCCTATGTCCTCCAAAATCCTGTTGACAGCTATCAGGCCTACGACGGCATGAACCAATGCCAGTGTCAAAGGCAATGCGAAGTAAAAAACAATTTGCCTGAACAGCGCTTTGTTCAAAAGTTTTTTATCAGCTCCAATCTTTTCCAAGAGACCATATCTGTGTTTGTTATCATCTACTTCCGACAATTGCTGTATGGACAATATACTCGCACAGGCTATCATGAAAGTTATTCCCATATATATCGACATAAACGCTATAATCGCCTTAACCGACACTGCTCCGACCAAGGTCTCTTCCCTGGTTTCGATACCGTGCACTCTGAAATTCGCCTTAATTCCCCCGGCGATTATATATCCGTTTTCATCGGTTTCTATCTCACGATCCCCCTTGAGTCCTCTGCCCTTATCTACAAACAGCCTCTTTATCTGTTCGCTGATTTTTTTATCTCCGGTTTTGATATTTACAAATTCACTGCTCGGCACTGCATTTTTCCATATAAATTCATCATTTACTACAAATGCCCCATGAACATCACTGGTATTTGCCAATGACATTTCCTTTATTTTTTTCATTGGTACAAATGAATTTTGACCCAGTTTCACTTTCTTGTTTTTATCTATAAACGCTTTTGCTACTTCTTTGAATGTGCTGTTACTGGATACTATTAACGTTTCATTCTTTCTCAGTTCTATGGGCTTCTCTCCTCGCAGTTTCAGCAACCTGTTAAATTCTGACAACTTCACAACCGCTTTAGATAAATAGTTTGCTCTAGCATTATCCACTCCTGTATAATTTTCAACGTTACCTTTAACCTCATACGTTGACACATACACTATGTTCTCTTTCTTTACACCCTTTACATTGGCTAAAACCATCTTATCAAAATTTATCTTTTTTCTGTTTTGAATAGCTTTGTCCAGTTTTTTATCTGTAGGCTCTGTCGTGTCTACAAATGCCGATACATCGTATAGATTTTCATGTTTAGCCAATTCCGATACGCTTTCCTGTATCGTATATCCTGTAGAGAATATTCCCATCACCAGCAACAATGCAATGCAAACTACGGTTATCGATATGACGTTGGTATTTATTCTGCTGCCAAGCTGCCTGAAGGTGAACATATTCAAACCCCTGAAATAAGTCTTTTCCCTCGCTTTTACAAAAACCATCAACATGCTCGATATCGATACAAAGAATAGGAATGTTCCTAAACTCCCCGAAATTATCGATAGCATCATCTTTTTCGGATAAGCGAATCCGTAGTCCAAAATCTCATAATATGCAAACCACAATAGTGCCAGTGAAGTCACCAATAACACCATCGAGATTTTAGTGTTTTTTATTTTCAACCTTTCGCTCTTGCTTTTTCCGTACAGCAAATCTATGAGTTTCAATCTCCCTATGGTGAAAACATTTATTGCCATAGCCAACAGGAAGATTACCGCAAAATATAAAATCGACTTCCATATGGCTTTATATGCGATTATAAACGTGAGAGATGACATATTTAGCTCAAACATTTTGGCTGTAAATATCGACATCAACTGTGAACCCAAAATCCCCAACACTATACCTATTCCCAGTGCCACGATTCCCATTATTACCGTCTCGACAATCAGAATAAACGTGACCTGTCTTCCGGATAAACCCAATGTTAAATATATCCCGAATTCCTTCTTTCTCCTCTTTATGAAGAAGTTATTCGCATAGACTACCAAAAATGCCAAAATCACCGCAACTGCCACCGATACGTAGCTCATCGCTTCACCTATGGCCTTTAATGACTCTTGAGCATATTCTACCGAACTCATTATCTTCTCTTGTGCGTATATGGAGTTGAAAATATAGAATATACTCACTCCTAAAACAAGAGTTATAAAATATATTATACTGTCTTTAAAAGCATTTTTCGCATTTTTTACAGCTAACTTAGTTAACATCCACATCACCTCCAAGCAATGCGATAACTTCTATTATTTTATCGAAAAATTCTTTCCTGTTTTCATTTCCTCTAATCAGTTCTGTAAATATCTTTCCGTCTTTTATAAAAATAATTCTCTTGCTGTAGCTGGCTGTAAATGCGTCGTGAGTTACCATCAAAATGGTGGCATCTATTTCTCTGTTTAAACTTTCCATGCTTTCCAACAACATCCTTGCTGCTTTGGAATCTAAAGCTCCAGTGGGTTCATCCGCTAAAATTATCTTCGGATTTGATATAATTGCTCTCGCTGCTGCCGTTCTCTGCTTTTGTCCTCCGGAAATCTGATAAGGATACTTTTCCAAAATATCGGTTATATTCAGCCTCTTTGCAGCTTCATTGACTCTGTTTCTTATCTCCTTTGCAGGAGTTTTGGTTATAGTCAGCGCCAGTGCTATATTCTCAAATACAGTCAGAGTATCCAGCAAGTTAAAATCCTGGAAAATAAATCCTAACTGTTCTCTCCTATACTTTGAAAGAGCATCCGATTTCATCCGAGTTATATCGTCATTCCCTATGTGTATCGTTCCTGACGTCGCTTTATCAATCGTAGATATACAGTTGAGCAATGTGGTTTTTCCGCTTCCCGATGCACCCATTATACTTATGTATTCACCTTTTTCCACGGTAAAACTGATACCTTTCAGTGCGTTGGTGATACTTCCCTTATTTCCATAAACCTTGTGTAGATTCTCTACTCTTAAAATTGTTTCACTCATAAATTCCTCCTCAATTACATATTCATCTTATCCTGAATCTCTCGCATCTACCATCGATTTTTCTTACATCTTCCTAACAGATATGTAAGTTAATTTTATATTCTCATTTCGCATCGCCACTGAGAGCTTTTCTGCTTTATCTTCTTCCTTTTCTGTAAATCATCTTCTTGCAGGAAAAATACGTTAATAGAAAATACAATCCGTACGTCAAGATTATAAACTTGCCGGTTCTAAACAAACTTCTCCATATTTCAAAATCTCCATATCTCGATATTAGCTCCCTTATGGATATAACTCCAACAAAGAAATCCATCATGGCAAATATCAGCGGAATCAGGAAGTAAAAAGATATCTGTTTCAGCAATGCCCTGTTGATCATTTTATCATCAGCACCCAGATATCCTAATATTTTGTATTTCTTTGCACTTTTATCTATCTGCAACATCTGCTGAATAGAGATTACAACACCGCATGTCACCATTAAAACCAGGCTTATATATATGAATAAAAATGTCACTAAAGTTTCCTTTTTCAGAGAATCGTTTACAATCTCTTCCCTTGTCGAGTGCCAAAAGATCGCTTTTTTGTTTTCATCTTTGGACTTCTCTTTTACAATATCGTCTATTTTTCCTAAAATTTCATCTCTCAAATAACTATCTTTGTCGGTATTTACATTGCACACAACCATCTCATTGAGAAATCTCTGGTTTACTTTATCATTTAATATGAAGGCTCCTCTACCGTTGTGCATATTGTCAAGTCTGCAATGCTCAACGCCTACGGGGGTAAAGACCTGTTTGCCTATTTTCAATTTAACTTTATTTTCTACCAACATCTTTCCGAATTTATATTTTTTATCGTTTTCAGCTGCGAAAATATATTCATTTTTTTCTATTTTAACACGTTTCCTGCCAATCATACCCAAACACTTATTGAAGTCCTTTTGTGACATAAAATATGCCACATCAAATTTTTGTTTATTGTCTTTAATATCCTTCAAATATTTCGAAACTGCTTCTCCGTTATGTTTTATGGTAATTTGGGCAAATGATTTCCTATGAACTTTTTTCTTTAACTCTTTTGGCAATTGATCATAAATATCGAAATTAACCTTGCGCTCATTGTAATCTATAACCGTACTTACATCGTACAACATGGAATTGATATCTTTATCCTCTAAGGTGGTTTTTATACTGTTTCCAACCATAAATACCATGCTGGATAAAAATAGAGTCAAACATGTAACCGCCATAACTATGGAACTGCTGTTTATTTTATTTACAATTTGACCGAAAACAAAAATATTTATTCCCTTAAAATATTTCTTCTTCCTTCTTCTTATGTAAAAATCGAAAATTGCTGAAAGGGCTATAAATATTAGTACCGTCCCGGATATTCCAAGAAATATCTCACCCATCATCTCTTTCGGTTCTGATAAAATTCCCTGTGTAATTGCCATGAGATAGCCCATTCCCAACATTATAATCCCCGGTACTATCAAGATAATTGCCGTTTTCATATTCCTTGTATGCACTTTTTCCAAATCCGATTTTGAATACATCAAGTCTACAATTTTAAATCTCGAAATCGCTATCGTATTCACTATGACGGATACTATAAAAATCGCACTGAAGTTTATCAGCGTGGATATCAAAGCGTATTTTGAAATCATAAACTGAAATGTTGCAGCAGTCATTCCATAAGTTTTCAATATCATCACGGTCATAAATTGGGAACCAACTACTCCAAATAAAATGCCCAGACTTATTGCCAAAACTCCTATGACCAAATTTTCGATCAGAAGAATCCCGATAATATGCTCTTTTCTCATTCCCAATGTAAGGTAAATCCCAAATTCGTACTTCCTGTGTTTTAAAAAATACCAGTTGGAATATACTATCAAAATTCCCATCGTTATCACTATGAAAAATGAAGTTATCGTTATGAATGAAACTATGTTATCGAGTCCTTTGGATGCGTAGCTAAACTGTTTCATCAGCTGTGGATTTTCATTGATACTATTGAAAGTAAAATATATAGCTATGCAGAATGCCAAAGTAAAAAAGTATACCATAATATCACTGACGGATCCTTTTATATTGCTCCTCGCCAATTTCAATATCATAATTTCTCCCTCAACCAACAATTTTAAACCTATTCGTTTACTATATATCCTATTAAAAATATTATCCTTTTTCCATAGCTCTCACTTACACCATCCTAACACTTTTGTAAGATTACGTGAAAGATATATAAAAAAAGAGAGATTAACACCTCTCCACAAGTTTTACACATCTTTATTTGCCGTCGGCAAGGAGTATCCTGCTGTCCTTAGGGAATGTCAGCACAACCTGTGTACCGACTCCCTTTTTCGAGTATATCTCGATGCCTATATACATCTTATTGCACATTTTTTTACATAAATACAATCCTATCCCCGTAGACTTGCCGTAAATTCTTCCGTTTTTCCCCGTAAAGCCCTTTTCAAAAACTCTTCCCAAATCCGATTCATCTACACCTATTCCATTATCGGATATTATCAGTTCACTGCAGTCAGGTTTGTTTATCATTTCATAAGTCAGCTCCATATCCCTGTTCTGATCCCGGTATTTTATGCTGTTTGACAATATCTGTCTCAATATGAACTCGATCCACTTTCTGTCGGCGTATACATCGCCCTCAATTCCTTTGAAGCTTATCTTAGCAGATGCCGAGATAAGTTCTTTAGCTTCCTTTTTTATCACGTCTTTAACGATTTTTTCCAGATCTAATGCCGAAATCAAATAATCTTTTTCTACAACGTTGCTTCTGGTGTAGTACAATGCCTGCTCCACATACATTTCAACGCTTTTCAACTCATTTAAAATATTTGTCGTGATTTCATTTTTATTGTTCTCACAGATTAGAGAAATTACCGCTATGGGCATTTTTATTTGATGAACCCACGCTTCGATATAGTCGCTGTACTCTTCACAATCTACATTCAATTTACCGATTTCATCATTCATGGACTTTACGGATTCCTGTATTACATCATATATTAACTTCCCCTCTACAAAATCCGGCTCATCCATCATGGCTGATATCTGATACTTTTTATCCAGAAGATTTAAATCTCTATAAATTTTCTTATAAAATCCCGCACTTCTGTGATATTCGCAAATCAATATGACCATGCCACATCCGCCTATTATAATCTCGATGAGAATCACTATATTTTTAGGCATTCCCATAGTTCCGATGAGCCATCCCATGGCAAATCCCATCATCAAAAACAAGACTATGAACATGAGTTTATCCTTTATAAAATCTCTTCTTTTCAAACTATGTAACCTTGTCCCCTCTTGGTTGAAATATAATCATACAAACCTATTTCTTCCAACTTTTTTCTCAGCCTGTTGACGTTTACCGTCAACGTGTTATCGTCTATGAACTCGTCTGATTGCCACATTTCATTGATGATTTCATCTCTGGAAACTATCTTTCCCTTTTTGCTCAACATTATCTGTAGAATTTTATTTTCATTTTTGGTCAATTCAACTTCATTGTCATCGTGAACGGCTATACCCTTTTCGGGATAGTATGAAAGGCCCTTATGTTCTCTAACTTCAGGATTTTCTCTTTTGTTCAGCCTTTTAAAAATAGCGTTTATATGTGCCAGCAGAATTTGAGTGTTGAAGGGTTTCGTTATAAAATCGTCAGCACCCAAGTTTAAGCTCATCAGTTCATCCATATCCGTATCTCTGCTTGTAACCATAATTACCGGAATATCCGACTGCTTTCTGATGTCCCTACAAATGCAATACCCGTCTTTATACGGCAGATTCACATCTAACAGCACCATATCCGCATTGCTCTCGAAAATTCTTTCTTCTATGTTTTGAAAATCATCGCTATATGAACATGAATACCCATACTTTTCCAAGAAGGTTTTCAGCTGTTTTCTCAACTCCTTGTCATCTTCCACAATGAAAATTTTCATAATCTCCCCTTTCTCGGCACATACATATCCGTTTTCTTACAGTTCTTTGTATTCCACTGCCTCACCGTTTTTTATATACAACGTGAAACCTCTAGCCGGCCTCGGTATCCACTCCACAAAATGTCTCTGCTCTCTTTCAAAGACTTTAGACATGATGGCTCCAATCACTCCTCCATGACACACGCACAAACTGTTGGCTACAACATCTCCGTGTCTGTACTTCAATTCTGAAAGTCTGTGATTGTCCAAAAGCTCCATAAATCCCGATATCACTCTTTCTTGAAACTCGGTTTTGCTTTCCCCGTTGGGCAGCTTGACATTTCCTATCTCATCCTCTATCCACCTGACATATCTTTCATCATCTTTCAGCTCCTCATGTGTTTTTTTCTCAAATTCTCCAAAATTTATCTCTCTGAGATTTCTCACATATTTTTTATCAACATCCCCATATATCAAGTTTAACGTCTGATTGGTTCTCAGCATGCCGCTAGTAAAAAATCCACCGTTTATATCCGGATATACTTTTAGAAGTTTTAAATTTCGTATATTATCTATCCCTTCTTCCGCCAACGGAATATCGCTGCTGCCATAGTGCCAATTTTTTTGATTTCCCTCTGTTATCCCGTGTCTTATTATGTGTAATACCGATTCCATAATTTTCTCTCTTTACCTACTTTAAATTTTATAACTTTTTTATCCATAACCTGCTCATTGTATTCATCCGAAATTCTCTCGATTTAAATTGTACCTTCACAAAATATTGGCGCTGCGTATCTCTCATATCACATTGAATTTTTCTTTTGATTTATTGCTTTCATCATTTTTATAAATCTTCAATTTCTATTTTATCATATAAATTAAACTTTCGTTTATAATTATTTTCTTTTATCTTTTCACTCTTTAATCTCTTAAGTAATTTTGGTATAATGTATCTACATTTTTTGTGTAGGGGGTAATCTATGAGCAAAAATAAAAAACTTCAAAGCGATTTGATGCTGCTTTTGACTTCTTTGATATGGGGGTCTTCTTTTATATTTCAAAGTCTTGGTGCCAACCACTTAGGCCCGTTTACGTTTAATACTTTCAGGTATGTTTTAGCTGTAATTTCACTCCTTCCTGCAATACTGTATTTTAAGAAAAAAAATTCGGTTACTTCTGATTTCAACTATTCAAAGCCTTCAACCGATGTTCGATCCGATAATGCGAATCGTTCACAGTTCAGAAATCCTAAAGTTCTCATAACAGGTGGCGTTCTACTTGGAATGATTTTGTTTATCGCCGGAAATTTGCAGCAATACGCTATGGCATTTACCACGTCCGGAAAAGCCGGATTCATAACTACTCTCTATGTAATCATAGTTCCGATACTCGGTATATTTCTCGGCAATAAAACTCGTTTGATAGTATGGTTTTGCGCTCTGCTAGCAGCTGTCGGCTTATACTTTCTATCCATAAAACCGGGGTCTTTCACTATTTCAAAAGGTGATTTTTTGATTCTTCTATGTGCTATTGGATTTTCATTTCACATTTTGCTCGTGGATCATATTTCGCCTAAAGTTGACAGTATCGTTCTTTCGTGTATCCAATTTGCGGTGGTTGCATCGGTTTCCGGCATCGCCATGATTTCATTTGAAACCTTTACCATATCGCAGCTTGTCGATGCCATCATACCGCTGCTATGTACCGGTGTCCTGTCTTCTTCTGTGGGATTCACTTTCCAGATTATAGCTCAGAAACATGCCGATCCAACTGTCGCTTCACTGATTTTGAGTCTGGAAGCTGTATTTGCAGCCATTTGTGGTGCTATATTTCTGGGAGAAGTATTGAATGCCCGTGAAATTACCGGTTGTGCTCTGATGTTTGCAGCTATTATCATCTCTCAGCTGCCAGCAGGAAAAAGTCGAATTTAAAGCATTCCGTATTTGACTTAAAAGCAAAATATTATTCAAAAAAAATGCCCTCTTTACCTGTCCTCTGTCCGGTAATGGGGCATAATAAATATCTTAACGCAAGAGAAGAACTTCATTCATGTCCCATCTCTCACTTGATTATAACATTTATAATAAACACAAATCAAAAATAATATTTCATCAGAAATGTCGCTGCTATGGGAAGCGTAATCAATGAGATCAGCGTAGTCAAAGACACAACCTCCGCCAACCTATTGCTTTTAATTCCCTGTTGCTCTGCTATTGCCGCCGGTACCACTGCTGCCGGAAATACGCTGGCAAAGACTATCACCAGTCTCACATTCACATCTAAAAATGAAAATCTCTCGACTGCTAAAAACGTCAATATTGGAATTGCAAACATGGAAAATATATTTACCAAATTTATGTACTTATGCTTCAAAATCTCCATTATTTTACTTGAGCCCAACTGCACTCCGATTATTATCATGGATAGAGGAATTGTCATATCGCTAAGATATATTATCACCTCATTGACCATCTTAGGCGGTCTCCAGCTCAACACGAGACATACCACGCCGATTATTATTCCTATTATGCAGGGATTCAACATATCCTTTAGATTGCTCCTGAGATTAGCTTTTACGTCTTTTCTACCCATTTTCAACAGCAACGGTACTACACCGTAGAGGTAAAAACAGCTTATAACATTATGCATCACCATAAAATAGAAAATATCTTCTCCAAATATCGCTTTCGTAACCGGAAATCCCATAAATCCGTTGTTTACGCTTGTTATAGCGACTACATACAGTCCTGTCTCCTCGATTGGCTTAAATTTCAGAAGCTTTACGATAATTATACTGAATACGGTAGCAACCACGAAAAACACCGCCGCTCCTATGACTACCTGAAATGTGGATTTCACAACCTGCGGCGATAATTCTTTCATATAAATTGACGATGCTGCCATGCAAGGTGCCGTTATGTACATCATTAAATTTATAAGATACTTTCTGGATTCGTCAGGCAATATTTTTTTCCTATTGACTATGAACCCTAAAAGGACAAGGGAAAATATGGCTATAACCCTTCCAAATACTACTGCCATCCTTTAAACTACCTCCCTCAATTTTTATCACACTTCATATGCCTCGCAAAGCCTCTTCAAATACTCGCTGTTAGTCATCGACTTTCGCCAATTTCTTTCTACCTCTCACAACGAGTATAACTCCTACTATTGATGATATTGCACTGTGCAAAAACAGTAACCCGATAATCCACTTTCTCATCGTTCGCTCCTTTGTAACATGTCATAAATGTTGATTTGCTCAAACTCAACCAAGTTTCTTCATTTCAAGTACTAGTATACCATCTAAGCTCAATTTTGAAAAGACCGCAGGTTGTCATGCATATGAACACAATATAAAACGCACCGTTTCACCTTTGTGAAACGATGCATTTGCTCGCTCATAAAATCTATCTTCGGCGATTATCCCTGTAAACGTTCAACTAAAGCCCAAATCGCCTTTGCGCTGTTGAAATTTTCGGGAATGATATCCGGTGCTGTAATCTCAACATCGAACTCATCGTTAATCTCTCCTACAATTTCCAAAATCGCAAAAGAATCCAAAAGTCCGTCATCGATCAGCGTTGTCGTATTTTCAAAATCAACATCCGGACTAACTTCTTCCAAAATTTCTAACAATCTTTCCATTTTTTTCTCCTTTTACCCATTCTACATTTTACCCTTAGTGCAATTCCCAACATCACACTAATAATTTAATTCGAAAGCCTCAACTCTATCTCTCATCATCTTCAGTCCCTTTTCCTTTTCATACAGGAATACCTTAGGTAAGTCCCTACTCAGGAAAAGCGCTGCAGTTTCCGTCATTGAATACGCCCCCGAATTCTTAAACTCAAGTATATCCTGTAATTGCGGATTTGTCAAAGGCATTCCCTTGACCAAGTTATCATTTATAGTGCACAAAGAACCGCAAACATTGGCGTTATCAGAACCTCCCATATAAATTTCTCCATTGCTCTTCAACTGCCTGTACCAAGGTTTCTTCATTGCCATCATCTGACCGAAATAGTTCAGCTGATGAATTCCCCCGTCTACTATACAAAAATCTATATCGCAATTATGTTTTTTATCTACTATAGAAGTGTAGTACCTGCCACACGATGCAACGATAAACCTCCCGATTTCCAGAGTTATCCTGCCTGAAAATTCCATTTCGCTCAACAGCTTTGAAAATTCCTCAAGCAGAATTACGTCTTCTCTTCTCGCATTGGCCTCGCTTTCTTCTTGAGACATTTCGGCTTCACCTTTTTTAGCTTTCGGCTGGAAATATTCAAAGAAAAATCCCGTACCGAACTCCAGCTCTTCGGCTTCAAATTCATAATCTTCCTTCAGTTTTTTGATGAGGCTGTCACAATAATTGAGCTCTTCCTTGTAAATTTTTAAATTCTTTCTCTGCGTTCCTGAAAAATGCTGTATTCCTACGATATTGACACCTTTGTACTTCGCTCTGTCAGCGATTATCTCACACAGTTCAACCTCATCTATACCGAACTGATTTCCCGTTGTAATTCTCAATATCATATTTACCACGATACCGTTTTCAACGGCAGCATCATTGACTAAATGGAACTGATTCACAGACTCTGCCGTATACAGGATATCATCTTTATACGCAGCTACTGTTCTCTTGGTATCTACCGCTTCTTTATAAACGCCCGAAAGCACCACCTTTTTCATCGGAACTTCGGCTTTTTCGCATATTTTAAACTCTCCGGGTGAACAGACTTCATATCTGTCCACAACTTCATCTATATCTCCTACTACAAAAGGATTTGCTTTCATCGCATAGCATATTCCGATTTCTTCGCCCAGAGTATCCTTAATCATCTTCAATCTGTCTCTTAGAACGTCTAAATCGAATACATAGGCGGGAGTTCCCGTATTTTTCACTATCTCATCATAAGACGGTTTATATCCATTCATTTTCTCACCCTCTGTCTCTTTCGTTAGATTTATACTTCATGCCTCGGTGGAAAGACTTCCGTCATTTCTCCATAATAAAATCAAAATTCAGTAAAAATTCTACACGTATTACAGCAATTCCGCTTCCGCCTCAGCTTCAATCATTTCCTTTAACTTGCCTCTGTCTATTTTACCATTTTTGTTCAAAGGAAATCCACCTATTTGTATATACACATTCGGTAACATAAATACAGGTAAAGTCTTCTTCAATTCTCTGTGAAGGTCTTTCCTGCCAATTTCTCCTTCGTAGAACGCATGGATTTTATTATTCTCAAATATGCAACAAACCCTTACGATCTCTTTTACTTTGTCTATAGCCGTTTCAACTTCTCCAAGCTCTATTCTATGTCCCATGTGCTTTATCTGAAAATCTTTTCTGGACGAAAAACACAACATTCTGTTTTCATCATAAAAACCTAAATCTCCGGTTCTGTAGATTGTTTCCAAATACTTATCATTTAGAGGATTTTGGCAGAACGCTCTTTCGGTCTGCTCTTTGTTGTTATAGTACCCCATGACAACTGCCGTTCCACTTACACAAATTTCACCAAGTCCGCTGTTAGGCTCTCTCTCAATCAATTTATTTTCTTCATCCAACAGAAAAACTCTCTCGTTTCTAAATGATTCTCCTATGGGAATAACCTGTCCCGGTTCATACTCTTTGTCGATCACATGGTATGTGCAGTTGCACGTTATCTCCGTAGGTCCATACAAGTTCACATATGTCACGTCCGGCAGATGATCCTTCCAAATGTTCAGATGTTTTATAGGCATCACTTCGCCGCTGAACATGACTTTTTTCAAATCAGTCGGAATTTTATAATCGAAGCCTTTCAACGTACTTATTATACAAACTGCCGAAACTGCCCATATTATAGTGGATACTCTTCTTTCCACCATAAAGTCTAACAATGCTGCCGGCATTGAAAAATACTGTTTAGGTATGATCTGCATGGTCGCACCTTTTGAAATTGTCGAATAGATATCCTTCACCGATACATCAAAATCCCAAGGTGCCTGATTTCCTATAATCTCATTTTCATCTATTTCAAAGGTTTCAGTAAAAACATCGATGAAATCTATTAAACTCCTATGATTTACCACTACGCCTTTCGGAACTCCCGTGGAACCCGACGTGAAAATTCCATACAACGGATCCACATCGATATGCTCTTTTCTAACTCTTTCGATTACGTCTTCATCTACGTCGCCCTCAAGTTCCTCAAGCATTACGATATTCCCTTGAAAGTCCAGTTTCTTCAAATCGCGTTCGAATTCCGGTGACGATACTATGGTATTTACATCCAAGGTCCCCAGAATGTGATCCAATCTGGTTTTGGGTTGCTTCAAATCCATCATCACATAGAAACATCCTCCGTACAGAATTCCGAAGAACAGACTTATGGCATCTACTCCTTTTTCCATAAATACGGGAATAGGCGTATTCTTATCAAATCTCTTTCCTAAACTGCTTCCTATCGACTTTGCTCTAACCACCAGTTCAGAATATGTTATTTCTTTCTTAACGTCTGCAAATGCAACTTTATCAGGATACTTTTCGGCACTTCTTTCCAGGTATTCCAAAGCGTTATACATCTTTCATCCTCCAATCTCTACACTACCGGTTCACGGCGTCTTAGGCTCGGGTTTCTCTTTGTTTCCTTTCTTTTTAGGTGGGCTTTCACCGTTTTTCGATTCGTTTTCCTCTTTATCAGTTTTATCTTTTACCGGTGGGCTACCCGTTCCGGGCTTGACATTAGGATTTGCGTGGCTTTTCTTCTTTCTCACCCTAGGCTGCGAAGTCTGAGGCAACTTCTGTCTCGGCTGTTTGGAATTATCCGGTTGCACAATTTCAGGTTTACCTTTTTTCTTCTTTCGTTCCTTCTCTAAGTCAGCTTGCCGCTTTTTATTCATTATCTTGCCTTTTGTTTTCAGGAAGCTCTCATATTTTTTGATAGTTCCGTTAACTATATGGTCGATAACTTCGTAGTTGTAGTGCATAGGGTAAGGTAACTCTTCGTCTATTTTCTCGGTTATCCACTTGTAAGTTTTTTCATAAACCTCTACGTTCTCTTTCCACAACTTCGTGTTTCTAGCATCCAAGTTGGATTTTATTCCCATCGGCTTTATCACCTTGTCATAGAAATAGTCCGTCATCTTTCTCTGTCCATATACGTTCAGATGTCCCTTGTTGTAAAAATCATTCTTTACATCCAGACCTATCTGGTTTACTTCCTTTGTAAAATCGTACGTTTTAAATCCGTACTCCTTGCATATTTCAAGAGCTGTATTAACCCTTCTCTTTGCGAGTAAATCCTTTGGGTTTCTGCTGTCGTAGAATACCGGCATATTTACAAAAACTACATTTCTTATGTTCTCTCTCTTCAAATATTCCAGCAATCTGTAAAACTGCTTTTTAGTCTTAGGTTCCAGTGGAGACTTCTTGTTATACTTGTTCATATCCATGGCGTATTGCCGAGGAAAGGCGTCTCTATTTTTATTCGCCTGTCCTTCTATTCCGCTAATGGTCAACAATCTATTATCTCTTTCCGCCTTTAACTCTCTCTTGGTCATTTTATAGGAATCTTTAAACCTTATTATATTGGAATGATATTTCAAAATTTTATGTCTGTATGAAGATTTTTCACCTTCTACCAGCGTATCGATTCCTTCGTTTCTAACATCTGATTCCGGCATGTTATCCAGCCACATTCTCGTATACCCTTCAGCTACTGCACGTCCGTCATCGTACTGTGCGCCGTTTAATGAAATTACGTACAGTTTGGGATTCTGGGTTTTTCTGATGGCTTTTATCTGATTTTCCGGCAATCCCATATGTGCTCCTGCCGTAGCTATATTGTAACTTGTTATATCATGTTTCTTCCAAAGGTATTCCGGTGAAAATCCGGTATACATCTCACTGGCACCTATATAAGCCACGTCTATGGTATTTTTAGGCATGTTGAACAAGTTCTTAATTCTGACCTCATGAGAAGAATATTGATGAGCCGAAAATTTAGCGACTACAAATATGGCGAAACAAAACATTCCCAACATGACAAAAATCTCTATTAAGTTTTTCAGTTTTTTTGACTTCATATTTTGATACTCTCCTAGAATTGCACGTACGTAAACTGATTCTGATCAAATCCCGGGCCGTACATTCCAAGTCCGACTAACATTATAAATCCTATGAGATAAACTGCCCATCTTATTACGAAATTTCGATTTTCCAGAAAGGTCCTAACGTGGACTTTTTCCTGCATCAAATCTACTATGAACAATATAATGAGAACCGTCGGAATTACCATTATATCGTTAATTCCGATTTTCAGTTTTAAAAATTCCGCTACGTAATTGCCGGGAATATTGAATATGTTTAACGATTGCTTGAATATTACCCAAGCCTCGTGTAACCCCTCCGCTCTGAATATTATACATCCTACACATGTCAGCCAAAACGATCTCAGTATCTGCCACAAAATGAATATCTTGGAAGATGTATTTATATGTAACAGCTTGTTCATCCCGTCGAATATCGGCTTCATCATTCCACCCAGACCGACTACGAGACCGTAGTATACACCCCAGATGATGTAGTTCCAACTGGCTCCATGCCATATACCTATCAGCAAAAATACCAATACGTTCCCCATCGCTATGGGCAGAGTCTTTCCAAACGTGTCTCCACCATGTTTCTTGGCAAACTTGCTGAATTTTTTCATAGCCGATGTCAACGCGAACGGATAGAACACGTAGTCCTTCATCCATGCTCCCAGCGACATATGCCACCTGCGCCAGAATTCGGCGATGGTCCTGGAAAAATATGGTCTTTTGAAGTTTTCCGCCATTCTTATCCCCATGGTCTGAGCTATACCTCTCACTATATCCACTCCTCCTGAAAAGTCGGTATAGTCCTGAATCGCATACAGAAACACGCCAAACGCCACCAACGGTCCCGACATGTTGTTATGACCTGCGAAGACAGTGTCGACTACTATCCCCACTCTGTCGGCGATTACCATCTTTTTAAAATAACCCCAGGCTGCCAGCTGTATTCCGAATTTTATATTGCGCGGATCCATCTTTCTCTCTTCAAAGAGCTGACTCGACAACTCCTTAAATCTTCCTATCGGTCCCAAGAACATCTGCGGGAAGAACGACACAAAAAGAGCGACCTTTCCTAAATTTTTCTCCGCCTCAACTTTCTTCCAGTATACGTCTATCACATAGGACATCGTTTGGAATGTGTAAAATGATATTCCGAGCGGCAACAGCAACTTCAAATGCGGAACCGTCGTCGTCTGATGTAAAAACGGCTTCAACAGAGCGTTTATGTTATCTGCAAAGAAGTTATAATACTTCAAAAATATCAATACTCCGAAGTTTACCACCAGAAGTCCGATTAAAACTCGTCTTCTTCCCTTCTTTGCCGTATCTTTTAGCTTTTTCTTTTCTTCTTTTGTCAGAATTTCTTTGCCTTCTGCAAGCATAGCCTTTTCTCTCTTGTGATTTTTGCCTATCATAAGAGCCGCTATATATGATGTCAGCGTTGTCATCACTATAAACGGTATGAACTTTACACTGGCGAAAGCGTAGAAAAAATAGCTCGCTATCAACAAGAGTATCCATTGAAATCTCTTTGGTACCACGTAATACAACACTATTACCGATAACACAAAAACTCCAAAAGCTATGGTGTTAAAAGACATATTCAATCCTTTCAAAAAATAAAATTCCTCTTATACTTTACCACATTTATCCGGGGTTTGTCTTTACAAAAATCTCCATTAAACATACAATTTTGTCACTTTTCCCCTTGTATCGAACACGGCATGATAAATCATCTCAAATTACCGTTCACCGCTAAAATATCTCTACATAAAAATCACATATCAACTCCGCTGTCACGGCAAACAATTTTTGAAATTTTCATTAGAGTAATATATCACACAAGTATGAAACGAATATGAAATAACATAAAACCGTTTCCACAATAATAAATATCATCGGATATTTACTATTGAAGCTGTGGTTTAGGTTTTTCTTTATCCTTTCCCTCATTAATCGTCTCGAAGGTCATTTTCTTTCTCCTGACAACAAGTCCCACCAATGCGTGCAAAACTACAGCGCACACGATGGATATCAATATCACTATACTGTATATTCTTATATCATAAAGCTTGTATCCCATCAACTTGGCGGCTTTTCTTACAGTCACATGAGTCATATACAGCTCCAGTGAATACTCTCCAATTTTTGATAAAAGCCTGTAAAACTTGTTCCATTTCAACAATTCCAATACCAAACAGCAAAGCAAAATCAGACTCAGCGCGAATACTCCGCTTATAATTCTCTTTGAATATTGGGAATACTTGATTAGTAATGTAGATGCCCTCAATATCAGCCCTGTCAGTATTATTAAAGCCGTAACCCACTTCTTCATATTGACACCTTGTATCATCATTTTGGCAAAGCAGGCTCCCAATATGAAAATCGGAATTCTCGTGATTACTATCTCAATTTTCGCAAAGAATGACGGATTTGCCATATTGAGTATGAAATTTCCTATTAAAACTATCACTATCAGAGTCAGCCCGTCTTCTACCGACTTTTGCCATCTCTCATTTTCCACTATTTTAAAAATTATCGGGAATAGAATATAAATTGCGACCATTGCTCCTACAAACCACAAAACGATCTCTTTTCTCGTAAATATACTGATCAGAGAAAAATCTTCTATGAATCTGGCAAAGCCCTTATCTTTGAGCACTAAATCCACTGTAACCCAATATGCTATTCCCACGGGAATATAAGGAATTAAAAGGCGTTTCATCCTGTTCTTATAAAATGTACTCATCTTTCTATTTTTATGAAGCGAATAGAAAAGTCCCATTCCTGACAAGAACATAAATACTTCTACCCCTACGCTGTTAATCGTTTTCATGTACCAGAACTGGAAAAATTCTTTTGCGATTATTTTGCTTTTATATGCTATATAAAAATCTTCTGTAAAGTGAAATATAATTATGCTGATAATAGCTAATCCGAACATCACATCTCTGTATTTGCTGATCAGTTTTAAATTCATTCATACCTCCTGTTCCACTTTATGCATTTTACATTAAATCTCAATATTTTTCAACTCATTATAGAGATTCTCTATGCCGATGAAATAATTTCTGCTGATGTATTAGTATTTCAACTCGAATTGTGGTAAACTCTATTGTAGTTTATATTTACAGAGTCGCTTTTCTCTATAGTAAAATTCTGTAGCCAAACCATGTAAAAAGAGGAGATTCTATGGTATTCGTACTGAGAGTTGCGAGGATAATCTTAAATGCAATTTATATTATCTTCAAAATATTCCCCCAGAAAAATAAAGTTCTTTTTCTTAGACAACAATCTGATGATCCCACATTGGACATTTTGATGTTGCGTGATAAAATCAGAGAGCTTCATCCAAATTGCAAAACGGTCTTGATGTGCAAAAGCGTGCCCAAGTCTTTTTTCGGAAAAATCGGCTGCTGTTTTTACATGTTGGGTCAGCTATTTCAACTGGCTACGTGTAAGGTCGTTATTTTAGACTCTTACTCCATAGTGAGCCTGATTAAAAACCCGAGACCTATGGTAGTGCAAATGTGGCACTCGATTGGCACTATGAAGAAATTCGGATACAGCACTATAGGCAAAAAAGAAGGTCATTCCAGGGCCATGGCTGATGCTATGAGAATGCATAAAAACTATGATTACATCCTCTGTGCCGGGAAGGGCTATGTGGATCATCTATGTCAGGGATTCGGTTATCCGAAGGAAAGCATTGCGGTTTTGCCTCTTCCCAGAGCAGAATACCTATTAAATCAAAAATTGCAGGCAGAAAAGAAATCGAAAATATTGCTGGCACATCCCAATCTATCCCGGGGAATAAATGTTCTATATGCCCCTACATATAGAAAAGACCCATCGGAAGCTGAAAATTTTAAAAAAGCTGTTTCGGAACTTGAAGAAGCCTTTGCCCCGTATGCTGAAGACTTCAATTTGATTGTAAAAGCTCACCCTTTGGCTAATATATCGTCTAAATACGATGATTTTTCTACTGTGGATATGCTCAGTGTTGCCGATGTCATGATAAGCGATTACAGCTGCATGATTTATGAAGGCGCCATAATGAATATTCCAATTTATTTCTATCCTTACGATTTTAATGACTACATGAGAGAAAGAGATACCTACATATCCTACATGACGGACCTTCCGTCTGAACCCCATTTCGATGCACAAAGTCTGGTTTCGCATATTCTCCAGAATTCTTACGACATGGACGCTTTAAAAAACTTTAAGGATACGTATATTGATCTCTCTTCCGATACCATTACCGAAGACATCGTCAAACTGATAGAGCCTTATCTATCTTAGATGGAATGATAGAATTTTCAAATGAATTTAATCCTAATTGCGTATGTGGCTATCAAAACATACAAAAAACAGATGCTCAAATTTATCCGCATCTGTGCTTTCTCGACTATATATAGTTTTCGCCATAAAGTGAGATACCTGCTCGCAAGCGTCGTATCTGTATCCCCCCTATCCTCTGAACGATTTCATCCGATTACCTATCATCGTCTATTTCATTCAGCCTAGGAAAGTCCTGATTTCTTTCCTTACGTCTCTTTACCTTATATGCGACCAATACTATAACTCCCATGAGTATAATGCCTATGTATATTCCTTTTTCCAAATCTATTTTCATCTGTTCATCCTCTATCTGAATCTCTTTGCATGAAGTCCACGGCAACATTACCGATCGGTTCAAATATTTCAATTATACTATCATATATATTTTATCATTTAATAATTGTCTTTCAAGATATTTTTATCCTTTATTTTCAGACCTTCCACATCTTTCTTGCGGATCATTGAACATCTGCAGTGCTATATCCAGCTTGCTATAATATCCGATAATTGATGCTCCATTGTTTTTGTAATTTTAAACAATAAACGTTATTATCGTTCCGATGGAAATAAACGGTGCAAAGGGAATATACAACCCTTTATCAACGCTCGTCCTCTTTCTTTTACAGCACCATACAAATCCCCCGAACACACCTGCAAGTACGGTCCCTATAGCCATTATGCCTAGAAGCTCTTCAAACTCAAATATCGTACCGAGAGCAAATATCAGCTTTATATCTCCACCCCCAAAAGCGTTCTTGACGAAAAAGTTGAGGCATATGATAAATATCGGTATGATGCTTGCTGTCAGACATTTCAACGCAATTTCGTAAAATATGCTTTTGATGTTTATGAATGCTGATTCTGTTGAAAAACTGCCCGTCCAATTTTTCAAGACACAATTCACGCATATTAGGCTTATACCTATTATGCATACGAGCAAATTCATCCTGTCCTCTATAATTTTATGTTTTATATCTTCTATGCTGATTTTTACCAAGATTACTGTCAATGCAAAATACCCCGAGATATTTGACAGAATTAAGAGCAATTCACTGTTTATCTTCACCTATTATTATACGAATTTTCCCTTCTCTCGATATACCGAATATGTCCTTGTTTTCCCCCATGAGTTGCAGCAATCGTTTTACGCATTCTTCGGTTATTATCTCTCCGGGGCATACGAAAGGAATTCCCGGTGGATACGGGATTATTGCATCTTTGCTTATACAACCCATGGAATCTCTTAAATACACTTCCGCACTTTCACCTTCCTGACCTATGTACTCTCCGGGCTTGGGTATCGAGAAACCTTTATCAACGCTTATGCAATCGCTGTCTTCTACGGAGAATTTTATCATACTTTCATCTCCTTTACATCCTGTTTTATTCAATTGTTCATCAGACGTACTGTTTTCGTCGCCACATGTCTCTTTTCGCTCATCAGCATCGATTTCAGACCTTCTTCGTCTAATATCCATATCGCAAACAGAACTTTCACGTGAATTGCAATCCACGTTTTCTCTTAAGTTACTTTTTCTTCTCTCTTTTATGCTCCATACGATATCCTTTACGGCATCTAAAAGTTTGTCGTAGTCTTCTAGCGAGTTTCCGATTCCCGTCAGTGCCATCACTATATTTCCTGCAGCAAGCTCCACGTCTATTCCTCTATCAGTCAGCAACTTTTCAAAAGTACCGCCGTCAATTCCCATTTTCTCCAGCGACAAGTTGATCTTCGTCCAGTCTAAGTTTTCATCTTCCACCACGGTAACTTCCGGAATTTTCGCCATCTGCTCGTAGAATCTTTTCACGTTGTTTTTCCAGTTTTCAAAAACTTCATCTCCGTGTTTTTCTATTATATCAGCATTTATATCCAGCGAAAGCATCAATATGTACGATGGGCTTGTGCTCTGAATCAATTGCAATTTATCAAAAATATTCCTTTCGTCCACTCTGTCAGTCATCACATTCAACACGGCACTCTGCGTAAAACTGCTCAGAGTCTTGTGTGTGCTGTTTATTACGATGTCCGCACCGCTGCTCTCCGCAGATCTGGGATATGTGAGATACCGATAATTTCTATCGCCTCGTTCAATGTTTCTTTCACCTACAGAATCTTTTTTTAAATCGTCAACATAACCGTTTTTCTCAAAGAATTTTAAATGAGCTCCATGTGCTTGATCCACGATGAGGACTTTTCCATATCTGTGCACGACCTCCGCAATCTCCTCTACGTTAGAACATATTCCATAGTAGTTGGGGCTCGCTAAAATCACAGCGTAGATTTCATCTTTATCTCGAAAATCTCCCTCGAGAATTCTCCGCACATCCTCGGCTGTAATTTCTCCCATTACGTGGGAAGTTTTATCGTGTTTAGGCATTACATAAGTCGGTACGCACTTGGTCAAAACAGTTCCGCTGTAGACGGATTTATGACAATTTCTCGCTGCCAATATCTTTTTCCCCGTCGGAACACAAGCCATAATCGATGCCAAAATTCCGGCGGTGCTGCCGTCGATCAATAAAAACGTTTTTTTTGCACCGTATAACTCGGCGTATTTATCTTCCAAATTTTTGATTACGCCTTTCGGCTTATGCAAATTGTCTGCACCTGATATCTCGGTTATATCCATATTGACCAGGTTCTTCATCAATTCACCATATCCGTACATGTTAAATATGCCAAGGCCTTTATGCCCCGGCATATGAAACGACACTCTATTTGATTTGGAATGATTCAGCAAATACTCCTGTAAATTCATATGTACCTCGCAAAGTCACGTTCAAATAAAAGCATTTTCAAATTGAATTGCATTTAGAATATTTCTCTCGATTTTCCAAACAGCTCCTTTTGACAATTTCTCAAAGCCATATTGCTATTTAAAATTCCTAAAATCTTTCGTTTTTCACACCGTCAAATTCTGCCATTACCTCCTTATTAGGTTCAGTCAACAAACTTACTACCACTATCGTAATAGAGGCTAAAATAAATCCCGGTATTATTTCGTAAATGTCCCAGATTCCCCCTTTCAGCCAATACCAAAGGAAGTCTGCAATACCTCCTACAATCATTCCAACGCCTGCTCCCGCAAGGGTAGTTCTCCTCCAGAACAGTGCAAATATGAGCATCGGTCCGAAAGTGGCTCCAAAGCCTCCCCACGCAAATGCGACCAGTGCAAACACGGAACTTTCCGGGTTCAAAGCCAAAACTATAGCTATTACGGAGATTATAACGACTGTAATTCTGGATATGTATACTATTTTCGGATCTTTTAAATCTTTTTTGAACAGCGTGGCATATATGTCCGTAGATACGGAAGATGCAGCTACCAAAAGTTGTGAGCTTGCTGTACTCATAATAGCTGCTAAAATAGCTGTCATAAGCACCCCAGAAATCACCTGATTGAACATCTTGTTTATCAATGCCATATATATGGTTTCTCCATCTGCCAGGTTTGGCATAAACGCTTTTCCTACTATTCCTATTACGATAGCTGCCGCCAGAGTTATGGTGACCCATCCCATAGCGATAACTCGTGATTTCTTAATCATATCAGGTGACTCTATAGCCATGAATCTGACCAATATGTGAGGCTGCCCAAAATATCCGAGTCCCCATCCCAGCGACGATGCCAGCAGCATGGTATTGATACTTCCGTTGCTTTTAGGGAATAATCCTAAACTCTCAGGTGTCAAAGATGCGAGCCTTTCCTGTACTCCATCTATTCCGCCCATCTTTACGGTGGTGATAATCGGCACCACTATCAGAGCTACAAACATAGTTAATCCCATTATGGTATCCGTAATACAAACGGCGTTAAATCCTCCTAGGCTGGTATACGCCAAAATTATAACCGCACCGATCAAAAGACCCCAAACATAATCTATTCCGAAAATCGTATTGAACAATTTTCCGCCGGCAGCAAACTGTGCCGCTGTATAAACTAAGAAAAATATCACTATAAATATTCCGGATGTCACCCTTAAAATATGTCTTTTATCTTTGAATCTGTTTTCAAAAAAGTCGGGTAACGTAATTGAGTCTCCTGATTTCCTGGTATACTGCCTCAATCTCTTTGCTACGAACTTCCAATTGCAGTACGTTCCTATCCATAATCCTATAGCCGTCCAAATCGCTTCGGAAGTCCCTTGGTAAACAGCATATGCCGCCCCCGGTAAACCTATCAAAAGCCAGCCGCTCATATCCGATGCCTGTGCCGACATTGCCGTCACCCAGCTGCCCAATTTTCTGCCACCTAAAATATAGTCAGACAAATCGTCTGATTGATTATAGTTCTTTGCACCTATCCAGAGCATCAATCCTAGATACAGCACAAAAATTATTCCTATGGTTAACAAATATATCCCTCAATTCTAATTTAATATCATGGTTTTCAGATTATTTAGCGTCATACCCTATATCTCTTTGGTAATTTTATCGATTCCCATGTAAGGTTTCAACACATCGGGAACTGTCACTGTTCCATCCGCCTGCTGGTAATTTTCCAAAATTGCCGCTACAGTTCTGCCTATGGCAAGTCCCGAACCATTCAAAGTATGCACGAATTCCGGCTTCGCCTTTTCCGATGGTCTAAATCTGATATTTGCTCTTCTGGCTTGATAGTCTTCAAAGTTTGAGCAAGAAGAAATCTCCACATATCTTCCGTAACTTGGCATCCAAACTTCTATATCGTATGTCTTTGCAGAGGAAAATCCTAAATCTCCACTGCTAAGAGCTACGACTCTATATGGAATCTCCAGCGCTTTCAGCACGCTTTCCGCCGCTTCGACAAGAGTTTCAAGTTCATCATAAGACGTTCTCGGTTCGACGAACTTCACCAATTCGACTTTGTTGAACTGGTGCTGTCTTATGAGGCCTCTTGTATCCCTTCCTGCGGAGCCTGCTTCCTTTCTCCAGCATGGGGTAAATCCCGTATAATATAGCGGCAGCTGATCCGCCTGTATTATTTCATTTGATTTCAAGTTAGTCAGAGGAACCTCTGCAGTAGGAATCATAAAAAATTCTCTATCGCTTATTTTAAACATATCATCCTCAAATTTCGGCAATTGTCCAGTTCCTATCATAGCATCTCTGTTTACCATGTACGGCACTAAAAATTCCGTAAATCCGTTTTTTTCAGTGTGAAGATTCAACATGAAATTCATCACGGACCTCTCGAGTCTGGCTCCCATGCCTTTGTAAACCGTAAATCTGGCACCTGCGATTTTCGCCGCACGTTCAAAGTCCAAAATTCCCAGATCAGTACCTATATCCCAATGAGCCTTTTCTTCAAAATCGAATTTCACGGGTTCTCCGATTTTTCTGATTTCAACGTTATCACTGTCATCTTTTCCTATCGGAACGCTCTCATGAGGCGTATTGGGTATTTCCAACATAGCCGCTTTGATTTTGCTCTCCACCTCAGCGACTTCTCCATCCAACTCTTTTATTTTATCTGAGAGACCCTTCAACATTTTCATCAATTCGTCGGTATCCTTGCCTTCTTTTTTCATTTTAGGGATTTCCTTAGAAGCTGTTCCCTGCTCATTTTTCATAGCTTCTACGATTCCCAAAAGCTCTCTTCTCCTCTTGTCCAAAGACGGAATCTCATCTATTCCGAAGCTTCCCTGTCCTCTCTTTTCGATTGCTTTTTTAACTCCTGCAAAATCTTCTCTTATGCGTTTGACATCTAACATTTTTAAGTTCTCCAATCTCACTAAAATAAATTCTTCTTATAGTTGCTGTACATTTCGCTTAGAGTTTCCATTTTCTCCATCATCTCTATCTGCAGTTTTGACACCTGAGCGTATTCCTCTTCATCTATGGCGGAAATTATCCGGCTCAACAGAGAAGGTTTTTCCAATGAACTCTTTCCTATGGACTTCCTCAACTCGTTTATCTTTTTCCAATTGCGGTCATCGTATTCATTTCCGCTTGAATCATCGTGAAGTTTTACCGTATTTCTAATTATATCCATATTGCTCGGTACAATTCTGTCGTGAAGTTCCGTTTTCCACTGATTTACCAATGCAGTTTTATACGAAGCTATGGACTTTTCATCCATGACGTTACCGAACTTTAACACCTGAACCTTTTCAGGATGATTTACAAATGCCATCAAATTTTCCCACACCGTGACAGGTGTCTTGCCGAAATTTAACTCTCTCTCCTGTTCGCTGTACGCCTCATAGACGTTTTCCTCGCTTCGATACATCCTATCTTTTTCCAAATAGAAATCTTCTTCTCCGACTTTTTTTGAAAGCGAGCGTTCCGCTTCCGCCGCAGTTTTCTCATTTTCTAGAACCGCAGTTATACCATCCAGCATTGCCATATATGCCATACCTATGACTAAATACGTATTGGACTTAGGACAAGGTCCTCTGAGCTCAAATCTCGTTGCCAAAGGATTACCTGCATCTCTTATCAATCCCAGCAACACCGTTCTGTTTCGGGAAGGAATGTTCGGTTCATGCCCTAATGATGTGACAACGCAAACCGGAGCTTCATATCCGGGTTTCAATCTGTTGAAAGAATCGTTATTGGAAGCTACAAATGGATTCACAGCCTCATAGTTCTTCATCAATCCCATAATTGCACCGAATCCGACGGGACTTGCGAATTCATTATTCATATCCGTATGACTGAACAAATTTACGATCTTTCCATTTTTCAACTTTGCAGCCAATCCCAAATGAGTATGTTCACCGCTGCCCGCTATTTTAGGCATAGGTTTTGCAGCGAATGTAACATCCAGTCCATGGACTCTGAACACGTCTCTAACCACATATTTCACCATGTTTTCATTATCTGCCGCCTGCATTGCCGAAGCGTACTTCCAATCTATTTCCAGCTGTTCCATTACCTGATCGTAATTTCCCGTACTGCTCATCTTAGCCTTGGCACCGCCTACTTCCTTGTGCCCCATCTCCATTTCAAATCCGTATTTATCCAGCATCATCAGGGACTTTTCCAGCGCCGACCTAACCGGACCTACCGTTCTCTTCCAATACTGCTCCTTCAATATTTGCGCCGTAGACAGCTCTTCCATGTCCCTCTGATCATCGGGAGTTTTCACCCAGAATTCCAATTCAGTTGCCGATGTCAACAGTATTTCCTCAATATCATCATAGGAGTCGATATCTATGTGATCGAATATATACCGATGCTCTTGTAACAATTTTAAAACCTGCTTTTTAAACGTATTGATTCCTCTTTGCAGTATCGCCCTGGAGCCTACCTGCTCCACGTTGTTATGAATCAAAAATGACGGTATTCTAAGTGTTCCTATAGGTAACTCTTCCGAATCCGAAGCCTTATAGACATTTATCAAATTGTGATCCACATACCAATTCACAGCAGGGTCGGGAACGATGTCAACCTTTGCATTGTTCAGTTCGGCTATTTCAGGCAGTACCACGGAAGAGCCGTCAGTCTGCACACCTTTGCAAATCAAATCGTCATAATCCTTTAGAAATACCGATACCGGAATTTTTTCATCAGTATCATTCCCCATTATGTCAATTCCGACAAAAGAAACGAACTTCACCTCGGGATGTTCTTCAAAGATAGCTTTCAAGTCTTTTAAATTATGCTTATCCGGCGGAATGCAATAAAGCATTTTATCCAAATCAAAATTGAGCATTTTTCCTCCTGTTTTAAAGTCTATTAGCCGTGTTCACCACGGCTAATATTCAAAGTTATTTCAGTTTTTTCAAAGTCTCTTCCAGTTCTTTCATATATTTGCCATAATCTCCCCATTCGCCTTTCTTCTGAGCCTCTATGGCATTTTTATAAGCATCGTTGGCCTTCTTTATCAAGTCCTTTTGACTGTTGCCATCTCCATCAGGTGAAGACCCTGAAGGACGCTTCTTGCCGCTGCCTTGTCCGAAAAGTTTATCCAGAGCTTCTGACAATGTCTTCTCGTAGGCGATTTTATCTCCGTATGCAACTATTACTCTCTTCACTTCCGGAATGGAAGATTCGGAAGCTTCCAAATATACAGGTTCCACATATAAAATAGAGTCTCCTATGGGAATAACGAACATATTCCCCCTGGAATATTTCGAACCGGAGCTGTTCCACAGTGAAAATTCCTTTGAAATTTCCGGGTCCTGGTCTATTTGCGCCTCAATCTGTCTAGGTCCATATACCACTTTGTTCTTCGGCATCTTGTACAAAACCAGCTTACCGTAATTTTCCCCGTCATTTCTCGCCATCAAAAGACCTGTCATATTTTTCTTGTCCTTAGGCGTGTATGGAAGGGTGCTGACGAATTCCGCCTTGTTTTCACCCGGCAAATTCATTATATAGTAATTCGGAGTCATGGTTTTTTCTTCAGTGCCGTAAATTTCCTTCGCTATATCCCACAAGTCCTCGTTCTGGTAAAAAACTCTTACGTCATTCATGTGATACCTGCTGTAAACCTTTGCTTGGGTCGCAAACAATTCGCTCGGATATCTGATATGTTTCCTAATTCCTTCCGGCATCTTATCGAAATCCTTGAAAAGCTTAGGATATATCTTCTTAAATGTAGATGCCATAGGATCTTTGCTGTCCACAACGTAATAATCCACGTTTCCATTGTAAGCATCTATTACTACCTTTACCGAATTTCTTACGTAGTTGACATATTTTCCATTCACCTTAAACGGCTCCGAATAAGGATAATTCTTACTTGATGTATATGCGTCGATTATCCAGTACAACTTGCCGTTGTCCACAACCATGTAAGGCTCTTTGTCATACTCCAAATAAGGCATAATCTTTTTGACTCTTTCCTTTATGTTACGATTTATCAAAATCTTTGAATTGCTGTTTATATTGGATGATACCAAAAGTTTGAAGCTTTTTTCCTTGATTGCAAAAAGCAACCTGTTTATCATGTTCAGCTTGATGCCTCCCTTGCCGTTGTATCTGCTGTACTTATTGCTGTCACCATCAGGATAATCAAATTCATCTTCCTTTGTTCCGGTGACTGCGTAGTCGTTTGTCAATTCACCATAGTAAATCTGAGGTCTCTTCACTTGAACCTCGGGGGCGGAAGATTCCGAAGGTATATTTTTTACGATCATAGATGGCTGTCCACTAGCCGTTACCGCATTTACTCTGGACAAAGTCACCCCATATCCATGAGTGTATTTCAAGTGTTTATTGAGCCATGTCTGATTTATTTTGCTTTCATCAATTTCTCTTGGCGACAAGAATGTCTGCGTATACTCGCCGTTGATATTATATCTGTCCACGTCGACATCGTTGAACTTGTAATACTGCCTTATGGACTGAGTCTGATTATAAAACTTTTCCGTCGGCATATAGTCGTTTATTCTTATATTGGAAATTGTTGGCTCATTTTTTACTATGTCTTTCTTAGTCAAGTCGTTATTAGCTGGAAAGAACTTCGTATCGACATTTTCCAGTCCGTAAGCCTTCTGCGTATACTTAATATTTCTCTCCAAGTACTTGCTTTCCTTAGTAATTTCGTTAGGTGAAACGATAGTGGATTGAACTACCGCTGCTATCCCTTTGCTGGCACCTAATATTACCACCATAGCAATTGGTACCGCTAGAATCCATTTCAGCTTATGCCTCTTGATTCCCACGACGACTGATACTGCACCAATTATACCCAGTAAAGTGATAATCCTATACGTCCACAGCGTAACAGTCACGTCTGTATATCCTGCTCCGTAAACTGCTCCTCTATGTTGGTGTAGCAAATCAAATTGCTTTAGCAGAGCGTTTATGGAAATCATCACAAACAATGCTATTCCAACTGCTATCAGCTGCTTTGAGGCTATTGTGAACAGCTGTTTAACATTATTTCTACCGATTCTTATATTCTTTTTGCCGACTTCTTCGGAAAAAGTCGAAGACATAGTCTTAAACAAGTCCTCGAAAGGAGTTCCTCTGAATCTGTCCTTAAATTGCTTATTTTTCTTTCTCTTCTTTCCGCTATCACCGTCGTTTACACCATTTGTCCCACTCTGTTCGCCCGTATCGCGAAAATCGTATGTCGCCGAATCAAACCTATCTCTCTCTTCAAACCCATCGTTTTCCCTTTCAAACACTCCGGATGGTCTTGTGTTCATTAAAACGGCATAATATCCCAGTGTCAGCAGTATGAATACCAGCAATATTATTATCACCAGGATATTCAAATCCTTTAAGAAGTCCAGTTTAAATACATAGAATGAAATATCCAAATTGAATATCGGATCCTTTGTTCCAAACTTTGTATTGTTTACAAACTGCAACGCGCTAAACCACAGTTTCGACGTTACATACCAGGTTACTACAGCACCGAATATCGCTGCAAATCCCCATGAAATCCAATTGATCAATCTATTTGCTTCAAGTTTTTCGGATATTATATGTTCATAGTAGTTTTTTCTTATCAGCTTGAAATATATGTAAGCTGTAAAGGTTATAACTATAAAAGTAGGAACTCCTATTTTCAACTGTGTGAGCAGTTTTTTAAAGAATACACTTATGTATCCCAGCTCTCTGAACCATAAAAAGTCCGTTATGTATTCGACACCTGCAACTATCAGCAGAATTGCTGCTAAAATCACAATACCAGCTATTTTTGCTCTCTTGCTCACAGGTCGTTTTTTTTCATGCATTTTTGCATTCCGCATCACTAATCTCCAATTTCAACCTTATTCATACTTCCCGTCCGACAAAACCGTAATTTCACAAGTATTCTAAGCCTTGCTATCGTCACTCAACTTTACTCACTCCTGTGAAGACAAAATTGTCATCTTTCAGTGACAATTTATATATTTTTTTGACGGAAGTGTTATCATTTATCTCATTTACCCAGACGAAAAAATCGTCGTCAGCCTTTCTGATATCACCGATTTCCAGCTTTTTCACCTTTGTCTTCTCTTTCCCGCCTTTCAGAGCTTCAACCTCTTTGTAAAGGTCGCTGTCCTTTTCTATCATATCCAAAACGCTAACGTTGCTTTTTTTCCCATCTATGTAGGCGTTTTTAGCGGATTCAAATTCCATTATTCTCCCTACGACAGCTTTGTCATAACTGATGGATTCGCCATCGTTGTCTTTCCATGTCAGCCCCGAAGTTATCTTCGATTTCGATATGTTTTCAAATGCGTCTTTATCGCTGTCTGAATATTTCAAATCACCGTTAAAAGCGACTTTTTCCAAACTTTTATTTATGTTTTTATCGCTGTTGGCTTTAATCAGCTCCGTCTTATCTATTGCCAGATCATCTTTTTTTTCATCGTTCTTGGCATTGCTATTTCCCTTGAATACAGCTGCTATTTTAGATGAAGCCGTGTCTATTTGTTTCGCAACGTAAGATGACGGTAAAAATACTCTCACCGCAAAGAGGATCAAAATCAAGAGAGTTATCATCGCCAATATCCAAAGAGCTATTTTACTCTTTTTTCCCATTCTGTGCCTGTCATCTGCTGCATCTTCAAAGAACTTTTCCGCGACTTTCTCCCTTTCCTTCTGTTTTTCTTTCTCCTTCTCGGGGTCTATGATGACCTGTGCTACGTTACCATCTTTTTCATTATTGCTTTTTACGATGTTCTCATTCGCACTTTCGCTTTTTACCTCCGATTTGACATCGGTTTTCGGGGCTTTCTCATCTTCATACCCTTTATCATTATTGTCTTCAGTCTTCGTCCGTGACTCATCACTATCGACTTCTGTTACGGATATCTCCTCATCGTCATCTTTCAAAAACGACAAATCTCCATCTTCTTCCACTTCGTTCTGGATATCCTGCTCTATATTCTCTATAGTGAACACTTCCGTTTTCGTGTCGTATCCAGGAGTGTCGACGCTTTTTTCCATCGTTTCTTCCGATACGTTCGTTTCATTCGTCTCTTCTCCATGTTCTCTAGTGAATTCGATTGAATCTCCTCTTTTCACATCGGAACATTTTTCTGCCTCTATGTCGATTGTTTCAGCTTTACCTTCAACTATCTCACGACTTATTCCATCCTCCTCCAAGCCTTCCGGTACTATATTTTTCCGCTCAAAATCATCTTCATCTTTTCCATCCGGTTTATCGCATGGAGTATTTAAAGGCTTTTCCCCATCGCTTTCCATTTCAATCCGAGCTGTTTCATCTTTGCCTTTAATTTCGCCTGAATTCGAAACTGAAGATTCAGGCTTGGCTGCCGGCAAATTATTTGTCCCTACTCCATGTTTTGCGGGAGTATCAAAAAACAATTCTCTGGCTCTGACCATCTCTTCCAACTGAGTTGTCGCATCTACATCAGTACCCAGCTCCACGTCCATGAATTTAGCTATGTCTTCTTCAAAGCCGCCTGCTTCAACATTTTTTTCTATTCTTTCATATTCTTTATCCAATAATTTCTGGAATTCTTCTTTCTTTCTATTGAAAGTGTAGAATTTATCTATTCGTTTTTTATCCTGATCTATCTGAGCATTCTCAAGAGAGTTTGCTGCATCCTGTGCTATCTCGTCAAACAGGGATTTTACAGCAACCTTAGATTCTGAAGTTCCTTCACTCTCATCTACTGAAAAATCTGATATGGCATCAACTGTTTTCGCCACTTTCATATGCGATTCATCTCCGCATGCAGCTACTTCTCTCTCTGCCACAATCCTCTCTTTTCCGTCAGAAATAATAATTTCCTCTCCATCGTTTACTTCTATCGCTAAGCTGCTTCCCGGCTGCTCCACCTCCACAACGTTGTCATCCTTTAAAAAGTCCGGTTTGTTCTCTTCTGCCTTGGTATCTTCAAACACTTTTGGTATTTCCAAGTTACTCTTGGTGTTTTTATCTGTTGCTTTAGTTCCCTGAGAATGAATCTCATCTTCCGATTTATTTTTATCGTTCACGCTGACAAATCCTTGAACTTTTTCTTCATTTTGCTCTGTTCCGTCGATGACGGATTCTTCATCAGCTTCTCGCAGTTCTTTTTGCAGGAACATATCATCATTTCTCCAAGAGACAGTCATCTCTTCGTTTTTCTTGCATCTGTTGAATTCCTCAGTATTCCAATTCATTTCGGGCAATGCGATCCCCTTTTTATCAGATATTTTCCCATCGTTCTCATCTTTATTTCTCTTTATGAAACCGATATTTTCATCGGGTTTTTCGAATTCTTTCTCAATTGTCTCTTCCTCTATGACTATTTTGTTTCCACAATTGCTACAAAAGTTTTCTTTTCCGGATAAAAATTGTCCACAATTCTTGCAGTACATAGTGCCTCCCACTAATCTCTAATAACGTTTTTCAAATCCTCTTCCGTGTACGTCTTGCCGCTTTTTCCTGTATTATATCTCAAGAAATTCGAACTTTCGTAAGACTGATTTTCGGTTTCTTTTAGCATTTTGTTGATTTCCGCCATAACATCTACTTCTGCATCCGTTACTTCGCCGTTATTCTCAAGTTTTTCATCAATATAATCCTGATGTCTCGCCTTCACATCACCCTTCGTCTGTTCTTCGTCACCATATTTCACCTCGTCGGATGAAATCAAATTCAACTGTTCAGCATCGCTTTTATCCTTTCGAATATCATCGTACATTTCATCGCTATGACTATCGCAGTGTATTTTATCGATATCTCTATGTTTTTTAACAGGAACTGCAGCCTCATCATATGATATACCTCTATCGTTGATATTTATATTGATATCTCTGATTACATCTCTTACGATTTTTCTGCATTGCTCACTTTCGTCTCTACGCTCAATTTCTTTTTTGAGAGATTCATTTTGTTCACTTGTCCTGTTGCAGATATCGTTTTCCTCTTCCGCTGTCAAGACACTTTTACCATATGCCAGTTTTTTATCTATAGATTTCAGTGCTCTGTTCTGTCGACTGCTCTTAACCAGCCATATGATGAATCCGACAACCAGAATAACGGCTATAACCACAACGCTGCAAGCAATTATTAAATCAACTCTGCTGATATTGAGTTTAAGCTCTATATTCCCCATATTTAATCCTCTCTTTTAAGTAATTTTTGCGTAGATAATTTCCTTATCATTATACTATATCACGGTATCCTTTGCAAATTTTTACCTCCGTTAATTTACTGATTTTTTACAGCATTTTACCTGTTTATTCCCTTCATTTTCTCTTTTTTATTTTGCTCTTTCACATATGTATTTTCGCTTTCCCGTGTCGTCATTTACTTTTTGGAGAAAATCCACCAAATGTATTGACATAAAATACCTATAATGGTAAACTTTTAAAGGTGTTAACCTTGCACCATTAGCTCAGCTGGCAGAGCACCTGACTCTTAATCAGGGTGTCCGCGGTTCGAACCCGCGATGGTGTACCAATAGCGAAAACCGTTGAAATAGCTAAGTTTCAACGGTTTTTTAGTTTTTACATTTCTCTAACTTCTGCATTTTTTGCAGCTAAATTAGCCTTGTTTTTTGTCTATTTTGTCTAAAAAGCGTGTAAAAAGTGTGTACCTTTTTGTCTGCGAATTTATTTTTATAACCAAAATACTATTCATCTTGAAGTATTAAAAATTTTTCCCTTTCTTCTAATAATTGTCTTATTTCTACAATATCTTCCAACGTGGCATAGTTTTTTATAAAATTCTTACTTGTTGCTCTATATGTTAATACCCTGTTTTTTGCTTTCTGTTCCGGATGACTATCGAGGTATCGCTTATTGGCAGCCAACTGCCCTTTTTTCGTTTTATATCCCTTTCTTTTTTCTTCCATGTCAACTCCTATTCTCTTGCCTTTTTTATTGTCCTAGTATATAATACTTTATAAGAGTGGGGGCAAGTCCCACCCTTAGAGTTTTTTGTCTTAAGAGTTCTACCTATTCAGTAGAGCTCTTATTTGTTTTATGGCTTCTTCTTTGCCATTATTCTCAACTATGTTTAGTATCATTGTGAGAATCGCTTCAAACTGTCTATCTGTCATTTGCTCCATCATTTTTCCTTTCTGGCTCTTGCCCCCGTATTAGTTAAGTATCTTTCTTAACTATCTATAGTATAGCATAACTATTTAGTTATGTAAAGGGTTTTAACTATTTTTTCAAAATTTTAATTGAAATTTTTCATAAAAAAAGGGAGAATAACTCTCCCTCATGCAACTATTATTTGGATATACGATTCACTTCTTTTTGAACTGCTGCATAGTCATAGCCTGCGGCTTGCAATCGTCTTTTTCGTTCTCTTCCGTTACCCCAGTTTCCATTTTTAACTTCTTCCGCAATTTCTCTAATGCTTTTGTTTCCATTAGTGGTTCTATTGCTGCTACTTCCATAGTAATCTATTAGTGCATCTGCGATGGCACCTGCACAAATATTTCCGCCCCATGCATCGTAATCTTCTTGACTATCAACAAAACAGCATTCTATCAGAATTGCTTTGGATTTCGTGTTTTTCAACACATAAAGTTCCGGGCGATACTTTAATCCTCTGTTTTTTATGCCCAACGTGCTTGCAATTTTGCCGGCAATTCTGTTTGCGATTGAATCAGTTCTGGTGTCATAGTTTAAAACTTCTACTCCATGTGCTTGCCCATTATAGCTATTCAGATGAATACTGATGTCCAGATCTACTCTATGTTGATTACATTTTGTCATTATGTTATACAGATTCGCATTTTGCGTTCTTCCAACGTCATCTGTGCAATCATAAACAATATGTCCTGCAGCCCGTAGCAGTTGTATTAGTTTATTTTTAACGATTCTGTCTTCTTGCACTTCATCCAAATGTCCTCTTGCCCCCGGAACTATTCTGTTGTGTCCTGCATGAACATTAAATATTGCCATAATTAGTATCCTCTTTTCTTTTAAAATTTAATTTTTTCATGTCTTTGTACATTTTATCAATAAGTCCATTGCCGCCTAGACTTTTGTATGCATCGTGCATTTCAACGAAATTATCATAGGCGTATGATGGCATATTTTCTTTTTTAATTACATATTGATTGTGATATTCTATCAATTGTATACGTAAAAGTAACATTGTCCCTTTATTGTTTGCTTTTTTGTTTTTTAACAACTTTCTGATGTTGACACTTACATACGCAAAACTTGCTGATGCAATAAGGGGCATATACTGCCCCATAATGCAATTGATAAAACTAATTAACTTGTCCATCTGCTTCCTCTTCCACCTTTTTTGTGTCGACTTCCGGAAGTCCTTTGACGCTAGTTAAAAGCGATACCACTCCAGCCAGTATTGATGAAAATACTACCACTTTCCAATTCACTTCCGTGATCAATGTAGATGTGCCAATTAGAGCCACTGCCGACTGGCTCATTGTTTTAAGTGCTCTTACTGCTGCAGCCTTTAGCCAGTTTTTAAGATTCTGTTTTTTCATGTTTTTTCTCCTTTTTCTTTCTATATAAGGTACATATATCTCAAGACCCAATTGCCTTTAGTGTTAGTTGAATGCCCTTTGATTTTGTCGCTAAAAATCTGAACATACCTTTCTGTCCAGCCTTCTCCGTTGTTGAGCCAAAATTCGTGTCCTGCACCTTGATTATCTTCTATAACCTTTTTGTTGACGATAAAACTCTGAAAGTTTCTATTCAACGGAGCACCATTGGCATATGGACAGAAAACAAGTTGTAATCCTGTTGGAGCGTTTTTCAGGTCTTCTTCTGAAAATGTCTTTGTTTCGTCGCCGTTCATTTGTGCGTTGCCCGCATAAATTTTTTTAGGATATTTTTCTAAATTCTCTTGAACAGCTTTTAGGTGATCCACTTCTGACAGTAGTTTTTGGATTACCTCTAATCCTCTTATTGTGTCTGGAATCGCACTGACACTTGTTAGATTTATCCCTTCAAGTTTTACTTTAGCTATTGCCGCAGTGCTGATAGGTGCTATCCCAAAATTGTTAATGTCTGCTCCTGTGATTGCATTTTTAAGAACTGCTATTTCAACAGATTCTATCTGCTTGTGTTTTGTGTGCTTTACACAAATGCAATCTGTTCGATTGTTTCCAATTTCTCCATTCTCTATTTTTATAGTTTCCGGTGTAGTTATTCTTACATGCCTGCCATTGATGAGCAGTTCGCATGGTTCTAGCGTTATTTCATTATTATTTACAATCTTGAATGTTGGAACGGTCAGAAAAAACGCTCCACTGCCTACGGCGGCTCTATGTAATGCTGCATCATCTTCCGGGGTTATGTGTCTGTCACCAGATACACCTGTTATTAGTTTTATTCCCATATCAATCCCCTCACTTTATACGATATTTCTTCTGGTTTCTCATTTTCTTTTTTGCAAATTTTATTATAAATTTCTACGAAAATTCTTGTTTTTGTATGTGGTTCAAAAGTCTCTATAACATCTCCAATATCATAATCAAGATTCGTTGCATTAACTGCTACTTCTGTTATCAGATCATATGTTCCTTGAACTCCTTTTGTTAATTCTTTAAATTTCGCGAGTGCGTCTTTTTTGAGATCTTCTGTCGACGTGTTTTCGTAAGTTGCAACAATTCTATCTTGCCACGTTTCGTTTGGCAGCGCTTCCGCAATTTCTCCGTTTTTTTGTAGCTGAAAATATATTACTTGTCTACTTGCGAGCTCTCCTTTTCCGAGAGCTATCAGTGCTGTTGGATAGTTCTTGTTTTGTTTCAGTTCTATTTTTATGGAGCTATCTTTTGATAGTTCAGAATCCGTTCCAGCATAACTTTTTTTCTCAAATGAAACTTCGATTTTATTCTCTTTTTTTTGAAATGTCATCCTTAGATTGTGCAAGCTACACAACTTGTCTAGTCCGCTTTGCAAGCTACAATATCTCTCAAACTGAAAATTTATTGATATGTCAGGAGCGGATGTTACGACATAACCTTTTGCAAAACAATCTTGAAATAGCTTGTTGATCGCTTCTTTAAGTTCCCCTGTTGCGATATAGTAATCATAGCCTTGTTTTACTATTATGATTTTGTTGTTAAGCATCCCCCTGAAAGTTTTGCCTTTTAGCGTTAGTTTATTCCCTGAAATTTTTCTTTCTGTTACGATTCCTCCGTATTCAGTTCCGTCAAGATAGATATACTCATTTATCAATTCAGTATAGTGTTGATTGCCTGAAACATCCAACTCTACCTGAAAATCATTTTGCTTCCCTATGTCGCAATCGAACCTATGTCTTGTTATAATGCCTGCATCTATCCCATTTTGTGTATACATCAAGTCCATTGTGGGGTTCTCCTGTGTTCCGTTATAACTGCCGAAAATTTCAAGCCTTTTGGGGCGGTTACTGTGCACGGCAGTCTGATCCTATCAAATATGGAATATTCTTCCGACTTAGTTCTTTTGGCGAACATATTTTCTGTGTTTCCATTTGTTTTGTATTTTGTAACTTTCTTCTCTGACATATCTATCTTGATATATTCTCCATCTGCAATACTGTCTTTCACTCCAATTTTTCTGTTGTCTATTGTGACAAACGGATCTGTTGCAGCTCCGAAAAGCAAGATTTCTGCACTGGCAAGGATTTTGGGATTACTGCACTTAGGCTTAATACTCAAGTTAAGATTGCTACTTATCGTATAGCCATAATTATACCCACGTTTTCCATTGTCAAGTTCATAGTCTCTCCAGTTTTCACCTTGAATGTTCTCTTGCCAAATCTTTGGATCGTAATCTATTACGTGATCATAGCTCCATATCCAATCTGACGATTCTAAGATTATCTCAAGTTCAATATATCTTCTATCCAGTACATAATTTTTGAATTTTATTGCGTGAACGTCTACTTCTATATACCAGTCGTTGATTATTAGATATACCTTCCCATCAAGCCAATCTATTATGTTGTCAACTGCTTTCCTGATGTTTTCATGCTCTATAGCTAAGAGTTTTACAACTACACTCTTTGTTCCGCCTTTGCCCACTTCAAAATCTCGCAAGGTATTACTGTTTGCAAATGCCTTAAAAACTATATTTCCAATAACAATTTTTTGATTGCCTATCAGTAAATTGTCCGATGATAACTTGCTATTTGGTTTTTGCGTGCTGATTTTTAAAATATCATACATAGTTTTTTATGAACCTCGCTAACTCTCTATCGTTCCATTCTATTTTGTATTCTTCTATCAGTCCTTTTATCTTGCCAATGAATTTATCATCCTTTTCTTTTATTTCTGCTAAGATTTCTAAAAGTGCTGCCAAGATTTTAGAATTTTCAGCCAATACAGCTTGTTGAATGTAGCTTTGAAGTGTAGATATAGGCGCTATTGCTTCTGGTCCTGCTTCTCCGCCTACATGAGCTGTGTTAGAAAAAGGATCATACCCAAACATAGTCGGCTTTTTCATGATTCCACCAGTTGCATACCATTTAATATGCAGCTTAGGAAGTCCTTGCTTAATCCATTTTATAGGATTTAGACTTCCTTCAAGCTTAAAGTGTGGTAGTGGAATTTTCGGCCAAGTAAATTTAAATCTGAACAGTCCTTTTATGCCGTTTATTATTCCCTTCACAAAATTAAAGGCTGCCTTAAAAGGTGCCATAATTGCTTTTTTAATGGCATTCCAAGCTACAGAGGTTATAGTTATAAGTGTTTTCCATACCGCTGAAAAAACTCCTTTAATGTGCCCAAGGACAGCTACGATTACTCCTTTAATTACCTTGAAGATTCCTGTTACAATGCTTTTTATTGCATTCCAGGCTCCCGACCAGTCGCCTTTGATTATTGCCATTACAAGTTTTATTATGCCTCTTATGACCTTCATAACACCTGTAACTATGTTTTTAATTCCATTAAACGTAGCCGCAACCACTCCTTTGATGATTCCACCATAATTGCCCCACAGCCATTTTATAAATTTTAATGCGGTTCCTATAACAAGTTTTACCGTATCCATTACCTCAGTTATTACTGAAGATATTGCCGGCCAGTGTTCTTTTATAGAATCCACTATCGCAATTATAATTGGAATGAAATAGTCCTTTAAAATTCCCATAACCGTTGTCACAACTGCAGATATTGCAGAAAAAACAGTTCCTACAACTGCCTGAATTTCCGGCATATGGACAAGTATGAAATCTAACGCATTTTGAATTACAGGCATTAAACCTGCCCCAATTCTCGTGATTATTGCACCAAAAGTTCTATCTGCTTGATCGATAGTATCCGTAAGTTTTACGCCAGCATTTACCGTGTCATCTGTAAGTACTAAACCTAATTCATTTGCCTTTTGCGTAAGTTCCTCAAAGCTACCCGCTTGCCCGTTCAAAAGTGGCATTATTTGCTGCCCTTGTTTTCCGAAAAGTTCTTGTGCCAGTTTCGCTTTTTCAGAGCTGCTTTCCATCTTCTGAAATGCTTTTATTGAGTCATATAACACTGCCTCTTGACTACGCATTTTACCTGATGAATCGGTTACTGCAACTCCTAGTTGCTTGAACTTCGAAATCGCCTGAGAGTTCCCATTTTTAGCGTTTTCCATTGTAGACAGCATGGTCTTCATGCCTGCTCCGAAGTTATCTATTGACATTCCTGATTGGCTCATCACGAAATCAAGTTCCTGGAAACTCTTTCTTGATATTCCAAGTTTTTGGCTCATTTTATCAACTCTGTCTGTTGTCTGCGCTGCCTTTTCTGCAGTCTTATAAAGTGCAGCTGCTCCTACTGATGCACTTGCTGCAATACCTGCTCCCCACTTTACTGCTGTACCCAAGCCTTTTTTGAATTTAGAGCCTATGCCTTCTGCTTTTTCACCTACTTTATGAGTTGATTCTTCTGCTTTTTTTGTATCTACAAAAACGCTTCCAAATAGTTTAAATATTTCCATTTAATATGTCCTCAACTCCTTTCAGTATATTGTCCGCAGTTCTGCCATCTTCTGCGTTATTTTCATGATGATTATTATCATCTTGTCTGTCTTCGGATGACATAAACGGAGACAGCAACATTTTGTAATGATTGTTCCGTTGCTCAACCGCATAATTATAAAATTCTAGCCCTTTTCTAAAGTCCATCTCTAAAACAAAATCCATTCGTCCATATCGAGACATCAAAAGATCTATTACTTCATATTCGCAAATTTCGCAACTGACTTGAAAAAATCCTTAAAGTCCTCACTGTTTGCAAGCTCATTAAAGCAGTCAAATACTGTTTTTATTGGTAGCTTCCCAAATTCTTCTCCTGTGATTTCAAATAAGCTTCCCATGAAATCGTTTACTTCATTTTGTGCTTTATGGGCGTTTTGCATGACTTTCAAAATGAAATCTGCTCCAACTTCAATGTCTGTTTTTAGTCCTTTTTCGAATTTGATTTGCAGTTTATCTATTATTTTTGATAATGTAAATGCGTCATTAAATTTAATGGTTCTTAGTTTCATAAAATCTCCCTATCCTAATTTGGGGTAATAAATTGTAAACGGTGGCGTATCTAGATCTTCTGCCGCGTAATAACCCTTGAAATCTAGCTGAATGATACCTTCTGACTTGTCTGCCATATCAAGCTCTAAACCTTTTTGAGCCAGTGCATTGAAAATTTGTACTATCACCGGTTTTTCACTCCCTGAAAGTGTACCGACCCATGTTATGTTATCTGCGTAGTCCGTCAGCTCTAGCACTTGTTTTCCTGTGATTTTAGTATAGTTTTCTACGCCACTATCACTATCTAACGTTGCTATACCTAGTGCTCTTTTGATTGTTATTGGAGTAGTCTCTATTACTTTTGCCGTCAGAGATACGTCCCAAGATTCTAATATTTCTGAACCTTTTATTTTGCCGCGGACACCGTCGAAGTCTATAGTTCTAAACTTAGGCACAGCCTTGAAGCTGCCTCCGCCTTTAGTTGCTCCAAGGAGCTTACCTGCAGTTTTAGCAGATTCAAATGTGTCTGTTGCAGGATTGTATCCCACAAAAAATGCTCCTGCATCAAGCAGTAAGTGTTTTGTTGTGTTTTGCGTGATTCCGTTAATTGTCTTAATTTGAATGCTCATATGCTTCCTTCCCTGTACCTTACATCAAAGTACATAGTATTTCTTTTCATTTTTTCGTCATTTGTTGTTTCAAATATAGTTCGGTCAAAATATATAACTGCACTAAATTCTTCCTCTGCAATATTTAAATGATTAAGCGACTTTTTTATCTTTGAAGTTGTAATATCTAGCCATTCATTATCATCTTTTCCCTTCACGGTCCATATATCAACTTGCAGTTCTAAGATTTCATATCCGTCTATGCTGCTTGCCGTTTTCAGAGTGTAACAAATATATCTGTCAGATTCATCAGTTGCCTTGCTCCAAAAAACATTTTGGCAGCATCCTTTTAGCAGTTTGACAATTCCTTTTTTGAGCTGTCTCATTATTCTTCAACTCCTTCTTGCGATTTGTACTCATCATTTCCAGGATCAAATGCCTGCCCGACATTCATCTTGTCTAAGTACTGCCCTTGAATCTCTCTAAGTTTCGAAATGTTGTTATAGGTCGTTGTCCTTAAAATACCAAGTCTCGGTTGCCCTTTGTCTCCTAGTTCCTGATTCATTCCATACCATGCACTTTGTTTAAATCCAATCTGCAAGTCAGATTCTTTTTTTCTGACCCAATACTGTAAAGCGCTTCCAGGGTATTTTCTTATGAGTTTTCCCGCTCTTGGAGCGTTGATAAGACGTCTTCGACTGAATCCAATATAATTAACTGCATAAAAATCTTTTAGCTGATCTCCTACGAGTCTTCTGATATATTTAGCTGAATCTCTTAAAGCCGCTCTTGTGAGTTCCTTCATGGTGTAATTTGCAGCATCAATGGTATCTTCAAATGTCAAATCATATGCTCCGCTCTTCTTTTGTATCTTGATTTTTTTATTAGGTAGCATTTTTCAAACCTCTTGATAACGTGAGTTCTAGGCTATTCGTTACAGTTCTATACGCTCTAACTATGTTATATCTTCTTGTACTGATTTCTGCTTCATTCTCGCCATCATAATCCATATAGTCTGCTATCTCAAATCTAAGTTCTAGATTTAATCCGTTTGCCATTCCCTCATAAAATTCTTTTTGACTTACAGACTTTATTGTTCCTAGAACTTCTCTTGCTTTTTCTGTCTCAAGTTTTTCACCGTATTCATTTGTTGTTACGCTTTTTTGAATTAGCTTTATAACTTCATTCATCGTTGTGTTCTTTCTTCATTCAGGCTAACCGCATTTCTCATTTCTTTATAGCGTTGCCAATATAGCTCACTTTGATTCTGATGATTTTGACTTGCTCTTATGTATAGTCTGATTAGCTGATTTACAAGATTATCATTATCTGCAATCTTAATGCCTACTCTTTTCAAATCATCTTTGCAGGCATCTATATCTGCTTGCAGTAAATTGTCCAAATGGCTATGGCTTATCCTTAAATCATTTTTAATTAGCTTTAATTCATCTGTCATTTTTCTCTCTTTTCCTTAAAAGGGAGTTTAAAACTCCCTTTTGTTTATGAAATAGTTAGCATTGCTGCACCCTTGTCATTTGTCATAGATCCTTCTGCAATAAGTATTCCCGAAAGGATATGCACATGCCTTTTAATATCCTTGTCTTGTTCTATCAAGACGTCTTGTACTACATTTTCTGTGTACTGACTAGGGTCTAATATAAGAATTTCGCCATCCGCAAGTGCATCTTCCTGCTTTATTGGTTTTCCAAGCACTGTTCCTGCGATCGCCTGTGAATAGTCCGGAATGAAGTTGACTTTGGTGTCGGCATCTTTCATTCCGGCAATGTGACTGTAAATGCCCACGGAGTTTGCGTAAACAACTACCTGTCCTGTTGCTCCTTTTAGGGCAGCTAAACCTTTCAACACGTCTTCCATTTTCAGCGTTTTTGTCACCGCAATCTTATTTGCAACTGCCAAATCCGTTTTGATTTGAGCGACTATCTGCTTTGCCCATGCTGCAGATATTCTTTCGCTGATCTCTTTTACAAGGTATGATTCGAAAGCTGCAATTGCCATAGCCTGTAATCTGTAAGAATATTCTATAGATTTAGCGATGTCCTTACCTGAAAGTGTCACTGAAACAAATGTATTTTGTTCGTCGTCGTTAGCTACGCCTTCTGCAACTACTTTCGCATCTCCTGCTACAATTGATGTATGTTTTGTGATGTTAATGACAGTGCCGGTCCTTAAAGCGTTCACGTCTGCTATTATAGGATGCTGTTCTTCCATATTTGAAAAAATCATATCTACAGTTTCTTTTGGCACAACATCTGCGGTGTTTGCTGTAGTATGAGTGAATGCTGCCCTTTCCTCATTTGTCATTTCAATACCTAGCATGTTCTTAAAATACGCAGATCTATATTCTGCAGAATCATAGCCTTTTGGTCCTTCCGGTTCTGCTCCGTGAAAAGATCTGACCACTACATCAAAATCTTGATTTGCGATTTCTTTTAGCATTTTTTCTCTTTTTTCTGCATCTTCCAAAATGCTTTTTCTTTCCGCAACTAGCTCTTCTACTTCTTTTTCAAGTGCAGAAATATCTGCATCATCTGTTCTAAGCTCTGCTTCAATCTCTTTAAGTCTTTTTTCAATTTCTTTAAGTCTCATCGTTTGTCTCCTGTATTAAGTTTAATTATTAGTTCTAACTTTTTTATTTGATTTTCACGCCTTACGAACTCCTCGTTAGATCCTTTAATCACTCCGTTGAAGAAATCTCTTGCATAAATTTCTGTATCATCATTTGCTGCAAGACTCACTGCTGACACGTCATATATTTTTTTGATAGTCTTGTGTGTGATTGTTTTTGTTTTTTCATCAAAGTAGTAATCTCCCGGTACAAATCCCCAACTCATTTTTGTAGTAAGCCCGTTTTGTATTTCTTCGTAAAGATTTCTGCCATCTTCTGATTTTGATAAATCCGCTGCTATAAATAGTCCTGTATCATCTGCTTCTACTATCAATGTTCCATTGCTTTTTCTCGCAAAAACTCTTCCAGAATGATTGTACTGAAAAATTATGTCTTCCATGTCTGTTTTTGCAAAGCAGCCTTTTTCAAATCTTTCATATATAGTTTCCCCGTCATATTCAAACAGTGGATATGGCTCAAATTTAGCTGCGTAACCTTCAACATAATAATCCGTATCTATCCTTTTATTTTCTTGAAGTTCGCTTGATATTATCAGTTCCCTATACTGTCTGCTCTTCATCTTTTCAAGTAATGTCTTGCTCATTGTCTTCCTTTCAAACTTCGTTTAGTTCTTCTTCATAATTGTGCTGTGCGTACTCTTTTCTGATATACCGTTTTTCGCCTTCTTCTCCCAAACTCTCCATATTAAAAATCTCTAACCCCTGATTGTGAGTTATGAACCCACGATCAAATAATTGTGTCACTGTATTTAGTTTTTCTTGGTTAGTTAGGTATTGCAGCCTATTTGCTGTGAATATAATATTATTGCCAAACGCCTTTTCCTTGTCTGAAAATGTCATATTGGTTAGCACAAGACTAAGTTGAATTGCGAATGGCTCAATTGCTCCTTCATAATACGCGTTCCATTTATCTGAATTATAGGTGTTTTGGATTATGTCCATGTTAGTATTCAGATAGCTAAATACATTGTCATTGATGAGCTTCATCTGACCTGCATCTACTGTGTATGTCTTAGAGTCTATCTGTCTAAATTCATCATACTTGTTATCAAGCATTATTATTCCGCCATTGTTATCCATGGATAATTGTGATTTTGTTAGTCTTTCTCTTTCCTTTTCAACGTCTTCTGATAAAAGAGTGCTGCCCAATTTAGCGAAAAATCTTATGCTTGCGCCATTTTTTACGCCTTCGATTATTCCTTTATTGTTGGTTTCCATTACTTCTAGCGTTGTAGCTATCGCCGAATTATTTTCGCCAAAAATGCCATTTTTATAGAGAAATTTTGATAGAATACCGATTTTTTCAAACTCTATTGCATATTTATTGCCATAATACTCATATTTGAGATACAGTCTGGCATCGTCGCCCCTGACAATTTGACTTCTGCTTGGAGCGACATTATGAAATCCTGTTATAGTTTCTGCATCTTTATCAAGTTCCGGAATAATGAAAACTGCATTTTCAACTTGATAAATTGTAGCCATCTGATATAACCATTTACTTGTGTCTTGCATGGCATTAGGTTTAAACTGCAACATTCTTTCGAAAATTTCATTATTTTTACCCCGGGCAACCGGTTTTAGTTTAGATACGTGTGTAGCAAAAGAATGTATGCAGCTTCTTGTAAGCTCCATTTCATATATGCTTCCTGCTCTACTTGAAAAAATTGGCTTATATCCCGTTATCAGTTTGAAGTATTCTCTGGCAATTTTTTTAGCTTTTTTTCTTTTCAAAAAATCTAGCATTTTTACTCCTCAAATGTTATAGTCTGACATTCTGCCATGTTGATAATATGCTGCAATCCATCTTTATTCTTGACATATAAAAATGGTGTATCTATATCAAGTTCAGAATCTGACGTTATTATTAACATTTTAGTTTTTCCAGTTGCCAGTGTTGCTGTTATTTTTTTGTAGTAATTCATCATTTGATCATCTCCTCGTACTCTTGTCTGTGCCTTTCATAAACCGTGTATGCATTGAGCAAGCTCGCAAGCCCGTCGATTCTTTTTCTTTGATTAAATCCTTTGTGAGGCTGTATATTTCCGTTTCTGTCCATGTCTACTGCCGTATTTGCTATACACATTTTTAGTATTGGATTGTTGTTATAAATAATCTTACCTGCCTTGAAGTCTGCTTCTAAGTTTTGCATAGGATTGCTTAAAGTTTTTTTGCCTTGTATCACGGCTTCCATACCTTTTTTTCCAAATGTCGTTTGCATTTCATTTACATAGTAAGTTGCACTCCAAGAGTCGTAACCATGAAACGGAATATAGAATCTTTTTTCAAAATAATATGATTCAAACCACTCTTTTAGATCTTTGTAATCTATTTTGTTCCCGGGACAAAGGCGTAATAGTCCTTGCTCATACCATATGTCGTATCGTATCTTATCGTCTCTTACTCTTGCCTCAAGTAGATCTTCCGGTAAAAAATACATTTGCTCAACGTATATGTGCTTGTCATCTGGAATCTTAAAAATTAGCGTTCCGCAAGTAAGGTCTGTAGTGCTCGAAAGATCACTGCCACCTATAAGATATTTTGGTTTTAGCTTCTCTATATCAAAAGTTTTAGTGTTATTGAAATCTTCAAATCTCATCCAAGAATCAATTGAAGTTTCACGTATATTAAATTCCTTGCATACGAAATTTTTTTCAAATCTGCTGTTTTGAGCAACTCTTTTTGCCTTGTCCTGAAGTGCCGACAATTTCTTGATTGTGCCAAGTCCTGGATTGGCTTTTTCCCAGTTATCTGCATCTCGCCATTCCTCTTTTTTGTCAAGTTCATACACAAAATAAATTGCCCTTTCATCTAGTGCATTGTAGTTTTTCTGCTCAATGTTATTACAGTGTTGTTCTGCTTCCTCGTATATTTCGTCGTATATATCTCCTCGCACTGTTCCTGCTGTAGATGTCATGATTATGAGTGGGTTTTCTCTCGCGGTAATTCCGTCTGCCATCATATCGTACAGAGTTCTACCATTCTTCCACTGATGCCATTCGTCCATTATTACTATATGAACGTTTAGACCATCTAACTTGTCTGAATCTGATGCAAGTGGTTTAAATGTTCCGTCGTTGTAATCGACAAATATACCATTGACCAAGCACCTTGCCCGCCTATTTAATACAGGTGATTTTTTGACCATTCGCTTGGATTCGTCCCAGACAATTTTCGCTTGATCACGTTTTGTTGCTACAGAATATATCTCCGGTCCCCCTTCTCCATCTGCAAATAGTCCATATAGTGCGATTATGGAATCTAGGAATGATTTCCCATTTTTTTTGCCCACAATTAGTACTATTTTTTGGTGTTTTCTGTGATTATTTATATCAATAAATCCGAAAATTGCAGCTAAAATTGCTTTTTCCCATAGCTCCAGACGAACCTTTTTGCCTGCCATTTTGCCTTTGCTATGCCTGCAAAAATTCTCTGCAAATTCAATTATGTGATTAGCTTTTTTACTGTCAAAATAATAATCTCCAATACCTTTTTTTGACCACTTTGCAAGTAATGAAAATTGTAATTTTATTTTTCTGCTAGCATTGATTTTTTTATTTTTTATCTTGTCATAATATTCTGAAATGGCATTATAACTGTCGTTATATACAATCCTATTTTTTATAATTTTGTATTCTTTTTTTCCGTAGATTACCTCTTCATCATCTCGCTTAAATTTACGTAATTCTATCGCTAACGAACTCCTCAAATCCGTCACCTATTTCCCTAATTTCTGCCATTTCTTTGTTTAATAAATCGTTTAGTTGTTTTTGTACAATCGCATATCGGTTTATCATCGTGTTGTATGTTTTCTGTGCCGGATTTTCTACGATCATTTTTTGTTTGCCCTGTTCCATCCTGTATGTTGAACCGTCTTTTTTTATGCACTCCTCTAAATCTTCTAATACAACTTTCATGAAAGCTGCTCGATCTATAAGTCTTTCTGCTAAATTTCTCTTTTTTATGTCTACATTTTTGAATATTCTTTTTAATGCCAGTTTTTCTTTTTTGATTCTTTTTTCTTTTTCTAAATTTTCCATTTTTAAACTTTAACCCCCCCTCATGTACATGGGCTGTGTATTTTTTGAAGCTCTGGCGTCGTCGGTTTTTTGATGCGATGCATAGAATTTTAATGGGGGCATACCTCTCCTCTCTCGTTAATGTAGTAACCCTCTGCCAGTGCTGCCTGCTTTTTAAAAGTCTTTTGGTTATGGCACTTTAAGCAAATGTATTGCAAGTTATCTTCACTAAGTCTTACATTGATGTCATCAAAGTTGTGTTCGTTCAGCTCTTTGATGTGGTCAACAATGTAACCTAATTCATCACGACATAACTCACACATGCCGCCATCTATCGCAATCCGCTTCGCTTTGTATTTATCTCGTGGCACTCTCCACCTTGGAGAATCGTACCAAGTTTTTATAGTTTTGTTATATTCTCTGCTGTGTTTCATTTGCTCTTCTTTCTTTGCCATAACAAAAAGACATCCGCTATAGATGTCCTTTTGTTAGTTAAGTATTATTTTAGAAAGGAGGTATAAAAATAAATGAATCAAATACCTATGCTATTATTATACATTTTTTCCATGTGAATTGTGTGATAGTTGCAATCCATATGCTGCCCAAAATCTCGATAATTTTTTTGTTATACTTGATCTTTCATATCCTAGTTCGCTGGCTACTTCTTCATGTTCCATGTTATTGATATAAACCATACGAACTATCGTTCTGATTTCTGCATCTAATGTATCTATCCATTCTTCAATTTTTGCTTTCGCAGCGATTCTATCCGCAAGTTTCATATACAAATTTTTAAGCAGTGCATTGTATTTGTCTTCAAACGCTTTTGTGTATACTCTGCCTTGTATCATAATTGTCACAGGCTTGCCCGTGGTATAGCTTTTTGTGGTGTCTCTAATCGTTTCTTGTTCTTGTTCTAGTTTCTCAAGCTCTGATCGCATGCTCTCTATTTCGCTGCATAATGCTCTATAATTTTCAAGTTCTTTTCTCATTCGTACTATCCCTATTCGTTTGCACTCTAACATACTAGGCTTAGCACTGATATCATTGCTATTGCCCATACCATTATGCTACACGCTAACACCAGCATTGCAGCTAATATCCATACCATAATAGTGTCTTCAAGTTTTTCTATGTAGAAGCATACTGCGGAATATATCGCTCCGCCCATATATTGTAAAACTTCTTTAGCTTTTCTTATGCAGATGCTTGCTAAATTCTTGACTTCTTGCCAGTACACTATAATTGCACTTGCCATAGTAAATGCAATGAATATTATCACTGTATCTTTAAACATATTCACTCCCTATTCTTTGCGTTGATCATTCTCGCGTAAATGTAAAACTTGCAATTATACTTATTGTATTTTACTTCGGCGGACATAAACTTTTTTCCTTTGTAGATTTTTTCAAGTTCAAACTCAATAGAATCTTGATTCTTAATCATATTTTGTATTTTTCTTTTTGAAATAACACTGTAGCTTTTTCTCTCTATGGGTCTTTTCAGCCCTTGGCTGCTCTTCCATCGTTTTCTGCCTTGCGGATCTTTAGTGAGATAGTATGCCAGTCCTGTTATCCCTTGCTCATCTTCTGCGATTCTTCTTACATTGTTTCTTCTGCCTTTCTTCCAAACTGACTCAATTATCTTCATGTCTAAGTCGCAATCCATTATTAGGTGATGGTGACATCTTCCCTTTTCGCTAAATTCAGTCACATAGATATACTTAGCATTATTCAGTCCCTTTTTCTTACGTCGATAGTTGATTCTTTCAATATAGTTTTTCATGTCTTTTTGGGCAGCTTCAAGGCTTGTCGGTAAATTTTCATTTGTGTATGTTAAAGTGACCCAGTAGTCTCCGTTTTTAAAGTTTGTATTGATAAGCCTTTCTAGTCTCTTTCTTGCGTTTTTGTCGTTAAGGTTTTTTTGAGCTGTCTTATTGATTTTCTTTAATTTAAAGCCTTGTTGTGATTTTTTTGTAAATTCTGGATATATTTCAACTTCAAAGCTTTTTCCTGCTTTTATAGTTTTAGTGGCATAGATCCCTTTTATTCGGCCGTCACTAAGTAACTTTTCTATTCTCTTGTCATCTGCATCCAGCTTGCTATTGAACGTGCTCTCGTAATCGTATTGTATGTATTTGTTATTCATCTTCTTTTTTCACTCACTTGTTAATATCTATTACGAGGACGTTCAAGGCTTAACACCTAGCCTTTTAAAATTTTTCCTTCCATTATATATACATATTTTTATATATGGTTTGTCCTCTATGATTTTTCTTAATTTTTATTTTCTTTCTGTTGCATGATTGCTTTTTTTATCCATCTTTAGGTGATAGTTTTCTGCTTTAAGTTTCCCGAGATCTTCCTCTAATTTTTCTATCTGCTGTTTTTTAAAATTCATCTGAATTTCTGCCGTAACATAGTTAGCCGTCATTGCTATAAGTAACAATATTAAAATCACTATAAGTATTAGTGCGTGTCTGATTGTTTTTTTGCTAAGTTTCATTTTTTTACCTCTTCTATGTATTTCTCTATGTTTTCATAAGCTGCCACCGCAGCTCATAGATTTTCACCTCTGATTTAATTTTTACCGTTCATAATTTGCTCCCTTAATTTTTTCATGTGCTTCTTCGGCTGTTTTAGCTATCAAGACTTGAGAATGCAAACTCATCAAAATAAATTCCATTTCATCTTTTGTGCAATTATTATCTTTCATAAGCTCATATATCTGTACCTTTGTTTTTCTGCATCTGTTGTTAATTTTTCTTATTGTATTTAGGTGTGTATTCATTATTCCCAACTCCAATCATATATATTTACGCATTCTTCCTCTGCATGTTGCTTTGGTCTGTAGATCTTATGTTCTTCTGTGAGACAATCAAATATGTGTGCATGATCTTCATTTGTTAATGAATTTAGATAATCCATTTTTTTCATATATCCTTTTTTTATAATGATGTTAATATTTTTTTCTATCTCTTCTATATCTAGTCTTTCTAGTATATTAGCTGCAACATCTGATACTACTTTTTTACAATATCTCTCCGATACGCTTATTGAATATGCGATATATGTTTCAATATTTCCATTTATAAGCAAAGCCCCATAAATCAGTGTTTTTTCCTGCAAGTTTTCTTTAACTGCTTTCTGTCCCACATCTCTTTTTTCTTTATTGATTATTTCTCTAATTTGTTTGATATACTCTATTTTCTTGTCTAGCACTTTTGCTAGCTCCATTTCATATTTAGCCCCTTTGCTTTTTCACCAGTTATCTAAAAAACATATGCAATCAGATTCTCTTAACATTGCAGATGATATATTTATTGCTTTATCATATGCAATGTTTTCAGGAAGTACTGTTGGATTTAGTATTGTGATATCTTTGAATCTTGCTTTTAAAAGTTTTTCTGCAGTTGCAAATTCCTTCTTTCCGTAATCTGCTTCTCCTGAAATTTTGCCGGCAATATATATGGTTTTGCCTTGTAGTTCATCTATTTGTCTTATATTTTTACTATTCATATCTAGTACTCCTCTTCGCTTAAAAAACATCCCCTGAAATAAGTTCTATCAGCACAATATGCTGCTGGGTGACTTCTTTTCATTTTTTCTTCCCTTATAGTATTTCCGTGATTTACTTTCCTTTTTCTGCAGTATTCATTAAACTCTTCTTCTAGATTATATTTTTCTATAATGTCTATACATGCTTTACACGCCATTGCTTTTGTTAAATATTCAATATCTGATACGTCTGCTTTGCCTGAACAGCTTTTTACAAATATATATTTATTTTTATATACTTCATTAAATAGAATTTCTTTACTAAGTTTTTCCATTTTTACCGCCTTTCATTCTTTGTTTTTTTCAGGTTTTATTGTTGTTACTCCTTTATTAATTTTGCTATCTTTATTATTTAATCCAGTCCAATACTGTTTTCCCGGTATATCCAATTTCCCATATGAACCAAGCGAAAGCTAATGCGTTATTTTTGTGTTTGTCAAACTGCCCATTTTTAGCACAATTTATTCTTTTTGAAAATACATAAATTTTCTTAGGTGGATATTTTTGAAACAGGTCATATCTTTTCTGTGATTCTAAAAAGGCTAGCCGAAAAAGCATTGCTATTTTTACACCTTTACTTGAAATATCTAGTGCGTGTCTTAAAAACTCATTTGCACAAAAATATGGTGGATTAGTTACAATATCTAAATTATTTTCTTGCACTGTGAAAAAGTCTACTTCCTCTTTAGTTCCATATCCTCTGTAACAAATATCTGCAGCTTTAACTTCATAGCCATATTTCTCTAATATTTTCCCTATATGTCCTTGCCCACATGCCGGCTCATAGACTGTTGCTTGAAATTTCTCTCTATTCAAAAGTTCCTCTATAGCTCTTTTATCCGTTGCATAAAAGTCTAATTTCTCTCTATCTTTATTGTGTTTAACTAATGTATCATACATTTTATTATCTCCTTTCTAATTTCCTACATTTGTCGGACCCTGCCAACCGGTCAGGGGAATGCCCGACTTTTTCAAACAAATTTACATCGTTAGTTTTTTGGGAGGATCTACTTTTTTGACAGGGTCTGACAAATGTAGGATAGTTACGCTTATATTATTTGATTTTATAATTCATAGTTCATATACAGTACTTCTGTCCTTCTTACCGAACATTCGGCCGTAGTGTTCTTTTTAACCTTTCGCCAACCATTTAGGTGTGCATCATACAAATTATTTTCATATGATGAAATCATAATTTTGCAGCTGCTATACAATATCGTTTCTAGTAATCTCTCATGATCGCTATCTGTCATTTCGTAATTGTACAGATAGTTTTTTCTTATTTTGTGCGGATAGGGCGGATCTATATAAATAAAAGTGTCGTTATCATTTAAACTCTTAATAAGTTCTATGCCGTCCCTTTTTTCAATCTGAGCATTTCTAATTCTTTCTGTCGCCAGCTCTAATGTTTCATGAAGTTTGCTCCACGCCCTTGCAGGATTGGGGCTTGTTTTACCAATTCCCCTTCTCCATCCATTTTTATATTTGTTGCCACATCCAAATCCTTGCCAGCATTTTACTGCGAATCTTCTTGCCTTTTCTATATCGTCCAGATCAGATTTCTTGCTATATGCCATCTCATATTCTTTTCTGCAGTAAGGTGTGAGACTTAATTCTGCTATAAGTTTTTCAGGTTTTTCTCGCAAAGTTTTAAAGAAGTTGTAAATTTCATCATCAATATCATTGATTATTTCGTTATAACATTCTTTCTTGTTGAAAAAGACTGCACCACTACCGAAGAACGGTTCTACATAGATCTTATGTTCTGGAATATGTGATACAATCCACTTGGTAAGTCGGTTTTTTGCTCCTGGATATTTTAAAATTGCTTTGGTCATTGCGATACCCACTTCCATGATGGATATTTAGCATGTTTATTAAAATATCCGCTATACGTAAATGTAACAAGTATTTTCTCACATTTGCCGGCTAATTGTTCTAAACTTATTTTTTCTATATCGTCTAAATCCACATCTGCATATCCAACTTCAAAATATACTCCTCGCTCTTGAAATTCGTCTCTTCTTTCTTGAGCACCTGCTTTTTTACCTTCGATTTCCCAAATTGCATTTGCAATTATTCTTTGTGGTGTTGAAATGGGGGTTTTAATACACCCATCAACCATAAATGCTGTATATATTCTCATAATTTTTCCTTTCTAAATTCTATGTATGTTTTGATGCTTGATAACACAAATTTTACGTTTGGAAGTGCCACACCATTTCCCCACATTTTATATTCTGCAGAATCTGAATGTGGGTTTTTTAGCCATTTCACAATTTGTTTATCTGTTTTATCCTTTATTTTCTCTGAGATTTTTCTATGTGTTTTAAAAATATCTCGCCAAAATACTAGATCTTTTTCGCTTGGTTCAATTGTTTCCAGGTCGCTACACCAATTTTCAGGAAACCCTTGCAACTTACCACATTCTTGAGGTGTTAATTTTCGCACTGTCATATTTCTGCTGATTATAGGTGGACATTTATAGTCAGTTGCAACAATTGTGCCAGTTTTTCCCTCTTCAATTTTTGTGTGGTGAAGATTTTTATTTATCGAATATGTCTTGCTATTTTTATCTTGTTCCACTACAAAAGGTTGATTATTTCCGCCTATTCCTGTAGGTGCTACATTAAGTAATCCCTTGTACCTACTCCCTTGTCCACCCTGATCGTTTATACATATTGCTATTTTGCTTGATTTTTCAGTGCTACCTTTAATGTTTGCGGTATCTGTCTTTTTTGTTTTTCTGCTCTTATCAGAATCCCTTTGCATGCTTTCTTGCTCAAAAAGTATTTCTCTTGCACTTTGTCCTGCAAAATCTGCGATAAGGTAGATTCTTTTTCTTCTTTGGGGTACTCCCCAGTATTGAGCATCCACTGTTCTCCAAGCGATGGATAAATTATCTCCCATGATAACTCCTGCTTTTCTCCACTTCCCATCAGGTTTAGGTATTGATAATTCTGGTTCTTTAATCTTTGTAATTTCTTCAAGTACTCTTCTATAGTCTTCTCCTTTATTTGATGAGAATGCTCCTGTGACATTCTCCCAAATGATATATCTTGGTTTTTGTCCATTTGTTTTTTCTCTCATTTCTTTTATTACTCGAATAGCTTCGTAAAACAGCGAAGATCTGTTCCCATTTAGTCCGTCTCTTCTGCCTGCAATAGACATGTCTTGGCATGGACTGCCAAATGTTATAATATCTACCGGTTCTATTTCGTCTCCCCTGATTTGACATATATCGCCATAATGCTTTACATGTGGCATTCTTTTGGTGGTTACTCTAATTGGAAATGGTTCAATTTCACTTGCCCATACCGGGATAATTCCACTTTCAATTGCTCCAAGGGTAAATCCCCCACTACCATCAAATAGGCTGCCCAGCGTTATTTGATTCATATTTTTACTCTTTTCCTATCGTGTTTTTAGTTCTGCAATTTTAGCTGCAACATCTGATACTAAATAATGTTGTCCTTTATCATCTTTAATGTGGTCTAGCCCTTCCGTAAACATTCTTACTTTTGCATCTCCAAACCCACATATTTTTCTTAATTTTCCTCTCGTCACAAACAGCTTTCCATTTAATTTTTCGACTATTTGCTTTTCTATGTCTGATTTCAGCATTCTACACTTCCTTTTGTTTCATATACTTTTCGTCCCACTCAATTCCTTTCATGTCAATGTAATCTTCAAGTGCTTCAATCATAGTTTTATTGAAGAATGGATCCTGAATTGCTCTTAAATGATATTCCCCTAATAGCCTGATAGGATCTTCTCCGAGTTCTTCTACGCTAAATATCACTGAACGCATACTTGCTTTCATTCCAAATTTATCTTCATATTGATTATTCATATTCTTTCCCCTTTCTTTTCGTGATTATAAATCACTATTTGTTGTAAAAAAAATTTGTTCTATGTCTTTTTTGGAAAGTTTCAGTATATGTGCCAATGTTACTGCTTCTGAAACTTTGAAGTCTCCGCTATTCAACTTATTGTATACCGTTTCTCTGGAGATTCCCATTTGCCTAGAAATATGGGAAATTGAAATCCCGGAATTGTCAATTTTTTTTCTTAGTAAATCCATATTTGCCATTGTTTCTTCCTTTCTCTATTGGTCTTTATTGGTGATTTATAATCACAGTATATACCTGTAGTGATTTTATGTCAACATTTTTTTGTAATTTTGTTGATTTTTTTTCACATCTCCTATATAATTATGTCATAGGAGAACAAATATGTTAGATTTATACAAAAATATTAGGAGGATAAGAATAGAAAAAGGATTGTCACAAGAGTACCTGGCTCTAAAAACTGGATATACAGACAGATCTTCGATTGCCAAGATTGAATCTGGTAAAATAGATTTGCCCATATCTAAAGTGGAGATATTTGCACAAGCACTTGGCGTTGGAGTAGATGAATTGACCGAAAGCACCTTTAATAGTTCAGATGATGATAACGAACAATATTATCATGATAAAGAAGTTGCAAGGATTGCAGAAGAACTAAAAGATAATCCGGGCAAACGTGTTCTTTTTGATGCTATGCGGGATATATCAGAAGAAGATATGCTTTTATTGAAAAAACTAATTGACAAAATGACAAAACAAGATTAGGAATTGTAATTTATAAGGGGTAATAAAATTGAAAGTTCATAGGGATGAAGTTCAGGTTATTGTTACAGATTTACCTTGTCATTGTGGTGGGTTTACAATATATGATGGGATTTTAAACTATACTATCTATATAAATGCCAGACATAATTATGAAAAACAACAATATACCTTGCAGCATGAACTATCGCATATTATTAGGGGCGATCTTGATAGCTATAAAACGGCTAGCGATATAGAAATTGAAACACATAACTAAACAAAACTAAAAGAGAGGTATTTAAAATGAAAAAACTATTTTCTGTATTATTAACACTAATTATATGTGTATCTGTAGTTTCATGTGGTACGAATAGTAAGACTTCTGGTGAAGCTTCTAAGGATGACAAGCTCGAAAAGAAAATTAGTGCTGTTGCAAAACATCTAGAGTTAAAAGATGAATCTGATGTTGAATATCAGATGATACACGCTAAAGATGGTAAGAGTTATAACGACGGCAATATAGAATTATATTACTATGATGAAAACAGTGATGACTACAAAGATCTAAAAGACGGAAAAGGGTTCATTGATGCAGCTGCAACCAATAATGGTTTTGTTCTAAGATTTGTTGACAATAAAAAAGATGAAAAACTGATTGAAAAATTTAAAAAAATTCAGTTTAAATAAATTTTGTATTTTTTAAAAAAATTTGTTTACATTTATATGCCGTTGTGGTACATTATTAGTATCAACTTGGTTGATACTTTTTAAATAGTTATATTACTCTCGGCAGTAACCCCCTCACCATAAGAGGAGCGGCAAACCCGAGAGTCTTTTTTTTTACACAGGAGAATTGATATGAAAAAAATTGCAATATTGGTTGATGGTGGATTTTATAAAAAACGTGCTAAAACTTTATATGGGTCTTTAACACCAGAAGAGCGTTGTAAAGAGCTTATAAACTATTGTTATAAGCATTTACAGGCAAAATATGAAGATAAAGGGGAGCTGTATCGAATATTTTATTACGATTGCCCACCTATTGATAAAAAGATTTTTCATCCTCTATTGAAAAAACAAATTGATTTGACTACAACTCCTGTTTACGAATGGAATGAAGCGTTTATTGCTCAAATGATGAAAAACAGAAAAGTAGCCTTGAGACTTGGCAAGATTTCTGCATCTTCTATTGAATACAGGCTAAGACCAAAAGTCACTAAAGCTATACTAAATCAAAAACAAGATATATCTGAACTTACCGAAAATGATTTTGAAATCGACTTGACACAGAAAGGAGTAGACATGAAAATAGGTATAGATATTGCTTCTTTAGCCTTTAAAAAACAAGTTGATAGAATAGTTCTTATTTCTGGAGACAGTGATTTTGTTCCTGCTGCTAAGTTGGCAAGGCGAGAGGGTATAGATTTTGTTTTAGATCCAATGTGGATAAAAATTAAACCTGATTTGTTTGAACATATAGATGGACTTATAACTAAAGCTCCAAACCCACATAAAAATAAAAGTGTTAATAAATAATTATATAATAAAAAACCACCCACATATAGTGAGTGGCAAGCTGCATACATGCTGCAACTTCACTTAGCAACTAAATTGTATCATATATGCAGCTTTTATTTCAAGCTGTTTTTTTATGCCCCTTTTAAGGAATTTGATACAATGAAATATCAATTTAGAAAATCTTTTACATATGATGGTAGGCGTTACTATATTGTTGCCAATAGTAAAAATGAACTAAATAAAAAAATATTATTGAAAATGCAAGAGTTGGAAGAAAATAAATTCAAAGCATCCAACATGACAGTCGCAGAATGGTCAGTAATATTTTTTGAAACGTACAAAGAGCCTTATATTTTGGATAAATCGTTTGCATTATACATTACTCTGTCAAATAAAATCAATTCATACATTGGAAATGTTCCAATTAAGCGCATTATATCTTCCGATCTTCAACGCATTATAAATAATGAATATAAGAAAGGCTTAAGCAAATCATATATAGATAAATTATTCATTACTATTAAGCAACTTTTTAGAAGAGCTAAAATCGATAAAAAAATTATTGACGATCCATCGGAAGGTATCATCAAACCTAAAATGCAAGAAAACTCACGCAGGGCATTATCTCAAGAAGAAAGAACTGCATTATTACATGTTGCAAAATCTAATATTCATGGAAGTTGGGTTCTCGCTATGTTATACATGGGGCTTAGACCATCAGAAACTGCACTTATTCAAGGTCAAGATATAAACCTTGCAAAAGGTCTATTACATGTCCGAGGAACTAAAACAAGGCATTCTGATAGATATATCCCCATTCCTAGCAAAATAGACTATATTTTCAAATCTTTTGATGCGAATGATTTTGTTTTTACAAATGGTCATAAAAAGCCAAACACAGAACAGAATAGAAAAGACTGGTGGAAAGCTTTTAAAAGAGATATGGATATATTCATGGGTGCTAAATTGTATCGTAACAAAATTATAGAGAGTGTTATTGCTCCGGATTTAACTATGTATTGTCTTAGGCATACTTATGGTACAGATTTGCAAGCTGCGGGAGTTCCTATTAACATTACTAGAGAATTGATGGGACATTCCGATATATCCATTACAAGCAAATATTATATTCATTCTTCCAACGAAAGCACATTAAAAGCAAAACAGCTACTGGAAAATTTTCATAACAGATAAATTTTGATAATAAAATAATTGTCCTTGATTTCTCAAAAGGTATAAAAAGGTATAAATGTGTACCTTGCGTGTACTGATGTCTATCAATACTGCCAATATGCCAAATTGTATTGGACTCTTAATCAGGGTGTCCGCGGTTCGAACCCG
>KI535286.1:22393-252712 GCA_000488855.1 Eubacterium brachy ATCC 33089 | reverse complement strand
ACTTCTGCATTTTTTGCAGCTAAATTAGCCTTGTATTTTGTCTAAAAAGCGTGTACCTTTTTGTCTGCGAATTTATTTTTATAGCCAAAATACTTTTAGTATTTTGAATTTTTAGTTAAATCTCTACATAAAAATAAGAATATGCCTATAATCGATTCTTTTGGTGAATCCTGCCCTATTGATTTTTGCATAAATCTCACTTCTCTAACACTTGCTCAGAAACCTTACCGCAGATTTTCGAGCCTTTTCTATTTTTTCGGATTCAACATCTTCCACAGCAGATGAGGGGATCCATCTTTTGTCAAACAAGGTCTGAACTGCTTCGATCATAATCCCACAAGCTTGTAAATCTCTTTCCTCCCGGATAACCTGAGCAAATATCGTCTTCGTTTTTTCACGTACGGTTTTCACATCGACTCTATTAAACGACATTTGCATAAGACTTGCAGCGGACCAAGCACGGCAAAGAGAGTCTTCATCGCTGAGCATTTGTCTCGTTAAAATACCAATTTCTTCTGTTCCGCCTATCCAACCAAAGATGATTATAATCTTACGTCGCAAAATGTAGTCATTTGTATTTATCAGAGAAACGAGCATAGGAACAAACCTATCGCAAAAGTTCGAATAAAAATCTCTATGTTTAAATTGGGAAAGAATTTTCCCTAAGAGAAATGCAGTCAACACTCTTTGTTTTTCGTCTGCCACCGTGTCCATTTTTTCAAATAAGAACTCTATTCCTTGCCTTCCGTGCTCGCCAAAACTGCTCTCGAAATACAGGTTTCTATTTTCTTTCCAATCTTCACAAATAAGTTCATAATGGTAGCCTATTTCTTTGCAACCACCTAAATCAGCCGCAAATTTAATTCTTTTATTATCGGGAAAATTTTCTTTTGCCAAGTCAAAATACGCCTTTTGTAATTCCTCCTTTGTGAGGTTGGTACGGCGGATTTGTTCTGTCTCAAGTTCCCGTAAAACCATATCCCTTGACTCCTTCATCGATCTTATCTCCTTACAGATGAGTTAAAAGTTTTAAATGTCTAAACAGCCTATGCCGTATCATATTACGAATTTCCTTTCCCGCTTTTGCTGTCCATCCATGATTTATTCACTATGATTCCTATACAAATGACCCACGACAGGAAATAAAACCAAAACATTATGGCTACAATAGTAGCAAGTGATCCGTATAACAAGTTGTAATTGGCAAATTTCCCTAAATAAATCTTATACACATATGTTACTAAAAGAATTCCTACAGATGCAAAAATGCTTCCCGGCACAACATCTCTATATTTGGATTTCACGCTGGGCAACGTAAAATACATGTAGCTGATGAGCGTAAAATATAAAACAATGGCTAAGGGCCATCTCAGAATCAGCCAAATCTTGGCGGTCGCCGCTTCCTTCCCGATGATCGACATCACAAAATTCACTATTACGTCTCCATACATCAGGACTATCAACGCAAACATGGCTATTATTATTGTGAGCAGCATGGTTCTAACCGCTCGAAATCTGTCTTTAATAAAATCTCTAACTCTTGGCTGTGGTATTCCGAACGTATAATTTGCGATGCGAATTAGGGAATATTGCCATTTTGAAGCAGACCATATGGCAACAAGGATAAATAGAATGCTCACCGCACCTCCATTTCTTCCGAGGACTATTTTACCGGCTTCCTTCCCGAAAGGCACCTTATGAAGATATTCCAATATCCATGCTATAGAGCTGCCCCACTTTCCCGGAAAAATCGCATACAACCCCTGCGATATCAACATTAAAATCGGTACCAGAGAAAGTATCAAATAAAATGTCAGCTCCTCAGGTACTCCCTGATAGTAGGGCTTTCTTATTTGAGCAAAGCCTATTTTACACATTCTTAAAAGCCTTGTTTTCAATTTTCAACCTCTCTTTTTTCTCCCTACATGTTTTCAAGCATCTTTCTCAGTTCTATCAAAGCATTGCCCCTGTGACTTATTTTATTTTTTTCTTCCAGTGAAAACGTTCCGAAAGTTCTGTCATATCCGTCCGGGATGAAGTACGGATCGTAACCGAAGCCTTGATTGCCTTCTTTCTCCATGGCAATTCTGCCTGAAATTTCACCTCTTGCAACTAATTTCTTCCCCTCGGGATAAACCATCGTAATTACACTTACATATTTTGCTCCTCTTTTTTCTGCAGGAACTCCTTCCATGAGTTTGATCAATTTTTCATTGTTTTCCTCATCTGTGGCATCTTCCCCTGCAAATCTGGCACTGTACACTCCCGGCGCATCGTTCAGATAGGCAACTTCCAACCCCGAATCGTCGGCAATGGTTATCTGTCCCGTCTTCTTCATGATCTCAAAAGCCTTCTTATATGAGTTTGCCTCAAAGGTTTCTCCGTCTTCTATCACTTCCACATCGCATAGCGACAAGTCATTCAGGGAAATAGCTTTCATTCCGAACTCGCTCAAGATCGGATTTATCTCTTCTACCTTATGCTCATTTCTGGTCGCTAAGATGACCTTCATTTTCTCTTTCATTTCACTCTCCACCCATGTGTTTAAACTCTATCTTCTCCACAATTTCCTTTTGTCAAGCCTGCTCTTTCTTCGTGATTTCCTTCCGTAAAAACCGCTTCTACCGTTGAACATCCCTCCGTAACGCCCTACTCGATTTCTTCGCCTTTTAACGATCAAAATGATGATTCCGATGATTATTGCAACAGGTATCAATATTATTCCCAGAAGCATTACGAAGATGTGATTCGGTTGCTTCAACAGCTTTATGGGATTCCAGCTGTCATCGATTATCTTTCGGTTATGAGTCTTTCCGTAATAGCTTGGAATTTCCTTATTTTTAAAATTATCTATGTAAGTTGCCAAGGCATACCACTCTTTGATTTCGTTACCATTTTTATCGTATATTATGTGCTTGTTGAAATCTTTTATCACGTTGCCGTTTTTATCTTTCGGCTCAATGGACAGCAATCCGTGAGATTGATCTTTTACGTAACTCAGCATTTGACACGAGTACAATCCGCCCACCACGTGATACAACTTGTCGTTATCTATTTTACCTGTGGTATTTCCCTCTTTATCTATGAGTCTAACGTCTGTTACTCTGTTCAAAAACAGTCTGTTCCGATTGATAGTATAACCCAAACCGCTCATGTAGAGTCTCGCTTCATCCATTTTATCCGAAACCGTACCGTCGACTTCCGCCACCGCTTTAAGTTCCTTTCCCGTCAGATATACACTCACCAGCGGATATCCTACCTTTTCATCCTCTCCTATGCCCAGAGAACTTATATTGAACGCATCTGCTGCAGTGATTTTTCCTGTTCCCAGCGAACCTCTGATGACACCTGCCGGTACCAATGAAAGATCGTATTTAGGTTCATTTCCCTTCAAATTTTTATTAGCTATATCCAAGTAGCTGTCGGCGATCAGATTTCCAAGGGGATCCTCTCCCTGTTTTTTGCCTAGACTATTCACATCGGTGAATTTATTCTCATTTTTCGCAAGGACGGTATTGGAAGAATATCCGTATTTTTTGAAAAAATCGTTATCTACATTTTTCTTAAATCTATCTACAACCTTTTGAATATCCTTATCTCCCTCAACGCTTTCATCCAATTTAATCAGTTCATATTTATCGATTCTGTATCTTTCCCCATCTTTTTTCAAAACGATATGTCCTATGTTATGATTATATGCACCACAAGATACAATATGCGTACTGCCGACAGTTTTAGCTTCTTTCAATTCCGTATGGCTGTGTCCGCTGACTATTAAATCTATATCAGGAACGCTCTTTGCTAATTCCACATCTTCAGATTTATCAAAATCCTTTTCATCGGTCCCTGAGTGACTTAAACACACGATTATGTCGTATCCGCCGTTTTTCTTTATCTCCTTGACAATTTCCTTCGCTCTTGAAACAAAATCCTTGAACTTCAGCCCGGCAGCCGGTGCATTTTCTACGGCTTCTCTGCCTAAAACTCCGAATACAGCCATTTTAACACCGTTTTTTTCTATTATGGAATAGTCGGCTACACCGTATTTATCCATCGATTTCTTCAAAACCTTTGCGTTCTCTGAAATCATTTTATTCTTATCTGCAAAGGACTTTTTCCAATCTATATTTCCTGCCACAAGAGATGGCATTTTCGTTCTTCCTTTATTGTAATTTGCAGCTTCTTCAAACATTCTGCCAAGTCCTTTTGCCCTGTAATCAAACTCGTGGTTTCCCAGTGTAGTCGCATCGAAACCTACCTCTGCCATAGTTTTAAGCTCGGATGCACGTTCCCTGAAAACAGTCTGGAAAGGTGTTCCCATGGCAAAATCTCCTGCATCTACCAGAAACGTTCCATTATATCTGTCTTCCGTGCGATCTTTCACGGTCTTAACTTTTGCCAATCCACCGCTTTCTCTCTCTTTTCCGTCTTTCATATTCCTTTCCACATCTATGTGACTATGCATATCGTGGGTGAAAAGAATTGAAACAGTCTTTTTAGATTCCCCCAATACTTTCTGGCTATTAAAAATGAATGCCGTCATCAACAACACTGAAAATACAATTTTAATTTTTTTATTCATATAACTTCCCTCTAACAATTTCAAGCATCAAAATTTAAAGCTATTATCATATTTCCTTTGATTTTACCACAATTATATTCTCATATCAACGAAAGGGCTCTCCCGAAGTATATTTGTTCACTAAAAAAGAAGCTAATCCAGTTTTCTACTTACTCAGCTCCTCTATACGCTTCTTGCATTGCTACCCATGCCGGATTTTTTCGTACTGAAAAAGCAGCACTACCTCTTGGTCATGCTGCTTTAAAATTAGTCCATTTTATATTTGTTCTTGAACTTTTCAACACGTCCACCGCGGTTGATGAACTTCTGTTGACCTGTAAAGAACGGATGACACGCTGAGCAAACATCAAGTTTCATTTCTTCATTAGTCGATTCAGTTACAAATGTATTGCCACATGCACAAGTTACTTTACATTCCTTATATTCAGGATGGATTCCCTGTTTCATGTTTCACCTCTTTCCTGCTCAGGCATCGCCTTTGCATAGTTATTACCATTGCTATAACATTACAGCCAGATTATTATACCACAGCTTCATCTCATTTTCAAGGAATATATTTCATTCTAGCCACACTCCGCTTCGATCTCTTACAGACCTCCTACAACAATGCCTAGAACATATACTGCCAATGTCACTCCACACAACACGTATCTTCCCATAGGTTCAAACCACTTGCCAATTCGCTTTTCCTTTCCCATTTGAGCATGGCTCCTGGCAAAGCCTTTTCCACAAACCCAGTAGACCATAACTGCCGCAAGCAAAGCTCCCAGAGGTATGATATATGCTGAAACTATATCCATCCATTTTGAAAGCACATCGCCCTGCTCTATGAACAACCCTACTATCAATCCTATGGTGAGAATAATTCCGACGGCTTTTGCTCTGCTCAATCCGAACCTGTTTTGCAATGCTTCAATAGGTGTTTCATACAGGTTAACCAGCGATGTAAATCCTGCAAACATAACTGCTACAAAAAAGATGATCGCCATCAACTGTCCCAGAGGCATCATTTTAAAAATGCTCGGCATGGTGATAAACATCAAAGGCGGTCCTGCCGCATGATCCACATTGAATGCGAACACTGCCGGAATTATCACCAAACCCGCTACCATGGCTGCGAGGGTATCAAAGAAAGCGACGTATTTTGCACTGGAAACTATATCTTCCTTTTCGCTCACATAGCTGCCGTATACCACTGTTCCCGATCCTGCCAGGGACAACGAGAAGAAGGCTTGACCTAAGGCGTAGACCCATGTCATAGGTTTTTTCAAAACTGCCCAATTCGGATTGAATAGAAAATCGTATCCCTTTTCCGCTCCAGGCAGAAAATACACCCTTACGGCAAGTATCACAAACAACACGAAAAATGCCGGCATCATGAATTTATTGACTTTTTCAATTCCTTTTGATATTCCAAATACCATCAAGCAAAATGTAACTGCGATTACTATTATATGCCATTTGACTGCCCCGAAACTTCCCACGATTTCTCCGAAGTACTGCCCGCTGTTTTCAGCATTCATCATGCTTCCGCTGAGTGATCCGACGACGAATTTCAAAATCCAAGCCATTACGACGGTGTATCCCACCGCTATGGCCACAGCCCCTATCACCGGAATCATCCCCAGGATGCCTCCACCCTTGAGTCCTCGAATTTCCATAGCCTTTTTGAAAGCTCCCAAGGGTCCTGTTTTCATGGAACGACCCAAAGTTATCTCTCCAACTATCCCGCTTACTCCGAGCAACACGACAAATATGAAGTACGGTACCAAAAATGCAGCTCCGCCGTTTTCGCCAACCTTGTAGGGAAATAGCCAGATGTTGCCCATTCCAACTGCCGAACCTATACATGCAATTGTAAATCCCAACTTCGACGAAAAACCATCTCTCGCCTTGATTTTCTCCAAATTGTTTCCCATTTTTTTCACCTTCTCCAATATACTGCTATAACGTTGCGGTTTCTCCAAAAACAAAAATCGCCCGTCCTCAAACTAAGGACAAGCGTATGCCTGCGGTGCCACCTTAATTAACGGCATTGCCGTTCTCTCTGCAGAGTGCCATCACACTCCTTGCCCGTTACGTCGGCATCACGTCTCCACTACTGACGAGAATTCATCTCGTTTTCATTTCGCCCTCAAAGGCCCATTTGCTATCACTGACACTACCTAGCTCTCACCACCCCAGATTCGCTGTAAGCCGTTCTAATAACGTTATCCCCTTATCAACGGTTTGTATTTTGCACTATATGTTATCATCATTTCTTATCTTTGTCAATACCCAAATTGTTTATTTCCGCATTCACAGCTATGCTTCCCAGCCAGTTCTTCATAGCCGTCTCAAACATCGGAATATTCTCTCTTTGCAGCTGATGTCCTCCGCCATCCAAAATCAGCATGGTGGCTCTGGGATAACATTCATACATGTTCATAAAATCCCTATACCCCGTAACTATATCCTGTCTCCCCATTATAAACACGGCAGGTTTCATGAATTTCTCGTCTGCGATAATCTCATCGGGTTCAAATGACATGAGATAATTCTTAAGAAGTTTCCTAATAAAATTTCTCTGTATGGTAGGTGCCGCATCTCTTATATCCCTTCTATATCTGTCATAGGTCTTCTCGTTCACCACGGCAGCCGTTTCCATGAATTCCGACATTTCCCTGCGATTTTTCGCCATCATCTTTTCGGCAAAGTTGCGATCTATTATTCTCATATTCATCTCGGGAAGTTCTCTTTTAGTTCTGTCCGGAACTCCTACGGGACAAATCAATCCCAATCCCATAACCTTGTCCATCATCTTTGTCATTATCCCTCTGGATAAATATCCTCCATACGACTCACCGACCATTACGAAGTCCTCTCTGATCACTTGCCTCACAAAATCCGTCATAACATCCAAAAGTCCATCTGAATTTGCCAGTTCCATTGGTAATTCAGACTTTCCTTGTCCCGGCAGGTCTACGTAAATCCTCTTGAAACTGCTGTTTATTCCGTTCATTTCATTGTTGTAGTCCTTTATGAAATTTCCGTCAAACAGTGGCTCCATGCAGTTTTCCATCAATCCCATATGGCATCCGAGCCCGTGAATCATTAAAATCGGAATTCCTTCTCCAATTTCTTTATAGTGTATCTTACCACCTCTATTTTCATAGTACATACTGTATTTCTCCAAACTTTCTTTGACATTACTACGCAATTTTATATATGGCAAGCATCGAAATAGCACTGTCTATCATGAACGTTGTGCTTATGGAAGGAATAAATATGTATCCAAGCACATATACAACAATCTTGGCACATATGAATAATATAACGCTTTTTCTCACATTTAGAAAGAATTTTTTACAGTACGAGATGAAGGAGCCTACATGATCCAAACCGTTGTTCAAAAATAATAAATCGGCATTTTTTCTCACACCTCTTTTGTCAAATCCTCCCAAATCAAACCACACGTCAACACCCGATTCTCTCGATATTTTTTCAGCCAGATTTCCTTCCTTGAAAGATATCAACCCTGTCTTATCTCCGGGAGTTTTGCCTTCATTTATCTCTTTTATCACTTCTGCGTATTTAATGCTGATATTGCCATATTTTTTTATGCCTGCCGCCTTCCAGTTAGCATAGATTTCCCTTATTCCTTCTCTTTCGATGTACTTGAAAGCCATGTATCCGGCATATTTTCCGTTTATCGCCATATGGACCAGCTCGACATTATTCCCCTTCGGCAATTTTTTTATATTTATTAGAGACATCAGTCTATCGCTGCCGAAGCATACGAATTTATCCCTGAATTTTCCGGTTACTCCCTCTTCTTTTATATATTCAACTTTATCGATTAATCCTGTTCTTATGGCATCTTGCGGAGAAATCTTTTCATATTTTGTCAACTGCAAAAACGCTTTTTTCACAGCCGTTGCAATTGGATGATCTATTTCATTTTCAAGATGAGCTGCATACACTAACATCTCTTCCTTGCTGACAGCTCCATCGCTGTGAATTTTAACAAGCTTATAAGCCCCGCCTAGATACATATCGTTGCTTTCAACTATGACTCTGTCCACGCATCCGGCGTTATTTCCCTGATCTAAATCTTTTGGAATTATTCCGTTTTTAGCATTTCTGATTATGAACTTTTTCATACCGACTTCGATAAAATCCGTCGCTATATCTACGTTTGCCAACAGCAGTGCAAAGCTACCCCAATACAAAGCGCTCTTGTACTCATATCCCATGAAAAAAATCCAAATTGAAATCAGGACAACTCCGAATATAACTGCGAAATACTTCGCCACCGATACTATTTTTTTCAATTTTAAAAACACTTCACTGCTGTTCACATCTACTCGTAAAATCCTATCAACAACCTGTCCCATCAAGCTGTCTTTCTGCGTCGATATGGATTCTATCTGCACTTCCTCTCCGAGATTTATGCTTCCTGCAAATACGCTGTCTCCGCTTTTTACAGTTCTGGCATCGGAATTGCTCCCGCCCCCTATCAATACCTTTTCGTTCAGAATCGTCTTTCCTGCAAACACTATTCCGTCTGTTGGAATTCTCTGCCCTCTCTTTACCACGGTAACATTTCCTTTTTCCAGGTCTCGACATGAAAGCTCTCCCTCAATACCGTTTGTGAACACTGTAGTCTTTTCCGGTAAAATTCCCTTCATGCCGTCTATGGTTTCACAACATCTCTTTTTCAAAAGTTTCACTTGAGACTTTACGACTATTATCGCTGCCAGAATTACGATGCCCTTGCTGTAATATCCTTCAAACACCAGTATTAAACTCACCACAAGGGTTATCAATACTCCGGCTATAAAATTTCTATTTTTGATTTCCGACGAAATTATAATCACAGTATTTACCGCTCCGATGCCGAATGCTAAAAAATATCCTATCATCGCAACATTTGTGCCGACCGGTGCAAACTCCGCAAAAGCTAAAATCAAAGTCATAATCACCACTTGTAACTCAAAAATAAAGTCCTTAATTCTCATTTGAATTCCTTCCTCAGCTGAATGTCCGCTGAATTTTCTGCATACTCTACAATTTTTCCTTTTGAACTCATGGCATTTTTATATTCTGTAATTCCCTTCCCCGTATTCGGCTTAAATTGTGAATAAATCAAATCAACACAGAATACGGAAAGCAATATCACGCATATTACAACACATACTTTCCCGGGTATCTTGCTGAATATTTTGTCGAAAAACGGAGCTAGAATGTACACGAACGCCATTCCCCCTAAACCGAACAATATTAAGCCTTCCGCGCATACTCTTCCATTTATGTTGAGGAAATAACCTGAATAGTCCCACCATATAGTATGCTTTGTATACCACAGAAAGGTCCCCGTAAAATATTCTACAATACCGCATAGAATTACCGCTAAAAGAAACAACAATCCCGGTCTGTTTCCATATCTTTTTAAAAGTAAAATAACTAAAACCCCACCGCTTCCATATATCGGCAACCACGGTCCATGGAGCGTTCCTCTGTTGATAAATTCCCCTATCTCATAAACGTACATTCCAACTTCCCACAGCCAACCTATCATGCTGAAAGCAAAGAACATCAATATCATGGAAGTAGCGCTGTAATGCTTCTTATAGTCAAATTTAATCCAATTTCTGCTAACTCTGGTTTCTAACGGATAGCTGTCTATATCATAGCTTCCTGCAACCATAGGACCATCTAAATTAACATCGAACATCAACTCGCTGTTTTCTATTTTTTTCTTTTTTGCTTTCTCTCGCAGAGCCAAGTAGAGTTCAGCCATCACCGTTTCTTCGTACGGTTTTATGAAGACCATTTCAAATACTCCGAATGTAAAGCTCCCTATAAAATACCATCCTATAAATGAAAAGTGCAATTTAAAGGTCTTCCACTTCTCTCCGTGCATCATATCCTTGGACAATTTTATCGCATCTTTTGTGGATACGCCGGGATTTTCAGCTAGAATGTAGGGAACCATGTAATATGAATAATACTTTATTACTCCTCCTACAATTGTAAGCGCCCATAAAAGGGTATAAACCTGTCTGACGAACATGACCCACGCAACGTGAAGTCCTTTTTTCACGTACCATGGAAATAATATTCTCCCTATTTTGGTGTCTTTATACCTTCTTGATTCTAAAATGAACCTGTTTTTTCCTACGAACAGCGGCAGTGCTATAAAAATATACACCAAAAGCAGCAATCCGGACGAAAAGAGCATTAAAATTCCCGTACTGATTCTGTTCTTTAACACAAGCTCGTTAAAAGATTCCATAATCCCTCTCGCAAAGGATCTGGAACCGATGACTCTGTTGTATACGTTAGCTAAAATTCCCTCTTTCGGCTTATAGTGTCTCTCAGCTATTTCATACAGCCTTTCTTTATCCTTATCGGCGAAAAGCACATCAAAAATTTCTCCCGAAGATTTCAACTCCAACCTGCTCCCCAAAGGTTGATATATGCCGGTTGTAGTTCTTATTATAGCCTGTTTCACCTTTTCCGTATCGGAACCGATATGAAGTTGTCTGAGACCTCCTGTGAGCAGAGCACATATTAAAATTATTCCCAATATGCGCCAATATGAATGGTGCATATTGTACATGCCTCTCTCTTTAAGATCTTTTCTGGTCCACATAAACTCTCTCTTCCTACACTCGTCCAACAACTATTTTTTAAAGTTTACGTTTAACATCATAATCTCGGCATCACTGCCTATTCTCATCTTAGGACCCCAAATTCCAACGCCTGATGTTACAGCACTGGTCATATTACCTTTTTTTAAAATTCCGTACGGGTTCTCCCAAGGGATTTTTACCGTCAGATTTCCCGGAAATATCTGACCGTTATGAGTATGTCCGGACAACGCCACATCCACTCCGCTTTCACTTGCCTTTTCCAGTTCTCTCGGCTGATGATCCACCATTATTATAGGCTTGCTCCTGTCGAATTCTTCTGTAAACTCGGAAACCTCTTTTCTCTTTTCTCCAAGTTTTTCAGTCATGGAATAATCCTTTCTGCCGAACAGGTAAAACTTTCCCTTTACGAGAATACTTTTATCTTCCAGGAGCTTCACATTGCTTTCCTCTAAGAATTTCTTAAATTCAGGCTCTTCTTTGTACGGTTCTTTCCCTCTCAAAGTAAATCCGCTCAAAAGCGCTTCCGGAATGTCATGATTTCCCCATACCGCATAAACGCCGTATCTGGACTTAATACTTCTGAAAATCTTTTTAATCTTTTCCGGATTTCGCACTGCTCTGTATTCGTTGTCGAATATATCTCCCGCTATTATGACGAGATCCGGATTTTGGCTGTTGATTTTGTCCACCATTTTCTGTATCTGCTTTTCACCTATGCTGTATCCTATGTGTGTATCTGCCACCAAGGCGATTTTCAAAGTTGATTTTTTCTCCGGCTTATCTTCTAAAACGAGTTTTTTATTTACGTCGATATCATATTTATTTATTTTTATGGTTCCGCTGTGAGCAAATCCATAGCTGCAAAGCATCATAACTGCCAGTACAACAGCTGTTCCGCCGTATTTCAGCCTGCGAATGTCGTACGGTTTCCCCCTCCAGAAGGTCAATCTCAGGCATATCCATAAAATGCCGTATATGAGAAGAGATACTATGCTGACCTCGAATATGCCCAGCCAGTAATTGCCCATAACTTTAAAGAAAACGTGCCACGGCTCGCTTTTAATCATAAACCCGAGCAACGGACTGAACATGAACACCACATACACGCTCCCTATTATAATCTTAGTCTTTCTCTTTTTGAAAACATCATGCCATGCTCCCAGATATTTTAACGTCCTGTTTAATACGATGTAATTTATCGTCAAATAAACAGGTATCAATATCAGTGCTATCATTTATTTTCCCCACTTTTCAATTATCTAAATCGGTCATTTGAACGTCATAAGTCGGTCTTATTTTTCAGTGAATTTCACCCACTCCGATTCATTAAAACCTGTAATTATCCTGTCACCGTTTATCAGTATCGGTCTCTTTACCAGCATTCCGTCCGTAGCTAAAAGAGCATATTTTTCATCATCCGACATGTGCTTCAATCTGTCTTTGAGGTTTAACTCTCTGTATTTCAACCCTGAGGTATTGAAAAACCTCTTTATGTCCAACTTCGATTTTTTATGCCATGTCCTGAGTTCGTCCTCTGTAGGATTTTCTTCTACGATATTTCTGAATTTATACGCAAATCCGTTATCTTTCAACCACTGTTCAGCCTTCTTGCTCGTGCTGCACTTTGGGTACCCTATGAACATCATATCCATATTCTTTTTCTCCTATTCCGATTTCATTTTCGATATATTCCATCTCATTTTCTATATATGTTTTCATCGTCGATATATCCGTTTCAACTTTTCTTTTTTTATCCGTTCATTATTGCATCGCCTCGGATAATGCAGGAATTATCTGTTTCTTCCTGGATACTGTATCGGCGAGCATCAAACTATCCTTTCCTTCGGTATTAAATGCTCTTCTCGCCATTTCTATGGCTCCTGAGCCCGCACACAAAAGTTCCGTGGATTCATCCAAGATATCTGTAAGCATCAGGAAAATCATATTCAACTCTCCTCTTTCGATATTCTTTTCCATGTATTCCTGCAGCTTTACTTTTAAATTATCCAGCTCCGCTCTGCTGACCGAAGAGACCTGACCTACTCCGTAAGCAATTTCTCCGGACTGAAACTTTTTATAATCCAAATTAAATATCTCATCGATGGACTTTGATGCAAAATCGCTGGCAGCACTGAACATGTCCATCGCATACTTCTCATATTCGATTTCCGCTGTTTGTGCCAGTTCCAGTACCGCCGCCTTGTCCACAGGAGTACAGGTCGGAGATTTGAACATCAACGTGTCGGACAATATTGCGGAACACATCAATCCTGCTATATCCTTCGGAATTTTAACGTTATTCTCCTTGAACAACTGATACACGATGGTGCAAGTACAACCGTATTGTCTGTTTCTATAAAAAATCGGATAAACTGTGTTGATATTCCCTATCTTGTGGTGATCGAGTATCTCAATCACCTGTGCTTCCATCATTCCTGTCACACCCTGTCTTCTCTCGTTGTGATCAACCATTATCACTTTTTTCTTCTGCGTGTTAACTATGTCATTTCTGGACAGCATTCCCAAAAGTCCTCCTTTTTCATCGATAACGGGAAAGTATCTGTGCTTTCCTTCCGCCACCACAGGCTTTATATCGACGATGAATTCATCCTCCTGAAACTTGATCAAATTTTTTGCGACCATATAACTTTCGATGGGTACGCTCTGGGAAATAATTCTCGAAACCGTGAATGTATCTTTTTCAGTCTTTATCAGCACGCATTTTTTTTTCTTTGCGAGAGCTATCAAACTTTCATCCACGTCTGAGTTTAAACACAATATTAAACATCTCGCACCTCTCTCCATTGCAAGTTTTTGAATCTCCCTGTTGTCCGCCAATATCACTACGGAATTTTCATCTATCAGCTTGTCCACAGTGTTTGTGCTACTTCCGGCGACGACTACTCTACCCTCGATAGTCCTATTCTCCACTTCTCCGCAGATTACAGTTCCATCCAACACTTCCACCACATTTTCATACGGCGTTTTTTCCCTGACAAGAGCCATACTGTCACATGATTTGATAAAAGATTTCGTTATGTCTCCGAGAGAAATTATACCTATTACCCTATTCTTGCCATCGACAACAGGCAACGAACTTATATCCGCCTCTCCTAATATCCTCCAAGCTCTGCTTATCGGCTCATCTTTGTGAACCCCCTTTGTCTTCCTGTAGTCCGCATCTTTTATCTGACTTCTCAAATCGGTCAACAGCTTGGGTTCCTCAACATTGAAGTGCTCCAAAACGAATTTGGTTTCAGGACTTATTTCTCCCGCTCTCATGGGAAGGTATTCAAATTCTCCTATTCGATTTTTCAAATAGGCATACGACAAGGCAGAACAAATTGAATCTGTATCCGGATTTCTGTGACCTACTACATACACTTTATCTTTCATATATTTACACCCGTCCTTTATCTACCTTTCCAATACGTTTAAAAGCTGCGGCACTATTTGCTTCTTCCTTGAAACTACACCTTCCAAAAATACGCTGTCTCCTGTCACTTCCCTGTCGAAAGCAGATTCAACAAGCCCTCTTCCCGTGTCTCCACAGAAGATTAAATCGCTGCTATCTGTTGAAACATCAGTGATTAGCAGTCCCATCATATCCACCCCCGCACCTTTAAACTCGCTGTTCATATAAGGTCTGATTCTTTCTTTCAATTTTGCCACATCGCTGTCATTTGCAACCAAGACCTGTCCTATTCCGAATCCGAAGCCTCCGTGCGAAAACTTCTTGTAATCCTGATATAAAATTTCTTCATCGCTTTTGTCCTCAAAATTCAGACTGGCATCTAACATTCCGTTCCATATATCTTCCAATTTCTGTCCCAGTATGTTCTCGAGTTTTTTCGCAGCCCTCACATCCTCATCCGTGCAAGTTGGCGATTTAAAAAACATCGTGTCCGACAAAATCGCTCCGCTCAATACGCCTGCAATATGCTTGGGAATTTCAATTCCGGCATCTTCAAACATCTGGCAAACTATAGTCCCCGTACATCCAACCTGTTTGCTGGTCACGTTTATCGGTCTGTTGGTCTCTATGGTGGACAGTTTGTGATGATCTACTATTTCCACCACTTCATGATCTGCCAATCCGAAAACTGCCTGAGTGCTTTCATTGTGATCGACCAGTGCAATTTTCTGGGAATTCACCTCTATGAGAGAAGCTTTATCCACCAATCCCCTGATTTTTCTATCATGGGTTATTACCGGGAATTCTCTCACTCTTTTTTCCAACATGATATTTTTAATGTCATCCACAAATTCATCCAGCACGAACTTGATAACATCTCTCTCATCTACCATGAAGGTTTCCACCGATATGCTCTGATTTATAAGCCTGGCTATTTCATATATATCGTTTTTTGACGATATAATTATAACCCCGGTATCATTTGCCATATCGATTAGAGCTTCGTCCGGTTTTTGATCGTGACACAACACGATGGTTCCCACTTTTTTATTTATCAGATATTCTATTTTTTCCTTGCTGTAATCGGTGATAATAAAGCCATTTTCCTTTATCACTCTATCTGCCAGCGTTATATCGGCTGCCATTATATTCACCGAATTGATGCAGATCTTTTCGCTTTCCACTGCAGTCAGCTCATTTCCATCTATGGCATCCAAAAGGTTTTCTCTCCTGACGACAAATCTGTCTCCCTCCGCCTTATTTCTATCTCCTCTGCTGTCGCTGACATATGCGTTCGCAATATCCTTCAGCGTTATAAGACCTCTGATTTTATCGCTGTCATCCCTCACGATTAGAGTTTTTATCCCCTGCTCATCCATGGTTTCCCATGCCCTCCTTATGGATATATCTCCACTGACTGTAAATGCCTCCTTTATTTTTAAATCTGAGACTCTGACTCTTATGTCTTTTACAACTTCCGGTTTTTCTACTCCGAACCTCTTCAGTACATAAGCGGTTTCATCGTTTGGTTCACCTGCAGCTCTAGGGATGTACTCCCCGTCTTCAACAAGTCCGAAATGCTTGGTGACATCGCATCTGTGTTCTTTCGCCATTTGATTTTTCAAATATGCCAATCCGATAGCCGAGCAAATCGAATCCGTGTCCGGGTTTTTATGCCCGTAAACATATATCTGACTCTTTTCCATTGTTCGCTTATTTCCTTTCCCATTACTGTTCTAATTTTTTCGGGATGAATCCAATTTCCGCACATCTTTCTTTTTCAAATTAGTTGTCTTCCATTATATCACAATATTATCGTTGCTCTACTATTATTCTCATATTTTTTCATCTTTTGTTTATACAGTATTTTTATATTGTCATACCTGTATCTTCTCATAACCTGATTCATTGTTTTAACGACACTTACCTATATCTCATCTGTTTTCATCGATGATTTTACACATGTTTCCAAGATTCATCCGGTTATAAACCACCCATCTATCTCTGTGTTCTCATGCATAACATTTAAATTCGCTTCTTTACTTTAATAAAAGCGTTAAGTTCGCATATGTGCTATACTCGGGTTTTATATGCATTTTTTATATGATTTTAACAACTCCTTTCGTCGGTTTTATATGTTTTCAACACGCTTAATAGTTTTTTTCTATTTCTATTGAGGTTTATATACTTTTTTTAAATCAATTATTAGTTATAAATTTATTCAGTGATATAATGAACTCATAAACAGAATAAAAGTGATGGGAGGGAAATTATTTATGATAACATTTTTTATTTGTTTAGCTATTTTGATTATTGGCTACTTTGTTTATGGCAGAGTCGTAGAAGGATTATTCCATCCTGACGACAAGCCAACTCCGGCCGTATTGCATCCGGACGGAGTTGACTACGTACCTATGAAAGAGTGGAAAGCATTTCTGATCCAGCTTTTGAATATCGCAGGTCTCGGACCCATATTCGGAGCTTTGGCCGGTGCGCTCTGGGGCCCTGTAGTGTTCCTCTGGATCGTTTTGGGAACAGTATTCGGCGGTGCTGTGCACGACTATGTGAGCGGTATGCTGTCAATCAGAAATGACGGTGCCAGCTTGGCGGAACTCGTAGGTAAATATTTGGGAACCACCATAAAACACATTATGAGGGTGTTCTCGGTAATCTTGCTTGTAATGGTAGGTACCGTTTTCACGGTTGGTCCTGCGGGACTTCTGGCAAGACTTACTCCAAACATGTTAAACGTTACTTTCTGGACAGTTGTAGTTTTGATCTACTACTTCCTCGCAACACTGCTTCCTATTGATAAAATCATCGGCAGGATTTATCCGGTGTTCGGGATCTGTCTGGTTATCATGGCGCTTGGTATCGGCATCATGACAGTTGTTCGTAACGGTTCGCACCCTATGCAGGAACTGACTTTTGCCAACTTGCATCCAAAGGGAACTCCAATTTGGCCTATGATGTTCGTAACTGTTGCGTGTGGAGCCATTTCAGGATTCCATGCGACTCAATCGCCGATGATCGCCAGAACTCTTACATCTGAGAGACAGGGCAGAAGAGTATTCTACGGAGCAATGGTTTCAGAAGGTATTATAGCTCTAATCTGGGCAGCTGCAGGTATTGCCTTCTACGGCGGTGTTAACGGCTTAGCCGGTGCAGGTGCAAACGCAGCCAACCTCGTATATGAGATGTCATTCTCATTGTTAGGTCCTGTAGGAGGTGTTCTCGCTATGATAGGCGTTATCGCTTGTCCTATTACTTCAGGAGACACAGCTCTGAGAAGTGCCAGACTTACTATTGCCGACTGGTTTAAACTCGATCAGGTTTCAATGAAGAACAGGCTCGTGTTAACTGTTCCTCTGCTGGCTATAGCATATGCGATTTCACTAGTTGACTATAGAGTTGTATGGAGATACTTCGCATGGTCAAACCAGACTTTGGCAGTGTTCACCCTATGGGCAGGTTCAGTATTTATGGCTAAGAAGTTCGGTAAGGCAATCAGCTTTATTCTCGTCATCCCTGCTATGTTCATGTCCGCAGTGTGCTCTACTTACATCCTGTTCGCACCGGAAGGATTACATCTATCTGCAAATGTTGCATACCCTATCGGTCTCGCATTTGCAATAGTATGCTTCATCGTATTTGCAGTCAGGATCTTAGCCAAAGAGCACAATCTTGAAAATCCGGCATAGATTTTTGACTCACAGCCGGTTTGACAATTGCGTTTTTAAAATATAGAAATTACTAACTCCCCCTTTACATAAGATGTTGAGGGGGGAGTTTAGAGTTTAATCGAGAAAATGAGTTTTGTTTGAAAAATGTGTGGTATATTTTATTTACCATTACGATGGAAAAATCTAAATGATAAATAATATAAACGAAATGATGTAATAAAATTGGAAAGAGGTGTTAATATGAAATATGTGTGTCAAGTTTGTGGTTACGTCTACGACGAAGAAGTTGAGGGTGTGAACTGGGAAGACCTAGGAGATGACTATGAATGCCCTCTATGCGGGGTTGGAAAAGACGATTTTGAACCGGAAGACTGATAAAAATTAACTATTCTAAAATCAAGGGAGAGTATTTCTTTCACACCTGCAGGCACAATACTATCGGTTGCGTGTCTGTCGGCATCGTCAGAAATGCTCTCTTTTCCTGTATCTTCATCTCTATCTATATAACAGTTAAACTCTCTATTATTTTTTTCACAGTATTCATTTTATATGTTTGAATTTTAAAAAGAACTTTTTTTGTTTTTTTGCAATATTTTTCTACTGTCATAAAACAACGACTAACACATATCCGATTTTTCCGATTTTAAATTTCCATTTCCATAGCTTTTCTTTCCCGAATCGCAACTATAAGCCCGTTTACAGCCTCGGATTATCCACAGCGCTCCATACTGCGAAATTAAGTCTTACCTAACTTTTTGTTTCCCGTAGGGAAACTGATTGTTTTCTATCCTATGCATTTCTGATTTGCCTACAAAATTGATATAAAAATATAGCATTTAAAGGTAAAAAGTGGTATTATTATGGTGTTAGTTTGGTACAAATTCACGAAAGGAAGGTTTTATAAATGAGTCAACAGAGAAAGCATTTACACAGCATCCATGTTGCCCATCATAAAAACACTGACAAGTGCGAAACCAAGCGTATGCCTATTCCCGAGGAAGTTTGCATACCTATGGCGATGCACATAGGTGCACCTTGTAAACCTCTCGTTAAAAAAGGAGATTACGTCAAGGTCGGTCAGTTGATTGGAGACACTGATGCTTTTGTGAGTGCACCAATTCACTCGAGCGTATCCGGAACCGTCAAAAACATCGAAGAGCTTAGAAACGGTATGGGCGGATACGATCAGGGTATCGTTATTGAAACAGATGGTGAACAGGCTGTGGCTGAAGGTATCGAGCCACCTAAGGCTGATACTTTGGAAGAGTTCGTAGCCGCAATTAGAAGAAGTGGTCTTGTAGGGTTGGGAGGAGCATCCTTTCCTACTCACATCAAATTTAACCCGCAAAACATTGATGAAGTCGACACTCTAATTGTAAATGCCGCAGAGTGTGAACCTTATATCACATCCGACCATAGGTTGATGCTGGAAGATACCCAGGATATTATAGATGGTATGAGGTTGGTTATGAAACACCTGAACCTGTCAAAAGGGTACATAGGTGTTGAAGGCAATAAGCCTGATGCCATTGAAAAATTAAAAAAACTCATTTCTGACGAAGGATTGACAGACAAAATAGAAGTGGTTACTCTTCAGACAACTTACCCGCAAGGGGCAGAGCGTGTAATGATTTATGAAATTACCGGAAAAACCATGAGAGCGGGAGTTTTGCCTGCGGCACTTGGCGTAATTCTGTCCAATGTTACTTCTATAGCATTTGTAGGTCAATACTTTAGAACAGGAATGCCTCTAATTGAAAAGAGAATGACTGTCGACGGTTCTGCAGTAGCCGATCCGGGCAACATCATCGCCCCTATCGGAGCCAGAATCGCAGATGTTATCGAGTTCTGTGGCGGTTATAAAGCTCCTCCGAAAAAGATTCTAATGGGTGGTCCTATGATGGGTAGAGCTATCTTTTCAGATTCGCTTCCCGTTGTTAAAAACAACAATGCCATTTTGGCATTTGACGGTCCACAGGGATTGGTTCCGGAAGAAACAAGCTGTATAAACTGCGGTAGATGTCACTCTGCCTGTCCGTTCAATCTGCTTCCTACAGCACTCTCAGATGCTATGGAACAGAAGGACGCTGAAAAATTGGATCAGTTGGAAGTTATGCAGTGTATGGAATGCGGTAGCTGTGCCTATGTTTGTCCTGCAAGAAGACCTTTGGGCTTCAACAACAAACTCGGCAAAGCGATCTTAAAGGAGGCTCAGAGTAAATAATGGGAAAACAATATCATGATAATTTAATTGTATCGGCTTCACCTCATGCGGTGAACAACGAAGATACAAGGAGGATTATGTGTCTGGTTATGCTGGCTTTAGCTCCGGCATTCCTGGTTAACACATATGTCTTCGGGCTTAGATCTGTTATTCTAACAGCAGTTTGCATAATTTCTTGCGTACTCTTGGAATATCTGTGGAACATGCTTATGAAAAAGCCTCAGACTGTTGGCGACTGTTCAGCAGCTCTCACAGGCCTTTTACTCGCTTACAACTTGCCGGCAAATCTTCCTTACTACATAGCCATAGTAGGTGCCGCAGTAGCGATTATCCTTGTAAAATGCCTATTTGGCGGAATAGGTAAAAACCTGTTCAACCCGGCAATAACTGCCAGAGTCGTTCTGCTGGTATCTTTTGCAACGCAGATGACCACCTGGCCTGTTCCGAGAAACGCAGCGACCGATGCTTTGACAGGGCCTACGCCTCTTGGAATTCTAAAAGAAGGCGGAAATGGATCAATGCCTTCCAATCTCGACTTGTTCTTAGGGTTTACAGGCGGATCTCTAGGTGAAGTCAGTGCTGTTGCACTTTTAATCGGAGGACTATTCCTCATTTGGAAGAAAGTTATTTCGCCAATCACGCCGGTTTGCTTCATCGGGACAGTAGCGATTATCGCTTTGATCGCCGGGCAAAATCCGATATTCCACGTTTGTGCGGGCGGTGTCATGTTAGGTGCCTTCTTCATGGCGACCGACTATGTCACAACTCCGCTGCTACCTTGGGGTAAGGTTATATTCGGTATAGGTTGCGGCGTTATAACGATGCTCGTGAGACTGTTCGGTTCATATCCCGAAGGCGTTTCATTTGCAATACTGCTCATGAATGTAACGACTCCTCTAATCGAAAGGGTAACCACAAACAGGTTGTTCAAGCCTAAGAAAAAGATAAAGAAAGGAGAAGCAGCTGATGAAAAGTAAGTTCTTTAAAGAAACAATAGCACCTTCTCTGGTTCTGGTGTTGATTTGCTTGGTAATTCCTTTTGCACTGGTTTTGACCAACAGTGTAACAAAACCTCAAATCGAGAAAATCGCAAAAGCAAATGCCGATAAAACCAGATCTCAAGTGCTTCCAACTGCCGACTCCTTCACAAAATACAAAGGGAAATTAAGTAACGGTGTAGTTGAATTCTACATTGCAAACAACAAATCCGGCGGAGTTGTAACCGCTCAAGGTAAATCATTTGGTGGTACTTTGACAGCTATGATAGGCATTGATAAAGACGGTGCTATCACCGGCGTGGAAGTTACAAACCATTCGGACACTCCGGGTCTTGGAACTAAGGCCATGACGAAGGAATACCTAAAAAAATACCAGAAAATAAAGGAGCTGAAAGGTGCAAAAATAAAAGATGAAAAGAGCGTAGACCACGTTGTAGGCGCTTCGATTTCCTCTAACGGAGTTTACACTGCCGTAAAAAATGCACTGGCTCAATTTAAAGATGCAGGAGGTATAAAATAATGGGAAAATTAAACATATTAACCAGGGGGATTATAAAGGAAAATCCCGTACTGGTACTTCTATTGGGAACTTGTCCTACTCTTGCAACTACCACAAGTGCTTTGAACGGTCTCGGAATGGGTGTCGCTGCAATGGCTGTACTGATATGCTCCAATGTGGTAATATCCATACTTAAAAACATAATTCCCGATACCGTAAGAATTCCGTGCTACATCGTAGTAATCGCAGGGTTCGTATCCGTTGTGCAGATGCTTTTAAAAGCATACTTACCTGCTCTGGATGCATCACTGGGTTTGTTTATACCGTTGATCGTAGTAAACTGCATAATCTTGGGAAGGGCGGAGATGTTCGCCAACAAGAATTCAGTTATCGATTCCGCTCTTGACGGAATCGGCATGGGTGTAGGTTTCTCGTTGACGCTGACTGCAATGGGGTTGATAAGAGAGTTCTTTGGCAGCGGCACGCTGTTTGACATGCACATTTACGGCGGATCCATCTCACCGATGACAATCTTCATGCTGGCTCCGGGTGGATTCTTCGTATTCGCCATTCTGGTTGCCGCAGTAAATAAAATAAGCAACGGAAAAGCTATCAAGAAAAAGGAATTCGGCTGTGAAAGCTGTACTCTGTCCGAGTCTTGTGGCGTTGGAGAACAGGAGGATAAAGCATAATGAAAGAATTATTGATGATAATGATGAGCGTTATCCTTGTAGACAACTTCGTATTGTCTAAGTTCTTGGGAATCTGTCCTTTTCTGGGAGTTTCCAAGAAACTGGATTCCGCAGTGGGCATGGGTGCTGCTGTAACATTCGTAATGGTAATCGCGACAGCCGTAACATGGCCGATCCAAATATACATATTGGACAAAAACGGCATTACATATCTACAGACAGTAGTGTTCATTCTTGTAATAGCATCCCTAGTGCAATTGCTTGAAATGATTCTAAAGAAGTATATGCCTCCTCTATACAGGTCTCTTGGCGTTTATCTTCCTTTGATAACAACCAACTGTGCCGTGCTGGGGGTAACAATCCTAAATATAGATGAAAAATACACTTTTGTTCAGTCTATCTTCTCATCATTAGGTGCAGGTATCGGTTTCCTATTGGCACTCATTTTGTTTGCCGGTCTGAGAGGAAAACTTGAAAATAACGATAGCGTTCCTGAATCTTTCAAGGGAATTCCTATCACGCTCGTTACTGCTTCAATTCTATCTCTGGCATTCATGGGATTCTCAGGAATGGTAGATGGAATATTCGCTTAGGATAAGGAGGTTTTAATATGAGTCTATTGCCTATTGCTCTAGTTGTAATCATAGGTTTAGTGTTTGGAATCATTCTTACCTTCGCTGCGAAAATAATGTACGTTCCGGTCGATGAAATCGTCGCGGAAGTACGTGAAGCGTTGCCCGGTGCCAACTGCGGTGCCTGTGGATATTCCGGATGTGACGGATACGCAGCAGCTTTTGGTGAGGACAGGTCTACTCCGGTGAATAAATGTCCCGTAGGAGGTCCGGATTTGGCTACCAAGCTGGGTGAAATTCTAGGTGTATCTGCAGATACTTCCGCCGCTCCTATTGCTGTGGTAAAATGTCAGGGAAACAGAGATCTCACAAACGATATCATGGAATACGGCAAAGAAATGACTTGTACTGCTGCCAACCAGTTATTCGGTGGCGGTAAGGGTTGCAGTTCCGGTTGTCTGGGACTGGGAGATTGCGTGAGAGTATGTGACTTTGATGCGATTCACGTCGTAAACGGCGTTGCCATAGTCGACAGAGATAAATGCGTCGGTTGCGGAATGTGTGCAAAGGAATGTCCTAAGTTCATAATCGATATGATCACTTCCGCCGATAGAGTTACCGTTAAATGTAATTCTAATGACAAAGGTGCAAAAGTTATGAAAAACTGCAAGATCGGTTGCATCGGTTGTATGAAGTGCGAAAAGAAATGTCCATTTGATGCAATTCACGTAACTGACAGCCTTGCCAAAATCGATTACGACAAATGTAAGAACTGCGGGCTATGTGTAAAAGAGTGTCCTACAAAGGCAATTTACATGGTTCCGAAGGAAAAGAAGATCGCTGTCAGATCTTAAATTATGAAAATTGATATGAAGTTTTGATAAAATCCAATGTGATTTTAAACTGTGTTTTCAAAAGTATTAAACGCCGGTATAGCCTGTTATTTCAGGTTATACCGGCGTTTTGTGTGCCGTAAGACATTTAACTTTTCACAAATTTATTTATATTTTCTCCTTGAAAAACAATTCCACTATGTCCAAGGACGCCACTGTCCTCTGGAATCCGTTTTCCATCTGTCACCAAAAATACGCGACATGCCGCTTTTATCTCCTTTTTTCCATCACTTCATCTCTCTGAGCAATCCCGCTTTCACAAGATGTTTTTTGAAAATAGCCCGAGCCAACATCGTTCCCAATATGGCGGTAACAATTGTAGTAGCCAAAGCCAACACCAGATACGGGCCGCTTATAAATTCAACTAAGCGGGACATGAATTCACCGTTGATACTGTTCCCTTCAGCAAGTTTAAGATAATAATCTTTCATGACAAGAAACGGAATATACGAACCGACAGCCGTACCCATCATTAAAATGCAATAGCCGATGACCTCTCGGGCATAACCCTTGTAATCTCCACTTCTTGCAATCAGCTCCGCAATAATTGAACTTACAACTACCGATGCGAGTATTGGCCAACCACTGCCCATAGTGAACATGACCAGTCCGAACAGTATTCCGAACAATATAATTGCACCGGTTTTAGGCGCTTTTGCCCTAAGCAACATGTATGCAGATGCTGCGAAGAAAGAACCTAATGCAACCCCAAAGGGTAGAGTGTAAATTGTCATGCTCATGACCATGATACATGCCATAAAGATTATGATAAATATTACGGTAAAAATGCCAAGATTGATAAAATCACGGCCGCTCAGTTTGGTACTTGAAATAGTTTTGTTTTGATTCATTTGAAATCCTCCTCACTTTCTGTTTTTAATTTATCTTGATAAGGATATGATTCGCGTACAAACGAGATTCAGGAATTCATTGTCATGAGAGATCACGACAATAGCTTTTTCCCTGGAAAGTTCCTTCAACATCTTTGCCACGCGATTCATATTCTTAAAATCCAGCCCGCTCGTCGGTTCGTCCAAAAAGAGTATACGTGCAGGAGACAAAGCTGCCAGAGCCACACACAAACGTTGTTTTTGTCCACTGGATAAGGAGAGTGGATGTCTGTTCCGAACACCGGTAAGTTCCAAAGAGGATAAAATCTTTTGCACATCAGCCAAGTCTGGGATTTCACCGGTAGCGGTAAGCGCCATCTCGCCAACTACGCTGTCGCTGAACAGCTGATAATTCGGATCCTGCATTACAAGAAAAGAAACCTGTTTTCTCATGGAAATATTCATCCGCTGTCCCTCTGAATAAATATCTCCGTTTTTTTCTTTCATAAGTCCGCAGACCGTCCGTGCCAAGGTGGTTTTCCCGACGCCGTTTTCTCCGATTATCCCCACAATATCTCCATAGTCTAGCGAAATATTTACGTTTTTCAATACGGTTTTTCCTCCACGTTTAACAGAGAGATTTCTTATCTCCAATGCGGGAACTCTCGCCGTACAGCTTGCAGGAGAAGGCGAAATTTCAATATCCCGCAAGGTTCGCAGACCCATGCTGTTAAGAGTTTCCACAGGTGTATCGACAAGTCTATTCATATCGTAAAGCCCGGTCAATCTACCTTCACGAATCAATGCCACCTGATCTGCCACATCACGAAGATAATAAAGTCGATGTTCGGAAATCAGCAAAGTCTTTCCGCTATTCTTTAACTGTAAAAGCAGGTTTCGAAGTCTCAAAGTCGCAATCCTGTCCAAATTTGCAGACGGCTCGTCCAAAACATATATTTCAGGAGATAGAGCGTATATACTTCCAAACGCAATTTGCTGTTTCTCTCCGCCTGAAAGGGCAAAGATATCTCTCCCGCACAAATTCTCTAAATCGAGATTATTTACTGTCTCTTCATAACGACAGTGCATTTCTTCATATGAAATTCCGCAATTTTCCATACCGAAGACAATTTCACTATCTGTATCCGTATTGAAAAACTGCGTTCTCGGATTTTGAAATACGGAACCGATTTTTGTCGCTAATTCGTGCGGTTCCAGTCCGGCAATATCCTCTCCATCTATTTTTACGGTTCCGGAGAGCTCTCCCGAATAAAAACTTGGAATCAACCCGTTTATAAGTCTTGTTATCGTTGTCTTTCCGCATCCTGAACTGCCCGAAAGCACTACGCATTTACCTCTGTCTACCTGAAGAGAAATATTTTCTAACGCTTTCGTTTCCATTTCTGCATAGCGAAAGCTCACATGTTCCAATCGAATCAACTTACCACCTCCCAACGATTGTCCGCAACAGCACAACAGAAATCAGCAAAAGTGTGAATATAACAGTTAAAAAAGTGTCCTTAACCGTTATGTTAAGTTTTATGAATGCCGTTCTAGGTGCAGGATTGTCCAATCCGCGAGTAATCGATGCTGCTGAAAGCTCCTCAGCAATAGTAGAGGCCCTGACTAAAAGCGGTGTGATAAATCCTTCAAATACCATTCCGGGACGCCGTCTCAGATTTCGCCAAGAAAACCCTATCCCTCTAAGCGACATGGCATCTCGCACATGAGAAATTTCTTCTTTTGCAGTAGGAAAGAACCGCATGGCAACTGCAAAAGTAATGATAAATGAACGAGGAATCCTTATTGCATAAAGACCTGTAACCATTTCACTGACCGGTGTCGTTCTCAAAAACGTTTGTCCATATAGCAGAATCGGCATGCACATTCTCATGCATAAAACAATCATTAACATCATATTGCTCAAAGTTACCGGTACATACTTTGAAAAAACGATAAATAAAAGCAAAAAAATGTAAAAAACAATAAATTTTATCGTCTTTTTTCTCTGTCCGATAAGAAAAGAAAGCAGGCATACAATGATGAAAACCATACTCCCATATATGATATCCTTTGCAAAAAACGCCACCACACCGATAAGCATCAACAAAAAGAATTTATAGCGTACGTCGAGTTTCAAACCTCACATCTCCCTTGAAATATTGGTATATTCATGCTAAAATCGTATTGGTTATACATACCTAATTAAAAGTATAATATACACTAATTCCCTTGAGCAATAGAATATACGCGTATATGTCTTTTCTCAAAAGAAAAATGTCTGATAGAAAAAATGAGGTGATATAATGATAAATATAATAAGTTCTATGTGCAATGACATGGGAATGGTAAAAAATAATGAAAACAATCCCTTCGGTTGCGGTTCCTTCTTTCAAGGAGACGGTTATACGACCAGGGGATATTTCTGGTTTCTCCCCCACGGAGAGCATTTTGTGATCACAAAATGTGATTTTTATTTTCTAAAAGATACCGAACTCACAATGCCAAACGATTCGCTTTACATTTCCCTTCGTCTCGAGTATGCAAAGCACCTTCCTCCAGGCAAGATCATGGCTTACTTAGAGGAAAACGGCACACCTATAAACACTTTGATGCGGAGAGGAAGTCGGGTTGCTTACACTGAAGTTCTATATTCTCCGTCATTTTACAAAATGCATCTCGGAACTCTCTTCACGGCACAAAAAGCGAGTCCCCTGGAGATTTTGAAGAATATGGGCGGGGAGCACAATTGGTCAGCAGAAATTATGAACGTTCTAAAAAAAATATACGCATGTTCTCTAAGCGGAATGGCCGCAGAACTGTATTACACAGCAGGTGCTTATGCTCTGATGTCAGCGGTACTTGAAATGGGGAATGGAAGATTGCCTAAAAAAAGCACGGATTATGAAAGTATCGTTCATGTTATTCAGTACATCGATGATAATTTTTCGCACTCCATAAAATTGTCAGAGCTTTCCAGGTTAGCCAATATGAGTACGACAAAGCTGAAAAATTTATTCAGGCAATTTACAGGATGTACTATTACCGAATATATTTTGTCAAAAAAAACCGACTATGCTTCACACTTATTAGCCGATTCCGATTTATCCATAGAAGAACTCGCAAAGAAAGTGGGCTTCGACACTGTCTCCGGCTTTTCCACTTCATTTAAGAAACAGATGGGCATACCGCCATCAGAGTACAGAAGGCAAATTGAATTTAATTGTTTGAAGAATCCGTCGGAAGTTGAAAATCTGGTATTCGAAAGTGGCGATACTTAAAACACACTCTGACTTATATATTGATAAAAAATTAGAGTGTTGCGGGTTTAGTTGACAATATTGGGGGAAAGGAAATCCCCACCACACACCGCGTTATTTACCCCCGCCATATTCCACAATCTGCTTAATGATAAACTCATCGCAGCATCTTTCCACCGAGGCCTCTTGTCAAGTATCTTTTTATGTTTGTGGTCGATTTTTCATTGGTACTCAATTCCGTTTCAGTGCGAAGAAAAAGCAGTAAACCCTTTGGTTTACCGCTTTTCCACATTGTTCTGTTATAATTTTTTATTCAATTATTTGAATTATAAAAACCAGAATTTACAAATTGCTATCCAACCATAGTTTAAGTTGGTCAAAACTGTAGTCTCCCTTTAAGGCTATTCCGTCTTTTATCGTTGAATTTCCACATTCTTTTTTATAATCTTCTATCATTCTCCCAAAACCGCCTCCACCGTGGGTGCAGAAGGGAATGATTGTCTTCCCACTTAAATCGACTGTTCTTAAAAACGACAACACAGGTGGAGCAAAGGTCTTTAGCCAGTTGGGAGATCCGATAAAAATCACCTCTGCATTTTCAATAGCTTCTGCTCCTTCCGTAAGATGAGGACAATACCCTTTTTCAATTTCTTCTCTCACTTCTTTCACAGCTGTATTATATGAAAATGAATAAGGTTTTTGCAGTTTCAACTCCCTCAACTCTCCGTCCGTAATCAATGCAATATCTTCTGCCAATCTCCTCGTTATTCCTGAATATGAATAATATACAACTAAAGGTCTCAATAAAATTACCTCCTCAATTTTAATTTGCCAAGGATTCGGTATTATTATGCCGTTTTTAATCTAATGTTCTTGTGTCTTATATACCTTTTGCATCATCTGTTATAATTTGTTCTCTCCAGAGAAATCGGAGTCTGATTTAATAACACCCATATAACTGCAAGTTCACATAAACGCTCCGTTATGACCTCTTCATCGCCTTTTGTGCGGATGCTCGAAACCAGTTGTTTAGTTTCTTCCAATTCTTTCTCCGCAAGAGGAATCCCTGAAGCAAAATACTTCGGCAGAGCATTGAGCATATTTCGATAGTCTTTATCCCAGTTTACGCCGCCATTTCTGTATAGCTCATCCCGCACACGTCCCGTTATGCGTATAACTTCGCCCTGTACAGTCTTTGCCGCACCCCTTGAAGGAATCAGCATATCCCAAAGTTGATCATATTGCTCCTTCCAAGGACATTCTTTTACAATAATCGGAGAAACCCCATCATGAATCTTACGCTTTGGTGCGGGATTTACATCAAATAGTTCATATAGCTTATCAAGTCCCGCTTCAGTTTCAGCCAGGTAATCCTTGTTAAAGTTTTCTCTGTGAAATTCGAAATCCTTGCCGATCAGTTGAACTCTTTCAGCCATTTCAGGCGTTATTTCAGCACCTGCCTCTATTAACATTTCCGAAACCTCTGCTGCCTGTGCGATATTAATGTTTCTGCAAACAGCAAGAGTGCAATCCATAGGGGTTCGTCCCATGTCATTTTTTATATCAATATCCGCCCCTTTTTCCAGCAAAAATTTAACGGTAGCCGGGTGGAAAAACTCTGCCGCTGTATGCAAAGGTGTATTCCCGTAATTATCCGGTTTTTTTATATCTCCACCTAATTTGAACAGTAATTTCACAGTATCACTGCCCAAAGTTGCATGGGTGTACAATGGCGTGCGCCCATAATAGTTGACTGTATTTACATCTAAGCCCCGTTCTACGAGCCAGATAACCAGCTCTTCAGGAATATCTCCGTAATGAAGTGCTGTATTTAAACTGTATCTCCCGCTGTGGGCGGAAAGCTCACATTTTTCATAGACAGCTTTAAGATCTTCAACATCCCCTGCCTCTATCAGTTCATCAAAATTTTTAGGTAAGGTAACCCTCTTCTTCGCCATGATTCTTCTCCTTTTTTCAGTCATTATAAAATCAAAAATTTAAACTCAAACTCCTTGATTCTCTCAGTGCATCCGGCGGTTATTCGATACTCTTCGTTTACACACATCTCGTCCGATGCTAAAGCAGATGCAAAATACGACTTCGGCACAACTTTACGCATCGCGACTTTGATCTGTATCTCAATTGAATTGCATAAGTTTCAGCCTACTTAAAATAATATAACTCATATATCCTATTACCAGCCCTGTTCCCATCCCCGTAAACAACAACACCGGAAAATAAAAAAATGTTTTCGTCGATGTGAGTATTATTGCTGCGACTATGAGCTGTCCTGTGTTATGGAGAACTCCTCCCGCCATGCTCACTCCCAAAATGGAAAACTTCCCTGTTTTTTTCAAAAGTCCCATTCCGCTCAAACTCAATACACAACCGCCCATGGAATACAAGATTCCGAATGCACCTGTGAACAAAAATCCGACTAAAATCACTCTCAATACATTTATTCCAAGTGCCATTTTAAAATCCATCGAATACATTGCCACTACTATTACCAAATTTGCAATCCCTATTTTAAATCCCGGCAAAGTAACCCACGAAAAAGGAAAGACCGCTTCTATGTATGAAAATATCATCGCCAAAGCGATTAAAACCGCAGTATATCCCATTCTGGTGGTTCTTTTACCATCATGTATATTCACCTTCATGCTGTTCCTCCTGCTACCTATTGGGATATAGTATCGAATTTCTTCTTCTTCGATTTAATTTCAATAACGACTTTATTCGGCAAACAAATTATAGCCTTTGAACCATCATTTATAGTCCCCTGCCTTATGCAGTCCTGATTTGAGCAGTTAGCCCACACCATTCTCACCTTCCCATTTTCGATTTTAAAACGATTTATATGAGTTCCCCTTCTAATTTCAAACTCTTTATTTTCATTCAACGAATACGTGCCGTATAACTTTCCGTTGCTCGTAACAATAACTTGACTACTTCCCCTATCCACTTTATAATTATTTATGTAGATTAGCGAGATTATTCCTGCAACGAGAAATATTATAGCGAGGATAATATCTCCTTTTTTAATTTTCATACTTGTTCACCGTTTATAACATTTAATCCATAATATCGAGGTAATCATGATTAAAAAAATACTAAAATCAATAGCCATATCTGCAATGGCACTAACAGTTATTATATCACATACAGCTTGTAAATCCAATGAAACTAATGAAACTGCCGGAGACCCGGTGTCAAAAACCGAGTTTCATTTAAATACATCTTGCACCATAGAAATTAGAAATATGGAGACGAGCAAAGCCAACGATGTTATCGCCAAAGCCTTCAAGGAATGTGAAAAATATGAAAACTTGTTGAGCAGAACCGTAGAGGGCAGCGATATATATAAGATTAACCACAGCGACGGAAAGCCTGTTAAAGTTTCCGACGATGCTAAATATTTGATTGAAGAGAGCAAAAAAATCAGCGAACAAACGTCGGGAATCTTTGATTCTACCATAGGTAAGATTGAGGAATTGTGGAATTTCACCGGAGATAATCCCAAAGTTCCTCCGCAAGGGGATATTCAAAAAGCACTCACGCAAGTGGGCTATAAGAATGTAAAAGTTGACGGCAATACCGTAACACTGGAAAACAAGCGTCCCTTCCTGGATCTCGGTGCCAGTGCCAAGGGGTACATCGCTGACAGACTTTATGATTTTCTCAAGAAGGAAGGTGTCAAAAGCGCTATTATCAACCTCGGAGGAAACGTCGTTGCCATAGGCGGCAAGGAGGGAGATAAAGACTGGAAGATCGGCATTGAATCACCATACTCTAAAAAACAAAATGTGATTGGCGCAGTTTCCGTAAAGGATAAAACCATAGTAACCTCCGGAACCTACGAGCGATATTTCGAAGAAAAGGGTAAAAAGTATCACCATATTTTAGATCCGAAAACCGGATTTCCGAGAAATACAGACGTGCTGTCAGTTTCAATTATGGCTAAAAGCGGAAAATCCGTGACTTGTGATTTGTATTCTACAACATGTCTCCTTTTGGGAAAAGAGAAGGCTATCGAATTTATGAAAGATAAGAAAGGTTTTGAATACTGTATCGTTGATAACAACCAAAAGATTACCAAGAGCCCGGGCTTTAACCTGAGTCAACAGAGCGAATGATAAGTGAAGATGTTTTAGATATATTGATAAAAGCCCCTTCTGGCGGAGTGGCTCAGACTGTAGAAAAAGCTCGAACCGACTTAACTCGGTTCGGGCTTTTTCTATATCTTAAAGCATATTAAATATTGGCGATTTATGATGTGATATCATCATATCAATGTTTGTGTTTCAGTGATTACAAAAAACGGAAAATGACTCTAGCAAATGTAAATAATCTCATTTGGTTGCTCAGTTACTGATGGATATTTACTTAAGAAAATCGATTAACCTTATCTATTTTTCATTGACTTCCGTTGCAATCACACATGGTCTGACAAATATTATACTCATATCGATTATGATAATGTCATTCACATGGTGAGATGTTAACTAAAAAGCGGTTAAATATTGAACAAGTGTATTTGCAAGAGTGCCGATCGATTTTGCTACTAATTCATTTATTTTGAGAAAAAATTTGATATGCAGTAAAAATTATTGTAAAATTAGAATTGAATAACAAATCATAAAAATGGAATTTTTTTCGATTTTGTCAAAAGAAGTATGGAAACATCGGTTTTTATATCCTACACCGATAAAAATAAAATTAAATTTAATATTTTCAGTTTTTAATGTGTGCCATTGAAAAATAGACGTAAAGGAGAAGACATAAGGGAGGTTATCAATGAAAGCGTGCAGTTCAATGAGAAGATCTATATCCGCAAAGCATAGGTTTTTTCTCATATTTTTATTTATGGCGGCATTTACAGCCGTGTTTTTTTGGAAAGAGATGCAGGTCAATGCACAACATGTATCTTTTGACATAGGAAAAAACAAGTTGGAATGCAATGATACATCTAAAGTGTATAACGTATATGGATCAACCGAAAAAAACCATATCAAAATAAAGGGAGGGACAGCACAAAGACCGATTATAGTAAATCTGAAAGATGGATTGAACATTGATTTGAGAAATAAAAGTGCCGCACCCATTGAGGTTACAAAAAACTCCTATGCAAAAATATACATTGGCAAGGGTGACTCCAATGCCAAGATTAACTTATATGGAGGTCATAAGTCAGGCATAGGAAAAAACTGGGGTTATGCAGGAATAAGTTGTCATGAAAAAAGCCATGTTTTGATTAGCGGTGACGGAACATTGAATGTTTACGGTGGAGGAGAAAAATATGGAGGTGCCGGAATAGGTGGTAACTATAACGACAATGTAAGAAACCTCACTATTGACGGGAATATGTCCATAAATGCCACCGGAGCGCACTCAGCACCGGGAATAGGCTCCGGCAGAGACGGCATTTTGTATGATTTAACTATAAACAATGGTAATATAACTGCCAGAGGTGGCGAAAATGCTCCCGGAATCGGAGCAGGAGAAGCTATAGGCGAGAGTGGAGGAGATTTACATAATTTAACTATAAATGAAGGTAATATCCAGGCTTACGGTGGCAAAGATGCTGCAGGCATAGGATGCAGTGACGGCGGAGATTTAAAAGGAACTATTGCCATAAATGGGGGTAATATTGAAGCCCGTGGGGGTAAATACGCTGCCGGTATAGGTGGCGGAAATGGCGGAAATATAACAAAAAAAGGTAAAATTAATATTCAATGTAAACAAGATAAGCCTATGGAAATTGTCGCAAGAGGCGGTACAAATAGTGCCGGCATAGGTGGCGGAAAAGATCAGTCATCCTGCGAAATAGTAATAAAAGGGCATCCCCGTAAAAGGGAACTTCTAAAAATTAGAGCCTTTGCATCATCAGCCGGTAATAGAATCAACGATGCTGCTGCAATTGGTTCCGGTCAGGACGATGCAGGTAATATAACCATAAAAGACGCGACTGTTTATGCCGATGCTCCGTATGCAGGAGCAGATATAGGAAGCGGTTCACTGAAAGGAAGGCCTGGTAAAATACACTCCATTACCATTGATAACAGCACAATAGCTGCACGGGGAAGTAACAAAATTGCGGCGGGTATAGGAGCCGGTCACGGCGGAAGTATTGATCGCATCAAAATCAGCAACAGTACATACAAGGGAAATAGTATAGGAACATCCATATATTCGAGTCCTGCTTTTAACTATAGAGCACATCGAATAAATGATATGAAGGAAATAACTATTGAGAACAGTAAAATTGAATGTGATCATGACATGATGTCGACTAATGATAGAGATGCTATAACATCCGGAGTTGCAGGGGTAGGAACCGGACCTTTCGGCAATATTGATTTAATACAAATTAAAAAGTCAACAGTCTTGGCAAAAGGTCATGGTACCGGCCCTGGTATTGGAGGTGGCGGTTGGGCTCCAACTAGATTGCTTCACAAGACTCATGGCGGTAATGCAAAAAAAATAATAATTGAGGAAAGTGATGTAACAGCCTTTGCAGGGAAAAGAGGCGGTGGTGCAGGTATAGGAACCGGACTGAATTGTGACGTTAAAGAAATTGCCATAACAAAAAGTAATATCATAGCCAAGGCTCCTGCTGACGGTGAAGAGGGAGGTGCCGGAATCGGTTCAGGAAGAGCAGGAAGTGTTGGCACTATTAAGATAACAAATTGCCCGTCAGTTGAAGCTGTTGGAGGGCCACACTCCGCCGGTATTGGTTGTGGTGGTCATCATACACTGGTAACCACAATACTCACAACCAAATGCGGTCCAATAGTTTTGACTGCAAATAACCCTGACTACAAAATTAAGGCATTTGGTGGAAACAAAGCTGCCGGTATAGGTACGGGATTAGGTGGAAAGTTTAAGGGTAAAACTAAAGATGGTAACAGCATCGTTATTGACGGATATAGCGTTGATGCTTCAGGAGGTTATGGCGGTGCAGGCATTGGGGGTGGAGCCAACGGCTCAGGTGGTCGAGGTGCAGACTCCAATTCTATACTTATAAAGGGAAAAGGTGTAATAAATGCTAATGGTGGCGAGGGAGCTGCCGGTATAGGTGGCGGACTAGGTGGATCAAGTAATAAAATCGTTATCGATATGGAAGGAGACAGATATAAAAATAAGGGAATTCTCCGCGCAAGAGGAGGGCTTGGTGCTGCAGGAATTGGAAGCGGCAGTGTAATTTATACAGATCGAACATTGTTTACTCCTGTAGGCAATTCTGCAGGAACAGTAAAAATCGCAGGAGGCTTTGTGGAGGCATTCGGTGGCAATAATAGACGTTCCGAAAAGAAAGATTGGAGGGTATATCTTGGCTCCGGTGCCGGTATAGGTGGCGGAAGTGGACATGGTACACTTTCAAAGTTTTATGTTACCGGAGGATATATTTCAGCTCATGCGGGAAATGCCGATGCAACAGATATAGGTCATGGTGGAGATCTTTACGGGATAGATAAGAGACTCAAGAAAGACGGCAAAATAGAAATCTCCGGAGGAACCGTATTATCAAATAAGATAAGTGATGAGGCGGATATAATCATTGATGGAGGCAGTGTTTCAGCTAATATCTTAAGAGCAAAGAATTCCATTAAAGAAAATGTGTATCGTGCTACTTTGACTCTTGCTGATCCGCCTAATAGAAGTGTTGAAATTTTCCCTCATAATCAATCAAGAGCCTATGGTACAAAAGATATTTATCCGGATAAAAAAGGTAAAATTTATCTGTATTTTCCTGTTTCAAAACCCATGAAAACAACAGTTGGAGTTGATAGAAACGGAGAAAAACTTTACCATGGAACTGTAACGAGCGATGGAAACGGTCTTTTGAAAATGTATGGAGAGAAAAACTTTAAAAAACCGGAAAACGAACCTTATGTGGGGGAAGATTTCACTCTTTCTGTAGATAAAGGAAATGATACTCTGAAGGATTGCAATTTTAAAGTAATAGATGGAACAGATGCAGTTGAAATAGTTGAGTCAGATTCACAAAATGCCTCAGTTAAACTCAAGGCTAAAGCTGTTGGGAAATTTAAGATATCCGTTGAAATGAAAGCTGATCCCGCAAATGAAGTTTATTGGGGATACAATGCCAGTTATTCAGGAAGTGTATCAAGGCAGAAGGGAAAAATTTCATTTACTGAAAACCCTTCAAAGGTATATGACGGAGAAAAAGTTAAAAATCCAAAGGTAACTACGAACAGCGATGGAAAAGTTACATATAAGTATTCAACCCGTGACGGAAAGCCTCTGGATGATGCCCCTGTAAATGTGGGCAAATATAAGGTAACTGCAACTGTCGAGGGCACAAAGTATTATTCCGAGGCGACGGCATCCTTAGATTTTTCTATAGAACCGGCAAGTACTAACACTAGTCTGTCAGCAAAACAGGATGGCTCCAAGGCTACGATTAAAGCGGTAGTTAGCGGACTGTATGAAAAAAATGGTAAGGTACGATTTGTTGTAAATAACAATACGGATACTGCAAAAGAGATACCTGTATCATTCAATAAAAATAGCGGACTGTACGAAGCGGAACTGAAAGCAGATACAGTTAGCAGCGGAGAGTACAAGATCACTGCAGAATTTATACCCGAAAACAACAACTATTTATCATCAAAAACTTCTGCTACCTACAATAAAGACAAGGTAGACAGAAGCATAAGCTGTAAGCCTTTACACGAGGCGAATTACAAGGACTCGGGATTTAAAATTGAACCGACAATTAAAGGAGGAGCTTCTACATCAAAAGATGTATGGAAATATGAGATAATAAAGGATAAGTTTACCGATTACGGATTCCCATCTACCGTAACTATTGATGGTTCGGGCAATGTAAAGATTAATAATGCAGGCGTGGCTGTTGTAAAAATTACTCTGATAGATAAGAGTGGCGTATATAACAACGCTGAAACATATACGACAATAAAGGTTAAAAGAGCGCCTCTCAAAGTTTCAAGCTACGCATATGACAAAGATGGCAAAGAAATTACAGAGACATCTTACGGAAGCATATCCGATTTGAATTTCGGGCTGAAATACGATGGATTTGTGCGTAATGACGACCAAAACAACTTCACAAGAGGACATGGAAGTCTTGTGGCGAAAAGACTGTCAGATACAATAGAGGTAGGAAAATATAATATTCAAATAAACAGAAAAGGAACTCCTCTTCACACTGATAAACTTCATTTCAATAATCTTTTTGCTTCAAGGAATTATAAAATAGAACAGAAATTGGGAACGTTGAATGTGAATCCTCGTGGCATTACGGTAAAAGCAGATGATGTTAGTGGTATATATGGTGTTGAACCGAAATACACCTATTCCATAGAGGGACTTGCATCATTTGATGGTACGGAAAAAGCCATTGATGCCGGATCAAAGGTGTCATTGGATACTGAAAAGGCGAGAGGAACTTATGCACAGCTTGCTCCAGGTAAATATGAACATGTACTTATTCCACCTGATAAAGCAATGAAAAATTATAAAATTGTAAAAAGCCAAGCAGGTAATCTAAATATAGAATCTGCAGATTTCAATGATATTAGCAGATTTAAAGTTACAAACCCTGAATTTACAACCTATAATGGTAAAGAACAAAAGCAGAAGGTGACTGTCACAGATTTACATTCGAAATCATCAAATGGCGGAGGCACTAATGATGGTGTGGAATTAAAGGAAAATGTTGATTATGAGCTTGAATATATCGGAGATCTCAAAAATGTGGGACAGGTCAAGGTTGTAGTAAAGGGAATTGGAAAGTATAAGGGAAAAGTAGAGCGATTCTATCTCATAAAGAAAGCTCCCCTTGTGATCAACACACCTGATGCTGAAAAAGTCTACGACGGAAAGCCACTCACGGCTTCGGGGACTCTAAAAGGACTTATGCCCGGTGAAACTGCTGAAATCGTAATGTCAGGCAGCCAAACCGAGGTGGGCAGTTCCAAAAATACAGCCGGTGTTAACTGGAATGGCACTGCTAATTCCCAAAATTATGAAATAGAGGAAAGTTTTGGGACATTAACGGTACATAAAAAGGAGCCACCAGCTACTCCTGATGATCCGGGTAAGGATGATAATCCTAAGAACCCAGACAATGGACCGAGAACCCCTGATAATAGCTCAAAAGATTCCGGCGATAGTTCAAAAGGTCCCGGCAACAGTCCACAAAATAATAAAATTGCAAAAACCGGTGACATGTCTCGTGTTGCAGGCTATACGATAGATATGGTAATTGCGGTAATTATATTTGCCGCTGTGTTGATGGTGAGGAAAAAAACTTCCAAATAAGAAGATGTCTGCTTAAATATAAAAACATAGAATAAAAAACAGAGACTATCAAGATTTTCGCTAAATAGTCTTGATAAAGAAAACTGAAGGATGGAGTTGGGAATATTCTCAGCTCCATCCTTTAGGCTTATAGTGTTATGTAATAATACATATAATCTATAAGCAATGGGTTTATTTAGATATCTTTTATCACATTTTTTGACAATCTCATAAGATTATATAATGCAATAAACTTTGTCAATCGATTTATATAGCAACATGCGATATAATCTCATCTCTGTCAGTTGATTAAACTTAAAAACCGGCAAACTGTTTCAATGAGCGGTTTCGCCGGTTTCACTTATACAACCCTCTTAGACATACCTAACGGGATGGCTTTTCTTTAACGTTCAAAATGATGGACCGGATAAATCACATCTTCCTCATCGGATACATTATGCAAAATCTCCTGTATGTCTTCGTCTAATTTCTAATCGACTGACTCTATTTCTTCTTTTGTCATACCTACGAGTTTTTCTATCCACATTCCTACAATATCGGAAAGTACGGAATCACAGATATATTCAGTTCCCTCATGAAAATATTTGCAGGAAAATACGGGCTCCCTTATGGCCGCCTGATAAAATCCCATTGCAAAATTCGCCAATTCACTCGGCTCAAAACTCAGTGCCAGCTCTTTTGCAATACCGCTTCGAATCTCATCCCAATCTCTATTCTCAGCCCTGTAACTTTCTCGCATCTTCATTACATATCTGGTGCAAAATGTATCTAACAGCTGCTTGTTTCTATAAAAATGCTTGCAGTTGAAATCGGAAATGCATCCTGCGTGAATTAAAAATGTCAACAGAGATTCCACGCTCTCTGCCACTCTCCCGACCTCTCCTTCGCTGCTGATAAACCCTATACTGCCATCTTCAAGAAAAACGTATTCACCCCCACTGCCATCCTGTGCAAACGCGTCGCATACCATAGAATAAATTTCATGGTTATTGACAAACTGCAATGCTCGGACTTCCTCGTAGAAATAAATGTCACATTCGTGCATAAGCAGAGTATTCAACTGTTTATTTTTTCTTATACGCTGCAAATTCATTTAACTCCTCCTCATCACTTTGCTGAGTTGCTCAATTCAGTGGCAAACCTTTCGACATCTATCCTCAATTTTCCATCTATATCGTCTAAATGAATGACCGGCAAAGGGCTTTGTAAAATCAAATTCCCTTCATGCAATTTCTCCGGATACTTGTAGAACTGTTCTCCTTTTGGAAAATTATTTTTTATTTGCCATTTCTCAAAATCTTTTAAAAAGCACTTATGAGTCGGCAATGTAACCTTCTCAAACAGACTTTTGTCAAAAAATCTCACCAAGCGATATAAACCGTGTATTTCCGGGACAAAACACTTATCAATTTTTTGAACAGGATATCCTTGCCTTTGATGTGCTTCACAAAGTTTTTGCAGACATTGGGTGATTCCGTATGAATCTTTTTTTGCAAGAAAACAGAAGAAGCGAACGTAGTATTCTGCTATTCCGGTGAGTTTTTTCTTTGTTAGGAAAGATTCAGCCTTGGACAGCGCCTCCTCCAATCTTTCATCATCTTTGTAATAGATTGAATGAAACAGGTTAATTACGTTTTCAGTATAGAAAGTGCCTCTGAGCAACGGCAAGGTATTAGGAACAAATGACTCGCTCACCTCAAAATCGTTGCAGGCAAAACAAGTAAAAATTCCTTTTATAATGTTTCCCGTGTAAGCGGTTCCGCTGTGTGTAATTCCTCCTCGCAGCAAACAAGTCCTGCCGGTTTGCCAAAGGGCATTGTTCAATCTCTCAAAGCTACCTTCACAGAAAGCGAAATAATATCCAAAATATTGGATATTATTGAGAATGAGATCGATATATAATTTTATTTTTAACGTATTGTCGGAAGAATCATGATATTTCTCCAAATGCTTTTCAAAAATCTCCTGATTGGACATTTCAAATTCTTGCCAACTTTGCGGATGAAAATATTCCCCCCATTTCTGATAATAATCCTCTCTCATCTGTCTATATAACTTTACGTATTCTCTCACAATAAATCCCTATCCCCTTGATCAATATGCTATCCCACAGTACTCATAACTTTGCCGATGTAATAAATCCCCCACATCACACCGCCTATGATCAACAGCAACAGCAATGAAGATAAGGCGACAGAAAAGGCTCCCTGCTTTAAATTCGTATCTCTGGCAAAACTGAAAATAATGACGATCAGCTTTAATGCAATGCTGGTTATAGCTATGATTCGTCCGTATCTGAAAACAATTCCAATCATTAAAAATCCAATTTGTGCACCTCCTATGCCTGCTGCAAAACCTACAACAAAGCACACGTACATAAATATATCCAATGCTACGGATCCCCACAATGCAAATTTTATCAATTTTTCATTTTTATTCATATTATCTACCATAATTGCAACTTTTCCCCTTTCGTGCTCGTCATGAAACCTAAAATCTTAAGTGCATCACAAAGGTTCTGTTGAGTTTGTCTGCAAAATACATATACACCTTCGTTTTGAACTTTAAGTTTTGGCACGTTTTAAGAGCCTCTTTAAAAAAGCCCTGAACATCGATGAGTTCTGTCTGTGTTTCATTTGCGAATTCTTCCGGACTGTCTATACTAAAATACATTTGCGCATCGCTGTTACCGGTTTTTTTCACATATTTATTAGCAAGTTTTAAGCCTGCCGAGTTCGTGGCATCAAAAACCAGCTCTCCATTAGGAATCATCCCCTTCATCTCCTTGATCATGAACAGTATTTTTTCTTCTGCAAAGTATTGGTACACCCCTGAAACGACAATCATCGTCGCCAATGAAATATCTATCTCTTTTATCCAATGGAGGGTAAACATATCTCCTGAAATCAACTTTTCATTGATTGCATTTCCAAGGACTTTCTCCCTTATATCTATGACATTCGGCAAATCCACTTGATAGAAGTTCGCTTTATCGTTTCCTATGCGGTTATATGATGTTTCAAGTCCCGCTCCCAAAAATACCACATTACACAAACCGTTTTTCTCAAGGAATTTTTTTTATCTTTTGATCTATCGTATATTGCCTGCATACACTTGCCATATAGAAATATTCCGTAGTATTCTCATCTATATCGTTTGCCGGAATATATTTCTCTAAAGATAGAGCTTTTTCATCGTAGAAAAATTTCGGGAATTTCTTAGATGCGTATATTCTCGCCGTCAGTGGAATATACAGAGTATCTTCAACACCTTTAAATACATTCTTTTCGTTCATGCTGTCTTCCTCACAAAATTATTCTGCCAAAGCAAATTTCTCAATCATGGCTAGCAATACATCAACCCTTTCAAACTCCTCCTGTAATAAGTCATCATAATCTGTTTCAAGTTCTTCTCGTCTTTCATCAATCCATTTCAGATTCTTCTTTGACGAGACGTAGTCTCCACTTAAAAAATAATATTCTCCGAGAAAACAGTGAGCTTGAGCCACTGAAACCATATCATCCCCGATTTCAACGACTTTCTTCATACTCTCCACCGCTTTTTCCGTTTCACCTCTTGACATCTGCAACGATGCCTTTGTCACATAAAGTTCTGCATTCATTTCACCGTCTCCAACAACTTCAATTTTCATATGGTTCATTACACATTGAGAGTATCATTCAACTTCCATGCTCTCAGGCGTGACAATGTCTGAATGATAGTTCTGCACGTGATCATAAGCGATTTTATGCCAGTCGTCTGTAACGCTGCCATCCTCGTTCATAAAGAAGGTGGAATTCATATAACGTTGCAGAATGTACTCGCTGGTCTTTTGATCAAATCCATTTCCTCGGCTGAAATCTATACCCCTGCCGGTATTTTTTGCCATAACCGCCTCCAGAATGGGTAAGGTCAGCTCGTTGACCGGAACTTTCATATCAGGCATACTCCAAAATCCTCCCTTCTCCTTGGTGTAAAGGAGGAGGTAGCTCAAAGTCCCGTTGGATGCACATATAACCCTGCGAATATCCGAAAGTTTTACCTGATGTTTTGCTCCGATAAGTACGCCGTCTTTAAGCCTGATTCCTTTTTCTTTGAAGGAAAAAGCAACCTCTAAATCGAGAGCATCCAGATTGTCCGGAAATGCTTCTGTCAATTTATTCTCTGCAAAAGCAATCAAGACGGACTTAGTCTCCAGAACATTATGCCCCTGAATGGTATGTTCCGGTCTTGCGATGATATCCGTGTCAATTTCTCCGATGTTCTCTCTTTTTAAATTTAGAAAAGTCATCGAATAGTGTTGATTGGAGTTGCAATATCTGAGCAGAAAAATAGACCCCATATCTGCAAACTTTATATCGAAAGATTTTTTCCCATCTGCTGACACATATGTGATCCCCTCTTCATCAATACTCAGATTATATTTCTTTTGCACGCTATAGTTAACCCTTGCATTTTTAAAAACTCTTTTCATTTCAACCTCTCCTATACGATTAATTGTTAATTTATTGTAACTCTAAGGCGTTTGCGACTCTTCTGTTAAATACCTTTTAAGTTTCCATAATATTTTTTAGTATTTCCAGTTACAAGCTCCTAAAATTTACTTTTCAATATTAAACTGTTACTATGTCTTATGAAATTTTATCACAAATTTATGGATATTTCTACCTCATCGCTCTGTGTATGCACCTTTCAAAGTGCTTTATCTTTTACCTCCGTCGTGGGCTCTGAGCAAACTCTTTGCAACTGCCGCCCCGCTGGAAAATGCGAACTGAATATTATATCCGCCCGTATCCCCGTCTACATCCAGGACTTCTCCTGCAAAATACATTCCCGACACTTTCCTGTGCTCCATGGTGTCTTTGTTTATATCATCTAAAGCGACACCTCCACAAGTCGCCATGGCAACATCAAATCCCCCGTTTCCACTGACTGACACGATGTAATTTCGCAAATTTTCAAATATTTTTTTAATTTTTCTCTTTCCCAATTTTTCAACTGAACCGTTCATTTCATCACCTATGAATTGTGCTATTGCAATTTGCAAAAACCCCCTCGGCAGGTTTGTCATCTCCACAAAATAATTTAGAGCTGATTTTTTTACACCTTCCGTTCTGATTTTTCCACCGCTTATGATATCCGAACAGCCGTTTAAAAAATCAATTTTTAGCTTGTCTCCTCGATCAACATAACGTGAAATATTTAAAATCGCCGGACCTGACAGATTTTTATGAGTGAACAAAAGATCGCCTATGCTCGTCGGTTTTTTACAGTCGGTTCTATTGTCTTTTCCCCTCTTTTCTATCTGTTCAATTTTCACATCTCTGATGGCAATTCCTGAAATTCCTGAGAATTTATAGTTTTCTACATATATCGGCACCAGGCTCTCTTTGATCGGTACAACTTCCAGTTCCGGAAAAGCTCTCTTCAAAATTTCCAACATGCCTCCATCAGATCCCGTTTTTCTATATGAAGCTCCTCCTGTTGCTATGACCAAATTTTTAGACGTGTATTCCCGTCCTTTATCATCTCTCACTGCGAACTTTCCATCCACCTTTTCAATGGAAATCACGTTGACTCCCACCGACATCTCAATACGGTTTTCTCTAATTTTCTCCACTAAAAAATCCCTTATATCCTGACTTTTCATGGTCTTTGGAAACACTTTTCCGTCATCTCTTTGTAGAGTTCTTATACCATTTGCTCGAAAGAATTCCACAGTCTTTAAATTATTGAAGTTGTAAAGAATTTTTCTTATATTCCTGCCGTTTTCTCCATACTTATCCAAAAAATTCTTTATATTTCCTCCATGGGTGAAATTGCATTGTCCTGCTCCCGACAACATCAGTTTGTTTCCAAATTTCGATGTTTTTTCTACCAGAAGGGTTCTTCCTCGATGCCGAGTATTCTTCAGGTTTGCTCCGCAGAAAAGACCCGCAGCTCCTCCACCGATTATTATATTTTCATATGTTTGCATGCTTTCACTTCTCTCTATGTGTTATCTCCTTCTCAATTATATGTCTTTTTTGCTACCATCGCAATGTTTATGTTATAATGTTCCCATGGAAAAATGGGATTTATTCCGTTATTCTTTTCGCAAAACGAGTAATTTTCAAGTAAAGGATTCAATTATGTTTAATTCACTGATAGATAGCGGTAAACCTCTCATGGAGAGTTTATCCAAATTCTTTGAAAACATGCCTGAAGTGAGCCGCTGGATCACTTCTATTTCCCGCTGGATCTTTGTGGCGTTGGCGATTTTCATATTGCTTCGAGCCATACGATCCCTGCTCTCCACAAAAACTCCAGTGGAGATATGGGCGTATTTCGTCTTGCCCGGTGGCATCGGAAAGCCCTTAACTCACTGGGAAAACGTCATCGGCAGATCCAAAAGTGCGGATATTAACATCGATGTTATGTCCGTTTCACGAAATCACGGAACACTTGTGAAAAAAGCCGATGATTCTTGGTATTACAATGACTTAAGTTCTACCGGGGGCTCATTTATCAACGGAGTTTTAGTCACCGAACCGACCAGAGTAGACATCGGTGATACTATTTCCCTCGGCGGCGTCGACTGCACCATCGCATCGACCAGTTTGCAAGAGGACAAATTCAATCACCAGGCACGTTCCAGAATTACCGGCAAATTTACACCGTGGAAATCCATTATCGCTCTGACTATTTTTCAAGCGCTGCTGATCATTCAGCTGATAATATCCAAAGGAGCGGATCTGCCTGTAACAGTACCTATCGCAATCATTTTATTCAACGGGTTGATGTGGGGCTATTCCATCGGCACCAGGGTACTTGGAGCCACTTCGTTTGAAATTGAAAGCATCGCTTTTTTCCTGTCCACTCTCGGGCTTGCTGTAGTTGCAACGTCGGTTCCCAATGAGATGATGAAACAGCTTTTTACAATCATACTTGGAATGGGACTTTTTCTATTCCTGTGTTGGTACATGCGAGATTTGGATCGAGCTATGAAAACTCGAAAAATTCTCGTAATTTGTAGCGTTCTATTGTTACTGTTCAATATTTTACTGGGCACTAACAAATATGGTGCCGTAAACTGGGTAAAGCTCGGGGGCTTCTCCGTACAACCTTCAGAACTCATTAAAATAGCTTACATTCTGGTGGGAGCTGCAACTTTAGACGAACTTTTCGAAAAAAAGAATCTGACGCTGTTCTTGGCGTTTTCGGTATTCTGTTTGGGCGGACTGGCTTTCATGGGAGATTTCGGTACAGCTTCCATATTCTTCATAGCATTTTTGGTAATTTCATTTCTGCGAAGCGGTGATTTTTCAAAGCTGATATTGGTTATAGCTGCTGCCGGTGCAGGCGGATTAATGATACTAAGATTCAAACCCTATATTTTGGGCAGATTCAGCACTTGGCTTCACGCTTGGGATTATCCCAATGCAGGTGGCTTTCAGCAGGTTCGTACCATGTCCGCAGGAGCCAGCGGTGGCCTGGTCGGACTGGGACCTGGTGAAGGCTGGCTGAAAAAAGTAGCCGCTGCCGATACGGACTTGGTCTTCGGCATACTGTGTGAAGAATGGGGTTTAATAATAGGCGTTCTCGCCATTTTATCCATTGTGACTTTGGGAATTTTCGCTGTACGATCCATAAAAGCAGGGAGATCGACGTTTTACACCATATGTGCATGCGCCTCTACTACCATGTTCATCTTCCAAACGATTTTGAACGTATTCGGTGCTGTCGACATATTGCCGCTGACCGGAATTACCTTCCCATTCGTGTCCAACGGCGGAACTTCCATGATCGCTTCCTGGGGACTTCTGGCATTCTTGAAGGCTGCTGATACCAGGGAAAACGCAAGTATTGCAGTTAAGCGATACAAAGTGAAAGGAGAAGAATATGAAAAAATTGCAGAGTAGAGCCATAATCTGTTTATTCTTCGCTGCCATCTTGATTTTAGGAACGGGATTTTATATTTTCAAATTCGTCAAAGACGGAAAACAATGGATTTCTTTTCCATCAAACAAGCACATATATCAAAACGGCAAATTGTCCACCGGGACCATCAAGGACAGATCGGGTCGAGTCATAGTTTCCAATACAAAAAACGGAGAAACAAAATACATAGATAATGTGGGCATCAGAAATTCCTTGGTTCACACCATCGGTGATTCACAGGGAAATGTTGTAACAGGTGCAAACCGCATTTTCAGAGATAGGCTTGTCGGTTATAATCTAATCACGGGGACTTTTGCCTCTTCCGGTGAAGGGCGCACTCTCACCTTGACTGTAGACGGAGAGGTTTCCGCTGCAGCCAGAGCCGCATTGGGCAATCGTACCGGAACTGTCGGCGTTTACAATTACAAAACAGGGGAGATAATTTGCATGGTCAGCTCTCCTAATTACGACCCTGCAAATCCGCCGAAACTCAAAGACAAGGATTCTTCGGGGACATTTATCAACAGATTGACTTCATCTAAAGTCGTTCCCGGCTCTATAATGAAATTGGTAACTTCCATGGCGGCTATTGAAAAGTTACCTAATATAAACAGCTATTCCTATACCTGTACCGGTTCACATCAATATGGAAGGTATAAAAACGATAAAATTACCGACCTGGCTGCTCACGGTAGACAAAACTTTGCCGGTGCCTTGGCAAATTCGTGTAACTGTGCATTTGGGGATATATCCAACAAGCTGGGAAAATCCACTTTGGAAGAATACGTAAAGAAATCCGGGCTGATGAACAGCTACGATGTTGACGGTATAAAGACAAAACCCAGCTCCTTTGAATTCGATAGCAATCAACTGAATTTAGCATGGACCGGTATCGGTCAGAGTAAAGACCTCGTAAATCCTCTAGCCATGATGGTTTTTGTCGGTTCCATCGCCAATGGTGGACAGACCAAGACGCCTTATTTGCTATCAGACGTGTCAAGCCTAAAGGGCAATCCTCTATCTTATTCACCAAATCCTAAGGAGGTGAATATAATGTCCTCAGATACGGCTAACAAATTGAAGGCTCTGATGAAAAACAACGTCAACAGAACATATAAAAACAGTTCTTTTCCAAACTTGGATGTCTACGGAAAGTCCGGTACTGCAGAACACAAGAAAGGAGCTACTCCACACTCCTGGTTTACAGGTTTCATTTCCGATCCCGATCATCCGTATGCTTTTATAGTGCTGGTTGAAAATGGCGGATATGGAAATACCGCAGCTACGAAAGTTGCTAATCAAGTGCTTCAAAAAGCTGTTAAACTTAACAAATAAGTCGAGATGCCAAAATTCAATATTTCGAATATTTCAGGTTCTTTCCAAAGACCATGGCAAAGCAAATGTCGCCATCTTTAGGCTCTTTGGAAGAGCCTTTTTGATTGCCGTAATTTTTTAAGAAATACCCCTCCTCAATAAACTATTACTGTTACAGGTTATTGAAGGGGGTATTCTCTAGAAATATAAATGTCGCTTTTCCTGCCACCTATAAATTCATTTTATCCCCAAAATTTATCTTCTTTCTCTTGTTGTTCCGCAAAAGTCCAGACTTCCTGTATTTTACCGTCTTCTATTCTGAACAGATCAATGCCCGGATCATGTAGTTTTTCTCCATCTCTTTCAGCTAAAGAAACGACGCTGGCAGCAACAAAACAATCGTTGCTTGCCGCCAATTCGTAATCACTCTAAACGTACCATCGCTTCTCTCGTTAAATTCTCCCAGACGCTCTCCCAATGCCTCTTTGCCTCTGACAGTTCCTGAAAGAGAGCTTTCTCCTCCCATATGCCATACAATATCATCAGACATAGTTGCAAAGACAACTTCCAGGTTTCCTTTTGATAATCCTTCTGTGTAAGTTTCAAATACTTTCATAACTTCTTTTTTCATTGCAATTTCCTTTCAACTTTTCAGGTATGATTTTATTTTGCTATTATTATACTTTTAAAGTCTTGATTTTGATAGTACGAACATTTACAATACATAGTATCTAATAAGATACTTTAAGTTTTATTTAAGGAGTTTTTATGTCAACTATTTACGATCAATGTCCTTATGTTACTACACAAAAAGTTCTGCAAGGTAAATGGGCAATAGTCATTTTATATCACCTCAGCACAGGTACAAAGAGATTTAGCGAGCTTGAAAACGCTATTCCCAACGTCACTCGAACTGTTTTAACGAGACAACTTCGCCAACTGGAACAAGATAAATTAGTCACAAGAAGAGTTTTTGCTGAAGTTCCTCCCCATGTCGAATATTCTCTGAGCGAATTAGGCGCCAAATTCCGGAGAGTTCTAAATGAAATAGAAATTTTTGGACTGGACTACATCGCCGAACTCAATAAATCCAATACCGTGAACGAGGATTAAATCTCTTTATGAACGATTTAATTCGACTTATAACTTTAGAGTGGAAGGAATTTATGAATTTTGTTGAGCCTCTTTTTTATTTATTGAGACTTTTATTTTGAAAATTGAGCAATAAAAAAACAGCAAACCTCCTTGTGATTTACCGTTTCTCAAATTGTTATATGATTGATTTAAGCCAGTCAAATACTTCTCTTGCGAATTTTGATGTATCTATATCTTTTGGAAGAACTAAAGTTATTCTATTGCACTCCTTCATGTAACTATCATTAAATATAATCACAAAAGGATCTTCACCTGAATCTTTATTCGTATAAAATCCTTTTTCTTCCATAAGATCGAACATTTCTTTATTTTCGCCCAAATAAATATCTGTTGTTTCATCTTCATATTCAATAACAAGATGAGGATTGCACCATATGAAAGATTGTTCTATCTCTTTACTGAACGCATCTTTGTTTTTCCATGTACATAAAATATAATCGACGCCGGTAATCATATGACACCCTTACCTTCATTAACCGCAAACCGTAAAATTTTCCGATACTATATTCCAAATTCCAATTTATTTCACTCAATATTCATAGCACTATAACATATTCTTATCATATTTTATAGCCATAAATCTTGCTTCTTACCATGTGTTATCTGCTTTATTGACATATTCATCTTCCGATGTTATTATTTAACTATATTATTAATTAACACTATTAAATATTTTGCTTGGGAGATCGCAATATGAATTATGATAAAGCTATAGATGAGATGCTATTTCTCACACATCGCTTACACAGCACAGCTCTGAAAGATGCCGTAAATTTACATCGCGGAGAGCTGGCGATTTTGGGTTATTTACACGATAAACAGAGCACTGTCACACCTTCCGCCTTAAGCGATTTTATGAAGATTTCGACGGCAAGGGTAACCGCTTCCTTGAACACTCTCGAGAAAAAAGGCTTTATCACCAGGTGCCACAGCCAAGATGACAGGCGCAAAGTGAATGTTGCCATAACAGCTCTCGGCTCTGAAACCTTTGTGAAAATACAGGAAAACGTCAAGAATAATTATCGCCAACTCTTTAATATCTTGGGGGAAAACGATGTCAAAGAACTGATACGAATTCTCAAACGCATCTGCGACTCGACAGAATGGTAAACATTTTACACCGATGGGCATATCCTCCGGTATTTCAGCAAATTTCCGGATATTGATTCACACTCACTTGTGAAATTGGAGCAAAGTTTATGATTAAAATATTATTGAAACAGATTAAGCAATACAAAAAACACACAGCATTATCGATTTTATTCACTGCTCTTGAAGTTATTATCGAGCTTTCAATCCCTCTTCTAATTGCCACGATAATAGATGAAGGGATTCTCTCATACAATATGAAGAACATATATATCTATGGAGCTGCCATGGTGGTACTGGCAGTATTCAGTCTGATTTCCGGTATCCTGTCGGGCAAGTTTGCAGCTACGGCTTCTTCAGGATTTTCCGCCAACATTAAAAATACCATGTATGAAAACATCCAGACCTTTTCTTTTTCCGATATAGATCACTTTACGACTCCAAGTCTCATAACCAGATTGACTACTGATGTGAGCAACGTGCAAACCTCTTTTCAGGTTATAATCCGACTTTTTATCAGAGCTCCTTTGAATCTCATAGTCGCACTTACCATGTCCATATTCATCAATCCCCATGTCGCCGTCGTATTCTGTGTCGCCGCAGTTCTGTTAGGTCTAGTTTTGGGTGTTATCATAAAAAAAGCGATGCCTCTCTTTACGGATGTATTCAAGCGCTACGATCTTCTCAACAACACGGTACAAGAAAATATTGTCGGTATAAGAGTGGTCAAATCTTTTGTTAGAGAGGGTTTTGAAGAAAATAAATTCGATAGAGCCATCATGTATATATACAAACTTTTCGTCAAGGCGGAGAGTATGGTTTCCATCGTGTATCCTGCTATGATGCTGGCGATACAAGGTTCTATAATCGCCATATCCTGGATAAGTGCCAAGATGATCACCTCCGGGAATATGACTACGGGAGAACTGACCAGCTTGTTCTCATATGCAACCAGCATTTTGATGGCTCTGCTTTTAATCTCTATCGTATTTGTGCTGGTCAGCATAAGCATCGCCAGTGCCAGACGGGTACAGGAAGTTATAACTTGGAAAAGCACCCTATCAAATCCGGAAAATCCTGTTATGGAAATTCCTTCCGCCTCCATATCCTTTGAAGGCGTTTCTTTCTCATACTCCCACAAGGAGTGCCTGAAAAATGTTTTAACCGACGTGAACATCAGCATAAATCCCGGTGAGACTATTGGGATATTAGGCGGAACAGGCAGTTCTAAATCCAGCTTGGTAAATCTCATCCCACTGCTTTACGATGTTAACAGCGGCAGTGTAAAAGTCGGCGGGGTAGATGTTCGAAAATACGATTTGGAAACCCTGCGAGACGGGATTGCAGTGGTATTGCAAAAAAATCAGCTTTTTTCCGGAAGCATCTTGGATAATCTGAGATGGGGAAATGAAAATGCTTCCTTGGAAGATTGCATTGCGGTATGTAAAATTACCCAAGCCGACGGGTTTGTGCAAAAATTTCCGGACAAGTACGACACCCATGTCGATCAGGGCGGTGCGAATCTTTCCGGTGGACAGCGTCAGAGGCTGTGCATCGCTCGTGCCTTGCTGAAAAATCCGAAAATCTTAATTTTAGATGACTCGACCAGTGCCGTAGACACCGCAACGGATTTGGCAATTAGGGAAGCTCTGAAAACTCAACTTCCCAATGTGACTAAACTGATCATCGCTCAGAGAATTTCCAGCATAATGTCTTCGGACAAGATCATCCTTTTGAATGATGGGCGAATTGAAGCATTTTCCACCCATGAGGATCTGATTGAATCCAACGAAATGTATCGTCTCATATATGAAACCCAGTTGCAGGAAGGAGGTGGCTTAGATGGCTAAAAGAAACAAAAAAATTCACAGATTAAATCCCAATGCCAAGAATCCTACTTTGGATTTCATCTCTTTCGTTTTGAAAGAATATCCTCTCAGGATATTCATAGTAATCGTCGCGATTGTCGTTTCTGCTCTTGCGACAATAAAAGGAACTCTGTTCATGAAAAATCTCGTTGACGACTATATCGTTCCCATGACTAAAGTTGCTGATCCCGACTTCGGTCCTCTTGCCATGGCTCTGTTTAAAATTACGCTGATATATCTTGCGGGAGCCTTATGCTCCTATGGATACAATGTGATGATGGTTTACGTGAGTCAGGGAACTATTAGACGCGTACGTCACAAACTTTTCAAGCACATGGAATCTCTGCCCATCAGCTTCTTTGACAGGAATGGGACCGGAAATGTCATGTCGGTATACTCAAACGATACGGATACGTTGCGAGAATTTCTCACACATGGCTTTCCACAACTCCTGAGCAGTCTGTTTTCTGTAATCACCACTTTCGGAGCTATGGCAATGTTAAACGTGCCGCTAACCGTTTTATCCACTATAATGGTTGTAATTATGCTCTTTGTCACTAAAAAAACAGCCAAGCTGAGCAGCAAATACTTCATTCGCAGGCAGGAAAACATCGGAGAAATGAATTCATACATTGAGGAAATGACCAACGGGCAGAAGGTGATAAAGGTGTTTTCTCATGAAAATCAATCCATAGACGGGTTTAAAAAATTAAACGAATCTCTGAGAGAAAGCACGGAAAAAGCCAATACTTACGGGAATATATTGATGCCTATAATCATGCAAATCGGAAATATAAGCTACGTATTATGCGCTATAGTCGGGGGAATTCTTTCTTTGAACGGATATTTATCCCTGACAGTTGGTACCCTGGTATCTTTTATGACTTTAAACAGGAGTTTCAATCAGCCTTTTTCACAGATCGGTCAACAGCTTAACAGCGTGATCATGGCATCTGCCGGCGTTAAGCGAATTTACGCACTGTTAGGTGAGCATCCGGAGAAAAACAGCGGGCACATCGTTTTGACAAAAGTAAAAAAAGACGCCGATGGAAATTTCGTGGAAGTTCACGAAAATATAGAAAAGTCTCCTCAGAAGGGAGTTGTGTTGGCGTGGAAAAATGTTGAAAATGGGAACATTACATTCACAGAGGTACGTGGAGACATACTTTTTGAAGATGTGAGCTTTGGGTATGTCCAAGATGTTACAGTTTTACATGGCATAAATATCTTCGCCCACACAGGGCAGAAAATAGCTCTGGTAGGTAGCACCGGTGCCGGTAAAACCACCATTACCAATTTGATAAACCGATTTTACGATATCCAAAACGGCAGCATCTTATACGATGGCATAAATATCAAGGATATTGAAAAGCCATCCCTCAGAAAGAGCCTGTCCATAGTTTTGCAGGACACCCATCTGTTCACCGGCAGCATTCTGGACAACATCAGATACGGCAGGCTTTGCGCCACCGACGAAGAGTGTGTTGAAGCCGCAAAACTCGCCAACGCCCACGGCTTTATCGAAATGCTTCCCGATGGCTACAACACCGTGATTGAATCAGACGGTGGCAACCTGTCCCAGGGGCAACAGCAGCTCCTGGCTATCGCCAGGGCGGCGGTAGCAAATCCTGCCGTTTTGATTTTAGATGAAGCGACTTCCAGCATTGATACCCACACCGAAAAACTTGTTCAATCGGGAATGGACAAACTCATGGAAAACAGGACAACCTTTGTCATAGCTCATAGGCTTTCTACCATAAAGAGTGCTGATTGCATCATGGTAATCGAAGGTGGCAGAATCATCGAACGCGGAAATCACGAAGAACTGTTGCAGAAACAGGGCAGGTATCATCAACTGTACACAGGCGCAACCACTTTATCTTAACAATCGGTATACAGTTCAGAATATACTACAAAAATAAAACTGAAACTCTGCTTCATCGTTTATGAACATATGGGAAGATACAAGAATGTAGTGAGCTGAAATCAACATGGATTTATACCGTGAAGCACCACATGAGATTTATCATTCTACTGAGTTGCATTTGACTTGACAATTCAAGATACTAAAAAACGACCAGATTTTTAGTATCCGATCGTTTTGTTTTCGAGGTCGCAATTTGTGACAGTAAATATTTGAATATTATCACACCTGTGCTTCAACAAAAGGTCCCTGATTCCAATATGATAGATGCCATACTCATTATATCTTCAATCACTAGGAATAATTTGCGTGGCATAATATATTTTTTGTTCTCATTATTTATCCCTCCATTGCTTGACTACGTACTCACCCATCATGATTCAATTTAATATCAATCTCAAATCATACCTGCTTTCTCAAAGTGCCTTTTAAGTATTTTGGTTGCAATTAATCCCCCTATACAAGCAAGAATAACTGTTATCACTCCAAAGCCTACTACCCACGAAACTTTAAAATAAGTCAACGCTTCATTTATTTGCGTTTCACTCATTTTCCACTTTGTTGCTCTTTCCACAAATGATGCTGTTCCGAACAAAAGTATCGGCACGACCGTTCCTAAAAAATCAGATAGAGCAAATATCCCATATCCTGCAATTATTCTTCCTTTATTTTCATAATTTCCAACAATAAAATCGCAGATAATCCCTCCTAAAATCGCAAATATTGCATGAGGAATATGTCCTCCGGACAAGGCAATAAGTCCTAAAAGTGTTCCTGATATGGTAAATACTCCTCTCTTCTTTATCTTTACGCCCATCAATAAATAACTTATTGCCGCCACCATAAACGCAACTCCCGAAGCGATAAATCCTCCAACTACTGTAGTCGCTAATGCAAATGCCACTGCCATATAAATGACAATGCTTATTGCATTAAAAATACCAATCGTTATAAAATCGCGACCATTTAATTTGTTTTTCATAAATAACCTCCCTAAATTTGTCTTTGTATTACGACAACACTTATAACGGCAAAAATACCGATTATCATTGCAATTAAGTCCATCACCTTGAATCTCAGTTCAACAATCGTTACTCTATTGTCCCCACTATCAAGCCCTCTTATCAGTGCTGAAGCTGAAAGTTCATCAGAAACTTTGATCATTCTCATCAAAAGAGGAACCAGCGTATAGGCAGCATACTTTATGGGATTCCGAAGAACAAAAAATTTATTTTTTATCACCCCTCTTATTCTCATATTTTCTCTCAATGCTTTCAGTTCGTATCCCATCGTCGGTGCAAACCTTAACAAAACGCTAAATGGTATACTTATGCTTCTTGGAACTTTCATTCGGTTTAGTGCCTCAATCATTTCACTAATTTTTGTTGTCCTTGTTATATAAGCTCCAAACATAGCTATCAAAGTCATTCTTGACAAGAAAAATATCATCATATAAAGTGCAAATACAAGGTCATAATCACTTATTTTTACCATTCCATATTCCAAACCCAAAAGGAGTGAAAAAAATGCAAGAAAATAGAATGCCTTTTTATAAATTCTGCTATATATGTATAGCAGGAATGAAAACGACAATATTACAAAAAGCAGTATCGTATCACTGATAAAAAAGCTCACAAATCCGATAATGGGAAGAAGTGTAAGTTTTATTCTCGGATCAATTGTTCTTGCACTGTTCAAAATCAACCCCTCCCATCATTTTTTCTAAAATAAAAAATTTATTTTCTTCTGTCATTTCTATGCTTTCTTTAATGTTTGCATCTTCCATAACCCACACAGAGCTAACCGTATTTGTCAGAAATTCAAAATCATGACTGATGATTAAAGATGTTATTCCCCTATTCATTTGCCTTTTTATTAAGGTTGAAACCGCCATCATGGACTTTCTATCACAACCAGATGTCGGTTCATCATATAAAAATATTTTAGCATTTTTCATCATGCCACAGGCGATAGTAAGCCTTTGCTTTTCACCCCTTGACAGGGCAAAGGGGTGTTTTTTGATATATTTTTCAAGTTCTAAATCCTTTAATATAGAAATTGCTTTATCTTTACTTTCTTCTTTTTCACACTTAGGTAAACCAAGTAACATTTCGTCAAGTACGCTTTCTGAAAACAACTGGTAGTCTGAGTCTTGAAATACAAAATATGACGCTTCCATTAGCTCCTTATTCCTTAAAAATTCATCTTTTCCATCTAAAAGCTTTCCTTCTTTCACTTTTTCTATTCCTGATATGATTCTTGCAAAAGTGGTTTTTCCTGTGCCATTCAATCCTATCATTCCAACTGATGAACCTGCATGTAGCTTAAAATCAAGGTCTTTCAAAATATATTCCTTTTGCTTATGCCTTGAGTGTTTTCGATAATAAAAGCTTAACCTCTCTCCTTTTAGAACTATTCCGTTATCTTTTTGGACTTCACTGCCTTGACATATTTTGCACTTGTTTAACTCAAGAAGTCGCAGACCATTTTCATCCCAATATTCCTCCGGCAATGTTAAAGTCTCTTCTCTGCTTATATCCCTTTGTATTTTTCCATCTTTTATCAAGATAAACCTATCAAAAAGTGGTTTTGCGTAATACAGACGATGTTCTATCAAAATAACCGTCGTTCCTGTTTCCTTTAATTTTTTCAAGACTCTATATAAGTCAAAAGTAGCTTTCATATCTAAATTGGCAGAAGGTTCATCCAATATCAATACCTTTGGTTTCATCGCATAGATACTTGCAATAGCTATTTTTTGTTTCTGCCCGCTTGATAATTCAAAAACTGATTTTTCTTTCAGTTCTTCAATGCCAAGATCCTTATATACTTTCTCAACTCTCTTTATTATTTCTTCCTTTGTTTTGCAAATTGTTTGGAGTCCAAATGCAATTTCTTCATCTGTAGTAGTGGTAAAAAATTGGCTTCTCGGATCTTGAAATACCGTTCCTACAAGATGTCCAATCTCATGTAACGGAATTTTACTCATATCTTTTCCATCAACATAGACTTTACCTCGTATTTTCCCATTGTAATAATGTGGAATAAGACCGTTAATAGTGCTTCCAAGTGTGCTTTTCCCGCTGCCACTTCTACCTGAAATTAAAACAAACTGACCTTCTTTGACTTCAAGATTTATATTATTAAGTGCTATTTCTCCATCTTCCCACCAGTAGGAGACATTCTCAAGCATTATCATGGCCATACCTCGTGCTGAGCTTTCCATAATTTTGCATAGAATCCCTCTCTTTCAAGAAGTTCTTCATGCTTTCCTTTTTCAAGTAGATTTCCTTTCTGAAATACCAGAATCTGATCGGCTCTCCTAATTGTTTTTAGATGATGAGCTATTACAAGTACAGTTCTATTCTTTGCAAGTTCTGTAATTGCATCCTGTATTAAAGATTCATTGACAGGATCAACATTGCTTGTCATTTCATCAAGAATTAAAATTGGTGCATCTTTTAGAAAAGCTCTTGCGATGGAAAGTCTTTGTCTTTGTCCACCTGATAATATTCCTCCATTCTCTCCAATATCCGTTTCATATCCTTTTGGCAAACTCATAATAAACTTATGAATCCTTGCCTTTTTTGCTGCTTCAACAATCTCTTCTTTTGTTGCTCCTTTTTTCCCCACTCGGATATTTTCCTCAATAGTGTTATCGAAAAGCTCCACATTTTGCATGACAATGCTGATACGGTCCAAGAGTTCATCATAAGGAATATCTCTTATGTCAATTCCTCCAAGCGAAATTTTACCTTTCTGTACATCGTAAAATCTTAACAGCAAGTTTGTTATAGTTGTTTTTCCGCTTCCGGACTCTCCTACCAGTGCTGTCATGGTCTTTTCTTCAATCTCGAAACTTAAATTTTCCATTTTAAACTCATCTTGTTCATAGGAAAAATCAATATTTTTAAAGGCTATATCATTGTTTTCCGGAACAATTCCATCTACTTTGTCCGGTATAATATCTGCATATAAAATTCTTCCTAATCGCTGATAACTATCTACTGCGGAAACATAATACATATAATGTTGTTCCATAGATGCAAACGGTTTATAAAATTCCTTTGAGATGACAGCAAATATGATAAAATTAAATGCTTTCAGATGTCCATTTATCACAAACACCACACCAAATATAAGAAGCAGTAAATATCCCATATCAAGTATAAAGCCGAATACAGATAATTGCTTTGCCTTAAATCTCGAAGCCTCTTGGCTTGTCTCTCCAAATTTCTTTATTCTTGCTGTCAGTTCACTATCTAAACTTTTATTATTAGAAAAACTCTTTAATACCGGTATTCCTCTAACATATTCAACAAATAAGCTCACCATATCTAAAAGAGCGGAGTTATTCTTGTTTTCAATCTTCTCTGACTTTTTAATTGTCATAATTAAAAACGCAAGAGCAACTGGAACGGATACCGCCATTATCAGTGTCAGCTTTATATCAATACTTGCAAGACCAATCAATACTACTGCCGCTATTAAAAAATCACCGAACATTCTTGACCACATATGTCCCACAACAAGGGACATATTATCAACATCCTTGTGAAGTATTGTATTTATTTCTCCCAGTCTTTCGTTGGTATAAAATCCCAAGCTGAATTTTTTAAGCTTGACGATCATTCGCTCTCTAATCTGTTGAACGATATCAAATCCTGCACTATGTTTTTTCATGTCTGCTACCATATTGCAAATACCTTTGAATACAACTAAAAGTGCAATAGTAATAAAATATTGGTATAATTCCTCTAAACTCGTTCCATCAAATATTCGAAACAAGATAAAAAAGACTGTAACAATCATAGCTATGGAGCTTAATCCGTAAAGAGCAAAGAATATACTTGACATAAGCAAATCTCGCTTGCCAGTTCTTGTGAGCAGTTTCAACATTTCTCTAAACATTTTCTGTTACCACCTCCATACACTGGAAATCCGCCTCGCTTTTTCCTCGTGGAAGACTTTCATCTTTCAAGTTCCATCTGTCTATCTTGTTCTGTGCTTCCACCATCTCACGATAGAAATCACATTTGCTCATAAGTTCATCATGCGTTCCTGTATCAAGAACCTCTCCCTTGTCCATAACAATAATTTGATCCGAATGTCTGATTGTATTTAGGCGATGAGCGATTGTAATAACTGTTTTGTCCTTGCTTAAATCATCGATTGCCTCGCCAATCAATCTTTCATTTTCGCTATCAACAGCTGCCATTGCTTCATCAAGAATCAAAATTGGAGCGTTTTTCAGCATCATTCTCGCAATAGAAATTCTTTGCTTTTCTCCACCGGACAACTTAACCCCCATCTCTCCAACTATCGTGTCATATCCATTTGATAGAGCAGAAATAAAATCATCACATCTTGCTTTTTTCGCAGCTTCTATAATTTCCTCTTTTGTTGCTCCCTCTTTACCGATAGCTATGTTTTCGGCAATACTCAAATCAAAAAGAACAACTTCCTGCTGAACGCTACCGATAAGCTCTGAAATATTTTCCTGACTGTAATTCTTTATATCCTTTCCATTTATCTTTATTTGTCCGCTATCTGTATCCCAAAATCCCATTAGCATATTGGATACGGTAGTCTTGCCACAACCACTAGGCCCTACAAAGGCATTCAGGCTATTTTTCTTAAAAGTCAAATTGATATTTTTAAGCTCAAAGCTATCTTCTGCATACGCGAAATTCACATTTTTAAATTCTATATCTCCAAATTCTAAACCTTGTTCTGTCTTGTTCTTTGGAATCGGAACAGTTAAAACTTTCCCTATTTCTTTCAGGGCTTCCTTAAACACAATAGAAAAATGTTGTAAAGTAGCAGTCTTACTTATGGATGCAGTAAATGCATAGGACAGAATGATAGCAAGAATGAATTGCGGTGCTGTAATACTTCCGTAATGCAAAAATATGCTTCCCAGAATCATAACAATAACAACTCCAATTTCCATGAATATATCAATGAGTCCCATTGGAATCGTAATGGCTGTCATACTCTTTTTCACCCAATAAATGTATTCTCTTGCCGTCTTTAATGTTCTTTCACTAATTCCCTCTTCTTTTGCAAAAGCCTTGATCACAGAAATATTTTTTACATATTCCATAAGTTCTTCTCTCATCTTGCTTTCATGGTTGAAGTAGATAGCGAAATTTTTATTCATGGCTTTCTGTGAAAGAACCTTTACCAAATACATCAGCGGAATGCCTGCTATCATTCCAAGTGCAAGGCGTACATCTACAAAAATCATCGCAATAAAAATAATAATAGGGAAAAGTGTAACTGCCATTATTTCAGGCAAACCGTGAGCAAGATATACTTCCACTTGCTCCACATCGTGTTGGATTATATTGGTTAGCTCACCTGTATTATGTTCTTTTAAAAAACCTAAACTTAATTTTTTTAGATGTGTTATTATATCCAGTCTAAGATTTGTCAATTTTTCATAAGCTCTTTCGTGGGCAATCTTTGTAGATAAATAGCAACATACTCCTTTTAGAATAAATGAAATGAGCATTGCAAGAAAAATATACTTGACTTTTTCTACTGCGATATTTTGTTCAATCAATGAACTTATTAGGTAGACGAGCAGCAATTGTGGTATTAAATCAAGTACTATTTTCAATGTAATCAGTATATTTGATAAAATATTTCCGCCGACCACATTTTTTTGTAATTCCTTTTCCGTCATTACCAAATTCCTCCCTTCAATAATAAATTAAAATTCATTATTTGTTTTTAAAGTAAGACTTTGCATAGATTTACAAAGTCTTTTGATTTTTATTGCAACGAATATTCAATTTTTACACGAATTATAATGATTCTACTCCGGTATAATAACATTTCGCCATTAGACTTAACATATGCTTAGCCCATTCTTCATTCTCATAATGTCTTGCTATTTCAAGAAGACCTTCTGTAAAATTATTTGCTAAGATATGTGCAAGCATCTTATCGTATTTTTCATTTGATTGCCTTTTAAGACCTTTTCTTATGTGCATTTCCATTTGACTGATAAGTTTTTGCTTTGCACTTTCATGTTTTGTTCCTGAACTTTTATCCATGAGAATAATCAATTTTTTGCGATTCTGCAATAAGTTGTGAATATATTTTTCTCCCACTTGATCAAATCTATCATATGCCGAACCATTTTTTAAGGACTCCTCCTCATCAAATGCTGAAGAAAAATTTAAATATACAGAACCTACTATGCTATCGAACAGTTCCTCCTTATTTTTAAAGTAGAGGTATATAAGTGCAACTGTAATATTTGCTTCTTTTGCAATATCTATTAACTTTGCACTTCTATAATCTTTTTCATAAAAAATTTTTTCTGCTGCTTCGAGTATTCTATTCCTAACTTCTTCTTTTAATACTTGTGGCATACATACCTCGCCTGCTTAATAATAAACTCTTGTTTTGTTTAATAATAAATCTAAATTCATTTTTTGTCAAGTTTACTTAATTGTCTTTAAAAACTCCTGCGAATATCTTACGCTATCTAATTGTTAATTTGTTAGTTTTTATCACTATGAGAACTTCTACAATTTGGCGTAAATAGTTCTCTTTCAAAAATTATATATTTTCCTGCTCTGTCTGTTTCCTTTCCATATCTTCATATTGCTAGTTCAAATTTTTCATCTAAAAAAAAGAACCCTTGATTTTTCTCCTTTATCTGCCTGATTTGCAATTTTTTCTGTGATATCATTAAGAAAATGAAATGGCGGTTGCCCCACTTGTATGTCGGTTTTTACCGATAGGGGGACTTGCCATTTTTTCATGTATATAATTTTTTTGTCGAGGCTTCTAGTCTTGTTTTATGTACATGCGTTTCTTATCTATTCCTATTTTTCCATTTACAACCCACTTATACTTATCTTTTTCACCTTTGATATAGCCATAAGGGGGATAACTTTCCGTATGCTCTCCCTTTCTCCTTTTGATTTAAACAGTGCTTCTTTTTGCTTCTCTGCCATATAATCCGCTTTTATAATTTGATGCACAAATACATTCCTAAATTTACACATAAATCACGAGAAAAAAATAACTCTATCGCATACCTCTTCTAAAAATTCCATATCATGAGAAATTATCAAGATCAGTTGCTTTTTTTCTTTGAATTTTTTTATATTCTCAGCAACCACTTTCATACTCGCATAATCTAATCCGCTTGTCGGCTCATCAAAAAATAATAGATTCTTATTTGAAAGTAACGCAGATAGGATAACAACTCTCTGTTTCTGACCACCCGATAAAATGTGAGGATTCTTTTTCTTTAACCTGTCAATTTGCATATCTGCCATGCAAATATTTATTTTATTTTCCTCATCTATATCCGATGTCAAACATATTTCGTCGTAAACTGTATCCGTAAATAACTGATTGTTTATTTCTTGCATAACTAACAAGCTTTTTCTAATTCTCTCTTTAGAGCATAGCTTTCTATTATTTTTGTATATCGTCCCTGAAGATTGTTTTTCGAGACCGCAAACGATCTTTGCGAATGTGGACTTTCCTATCCCATTATTTCCAACTATCCCCACGATGGTTCCTTTTTCGAATTTTAAGCTGCCTATTTTAAAAATAGTCTGCTTTTTTCTTCTATACAACAAATCATTTATTTCCAATTCAATTGTATTGTGCAAGGAATTTGATTTACTTTTAAAGTTATCACTATGAAGTTCTGTATGCCTAAGCCCTGTTCTCAATCTTTCTTCTTCACTTAAATTTTGAATTTCTTCCATACTGTATTCTTTTGTGATCTTTCCATTTTCCAGATATATTGCTCTATCAGCTACACTTTTCAAATACCATAATCTATGCTCAGCAATTATTATTGTTTTACCTACCGCTTTCAATTCACCTATTGTATTTGAAAGTTCCTTCATAGAATCAATATCTAAACTGGAAGAAGGCTCATCAAAAACAAATATTTCCGGTTCTAAAGCGTACACACTGGCAATTGCTATTTTTTGTTTTTCTCCGCCCGAAAGCTCAAATATGTCTCTATTCATCAACGGTTCTATTTTTAGAGCTTCTTTAACCTTTTCAATTTTTTTATTTATCTTCGTTCTTTCTAATCCGTAATTTTCTAAGCCAAAAGCAATTTCATCGGTAGTATTTGTTGTGTAAAACTGTGTCTTAGGGTTTTGAAAAACAGAACCTACTTTTTCAGAAATTTTATATATCTCTGTTTCAAATGTATTCATACCGCATACTTCTACACTTCCATCTATCTCTCCATTACAAAATTCCGGAATGATTCCATTTATAGTTTTTAGCAGTGTGGATTTCCCACAACCACTTTTCCCGCATAAAAGTACACATTCCCCCTTGTGAACAGATAAATTTATATTTTTCAGTATGTAGTCATCATCCACGCTGTATTTGAAACTTAAATTTTTAATTTCAATCATAGATGATACCCCCATAACCTCATAAAAATAACCATGCATATAACTGCTAATAATGATGTCAGTATCATATAATCGCCTATTTTCATTTTAATAATATGCCTGCTTGTCTTTATTACAGGAGCATCTAATCCTCTTACAATTGCAGATTGAGATAATTCATCCCCGATTTCTATAACACTTACAAATAATGGCACAAAAAAATATTCTATTGTTGTAACAGGTCTATGAAGCAAGTTATAAAAACTGAAGCTGATTCCCCTTGTTCTCATAGCCATATTTATATGTGACCACTCATCCCTAATAGTGGGAAAGCATCTAAATATAACTGAAATCATAATTAGAGCATCCTTTGGCAATCTCATTTTTTGTAATGTTGCAACCGCTAATGAGGAACTTGTTGAGCTTAAAATCCATTTTCCGATAATAATACATGGCAAAAACTTTCTAATAATTGCTACAACAAATAAAATCAAATTCACCAAAAAGTGAATCTCTAAATTGGCAATGATCGTTTCCACAGCAACGCTAAATGTAAAAAACAAAATATATTTAAAAGATGATTTTACATATCCATTACTCATAATAACTATCAAACAAAGCAATGTTAAAAAACTTTCATACAGTATACTGTTGCCAAGAAATATCAAAATATTTGCTCCAAGCAATAAGGCAATTTTTGTTCTGAGATCATATGTATGCCTCGGAACATTTTTTTTACCATTCATTACAAAACTCCTGCTTGCTCTAATTTTTTATTTAGCACTTTCTTTGTTAAATATGAACCAATCAAAGAGAATACAAATGTTCCAATAACCATGGTTGGTAACATCCAAAGTGGAGTTAAAGCTCTTACAGTATCACAAAAACTCTGATCCAACCCTCCATGCATTACACTCTTAAAAAATGCTTCTCTCATAATCCAAATAGGGATAAATCCTCCAAAGAGATTAAGCGAAAAGAATAAATGGCTTATAGCATTTTTCTTAAAATCTTCATAGTTGCCATTTTTTGCAATTAGTAAGGCTATAATTCCCGCCGGAATTGATACTAACGGTGCAATAGGAATATGTCCTGTCGCTACGAGGATAATACTCGGTAGAACTGAAGCGATAAAAATAGCTGTACTCGATTTTGTTTTTGCGAGAAGCATGTGATAGGTTGGCGCTGCAAATAAAGCAACCAACATAGGCATTAGCAAGAACAATACCGGTATAGGCATTGAAATAGCCCCTATTACAACATAAGTTACAAGATAGAGAGTAATCAGAACTCCCGCTGTGATAGCATTTTTTGATGATTTTTTCTTTGTTGACATAATTATCCTCCTAAATTTTAATTTAACATGTTAGCAATCTGCCAATGTTTTGATTTTTCTTGATAATCCCAAAGGGATTTATATATTCCCCCTAAAGATAACAATTCTTCGTGCTTGCCTTGCTCTACAACCTTACCCTTATCCAGAACAACAATTTTATTTGCTCCCACGACATTTTTCAGCTTGTGGGCCACTACTATAACCGTCTTATTTTTTATTAAATTGGAAATTGCAGCTTGAACAGCTACTTCATTATCAGGATCAAGGGATGCGGTAGCTTCATCAAGCAATATGATTGGCGCATCTTTCAATATAGCCCTTGCTATAGATATTCGCTGTCTTTCTCCTCCTGATAAAGTTGAACCTCCTTCTCCTATCATGGTTTCAAACCCATTTTCTTTCTTTACAATAAAATCATACGCCCCTGCCATTTTTGCAGCTTTTATAATCTCCTCTTTACTTGCTGTTTCATTACCAAATTTGATGTTGTTATAAATGGTATCTCTAAAAAGATATACATCTTGAAATACAATCGAAAACTTTCTCATTACTTCTTCAGGTGAAACTTTTGAAATGTCAATATTCCCAATCTTTATATTGCCTTCTGTCAAATCATAAAATCGTGGTAAAAGTTTAATCAATGTGGATTTTCCGGACCCTGAAAATCCAACTAATGCAGTTAACTCATTTTCTTTTATCTTTAGAGATACATCTTCAATTACATTTGTTTTATCATAAGCGAACGAGACATTTGTGAGTTCTATATCATTTTGAGAATTCAATGTATCTTTTCCTTTCATAGGTTTCATTTCTAACAGCTTCAATATTCTTTCCCCTGAAATAGAAGCCATTTGTAACCCTGTATAATTTGTAAGCGCAAGATCTAAAGGATCGAATATTCTTGTCCCAACAAATAAAAACATAAGAAACGTTTCAATATCAAGACTTCCATCTAATATCAAATACGCTCCCACTAAACTCATCAATGGAAGTCCCACTCTTAAAACCATCCCAGCTATTGTCGTTAAAGAGCCAATGCCTTTTTCATTTTTTGTATTCGTAGTTTTTACATGTTCAATATCACTGTCTATCTTTCTTAATGTATCTGTAATAAAGTTATAGGCCTTCAAAGTCTTTATATTATTCAAATATTCTTCCAAATCTTCTTGCTCTTTTATCTTGGCTTCATCTGTTTTGAAATACATATTTTTTTGAAAACGATTCATTAACCTTAAAAACAGCATCGCAACAGGAAATCCTATTAAAGCTGCTATTCCCATTTTTATATCAATAATCAAAAAGAATATTCCACATAATAGTGCCACGAAAATCGAACTGAAAAATTGTGGTAGCTGATGTGTTGTAGCGGTTTCAACCTTGGCAAAATCATTCATTAATGTGTCTAAAATTTCAGATGAACTTTTACCAGAGATAAAACCTATTGGCAAACTTCTGATATGACTTGCAAGTCCAATTCTTCCTTCTGCTGTTCTTTGATAGCCAAGTTCATAGGTGTACTTGGTTGCCAGATTTTCAAAGAATAATGTAATAAGAAAAAACAATGCCATTACTCCAAAATATTTCCACAAAATGCCTGTGTCTATATTTCCAACTTTACTTCCTACAAATAGATTTTCCACAATTTTGGCTAATGCGATAAAGGGTATTAAATTTGAAATTGAGGCTAAGATATTTAGAATAATAGACCTTAAAATATTTTTAGGTTTGCCTAAAGTAATATTATTTATCATCATGCCAACTCCCTTTCCTTATTCATTTTCCAAACATTTGCTTTGTCAAAAACATCAAACATTCTGTTATAAACTCCATTTGCCTCAATTAGACTTTCATGAGTGCCTTTTTCAACAATATTCCCATCTGAAACAACTAAAATTTGATGTGCATTTTTGATCGTGCCAAGTCTGTGTGCAATCATTATTACCGTTTTATTTTTTACTAATTCTGATAATGCTTTTTGCGTAAGATATTCATTTTCAGCATCTGCATAACTTGTAGCTTCATCCAAAATTAAAACCGGTGCATCCTTTAGAATAGCTCTTGCTACTGCTATTCTTTGTTTTTCTCCGCCAGATAAATAAACTCCTTTTCCTAAAATTGTTTCATATCCTTCTTCAAGATTCATAATAAAATCATGACATCTTGCTTTTTTAGAAGCTTCAATTACATCTTCCTTTTTACAATCTTTTTTTGTCATAGCGATATTATTAAAAATCGTGTCTGAAATCAGATCATTGTCCTGAAAGACAAAAGAAATATTTTCCATCAAACAATTAAATGTCATTTCTTTAATATCTATTCCACCGATTTTTATAGTTCCGTCCGTTGGTTCATAAAATCGTGAAATCAGCACCCCAATCGTTGATTTTCCGGCTCCTGAAGGTCCAACTAAAGCTGTAACTTCTCCCTGTTTAGCTTTAAAGTTTATGTTCTTTAGCACCTGATCCTTTTCATAGGCAAATCCCACATCTTCAAATTCAATATCATAATTTTTTAATTCCCCTGAATACTCTCCTTCTACTATTTCCTTTTCTACGATAATATCCCAAACTCTCTGAATAACTTCTTCTAATAAGTTCATTCCTTCAGCAAAATCTCTGAGTTTTAAGCACGGAACACTAATAGCAGGTGCTGCAATCAAAAACAAAATAAAAGTAGTTATGATATCTATGTCATTATGATTTTTCACAATTAGATAAATCCCCATTGGCACTATAAAAGTGGCTACAGAAAGAATAAAAACTCTAAAGGATACAAACCCCGGTCTAATTTTGGCTGTCATTGAGCTTGTAAAATTTCTATACTTATTTGCTGCACTTTCAAAATTCTTAAAAGATTTATTTGCATTTCCAAAAATTTTTACTTCCGGCATCCCTTTGACATATTCGCTTGTTGCAGAGTTGATATTATCAAGAATCTTAAAATTTTCATTCAGTCCTCCTGACTTGACAATTCTAACCATAATTGCAACTTGAATTGCTAATCCAATAGCAACAGTTCCAAGTGTTACAAAAGCTAATATAATATTCATTTTGAACATATATATTAGCATTACCAAAATGAGAACCAAGGTTGAAACAAGATTTGGCAGTTGATGAGAAAAATATCCCTCAATTTGGTTCATATCCGAACCTAAAATCTGTCTTATCTTAGCTTTGCTATTTCCTGTAAAAAACCCTAAAGGTAATGAACCAATATGCGATACTATTTTTTTCTTTAAACCGGCAATTAGCTTATACGAAAACTTATGGCATAAAATACTTCCGATATATGTAAAGATATATGCCATGATTACTGCTATAATTCCGTATAAAGAGTAAGTGATTATTATTGTATTCGAACTGTTTGTTGACAGTAGTATCTTGATAATATGGTATATAGCCACGATAGGAAAAATACTAAGAATCGTTCCGATACAAACAAAGAAAATTCCCGCTATTAAACCTCCTTTTTTCGTATCACTGTAGGCAACAATATCTCCTATAGACCTCTTTTTTTCTTTCATAAGCTAATCTCCTTTTCTTGCCGAACGAGTTCGTTCAATGCCCCTAAAACGAAGACAAGGAAAACAATTTTACATGCTTTCCTTGTTCCAATAGATTATCGTATTTACTTTTAAGTTTTATTATATCAGGTGAATATTTCACTGATAACATTAAACGCACACTCAGGACTATTCACCTCTTTTATTCCATTTATAGCATCACCATAGATTGTTCCGATTGCTCCATAAAGAATAAATGCAGCTATATTTCTCGCATTTTCTTCAGTAACACCTATGTGATTTTTTATCTTTTTCGTTTCAATTCCTTCGATAATGAAATCAGCATAAGCCTCTACAAAACGTCCAATATAATGTGTTAACTCCCAAAGTCTATATGAATTATCCGCTATAGACTTATCTGCTGAAAAATCGAACCTTTGTGCAAATTGACTTATGTCATTTATAATAAGCTCCCTCAATGTTTTTATCCTTACTTCATAATCTATTTCCTTGTTTTTTAAGATATCGACTTTCACTTTTAGTCTCTCTGAAAAGTAACATTCCATACAAGCTAAAAATATATCTTCTTTAGACTTAAAGTAATAATAAAACATCCCCGGAGCACCATTAACTTCTGAAAGAATGTCTCTTACTGAAACTTTTTCATATCCCCTCGACTCAAAAAGTTTAGTTGCTACTTCTATTAGTTCTCGCCTTCTCTCCTCCGGAGCTTTTGAAATTCTGTTTGCCAAATTATCACCACCAATCTTTTATTGACCGACACTCGTTCAATAACTATATATTAGCATAACCTAACTACAAAGTCAATCAACAATATGTTGTTGAACATCACTTACAAGTATTCCTACCCTTTTCAAAACCTTTAGTTTCTCCTGTTTCTCTAAGCATTATACGTTTTAATTTGTCTTGCACGGTTTCAGTTGCATTTTCATTAAAATGGACGGCAACCTCATAAGTTACTTTCCAATCTTCTTTATTGTCTTTGTTCCTGTGTTTTGTTCATTTTTATTTTCGTGAATATAGTTTCCCTCCTGTTTATTGTAATAAAAAATGACGATTAGTGATTTTCTACAATCGTCATTTTTAAATATATATTTAATTCTTTTTTAATTATCAGAGTCTATTTCTTTAATCTTTTTCTCTATTTCTTCAATACTCGGTAAACTACTCTTGTATTCTGTTTCAAGTAATTTGCTAATCTCGTATTTGCTTATACCTATAGGCTGAAATATCTGTTCTAATGAATATTCGCAAACAACATCGTTTTTATCTTTGCAAATCAGAAGTCCAATAGTCGCATTATCTCTATCAGTTTTTAATTCTCTATTTACAGCCGTTACATAGAAATTAAGTTGTCCTAAGTGTTCCGGCTTAAACTTTTCTGATTTCAGTTCTATAACAATGTAAGAATGAAGCTTCAAATTGTAGAAAAGCAAATCAATATAAAAATCATCTCCATTTATGTTTAAGTGATATTCTTTGCCTATGTAGGCAAATCCCTCGCCAAATTCAAGCAAAAAATCAGAAATCTTGTCAAGCAGTTATTTTTGTAATTCTCTCTCATCATATCCTTCACGAATTGTAAGAAAGTCAAAATTATATGGATCTTTTAATGTCTGTCTTGCAAGGTCTGATTGTAAAGCAGGCAACCTTTTTTCAAAATTTGTTATAGATTTTCCTTCTCTTCTATATAATCCGCTTTCCATTTGATGCATAAGTATATTTCTGCTCTCTGATTTTGGTTTTTTAGCATAAAAAATGATGACTTCTACACTTTGGCATAAAAAGTCATCTCAGCTCAAAAACTAATGTTTTATATGATTTATTATTTTGTTGGTTTCGATAAAGAGTCATTGCTATGTGTAAGCAATTCCAAGCATAAAAAAGGATAAATATATCTTATGTGAATAACAGAATTTAGTGTTCCCACTATTTATCTCTCCATTACTTAGCTACATATTTTTTTCCTCCTTAATAAATCTTTTATAAACTTTAAATGCCATCTTTTTTGCATTTATCATTAGCAAATTTTATTTTCCTAACTACGATAACAGCTAAACCAAATGACAAAACATCTGCCACTGGTTGAAGCAAATATATTCCAAATTCCCCAAAGATATTTGATAAAATGTATAATAACGGAATATAAAATATTCCTTGTCGTGAAATTGAAATTATTGATGCCCAAAAATATTGTCCAATATTTTGCATTAGCATACTACTAATCGCAAAGTATCCTAAAAGTGGCAATGTAATACACTGCATACGCAGTATCTCAGAACCGACTAAAATAACTTCATTATCATTTGACATTGTTTTAATAAACAGTTCAGAAAAAACATATAACAAAATTGCAGCCATAATTAAAAATAAAGTACCTCCTACTACTGCAAATTTAAAAGCCTTTTTAACTCTATCATATTGCTTTGCTCCGTAATTCATCGCACAGATAGGTTGAAACCCCTGCCCCCAGCCTATCATTATCATATATGCTAATGCTGCTATCCTTGAGCTTATTGTTAATGCTGCTATAACACCATCACCGTATTTTGCGGCTACAACATTCAGTAAAATTAAAGCGATACCTGTAATAGATTGTCTTGAAAAATTAGGCATTCCTCCTGCCAAAATATGATATACTCTATCTTTATTTATTCTTACTTTTTTTAAATTAACAGCAATATTCCCATTTTTTCCCGATAAATTCGTTAATACTATGCACCCTGTAATTTGTCCTATCAATGTTGCATATCCGGCTCCAATAAAGCCGAATTTAAACACAAACATCAATACAGGATCCAGAACAATATTGACAGCCATTCCTATCAATAATCCTATCATTCCATCTTTCACATTCCCACAAAGTCTTAATTGATTGTAAAGCGTAATAGAATAAAGACCAAATGGAATGCTGATAATAATTACCTTTAGATACTCTACTGTAAAATTCAACAAGTTTTCAGAAGCGCTTCCACCTATAAATTTTGACAGCGGTAAAACAAAAAAGCATGATAAAATAGCTATTAAAATACCAATGACAATAGCAAAGAGAATTCCAATAGACGATATGATTTCTGCTTCCTTTTCTTCATTTTCTCCAATCTTTTTCGACATTATGTTTCCACTTCCATACCCAAACCAAAATCCAATAGCTTGAATAAAACTCATAAAGCTAAACACAATACCAATAGCAGCTGTCATGGATTTATTATTTAAAATACCGACAAAAAATGTATCAGTCAGATTATAAATTACCATGACGAGAATACCTATAATGGTAGGAATAGAAGTTTTCACTAATAATAGTAGAAGATCATCGTTTAAAATAGCCTTTCTTCTCAATTCTTTTTTATTATTACTTGAGTTCATGCTACAACCCTCTAACCACACCTTTATTACCGTCTACTTGAATCATATCTCCATCTTTGTATTTTGTAGTTGCAAAGCCCACTCCAAGCACTGCCGGAATATTAAACTCTCTTGCAACAATTGCAGCATGGCTTAATGCCGCTCCCGTATCAGCCACAACTGCACTTGCCAGCTTAAATAATGGTGTCCACTCCGGGTCAGTGAGATGGCAAACTAAAATATCGCCTTTTTGCATCTTATAAAATTCCTTCGGACTATTTATTATGCACACTCTTCCGACTGCAATACCGGCACTTCCACTTGCCCCCTTTAGGACATCGTCATTTGTTTCAAAAATTAACAATTTTGATGCATCCCATACTTTTGTTGCTAGAGGAAATTTTTCATTTCTCCTATTTATTTTTTCCTTATCCAATTCATTTAGACTACCCCTATTCATCGCTTCCAAAAGTTCTGTATGAAACAGATTTGCAATTCCAACTTCATAATCTTCACCACCAAGAAGAATGTAGTTTATTCTTTTGACACATTGTCTCACATAATAAAATAATGTTTCCCACATATATTGGCTTTCTTCACGAACCATATAAAAATATCTGAAATATTCTATTTGTTTTTCTATACCTTGGTATTGATTTCCATAAATTTCTTTTATCTTTATCATTAACTCGGAAAAATCTTTTCCTTGCTTAATCTCATCACTATTTTCATCCATATTTAATATAGGTCTTAATATATTTATTAGCCTATCAGGATCCTCAATAAATGTTTTTGCAGATAAACAATAGCAATTATAATCAGATTTAAATCCGTTATCTCGCATAAACTTATCTGTTATATCTCTAAAGTCATCATAATTTTCATATAATACTTTATAACTTTCTCCTGAAATAACAGCCCTTTTTAAAGCTTCGTTTTTTCTTATTTCACAAGCCATTTCATAAATATCATTTGTCACTACTGATGTTTTGTTATCCAAATTCCAATAAAAATCAAATGATGAATAATGAGCATTTACTTTTTTGATTATTTTAGTGAATTTTTTATCGTTTAAAACGGATGGGAATAAAGCGTATTTGAATCTATCGTAAGCCAATTTTTGCAAAAGAATATAGCTATCTTCCATAAATTTTTCACATTCCTCTAATGCCATGTTTTCAAAATTTAAATGCTTAATTTTTTCTATTTTAGACTCATATATTTTCATAAAATTGTTGCACTTATGAAAGCAACAATTAAAATCTTTCATATTTTTTAAAATCTTAAAAAACTTAAATATATTTTTATTGATCCGCTTACCTGCGTCAGAAAAAGTTTGTATTCCATCGTCATCTATAATTGGATTTCTTGGTAAAACAATTCCGCCTTCTAATAAAATATTAACTTTTTGATCATTGATTGCTGCCAGATAGTCAAAATCAAGCGCTCTATGTGCAAAAGGCATTTTTTCTAAAAAAAATGACATCACTTCTCGTGTACTTTTATTGATTTTTTTACCCTTTGTATATTTTTGTACTGAATTATCTTCAGATATGTGATTGGTAGAACTTTTCAATGTAGTAATAGCTCTTGCCTGTAAAATATATACTTCATCACCTTTAATTGCCCACTCAATATCCATTGGCATTTTATAATGCTTTTCAATCTTCAAACCAGAGTTTATTAGCTCTGATATTTCTCTATCATTTAATGCTCGTTTTTTTCGATCATTGTCATCTACCGTTACCTCTACCGTGTTTTTCTCTCCATATATAATCTGTGTTTCCTTGCATCCAATTGTTACTTCAATAATTTCTCCATTTTTGTCAACAATATAGCTATCTGCTGTAACTCTTCCGCTTACAACACTCTCTCCTAAACCATAACTCGCATTGATTTGCATCTCATTTTCTTTTTTACTTACTGGGTTTACAGTAAACAAAACACCTGCTTTTTCGCTTTCTACCATTTCCTGAATAACAACGGCAATTGAAACGGAGCTTTGATCATAACCTTGATGTAATCTATAGCTTACAGCTCTTTTACCCCATAAAGAAGCGTAACAACTACACACCTTTTCTAATACATCATCTAAGCCTCGTACATTTAAATAAGTTTCCTGTTGCCCTGCAAAACTTGCATGTGGCAAATCTTCTGCTGTTGCAGATGAACGCACAGCAACTCTTACATTATCTCCAAGATTAAAATATTTTTCTCTTATTTCATTCTCAAGCAGTTTAGGAAATTTACCGGCCTTTATCTTTGTTCTAAAATCATCAGCTGCATTTAATAGAGCTTTTTCATCATTCTCTGATTTTCTAATTTCATTTTCAATAAAAATATCAATGCTATTTTCCTTTAAAAAATCTCTATAGTCATCTGCTGTAATTACAAATCCTCTTGGAACATTTATTTTTGCAGAGGTCATTTCTCCAAGATTGGCACCTTTCCCTCCGGCAATTAACACATCTTCCTTTTTTATCTCATCAAAATTCAGTATCATAATAATCTCCCTTTTTAAACTATATTTCTACATATCTGCTAACAATACTCTCTATATAGATATGTAGTACTTCCTCAAATGTATCTTCATTGAAATGAATATAATTTGAACATAGAACAAAACTGCCAACAAAAGCATTGGATAATCCTTGCTTGTCCACAGTTTTTACTGCATTATTTTTGTACCAATAGTCTACTAACCTATCTACAAAATCTCCATAAAGATTTTCTACTCTGTTTACTTTCTTTGAATCTTGACTTGCAAATATTTTAAATGCCTCTTGATATATAGGCTGCGTTTTAATCTTCATGATAATATCTATGGCATACTTATAAATCACATCTGAAAGAAATTTTTTCGGACTTGTTAATGAATTTGATAATTCTTTTTCTATGTCATTCAATTTCTGTATGGATCTATATGCTATTAAATCAATAATGAGAGATTCTTTGTCCTTCCAAAAATTATAGAAGCTCCCTTGAGCTATCCCTACTCTTTTTGTCAGTTCTGAAATACTAAGGGATTTTTTCCCTTTTTCATGAAACAAATCAAGAGCCGTTTCCATAATATCTTCTTTTATTTTAATCTTCTCTTCTTCTGTAAATGCTTTTGCCATTTTAAGCCTCCAAATATTATAAACACTCCTATGAATTTTTTATAATTTATTCATAGATATCATAACACCAGTAATCATAAAAGTCAATGAATATTTTTATTTATATTCATTGCTTCTAAGATATATTATTTAATTAAAGGGCTCTGCATTTTTCATACCGGTATGCCCGCTCTTTTCAAAACCTTTAATTTCTCCTGATTCTTCTGCTCTCGCCTTGCTTTATACCTTTTCTCATATTCCTGTTGTGTTCCGCTTGCTTTACGCTTCAGATAATTTTGATATAGCTTATCTTTTCTCTCATTGTTTTTTCGTTCTTCGTCCTCAAGTTTTAGCCGTTCTTCTTCGGATAATTCTTCTTTCGGCGGTTCATAGTTCCCGATAAAGTTAAAATATATTTCTATCTTTTGCTTTGATGTCTGACTGCCTTTGCTATCCCTTTCATGAACGATAATCTTCTCTACAAACTCATTGATCATTGTGTTTGTGAGTTCATCAAAGTTTTCATAGCGATTGATAAGTTTCATCTATAATCCTCTTATTTCTCCTTTGGCTTTGAATGTTGACTTGATTTTCCTTGAGGTATCCCTTGCATACCATTCATTCATGATGTTTCGAAAAGGAGTGAAATCATCGTCTTTGTAAAAGCTGTCTACATTGTCATTAATGGCAATAAGTCTAACTCCCTTTTGTCTTAAAATTTCCATGCATTGTCCAACTTTGAGGTAATTTCTGCCAAGTCTTGACATATCTTTTACTACAATACAACCGATATTTCTCTGATTTACTCCATTCATCATTGCCATAAATCCCGGTCTATCGAACTGCGTTCCGCTGATTCCGTCATCTGTAAAATGTATGATGTTCTCCAAATGATTTTTCTTTGCGTATTCTTCCAAAATTTTCTTCTGATTGACAATCGAATTGCTCTCGCCTTGTAGTTCATCATCTCGGCTTAACCTCTCATACAAAGCTGTTATTTTCTCATAATTTCTCACGATTACCTCCTTTCGCCCAAATTCTTCAATAAAAAAAGAATTAAGCAAAACATCTTTCACTCAAATAGTGATTAAGTATTCTCCTTAATTCCATTATTCCTCTCGCTACCTTTTATATCCTGTTTTCTCTCAGGTTCTGTCAAGTATCCTTTATACGAATATACGAATTTTTTATTCCTGAACAAATCTCTTTATTACGTATATCTGTGAAACCTTATATAGGTTCTGCCTTTTCGCGATTTATCGCCTATTTCAACTAAAACAGCCTTCCCTCTTCCTCTCAAAACCATTTTATCCCCTGCTTGTATCTGCCAGTCGACCTTTGAAAGCTCCAGGTTATTGCAAAACACGAGACCGTTTTTTATAGCTTCTGCGGCTTTGCTCCTGGAGATGTTGAACATGCTGGAAATGATGTTATCCGCCCGAGTTGATGCCACCGTATCCCATAAGTCGTCGTACTTTGCGTCGTAGATGGCAAGGGATTCCACAGGTACAATCTCCACGTTGACACTTGCTCTCCCGACTTTGCAAAAATTATTCAAAACAAAATCCAATATGCTCTCGCTCAATAGGATGTAGCCGTGATCTTCTCCCACGATTATATCGCCAATCTTTTCTCTCTTTATGCCCAAGCCCAATATGGAACCTAGAAAATCTCGATGAGAGAGTCGCCTCTCCCTGTTGTCATACGACACTTTAATGGCACATATATCGTGAAAGTCGCCAGTTGATGCGTATTCTTGCATCAGATAACATCTAACTCTCTCTGCGCCTTCGTATCCACCAAAGAATCTGTAATCTATTCTGCCTTTTTGCCCTATGGCGTACCCCTTGTTTTGCAACATCAGAAAATTTTCAACCACACTTCTCTGGTGCATGTCTAAAAACTGAGTTGCTTCCACGGTGTAATCGTTTTTCCACCTGTATATCATATCGTCAATTTTAGCTAATAAAATGCTATCTTCCTTATTCCGATCTCTCATCAGTATTTCACTTTCACTGTGGTATCCACCAGTTGTATAGCTGTAACTCCCGGAGTCATCTTGAATTCGTTACCGTTTTCATCTTTGAATATAGTCGGTGAATTTTCATCTTTTCTGCTCCATGTTCCCTTTACCATTTTGCCCTGGGTGAACATCAATGCCTCGCCTTGACTTATCATATTTATATCGAGTCTTTCCTTTTCTCCGCTATAGATTTTAAACGGAACCTTCTGAATTAAGATATTGGAACACTTGAAAGTCTCATTGTTATTTTCATCGATTAACGGCTTTCCCTTTACATACTTAGTGTAAGTCTTGCTTTTTTCATCATATTTAAACGTGTTGTAAGCCCCATCCGCATAGTTAACCTGCAACTCTTTCACGTCGCTGCCTGAAACGGTGTCGCCTTCATCCAGCCACTTAAATCCTCTAACCGACTTTTTCACATTGTAATTCAGCTTCTCCATGAATTTCAATATCGTTTCCTTCTTTACGTAGAAATTTCCCGGCAATCTCTTTAAATTCTTCTTTTCCTGATGAAAAGCGCTGAAATTTTCCGAAGCCGCAATTCTATCCACTCCGCTAGTCTTAAATCTGGCAAATGCTTGCGGACTAGTTCCGTTGTGAACGAAAACTGCATTGTATTCTCTAGCTATATCCAAAATGTACGGTCTGACACTTCTGACTGCTCCCATAGTTGTCAACTCATCTATCTTCCCGTAATATATGGGCTCGTATCTGCTTCCACCGCCTTCTATGGGCACTTCATACAAAATGTCCGCCTTGGAAATGCCTGCCTGAGGTCTGGATAAGTAACTGTCGTTATCCGTCGAAACCATAATAGGTCTATCCGGCAAGGTCTCTCCTTTCTTTAGCTCAATTCCCGTCAAGGGATTTATGTTCTTTTTCTTTGCTGCCTTATCGGGGCTCTCCGTCTTCTTTCCCAAAAGTAAAAATCCCGCCACACAGCCGCATATTATTATGAGCATCACGATAATTCCAACGAATGCTTTCTTGTTCATAAATGACCTCCCATTGCAAAACTCCCGATTTTGCTTCAATAAAATTTTAATCTTTTCCAATTTAACAGAATTTCCCAATTCAAGAATTTCGGTACTATTATATCATAGAGAAGCCCTTTATAAAACTGCCTGTAAAAATCATCATTTATTCTCTATATCCTCTTCTCCGAAATCAGTGCCGACAGCAGGGATAAAGAAAAAACTTTACATCTTTGAAAAATCACCTAAAGTATTGTAAAATCTATATAAGAGAATTTAATAGTTCAACTTATGTTACAGTGCAGTTGGAGCAGGTGTTATCATGGGAGATTTTTTCTACAAAATTTTTATCAAAGATTACAGGAATATTGCTGATCCTACCGTTCGCCATAGGTACGGCATCTTTGCCGGCGTGTTGGGAATTTTTTTAAATATCATATTAGCTGCGGTGAAGGTTTTCATAGGATTTATATCCGGCAGTCTCTCCGTATCCGCAGACGGTCTCAACAATCTTTCCGATGCTTCCTCTTCCGTAATCACTCTCATCGGATTTAGACTTTCTGCCAAACCCGATGATTACGAACATCCCTACGGACACGCTCGAATTGAGTATCTGACAGGTCTGATTTTGTCCGTCATAATCATCTTCGTCGGATTTTCATTGGGCAAAAGCTCCATAGACAAATTGATTTCACCTCAAACGTTGGAAATATCTATATTTACCATATTCGTAATGGTTCTGTCAATTCCGGTAAAAATATTCTCCGCCGTGTTGAACTACTCCATCGGCAAGAAGATTGCTTCCAACACCCTCATCGCAACGGCAGTGGACAGTAGAAACGACGTCATAGCAACCGTTGCAGTCGTTGTAGGCATGATTCTATCGTACAAATACCAAATAAATGTAGACGGTTTTATAGGACTTGTAGTATCATTATTTATAGTGTGGTCCGGAATCGGTCTGTGCAAGGAAACGGCGAGTCCTCTTATCGGCGAGAGACCGGATCCTGTTTTAGTCGATGAAATTGCGAAGATAATACTCTCTCACGAAGATGTTATCGGAATTCATGATCTAATGGTTCATAACTACGGTGCCGGTAAGATATTTGCGTCAGCTCACATTGAAGTTGATGCCAGCAGAGATGTAATGGACAGTCACGAACTGGTCGACACCATTGAACAGGAAATTTCCAACAGGTTGGATATCCATTTTGTATCGCACATGGACCCTGTGGTGCTGGACGATGAGGACATAGATGCCATCAGTCAAGTAATTTCCAAAGTTATAAAGGATTTTCCGGAAGTTGGCAATCCTCACGACTTGAGATTCATAAACAGTCGAAACAGATCCAGAATCATATTTGATTTGGTTAAATCCCCGGGGGCGGATGTAGATGAAGAAAAAATTTCCCGTATGGTAAATACGGCATTGAGGGAACTGAGTCCCAACTATCACGCTATAATCACCTTTGATAAGTCCTACACCAACTTGTAGCGACTCATTCTCTACATCAGGACAAAACGACTATGGGCTTTAAGAAAAAATCGCCGAGTCACCCCCTAACCCGGGTTGATAATATTTTACAATTGTATGATACAGCTATTGCTATCACTAAGAAGGAGAAAAAAATGGTAAATTTTGATTTAATAGCAAAAGAAGATCCACAGATTGCAGATCTGATGAAACTGGAACTCAAAAGACAACAGCAACATCTGGAGCTGATTGCCAGCGAGAATATGGTTTCCGATGCAGTTATGGAAGCTATGGGAAGCCACGGTACTAACAAATATGCCGAAGGCTATCCCGGAAAGAGATACTACGGTGGATGTCAATATGTTGATGGCATTGAAACTTTGGCGATTGAGAGACTCAAAGAGCTTTTCGGTGCGGATCACGCCAACGTACAGCCTCATTCGGGAGCTTCCGCTAACGCTGCGGTCTATCTGGCAGTGTTGCAACCGGGTGATAAAATTCTCGGTTTAGATCTGTCTCACGGCGGACATCTCACTCATGGTGCGAAGGTGAACTCTTCCGGCAAACTATATGAATCACATTTCTATGGGCTGGATCCGGAAACGGAGCTTATAGATTACGACCTGATGAGAGAAAAGGCTTTGGAAATAAAGCCGAAGCTAATAGTTTCAGGTGCCAGTGCCTATCCTCGAATTATCGATTTCAAAAAGATAAGAGAAATCTGCGATGAAGTCGGTGCTGTGATGTTGGTGGACATGGCTCACATTGCCGGACTCGTGGCAGCCGGGCTTCATCCGAATCCGGTAGAGTATGCCGATATTGTTACAAGCACTACTCACAAGACTCTCAGAGGTCCGAGAGGCGGTATAATTTTATGCAAGGAAGAATATGCAAAAAAAATTGACAGCGCCGTATTTCCAGGGATGCAAGGCGGTCCTCTGATGCACATAATTGCCGCTAAAGCCATCTGTTTCAAAGAAGCTCTTGCACCGGAATTTAAGGAGTACCAGAAGCAAGTTATAGCCAACGCCAAAGCCATGGCTGAGAGATTTATAGAAAACGGTTTCAACATAATTTCAGGCGGTACCGATAATCATCTTATGCTGGTTGATGTTACCAATTTCGGAGTCAACGGCAAGGAGGTTCAAAACCTTCTGGATTCCGCCAATATCACTTTGAACAAAAATACCATTCCCAACGAAAAGCTGAGTCCTATGCTGACCAGCGGTGTCAGAATAGGTACGCCGTCCATAACTACTCGAGGCATGAAGGAAGAACAGTGCGTATACATTGCCGACCTGGTGACCGAGCTGATCAAGGGCGGCGAAGACAAGGTTGAAACCGTAAGGGATAAAGTTATAGCTTTATGTGAACAATTCCCTCTTTACTCAGGTAATCTCTAATAAATATTAATCATGTCATTCAAATAAAAATACCGACGTATTGAAAAATACATCGGTATTTTTATTGTGTAGACTTCACGACACAAATTGTGTGAAATTTATTTAAATGTATGTTTAGAGGCTATTTCATCTCGTTTTCAACGTCCTCATTGCGTTAAGGATTGCCAAAACCGCAACCCCGACATCGGCAAATACCGCTTCCCACAGCTCTATGTTCCCCATGCTTCCCAGAACCAAGAACAACGCCTTGACTCCGAGAGCGAACACAATGTTCTGATGAACTATACCCATGGTTTTTCTTGCAATTTTCACCGCTTTACCAATCTTTGAAAGATCGTCTTTCATCATCACCAAATCGGCAGCTTCAATAGCCGCATCGCTGCCTATGCCACCCATGGCGATGCCCACATCGGCTCTGGTCAATACAGGGGCATCGTTAATTCCGTCCCCTACGTAGCCGACAGTATGTTTGCCTTCCCTGTGGCTTATGATCTCATCTAATTTTTCTACTTTATCCTTCGGTAGAAGCTCTGAATATACCTTGCCGACTTTTAAATCCCGCGCAATCTTCTCTGCGATTTGTTTTCTGTCTCCGGTCAACATAATCGTATTTTTTACGCCGATTTCTCCAAGTTCTCTCATCAAATCAACTGCTTCCGCTCTCACTTCATCGGAAATTTCGATATATCCTAAATACTTCGCTGTTCTATTTTCGTCCGTTTTTTGAGCGACGTATACGACAGTTCCGACAGAATCCACTGAATCCACATCCACTTTATTGTCTGCCATGAGTTGCATATTTCCAACGAAGACTTCCGATTGATCTATTTTGGCAACTACACCCTTTCCGCTTACTTCATTTACATCACTGACTCTGTTCTTATCTATTTCTCTACCCCATTCATTTTTCAAGGATATTGAAATCGGATGGTTTGAATAGCTTTCCGCAACAGCTGCCAATTCCAATAATTTTTTTCTCTGATTTTCATCATCGTTATCGATGGCACTGTACACGTTGGATACCTTGAATACACCCTTTGTCAACGTACCTGTTTTATCAAAGACCACGGTGTTCATCTTCGCTATGGCTTCTATGTAATTGCCGCCTTTTATGAGAATTCCTTCCTTGGCAGCACCGCCGATTCCGCCGAACAATCCCAGCGGCACGGAGATTACCAAGGCGCAAGGACAGGATATTACCAGCAAAGTGCATGCTCTCTTTATCCACATTCCCAGCGGTATATCACTCCCTGCTAAAGGTGGTACAAACGCCAATAAAACCGCTCCTATCACCACCACGGGAGTATAGTATTTTGCAAATTTCGTGATGAAATTTTCAGCCTTTGCTTTTTTACTGCTGGCGTTTTCAACGAGTTCCAGTATTTTAGACGCTGTCGATTCATCGAATTCCTTTGTAGTTCTGATTTCTAAAAGCCCGTTTTGATTTATGTATCCGCTCAGGATTTCATCTCCTTCGCCTACTTGCCTGGGAACCGACTCACCGGTCAGTGCCGACGTATCCAAAAAACTGCTTCCCCTTACGACTACTCCGTCTAAAGGAACTTTTTCCCCCGCCTTCACCTGAATTATGCTACCGACTTCCACATCGTCCGGGTCGACGATTTCAACCTGTCCATCGACAATCAAGTTGGCATAATCCGGCCTTATATTCATCAATTCATAAATGGATGTTCTGGATTTTCCGACTGCGTAACTTTGGAAAAGCTCTCCAACCTGATAAAGCAACATCACCATTACGCCTTCCTTGAATTCTCGTATATAGAAAGCTCCCAGAGTCGCTATGGTCATCAGGAAATTTTCATCGAACACCTGTCCCCTCGTTATGTTTTTCAACGACCTTATGATTACATCGTAGCCCACAAGCAAATATGATGCCAGCAGCAATCCGAAAGTCACATACTGATTGACATCGACAAACAAGCCCAACAGCAACAACACGGCAGACGCAAATATCCGCCACAAAATAATTCTTTGTTTCTTATTCATATTCTTCAACATATTTTTCTCCAAGCTAACTCTCTTGCTATTTCATCCTTACTGAGAAGTTCTCTCGTATTTGTTCTCGCTTCCCCTTTTAACGATTTTATGCTATTATCTCATATACGGGGAAAACATTCAATTTTCTGCTGAGATAAATCGAATGTTTTCAAAGTTTTGAACTCATCATGAGTTCCTATGATCTGACAATTTTACAATCCGGTTCAATCTTTTTACAAGTCTTTTCGATTTCATCCAAGATTTCCTCAAATCTGACATCATCTGCATCCAGCTTTAACTTCTGCGTCATAAAGCTTACGGTAGCCTTGTTCACTCCGTTAATCTTATTAGCTGCATCTTCCATTTTAGCTGCGCAGTTTGCACAATCTAAATCTATCAATTTGAATGTCTTTTTCATCTCCACACCTCCATATATTTTTTCGGCAGTTTTATTTTAATATTTGAGCATTTGTTCAACTATATCTTTATTATATATGAACGGATATTCAAATGTCAAGACATATATCAAACTTTTTTATCTTTTTTCTTATGAATACATCAGACGCCATAACTTCATACATATTTTTCATACACAGTTTTTCAAGGTAGCATTTAGAATTTCTCTTCCGTCGTAAAAAATAACCCCTGATTATTCTCATATGTTCCCTACCTCAAATTGGCAATTTACCCCTTTAATATTGCTTAAGTGTATTTATTGCTGTATAATTATACCATATCATCATATCGATTTACAACTCTCAAATACATGAAACTGTGTAAATGATTTGATGACGTTTAGATATGTTTTTACGTAAAGAAAGGACTGCTGTAATGAGAGAAACAAAGATTGATACGCAACCGATACACAAGGAACTCGCCGACGAAGTTCTAAAAACTTTGCCACAAATGGATAACATATTAGAACTGGCTGATTTCTTCAAAGTTATGGGTGACGGAACAAGGTTGCAAATTCTCATTGCCCTCATTCAGAACGAGTTTTGCGTGAGCGATTTATCGTATATTTTGGATATGTCTCCTTCAGCCATTTCCCACCAGCTAAAGGCGTTGAAAGTCGCCAAGCTGATTAAATCTCGCAGAGACGGAAGAAAGATGTTCTACAGCCTGGACGATGATCATATCAAGGATATTTTAGACGATTCCATGGTTCACGTTTTAGACTGTGAATAGAACTCCACTCAACATGTTTTCGTTTTTAAGAGACTTCAACGGAATTTATGAATTTATTCTCTCAGAATTTTTCATGCCGATATAACTTTAAAACACAAGTTATATCGGCATTTTACATATTGAAAACAGCCTTTACACTGTCTTTCATTTCAATATTATTTTATATTTTACTCAATTATGCCCACAAGCGAAAACGGTAATCATAGGCACCTTAGACATGTCTACACCCATACTTTCACATTCAACTCCGCACTTCACCGAATTTCTACTTCACATACACCTTAGGCAATCTCTGTCCGAAGGCACACAGGATTTCATAGTTTATCGTTCCGGTAGCTTCCGCTATGTCGTCTGCCGAAATCTCATTGACACCGTCGCTGCCCATGATGATAACTTCGTCTCCAACCTTCACATCAGGCACATCCGTTAAATCTATCATGCACTGATCCATGCAGATATTTCCCGCAATAGGTGCAAATTTACCATTTACAATCACCTTGCCCTCACCGGAAAACGGTCTGGGATATCCGTCAGCATATCCTATAGCTATAGTTCCGATTAGGGACTCTCTTGTCGCTGTGAACTTGCTTCCGTAACCACATGAAAATCCGGTAGGAACTCTCTTCAAGTGAAGGATATTCGCTTTAATAGACATTACAGGTTTTATATTCAACTGTTCTTTATCCACTTGGTCGGACGGATAACATCCGTACAATATTATTCCTGGTCTGACGCCATCGAAATGTGCGAAAGGCATTTCCATTATCGCGGCGCTGTTTGCAATGCTCTTAAACAAAATTTCAACGCCTGCATCATTTAATTTTCGCTCAAAATCCTCATATAACTTCACCTGCACCTCTGAAAAACTCTTGTCCTTTTCATCAGCCCTGGCAAAGTGAGAGAGCAACCCTTTAACTGAAAAATTAGATAGTTTTTCCATTTTTTTAATATCGCCGATTGCCCTTTCATCATCGGGCAAATATCCTATTCTGCCCATTCCCGTGTCAACCGCCACGAATCCTCTGACTTCCACTCCGTTGTTTTTTGCTTCGTCCGAGAATGCCTTTGCATTTTCCCACGAATTCACCGTAGGTGTGATATTGTACTGCACGATTGTATCCGCATAAATATCGGGAGTTAATCCGAGCATGATTATTTCCTCCATGGCACCGGCTTCTCTCAATGCAATACACTCCTGCAAAGTCGCTACCGCAAAGCTCTTCACTCCGTTTTCTCTGAGGACTTCCGCCATTTTTACGGCTCCATGCCCATAGCCATCCGCCTTCAGAACCCCGATTATTTCCTTATCTTCTCCCACTTTTTTCTTTATTTGTTTTATATTATAATCAGCATTAGTAAGATTGATTTCAGCCCAAACCGACCTAATTGCCTCTTTATACATCCTTATCTCCTCATTCTCAAAATTTCATTTCTCATTATACCATATATTTTTTCGTATTTGATGAAATGACAATTTTTAAATTGTATTTTTATGCAACATCTACTGAATTATTTTCCGATATCTCGTCGACAAATACAGATTGACAGCTCATACCGTCTTCTCAATTTCTATATAAACTTCTCAGCAATTCTATCTCTCTTTTGTATCCGTCCGGCTCGTTGGGCGTTTCCAAAATAAAAGGCAAATCCCTCAAATGCGCATTGTTGATAATCTGTCGAAATGTTTCAATTCCAAGGAAGCCTTCACCAATTTTAGCATGTCTGTCCTTGCCTGATCCCATTTCATTCACGGAGTCGTTTAAGTGCATCGCCTTTATATAGCTGAGTCCCACCTTGTTATCAAATTCCTCCAGGACAGAATCCAATTCTTCCTTTATGTTGTATCCCCCATCGCTTATGTGGCAACTGTCCAGGCACACTCCTATCTTATCCTTCAGTTCGACTCTCTTTATTATCTCCGCCAGTTCATCAAAGGTTTTTCCAACTTCACTTCCTTTGCCTGCCATAGATTCGAGCAAAACAACCGTGCTCTGCTCCGGTTTCAATATTTTATTCAGCAAGTCTGAAATCAGCTCTATCCCCTTTTCCACCCCCTGTCCCGTATGAGAGCCGGGATGAAAATTATAGTAATTATTCGGCGTATATTCCATTCTTTCCAAATCTTCTGCCATAGCTGTAAAGGCAAACTCCCGGACTTTTTCATCTTTTGAACATGGATTTAGGGTATACGGTGCATGAGCGACCAATTTTGCGAAGTTCTCCCTTTCATAAATTTCTAAAAAACTTCTGATATCTTCCTCATCAATGGCTTTAGCTTTGCCTCCTCGAGGATTTCTGGTGAAGAAGGCAAAGGTGTTGGCTCCAATTCTGAGCGCTTCCTTCGCCATGTTTACGTATCCTTTCGATATGGATAAGTGACATCCTATATTTAACATAACTCCTCCTGTCCCACGATTATTCTTCATCATTTATACATTATACATTTTTTCTATTTATCAATCTACTGTTACATAAATATTCACATCATATAATTTATTTTCACGATATGCAATCCATGCCGTTGTAACAATTTTGCAGGGTTCCCCCGGTTGATATCCTCCGCTGTCACCTTTATGCACCACCTCTGTTTTATCTCCGTTATCTATCCTCTTCGTTTTGTGTCTCCTGTTGTTACATCTGTATCTTTATTGTATAATTTACTGAGATTGAGAGGAATTGAAATGTCTGTGATAAATTACGTATACATACTTGAGTGTTCTGACAACACTCTCTATACCGGCTGGACTACCGACTTAAAAAAAAGAATCTCTGCCCACAATTCAGGTAAGGGTGCAAAATACACAAAGAGCAGATTACCTGTAAAGTTAGTATATTTCGAATCTTTTTCTGTGGAAAATTTTAAAAGAACACCCACGGATTTCGGCTGCACGGATCCGGCGGTAAGATGTAAAAAAGCCGCCACCGCAAGAGAATATGCCATTAAAAAACTTTCAAAAAAAGAAAAGCTGAAACTGATGTCAGGATTTAAACTACCTGAAGATTTTCGGTGATTCCCCTGCGAGCTTCCGAGGCTTGTCTTAAAAGTGCAAAGTCCAATACATATTTCGAGTCTTCTCTTGTCTTTCGCTCAAATCACCATATAACGCGACTCTTTCCTCAACCATCCTCAACATCTCATCATTTTGTTTTTTTCTTTCACAAACATCAAAAAATCTCATTGTCAATCAGCTTTGCCAATGAGATAATTCAACAGTTCAACTCGCTTCATACGGATCTTTATTTTTCTGCAAATTGGGAATAACTTCTATTCAGGAAACTGATCATCGAAAACTTTAAAAATACTCCGACTCCAACAAATATCACCACTAGAACATACTTTATCGGTTTGCTGAAAATATATGCAAAAGGCGTAAACATCATCGCAATCAAAATCAGCACTATAAAAATCTTAGTTCTCTTAATCGCTTTCTTGCTACCGGTGTCATCTTTTCCCCTAGCTTTAATTTTATACAAAGATTCTATCAGCAAAAAGTATATCCCAAGCATTGCCAAATCCGACAAGTACTTGAAAAACATTCCTTGTATGGACGTAAATCCTATTATACCAAATAATCTATACTCTTTGAACATAAAAAAACTGCCGCCGATCAGCAAAATTTCTCCTGCGATTGACAGATAAAGTCCAATTTTATATCTTTTATCTAAATTCTGCATTTTATACATTGAAAAACATATTAAGAGCCAACTTATAAAATGCAATGCCAAATTTGCCAGCAGCACTGTTGCAATGGCTTTAAAAGCACCAGCCAAATCTATTAAAGCTGTCGATGTCGCCATCACAACGAGCCCCAATATTGCAAAATTTATATTTTTAAATAAATTTTTACTTTTACTCATTATAACCTCCATTTTTTATATTATTGCACAGCATCGACAATTTTTCAAATATCTTTTAACCTTTATATCCGCTTTGTAAATTTTTATGCCTTATTTGAGTACTTGTAATATTGTTGTTGACTTTTTCTCCACGTTGTTGTATCGTTAATAAGCGATATGCTTTCAGTCTTAAATTATGACCATAACTCCATCGGTAAATCGGTAAAATCGTATGATAAAATTGCATATAAAACGATTTTATATGGTTCTTATATAAGTCTGTCGATCATAGTCGGAAAGTTTCGTCTCGGGAAAAATACAATTTATTCCGATATTTTAAAATTAGTTATATATCAGTCGGTGCAGGTCTTACCGCTGATTTTCACAATTGCAAAACAGGAGATTTCATTGAATATAATAAAGTCAAATTCAGATTTTATGCACCACGTAGTACAAGCATTCATCAAAGAGCATCATGTGGCGGTAGACTGCACTTTGGGGAATGGGAATGATACCTTGTGGCTGCTGCAATCCGGTTTACAAAAGATTTATGCCTTTGACATTCAAAAGAAGGCTGTAGATATGTCCAAAAGTCTTATAAACAGTGTATTGCCTCAGAGAATCGGCGATGTAAACTTCATCTTGGACAGCCATGAGAATATCGACAGGTATCTCGAAAATGTCGACATTATCATTTTTAACTTGGGATATCTGCCTGGGGGAGACAAATCCGTTACAACTGTGACAAGCTCTTCCCTTACGGCTATTTCAAAAGCTTTAAAAATGCTCAATGTCGATGGAATTTGTGCCATTACGGCGTATAGCGGTCACAGCGAAGGCATGAAAGAAAAAGGTGCAATTATGGAGTATCTGAGCCATTTAGATTCCTCCATTTTTCATGTTACACATCTAAATCTTTTAAACCAGCACAACTGTCCGCCGGAGTTGATTTTCATCACCAGAAAAAAACTCGATTTATAAGCATTTCCCACCGTTTTATGGGAAGATTGCTCTCACCGATACTTTAACTCACTGCAAAATTAAGGAGAAATGATATGCGAATTCGTAGAGATAGCGATAATATGTTGGAAGAAGAAATAGTGCTTTTGGCGAAGGTATCCGATGCCCTCGCTCACCCTGTCCGAATTAAAATATTTCAGTTCATAATGAAAAACAATGCGACTTTAACATTGGTCTGCAACAAGGATGTAGTCGCAAATTTTGATTACGCCCAAGCAACAATATCACAGCATTTAAAAACTCTGATCAAATCCGGGTTGGTAGAAGTTCAGAAAAAGGATAAATTTTCATACTATTTTGTAAACATAGGATTGCATAACAAGTATGTGCAAGTGGTTCAGAAATTTATAAGACAATAAGTTTTATTCATATGGGCTCCTATCTCATAATCCGTACAAACCGTTGGTTCTATAAGATCATCTCGATTTACCTGAAATGATTTCACTGAGAAAATTTCATATTTTCTGTGTTGCTTTCTCCTTATCTGTGTATAATCAACCTAGACACGTTGAAGATGTGGTTTACAATTGTTAATACAGGAGGAAATTATTATGGAAACTAGACAAGAAACAACATTTATGGGCAACCCTATGACCCTTTTGGGACACAAAGTGAAAGTTGGAGAAAAAGCTCCAAAATTCGTGGCATTGAAGGAAGATTTAACGCCTTTCACCTTGGAAGAAGTTGCCGGAAAGGTGAAATTGATCAGTGTTGTTCCATCAGTTGATACAGGAGTTTGCGAACTTCAAACCATCAGATTTAACAAAGAAGCAGGTGAGTTAAAAGACGTTGCGATAATTACGATCAGCGTAGATCTGCCGTTTGCCGTAGGTAGATTCTGTGCTGCAAAGAACATCGATAATGCTGTTGTAGTTTCAGACTACAACAAACACTCTTTCGGTTTAGGATATGGATTTCTGATCGACGAACTTCAGTTGTTAAACAGAGGTATCGTCGTAATAGACAAGGATAATGTGATCAGATACGTTGAGTATGTGAAAGAGAATACAGATCATCCTGATTATGACAAGGCTTTAGAAGTTGTAAAATCCCTAATCTAGCTCATCGAAATATTTTAAAACGCTGACCGCAATGAAGTTTTTCATTGCGGTCAGCGTTTCTATTTTTGTATCGATTATTTCAGAAAGTAAAAATGATTTAAAGGGCCTTTTCCCCCTCCCAAGTCAAGACCTGATTTCAAGGCTCCTTCCAGATATGTCTTGCTTTTCCTTATACTGTCTTTTATAGAGTATCCTTTTGCCAGGCAAGCGCTGATAGCTGAAGATAACGTGCAGCCTGTGCCGTGATTGTTCGGATTATCTATTCTTTTGCCGTAAAACCATGTAATTTCTCCGTTTTCACACAAACAGTCATGAGCATCTCTCAAACTATGCCCACCCTTTATCAAAACCGCACATCCATATTCTCTGCTCATCTTCTCCGCAGCATCTTCCATATCATCCCTGTTGTGAATTTTCATCCCCGTCAAAATCTCTCCTTCGGGGATGTTTGGCGTCACCAGGTCCGCCACGGAAAGCAGCTGCGCCCGCAAAGCCTCTACGGCATCCTCCCTTATCAGTCCTGCACCGGAAGTCGCCACCATGACAGGGTCAACCACTATGTTCTTCGCATCATGCTCCCTCAATTTCTCTGCGATTTTACATATCAATTTATCCGATGATACCATGCCTATTTTCACGCTGTCGGGATAGATGTCCGTGAAAACCGCATCTATCTGTTTCCCCAGAAAATCCGCATTCACTTCCATTATTCCCATGACTCCTCGGGTATTTTGTGCCGTCAAAGCCGTAATCGCACTCATAGCATAGACTCCCATAGCCGACATAGTTTTAATATCCGCCTGAATCCCCGCACCGCCACCGGAATCGCTCCCGGCGATAGTCAAAGCTGTCTTCATCTTTTCCTCCTAAAAATCTCGCAATTTTTCCTTGAGCTCCATCGTCGCTCTTTTAATATCATTTTGTCCATAAATTGCACTTATCAAAGCGACTCCCTTGGCGCCCATGCCTTTTAGCCTATCTATGTTTTCCTTGGTTATACCGCCGATAGCTACAACGGGAATTTTTACAACCCTGCAAATCTCCTCAAAAACTTTCAAATCTATGGTTTCTGCATCCTCCTTGGAGTCCGTAGGAAAAACCGCTCCTACTCCCAGGTAATCCGCACCCTGCTCTTCCGCTAAAAGAGCTTGCTCTACTGTCTGTGCCGATACTCCCATAATTTTTTCATCACCTATTAGAGCTCTGACCTCTTCGGCACTCATGTCGTCCTGTCCGATGTGAACACCGTCAACATCGCTTTTGATAGCAACTTCCACATTGTCATTGACCACCAAGGGAACTTTAAACTCTCCACAGACTTCTTTCAGCTTCAAAGTTTCTTCTAAAAACTCTCCGTCATCCAGATGTTTCTCTCTGATTTGTAAAAACGTAACTCCTCCTTCCAAGGATTTTCTGACGTCTTCCTCCAAGGATCTCCCGCATAGCCAGGTTCTGTCCGTTATCCCGTATAAAAGCAACGTATTTTCATCGAAAGTCCTTTTCTCTGATTTCATATTTCGCTCCCTCGTTTAATTTTTCGCATGTCATATTGAAAACTTCATCGAACAATTTAATTTTATATGCTAAATTTCCCTCTCCCTTCAAGAGTTTTTCATATGCCAACTCTCCACAAAGTCCCATGGTACAAACCGCTGCAACACAAGACTCCAGAGGATTTTTCCTATCAGCTCCCAGAAAAGCTCCCAGCATGGCGCTGAGCATACATCCTGTGCCGGATATTTTACTCAGCATTTCATGTCCGTTTTTCACGATAAATGCTCGCATTCCGTCTGTCACTATGTCAATTCTTCCGGTTATAACTATTACTCCGTCGATCTCCCGTGCGAAGGACTTTGCAAACTCAATTATTCCATCCAGTTTTCCCTCCGTTACTTCGTCTCCCATATAGGCATCAACTCCCCTGGTGTTCCCTCCTGTTTTCAGAGATTTAATTTCGGATATATTCCCTCTGATCGCAGAGATTTTCACATCTCTCATAATTGTTTTCGCAGCCTCTGTCCTATACTGCGAGGCTCCCACTCCGACCGGATCGAAAATGACAGGATGTCCCAATTCATTGGATTTTTTCCCAGCTGCAATCATGGAGGGAACCGTTTGATGGTTCAAAGTTCCTATGTTCATATTCAATGCACAGCAAATGGAAGTTATCTCTGAAACTTCATTTATATCGTCTGCCATAATGGGAGATCCTCCACATGCGATGAGCATATTTGCACAATCGTTCACCGTGACGTAATTTGTAATACTGTGAACCAGCGGTTTTGTCTTTCTGACTTTTTCCAAAATTTCACCCGGATTTATAGCCATATTTTCTCCTCTACTCGATCTTCATGGTCTTAATTATACCACAGTTGTACATCCATATTTTTCGGACATAGAATTAAATATCAAAAAAAAAATTAAAATTTTACATTTATGTTGTAATTACAACATACAATTTCTAAAATAAGGTGTAAAATGTTGGCATAAGTTAAATATGAAATAAATTAAATGAAGAGGAGATGAAGATTATGATTACTAAAAATATTATTATGGGACAGTTGATTAAGCAGGAACCTAAGGCTTATGAAATCTTGACAGGATTTGGAATGCACTGCCTGGGATGTCCGTCTTCTCAGATGGAAAGTTTGGAAGATGCCTGCATGGTACACGGAATTGACGTAGACAAAGTTTTGGAAAAATTGAATGAAAAGTAAAAATTGTTTGTGAACGAATATCGAAATGTGATTTGTAATAAGGAGGGATCGACATGAGTTTATTTTTAGGACCTATACATAAGATTTTGTTTGGAAAAATCAAATTTCAAGAAGATTTATATAATTTTCTAATAGCCAGAGCCATGGATCAAAACCCCGACAGTCAGTTGGATGAATACATATTTGAAAACTGCCAACACCTGCCTGCAGGAGAGCTGGAGGACGTAGTCGACACTACAAATATCCACGGTTCTCTGCAGTCCATGATCGTAATAGTTGAGAAAAAGTTGGCATTTACCGTCAACGAAATTGTGAAGCACAATCTGCTTCCATGGGCTGAAATAGTGAGACTTTCAGGAAGATACGGAGAGTTGAACGCTTTTCCGCCGAATACTTCTCTGGAAGAAGCTTATCCGCTTATCGCAGGTAAAATTCTCAACGGTATGCCTTGCGACAGAGTGGAAGAAATCGTAGATAAAAGCGATGATCGCATCCTGTGGAAGGACAGAATTGACATCCACGGTCAGTATTGGACCGATTTGGGCTTGGATGTGGACAAATTCTATGAAATCAGAACCAGTGTTATCAAAGGCTTGCTTTCCGAAACTCGTCTTGAATACACTTCACCTGAAAAATTCACGTTTGAACTGAAAAAGAAATAGACGATTTAAGTTAAAAGGAGTTAAAAGATGTACGGAATAGAAATTTTAGTCGATGAACATGAACATATTTTAGATTTAATCTCGTGTATAAAGCAAAGCTGTTATGAAATTTTAAAAGGCAAGGAAGTAGATACCGATCTATTCCGTGGATATATTGATTTTGCCAGGAATTACGCAGACAGATTGCACCATGGCAAGGAAGAGCTGATACTCTTCAGAATTATGGTCGATGAATTGGGAGCAGTTGCCGATAAACTGATAAACCACGGCATGCTGATAGAGCACGACTACGGCAGGCTCTATTTGACCAAGCTGGATGAGGCTCTGGACGAGTACGATGAAACCCAGGATGACATTGTAAAACTTGACATTATTGCCAATGCAATGGGTTACGGTAATCATCTGACCCGTCATATTGAAAAGGAGAACAGCGTAGTCTACACTTTTGCCGAAAGACAGCTGAACTCGGATTTGTTAAACCGAGTAGACGATGAAACAAAAACCTTTGAAACCGAAGCGGAAAGCGAAAAAAATGCATATCTGGAGTGGTTGGACAAGGTAAAATCTCAAGTGTTAAATTAACAACTAAACCATATCTCAAAAATCCCGACACTGCAAGAGTGTCGGGATTTTAATTAACCTTATTTTACGCTACATTTTCAATAGCTCTCACATCAATCTGTCAATTTACCTTTTAATTTTTTGAACTTGAACAGCGCCAAAATCACCACCACTGACAGCAATGCTGCAATCACTCCATCCAACACTATTTCTTCCACATCCAGTAACGTGTATAGCAATATTAACATCACCAATGCAATTATTCCTAAAAGGGTTATAATAACAGGCAATACTCTACCTGCCCTGGTAATCAATTGGTTGACGCTTTGCCAATGAGTGATCACGTGATTGTAGTCATATATCGTCCACAACAGCGCCAGAGCTCCGTTGAATATCAAAAATGTCACAACACCTGCAACTATTGCTATCGGATTCATTTCCATAAACAATCCGAACACCAGCAATGTTATAGATGGTAATACGCTTTGAATAACTACGGAAGTCAAATATTTCATGTTTATGTACGATTTACGACTTAAAGGCAGACTCTTTATGTACTCATACATGGTTCCGTCCAGAGAAATCAACATAGCTGAAATTGAGTTTCCCGCATTTCCGATCACCGCAACGATCGTTCCCATGATCATCATAAAGCTGACACCATGCTGTTGCAAGAAGAAATTGACAACAGGATGTTGCAAATTGCCTATCTGCGGGAGCACTACTATTACGGGCATGAGTATAGGGACTAACAGCTGCGCTATCAACGTACCGTTTTTCAAAAGAGACATGTTGTGTTTTAGCATTATTTTAAACGGCGGTCTTATTTTTGTCGGCACTGAAATTCCATCCGATTTCATCAGCTTCGCTTTGCTCTTTTCCTCCTTGAGCTTCGCCTTCTCATCCTGTCCGTCAAATCTTCCCTGCTGTATTCTCCTGATATTTTTATACAGACCTTTTATTCCTATCTTGGTCAGTATTAAATATGTAATAGCTATTATCGCTACAGCAACACCGACGAATATCAGTTCTCCGTAAGGCTCTATCAACAAACTTGAAATCGGCAAGTCCGATACTCCCACCAATCCGAAATACGATTGATTTATGGAATCTCTCGTATAATCTTGTATCAAAATTATCAAACCGATGTTTGCTGCCATAGCTATCACTGTCAAAATTACGATAATCTTAGTCCTCAGCTTTGTCAGCAAACTGGTCTTTGCCATAAGCAACATGAGTCCTATGTTCAGACATATTGTAAAGGCTGAAAACAATATGAAATTGACAAGTCCCATCAGTATCGCTACCAAAAGATTGCTTCCCATATCATAGAAAAACTTCGTAAAGAGAGGTATTACCATCACTGAAAGTTGTGCGCTGGTTATTCCCACAACGCTCAGCTTAGATAAAAACACGGTTTTAGAGCTTATGGGCAAGGACATGTAGCTATCCGCATCGTTGCTCTCATAAAACACATTGAAAAACAATGTGAAATTGTTCACCAGGTTCATCAGTGTTATAATTCCGAGCAAGCTGTCGAGAAACGATGGCATAGCAAAAAAATTCGTCCCGTAGAACATAGCTCCGTACAATACTAAAATCACAACCGTTCCTATCATATAATTTCTCAAAATCAGCGGAGATATCGCTCTCTCTCTGTTCTGGAATTTTTTCCTGCCGGTTACATTTGACGAAGTCATGGGATTGGCATACAATAAGTTTATCCAAAACATATGAGCAAAAGCTGACTTTCTTTTCAAAGTCCCTTGTTTTGTACCGTTTTTATTTTCCATAAACCTCTCCTATCTCTCTATTTCTGATCCGACGTTTCTTCATGCTCGTATGCATCTATACTTTTTCTGGCACTGTTCATACCCTGTCCTCCATCATCAGCCATTTCCAAATATATTTCTTCCAGGGATTTTTCGCTGTTGCTCGCCTTTAATTCTTCTACTGTTCCAACAAAAATAAGCTCTCCCTTTTTCAGAATGCCTATTCTGTCGCAAAGCTTTTCCGCAACTTCCAGCACATGGGTGGAAAACAGTACGGTTTTGTCGCTTTTTGCATGATCTCGCATGAGTTCTTTCAGATTGAACGACGACTGAGGATCGAGTCCTGTCATGGGTTCGTCCAAAATCCACACGTCCGGTTTTGAAAGCAATGCACCTATTACAAAAGTCTTCTGTCTCATACCGTGTGAGAAGGACTTTATCAATTTCCATTTATTCTCAGCCATATCGAAAATCTTGCAAAGTTCATCAATTCGCTGTTCTCTGATGGCGGGATCCATGCCGAATATATCTCCTATGAATCTCCAGTACTCAATCGCCTGCATTTCAAGGAACATATCCGGTGAGTCGGCAACGTATCCTATCTGCCTCTTTATTTCCAATCTATGAGTTTTCAAATCTTTTCCATCAATGAAAATGTCTCCACTCGTAGGTTCCAAAATGCTTACCAACGCTTTAATCGCAGTCGATTTGCCTGCGCCGTTGTGACCTATAAGCCCGAAGATCTCTCCCCTGTTTATTTCCAAGTCCACATTGTTCAGCGCCTTATTAGTTCCGTACATGTGAGTTAAATTACTGATTTTGATCATGTGTTATCCCCTTTCTTCAATAACTTTTTTTCAAACTGTTATTCTCTCTTCTTCTCGATAGGATTATGGTATGCAGATTTCAGCTGTGTAAGTTACGCACGAGAATAACTTTTTTATAATTATACACCTTTACTATAAAAGTGTACATATAAATGTTACGATCTTCCAAATAAATTGTCGACATCTGCAATTCATCTTCCTCCCATAAAAAATGACGATTATCTATCGATAGAAATACATGTACCGATGAAGCAACCGCCATTTTACGTAGATATATTGCTGTGTCTAATCATTCATTTGAAAACACGCAACCACCACGGTTAATATAATTTGGAAAGCACTCTTTCAATTTATTTTCCGTCTTCTTGCCGTATCATACATTTTAAAGTCTTCAGCCACGTTCTGATTTGAATTGATTCCTCCAGTTTCCTCTCCTGAATCAACTTCTCAACTCCTGAGAATAATTTTTAATATCTACTGAGTCTTTATCTTCTGTTAAGCGCCTTATCCCCGCAAAAGCCGATCCCGACATGTTATGCCATACGCTAAATATTGCTCCCGGAAGTGTAGCCAGAGGGTTTGCTGCAAAATTTATAGCCGCCAAGGATATGGCAAGTCCGCTGTTTTGCATCGCAACTTCTATTGCCACGGCAGTAACCTTCTCATATCTCATCTTAAACAGTTTTGCCAGGCTAAAGCCCAGAAGCAATCCCAATAGATTGTGTAACACCACTATTATCAGAACTGAAAATCCGCTGGTCAGTATTTTCTCGGAGTTTGCTGCCATTATTCCCGCAATTAAGGTTACGATTGCCACAGAGGAAATCAGAGGTAACACAGATGAGATTTTTTCCATGCTCTTTCCGCCGAAATGATTTGCTGCTATTCCCAAAAGCACCGGAATTAAAATAATCGTTATAACTGTTTTCAGCATGGCTACAAAAGATACCTCAACCCACGTTCCCGCCAGAATGTACACCAACGCCGGTGTAAAAAGCGGTGCCAACAATGTTGAAGTTATAGTCATACCTACTGATAACGCCACATCTCCCTTTGCTATATGTGTTATCACATTGCTGGCAGTTCCACCCGGACAACAACCCACCAGTATTACTCCAAGTGCCAAATCTGCTTCCAACCGAAATACCGTAGCTAATAACCAAGCCAGCACAGGCATTATGGTGTATTGTGCAAAGCAACCTACCAGCATCTCTTTCGGTCTTATAAAAATCTTTTTAAAATCCGAAGTTTTTATGGTGGTTCCCATTCCGAACATGGCAATCCCCAGCAAAAGTGCAGTGTGCCTTAATATCCACTTGAAATATTCCGGATTAAAGAAAGCGATGGCGGAAAATACAATGATCACAGCCCAAATGTATTTCGTTATCACTTTGCTGATTTTATTTAAAATATTCATATTTTACTCCCATTTATTCTAAAAGTATAGCCTCTGTTGTAACTGACAGTTTCATATTCTATGTGCATTTTATACGTGAAACATGAAATTGTCTAAGAGCCTTGCTTTATCAAAGTTTACCGCCATAGCGACCAGAACTGATTCATCAATGCGGTCTACCGGCTGCAAGGTGTTTAAGTCTACAACTTCCAAATAATCTATTTCGGCTAAAGGTTCTCTTTCTATGGCTTCTTTCATATAATCCTTGAGCTCCTGAGCGATCATCCCCTTTTTTATCTTGGATTTTCCCAACTCTATGGACTTTGAAAGGCATTTCGCTGCTTTTCTTTCCTGTTCATTCAAATACGCATTTCTAGATGACATGGCGAGTCCGTCGGCTTCTCTGACTATAGGACAACCTACGATTTCTACGTCGAAATTCAAATCTTTCACCATCTTTTTTATTATGAGCAGTTGCTGGGCATCCTTTTCTCCAAAATATGCTCTATCCGCTTTTGTTATATTGAAAAGCTTCGTTACAACAGTGCAGACTCCTCTGAAATGAACAGGTCTGCTCTTTCCACATAGCCACTGCGATAAAAGGTCAATATTTACAAATGCGAGGGAATTGTCATACATTTCCTGTGGTTCGGGGCAAAACATCAGATCTGCACCTAAACTTTCACATAGTTTACAGTCAGCATCCAAGTCTCTGGGATAGCTGTTCAAGTCTTCGTTTTCCCCAAACTGTGTCGGATTTACAAAATTCGAAACTATTACTACATCGTTTTCCTCTGCAGCTTTTTTTACTAAACTGCCATGTCCTCGGTGCAAATAGCCCATGGTAGGAACCAATCCTATGGATTTCCCTTGACTTTTCCACCGAGATACGGCTTCTCTAACCTGATCAATACGGGTTACTGTTTTCATATCTGCCTCCGTTAAATATTACATATCTTCCAATTTACCGTGTTTTTCATAATTAGCTATTCGAACAGCCCTATTGTTTTCATCCACGAAAACTACTTTCGGCTTATGCTGTTTCGCCTCTTTTTCATCGCATACGGCGTAACTCATAATTATGATTTTATCTCCTACCGACACACATCTGGCAGCTGCTCCGTTGAGGCAGATTGTTCCGCTGCCCGATTCTCCTGCTATGGTGTACGTTTCAAACCTTTGGCCGTTGTCAATATCCACGATTTGGACTTTTTGGTACTCGTAAATTCCCGCTGCTTCCAGTAAGTCCTTATCCACAGTTATGCTTCCGACGTAATTCAGTTCCGCCTGAGTCACGTTAGCTCTGTGGATTTTTCCGTGTAGCATTTCTAAATTCATTTTTCATCTTCCTCCTTGCGAAAAATTAAATAAGCTGAATTAAGTAATAAAAAAACCGTCTCTCCACATAAAAATATGAAGATTCGGTTATCAAATCAATGTTATATCGGAGTCTTATTTGCCGTCAATATAAGCTCTTTCATATTGTTTAGTGGTTATACAGTTGAAGTACAGTTTTCTTTTGAAATACTGTCTTCCAGTAACATTATATAAGCTCTCCCGACATAAGTCAAATTCAATTTTCAATTTCTATCATCTCTATCACGATAATTTTAACCCGGTGTTTCCAGTAGATTGCATACCGTGAATTTTGTACAATCAGCTTATGGTATCCCTGACTTTTCTTCTCTGCAATAGAATTATCTACATAGGTTTAAACCTCAGTGCTGTATGGGAAGCGGTTTTCCGACTCTATGACATTAGCTGTTAATAACGGACAGTATATGTCTTTCCATGGGAATTCCAACGCATTCACGCCATCTTCAAGCATAAAGAAAGAGAGGCTGGACATCGACATTGTTTTTTTTCAATAACCATGCTGCCCAAAACCTCACGTGTTAAGCCGTTTAATTTGAGAATATTACAGTTTACCCACTAAATCCAATCCCGGTTTCAGTGTCACAGCACCGGGTGTCCATCTAGCCGGACAAACCTGGTCGCCATGCTCTGCTACGAACTGTGCTGCCTGAACCTTTCTCAAAAGTTCTTGTGCATTCCTGCCGATGCCGTTAGCATTGACTTCATACAAGACCACTTCATTTTCAGGGTTCAAAACGAAAGTTCCTCTGAGCGCCTGACCGTCATCTTCTATCAGCACTTCAAACTGCTTTGATAAATTGAATGCTCTGTCTGAAATCATCGGATACTCAACTTTTTTAATAGTGTCTGAAGCATCCCACCAAGCCTTGTGAACAAACTCCGAGTCTGTCGATACCGAATAAACTTCGCAGTCGGCTTTCTTAAATTCTCCATATAAGGTTGCCAAATCTTGAAGCTCTGTCGGACAGACGAAAGTGAAATCTCCCGGATAGAAGAACAACACTGTCCATTTACCCTCTAAATCCTTTTCTGTAACGTCTATAAGGGCTCCGTTGTGAAACGCCGGCACCTTAAATTCTTCAATCTTCTTTCCTATCAAGCTCATTTTCTACCTCCTGTTATTCTGATACTCATAATCTTGTTTAAGTTTATTTCGAAAGTTCGGTTCGATTTAATTTGTTAGTCCAGTCTAATATTCCCTTTTTTTGATTTTTTAAACATACAAATAAAAAATGACCGAATATCTGCTATAAAACAATAACGAGATATATTTTTAAAGCCATTTTTAATATATAAAATTTTTCTTCATATGTTACCATTCAGAACTATATAATTGGAAAAATAAACGAATTTTCTATTAATTTCTTATCATTGAAAAAATACTCCCTTTAAATGCTTGTGTAAAAATTTTTCTATCATCTGGTACATTCTTACCTTATTATCTCTTATTGTCACAGAATGTCCTTCATTATTAAAAAAAAGTTTCTCGCAGTATATATTTTTTTTCACTAACTTTTCATAATATATCCTAGCACTATTATAATCTGAGCGAATATCTTCTTTGCTATTTATCAACATTATTGCAGAATCTATGTCTAATTTACTAATATTATTAACAGGGGAACGCTCTTCTAATAAAAGTCTATATTTTTCATCAAGAAAATCTCCAAAATACTCTTTATAAAATGGCAAATATCTACACATATGATCTGGCATTTTCTCAAATAACCGTGTCAAGTCTACATAACCATTAATAGAAATTGCACATTTATAAATATATGGATATAAAGAAATCGCCATCAAAGCCTCATAACCTCCATAAGATCCTCCCATAATGCCTACTCTTTCACTGTCAATAGGAAACATTTTTTTCATCTCGTTTACAGCATACAAAATATCAGCCTGTACTCCCTTTCCAAATTCCAATTTACCTGCTTGCAGTATTTTATTCCCCAATCCAGCAGATCCTCTATAATTAACACTTAGTACAAAATAATTTCTATTTGAAAGCCACTGATGCCTTGCATTATACCCCCAACTATCTCTCGTCCATGGTCCTCCGTGAACTAAGACTACCATTGGGTATGTTTTTTTTACATTATATTCCTGTGGGATTGTATAATAACAAATAAGTTCGTGACTATTTTCTACAGTCATTATTATTGGGTACATTTGTGATGTCTGAATCTCATCGCTTATGTCACATTTACTTTCTCTCATATTAACTTTTATTAAGCTGCCTTTTATTGTATTGTATATATAATATATCTCTTTTTTCTGTGCTGAAGATAGTTTAATTAACCAAAGCTTTTCATCATCGGTTTTTCCATAAAACTCAATATTACACATATCAAATTTTGATTTTAATACTAAGTTATTGATGTGTATTTTAAACCATTTGCTTAGTGGCTCCCATTTACGAAGTATATGCTCTGTTTCTACACCCTCAATTTCTCCATTTTTATTATTTACGAAAACTGTTTTGATTTCTTTATTTATAACCTCAAAAAAAGGATATGATCTTCCACTTATACAATCTATACAAATTATTCTACACATATCATCTCTATTATCAGAAACCTTGACATAAATATCATTTTTTTTAAAATCATAATAAACCACATAATTTGTCGATATTTTGCTAAAAGGTATATCAATTAGCCTCACTTTCTCACTCTCAGAAATAACTGAATAATAAGCTAGTTTATCTGTCTCTACTCTTGAAATAATTTTTAATCTAAAATCTAAATCAAAAATACAATTTAAAAATTCGTTATTTAGAAATAAGATATCCATTGTATCATCTGATAAATCCAAAACATAAATATCATGAAATAGCTTTATACGCTCATTTATTCCTATTAACACTTCATTTGGTCTATTTCTACTTATACTAACTAGCCTTACTTGTATTCCCTCTTTTGAATAAATTTTTTTCAAATCACCTGAAACGACATTCAATTTGTAAAGTCCCCAATTCTCCGCTCCAAACTCATCAGATAACAATAGTATAGTATTCTCTTTGAACGTCCAGTTATACAATATATTACACTTTTTTTCACTAAGGCATATTTTGTTAATTATTTTGTTAGTTGTTATTTTCACAATTATCAAAAAATTATATTCTCCAATTTCTTCCACATAACTTACATATTTCCCATCTGGACTCAATTTTAAAAATTGCTCTTTTGAATCTTCAAAATATCTTTTCACCTCAGTAAACATTATTCCCTCCCTTGCAACTTATAAAATCGAAATTTTCACATTTCATAATTTTCGCATTCTGATTCATGAAGTATTTTCTCATATATTTATCAAGATTTTCCATTCCAAATTCCGAAACAATATTTGCAATATTACCTACTGCAACTGCTGTGGCATAACTAGTACCATTCACTTTTATGAATTTTCCTTTCTTACTTGGAACAGTAACCTCCAAGCCTTTTGCATATAATTGAATATCATCATTAGGACAAAAAAACATGTCGTCCATTTTTGGGGTATAGCTAATTCCTACACCATAAACTCCATCTATATATGCTGGCAAACATGGTATCTTAAAATTATGAGCTGATGAAATTATAATTATATTATTTTTGATTATTTTAGTACATACATCTTCAATAATTTTATAATTATTGAAATTCGTAATGGATGTGCTTAAACATATAATATCTATTCCTTCTCTTTCACATTTTTGTAACGCTCTCAAAACACTACCTGTTGTGGTAACTAATTTTTCTTTAAATATCTTAATTATTTTCAATTCCGCATTAGGGCAAATTGTATTTATAATATAGGCAATTTTTGTGCCATGTCCAATGATATCAATATTTGCATCATTGTCTATATAACTTATTTTGCTGTAGTCCATACCATTAATATTTAATGATAATCCACTATCTATTATTCCTATTCTAGGATATACCATTTTCATTGTTTTCCTTACATATCTGTTTGTGATACATATCAAATAGCCCACTTGTTAAAAATACTGAACAAAATCCCATTTCCTTTTCTTTTCTTCTTCTATTCATCTCTACAATACGTGAAATACATGCCCCACATTTATGCGTAATTTCACATTCATCGCACACTCTATCTATCAAATATGGCTCCATAGAAAATCTCATATATACATTGCCTTTATCCGAATTAAATATATCTTGTATATCATCATCAAAAATATTCCCCATGACTAACGTGTCCGTAGGACATATTTTTATATCTCCATTAGATTGGATACACATATTTCGCCATCCTGCACCACAATTATATGTTTTTTCTTTTTCTATCTTATTTAAGATCCTGTGATGAATGAATATATCTGAATACAACTTGTTTATCCTCTGTAAGTATTCACCATACTTTTTCCTTATATAATCCCTATATTCGAAAAGCTCATCTTCAACTTGCAATTTAGCGCCTCTTCCTATACTTGATGCTATTGAAATTGAAAAATTTGAAAATTTCAATTCTCTCATTAACTCACAAACTCTATCAAGTTCACCAATATTATCTTCTGTAATAACCATAGAAACCCTCGATAACAACTCTCTTTTAATTAATTTCCTTATATTGTCAATCGTTTTATGATGTGAATTTACAACGCCTCTCAATTTACTAGCAACTTCTTCTGTAAAACCATCTATTGATACTTGAAATCCTATAAATTTATTTTTATATCCTAAAATTAAATCAAGAAGTTTATCGTCAATTAGCACTCCATTCGTTAAAATTGCTATTTTTTCGAAATAAAAAAACGCTTCTCTAAGTATATTTTCAATACATGGATGCATTAAAGGCTCGCCTCCAGATAATTCAATCTCTGTTACTCCATTTTTCTGTAAAATTTTAAATATCTTTTTTATTTCAGAAAATTTGAATTCTTGTTTATTTTCAGTACAAGAATCATTATAGCAATAGACACATCTTAAATTGCACCTAGAAGTAATCTCTATCGTGACATGCTGTGGAAATATAACCTTTCCATCTCCAACAATATTTAATTCTTTCTTATTTGTTTTTTTATCAGAAAGAACCAATACTTCCCGTTTACATGCTTCTTTAATAAATACTTTAAAATCATTAGTTGTTATGTTATAATCATTAATCAACACTCTATATATATTTTTTATATTATTCGTACCATTACACAATTTCAATATCTTAACAGCATCCTGTTTTATAGTCCATGTCTTGACATCATTTTCTGAATATACTTTAATGTACCAATCATTTTGTGGATAATAAAATAGTTTCACATTATCACTCACACAAGGATATTTGTAGTTCATAATTGTACTCCATTTCATTTAATGCAATTTGTTAAAGCTATATCAAATATTTTTGCAAATCTATCCCTGCCAGTGGTTTACTCAGCATCTAACAATAGCTCTATATATTAGCTTTCTATTCTTCGTTCCACCCTGTAACAAAGAAGACTTCCAAATCCGGCATGCCTGGTGTTATTAGACATCCTGCACAAGTCCAACATTTAGGGCTCTGTCCAAAAGCATCCTCAACATCTAAGGTCATTTTTTCATCTGATAATTTTTTCATTTTACTATTTCTCCTCTCAAAACTATTTTTTATACTCACTGACAGGCATCAGATTTGCTCAAATATCTTTTTGCGAATATTTTTTACATGAAAATACGAATGAAATCAAATAAAAGCAAATTGCTATGAATAATAACACACTTTCATTAAATTTATTTAATACAGCAACACTCACATCAACTCCAAATGTTTTTATCAGCATATCGTTTACTAAACTCAATATCTTTGACGACAATATTATTACTGCATAAATAATAAGCGTTATCCAACTAATGAGTTTTGTAGATTGTATTGATAAAAATATAGGCAACATGAATGAAATTAAAACTAACAATGTAATGATTAATCTAAATATATATTCTCCATCAATTTGAATACTTACTATTCCAACTAAATTTGAAACTCCAGCTATCATAATACAAGTAATAAGTTCTATCCCTAAGATAAAAACGGGAAAAATGTACTTTGAAGCAATAAACTCCTTTCTCGATATAGGGAAACTGCAGATAAAACTGTCATTTTTCAATGTCAAATCCCCAAATAGATTTGACATAATCGTTGACATCGTAATAAATAATGGTGCTATAAACAACATTATCTCACTAAGATTTTGTGTTGCAACATACCCTATTATTAGTGCAATCACATTTATTATAAATAATGTTAAAAAGTTAATCTTATTGATTTCAAATTTTAATAATGGTATCATTCTAATCCTCTTTAATCCAATTTAAATATAGTTTTTCTAGAGTAATATGTTTATTGTGTGTCTCAATGTATTCTTTTATTAACCTTTCTTTTTTACCTTTCTTAATTATCCGACCTTTATCTAAAACAATAATATCACTGGCAATATTTTCTATATCACTCGTTATATGACTTGAAAAAATTATAGTTACATCTTCTTCCTTATTAAGTTTTTCCAGTTTGTTCAGAATCAAATCACGTGCATACGCATCCAATCCTGAAGTTGGCTCATCTAAAACAAGTAGTCTAGCACTGTGCGACAATGCCATGGCTATATTGACTTTCATCTTATTTCCTTTGGAAAAATATCTAAATTGTTTTTTAGCTGGTATATCTAGTTCTTTAACAATGTTAAAAAACTTTTCTTCGTCCCATGTTTTATAAAAAATTTTCATCATACTATTAATCCTCTTAACATTATATGTGGGATATATCATGAAATCATCATATACAAATCCTATCTTTTCCTTTATATTTTTTTCATTTTTACAATACGCTTTTGAAAATATTCTTATATTTCCGGAATCTTGATGTATTAAATTCATCATCAACTTAATTATCGTCGTTTTTCCAGCACCATTTCGTCCTAATAATCCGACTATAGCTTTTTTTTCAATAGCAAATGATATGTCAAAAACACCACAATCATCTGAATACTTTTTTGTAACATTATCGTATAGTACGATCATACTCTATACCTCTTTTAAACTGTAAACTGCCATTTTTATTGATAATTTCATTCTACACACAATTAATCGCCTTGTCAACAATAATTTACATCTTTGTTAAAAAAATATAACTATATAATATAGTTATGAAAAATCAATTATATATTCAACTATAATTAATCCTAACTTAAATATAATAAATACTTACCTTGAAAATTTAAATTGTCAAAATACAATATTTTTTAAAAAATTTGAACTACATCTTCAATAGCTTAAAATAGAATTTGAATCTAAATAAGCCATATTAAGTAAAAAAAGCATTTCTTATTAAAATGCCAAAAGGCAGCTAGTTTACAATAGCTGCCTAAATCTCTAAATTTTCGAAAAAATTCACTTACTGAGTTTTCACATTCTCCTGTCTATGTTCTTAATATATCTCATAACTATTCAAAATAGTAAAATAATTCCTCAACCGAAATATCTAATTCACGAGCACAGTCAAATGCAATTTTTATTGTTGGTTGTTTTTTCATAGTTTCAATATCACTTAAGTACTGACGGCTTATACCCACTCTACGGGAAAACTCACTTTGAGTAATTCCCTTTTGTTCTCTATATTTCTTTAAATTATTTCCCAAATATTTATTCTCTCCTTTCTACCATAATGTGTTTTATAATTAGTATCTCTTAACATACTTATGTTTGCTCATTTATGATAAGGTTCTCCTCTAGAAATTTTAAATGCCCTGTAAATTTGCTCCAGCAAAATCATCCTTATCATCTGATGTGTGAACGTCATCTTTGAAAAGCAAAGCCTGTGATTACTCCTCTGCAAAACAACTTCGCTCAAACCGTTGGAACCACCTATCACAAAGGTTAAATTGCTGATACCTTTCAAAGCCAACTCATCTATTTTCTGCGACATTTTCTCGCTGCTCAACATCTCGCCTTTTAAATCCAGCGATATTACGTAGTCTTTTCCCCCTATTTTATCAAGGATGGACTTGCCTTCCTTTTCCATATCATCCCTGCCGTCTTCCTTGAGTTCCACCACGGAAACTTGTGCATATGGCTTCAACCGTTTCAAATATTCATCGCACCCTTCCTGCAGGAATTTCTCCTTTAATTTTCCTATGCACACTATATTTATCTGCAATTCAGGCTCCTTTTTTCTATTCTCATCACTTTATTTTTTTCCTACTGATTAAATTCTCGACTATACTTTATATACTTTGCTGACCGTGTCCTGCCTGACCACGTCCAAATGGATACTGTCCATGGAAAGCAACCCTCGCTCTTCCAAATTGCTCTTGGTTGCCAGAATTGCCATCTCAGGAGTGTTGTTATCCTTGCTCAAGTGGGCGAGAAGCACTGTGGTCTTTGCGGATTCCTCTAAAACTTGATTCTTGTACTCTATTATGTTTCCGATACACTGGGCTGCAGCTTTATTGGATAGGTGACCATAGTCGCTTAATATTCTCTTCTTTACCTCATACGGGTAGTCGCAAACTTCGAGTATATTTTCTTCATGGTTTGATTCCAACACCAAGAGATGTGAATTTTTTATTTCATCGAAAATATCCCTACATATATGCCCTGTATCCGTTACAATGCTCAGCTTTCTACCGTTGTATTCAAATGAATAGCCCACCGGCTCTACGGCATCGTGATGTATCTTTATGGGAAGGATTTTCACCTCGTCTATCGAAAATTCTTCCATGGTAACTATCGGGCTGTACCTGGAATCCAGGCTATCGTCTTTGAGTCGCTTTGATTTAACCGCTTCCCAAGTGCTCTCGTTGGCATATACCAAAGCATCGCTGCTTTTCTTGCATACCATTGAAACGCTCTTTACGTGATCTATATGCTCATGGGTCAGAAGCAACCCTTTCACTTCATCGGGACTTTTTCCGACTTCAGACAGCCCTTGAAAGATTTTTTTCCCGCTTATTCCCGCATCTATTAAAATAGTTGTATCATCTGTCCATACCAAATAGCAGTTTCCTCTGCTGCCGCTGGATAAGGAACAAAATCTTAAACTCATATATTTTATATACCTTAAGTCCTTTCGTTTCTCGTATTTCAATCTCCTTACTGGAGCGTATATCCGGTTGACCTTTATTTACAATGAAAATTTTGTCCTCCTCGCCCATAGATGCTGTGTTTTTTCATAAAGAAACCCTGTTTTCACCATCTTTGCGAAGCCTTTCGTACATTCTCGCAATCACAAGTAAAAATGTAAAATCCTTCTGAAATTACGTGCTTTCACTTGGATTTTTCCCCAAAAATTCATCACAAATTACCGATTAAGTATATCATTTTAGCCGATGTTTGTAAAATTTAATACATTTAATCTCGCCTCGTGGAACATACTTCCCATATTGTGATATAATTACTTGCAAATATAATAGTTGAGGAGATTTTATGAACAGAAATTTAAACGTACTGGAAATTCACACCGATGGCGCATGTTCCGGCAATCAGAACGATGAAAACGTCGGAGGTTGGGGTGCAATTTTAAAATACAACAGCAATGAAAAGGAGCTTTTCGGCGGTGAAGTGAACACTACCAACAATCGCATGGAGTTGATGGCTCTCTTAAGGGCATTTCAAGCCATAAACAAGCCCGGTCAAAACATCGTCGTCTTTTCAGACAGCGCATATCTGGTGAGATGTTTCAATGAGAAGTGGTATGAGAAATGGCTGCAAAACGGCTGGAAGAACACTGCTAAAAAACCTGTGGAAAACAAGGACCTATGGGAGCAACTACTGCCATTTTTAGCGGTTCACACGATTGAATTCAACAAGGTGAAAGGACACGTCAATCTCAATTCAAAATCGACTAACTTCGAAAAACACTTTGAAAAGTTCATAGCTGCCAACGGCACGAAATTTTCCTATGAAGACTTCATACATGCGACGGAAATGAACAACAGAGCTGATGCTCTGGCAAACAAGGGGATTGACCTTGCCCGATCAGGTATGTAATTTCGTCTTCGTGAGTTTTGTCCTGTCGTTAGCAAGCATCTAAACGGTTGAATAGTCTGTGAATATTCATGGTTTACATTTAATTTTCTTTGTGTTAGAATACATTTATATTACAGAAAGGGCACATTAAAATGTTTTTAACGAATTTATCGGTTGAAAAAACTTTTAAATACTATTACGTAGCTTTACTTTTAAACAAATGAGTAGAGAGTATTTTGCTACAAAGGATTAGTGTGTTTGACAAATTGCCTATATCTCCACAGTGAAATTCTCTCTGTGGAGTTTTTAATTTATGAGGAGTTTTTTATGATTATTGTTTTAAAGGAAAATAGGGATCAAAAGGCCCTTGATGATTTGAGAGATTGGCTGAGAAGCCTGGATTTGGAAATTCACTATTCTCAAGGCACTTCCACAACTCTCATAGGACTTGTGGGAGATACTTCCGAGCTTGATTTAGATGTGATCAAATCCTTGGATATAGTTCAAAATGCCATTAGGATTCAAGATCCGTACAAGCTTGCCAATCGCAAGTTCCACAGCGAAGATACCGTTGTAGATGTGGGTGGCTTCAAGGTGGGGGGTAGCAACTTCCAAATTATTGCCGGTCCTTGTTCCATCGAATCCGATATTCAGTTAAATGCCATTGCCCGAAAGGTCAAGGAGTACGGCGCTGCCATTCTACGCGGAGGAGCGTTTAAACCGAGAACTTCGCCTTATTCATTTCAGGGTATGGGGAAAGCCGGCATCTCTCTTTTGCTGGAAGCGAAGAAAAACACCGGTATGCCCATAGTTTCAGAAATTACCGAAGTGTCTCAAATAGATCTGTTTGAAGACATAGATCTAATTCAGGTAGGTGCTAGGAATATGCAGAATTTCGAGCTTTTAAAGGAACTTGGGACATCTAAGAAACCTATCCTGTTAAAGCGCGGACCCGCTTCGACTATGGAAGAGCTTTTAATGAGCGCCGAGTACATAATGAAGGAAGGCAATTCCAATATAATCCTGTGTGAAAGAGGTATAAAGACCTTTGAACAATATACGAAGAACACCTTGGACATCAGTGCAGTGCCGGTTCTAAAATCCAAAACTCATCTACCTGTTATCGTGGATCCGAGCCACGGCACAGGCAAGCGAGATTTGGTGCTGCCAATGGCGTTGGCAGCCACGGCGGCAGGTGCCGACGGTCTGATTGTGGAGGTCCACAATCAGCCACATCTCGCCTTGTGTGATGGTCCTCAATCCATATTGCCTGATACTTTCAAGGAATTAGTCGAAAAAGTAAGCGCCATTAGGGCTTTGAATCTATAGCCGAATCTGACGGAACGAACAATATGAAAGAATTATCTATTTTTACCATACCTGATGACGTTTCCGATGAGTACTCCGTATACGTCGGGAACATAGACTCGGATAAAATAATAAAAATAATAGAAACGAAAACACCTAAAGCCGATAAAGTTTGCATCATATGTGATGATAATATTTCTTCGCTTTATTTCAACTCCCTTCGAGATGAGCTCGTTGCGGATAACAAAGAGGATTTCCAAGGTTTTTATTTCGATATCGCCCAACGATTATTCGAAAACAGCTTTGAGGTGATAATATGCACCCTGCCCCATGGCGATGAAAATAAATCCCTTGAAAATTCTCAATACATTCTATCTCTACTGGAAGAAAACGACTTTACCAGAGATGATTTAATCATTTCCATCGGCGGCGGCATGATCGGAGATATATCCGGATTTTCCGCGTCGATATACAAGAGAGGGATTAACGTAATTCACCTTCCCACGACGCTGTTATCCATGATAGACAGCTGTATCGGCGGTAAAACTGCTATAAATTTCGGAAATTCCAAAAATTCCGTCGGAACGTTTTACAACCCTTGCCACGTGGCAGTATCACCTATTTTTCTGGAGACGCTTCCTGAAAAAGAACTGTTGTCGGGTCTGGGAGAAGCTGTGAAATATTCCATCATAGAAAAGTTTTACATGGTCCAAAGTTCCCATGAAAGCTTTGATCAATTTGAAATGGAAGACTCAATATTTAATGTGATCCGGAAGCTATTGTGCAAAAAAATTGCCCACAGCGATGTTGTCAATTTAATCTATAGATGTCTGAGGATTAAAAAGTTCTTTGTGGAAAAGGATCCTTTCGATCTCTCCATTAGAAAATTCTTAAATTTAGGACACACCATAGGGCATTGCATAGAAACTTTATCCGATTATGAAGTCCCCCACGGGAAAGCCGTGTTGATGGGAATATCTCATATGCTCAAAGTTTCTCTAAAAGGGAATTTAATTTCTGAAAATTTTGCAAGTCGCTATTTTGATTTGATAAATACTATTGGTATTTCTGGAAATTTTCAGTATTCCGTTTCTCAAATACGCAGTCAAATATGTAAAGATAAAAAGGTATCCAATGGAGAAATTTCTCTAATCTTGCCTTGTGAAGCCTGTGGCGTCCAAGAAGTCGCCATCTCGCTGGATAATGTGCATGAGTTTTTATCGGTATGATTCGTGAGTTTTTATACAGGTATTTCTATGAAAATGAAGATTGAAAACAGGAGTATTTTATCCGGTGTTGTGGATTCGATTCCGAGTAAATCATACTCTCACAGATATTTGATAGGATCGGCTCTGGCTCATGGAGCCTCGATGGAAGATGAATCATTTGATGACGATTTTCTTGGAAATGGGCTTTCAAAAGAGACCTTCTCCGAGGATGTTCTAGCGACCTATGAATGCCTTTCTAAATTATTGAATATTATTCATCACAAGAGAACCGTCGCTGAAATTCCGACATTCCAATGCAATAACAGCGGAAGCACTCTGAGAATTCTCTCACCGATTTTAATGGTTTTCTTTGAAAAGGTGCGTTTTGTATGCGGTAGACAACTTATAGGTAGAAATATGCCGGCTTCCATGGAACCTTTAAAGACATTTGGCGTGGACTGTTATTCAGATGGAGATTTCTTGAGAAATTCCATCGTTCTGAATGGAAATTTAAAATCCGGCGAAATACATCTTGATGATGCTCCTACATCTCAGGTCTTATCTGGACTTTTAATGGCATTGCCCCTCTTGAAAAAGAACAGTTGCATCACAATATCCGAGGACTTTCCGTCGATGCCTTACGTAGATATGACGCTGAATACACTGAAAGATTTTGGAGTGAATATAGAAAAAACTCATCCGGAAAATGATGAAAAATCAATTAAATTTAATATATGTGGAAATCAAAAATACAAGACCGTACAAAACATATCAAATCGCATTGAAAATGACTGGTCGAACAGCGCTTTTTGGATAGTTGCCAATTTCATCTACGATTATTCGGAGACGACTGATATAAATCTCACAAAGAGCTCTTACTGTGAAAAGTTGCTCAATTATCCCATAAAGGTCTGCAACTTAAACAGCGACTCACTGCAAGGAGACAGAGAAATTTTAAACATTCTTTGGGATTTCAAGCGTTCATCAAACTCCGTTACGTCGATTGATTGCAGCAACATTCCCGACGTATTTCCCGTATTGGCGTTGGCAAGCGGAGTCTTAAAAGACAGTGTAGCCGAATTTACAAATTTAGAAAGGCTCTCTCTAAAGGAGAGCAATCGGATCGAATCGACAGTGAGTTTATTGAACTCTTTGGATATTAAAAACCGCTTGTCGGAACATAAACTTAAAGTTTACGGCAGCGCTCTCTTAAAAAATGGCATTATGTCGAAATTAGATGCAATCGTTGATAATGCTTGTGAAATAAATACATACGGCGATCACAGAATTGCTATGACAGCGGGAATTGCTTCAATATTTTCAAACAGACCTCTGATTCTGAGCAATTATGTTTGCGTAAAAAAATCCTATCCCGGATTTTGGAAAGATTTTAAAAAGTTAGGAGGCAAGTGTGATAAGATCCAGCTTCGGTAAAAACATACACATTGACATATCCGGTGGAAGTCATGAAAAATCCATATTTGTGGAAATTTGGGGACTTCCTGCCAACCTGAAAATATCTATGGAATCCGTCCGAGGCATTTTAGATGAAAGACGCAGCAAATCCGATGGAATTTCCACAACGAGAGTTGAAGACGATCTACCTTTGGTTTGGTCTCCGCTCACCGGAAAATATGTGAGCGTGTCAAATATACATACTGCGGAGAATTTCCCCATTATCGCTAAATTTAACAACAACAATTTCAATTCTGCGGAATATGATTCGGATTTTCCAAGACTCGGTCACTGCGACCTGCCCGCAAAGATGAAATACGGTAACGAAGTGAATTTAAGCGGCGGCGGTCCCTTTTCAGGGAGGATGACCGTTGCCCTGTGTTTTGCCGGTGCTGTGGCAATGGAAATATTAAAGTCAAAGGGCATAGATATAGGAGGGCAAGTGCTGTCCGTGGGCAACGAGAAAAATACTCCAATATCTCTTGAAAATCCACATTCATCGCCAATTAGCGATATAATGATTTCCGAGGCTGCAAAAGCCAAGAGCGACGATGATTCCGTAGGTGGAACACTGGAAGTCTTTGCTAAGGGACTGCCTCTGGGACTGGGCGGTCCGTTATTTGATAATCTGGAAAGCGAAATTTCATCTTGTGTATTTTCGATACCCGCTGTAAAAGGAATTGAGTTCGGTGCGGGATTTAAAAGTTCACAAATGACCGGCAGCAAGTTCAACGATCCCATTTTGAGGATTGAACCCACCGATCACCTCGGATACAAAATGGTAACATCAAAAAATGACAGCGGCGGTATTTTAGGCGGCTTATCCACAGGAATGCCTCTCACCCTGAGAGTCGCAATAAAGCCTACACCTACCATTTCCTCACCGCAGAAGACAATAGATTTCAAAACAGGTAAAAATATCGAACACACTTTTCATGGAAGACACGACGCCTGCATAGTTCCGAGAGCTTTACCTTGTGTGAAATCCGCTCTTGCACTGTGCCTGCTGGATAAACTTATCGAACGGGACTTATACCATAAAACCCACGAAGTTCTTCCTGAAGGCTCTCCGGGTAGAGTTGTCGGTGATTTGCCGAAATGGTTGAAACCTTCCAAAAACAAATATGCTTTTATGGACTTGTCTTCCCTGAGAAGCGAAGTTTTAGCCACAGACCAGAAAATTCAAAATTTGCTGGAGGAAAGGCTGATTCTTACCGACCTGATCGGCGAAATAAAAAAAGAATCATCTCTGGGCATATTCGATGAGGATAGAGAACGAACAGTCCTCTCTCATCTGGACATAAAATGGCACGATGTCTTCAGGCACATAATGACAATCAGTAGAGCGGAACAGACAAACTGTAATAAAGAGTTGTTCGGATTGGTGGGCAGCCATCTATCCCACAGTTATTCAAAAAAAATTCACGAAAGTTTCGGAGAATATAAGTACCACTTAATTGAAGTCGACTCTGAAAATTTTGAAAAATTCATTATGGATGCTGATTTTACGGGGTTAAACCTGACCTTCCCATATAAAGAAGCGGTGATGGCATACCTACATCCCACTTCTGTTGCAAAGAAAATAGGAGCAGCCAATACGGTATTTTTTAATTCAAGAGGTAAACTCATCGGAACAAACACCGACTACGACGGATTTTGCCACCTCGTAAACATTCATGGTGTGAAATTAAGCGGCAAGAAGATTTTAATTCTCGGAAACGGCGGTGCCGGCAAGGCTGTTCAGCATGCGGTGTTGAGCTATTCTCCAAGGAGTGTTGCAGTCGCTACGAGGCAAAATCTCAATGAGATAGAAAAAATCAAAAAAATCTCATATATGAACTATGGTGATTTAACTGATGAATATGACGTGATTATTAACGCTACGATTTTGGGCAACTCCCCCGATGTGAACCGCTCCCCTGTCAACTTGAAGGATTTCGACAAGTGCAAAACCGCCATAGATATAATTTACAATCCTTTTATGACAGAGTTTCTTCTCAGGGGAAAACTGCTGGGGAAAAAAGTTGTAGGAGGTTTGACCATGCTCGTCGGTCAAGCCATATCCGCATCGAACTATTTTATTGCATCTGCGGAAGGTATAGACTTTTCCAAGGAGCTTGCATTTCCCGATTTCCTGTTGGAAAACATGATTAAATGCAGTGTGGCGAATATTCTCCACGATACCTTGGATATTGTCATCGTAGGCATGTCCGGTGCAGGAAAGACGACCATCGGCAGGGAACTTGCCAAGAGGTTGAATATGCCGTTCATCGATATCGACGAAGAAATTGAAAAAATTTCAGAGAAATCCATTAGAGAATACTTCGCTGCCGGTGAAGAAGATTCCTTTAGAAAGTTGGAGGCTGCTGCTGTGGATAAAATTTTCTCCATTGCAGATAATCTCTCCTCTAAAATCCCGAGAGTTATCGCAACAGGCGGAGGCACTATATCTTCTATGGAAAACATTAAGTTAATTTCTAAAAATAGCTTAATCATATATTTGGATCGAGATTTGAATCTGATAAAGGCAAAAGATAATCCCATTTACGAAAATATCTCTAAAAGAAAGCTTTATGATATGCGAAATCCTATATATTCCGAGATTTCACACATTCACATAAAGCATAAAAATTCGGTGAAATCAACTCTAAATAAAATTGTAAGCGAGGTGGAAAGCTATTATGAAAAAGATTATTTCAACTAAAAATGCTCCCGACGCTATAGGTCCATATTCACAAGGGATTGAAGCCGGCGGTTTTGTATTTACTTCGGGTCAACTGGGATTGGTTCCGGAAACCGGCGAATTTGCCGGCAACGATGTCAAAAGTCAAGCAGTTCAAGCTTTTGAGAATCTTCGAGAGATTCTCAAAGCATCAGATTGCACTTTGTATGATGTGGTGAAAACCACTTGCTTTCTGAAAAATATGGACGATTTTGTCATTGTAAATGAAGTCTATACGCGATTTCTATCCGATGAGAACTGCCCGGCAAGATCCGCTGTCGAAGTTGCAGCTCTGCCAAAGGGCGGTCTTGTGGAAATCGAAGCTATAGCTATGAAAAAATAGGAAGTTAAACACAGTATTAAATTTAGGAGGACTTATGAAAATTTTAATTCCGGATAATGTTAGCACGAAAACCAATGTTTTCGACATTTTAAAGGAGCGAGGTTTCATCGAGCAGTGCACTCACGAGGATGAAATCAGGGATATGCTGGGAAACGAGAAGATCAAATTCTACATAGGCTTTGACCCGACAGCCGACAGCCTTCACATAGGGCATTTCATGCAGATTATAATAATGCTTTACATGCAAAAGTTTGGTCATACCCCGGTTGTTTTAACCGGTGGTGGTACGGGAATGGTAGGCGATCCTTCCGGCAGAACCGATATGCGCCAATTCATGACACCTGAAACCGTTCAGGCAAACTGCGATGCCTTCACCAAGCTCTTTGCAAAATACATGGATTTCGATGAGGATTACAGGTTTACCGGAGAAAATTACGGTGTGAAAAACTCTGCAAACAAGGATGTCTCTCCGGGAAAAGCCATTTCTTTGAACAATGCCACCTGGCTTTTAGATATTAACTACATCAACTTCATCAGAGATATAGGAAGACACTTCTCCGTTAACACGATGCTCCGAGCTGACTGCTACAAACAGCGTCTGGAAGAGGGGCTGACCTTCCTCGAAATGAACTACATGCTCATGCAATCATACGATTTCATGGTTATGGCAAGGGATATAGACGTTAGAATGCAGTTTGGAGGCAACGATCAGTGGTCCAACCTGCTGGGCGGAGTCGAACTTTGCAGAAGGGAACTGGGAAAACAGGTTTACGCCATGACCTTCACTTTGCTGACCAACAGCGAAGGCAAAAAAATGGGTAAAACTCAGTCCGGTGCATTGTGGCTCGACGAAAAGAAGACTTCTCCTTTTGAATTCTTCCAATACTGGAGAAATGTCGCTGATGCCGACGTTGAGAAATGTTTGAAGATGCTCACGTTCCTTCCTCTCGATGAGATTGCCGCTCTAGTCGACGTCGAGGGATCTGAAATCAATAAAGCAAAGGAAGTTTTGGCTTTTGAAATAACGAAGCTGGTTCACGGTGAAGATGCTGCTAAAAAGGCTCTTGACGGTTCTCGTGCCGCATTCCAAGGTACCGGAGACTTGTCCAATATACCTCACACAAAGTTGGATAAATCCTTATTTGAAGGAGACGGTATGGGAGTCATCGCTTTGCTTAAAGAGTTGACCTTGATAAAGTCCAACTCCGAGGGACTCAGATTGATTGATCAGGGCGGAGTTAAAATAAACGAAGTGAAGATTTCCAGCGGAAAACACAGTATCGCTTTGTCCGACTTTAAAGATGGAAAGCTCCTGGTGCAAAAAGGGAAAAAAGTATTCCATATGGCTGAAATCTAATCGAAACTCTATTTCGGTCGAAACTCTATCTCAACGGAACATACGATAGAATTTTAAAAATTTGGAGAAAAGTGCAACTTGTAACTACGGTTCTCTTCTATTTGCAGAAAGGAATAGAATCCATATGTGTAAAAATTGTCATATCATAACGCTACTATTCAATGAGGCACAAAAAGATCCTCACAAAAATTATATTTCCGTATTAAATTTTCTATCTGATCTGGAAAGCAAAGATAAAATCGAGCTATTTGCCGGTGATTGTCAACTCCAAGAAGCTCTTGACGTATTCTATTCCGAGCGGCATTATACTGTGTGTCACTATTTGAGATGTACGCAGTGTAGTCAAATGTTCTTCCTGGGAGCCTGCATTCGAGGGACTCCCATTTACAACCTGATCGATGATATCGAGAGCGAAAATATTTCGAATAAAATATGGGGAAAGGTGGGGAGTAAATACGATAGCTGAATATTGAAATTTCTACCCATCCCGACGAGGACAAGGCGGTGCACAGGAGATTTTCCTCTGATATAAAATGTTTTATATTCGCTTTATACTTCATCCATCAATTACGCAAAAGCAAAATATCCGACTTGCAGGTGTGCAATCGGATATTTTTTAATCTACAAATCCATTATATTAAATACTTCGTCTACAGTCTCTTGCATCTCATCATATTCTATAGCTCCGAAGCCCAAAATCAACACGGGATATCGGTACATATTTTGTCGGTCATATTTCTTTATTCCGTAAATCAAAATTTTATTTTTATGCAGGTTTTCTATTATCTCTTTTTCTTCTCGGTCCGTGTCCAGTTCCACCAACAGATAAAGTCCTATATCCTCTCCCAAAATACTTCTGACTTCCGGTCTCGATTTCAATATCTCCACCATTTTTTCACGCTTTTTTCTATAGTGATTTCTTGATTTATTTATATGCTTGGCGTATAAATTTTCATCCAAAAACACTCTGAGAAATTCTTGATGTACATTGCCCACCGGGCAGATTAAAAAGGGGAGCCGTTTCTTGTATCTCTCCAATAGTTCATTGGGCAATACCATGAAACTTATTCTCGTCCCCGGTGAAATGGTGTTTGAGAATGACCCCATATATATGATTCTATCCTTATTATCCATGGACTTTAAAGTGAAGTTTTCCCTGCCCCAATACTTTAAGTCACCGTCGTAATCATCTTCTATTACGTACTTTTCCCTCGATTTTTCTACCCAATTCAAGACTTGCCTCTTTCTGTCTTCACACATCCTGCATCCTGTCGGGAACTGATGCACAGAGGTGAGCACCTGTACGGAAATATTCGTCTTATCCAAAAAATTCACATCGATGCCGTTTTCATCAATGGGCACATCCACATATGCCAGGCTGTTCATTTCCAGCAGAGCCGGTATGATATCATATCCCACCGCTTCCAAGCCGAAAACCGCATTTTTATCTATCAACCGGATTATTATTTGATATAAATACTCCATCCCTGAGCTTATCACTATATTGTCCGGACTCGTCTTTATCTGTTTATACTTTGCAAGATACGCCGAAATGCTTTCTCTCAATGCCGGCATACCCTGCGGCTCTGAATGACACATGAGCTTTTCATTTTTCTCATTCAGAATGTCCCTGTAAATTCGCTGTACGCTTCTGAGGGGAAACAATCCTGTATCAATGGCGCTATGGGATAAATTCATTCTAAAATTCTGCGAATCCGTAAAAGTTCTTCTCTGGAAATCTGTACCTTTCCTATCGTGGTACAGATTGTAAATCTTCTCTACAAAATATCCACTTTTCTTCTTCGCCCTTATATATCCCTCGGCTTCCAACTCCTCCAGAGCTTGTATAACCGTGTTCTTACTGATTCCTTCCTCGGTTGCCAGTTGACGAATGGAAGGAATTTTTTCGTCTTCCCTATACTTCCCCCTTTCTATGCTGTTTTTTATCTTCTCATACAAAGCTATGTACTTCGGCTTATTTCTTTTCATCTGTACCCTCAAAATATTTTTATTTTGTAACTTTTTATATATACAATTTTATTATATCATCATTTTGATAAAATGTGAGGAGGCAGTTATGAAAAATTTAGATTTAGAAAAGTTATTGGAAACATTAAAGGGTGGTGTCATTATGGATGTGACCACTCCTGAACAGGCTAAAATAGCCGAAGAAGCCGGAGCAGTCAGCGTAATGGCTCTTGAGAGAGTTCCTGCGGATATTAGAGCTGCAGGTGGTGTTTCGCGCATGAGCGACCCAGAAATGATAAAGAAAATCATGGAAGCGGTAGATATTCCCGTCATGGCAAAAGTTCGCATCGGACATTTTGTGGAAGCACAGATTTTGGAAGCGATCGACATCGACTTCATCGATGAAAGCGAGGTTCTATCGCCTGCTGATAACCAATTCCATATAGACAAGAGAAAATTTAAAGCTCCATTTGTCTGCGGTGCTAGAAATCTCGGAGAAGCTCTCAGAAGAATTGAAGAAGGTGCCATGATAATCAGGACAAAAGGTGAGGCGGGTACCGGAGATGTGGTTCAAGCTGTAAGCCATCTGCGCATGATCAATGGAGAAATAAACGAAGTTAAAGCCATGCGAGAGGATGAGCTTTTCAACCACGCCAAAGAGCTGGGCGTTTCATATGATCTGTTGAAATACGTCCACGATAACGGCAGACTTCCTGTTCCTAATTTCTCAGCCGGCGGTGTTGCCACTCCTGCGGATGCTGCATTGATGCGTCAGCTTGGAGCCGACGGAGTTTTCGTGGGAAGCGGTATTTTCAAAAGCGGCGATCCTAAAGTTAGAGCCAAGAGAATTGTGGAAGCCGTAAAACATTTCGACAGTCCTAAAAAAGTAGCTGAAGCCCAGACCGGTCTCGGCGAAGCGATGGTAGGCATCAACGAAGATGAAATCGAAATCATAATGGCTAACAGATAAGCTATCTATACCATTTGTTACTACGCTAAAAATATATGTAAGAGTCACAGACTTATATGCGAAATGCCATAGCACGAGAAACTAACCCCTTGTGCTATGGCTATTTTGTAGTTATTTATAATTTATTTGCTCTTCTGCAACCAGTTTGATATTTTCATTTCTCGTGTATTTGACATCGTACCTGATAGAATCTTTACCTCTATCAAAGTCTTCATTGTCTGCCCAAAGCTCACACTGCATCATTACGGTTTGAAGAGCTTCCGCTCTTCCTTCCGGTGGATATTTGTGTTTTTTCAAAAATTTCTTTATGAGCATACGCATTTTAGCTCTCGCAGATTCGCGTTTTTGCCAATCTATTGCAAGACATGCTATTCAGTCGTTCTTGCCGGGCGAAGCTACACCCGAAATAGCTCACAAAATAGGGCTGAAACTTTGTAATAAAATACTCAAAGACGAGTATGAATTTATCCTCTCAACCCACATTGACAAAGGACAAATCCACAACCATATCATCTTTAATAATTTAAATATGGTAACGGGAAAATGCTATCAGTCCAACGAAAGAAGCTGTTATCAAATCCGTTATCAAAGCGATAAGCTCTGCAAAGAAAATAGCCTATCAGTCATTGACGAATACTACGAAAGATTTAAGAAAAAGTATAAGACTAATAGCAAGTCTTGGTACGAAAATGAGCAAGCTAAAAACGGAACTTCTTGGAAAAGCAAGCTTCAGTTTGACATTGGCAGAATGATAAAGCAGTCAAAAGACTGGGACGAATTCTTAAAGAAGATGGCGGATTTCGGCTATGAAATCAAGCACGGTAAGCACATCACTTTTAAGCATAAAGATAAGGAAAGATTTACAATAGCAAAGACTATAGGAGAAGATTATACGGAAGAAAGGCTCAAGGAAAGAATTTCAGAAAACGCCAATCAAAAGACATTCGCTGTTAAAAACATGTTGGAAATATTATCGACATCGATAACAATGAGAAAGCACAATCAAGCAAGGGATATGAATTCTTGGCTACCAAACACAACCTACAAGTAGCTTCAGATACTGTTATTTTATTGTGAGAAAAAGGCTTTAAGTCTCTTGTTCAGCTTGATGATTTCATCAAAAAAAGTGCGGACAAAAGGCAAAATCTGCAGGACGAAATAAAGGTGCTTGACGAAAAGATAACTGCCCTTTCCGCTACTATGGAGCAAGTCCATACCGTTACGAAATACCGCCAAATTTATCAAGCATATAAGAAAGAGTCAACCGATAAAGCCTTTGCCGGTGAGCATAAAGCAGAAATTCTCTTGTACGAAAAAGCCCTTGCAGACCTTAAAAAATCGTACTCAAGAATACCCTTATGCAAAAGTATTCTTCATCGAAATCTAAGATGACCAAACTGTGTCAAATCAGGAAAAACTATGAGAAATATATGGGGAAAGAGATAGAGAGATAGCTTCTAATTTAATTGCGCTGATGAAGGGTGATAAGGTTGTCGAGGTTGCGGAAATATTCACCTATTTTATCTTGTTCAGCTATATCTTGTGGCACCATGAGCTCCGCTCCATTAACACCATCCGAGTTGATAGATTCAAATGTTGATCCAACTGCAAGTTTTTTCCAATAACCATCGGAGTCCATTTTTACAAGGGACTGATATATAAACTCATTTCCTTTTATTCCAGCGACCCCTCGCCCTAAAACCACATTATAAAAGGTTTTCCCCATTGCTCCAGCAGGAGCACGAACACTCATAATTAGGTCTCCAGCATCTGCAGTTTTCGTTTTTTGCGTTGTCCAAATTCTTGGAGAAACCCATCCATCTTTTAAGTCAGCATTTCCCTGAATCAAAATATAGTCAGATGGTGTCTCACTATATGTAGAACCGTCTGGAGATTGTCCCATAGTCACTTGACAAATCTCCCCCAACTTACGCTGTTCCCAAGAAAAACAAAAAAAGCCGGTGCAGTCCAAAGGCCACACCTACAATTCCCTATCTTTCCGCTTCCTTGGAAGCCTCTTTCTTCTAAGTAGGCTTTGCTTTCTCTTCTGCCTTAAACTTCTTGATTGCTCAAAATACGGATTTTTTCTTTTCCTCCTGACTCTTCATCTGCTCTTTAACTTTCAGATGCTTACAAGCAAGTAATGCCTAAAGGTATGCATTGTCTAAATGTAATATGGTTATCTGTCATTACCTTACTCCTCTATTATTTAATATTGGATTCCATATATTTATATATTTTTGTTCTGTACGGTTGTTTCGATACATCTCTTGCAATTTTGCGGAAAAGTTCAAATGCCGCCATATTATTCCGTTCGTCGAAACGAATACATGGATAGTATTCATTCTCTGTAATTTATTCTCGATTTATCCCTACGTTTGATATAAGGTGTCAAATCCTTCCTGCAAACTCATATTTGAACAGTAAATATGCAAAAAACAAAAAAATAAATATGAGCATAGCGACTATGGATATGAAGATAGACTTGCCTGTTCGCTTTCGTGCATTAAACAGGGCTACGAGCAAAGGTGTAACCATAGAAGTACCGAGGAGTGTGAACCCGGAACCGAATCTTCGCACCATATAAAACAAGAAAATTACTGCACCGAATATGGGGATAACATATCTTAAAATTTCATGAAATTCCAGCTTGCTCGTTCTCGTCTGCTCATTTACAACTTCTTCCATCAATGTCTTTTCACCTGAAACAGTCCGTTTCATATAAATGTATGTTCCCAATCCGATTGCAAAAAACGCAATTCCGATGAAGGAGAGTATTCCTATGTAAGCCCACATTCCCATCTACAAATTTCCCTCTCTGTTCTATATGCAGCATTTCTTTTTCTATAAATCGCGTGCATCATTTCTCTCATATTGTATCACTTTAAATTGCTGCTATCAAGATATTATCATTTTTCTCTTACGTAATACTTGAACTACGTCCGACAGATATGACGACCTTTTTCTGTTGCGAAAAGTTCTCAACGGAAACTAAGCCTGTGAGATACTCGACTTTATTTCGCATTTGCCACTTTCAGTGCTCTCCTATTTTAATCTCTCTCATATACCTTTCTATCTCACTCTCGGTGAGCTTTCTTATCTGAGTATTGGGATATTCGACATATTCTTTCACCGCAAATTCAGGCGCCATTTTCTTGCAGCGTTTTCCCTTGTTCTTCTTCAAATATACTGCAAGCTCCTCGTTGTCGGCAAATATCTTATAGGACTTTCTTCCCTTTTCACTTTCTATTTCGTATATGCCGCACGACTTTTTATTCGTATAATCCGCTGTCCTCAAATACAATTTTGCAATTTCCAACGTTTTAAACGGAAAGTTCCAACGTTGCAATTCTCGATTTGGATCTTTCTCGATGCAAATGCACCTTCCACAGGTTCCACATATGTACTGCGTGTGATTTTCCAGACATTCTAACGGATTTAATAATGGAGTTTTTCTACTTTCGTCCACATAACATTCTCTGCACATTTTTCACACCTCCATTTGCCAACTTATCTTCTATTTAACATATTTTCCACATTATATCACTTTTATTTCAACTTCTCCAGTTGTTCACAATCCGCTACATATCTTTGATCTTCATACAAAAAGACAGCAGAACCTAAAATCCTGCCGTCTGATCTAATTCAATTTATTTGCACAGTCTGTAGATTGCTTCCGCATATATTTTAGTCATCGCAATTAAACTGTCTATTTTAATATATTCATTTTTCTGATGTGCCAATTCTTCCTCTCCCGGGAAGATTCCTCCATATGCCACAAAGTTTTTCATTGCACGAGAGTAAGTCCCCCCACCGATTATCTTAGGCTTGGCTTCAAAATCTCCGGTAGCCTCCTTATACACTTTCATGAAGGTCTGAATTAGCGGAGAATCTTCGGGAACATAAATGGGCGCCATATGCTTCTCTCTTATTATACCAATGGCTTTCCCCCGTATGGTCTCAGCTACTGCTTCATGAACGTCTTCATCTGTTTTAGTTACGGGATAGCGGGTGTTTACAGTCAACTTTACGGCGTCCTGAGTCATATCTATCACGCCCACATTGACCGTAGTTTTACCTGAAACCTCGTCTTCTACTCCTATCAATCCCAATCTTTCGCCATTCAAATCAAATCCTATGTGTTCATTATAGAATTTGATGAAATCCCCTACGTCATCATTGTCAAAAGGAATTTTATTGAGAAGCTGCATAATTATAGATATGGCATTGAGCCCCTTCTCCGGCGTAGAACCGTGAGCAGAAATCCCTTTGGCGGTGATTTCCAGGCTCTGCCCGACACCCCTCGCCCGGAGTTCAAAGTCCTCCGAGCTCGCCAGGCTTTGAACCTGCTCACGGATCCATTGGTAGTCTTCCTTGTTTTTTGAGTTGATTACGGCTCTGGCATAGTCTGCCACCATGTTGGAAGCATTTCCCCCTTTGAAGCTTTTCAGGGAAATACCTTTTGATTGTGTCTTGCCGAATTTCTGCGCCAGAGAAAATGTCAAGACACCTTTTTCTCCGTTGACCACGGGAAAGTCTGCATCGGGTGTGAAGCCGAAATCCGGAGCATCGACTTTAGAAAGATAGTAGTCCATTCCGCTCCACTTAGTTTCTTCATCAAGCCCCAAAATTATTTCAACATTCTTGCTCAACTTTATACCTAAATCTTTCAGGCATTTCAAAGCGAAGTACGAAGCTATAGTGGGACCTTTGTCATCGGCGGTGCCTCTTCCATACATTTTCCCGTCTACGATTTCTCCGCCGAAAGGCTCATAATCCCAAAACTTCCCTGCAGGAACCACGTCTATATGACAGAGAATTCCCATGGTTTCATCCCTTTCTGACGTTTTCTTCCTGTCCCATCGGATATTTCCTCCGTAATTATCCGCATTTAACGTCTTAAATCCGTCTCTTTCTGCCATATCCAGCATGAACGAAAACGCCCGATGAACATTTTCACCAAATGGCATATCTCTCTCAGCTTCGCCTGCTATGCTTTCGATTTTTATAAAATCGGATAGGGTGGAAATTATATCATCTCTTTTATCTTCCACGGCAGACTTTATAATCTCTGCAATTTCTTCATCAGACTTACCTGCAAACTCATTATCAATCTTTAAATCAGCCTCTGAATTCCGATTCTTGTCTTCACTCATTTTTATCTCCTAGAACGCAACTGCTTCCACATACTGAACGTCTTCAGGCAACGCTTCCTTCATAACATTTTCCACGACTCCTTTTAAAGTCATCTGAGCTCCCGGACAACCTGAACACGCACCCTGCAACTTTACAACCACCGTCTTTTTGTCTTCAATATACTCGACAAACTCGATATCTCCACCATCTCTTTGCAAAAACGGTCTGATCTGATCTAAAATCGCCTTGATATTATTTATTGTTTCTCCCATGATAATCCTCCTATTCTCAATGGTTTTACTAATTTAATTTCATTGCGTAAAATGCCCTTTTATATTTTATAAATCTGAGCATTTTCAAATTGAACATTTTCATCTTCATACGAATTGAAAATTCCGTTTCATATTTCTTCACACTTCGTATTTTACACCTTTTCCGGCTTTTAATCAAAGCATTCGTTTAAATTTTGACTTTAATTCTCCAAATGCCTAACAAATTCATCTATTTTATCCAAAACATCCCGTGATTTTTCCATTTGATTCAGCTGATTTCTAAAAATGCTGCTATCCTTCATTCCCTTTGTATACCATGCGATGTGCTTTCTCATCTCCTTTACAGCCCTGGCTTCTCCTTTCGCCTCGACTGACAGCTGGAGATGCTTTTTCATCATCGCCGCCTTTTCTTGTAAAGATACTTCTCGTGGATATTGAGAAGTTCTGCCACCATCGTATCCCCGATTGTATAATTCCAAACACTGGCGGAAGATCCAAGGGTTTCCCAGCATTCCCCTGCCGATCATCACCATATCGCAACCTGTGAACTCCATCATTTTCACGGCATCCTCACCGGAAAAGACATCTCCGTTTCCGATGACCGGAATTTTCACCGTTTCCTTTACCTCTTTTATGGCTTGCCAGTCAGCTTTTCCCGAATAGTATTGTTCTCTGGTTCTCCCATGAACGGTAATTGCCGAAGCCCCTGCATTTTCGATTATTTTAGCCACTTCTAAGCAGTTCTTGCTCTTATCATTCCAACCTGTCCTTATCTTTACAGTGACGGGCTTTGTCGATGCTTCCACTACCGCACTCACGATATCGTAAATCTTTCGTGGAGTTTTCAAAAGTGCCGAACCCTCACCGTTTTTAACTATTTTAGGAACCGGACATCCCATATTTATATCCAATATGGCATTCTCCCCATAATTCAACCTTTGAGCCGTTTCTGCCATAATCTCCGCATCTGAACCGAATATCTGATATGCGACCGGCTTCTCTTCCTCTGTTATCTTCAGCAGTTGCTCCGTATTTTTATTGTTATATATCAATCCCTTGCCGCTTATCATCTCGGAATACACCAATGCCGCTCCCATGGCTCTGTTCAACCTTCTCATGACGCTGTCGGTAACTCCGGCGAGCGGTGCTGAAAGAAAAGGTCCATCCAGCTTAATTCCTCCTATTTCACTCAAAATTCATTCCCCATTTCAACATGTATTCGATTACAAATTCCATCGTTATTCATCTCGTGATAATATTTTACCCCTTTACCTAAAAACTAAGTAAAGGGGAATTCTCATTTGTGTTTTCTGTCTTTATTTTTATCGTATATAATTCTCAGACCTTCCAAGGTCAACATTTTATCTACTATATCTATTTGGTCAACTCCCTCTGAAATTAAAGTAGCCAATCCTCCTGTGGCTATTACCTTGATTTCTTCGGGAGGCTCTCCCATTTTTTCCAGTTCTACTTTCATCTTGCGAATTATGAAATCCACCATTCCCATATGTCCGTAAACCAGCCCCGACTGCATCGATTGTATCGTATTTTTGCAGATGACAGTCTTTGGAACATCCAATTCCACCTTGGGAAGTTTCGATGTCTTGCTGAAGAGTGCTTCGCTGGAAATCTTCAGACCCGGTGCGATGGCTCCGCCCAGATATTCCGCCTTATCTGTAACAGCACAAAAGGTTGTCGCTGTCCCAAAATCTATTAAAATCAACGGCCCTTTGTACTTTGTATATGCCGCTACGGCATTTACAATCCTGTCCGAACCCACCTGTTTAGGATTGTCATATCTTATTATCAATCCGGTTTTTACGCCTGACTCTATCACTATAGCCTTTCTGTTAAAATACTTCGTCGCCAAATGCTGCAAAGTATATAAAACTGATGGAACCACTGTTGCTATAATTATATCCTTGACATTTTTCACATCTAAGTTTGAATGATCGAATAACTGATTTATAAGCATCCCGTACTCGTCCGCGCTCTTTCTCGGATCCGTTTCCAATCTCCAATTTTCGATTAACTTTCCATCTTTAAAAACGCCGAGTACGATGTTCGTATTACCAACATCAAATGCTAAAAGCATATTTTCTCCTCTCTAAAAACCTTACCAATCCCATTCAGTTCATAGTTTCAAGTCTGTGTAATGCCAATGCCGTACTGATTCCTGGAACCACTCTATATGCGGTAATTTCAACTCCCAACAATTCGTTTATCCTCTTCATCCTGTACTGAACCGTGTTGGTGTGAACATCGAGAATTTCCGCCGTTTTTCCGCTGTTCATGCCCGCATCCAAGATGAACGTTTCCAAAGTTCTGAGAAGCTCTCTGCCCTTTGCGCTGTTTTCTTCATCAAATACATCTAAAAGTTTAGTGTAATTCCTCTTCAAAAAACCGCCTTCATTTCTGATGTGGATGCAATTTCTTATCAATGACAGATCGTATTTTGAGAAGTTGCTCTTATGCGGGAACACCACTTTAGCGAGCCCGTGAGTCTCCTCGATGAGCCTGAATCCGTCAGCTGCACCTTCGATTCCGTTTATTCCCGTAACGTGAAAGATTTTTCCATGATAAGTTTCATCTAAAACATCGAATGTTTTAACCGCATTGTTGTTCTTCTTGTGTCCTAGAAGTATTCCTGTAGTTTCATCATTATCTCTTGTTTTCAGGGCTTTTATTCCCTTTTTCTCACAGTACTCATTCCATTTATCCCTGGTGTCCTGCTCCAAAAGACCGACGCATAAAAACACGCTCGCCACACTTGATTCGTCAATTTTCGCATCATCTTTAATGGCGAATGCTTTGTTTATGTTACCTCTTCTCAAAGCTCTGATGAACTCCGCTTCATCGTCTTTTTTAGGAGTGTATTTCCACATTCCCATCGCCATAGTGATAATATTGCCCAACTTTATTATCTCGTCTTTGGAGTACATATCTTTGTTATCCGCAATCAACATGTAGTAGTCCGATCCCTCTATGTTTGTATATATCCAATATGTAGCCAGACCGTCAACTTCTATCATAGTACATAACAGCTTCTTCTTTTCAACATAACCCTTTCTCGCAAACATGATCGCTGCTTCCACGGTGGTATCTGATTTTGTTTCTACTGCCAAAACAGGATTGAAATCGCTGCTCATGAGAACAACCTGAAACTCGTTTAACTCTGCAGCTGCCTTCAATGCACTGACAAAATCGGGATATTTTTCGAAGTTGATCATGTGAAATGCGACGTCTGTAAGAAGTGAAGGTTTTGCCTCATTCACTGAACCGTAATACAAGATGTGAGATACTTCTTCCAAGATTTCATAAGTTTGAATTCTTCTTTCCGCATTTAACGCAATCAAAACGACTCCCAGCTTCTCACAGATATCGACTAATCTTTCATCCACCTTGCCCAGAATGTCGCCTATTCTATGCAACACCAAAACCGACATTCCGCAAAGCACCGATCTTTCAATCATCTTGCACTGCTCCTCAACATCATTTCTGGTTCCGAAAAATGCTGTAACGATCATTACATTTTTTTCTTCATAGGTTGCATCAATATCTTCTGCTGTCACTTCTTCTAAGACCGTCACCTTCTTAATTATCGAATTTAATCTCTTTTTTCCTGCTAATATTTCCGCACCCTCAAATGCATGCAACTTTAAGCACTCTTTAATTGTTATTTTCATCTTGTCTTCCTACATCTTCCTCCAAGCTATGACAACTCGTTATCCTCTCGATTGTCTTCCCTGTCATTCTCCAAATTTTCTAAATCTTCTTCACAACTTTCCATATCTTCACCATCTGCGTCTTCGTCCGGTTCGCTATGGTCCGAGTCGATATTTTCATCTTCAACCGTCTGATCTTTATCAGCTTTAGTCAATGCCTTACTCTCATTGTCTTTTGCCAACTGATCGGCAGTTATTTCTCCTGTATACAATTTTTCAAATTCTTCGCCGCTGATAGTTTCCAGTTTCATCAGAGCATTGGCGACTTCCAACAATTTATCCATGTGTTCTGTCAAAATCGCAGTAGCGTGCTCGTAGCTGCTGTGAATAATTTCCTTAACTTCCGCATCTATTTCGTTTGAAGTTTCTTCCGAGAAGTCGTTCTTAGTTCCGAAATCCCTTCCTATGAACACCTCTTCTCCTGAACTGTAGTTGACAGGTCCGAGCTTTTCGCTAAATCCATACTTAGTAACCATATCCCTTGCTATAGTTGTAGCTCTTTGAATATCGTTGCTGGCTCCCGTTGAAATATCCTTTAAAACGAGACTTTCCGCAACTCTTCCTCCCAGCAAGTGTACTATCTGTTCTTCCATATCGACTTTTGTAGTGTAGAATCGTTCTTCCGTCGGAAGAATCATAGTAAAACCGCCGGCTCTTCCTCTCGGCACTATCGTTATCTGGTGCACAGGATCTGTTTCCGGCAAGGATCTTGCCACGACTGCGTGTCCTGATTCGTGAACTGCCGTAAGCCATCTTTCCTTTTCGCTTATAACTCTGCTCTTCTTCTGCGGTCCGGCTATAACCTTTGTAATAGCCTCTTCAATATCTTCCATGCTGATGGCTTTGCTATTTTTTCTGATTGAAAGCAATGCCGCTTCATTTAACATATTCTCTATGTCAGCCGGTGTAAATCCCGGTGTTCTGCGTGCCAATACTTCCGCGTTGACATCTTCTTCCAAAGGCTTGTTTCTGCTGTGAATTTTAAATATTTCTTCTCTCGCCTTTATATCCGGTATCCCTACTACCACCTGTCTGTCGAATCTGCCCGGTCTGAGCAATGCTGGATCTAAGATGTCAGGTCTGTTTGTAGCTGCCAATACGATAATTCCCGAATTTTCCATAAATCCGTCCATCTCAACCAACAGCTGATTTAATGTCTGCTCTCTCTCATCGTGGCCGCCGCCCATACCGGCACCTCTTTTTCTGCCTACGGCATCGATTTCATCTATAAATATGATACACGGCGCATGCTTCTTGGCTTGCTCAAACAAGTCTCTAACTCTTGAAGCTCCTACACCTACGAACATCTCAACAAAATCCGAACCTGAAATGGTAAAAAACGGCACTCCCGCCTCGCCTGCTGCAGCTTTTGATAAATAGGTTTTTCCCGTTCCCGGAGGTCCCACCAAAAGTATTCCCTTTGGTATTCTCGCTCCTATCGATGCGTACTTTTGCGGTCGTCTCAAGAAGTCCACAACTTCTTCCAACTCCTCTTTTTCCTCATCCAGACCTGCCACATCATCAAATGTGATTTTTTTACCTGACGGATTCTGCATTTTCGCCTTGCTCTTTCCAAAGCTCATAGCTTTTCCGCCACCTTGCTGTCTCATTATCATCATCCAGAAGAATATCAATGCACCCATCATTATCAATGTCGGAATGATGGATATTATCCAAGATTCTTTCTCAGGTTTGGCATTTTTTACAGTTATCTTATTCTTTAGACTCTGCTTGTCCAAGTATTCCGTATGCAATCTGTTCACGTCCATGGCGCTGTGAGCATATGTGTGAACTTTTTTCCCGTTATCTTTAAGTATCCCTGTTATCTCCAGTTCTTTGAAGGTTATTTCCTTCAGTTCTTCCTTGGAGATGTGCTCTACAATTTTCGAATAGCTCACCTCAGATACCTTGTCGCTGGATTCCTTTCCATAGAAAAGAACAAGTCCCGACACTAAAATTAGAATTAAAAAATATACTCCGAATCCTTTAAATGCTTTCTTCAATTCATCTCTCCTTTAAGAATTTTGCATCTTTATTTAAGATGCCTATCAAATCGTAATTTTAACACAAAATCCCCTGTATTTCAAGCAAAATAATATGTTTCGTGCTATTATCTAGGGTAAATTCACAATTTTTTCTACGCCTGCATCGATCGTCGGCAATCCATAGGATTTCATCCGCAATACAGACCAAATCTATGCGGTCTCTCTCCTGTCTCGGCACTTTCATATCCACCAGAAAATCTTGAAGTTTCTTCCTGCCGGCAATTCCATTCAGCCTTATGTAATCTCCGCTTTTTCTATTTCTCAGCTCTATCTCTCGAAAATCTTCCGATATAGCATACTTTTGCTTCAGTTTTTCCAAATCGAAGACTGCGTACTGAACTTTGTGTTTTCCTGACAAATTATTTTTTATGTAATCCTCACATTTTTCTATGGAAGAAAATTCTCTCTTCTTCAAAAAATTTTTTTCATTCTTCACCCTTTTTATACATGTTACTCTGCCATAGGCTACTTCCAATGTAAATCCGTCGGGCAAGGTCAACTCCTTGGGTCTATTTTCGATTTTGATAATCTCCAGCGCTCGGGCGATATGTCCTCTTAAAACGTCTTTGTTCAATCCGATCTTTCTGAAAGCTTTGAGCAGAACCCTATGCACTATGGCACTATGGTAATTCCACAGCTCTCTTTGGATGAAAACTACGCTCTTTTCGGCATATTTCAAGTTTTCTTCCAGCAAAACTCTCCCGTACGCCTTATCCGCCTCTGCCCACATATACTCTTTGTCTATTTTAGCATTCTCTCCCAGGCTGAAAAGAGTCTTATTCACGTCTGTATTGAACATTTCATTTATGCATGGAATCAATTTCAGCCGTATTTTATTTCTCGTATATACATCCTTTTGATTGGTCTCATCCATTCTCGGATTCAATCGCTTTTCTTCGCAGTACTCTTCGATACGATTTCTCGATATGTTCAACATCGGTCTGATTACGTTGCTGCCCACGGCGTTTTTGCTTTTGTATTCGATGCCTGCAATTCCGTCAACACCGCTTCCTCGAAGAATCCTAAAGAGTATGGTTTCACTCTGATCCCACATATTGTGAGCGACTGCCACTTTTATCTGCTCCCTGCGATATGAATTTTCACAGCTCTTTTCCGTGTATAGATTTTCTATTTCGTTGAAAAATTCGTATCTCGCCAATCTGCCTGCCTCTTCACCGGATATTTTCATATCCAGAGCCATCTTGGGGCAATCAACTTCTTTTACGAAGGTTTTTACGTTGTACTTCTCTCCTATGCTTCGGACGAACTCCATATCCTTCCTGCCTTCTGCAATGCGGAAATTGTGACTTACATGGGCAAATACCAACTCAAACTTCATTCTATCTTTCAAGTTATATAAAACGTTCATGAGGCACATGGAATCCGGACCTCCGGAGAGTCCCAGTATTACAAGATCTCCGGGATCTATTAAACTGTGTTTCTCAATGTTTTTTTTGATGATGTCCTTTAACATGATTTTAACTTTCCTCTATGTTGAAAAATCGCTCGGCATTTTTGCAAGTTTGCTCTACTACCTGCTCATAATCCATCCCCTTTATAAGTGCTATCCTTCTGGCTGTGTGTTCCACATAGGGCGACATATTCCTTCTGCCGCGTAACGGCTCAGGCGTCAGGTACGGTGCATCGGTTTCTATCAATAAATTCTCTATTCCGATTTTTTCCACCACCTTCGGTGTCTTCTTGTTATTTTTATATGTTACGGGACCTGCGATAGATAGGGTTGCTCCCAGCCTCACATATTGTTCTGCCAATTCCGGACTGCCGCTGTAACAGTGCAACAATACTCTCGCATCGCTGCTTCCGTCGGGTTTTTGGGGGAAGTACCCCTTTCTCTCATCGGAAAAAGCCCCTTCTTCCTTGAGGATTTCCAAGGTTCTGTTGTCGGCTTCCCTGCTGTGAATGACTATCGGCAATCTGAGTTCATTGGCGAGTTTTATCTGTTCTCTAAACCAGTACTCCTGGACATCCCTAGGTGAATGATCATAGTGAAAATCCAGTCCGATTTCACCAATAGCCACAACTTTCTCCTCCTTTGCGAGGCTTTTTATCATCATCAGTGTCATCTCGTCCATATGCCTTGTTTCATGAGGATGAAATCCCACCGCAGCATAGCACCAAGGATATTTTTTTGCATGTTCCGTAGCCATCTGTGAAGTCGCCAAATCGCACCCGATGTCGACTACTGTTTTCACATCTGAATTTTCAATTGCTGCTATGACTTGCGCCCTTTCTTCATCGCTGTACATTTCGCTGTTTATATGGGTATGGGAATCAAATAACATATCTCCTCCTTATGTATCACATAATCGTTTATTCTGCTTTTTTCATTATACCATCTATTGCTCAAATTCAACGGAAATTATCTTATGTGAATATTTTGTTATTTTTTCTTTTAATCTTTTAGTTATTTACAATTGAGTTTTATAAAAATGATGTGAATACATCATAACACATAAAAAATGCTGTAACAACTTCATCGATCCGGCAGTATTTCTGCAATGATAAGGCAATTTGTTCCTCTTGAAATCTGCATTAAAAATTGCTCCACGATTTGTAAAAATGCAAAGCTAAACCCCGAAGTAAAGTCTTCGCTCCTACTTCGGGGTTCTGTTCATATGACATTTGCACATTTAGTCCTATTTAAACAAAATTTCTAAGTCGTTTCTTATTTTTTTCAGTATTCTCATATATATCAAAAAATCCCTCTATTTCGTTTCGTTCTTCATGCGTTAGCTGATCGCATTCAATGGCTCCCTTCTCATATAGTTTCCAGTTCCACCATGACAAATCTCCGAAAGCTATCCAAGTTCGCCTAATTTTTTTTACAATATTCGGATGGCGTTTTTTGAAGGTTTTCATAGCCTTTGCAGGGTTTTTAAACTCTCTGTATATTATGTATTTCTCTCCACCTACGGTCAAATACCTCGTATCTATTTCTTCGTATCCATTTCTCATTACGATTTTAGCTTTTGTCACATTGAGCCTTGCAATTTTGCTCTCTATTATATTTTCGTACACAGAATAAAATAAAATTCCAATTAAAGCTATGAGTATTACAATGAATATCTTTGTCTTTCTTTCCATGATTATTCTCCGTACCACATAATGATCAACCTTTTTATTTTTCTCATTTTTATGTAAAAGCACTAATTTTTTTTATAAAAGTTGTAAATAAAATATGATTATGGTTAATTCTATCAAACCAATAATGATTGTGTCAAGTATTGGATACATCGTTCTTTGAATTTATAGCTTTCGACTCACCTCGTCCTCTTCTAATCTGCCATACTTCCATAGAATGCTTGGATACAATTTTTATCTCTTTTTTTCAATCAGCATCCTTTTTACTACAAGCAAATGTGCATTTCTAACACTTATCAAGGAACCCGTTTCTTGCATTTTCTTCTGTATCATCTCTTTCATCAAAGCCGTCATATGGTGCTTTCGGATCACGAACTTTTGGCTTTCGCCTTAATGCATTACAAATTTCATCTGTATGGGCAAAGGCAAAGTCCATATCATCAGTCCAGCCGGTATGTCCTGTGATAATCTTTAAATTGAGGTTCCTTTTTCTAAGTATTTCTTCCAATTTTTTAAGTGATTTCATTTGCAAATTTCTATCTTCCGCAAGAGTATTTAAAAATGCATAACCACCATCTGCTCCTAGCCAAATTGTATCTCCTGTAAATAAATATTCATCATCAATCAAATATACAAGATGCCCCCAGGTATGTCCCGGCACGAGAAATGCTTCTACCTTAATATTTTCAATATAGAACTCTTGACCTTCATCGATTAAAACTTTTTTGTTATCAATGTGTACTCGAGGTAATTTATATAATCCTCAAAAGACTTTACGTCGTTTACGATGTTCCAAATATTCATTTTCAATTCTTCCAATATATATCGTTGATTCGCTGAATAATCCATCACTACCTTTTTCAATGGCTCCGACATGATCCGTATCTTGGTGAGTAATTAAAATATCTTTTATATCTTTCGGATTGATATTAAGCCACCGCATTTTTTCCGCAAGTCTGTCATAGTTATATCCCGCATCAATCATAATGGTATAACCATCTTTTGTATAGAAGTAGATATTAGCTACATATTCTCTTACACAGCTCACTCTTTTGTCAATAAAACCGGTATTTAAAGGTTTAAATATTTCTTTTCCTCGAAAGGCAAAAGACATAAATCTTACTTGAAATTTTGAATCCTTTTTTGACATAACGTCTCACCTTTATTTCTTTCCGGCCGCTCTATGCTAAATAAACATGCATCGACAATAAATATATTATACCAACGAAATGCCAAAAAAGAGGAATTTGTCGCTATAACTAATAGAACAGGCAACGGATATGATGATGTTTTGATTCTATCAAAACAGCTCCTTTTTCTTCATCAGGATATTTACTTGCTCATTTACATTTCATTATTTTGATTTTCGTAATTTTCTATAAAATTGTATCACACCGGGTTTTTATGTATCTATATATTCCACACTATCAGTACAAGCTATATCTGCTGTAAATGCATTCTTTTTATGCTATTCTACAGATTTCAACGCTTCCAGCATATTGACATTTTTCAGTTTCCGATTTACGACAAATCCCAATGCAACGATTATAACTGTCACGATTACTGTCGGCACTATGTAGCTTATAGCACCTTCTTGCGGATTGAACATGACCTCTTCCGGAGGAACCGCCGTTATTATGTAGTGGTGCAACCATCCACCGAATAAAAATCCGACTAAGATTCCAATAATTGACAGAATTGAAGTTTCCTTGTAAATGTACATGGTGACTTCTTTATTAAAAAATCCAAGCACCTTTATCGTCGACAGTTCCCTAATTCTTTCAGCCACGTTTATATTGGTCAGATTGCTGATAATTACCACGGTTAGAAGCGTTGCCGTAACGATTAAAATAATCATTATTTTATTGAGGGATAACACTATCGTATGAATCTGATTTTCCAGGCTGATATTCTGAACGATTCCCTTTACACCTTCCTGCTTCATAAAATCCGATGCGACATTTCTGATATTCTCTTGGTCTTTATCCTTTAGAGATATCAGACTTCCGTTATTTTCATATTTTGTATTGAAAGTTTTCTCGTATGATCCCTTTGACATAAATGCGAAATGCCCCAAGTACATTTCACATATTCCCTGGACCTTGATTTTATGATCGTTTCCCTTGCTGTCTTTAACATCAATTTCATCTCCAAGCTTTGCCTTTATCAATTTTGCAAATCTTTCGGATATTACCGCACCACCTTTGTCTAGCGCAATTTTTTCTCCGGTCTTTCTATCCCTGAGATTTATATAATCATCGAATTTCTCATGGTCGGAAGGCACTATAAGCTTTATTTTCTGGGCATCTTTATTTGCACCTGCAACCTTTGTGATTTCTTCAAAGTGAACGTTTTTATGCGTTTGTATCCTCACATCGTCCTGAAGCTTTTTGTTTATTTTATCGATTGTATCATCTTTTGCGCTATCTTCATTTGCTATTATCAAATCGTATTTTATTATGTTTTGGAATTGTGCATCGCCGATTCCCTGTATTGAATGTTGTACTCCAAATCCCGCAAAGAGCAACGCAACTCCGCCGCATACACCAAAGATTGTCATCAACATTCTCTGCTTATACCTAAATATATTCCTGGCTGTCACCTTTTTTGTAAAGGACATTTTGTTCCATATAAATCCTATCCTTTCAAGGAATATCTTTGAACCTTTCGCAGGAGGTTTTGGCAATAAAAGCTGTGATGCCTTTTCTTTAAGCTCCTTCTTTGCAACTAAATACGCCGGCACCACGGCACTTATGAATCCCAGAACAAATGCTATTATAGTTATCTTAGGGTAAAACGACAACCTAATCATAGGAAGTTCAACTTTTGTAGCGTACGTATTATGAACTATCAGAGGTAACAACGTATGTCCCATCAACACGCCTATCGTCGTCCCTATCATGCTGGATAAGAGACCATAAATGGTAAATTTCTTTATGATATCCCTGTTGCTGTATCCCAACGCCTTCAGCGTTCCAGCATTTATCCTCTCTTCATCCACAAATCTGGACATAGTCGTAGATGTTACCAGAGCTGCCACCAAATATAAAAATATTGGAAATATCCCTGATAGAGAATCCACGATCTCTGCTATGGAAGTGTATAGCCTATATCCTTCAGATCCCAGCATTTCTCTTCTGGAATACACATCGTACACGGGTTCTTCCAAACTGTCTAATTTTTCTCTCGCTTCCTTTAGCCGACTTTCACCATTCTCTGCGAGTTCCATCTTTTTCTTATCCAGCAAAGTCAAATTTTTGAAGTATTCGCTTTTACTTTCAGCTAAAATCTTTTCACCGTTTTCCAGCTGTTCATATATTTCCGTTTTTTTATCAGAAAGCTGTTTTTTACCCTCTGCAAGTCGAGCCTTGCTATCAGTCAATTTTACCTTGCCAGCGGCTATTTTTCTATATCCATCGTCTAATAACAATCTACTGTTATCGAGCTGCTTTTTGCCTTCTGAAAGCTCTCTTTTGCCTTGATCAATTAACAATTCTTTCTGCTTTATAGTCTGCTTTTTTTCATCTATTTGGAGTTTTCCCTTTTTGTATATATCGTTTATAAACTTGTGATACTGATTTCCAACTCCTGCCAACTGCATTTTTATTTTTTTTAGCTGTTCTTTCAGTTCTTGTTTTTTATGTGTGTCGAGATTGTTGCCATCAAGCAGTTTTTCTATTTCAGATTTTTTATATTCCAACGCTTTGATAGAGTTTTCATAGTCTTTCTTACCCTTTTCCAGAGCACCCTCTTTCTCTTTTATTTCCTTCTTAGCATTGATTAATTGAGCTTCGCCCTGCTGAAGTGCTCTCTTCTTTTTTTCATATTGAGCTACTCCCTCCCTGTATCGCTCTTCATTTTCATCCAGCATTCTTTTGTTTCTCTCAAGCTCTCTTCTTCCTGAAGCCAACTTCTCGTATCCTGTTCTTATCTCGGTTTCTTTTTCTTTAAATGTTCTATCTGCCTCCGCTCGCTTGCTTATGAGTTCCTGTTCCCCTGTATTTATTTTAATTTTCGCTTGTGATAATCTGTTTTCAGCTTCCGCAATTTTCTCCTTTGCTTCTGCTAATTTAATTTCGCCTTTTCTTATTTTTTCGCTGTATTTTTCCTTTATGGAAGCGAGCCTCTGTTCAGGCTGCTTCTTCAAAATGCCTTCCAAGTTTTTCTTGTGTTTTTCTATTAAGTTCGTATATTTTTTCGTGTATGGATCTACTTTTTTCGTATCCTTAAACGTTATCCTCCCTATCATGTACACATCGGAATCAAACGCATCCTTTGTAACTACTGCAACTCCGTTCAGTTCACCGGTTCCTGCATTTGTGCTTCCCATGTTCGTATTAGCTATTATCTCCGGTGTCCTTATAAATCCGACTACCTTGAACTTGTCCCTTTTTATAGATTTTTCTCCGGAAATTGCTGGCTTTTCGTATATGTTTAGAGTATCTCCAATATCATAATCATCCTTATACTGATTTGAGATTGCAATCTCATCTTCTCTCTCCGGTAATCGCCCTTGCAATACATCCGCCTGTGATATATCATCATTTTTGGAGAACACTCTCATGCTGGTGTGAGAATCCTCAATGATCACATCCTTAATATATCCAAACTCTATTTTATCTATTCCTTCGGCTTTTTTTATTTCCTCAATATCATCTCCATCCAATCCGTACTCGGAAATTATGGAAACATCTGTCAACTTTTTTTTTGCAAAGTAGTCATCAGCCGTATTCCTCATATCCGGTCCAATGACCTTCAATCCCACCAATGCAAAAGATCCCAACATCATCAGACACATGATCGCAAAGAATCTACCTTTTGAATGTTTAATCGATTCTTTGATGTTCTTATTCAATGCTCTCTTATCCATCAAGTCACCTACCATTCAATATCTGCAATATTTGCGGGATTGTCATTTATTTCTATGCCCTTTACCCTTGCATCATGCATGTGGATTACCCTATCCGCAATTTTTGCCAAAGCTCCATTATGCGTAACGATAATGACGGTTGCCCCTTTTTTTCTACACATATCTTGCAATATCTGCAATACATGCTTTCCCGTATTATAATCCAATGCACCTGTCGGCTCATCACAGAGTAAGATTTTCGGATTTTTAGCAACCGCTCTAGCTATGGCAACTCTCTGCTGTTCACCTCCGGAAAGCTGTGCCGGAAAGTTTTCCATTCTTTTTTCCAACCCTACATCCTTTAAAATCTGTTCCGGATTCATGGCATCCTCCACTATTTCAGACGCCAATTCCACATTCTCCTTCGCAGTCAGATTCGATACCAAATTATAAAACTGAAATACGAAACCTACATCGTACCTTCTGTACTTTGTCAGTTCAATTTCGCTCAAATTGGATATATTCTTGCCATCGATTATGACTTCTCCTTCGTCATTTGTGTCCATACCTCCTAAGATGTTCAACATGGTCGATTTTCCCGCTCCGGAAGAACCCAAAATTATGGCGAGCTCTCCTTTTTCTATTTCAAAATTTATGTTGTTGTTTGCAATTATTTCAACTTCTCCGGTCTTATACCTTTTATAGCTGTTTTTCACCTGTATATAACTCATATTGACTTGCCTCCCGATTTCATATATATTTATATTGAAAATAGACATTGTGTTCATTCACTCTGATATTATATAACACAATTTAATTTTTACAATGTACAGAATTGAACATAGTGTTGATTTTATAATATATTTTCGAATAATTATTGAAAATATTGATAATATATCGGGAGAATAAACTATGGATATGGGAAAAAAGCACAATACAATAAAGACAAAAGAAAAAATTAAATCCGCCTTCACTGAACTGATTATGGAAAAGGGATTCAACAATCTATCGGTTGTAGACATATCTGAAAGAGCCGGTATAAACAGAGGAACTTTTTATCTTCATTACACGGATAAATACAATTTGCTGGAAACCTTGGAAACCACCATTATTCAGAATCTCAATGAAATTTTGCGAATTTCCGAGCTTTCAAACAGCAATTATCATAAATTTGTGTTTCCACATGACAAGATATGCGATGCCCTGAATTATATAAAGTCGGATTTTGCCTTCATTAAGGCTATTTCGACACCAAACGGAGATCCTAAGTTCAGCATACGTGTAAAACAACTCCTGTATAGAAATCTAAATCTCAACATCAAGCACCATACCTTTTTCAATATTGGTCCACATATAGATTACTCCAAGGAGATTTTAGTATCTTCCGTAGCTTCCATAATAATGTTGTGGATTTCCAGGAACGGTAAAGATACTCCTGAAAGCATTGCCACGTTAATTGAAAAAGTCAGTGATATATCACCTCAAATCCTGGCATTGTGATTTTGCGATATGTGTATTATAAATTAACGTTAATGCTGACATATAAATAAAGAAGCCGAAACCACAATCCGGTTTCAGCTTCTTTATTTATATAGAATTATTCAAGTAAGCTATTTTATTATTGGTTAACCAATGCCGCAACTTTCTCTTTAGTTTGAGGGTTAACTTCTTTTCTAACAGGTTGACCGTTTTCAAAAACGATCAGCGTAGGAATCGTCATAACTCCATACTGCTGTGCAATTTCCATGTCGTCGTCAATATTCACCTTAAAAACTTTCTGCCCCGGATTTTCTTCCGCAAAGGCTTCCACCTGTGGCATCAGCATCTGACAAGGCGTACACCAATCCGCATAAAAATCCACCAAAACCTTTTCATTGCTTTCCAATACTTCTTTTGAGAAGTTCTCCTTACTCAATTTAGTTAACATAACTGCCTCCTATTTAAATTTTAATTTTTCTTTCTTTGCTCATTCAAATTTTTCATTTCTTATTTCATATGGCTCCTTTATACCACTTTTGATAAATGTTAAACTAATTTCTTTTAAAAGTGACTTTTATGTGATATACTTATTCTATATTTACCCTCGTAGCTCAGGGGATAGAGCGTCGGTTTCCTAAACCGTGCGTCGGATGTTCGAATCATCTCGGGGGTGCCATTATCATCCATTGGTGTATTTCCAATGGATTTTTTATTTATCCGTCATCTGATTGAGACATATCTCTCTTCTATATCAAGAAGTTCTCTATCACCTGATTGTCATAATTGAAGTTTTCTATTTTAAGATAGCTGGCTGCACTTCTTATAAAGGCTTCCATTGGCATCATTCCTATGAGCTCTGTTGAATAAATTTCAACACCATACTTTTTGCATTCCCGTTTTATTCCTTCCATAACATCGAATAGGGAAGTTTCTCTATAATCTGTTAAATTCATCGAAACCTGTGCTAAATTTCTATCGGCGATGTATATGCCGATGGCTTTTACACTCTTCATTCCTCCGCCGGACTCCCTTATGTCTTTGCTTATTTGCTTTGCAATTTCAACATCTGATGTATTCAGCAACACATTGTATGCTATCAAAGGATTTCTCGCCCCTAAAATCAATGCTCCGGCACTTTCGTGTTTGATGTTTTTTCCGAAATCCGGATACCATTTTTCATCTTTTAATTTCTCATCTAAATTCTCAAATTCCCCTCTGCGAATTACTTCCAATCGAGCTCTTTCAGGGGTCTTTGACGATTTCTCATATAGATACACCGGCACTGCCAGCTCCCTTGCCACTTTCTCACCTATGCGTTTGCTTATTTCTATGCATTCCTCCATAGAAATGTTTTTTATAGGCACTATAGGCATCACGTCTACGGCACCCATTCTCGGATGTTCCCCTTTGTGTTTTCTCAAATCTATCAGCTTCAATGCCTTTTTCATCAATCGAAAACTGGCTTCTTCCACTGCTTTCGGACTTCCGATGTATGAAATCACGCTGCGATTGTGATCTTTATCAGAGCTGTAATTCATAAGTATACATCCCTCGGTATTTCTCACTTCATCCACAATGCTTTCTACGATTTCTCTATTCCTTCCCTCGCTGATATTAGGGATACTTTCTACAATTTTATCTTCAAAAGATATATCTGACATCTCTTCTCCATTTATATCAAAACCTGCTTTTTAATTTAAAAAATATCTCTACAACCTCGGAACTGCTATTTCTAAAATCTCTCCTACGATTTTTGAAACATCTACTATGAGATTATCCGCCATGTTCAGAAATTTTTCCGCTTCTTTCCTGTTTTGTAAAAATTTCGCATTAATTTTGACGTTTAAAGACGTACTCTTACAGCTGGCTTCAAACATTATCGCAGCTGATATAAGATCGCTTATGGCCATCTTGTTCGTTTTAAATAATATCTCCCTTATGTATCCTACTCCTGATTTACACAGCTCCATAGTATAAATTGGCGACATGATAGCATTGATTGTTGCTTCGTTTATAGCTTTTTCTCTTGCTTTTTTTTCATCCTCGGTATCCTTTGGAAGTCTGTATGCCTCTAAAAAGCCGTTATATGCTTCGATGTCCTTATCTGCAGCCTTCAGACATTCCTGATACAATCTTTCATTTTTCGCTTTTTCTTTAATTAAAAATTCCTGATGCTGTTCATATCCCTTTTTTCCTATGGTAAGTTCTATGACCATCAAATTCAAAGCTACACCCTGCATAGCTGTAATCGCACTAACACTTCCTCCTCCCGGAGTTGCAGACTTTGATTTTAATTTTTCCAAATAGCTCTTTATATCATTGTTTAAAATCGTCACTTTCTTTTCCTTTCAATTCTATGATACCAATATACGTATCCTTTTTTATATATGATACATATTCTGTGATAAGGTTTAAAATCGTCAAATTTCAAACTCCTTATCAGATAATCCGATGCAATCGAACCGATGTTTCACGTGAAACATCAAATAGGCTATGCATTTTTAAGCACGTCTATAATTCTTTCCAGCTCATCTTTGTTGTAGCACTCAATTTGGATTACGTTATTTTTTTCGGTAATATCGATGATGACTTTTGTACCTAGGGCTTCCTTCAATTCTCTCTCCACCAGCAGCAAATCTGAACTTTTAGGGCTTCGCTTTGCAGGTTTTCCCCTTTTTCTGTTCTTTTTTTCCTTCATAAAATCTTCTATTCCACGCACCGAAATGCTCTCTTCCACGATTTTATTTGCCAGTCCTATTTGCTTCTCCTCGTCATCTATGGCCACTAAAATTTTTCCGTGTCCGGATGATATTCTCCCGTCGACAATCATCTCTCTTATCGGTTTCGGGAGCTTTAAGAGCCTTAAACTGTTCGTTATATACGGTCTGCTCTTTCCTATGCTTTTTGATACCTCTTCCTGGGTGAGATTGAAAGTTTCAATCATATTTTTAATGCCTTCGGCTTCCTCTATAGGACTTAAGTCTTCTCTTTGCATGTTCTCTATTATCGCAAAGAGCATGTTTTGTTCTTTAGTAAGTTCCCTTACAACCGCTGGAATTTCTGCAAGTCCCGCCTTTCTCGCAGCCCTCCATCTTCTCTCTCCCGCAACGATTTCGTAGCCCGTGCCCGATTTCATTACAATTATCGGCTGAATCACTCCATGCTCCCTAATCGACTCTGCCAATTCATCAATTTTCTCTTCGTTAAATACTTTTCTCGGCTGATTTTCATTTCTCTTGATATCATTCAATGAAATCCTGATCAACCCGTCTATTTCCCTGTCTCCGCTGACGTTATCCACAGAAACATCCGTATTTATAATTAAAGAATCCAGCCCCCTTCCAAGGCCGCCTTTTCTCATTGTCATTCGGATTCCTCCTCAACTCCTAAAAATTCATCTGCAAACTCTCTGTAAGCCTCTGCCCCCTTCGATTTCGGATCATATTCTATTATAGGCAATCCATAGCTCGGTGCCTCGGCTAGTCTAACGTTTCTGGGAATAACAGTCTTATACACTTTTTCCCTGAAATACTTCTTCACTTCCTCAACAACTTGAACGGACAAATTCGTTCTTCCGTCGAACATACTCAATATTACTCCTTGAACGTATAATTTTTCGTTCAAATTTTTCCTTACTATTTCAATGGTATTCATGAGTTGTGCAACTCCTTCCAATGCATAAAATTCACATTGAATAGGTATCAGAACGGAGTCGACTGCCGTAAGAGAGTTAATGGTCAACAGTCCCAAAGATGGTGGACAATCTATAAAAATAAAATCATATTTTTCTTTGACTTGATTCAAAGCCTTCTTTAGTCTTTTCTCTCTCCCTCTTATTATCGCCAGTTCCACTTCCGCTCCCGACAAACTTACGTTAGCCGGAATTATGTCCAAATTATCTACTCCTGTTTTCAATATGACATCTTCTGCGTTTATATCATCTTCAATCATGAGATCATATGACGATTTCTTTAGGGCTTTTTTCTCGATACCAAGACCGCTTGTAGTATTTCCTTGAGGATCTATATCCAAAACCAAAATTTTCTTTCCCTTCTTAGCAAGACAGGCTGCAAGGTTAATATTCGTAGTGGTTTTTCCAACTCCACCTTTCTGATTGAATATAGCTATCGCTTTTCCCATACATTCCTCCTTTAATCAATTGTATTCGCACCTTCATTATATACCATAGAAGCTCTGTTGTATATACTTTATACAAATAAAAAAGAATATGTAATGTTTCACGTGAAACATTACATATTCTACACTAAGGGTTTCTTGACTGGAATCCCTGATTTTCTAGGATATATACTGTTTGTATTTTCAATTTTCTCAATTATTATGAGTTTGTGTGCAGTTTCTGAATTTTTTGTCTCAACAATTCTTTTAACCCTTCCTCCTAACATGGCTACTGCTTTTTCAGACTGTTGTAATTCCTTTTCAAATGCCGGTCCTTTGTAGCTGATAAAATAACCTTTTATCTTTATCAGAGGAAGACACAATTCGCTTAACGAGGTAAGGTTCGCCACCGCACGTGAAACACATAAATCAAACTGCTGTCTGTACATCGCATCTCTGCCCAAATCTTCCGCTCTGTTGTGGACGGTTTTCACATTTTTTATTTCCAGTTTCATACACAGTTCATCGACAATTTTTAATCTTTTTTTTAAGGAATCAAGTAGGGTGAACTTCTTTTCGGGATAGCATATTGCCAGCGGAATTCCCGGGAATCCGCCGCCTGTACCAACATCGATTATATGTTCAGCTTCCAAAAATTCATTTTCGGAGCAAATCGACAACGAATCAATATAGTGTTTTTTCACGAAATCGTTCTCATTTAGAATATTTGTCAAGTTCACCTTATCATTCCACAACAATACACCATTCATATATCCCAGCAAAGTTTCTATTTTCTCATCTACGCAGTTTACTTTTAACCCGTTCAGCTGTCTTCTTAAAATTACTTTTAAATTTTCGCATTCCAAATTTCTTTTAGACATTCTCTCTCCTACATTTTTCCAAATATATCAGCAATACGTTTATATCTGCCGGAGAAACTCCCGAAATACGTGAAGCCTGACCTATCGACATGGGTCTGATCGCATCCAACTTTTGTCTCGCTTCTATCCTCAATCCGTCTATTTCCAAATAGTTGATCCCCTCCGGTATCTGCTTTTTTTCCAGCCTTTTAAACTTCTCTATCTGAGCTAACTGCTTTCCGATATATCCCTCGTATTTAATTTGCACTTCCAACTGAGTAATTTCATGCTGAGCCAGTTTCGGCATTTCATCATCTATTCTTTCCAGTGAGCTGTAAGTCAGTTCGGGACGTTTTAACAGCTCAAATAGAGAGATTTTATTCTTTAAAGGTGAAGTGTTCATCTCTTCGAGATAATCCTTCACATCTCCCGGATAAACTTCCTTCTTTTTCAATCTCTCTATTTCATCTTTAATTTTTTCCTGCTTCGCCATAAACTTATCGTATCTTTCCTTTGAAGCCAGCCCCAGCTTGTATGAAAGCTCCGTAAGTCTTATGTCTGCATTATCCTGTCTCAATATCAATCTGTATTCCGCCCTGCTGGTCATTATTCGATAAGGTTCGTTTGTGCCTTTTATTACCAAATCATCAATCAAAACGCCTATATATCCCTGACTTCTATCGATTATAAAAGGTTCTTTTCCTTCTATCTTCAAGACGGCATTTATTCCCGCCATAAGCCCCTGTGCAGCTGCTTCTTCATAACCCGAACTGCCGTTTATCTGTCCTGCGAAAAACAGATTTTCAATTTTTCTAGACTCCAAGTTCATCTTTAAAGTTAACGGATTTACAGAATCGTATTCAATAGCATAAGCAGGTCTAGTAATAACCAGATTTTCAAGCCCCGGAATAGTTCTGTAAAATGCTTCCTGCACATCTTCCGGCAACGATGAGCTCATCCCCTGAACATACATCTCATCTGTGCTCAAGCCTTCAGGCTCTATAAAAGTCTGATGTCTCTCCTTATCGCTGAATCTGTTTACCTTATCTTCTATGGAAGGACAATACCTGGGACCTATTCCCTCTATCTCTCCGCCGAAAAGCGCCGATCTGTTAAAATTATTTCTGATTATCTCATGAGTTTTTTCATTGGTGTAAGTCAACCAGCAGGAAACTTGATTCTTTTCAAGATGGTCGTTCAGAAAAGAAAACGGAACGATCTCCGCATCTCCAATCTCCTCCTGCATATTTTCATAATTCAGAGAAGATGCTAATACTCTAGCCGGAGTACCCGTTTTAAACCTTCGCATTTCTATGCCATGTTTCTTCAAACTTTCTGCGAGTTTCAGCGACGGTGCTAAACCGTTTGGACCGCTCGTAAAAGACGACTCTCCAATGAATATCTTACCGTTTAAAAAAGTCCCCGTAGCAATTATTACAGCCTTTGCCTTATACACGGCATTGGTTACGCTCACTACGCCGAGAATGCTATTTTCTTCGACGATCAAGTCCACTATTTCCATCTGCCTCAACGTCAAATTTTCCGTTCTTTCAATGGTTTTCTTCATCTCCCTATGATATTCTTCCTTATCGGCTTGACATCTCAGAGAATGTACTGCAGGTCCCTTTCTCGTGTTGAGCATCTTGCTCTGTATGAAAGTTTTATCGATATTGATTGCCATTTCTCCGCCCAAGGCATCGATTTCTCTGACTAAATGACCCTTGCCCGTACCTCCTATGGAAGGATTGCACGGCATCATGGCTATGGATTCCAAATTTATAGCTGCAAGCAAGGTTTTTTTGCCCATCCTGGCACTTGCGAGAGCCGCCTCACATCCTGCGTGACCTGCTCCCACCACAATAACATCGTATTTTCCCATTTCGTAGTTCATATTTTTTCCTTACTCTATAAAATTATTTCCCCAGACAAAATCTGCTGAAAACCTCATTTAAAATATCATCCCCGACTTCTTCGCCTAAAATTGCTCCTAAATCATCATAAGTATTTTTAACGTCGATTTCAATAAACTCCAACGGCTGATTGGAGTCGATGGATTTCAACGAATCTTCCAGAAAAGCAGACGCATCTCTCAACAAATTCAGATGCCTTACATTTGTTACAATTAAGCTGTTATCCTGTTTTAAATTCCCTTTATATACCATTTTTTCGATAATATCCTTTAATTCTTCAACTCCCTGCCCTGTTTCCATGGAAGTATCTAAAAAAGTTTTATCTCCCAAAATTTCCTTAATCCTGTCCGTTTCGATTTTTCTATCCATGTCCGATTTGTTCAGCAACACCAAAACATTTTTATTTGCAACTCTGTTCATGATGCTGTAATCCTCATCGGCAATCACATCTCCGGAGTTCAATAAAAACAAAATCAAATCCGCATCGTTAAAGGTTTCCTTGCTCTTTTCAATTCCGATTTTCTCAATTTTATCATCAGTTTCACGTATTCCCGCTGTATCGATTAAGATTACCGGAATATTTCTAATCATCATATTTTCCTGAATTACATCTCTCGTAGTTCCGGGAATATCCGTAACGATAGCCCTGTTCTCCATCAGAAGCCTATTCATTAAACTGCTTTTTCCAACATTCGGTTTTCCTATAATTGCAATCTTTATGCCATCTTTCAATATTCTTCCCGTGTTGGAAGTACTTATTAGATAGTCTATATCTTCTTTTATTTTAAATATGTTTTCTCTTAAATTTTCATATACTATCTCTTCAATGTCCTCATCGGGATAATCTATGTTGACTGTTATATCTACCAATATATCGACTAATTTTTGCCTTATTTCCGAAATATTTTTTCCAAAACTTCCATCTAACTGAGAAAGTGCAACATCATACCCCGATGAACTGCTGGCTTTAATCAAATCTATTACGGCTTCCGCCTGAGATAAGTCAATTTTTCCATTTAAAAACGCCCTCTTCGTAAATTCTCCTTTTTCCGCCAACGATGCACCTTCTTTCAAGGTTATATCCAAAATTTTTCTGAGAGCCACCATGCTGCCGTGACAATTTATTTCGACGACATCTTCACCCGTATAAGTGTGAGGCGCTTTCATATATGCCACTAAAACTTCATCAACTGTCCTGCCATCCCTAGGATCTCTTATATGACCATACGTGAGCTTTCTATTCTCCACCTTATCAATATTGTCGAAAATATCGCTCAATATTTCATATGATCTGCTGCCGCTCATTCTTACTATCCCAATTCCACCTTCTCCGTAAGCCGTTGAAATAGCCGAAATAGTATCGTTCATATCTTACCTCATATAATTTAAAAGCCCGTGAAATCACGGGCAAATTCTATTTTAACTCAATTACAATCCTTCTGTAAGGATCCTCACCCTCACTTCTGGTCAAAACTTTATCATTTCCTTGTAATGCAGAATGAATAATCATTCTTTCATAAGGATTCATAGGTTCAAGTTTTATATTTCTACCTGTCCTAACCACTTTATCCGCCAATTTATGAGCCAATTTTTCGAGGGTCTTTTCTCTCTTAAGTCGATAATTCTCAGCATCCAAAACCACCCTGATGTACTCGCTTTTATTTTTGTTAACTACGAGACTGGTCAAATACTGTATAGCATCCAGCGTCTGTCCACGTTTTCCTATTATAGTTCCCGCATCTTTTCCCGATATGTTAACATTTATTTCCAAATCCTTTACATTGACCTTAAAATCTAAAGATATTCCCATTTTTGCAGTAGTTTCCTGCAAGAATTCGAGGACCAGTTTAACGTCTTCATCTTCTACACCGTCTCCGGTAATTTCAACAGTGGAACTGTTATTTAGCTCATTTCCATCTGTTTTACTTTCTACCGCATTTTCTGAACCGATCTTCGAATTGACTTTACCGTCATCGTTAGATTCTTCCATTTTATATTCAGTCATCTTTGAAATTTCGGATTCATTTTTTTCAATTACTTCAACTCTCACTAGTGCTAATTTTGAGCCTATACCCAGAAAGCCCTTTGAAGGCTCTTCTAAAACGGTAACCTTTACATCATCTTCGGAAACTTTGAGTTCCTGTAATGCAAGTTTTTTCGCGGTTTCAATATCTTTTCCCCATTTTTCTGAAAAAACCATCATCTATTTCCTTTCCTTCCCTTGCTTCTCTCCAATTCCGCCTTCTTTCTCAATTTATTTATGTGTAAATTAAAGAAAATTTGTAGAAATTGACCAAAGAACCAATATATTGACAGCCCTGCCGGATAACTTCTTCCCAATAGAACTATCATCATAGGGAACACGTACTTAGTCGCTTTCATCATTCCACCCATCTCAGACATCTGAGGTGTACTCTGCTGAGATATGGAAAAAGAAATATATGTTGCTATACCTGCCAATATAGGTAAAATCCACTTATCCGGATGACTCAAGTCAGCCATCCATAAAAACGATTCATGAGAAGCTATCAAAATAGTGTTGTCCTTTATATATGACAACGGATCTCTCAACAATGCAAATAAAGCGAATAAAATAGGCATCTGTATGAGTGCAGGCAAGCATCCTCCCGCAGGATTTACTCCTTCCTGTTTATACAATTCCTGAATTTTAATATTCATCGTCTCTTTGTCATTTGCGTACTTCTGTCTAATTTGCTTGATTTTACCGCTTATCGCAGAAGCTCCTATCGTCGATTTCATCTGCTTTATGTAAAGCGGGTAAAGACAAACTTTCACTATTGTAGTGAGTATTATGAGAGAAATTCCATAGTTACCTATTATGTTATGCAATGCAACAAGTAAATAACCAAGAGGTTTTGCAAATATTCCTATTATTGTGTTCATTTATTCCTCCATTTTTAAGGCACCGGATCGTGACCTCCCGGATTAAAAGGATGACATTTCAATATCCTTTTAATTCCTAAATAACTACCCTTAAAAAAACCATACTTTCTCAATGCCTGTATAAAGTACTGAGAGCATGTAGGGTAAAATCTGCAATTTTTAGGTAAAAATGGAGATATTAACTTCTGATATATCTTTATAAAAAATATCAATATGTACTTCAATATATCACCTTCCACCCTTACTATCTATTGTTTTCCTTTTATTATTGCAGTCCTTTTAAGTGCTGATAACATCGATTTTTCAACATCACGGCACTTTTTATTATCAATCGTATTTCTTGCGACAAAAATTATGTCATATCCATCAAGGTTCATATCCTTTAAATTTCTGAAACCTTCTTTCATGAGACGTCTCGCTCTATTTCTTTTAACTGCATTTCCAACTTTTTTGCTTGCCAAAAATGCCAATCTGCAGCTTCCTGTATCATTTTTTTTATAAAAAACAACAACGTATCTATCTCCTACAGATTTTCCCTTATTGTAGACTAAACTGAAATTTTTCTTACCGCTCAATACTTCTCTGATAACCATAACATCTCGTCACACAACTAAGCTGTAAGCGATTTTCTTCCTCTTGCTCTTCTTCTCTTCAGGATGTTTCTTCCGTTTTTAGTCTTCATTCTCTTTCTGAAACCATGTTCCTTTTTTCTCTGTCTTCTCTTCGGTTGATAAGTCATCTTCATTTTAGTATACCTCCATAATTAAATCTAAATATAAATTATTTTATGTCTCAATCTAAATTACAATTTGAGTACATAGCCTTTAAATTATACTTTTAAACGCTTATAAAAGTCAATGTTTTTAGACATATTATGCTCATTATATCCATTATTTTTTTGATACATGTGTATGGCCTTTAAATTTTATCAATATATTGTATACCTGTTAATATTGTCAACAACTTTATCCACAGTTTGTGGATAACTTTTTACTTTTCCACATTTTTAAATTTTATTTTTACTCCTTGCTTGTGGATAACTTTGCTGTTATTATATTTATACAGCCTTATTTTCTATTACTTTCGGTAAAATTTCAACTCAATATATTGTATTGAAAATTTGGCTAAATTTATTTGAGAGGACATTGCTAGATGAATAATTACAGACAATTTTGGGAAGATTCTTTAATACTTCTTAAAGAGAATATGAATCAGATAGCCTTCAGAACGTGGTTTTCCAAGGTTGACTTCAAAGAATTTGATGAAAATACCGATACTTTATATCTATACTATTACAAAGAGATAGCAAAAGAACAAATTTTAGAAAGATATCTAAAGCTGCTTTCCGAATCTTTGGAAGCGGTTTTCGATAAAAAAGTAAGGATAAATTTCATCGACGGATCCGGTGCAAATGTTGGTGAATCTCTCGTGGAGGAAGTGCCTGTTTCGACTACATCAACTGTAAACGAAATATTTGATGAAGAGAAAATAATCAGCACGAGAAATACTTTCGAAAACTTTGTCGTAGGTCCGAATAATGAATACGCTCATGCAGCGTCTCTTGCAGTAGCTGAAAATCCGGCAACCGTAAATTATAATCCACTGTATCTATATAGCGAACCGGGGCTCGGAAAAACTCATCTGATGCATTCCATAGCGCTTTACATACTGAAAAACAGTAAAAATAAAAAAATTCTCTACGTTACCAGTGAAATGTTCACAAATGAATTCATAAGTGCCACAAAAAACAATAAAATTGATGAATTTAGAAACAAATACAGATCTATGGATATATTGTTGCTTGATGATGTACAGTTTTTCGCCAAGAAAGCTCAAACTCAAGAGGAAGTTTTCAACACATTTAATGCCCTACACGATAACAATAAGCAGATTGTTCTGTCAAGTGACAGACCTCCCAGCGAACTTGAAATATCTCAGAGGTTAAAGCAGAGATTCGGTTGGAAAATAATAGCTGAAATAAAAAAACCTGAATACGAAACCAGATTGGCTATACTCGAAAAAAAAGCTGAGGAAGCGGGTTTGGAATTGACTGCAGATCTAAAAAGCGTGCTGAATATGATAGCGAGCGGAGTTGACGGAAGCGTTAGAATTTTAGAAAGCACTTTTACAAATATACTCAATATCTCACAATTCATGGGAACGGACATAACTCCCGAATTGGTTAGAGAAAGAGCTAATTATCTTTTTAAAGATGCAAATACAAGCATTGATGTTGAGGGAATAAAGAAAATAGTATGCGAATACTACGGTATTTCTACGAGAGATATAGAAAGTAAAAAAAGATCTCGTGACATTGCATATCCGAGACAAATAGCAGTTTTTCTTTCCAGGGAACTGACTGATTTATCATTTCCGAGCATCGGAGAGTATTTTGGAGGAAGAGATCACACCACTATGATGCATGCATACAACAAGATAAATGAAGAACTTCAAAATAATGAAAGCACAAAACACAATGTAAACGAACTGATAAACAAAATTAAAATCTAAAAAAATATACTGATTGCTGTTGAAAGTGTGGATAACTTTTAAAAGTTATTAACAGCTTTTCCACATACAATACTTATTGAAATTTCAATATATATGAACAGTTTTCCACATTATCAACAGAACATAATAGTACTAATAATAAAATATATAATAAAAATGAGCAAAACGAGGAGATTTAATTATGAAATTTTACTGTAATCAGCAAGAATTGAACAGAGCGTTGAACATAGTTTCGAAAGCCATTACGGTTAGAACTACTATACCTGTTTTAAAAGGAATACTTATAATAGCAGAAGATAACCATTTGATTTTGAGAGCGTCCGATTTGGATATGAGCATAGAGACAAAAATAGATGCTGTTGTTGAAGAGAACGGTAATGTAGTTGCAAATTCCAAGTTGTTTGTGGAAATAATAAGGAAGCTCCCAAACGGAAATATCTACATGGAAAAAGTGGGTGAAAACAACGTAAATATTAAAACTGACAGCAGTGAATTTCAAATTGTAGGACAGTCCGGTGAAAATTTTCCTGTTATGAACATCGTAGAAGAAAATGCCAATAAACTTTCAATAGAAAAGGAAATACTAAAAAATATGATCAGGAGAACTAATTTTTCTGCCAGCATCGATGAGAGTAAAGGAGTTCTAGTTGGAGAGTTAATAGAGATAAATCAAAATGATATAAGAATGATATCCGTAGATGGATTTAGAATTTCGGTTTACAAGGAAGATATGAAAAACGAGAATTTAAACGATATCATAATTCATGCGAAAACGCTTTCAGAAGTGTTGAAATTGTTATCCGAATCAGATATCGATGAAGATGTGGAATTGATAATAGGCTCTAAAGAGGCTTTGATACTTTTGGATAAAACAAAAGTTTCCATAAGACTAATGGAAGGCGAGTTCATAAAGTATAAAGATATTTTGCCTAAAGATTGCAACACGAGGATGAAGGTTGATAGAAAATTTCTGATGCAGTCAATAGAAAGAGCTTCTCTGATGGCTAAAGAAGGAAAGAACAATTTGATTAAGTGCACCATAGATGGAAATCTGTTAACTATAAATTCGAGATCTGATGAAGGTTCCGTGAAAGAAGAGTTGATAGTTAAAAAAGAGGGCGATAATATTGAAATAGGATTCAATTCAAAATACATATTGGACGTTCTCAAGGTCTTGGATGACGAAGAAATCAGCATAGAATTTAAAAATTCTTTGGCGCCTTGTTCAATAAAACCTGTAAAAGGCGATAATTATGAGTATTTGATACTGCCTGTGAGAATTCCTTAAAATGAGGTTAAAGAAAAAATTATCATAGGCGTGAAATAAAATTTTAATACTATATAAAAATAAAATATATTGGAATTTTATAAAATGTATATCAAGAATATAAAATTGGAAAATTATAGAAATTATCATAGCGCATATATCGAATTCGACAGAGGAGTTAACATTGTTCTGGGGGATAATGCACAGGGTAAAACCAATTTACTCGAATCGATATATATTCTTTCTATGGGAAAATCTTTCAGAACTTCAAAAGATAGGGAGCTGATCAAATTTAACAGTGAATTTTCAAGGATAAGAGCGGAATATGTGAAAGATGACTACGATCTGTTTATGGAAATAGCATACGGATTAAACGGAAGAAAAGCTGTAAATTTAGATGGTGAAAACCTCAAAAAAATATCAAAGCTGATGGATAATATAATAACAGTTATATTCTCTCCGGAAGATCTTTCAATAATAAAAGATGAGCCTTCAAAGAGAAGAAATTTTATAGATAGAGAATTATCTCAGTTAAAACCCATATATTTTAACTATCTTTCAAAATATAAGAGAGTTTTGACAAATAAGAACAAGTATTTAAAGGAAAAAAATATAAGAAGAAATGTCGTTGATGTTTTTAATGAACAGCTTGTAGAATACGGAAGCAAAATAATTGAATACAGGATAGATTTTATAGATAGATTGGAAAAGATAAGTAGAGAAATTCACAGGGATATAACAAATAAAAAAGAAGAAATAAAAGTAATATATAAGTCTGATGTTCAAATAGATTATAAATATTTATACAGTGAAAAATGCAATTGCGATATCGGAAATAAAAATATATTAAGTAAAAAAATAAACGAAAAATATTACGAAATTTTAAAGGGAACAATTGATGAGGATATTATGAGGAGAAGCTCCACAAGAGGACCTCACAAGGATGATTTAGCAGTTTTGATAAATGGAATAGATGCGAGAAAATTCGGATCTCAGGGTCAGCAGCGAACGGCTTCCCTATCGTTGAAATTGGCGGAAATACAGCTGATCAGAGAAGAAAAAAATGAAAATCCAATACTTTTACTGGACGATGTCATGAGCGAGCTGGACTATGAAAGGCAGAGATACCTGGTAAATTCCATAAAAGATATTCAAATCTTTCTGACGACTACGGATATAAATAAAAGAGTCATGGACAATTTGCCCAAGGGAAAGACCATATATATAAACAATGGGTTGGTAAAGTGAAAATGCCATGAACATTTTAAAAATAAGTTCTAACTTCTACAAAATCACAGCCACCCGTTTAATGGGCGGTTTGTTGTTTTTATTTAGAAATATAAAACTTGCTTCAAAACATTAGTTAAGTTCTTTGGTAAACTAATTTATTATACTGACCTATCCATATGATTTGTTGTACACAGTAAATCATATGGATTTTTGTTTTAAAAGGGTTGATTTTAAAACAAAATCAACGGTGTATCACACTGCTGAAATTTGATAAAAAAAGAAAAAAGTGGTATAATGAAAGGCACGTTAAAGTATGTAAATGATGGAGAAATTAATGGCTAAGGAAGTGAAAAATCATAATTATGGTGCTGATCAAATTCAGGTACTGGAAGGGTTGGAAGCAGTTAGAGTAAGACCCGGAATGTACATCGGTTCAACCGGTGAAAAAGGATTGCACCACTTAGTTTATGAAATAGTTGACAACAGCGTAGATGAAGCGCTTGCAGGTTACTGTAAAAACATAGATGTAGTAATAGAAGAAGACAATTCGATTATGGTTCAGGATGACGGCAGAGGAATGCCTGTGGACATGCATCCGAAAGAAAAAATACCCGCGGTGGAAGTTATTCACACAGTTCTTCACGCAGGAGGAAAGTTCGGCGGAGGAGGATATAAGGTTTCCGGAGGGCTTCACGGTGTTGGTGCTTCTGTGGTAAACGCTCTTTCCACCAGGATGGAGGTAGAAGTAAAGAGAGACGGAAACGTTTACGGCTTATCTTTTGAAAAGGGAAAAATCGTTGAAAAACTTCACGTAATTGGAAGTACCAGCAAGACGGGTTCAAAGACCAGATTTTGGCCCGATCCGGAGATATTTGAAGAAACCGTTTACGACTATGAAACCTTGGAACATAGACTCAGAGAAATGGCATTTCTCAACAAGGGTATAAAAATAACTCTGGAAGATAGAAGAGAGGGAAGAAAAGTCAAAAAAGAATTTCATTATGAAGGCGGTATCAAAGAATTCGTAGCATATATGAATTCCAACAAGGAACCCGTTCACAATGAAATAGTATACTTTGAAGCCCATGGAAGCGATAAAAACGGAAAAGGAGATATGGAAATTGAAATCGCATTCCAGTACGTAGACAGATATTCGGAATTGATAACATCCTATGCAAATAATATAAATACAGTAGACGGAGGATATCACCTATCCGGATTCAAGTCGGCATTGACGAGAGTTTTCAACGATTATGCCAAGAAAAATAAACTGTTGAAAGACAACGATCCGGCTCTGTCAGGCGACGATGTGAGAGAAGGAATTACTGCAGTTGTGTCTGTAAAGTTGACAAATCCGCAATTTGAGGGGCAGACCAAAGGTAAGCTGGGAAACAGCGAAATGAGAGGTTTTGTAGAATCAAATACAACAGAGCACGTTTCGGCATTTTTACAGGAAAATCCAAATCAGGCAAAAGCCATAATAAATAAGGCTATTCAGGCATCCAGAGCCAGGGAAGCAGCCAGAAAAGCGAGAGATATAATCAGAAAAAACAACGTGTTGGAAGGTTTTTCGCTACCGGGTAAATTGTCGGATTGTCAGGAAAAAGATCCTGCTCTATCAGAAATTTTCCTAGTTGAGGGTGATTCTGCGGGAGGCTCCGCAAAACAGGGCAGAGATAGAAAAAGACAGGCTGTTTTACCGTTGAGAGGTAAGATTTTAAATGTTGAAAAAGCCAGACTGGACAAAATTTTGAACAGCGATGAAATAAAGAACATGATAACGGCTTTCGGCTGTAATATAGGAGATGATTTCGATATAGAAAAACTCAGATATCATAAGATAATAATAATGACCGATGCCGACGTCGACGGAGCGCATATCAGAACGCTTCTGTTGACATTCTTCTACAGATATATGAAGCCTCTGGTAGAAGGCGGATACGTTTACGCTGCACAGCCACCGCTGTTCCAGGTTAAAAAAGGAAATGAGGTACACTATACCTATTCTGACAGAGAGCAGGAAAAGCTTCTCGCCGAACTTTCGGAAAAACCGGGTAAAGTCAATATACAGAGATATAAGGGTTTGGGTGAAATGGATTATCATCAGTTGTGGGAGACCACTATGGATTACAATACCAGAACGCTGATACAGATAACTTTAGAAGACGTTACAATGGCAGATGAAATATTCACTACTCTGATGGGAGATAAAGTTCCACCTAGAAAGAAATTTATCGAAGATAATGCAAAATACGTAAAGAATTTAGATGTTTAAGGATGGTATGAAATGAGCAATATAATGCAAGAAGACAGCAAGATGATACAGCATGAAATTCATAGTGAAATGAAAAAATCTTATATAGATTATGCTATGAGTGTAATTGTTGGAAGAGCCTTGCCGGATGTAAGAGACGGTTTGAAACCAGTTCACAGAAGGATTCTTTACGGTATGAGTCAATTGGGTGTAACGCCTGATAAGCCTTTTAAAAAATCTGCGCGTATAGTCGGTGATGTAATGGGTAAATATCACCCTCACGGAGACTCGGCTATTTACGATGCAATGGTTAGAATGGCACAGGATTTTTCGACCAGATATATGCTGGTAGACGGTCACGGAAACTTCGGTTCAATAGATGGAGACGGTGCTGCGGCAATGCGTTATACCGAAGCGAGAATGACTCCGTTCGCTCTGCAGATGCTCAGAGATATAGAAAAGGAAACGGTTGATTTCGTACCGAATTTCGACGAGGAAGAAAAGGAACCGTCGGTTTTACCTGCAAAAATTCCGAACTTACTGGTAAACGGTTCAAACGGTATAGCAGTCGGGATGGCTACATCTATTCCACCGCATAATTTGGGGGAAGTAATAGATGCAGCCTGTTTTATGATTGAAAACGAAGAAGCGACTGTAGAAGATTTGATCGAAATAGTAAAAGGACCTGATTTTCCTACAGGTGCGATGATTTTAGGCAAAAATAACCACAAGGAAGCGTATAGAACCGGTCAGGGAAAAGTAACCGTAAGATCGAAAACTGAAATAGAAGAAACCAATAAAGGCAGAATGCAAATCGTAGTCAGCGAAATTCCTTTTCAGGTGAACAAGGCGAGGTTGATTGAAAAGATAGCAATGCTGGTAAAAGATAAGAAAATAGACGGAATTTCAACTATCAGAGACGAGTCCAGCAGACATGGAATGAGAATAGTGATAGAGTTAAAGAGAGATGCAAATCCGCAGATTATATTGAACAGATTGTACAAGCATACACAGCTTCAGGATACTTACAGCATGATCATGATAGCTTTGGTCGAAGGACAACCGAGGGTGTTAAACTTATATGAAATCATAAGCGAATTTTTAAAACACCAGAAAAATGTCATGACTCGCAGAACTCAGTACGATTTGAATAAAGCTGAAGCGAGGGCTCACATACTGGAAGGTTTGAGAATAGCCTTGGATAACATAGACGAGATAATAAAGATAATAAGATCTTCCTACAGCGATGCCAAAACGAGGCTTATGGAAACCTTTGACTTGTCCGAAATACAGGCGCAGGCGATTTTGGATATGAGATTGGCAAGATTGCAAGGGTTGGAAAGAGAAAAAATCGAAAACGAATACAACGAATTGATGGAAAAGATAACTTATTACAACGCACTTCTCTCTGATGAGAAGATGCTGATGGGCGTAGTAAGAGATGAGATGATGGAAATCAAGGAAAAGTATTCAGATGAAAGAAGGACCAAGATAGTAGCAGACAGCACGGAAATCGACGAGGAAGATTTGATAGAAAAGGAAAACGTTGCAGTGACTTTGACTCATCTGGGCTATTTGAAGAGGATTCCGGCTGACACCTATAAGACTCAGAAAAGAGGAGGTAAAGGCATCACAGGTCTTACGACGAGAGAAAACGATTTTGTTACGGACTTGATAATGACGTCTACACACGATTATTTGATGTTCTTCACAAATTTCGGTAAAGTGTATAAAATCAAGGCTTACGAAATACCTGAAGCTACCAGAACAGCAAAGGGTACACCTGCCGTGAACTTCTTGAATCTCCTTCAGAGGGAGAGAATCAATGCGGTGATGCCGATTGAAAACTTCACGGAAGATGCATTCCTGTTGGGAGTTACCAAGAAGGGAACCATCAAGAAAACATCCATATCCGAATTTGAGACAAACAGGAAAAACGGTCTAATCGCCATAAACTTGAGAGATGGAGATGAGCTGATAGACATAAAGGAAACTTCAGGAAATGACGATATAATAATCGTTACTAAACACGGAAAGAGCATAAGGTTCAGCGAAAAAGACGTAAGGGCTACGGGAAGAGCAGCTATGGGCGTAAGGGCGTTGAAATTAGGCGAAGGAGATGAAGTTATTTCAATGTGCCTTGTCAACGAAGAAGATAAGCTCTTAGTCGTTACGCAGAATGGATTTGGGAAGAGAACTCCTGTGAAGGATTACAAGAAACAGGAAAGAGGCGGAAAGGGAATATTGACCTACGATAAGTCTAAATTCTCAAAGACAGGAGAACTCGTAGGAGCGGTTACAGTAGAAGAAGATGATGAAGTGCTGTTGATAAATTCCGATGGAATAATAATAAGAATCGAAGCCAAGGACGTCTCAGAATTCGGCAGAGCGACCCAAGGGGTAAAAATTATGAAAGTGGAAGAAGATGCAAATATAATATCGATGACGAAAGTCATAAAGGAAGATAGTGAGAAAGAAACGGATTGAGGGGAAGTTATGACAAATAATATAAGCGTTACAATTAAATGTGCACCTGAATATATAAGGGTGTGCAACAGCGTTGCCGTGTCGGCGGCCAGTGTGGCAGGATTGGATATTGAGGCCATGGACGAAGTGGGTATAGCGGTAATCGAAGGCTGTAAAATAATATCTTGCCACGACAGCGACTGTTGGTGTAACGAATATAAGATGGATATTGAAATTAGTGAAAAACAATTTTCAATTGCCATAGCTGCTACCGGAGAATATGAGCTTGAAAAGTGCAGGAAAATTTGCGAGCAATGTCCTCAAGAGGGAGATTTAGGTATAGCGGTAATGAATACTATTATGGATAAGGTGACACTGGAACTAGATGAAAATAATAAAAAAAGGTTGATTATGATTAAAAATATTTAGCCTATCAAAAGGTAGAATTATGCAAAATAAGGAATTATTCAAGGAGTATTACAGTACGAGGGACCGAGAACTAAGGAATAAACTCGTAGAAGATCATCTATATATGGTGGATATTTTAATAAAAAAATATCTTGGAAAGGGTGTCGATTACGACGATTTATATCAGGTCGGTGCCATGGCACTCATTTCCGCAGTCGAAAGGTTCAATCCAGAAAAAGGGTTTGAGTTCAGCAGTTTTGCCACGCCGACCATCCTGGGAGAAATAAAAAAATATTTCAGAGATAAAGGTTGGAGCGTAAAGGTTCCAAGACATATGAAAGAGCTTTCATCGTCCATGCCCAGAGTGAAGGAAGAATTGACCATAGAGTTGGGCAGAACACCTACGGTTGCAGAGATAGCCGAAAAGATGGGAGAAAAAGAAGAAACCATTGTCAGAGCCATTGAGAGCAGTGCAGCATACGGTACCCTCTCGCTTAATCAGACCTTTGACGATAACGGTGATGAAGGAAGTACGGCGATGTTTGAGAAGTACACGGCACAAGAAGAAAAAGGGTTTGAGGATATCGAGAACTTTGAGATAATAAGCAAAGTTCTAAAGAATTTAAACGGAACGTACAAGTATATTTTTAAAAAGAGATTTGTGGAAGAGAAATCTCAAAGTGAAATAGCAAAAGATTTAGGCGTTTCACAGATGACCATATCGAGAGCCGAAAAGAAAATACTGAAGCAATTTAATCAAGAATTTACCAATTGATGGCTTTGGAATGTTTTTATAGGAAGATACAGGTCTTGAAGAGGTTGAGTTTACATGTTTTATGATGTGTACAAACTCGTTTCATTCCACTTTGGGCGAAAAATAATAGCAGATAAATTGTTTAGGAGGTTTTTATGAGCAGGGTTTTTTCGGGAGTTCAACCCACAGGAAACATTCATTTAGGGAATTATCTCGGTGCTTTGAAGCAATTTGTAGAGTTACAGGAAGAGCACGAGTGCATATATTGCATCGTGGATTTGCATGCAATTACGGTACCGCAAGATCCCGAAGAGCTGAGAGAGCACATTTTAGATGTCGCAGCTCTGTATTTGGCTGTCGGTGTGGATCCTGAGAAAAGCATAGTATTTGTTCAATCGAAAGTGTCCGGTCATGCGGAACTGGGTTGGCTTTTGACATGTTCTTCATATACGGGAGAGCTGTCCAGAATGACTCAGTTCAAGGACAAGGGAAAAGGTAGAGAATCCGTTCCCACAGGTTTGTTCACATATCCTGTTTTGATGGCTGCCGACATTTTGTTGTACGATACGGAAGTAGTACCCGTCGGCATAGACCAAAAACAACACATTGAATTGACCAGAGATCTATGCAACAGGGTTAATAATAAGTACGGTCATACCTTCATACTTCCCGAAGGAAGATATTTAAAAGAAGGTGCCAAGATTATGGCATTAGACGATCCTACCAAAAAAATGAGCAAGAGTGCAGAGAACGAGCTCAGCAGGATTTCGCTGTTAGATGACGATAAAAAAATCAAGAAGGCTATTATGAGAGCTACAACCGATTCGGACGGAGTTGTAAAATTCGATGTGGAAAATAAGCCGGGAATCAGCAATCTCATGAATATTTACACCGCCTTTTCCGATTTATCCATAGGGCAAATCGAGGAGAAATACAAGGGAAAAGGCTATGGAGATTTCAAAAAGGATTTAGTCGAAATCGTAATCGACGGATTGAAGCCTTTTAAAGAGAGATTCGAAGAGATCAGAAATTCGCAAGAACTTGTGCGAATATTGGAAGACGGTGAAAAGAGAGCAAATGAGATAGCTGAAAAAGTTCTCGACAGAGTAAAAGATAATTTTGGCATAGGGTATTGATATTTATATGTTATCAGTTTGTGAATTGTTAAGGATCATATTTAAAATAAACCGCTTAACATCGAAATAAAGTCTGTAAAGATTTATAGATTGCAAATGTATGGAAGAAGTGAAGCATTCAGTTGGCAATGCTCATATGTAAAGATTTTTTTAAAATAGAATTACGATAACTGAAAATCCTGCAACTTTGCTAAAGTTACAGGATTTTTTGGTATCATTAAATTTTACTATGTCAAATTATAAAAAATATTCATTGTTCATATTTCTCTTAGATTGATTGAAGACATGCCATTATTGGCTCATGTAATACGCAATGAGCAAAACAGCTATTACGAAGGCTGATAGTGCCAATATTTTCAAAGGCGAACCGGAATTTTTTCCGTAATTAGTACTGTTATGGTTATAGTTGTTGCGGTCAGTGGATCGGATTTTGTTGTCATAGTCATATGAATGCTGCCTGCTATCGTAATTGCTGTAGCCGGTATGCTCTGTATTGGAAGTACCATCATTCTTAACTCCACTATGTTTACTGATTCTTTCAGCACGCTTAGAATTAATCCTGATAAGTGCGAAAGGATGATTTCCGCTTAACAATCTGTCATAAAACTCATTGAGCTCGAAAAAGTCTTCTTCTGTGGAAATAACGTCGTTATTCGCATGAGCAATTTGATTTCTGACATATCTCAAATGCTTCAGCATGCGATAATCTCGTTCCCATGAAGGGACATATCGCCTTTCCGAAGCAGGAGTTTTCTCCATCTGGTCGATGTATTCAGAAATCCCGGAATCGGAACTCAGCATATCTCCACAGAACTTATCCACATCCTTATACTTATCAAAAAATTCCATATCCAGACGATCCATAATTATTACCTCTCAAACCGTTTAATAAAATTAAATTTTGATCTAATTCTCGGAATGTCTCTGTAATTCAAGGACACCGCTGTGAATTATATCGTAGACTTTCTTGGAAAGGTGCTTTTCCTCTTCCCTTGAAAGATTTTTAGTCTCGGTAGGAGGATGAATTTTTATCTTGACAAGACCTTTTTGCAATCGTCCCTTTTCTTCAAATATTCTCCAAGTACCGTCCAAGGAAATAGGTATGATGGGAACACCGGGTTTTGTAGCTATTTTCATAGCGCCGGCTTTAAACTCTCCCATGTCGGGGCACTGGCTGCGCTTCCCTTCGGGGAAGATCAACAGGGAGAAGCCGTCGTTGATAAACGAAATGCCCTTTGAAATTGCCTTCAGCCCTTCTCTGGCGTTATCTCTGTTTATCATAACACTTCTGATTCGATTGATCCAGCTGCCGTACAAAGGAACCCTGTCCAGTTTATCTTTAGCTATGAATCCGAATTGAATAGTATCTAAAACGGCGCAGAGAGCTACTATGTCGGCAAAACTCTGATGATTGGACATATACACCACAGGTCCGTTTTTTGGAAGATTTTCGCTTCCTAGAAGCTCCAAATCCATGCCTATGCTTTTGGATAGAGACTTTCCCCATGTGCTGGTAGCCTTTAGTATATATTCTTTTTCACGTTCCAAGTCTCCGGCAACTTTGGCTTTTTCTATCTCCTTCTTAAATTGTGTAAGCTGAGGCAAGTTACCGTAGGCTTTAAAAAATGTCGGTATATTAGCAAAAATTTTCATATTTCTACCCCTCTTTTACGATTTTATTGCGTTTTTCATGAAAGGTCCGCTGATAAAGACTTGAATGATGAATTTCAGACGTATGTCCGCTTATTTAAAATTATTCATGGACGTTTCTTCTCCATCTGATGAAGTTTTCATTTCATCGGGCATCTTTACAACTTCCGCTTCGATGACTTCCAGAGAATCTAATTTCCTGTCGAACTTTTCACTCCATTTGGCATGTTCCTTTTTATGAGGATAAAAGAACATCGCAATCAGGCTCATGGAAGCGGTTCCCATGAATATTCCGGCGAACACATCAGACGGATGGTGAACTCCGACGTAAACTCTGCTCAATCCTATTACAAGTGCGAGAAGGGTGAGAAGAATTGCGTAAATCCAAGCTTTTTTCTTATCATCCATAGTTTTCACCAAAATGTACCCTATCAGGACAAATACAGCTATTGCCGTAGTCGTATGTCCGCTGGGAAAGGAATAGCCTTTTACGGAAATCAGCATATTTGAAGAGTCGGGTCTGGGCCTATGCATCAGATGCTTTACGATTTTATTGGCAACGCTGGAAAGTATGGCGACCAACGTAACGGGTATGCCGAAAGTCTTCCGAGTTTTATCGAAAGCTAAAAGCAAAAGGCATATTATGACGATGGACTGCCAATTGCCGATATATGTAATTCCTTCCATCAAAGTATTTAAGCCGCCGCCTCTCAAGCCTTGAATAACCCCGCTGTAAAAGGTATCGAAGTATACGGCATTGCCGTAAAAGACCACCGTTGCGACGGCGATTACCATAATTACAGAGCCTTCAAAAATCCATAATTTGTAGTTGAACATATTATTACTCCATTTTAAAATTTCTGTTGCACGATGGGATTTCTCACTGATAATGCACATATTGTAACTGATAATATGCATGTTGCATATGAAACATTCGTACAGAAATATTCGCGATATAAGACGTAAAGTCTCAAAACGCATAGGCATCACATGAAAAGAGGTGAAAGCCTGAAAGATTGTCTTTGTGAACTTTCATAAACGCCATAGCAAATATCAAATATACGGAATGTTTTTCAGCGAAATCATCGTCCGATAGACTATATTATACACTTTTGCAGGTCTTTGGACAAGGAGACCTTTTAATTGCTGCTATGCTATCGACATAAAAACGGAGCTCCCTTCGGAACTCCGCAATTTGCCTGCGCAATAAATATAATCTCGCGAAAATTATCTCTTTGAGAACTGAGATGCTTTTCTCGCCTTTTTAAGACCGTATTTCTTTCTTTCCTTCATTCTCGCATCTCTTGTCAAGAAACCGGCAGCCTTCAGAGGAGCTCTGTATGCTTCTCTATCAGCTTCGCATAAAGCTCTCGCAATGCCGTGTCTCAACGCTCCTGCTTGACCTGTGTATCCGCCACCGGTTACGGTAGCGATAACGTCAAACTTGCCTTCGCAACCGGCAATCTCGAAAGGTCTTTTAACTTCTCTTTTTACGATTTCCAGTGCGATATAGTCATCTAACGGTTTTTTATTAACAGTGATGTTGCCAGTGCCAGGGACTAGTCTAACTCTTGCAACTGAAGATTTTCTTCTGCCTGTTCCTCTAAATTGAACTTTTGCCATTTGTTATACCTCCCCTTAAAATTCCCAAACTGCAGGTTTTTGTGCGTCGTGATCGTGTTCAGGTCCGGCGTAAACCTTCAGCTTCTTGTACATCTGTCTGCCCAGTTTGCCGTTTGGCATCATGCCTTTAACAGCGTGTCTAACAATTTCTGTCGGGTGTTTTTCCATAAGCTGTTCGAAAGTCATCTCTCTAAGACCACCCGGATATCCGGTGTGTCTCTTGTAGATCTTTTCTTTTCTCTTCTTGCCTGTTACCGCAACTTTTTCAGCATTGATAACGATTACATAATCTCCGCAGTCTACGTGGGGAGTATATGTAGGCTTTTTCTTTCCTCTCAAGATAGCAGCTACTTCCGATGCTAAACGACCTAGAGTTTTGTTCTCCGCGTCGATAACATACCATTTACGCTCTACTTCATGAGGCTTTGCAATAAATGATTTCATTTTGTTTCCTTTCCTCCTACTAAGATGGTTGACCATCCCTTTCGGATCCGCTTACTGGGATTTGTAAAATCTGTTTCAGCGATTACTAAATTAACTTAGCTGTGAATTCACGGACGCTTCCATCCTAAATCCACGCCTATACATTGTACATTCTTATCAAAAAAAAGTCAATTAAAATTATTTGAATTGAAAGAATTGCAAAGTTTTATGAATTTGCAGGAGATATTTAATAGCAGATAATTTATATTTTCTACTCTTTTAAAATATCTTGATTGTATGTGTATGCCAGTTTTAAAACTTTTGGAAGCATTGCAACCAGTATGACGAGAGTATATAACCCCACTGCCTGCAAGCTACCTGCGAATTCCAAAGTCTCCGTTATTTTATAATTTAAAATCGTACTCAGTATAAGTCCGCCTATAACGCCGGTCCCCACATATATGAGCAGTTGATAGAGTATTATCATCGCAATACGCCTTGGAACATAGCCTAATGTGTGCAATGTGGAATAGTTGTTTCGCCTGTCTTCCAGAATGTTGTTCATCGTGTTAATCCAGCCGATGGTTACGATGATCACAAGCCCGTATAACGTTATGAAAAACATACCGAATCGCTCTTTTCCACCATTGTAAAGCTTAGACAGTTCTTCATCTTGCGTCGACCACTTTATGTAGTGATATTTGTTTTTTAAGGAGGCGAGAGTCTTGTTGATTTGTTTCATATTCCCTTTTGCATAGATGGCGTCAAAATGGCCGAGATCTTCATCGGTATACTCCTCGTTGTCTGCATCTATAATAACATCACTCCAAGTGAAGTTGGACGATTTAAAAATCTCCCGAACTGTAAACTTTTTATCGCCCAGCATTAATTTATCATTTTCCTTGAGGTTATGTTTTTTAGCGAAAGTGTCGCTAATAGCTGTTTCATTTTTCTCGAACCTATTATGTAAGAACTTAAACTTGTTCAATCCATTTAAATCACCCAATTGAAAATTTATACGAGATCCGTCACTATTACTAATCGATTGTATGCCATACATAACAGCTATATCCACATTTTCCGTTTTTTTTAGCCGATCTATAATCTTATCCGTTTCTCTTTTCTTTAGAGGTTCAGAGCTATCTATGGTTATCAAAATATCCGATTTGTATTTCTGCTTTATGTAGTCCGCTCCGTTTTTTTCCACGGTTTTTACAAAAGTGTTGCCTGACAAGAATAAAACGATCAACAAAGAGACTGAAAGAATGATCCGTTTATTTTCTGAAAGTTTGTTCCCTATCAGTTTCAGCGATAAATTCAGATCTCTAAAAGACAATGCCCTTCTTTTTCGCATTTTTTCTTTTCCGTTTTTCTCACCGTATAATCCGTTTATGATTTCGATGGGCATTACATTGGAGTATTTATTTGCACTAAATAAAACCGATTTTCTTATAATCACCATTAGAATTATCACGATTGCTATCGATATTGTAACGTAAAGATGATGTTTTCCGTTTATTTTCATTCCCCATACTTTACGTAGAAACTCTAAACCGAAGTTATAGAATAAAAATGCCGATACAAGCCCTAACACGCTACCTGCAATGGTCAGAAAATTGACCTGATTCTTGATGATGGCTTTTATTTGAGCTTTGTCGGCTCCCATTGCTCGTAATATCGCCATATCTCTATGGCTTTTTTTGAGCAATATTTGAAACGTACTCGTAATAAATAAGATTGTAACAGTCATAATCGAAATTACTATAACAGATAATATTATGATAAAAGACAGCAAATTTTTTCTATATTCTTCGCTGCGAATATCAATAGCGGCACCGGCACTTTTCATATTTGCAAAGGACTGAGGATATGTGATAATTGAATTTAAAGCGAAGTTGAACATAACGACGATAGCGAATACGACGAGCATTATGCTGATCATGCTCGTTGCGGACAAAAATCTGTTGTTTTTAATTTGTTCAAAGGATAAATTATTGAGGTTTTTCATGAGACTCCTATTGCTCCAAAGTTTTTAATAAATCTAAAATATTAGCTACGTTATTTGCATCCGCTTCAACACGATATTCCTCTTTTATCTGACCGTTGTGCAAAAAAACCACTCTATCAGCGCAGGATGCAACTTTGGCATCGTGGGTGACCACGATTATACTTTGGTTTAACTCTTTGTTTAAATCGGTCAATATATCCAGAATTTCAGCAGTCGTAACCACATCGAGGGCTCCTGTGGGTTCATCTGCCAGGAGTATTCTGGGATTGCCGATTAAAGCCCTGGCGATTGCCACCCTCTGCTGTTGTCCGCCTGACAGCTTGCCGGGCTTGTTGTCTAATTTTGAAGAAATACCCATCAGCCGAGCCATTTTCTCCACCTTTTCATTTATGGTTTCAAATTTCTCTTTTTTTATGTGAAGAGGAATTTCAATGTTGTCTCGCACGGTTAGATCTCCTATGAGATTGAACCGTTGAAATATAAAGCCGATATTCTTCTCCCTATATTCAGTTATCTGCGGTTCTTTAAATATTACGGGGTTTGTGCTTTCGTTCAGATAAACTTCTCCATCATCAGGTCGCTCCAACCCGCCTAAAATATGTAAAAGAGTGCTTTTTCCGGAGCCGCTGCTGCCCATTATGGCGAGAATCTCACCTTCTGTTAACGTTAAATTTACGTCCTTCAGAGCTTCTACGACTGCATCACCTGTCTTATATGTTTTTTCAATGTTTTTAGTCTCAATGATATTCATTACTTCCCCTTTAATTAATGTTAATATTTTGATATAATGAAGCCTGTTTTGTGTATAGCCTTTTATATAATCCGTCTTTTTTCATTAATTCACTATGTGTGCCATCTTCGACAATTTCTCCTTGATCCATAGATATAATCCTGTTGCAATATTTAATTACCCGTAGGCGAAATCGAACTTACAATTCTTTCCATTTAATTCTAATAGTAACTCATAAACTTTTCAATAAAAATTATTGTTTTATCCCATGAATAATTGTTATACAATACAGAGAGAATGATTTATTTGAGCCAAAATTTGCAACTAAAAAAGAGAGCATCTGCTCCCTTCTCTAAAACATAGCATTTGTATTTAGTTTCTGTTTAAACATATAACTTTATTTGCAGTGACCCCCCTGGAGGAGGTGCAATATGGTTACATTCAATCGCCTCGCTTGTAATTTAAAAATGCTTTAATCAACCCCAACCGATAAAATTCCATATAGTTTCTGTGTTTCCCATTTATCGAACACATTAACCATAATTATTTTTCACTTTTTAATAGATCTCTGATTTCTTTCAGCAGTTCTTCCTTGCTGTCAACAGGTGCAGCCTCTTCTTCCGGCGATTCTTTTGAAAGTTTATCCTTTGCGGTATTTATTGCCTTTATGAACATGAATATAGCAAATGCGGTAATTAGAAAATCAAATACAACTTGAATGAAATTACCGTATTTTATATTGTTCCACATAAGGCTTGTAAAATCGACTTTTCCCGGCAGTATCAAGGCTATCAACGGCATGATGATATCGTTTACCAAGGAACTGATAATCTTACCAAACGCAGCACCTATGATTACACCTACTGCCAAATCCAAGACATTGCCTCTAAATGCAAATTTTTTAAATTCTTTTAACATAAATATTCCTCTCCTTCTATCTGTTACTCTCACATAATTTTTAATTTTTCTTCCCTTGGGATTGCTGCAGAATTTCAAAATTTATCAGTAAAATAATATCTGAAAATATCCATTTTGCAGTTTGGACAAGTATACCATATTATATCATTTTTGTATAATCTCTCAGCCATTTTTTTTCATTGTCGTCTAAAAATGGACTGATTTTTCTGAATACTTCTGCATGATACGTGTTGAGCCACTTTTTTTCATCTTCATTCATATCCTCGATCAATATTTGCTTCGTATCGATAGGAATCCATGTCAACGGTTCGAATTTCATAAACTTTCCGAATTGGTTTTCCATATCTTCCACAACAACCATCTCATTTTCGATTCTGATTCCGAAGTTATTTTCAAAATATACTCCCGGTTCGTTTGAAACGACCATTCCTTTTCTGAACTGTTCCATATCATTAAGCCCCGGAACGGCTCTCCATCGGATACCGACAGGATCTTCGTGAACGTTTAGAATATACCCTACTCCATGTCCTGTTCCGTGCTTGTAATCCATGTTCAGATCCCATAAAATACCCCTTGCCAGTATGTCTAGATTTTTTCCGTTGCAGCCTTTCAAAAATTTTGATTTACTCAGCCTTATCATAGCTCGCAACACGGCTGTATAGCACTTTTTCTCTTCTGCTGTGAGCTGTCCGAGAGGAATTGTTCTGGTAACGTCGGTGGTACCGTCTCTATAATGACCTCCGCTGTCTACCAGTATCATACTGCGATTTTCGAGTTTTTTGGAGTTGCTCACAGGCGGATGATAGTGCACAATTGCTCCGTTTTCTCTATATGCCGCAATGGTTTCAAAACTCTCCTCTATGAAGCCATCCTGTTGCATCCTGAACTCGTGAAGTTTCATGGAAGCACCGTATTCATCGATATCTTCTCCTTCTTTTACGGAATTTTGAATCCATCTTATGAATTTAGTTACAGCGATGGCATCTTTTAAGTGTGCATTTTCGTTGTTTTTAAGCTCTGTTCCATTTTTGCACGCTTTCCACAAAACCACAGGAGACACTTCGTTTTGCACTTTTATATTTCTCGGAAGTTTTGCGTATAGCGCGGAATTCAAAATATTTGCATCCAATGATATGGTATTGTACCCTTCTCCCAGCACATCATCTAATTTTTCAGCAAATTCATAGACTCTATCGTATGGGAATACCTTAATCGCATTTCTCGAAAAATCCTCTAAGAGCTCATCTGTCAACTTATTTTGATCTACAAACAGATAGCCGTCGGTTTTTGTCAGTATCAAATAAGACAGGACCACAGGGAAAAACTCAACATCCCTGCCTCTCATATTCAAAATCCAGGCGATATCGTCCAATGCGGAGAATATATATCCACCTAACTCATTAGCTTTCATCTCATCTCTGAGCCCTTTCAGCTTTTGATCAATGGTTTCCCCTGTAATGGTTTTCGGCAACTTCCATGCCTTATCTTTCGGTAAAGCGGGTCTATCTGACCATACGCTGCCGACCAAGTCCAAATCCACTTTTATTTTTGACCTTTTTTCACTGGCAATCTTCTCAAACTCCTGAAACATGGCAGTATTGACAACTCTTCCGTCAAAAGCCAGCGTATCGTTGGCATTCAGATTTTCACGTAAATATTCTTCAATAGTCGGAACACCCTTTTCTCCCATTTCCATTTTATCTATGCCGCTTCCGACGAGCTCCTTTTCCGCCTGTAAAAAATATCTGCCGTCAACCCATAGTTTTGCCTCATACATACCGATTAGAAGAGTGCCTTCCGAACCGGTAAATCCCGACATATACTCTCTGGCTTTAAAATAGCTGCCCACTGCCTCTGTCTGATGAAAATCCGAAGTAGGTATCAAATAAAAGCGTATTTGGTTGTCTGTCATCAGTTTTCTGAGTCTTTTTATCCTTTCATGAACTTTTTCATTTATCATATTTTTTACTCCTCTCTGTACAGATTTTCGTCGAATGCGCTGTCAATTCAGCAGTTACTCTAAATTTCACAAAAGGCCATATCACAAAGATATGACCTTCTTTTGCGGTTATTATTTTATCTTCTTCAATCGAGCTTCCATGTCTTTGACTTCCTTGACCAGCGCAGCAGGCACTCTGTCGCCAAATTTGTTATAAAGCTCTTCTATGCTCTTTATATCATCCAGCCAATATTCCTTTTCTACATTCAATATGCTCTGCAGAGTTTTCTCATCTATGTCACAGTCCTCAATGTCTATGTCTTCAGCTTTAGGTAACAATCCTATTTCCGTTTCCTCACAGCCGATTCTATCTTGAGCTCTTTTCAGTATCCATTCCAAAACTCTCAGATTATCGCCGAATCCCGGCCATATGAAATTGCCGTTTTCATCAGTTCTAAACCAGTTTACATTGAAAATTTTAGGAGGATTTGTCAGTTTCTGTCCCATATCCAGCCAGTGCTGCCAGTAGTCAGCCATGTTGTAGCCGCAGAAAGGCAACATTGCCATAGGGTCTCTCCTCACCACTCCGACCTGTCCTGAGGCCGCAGCAGTGGTTTCTGAAGCCATTATAGAACCGACGAAGACTCCGTGGTTCCAGTCCCTTGACTGATATACGAGAGGTGCTGTTTTCGCCCTTCTGCCACCGAATATTATAGCAGAAATCGGAACGCCTTCCGGTTTTCCGAAAGCTTTCGAAATGCAAGGACAGTTAACTGCCGGAGATGAAAACCTTGAATTGGGATGAGCAAGGGGCTCGTTGCCCTTATCGCTTCCATTTCTCTCCTGTCCCGTCCAATCTATTATATTCTCCGGAATATCCTTGCTCAGCTTTTCCCACCAAACCGTATTATCGTCAGTGTTGAGAGCAACGTTGGTGAATATGGTATTTTTCATAGTTGCAGTCAATGCGTTGGGATTTGACTTTGCATTGGTTCCCGGAGCGACTCCGAAAAATCCGTTTTCGGGATTTGTCGCCCATAGCCTGCCGTCTTGGCCGATTCTAAGCCAAGCGATATCGTCTCCGACACAGGATATCTTCCAACCGCGTTTCCTGTAAACTTCCGGAGGAATCAACATCGCCAAATTGGTTTTTCCGCAAGCAGACGGAAATGCTGCCGCAACATAGTGTTTTTCACCCTGTGGATTTTCAACACCCAATATAAGCATATGCTCTGCCAACCAACCCTGTTTTTGACCTAGATATGAAGCGATTCGCAGCGCCAGACACTTTTTGCCCAGTAAAACATTTCCGCCATATCCGGAATTTATGGACATTATGGTGTTTTCCTCAGGGAAGTGAACTATGTAACGCTCCTCCGGATTTAAATCCGACTTTGCATGCAATCCTTTAGTGAACTCGCCTTTACTGCCTATGGCGTCTAAAACTTTAACGCCGATTCTAGTCATTATATTCATGTTTAGCACAACGTAAATCGAGTCGGTAATTTCTATGCCGTACTTGGCAAATGGAGATCCGATAGCACCCATAGAGAAGGGAATCACGTACATGGTTCGTCCCTTCATGGAACCCTTGAAAAGTTTTTTCAGCTTTTCGTGCATTTCTCTTGGATCCATCCAGTTGTTTGTGGGACCCGCATTGTCCTTTTGTTCGCTGCATATGAAAGTTCTGCCTTCAATTCTCGCAACGTCATGTGTAGCACTTCGGTGCAGGTAACATCCCGGCAATTTTTCCGTATTCAGCTGATGCAGCTCACCTGTTTTCATAGCTTCTTTTCTGAGTTGCTCAAGCTGAGCCTCATCTCCGGTAATCCACATAATGCTGTCGGGTTGAGTCAGTTCAGCCACTTCACTCACCCAATCAAGAAGTTCCTCATTGTCCGTCAAATCGTTCGTTAAAGGACTCTCCTTAATCTCATTGCTATTCACTTTTACGCCCTCCTTATTTCGTTCCGTAAAGTCTATCGCCTGCATCTCCAAGCCCCGGCAATATATAGGCATTTTCATCTAATTTCTCATCTTTTGCAGCTATCAGTATATCTATGTCGGGATGTGCTTTTGACAAGGTTTCAATCCCTTCCGGAGCTGCGATTAAGCACATAAAAGTGATATCCTTGCCCCCCTTCTCTTTCACCAAGCTGACTGCATCGACTGCCGATCCTCCGGTGGCAAGCATAGGATCCATTACGAATATCTTCCTTTTCTCGATATCATGAGGCATCTTGCAATAATACTCCACCGGTTTATGAGTTTCAGGATCTCTATAAAGCCCTACATGTCCAACTTTTGCGTTGGGAATCAATGAAAGCATTCCGTCCACCATACCTAAACCTGCTCGCAAAATGGGAACGATGGCAACGTCCTCACCATCTAATAAATTGACATCCGTGTTGCACATTGGAGTTTCGACGTGAACCTTTTTAAGAGGTAAATCCCTGGTAGCTTCATATCCCATGAGCATACCGATTTCCTTTGCCAAATCTCTAAAATCCTTAGTAGTAGTCTCCTTTAATCGTAAAAGAGCTGTTTTATGTTGAATTAACGGATGATCGAATACGTATATTCTACTCACTTTGCCCCTCCTTATTTATCAAGCAAATCGACGCGTTTTTGGTGTCTGCCACCTTCAAACTCAGTATTTAAAAAAGCATCTACAATTTGTAGTGCCACAGTGATTTCAGTAAGCCTGCCACCTAGAGCCAATACGTTGGCATCGTTGTGCTTCCTGGCTAATTCCGCCATTTCAACAGAAGTACAAAGCCCGCATCTGACACCTTTAACCTTGTTTGCAGCAATGGAGATACCGATACCGCTTCCACATATCACGATACCTTTCTCCGCTTTTTTCCTCGCGACAGCCTGACCACATGACTTTCCGTAAACCGGATAATCTACCGACTCGGTGCTATCCGTTCCAAGATCCATAACATCGTGATCCATGGCTTGCAAATAACCTAAAATAATCATCTTCATCTCATAGCCGGCATGATCGCTGGCAATTGCAATTTTCATTTCCTCTCCTCACTTTAATTTTATTTATATGGGAAGGGTGTCATTTTCACCCCGAGAATCTATTTTTTGTCCGACCTTTTCTTCGGTCAAGTTTATGATGTTATATCCCGCCGATTTCATCATTCTGTTCATGACGGCAAAACCCAATCCGACGTCGCTTACGCCACAGGCGAGTATAACATCGATCTTTTCTTCATCCATATGTCTCAGATCCTTGAAAAACCTCTTTGAAATTTCCAAATTGCTCTGACATCCATAGTTTATTACTCCTACTTTTTTTCCCTGCTTCTGAAAGATTTCTTTCCTCTTCTCGATTTCTTTGCATACGATGTCGTAATCACCTATGAACAGCAGCATGTCCGCTTTGGGTGCGTAATGTTTATACTTCATCCCCGGAGCCATAGGAACCACATCCTCTTCGAGATTTTGGCTCATCGATTTTTTTTTGACTGATACATCGGACGATGTATCAGAAACTCCTATTCTATCTATAATATCACTTGTGCTGAGCAAACTCTCGTGGAATTTTACAGGCTCATTCAGTGTTCTCTCCACATCTTCCTTTGTTATCGCACCGGGTCTGAGAATGGTTACAGTTTCTCCTAGAGTAGAAATGATTGTAGATTCAATTCCTACTTGGCAATCTCCACCGTCTAAAATTGCATTTATTTTACCGTTCATATCTTCCAGCACATGTTTTGCCGTAGTTGGACTGGGTCTGCCGGAAGTGTTTGCACTGGGAGCTGCAATAGGGGTTCCTGCTGATTTTATCAACAACCTTGCCATATCGCAATTAGGCATTCTAATGCCGACTGTATCTAATCCACCTGTAGTTTTTTTAGGAACTATATCTCTTGCCTTCAAGATGAGAGTCATCGGCCCCGGCCAAAAAGCTTTCATCAATTTTTTTGCTTTTTCATCGACTTCAAGTGCTATACTCTCTATTTCATCAATTTCACTGATATGTAAAATTAAAGGATTATCACCGGGTCTGCCTTTTGCCGCAAATATCTTTGAAACGGCATTTTCATTTAATCCGTCAGCACCGAGCCCGTAGACCGTTTCCGTTGGAAATGCGACAAGTCCACCTTTAGAGATAATCTCTCCCGCTTTTTTTATATCATTTTCATCATCACTTAAAAAAACTGTTTTCATTTTTACCGATATTTTAAAATCATTACCTTGCGAAATCATGAGGGGAAGTTACATCAGAAGTTCTTCATCTTTTCAGCCTGATCCGTAGTGATTAAGCCATCTATGATTTCGTCCAAATCGCCGTCTAAAAACGCATCAAGTTTATATAGAGTAACTCCGGTTCTGTGATCGGATACTCTGCCCTGTGGAAAGTTATAGGTTCTGATACGTTCGGATCTGTCCCCTGAACCTACCTGGCTTTTCCTCTGTTGAGAGATTTCATCAGTCTGCTCTCGTATCATGACATCGTAAAGTCTTGCAGCAAGGACTTTAAATGCTTTTTCTTTATTTTTGATTTGAGATTTTTCATCCTGACAAGTTACTACGGTCCCCGTCGGTATGTGTGTCAGTCTAACCGCCGAATCGGTAGTATTTACAGACTGTCCGCCGTTTCCAGAAGATCTGTATACATCGACTCTGACATCGTTTGGATTTAAGTTCACCTCAACTTCGTCCACTTCCGGTAATACGGCGACGGTAGCTGCAGACGTATGAACTCTACCGGATGATTCCGTTTCCGGAACTCTTTGTACTCTATGCGCACCGGATTCGTATTTCAGCCTTGAGTAGGCACCTTTTCCTTTTATGAGCAATACAGCTTCTTTAATACCTCCGATACCTGTTTCATTCATCTCCATGAGTTCCGTTTTCCAGCCACGGCGTTCTGCATATCTCGAATACATTCTGAATAGATCCGCTCCGAATAAAGCTGCTTCATCACCGCCGGTTCCTGCTCTGATTTCCAGTATTACATTTTTTTCATCATTAGGATCTTTTGGCAACAATAAAACCTTCAGTTCTTCTTCCAAAGGTTCTACTTTATCTTCCATTTCCGATAATTCCAGTTTGGCAAGCTCTCTCAGCTCTTCATCAGAGCTGCTTTCGTTTAAAAGTTCCTTGCTTTCTGCAATGGATTTTTTTACTTGTTGGTATTCTTGAAATTTTTTGACTATAGGCTCGAGTTCACTCAACTCCTTTGCATACTTCTGCCATTTTGACTGGTCGGCAATAATTTGCGGATCTGAGACCTTGTCAGTCAAAGCATTATATTTATCTGAAATAAATGACAGTTTATCAAACATTTTTATCTCCTTAATCGCTTTATTTCTAACAACTTATTGTAACATATATATCCATATCTTGGCAATGCTGCAAAAGCCTAGAAATGCGAAAAAAGTAAAAGTTTAACATATGCGGTACATCTGTAAGAAATGAGCATGGACATAAAGGTGTGCATAAAAAAAGAACCTGAATGATGAATGCTGTCCAACGGCGATGAAACACAACATATGATGATAGGTTCTTTAAAATGGCGATACATGAACATTTTTACACATAACGAAATTCCCTACACACTTTCATGATAGGGAATTTCAGCAAATTAAACTAAGTTAGTTAAATTAATCTTCTGAAGCTCGCTCCTGTCCATAGAGGCACAGTTGTAACAGACTGACCAGGCTTAGGTGCATGAGTAACCATACCGTTACCGGCATATATGCCTACATGACCCGGCATCACTACTAAATCTCCAGGTTTAGCTTCGCTTCTTGAAACAGGTCTGCCATATCTGGCTTGAGCTGCCGAACTGTGTGGCAGACTAATTCCGAATTTTCTGAAAACATAGCTTGTAAATCCTGAGCAATCAAAGCCTGCCGGTGTAGAGCCGCCATATACATATGGGACACCGTGGAATGACTTAGCATATTCTGAAATACTGCCGCTTCTCGCCGAATCATAAGCATAAGAAACATGATTCGCTCTGCTTTTTGAGCCACTTGACGCTCTAGATGTATCTTTATTATTTGAATTCTTTTCCTTCTTAACTTCCGCCTTCGGTTCCTTTGTACCGACAAGTACAACTTCTTTCTTAGGTTCAGCTTTAACTTTAGATGTATAAATTTCAGATTTTACAACCTTTCCGTTTACCATAGTCTCTTTGCTCGTAACCAATTTTGAACCGTTAACACCTTCGGTTTCGATTTTTCTCTCACCTTTTTCAAGGGAATCGGTTTCGATTTCTTTTGTTTCATAAGGAATCGTTTCTGACTTCACTACGGGCTGTTCAACATGAACTTTGAAAATCGGATTCTTACCAGAATTTTTTTCTAGGATAGTCTTTGTAGCTTCAACCGAATTCAACACCTTTACGTTTTCGCCTGTGATATATTCTTTCTTTTCAATTGTTATAGCCGGATTAACTATTGCTGTGGTTTCCATGCTTGACTTACCATAAGCCTGTTTAACATTCTCCACTGCCTGTTCAGCTTCCGCTTTTGATTCAACAACTGCGATCTGCTTTCCGCCGGCTTTAATTACATGTGGTTGTGCTTCACCTGCACTTGCTGCATATGCAACTCCTGTGGCTACATCGTAGAAAACGAATGAGCCTATTACAAATGCAACTGCTCCTATACAAATTATTTCTTTAGTCTTCTTCTTTAAATTTTTCACTTTGCCATAAGCATTTTTAACTCTGCTCATAGCGTTTTTCGTATCAAAGTTTAACATAAACATCTCCTTTACGTTGACTATGATACTACTATATAAAATTTAATTCAATATTTGTGAAGAGGCTTTCACAAAAAAAATATAATTTCCTTACAATTCCCACGGTTATCACATATTTATGTGTAATAAATGTGAAATGTCAGCGTATTTAAGACTTGAATCAAGGGGGTTGAATCGCAATTAGGCGTTCTTCATAAATACGGTTTTACCTGTCTCAAAAGATTTGACCACATCTATTACTCGCTGGTTTTCAGAGCCTCTGTATTTCAATTTCAGATTTTTCTCGGCAAGGATGAAAGGTCCGTCTATGAGGACGTCAAGACACTCGATTATACGCCTTTTTTTCGGATTTTTTATAGCTTCTTCAAATATATCTCCCGTCCATAACCAGATGCTTTTCTCCGGCATCTCTTTTTTTATTCTGCTCAAAAGGCGAAATAGGCTATCGTCCATTAGCTGTTCCAAAGGTTCTCCACCTAAAATGCTGACACCTGTAACTTGCGGCTTTGCCACTTTCTCTATGAATTCTTCTTCATCTTTTTCCGTCCAAAGAGTTCCATGTTGAAAATCTTGCAGCTCTTCGTTGAAACAGCCGTTGCAGTTATGTGAACATCCGGATACGAATATAGTAACCCTGATACCCGGTCCGTTGGCAACATCTAAGGCTCTTATGGTGCTGAATTTCATAAGCAATCCTCTCTAAGTTAAACATAAAAACACCTTTTCCACTATGAGCGAGCTGACTTTTATAACTTCGACAACAGTTTTTAAGGTGCTTTCATATTTAAATTTTACTTCTATTTTAAAAAATAGGTCCCATCGTATAATAACTATATATGATCTAAACTCTTTTCAGACTGACATAGCCTTGATCATATGATTTACATAATCGGACGTTAAACGCCGGCGAGTAGATTACACTTTTTACAAGTGCAATACTCTCTCTTTGATTTCTTGCGTTCTGCCCTTGTTCCAAAAATTCGTTCCTATGTATCCACAAGTACGACGCATTACTTGCATTTCGTTTCTGTCGCTATTTCCACAGTTTGGACAATGCCATTCCAAATTATCATCTACCTCTATTTCTCCGGTGAAACCGCATTTATAACAAATATCCGGTTTGGTATTGATTTCCGCATATTGAATGTTGTGATATATGAAGTTGATAATCTGTTCTACCGCTTCCAAATTTTTTGTCATATCAGGAACTTCTACGTATGATATACATCCTCCGGTTGAAATTTCATGGAATTGAGATTCAAATGACAACTTGCTGAAAGCATCTATTTCCTCTCTTACATTTACGTGATATGAGTTGGTGTAATACAGCCTGTCTGTAACGTTTGGAATTTCACCGAATCTGGCTCTGTCCAATCTGCAGAATCTGTAAACCAGCGACTCTGCAGGAGTTGCATAAACGCTGAAGCCCAATCCTGTTTCATGTTTCCAACCGGCACAGGCATCTTGCATATGCTTCATCACATCGATTGCAAACTTTTCGCCCTCAGGGGTTGTATGGCTCACGCCCAGCATGGCTTGAACCATTTCATAAACGCCTACGTAGCCCAACGATAGCGTAGAATATCCGTTTTGAAGGAGTTTGTCTATCTTCTCGCCTTTTTCAAGCCTTGCAATTGCACCGTGTTGCCAGTGAATCGGTGAAACATCTGAAAGATTTCCCAACAGCATTCTGTGCCTACACAATAGAGCTTCTTTGCACAAAGACAATCGCTGATCTAAAATCTTCCAGAATTTTCCCATTTTGCCTTCAGCCATAATCGCTATCTGAGGAAGATTTAAAGAAACTACGCCCTGGTTAAATCTTCCATACCATTTATAGTTGCCTTCTTCATCTTTATATGGAGAGAGATGCGAGCGACATCCCATAGGAGGGAATGTACATCCTTCGTAGTTCTTTCTCATCATCTTTGCACTCTGATAGTCCGGAACCAATCTCTTTGCAGTACACTCTGCTGCCAGTTTGGTTATATAATCGTATTTTCCGCCTTCCAAACAGTTGTGTTCGTCCAATAGGTAAACGAGTTTTGGAAATGCTTCACCTACGTTCTGCCCTCTGTAGTTTTTCATACCCTCCAATCGCTGCTTGATCATCTCTTCACAGATAAGAGCCATTTCTCTCTCATAAGGGCTGCCTTCTTCGATTTCAAGATATATAGTCGCAAACGGTGCCTGTCCGTTAGTCGTCATAAGAGTGGAAAGCTGGTATCTTATAGTCTGAACACCATCCTTAAGTTCTTTTAGCGTCATATCTTCTGCCAATTCTTCCGCCAGCTTTTCATCCTCGTATTTCTCATAGAAGAATTTAAAAAATTTATCTCGAGTCTTTCTCAAGTACGGTGCCAGGTGTTTGACTGTAATGCTCTGTCCGCCGTACTGGTTGCTGGCAACCTGTGCCATTATCTGAGTTGTAACCGTACACGCGGTAGAAAAGGATTTAGGCGATTCCACCATCTTTTCATTTATCACAGTACCGTGTCCCAGCATGTCTTCAATGTTGATGAGACAACAGTTGAATAGAGGTTGAATGGTATAATCCATATCGTGCCAGTGTATTGAGCCTTCATCGTGAGCCTGCACTATGTGAGGCGGAATCAATTTCCTTCTGGCAATATCCTTGGAAACTTCCCCCGCAATTAAATCTCTTTGAGTTGAGCATATAACGGCATTTTTATTGGAATTTTCCATCATTACATCTTCGTTTGCTTTCTTCATAAGCTCTAAAATGGAATCGTCCGTGGTGTTGACCTGTCTCTTAAACTGCTGAACAGCCCTGTATCCCTCATAAGCTCTCGCCGTTTCCATGTGGTTGTAATGCATCAATCTGTCATAAACGAGACCCTCTATCATATATATAGTAGGATTTTCTTCCTTTTCAGAGAAATGTTTTTCACAATCTCTCGCAACTGCTGCCGCAATGTCCTCATCGTAGATGCCGCTGCCGTATTTCATAGCTTTTTCTACTGCCGCTTTTATCTTGCTCCTGTCAAATGCTGCGGTTTCACCGTCTCTCTTAATTACATACATTTTCCTCTCCCCTAAATCGTTCATTTCATCTTCCAATCTATTTATCATACACTGTTTCATGCATATTTATTCACACATATATAGATGCATTTTATCCGAAAATATAAAACTATACGGTTATTATGCTATTTTATGCAAAACCATATTTATACAATATATTATTTATTATTTCAACATTACCCCCTATATATTGTGTTTTGCCTATTCAGTATATAATATTTCCTCTATATTTTCAATAGTCAATTCCAATATTTTTGTTTTTTGTTGAACTGCGTAATTTACATGAGAAACTTCGGTGTAGGAGCAACTATTTTAACGTATATGTGCCAAACCGCATTTTGAAAGAAAAAAGACAATATAAATGAAAGGTTTACCTGAAAGCGCCGGAAGAGTTGAAACTGCATAAAAAAGTGATATGACGGAATTTGCATTCCTACATACCACTTTGTTCGAAATTAACGGAATTTTGTATTTTGTTCACGATAGTTTCCGACAGTGCAACAGATCCCATTGTTATTCAGGTGAGCATCAATTTTGGCTCCATCTCAGCAGTTCTATTTAAGAACTTCTCCGTCGTAAAGTTCCCTGCCTTTGGCTAAAAAAGAACTGTACTTGGCACGGTAACCGCCTATGAATTTAGGTCTTGTACGAGCAGCCGTAACATTGGCTTTACCGATTTTTTTAGTGGAAATTCTGATAGGGACAGCGACTTTTTTCAGATGCATGCCTATGAACGTGTCACCGATATCCATACCGGCATCCGCTTTGATTTCTTCCAATACTACAGGGTCTTCAAACCTCTCGTAACATATAGTTGCAAAGGAACCGCCTGCATGAATTTGCGGAACCGCGTTTACGATTTCAACATCGTCGCCCACAGCCTTCCTTTCAATTACAATCGCCCTGTTCAGATGCTCACAACATTGAGCTGCAAGAAAGATATTTCTGTCGTCAAGTTCTTTTTTTATGGCATCAAAGACATCCATCGCTTCATCCATATTTGAACGTTTGCCAATCTGTTCTCCGATGATTTCACTGGTCGAACATCCTACTACGAATATATCTCCCGCCCTTAAATGTGCTTCTTCCAGCACCTCAACAACGGCATTTTTTGCTTCTTCTTTAACCTCTTTGCTCATAACCTTTAACCTTTCATACGATCTGTACGTTGAACAACTTACATATTCCAGCTGTCCAGATATTCCCTTTGTCGGTCAGTCAGCTTATCGATTTCTATTCCCCAAGCTTCCAGTCTTTTTTCAGCTATCGTCTGATCGATTTCTTTAGGAACCTGTATAACTTTACCTCTTTTCAGATTATCTTTATTTTCCTTGATATACAATGCGCTCAACGCCTGAACGGCAAAACTCAAGTCCATAATTTCAGCAGGATGTCCGTCTGCCGCCGCGATGTTTACGAGTCTGCCTTCTCCGATCACATTTATCCATTTGCCGTTATTCATTTCATAACCGGTTATATTTTTTCTCTGTTCTCGTTTAGAAGTTGCCGTTTTTTCGAGAGCTTCCATATCGATTTCCACATTGAAATGCCCTGCATTAGCCAAAATGGCTCCGGATTTCATATTGGATATGTGTTCGGTAGTTATAGTGTCTCGGCATCCCGTAGCCGTAACGAAGAAATCCCCTCTTACGGCAGCTTTCATCATGGTCATAACTTCAAAGCCGTCCATCTTGGCTTCCATAGCCTTTATAGGATCTATTTCCGTCACTATCACCTTGGCTCCAAGGCCTGCGGCTCTCATGGCGATACCTCTTGAACACCATCCGTATCCTGCTACAACTACGGTTTTACCGGCGACAACCAAATTGGTATTTCTCATTATGCTGTCCCACACTGACTGCCCTGTTCCGTATCTGTTATCAAACAGGTGCTTACAATCTGCATCGTTTACCGCAATCATCGGAAAGTTCAGGACTTTATCCTTTTCCATAGCTTTGAGCCTTATTATTCCCGTGGTGGTTTCCTCGCAGCCTCCCCAGACATTTTCGGCAAGGTCAGGTCTCTGCTTGTGAAGGACCGATACCAAGTCGCCTCCATCGTCTATGATGATGTTAGGCTTTTGTTGAAGGCACATCTCGATGTGTTTCATGTATTCTCTTTCACTGGCTCCGTGCACTGCAAAAACGCTGATTCCGCTATCAGCCAGAGCCGCAGCAACGTCATCCTGGGTGCTCAATACATTGCTTCCCGTTGCTGAAAGTACAGCTCCGCCTGCGACTAACACCTTGCACAGATATGCCGTTTTCGCTTCCATGTGAATCGACAGGGAAATTTTGACGTTTTCAAAGGGTTTGGCCTTTTCAAATTCCTTTTCCAGCTGTGATAACACAGGCATATTATTCTTTACCCATTGTATTTTACGATGACCGCCGGGTGCCAGCTTTATGTCTTTAACTTCATAGTTCATAATATTCTCCATCTGAAGTTCCTATAGATTTTAATTTCAAATTCGTTATCTATTCAACAGTTACCGATTTTGCCAAATTTTTAGGCTTATCTACGTTGGTTCCTCTCCGTTTGGCAACATAATAAGCAAATAGTTGAAGAGGCACCACCGTCAGCAGCGGTGTGATTTCATCCGCACAATCCGGAATGAATATGACTTCATCTGCTTTGGATTGAATAGCATTTTGATTTTTCTTTGCAATTCCGACAACTCTCGCACCTCTGGTCTTGACTTCTTCTATGTTTGAAAGCATCTTTTCAAACAGAAAATCCTGAGATGCTAAGGCGAAAATCAAAGTGTCGTCTTCCACCAGTGCAATGGTGCCGTGTTTCAGTTCACCGGCTGTAATTGCCAGAGAGTTTATATAGGAAACTTCTTTCAACTTTAAAGAACCTTCGTAGGAAACGCAGGAGTCCAAGCCTCTGCCTATGAAAAATATGTCGTTTCGGCTGTAAAATATATTGGCTAAAGCTTCCACTTCTCCTTTTCGATCGAGTACAGCCTGCAATTTCCCCGGAGTCGATTTGAGTTCAGAAATAATTTTCTTGTAGTATTCGTCGCTTATGGACCCTTTCGCTTCACCCATATAAAGTGCCAAAATATACATGCACATCAGCTGAGTTGTGTATGCTTTTGTGGAAGCAACCGATATTTCGGGTCCCGCCCAAGTATAGAACACATCGTCGGATTCTCTTGCAACGGAACTGCCAACGACGTTTACCACTGACAAAACTCTGGCCCCTTTTCTCTTTCCTTCTCTCAGAGCTTCCAGAGTATCAAGGGTTTCGCCGGATTGGCTAATTGCGATGAGCAGAGTTTTATCATCTACAAGAGGGTCTCTGTATCTGAATTCGGATGCCACATCCACTTCTACCGGAATTTTTGCTATTTTTTCAATTAGGTACTTACCGACCAGCCCTGCAAAGTAGGCGGTTCCGCAAGCAACTATATACACTTTGTCAAATTGATTTATCTCTTCTTTTGAAAGCGATATGCCATCTATTTTAATCCTGTCGTTTTCATCTAAACGCCTGTTCAGCGTTTCTCCGATAACTTCAGGTTGCTCGTGAATTTCCTTTATCATGAAATGTTCGTATCCGCTTTTTTCAGCTGCATCCGCATCCCAAGTAACATGGTACACATCCCTTTTTATTTCGTTACCGTCCTTGTCATAAATCTTTATATCATCTTTGGTTAAGACTAGGGTTTCATTATTTTCTATCAGATAAATCTCTCTGACGTATTTCAATAGAGCGGGAATATCGGATGCTATGAAATTACAACCTTTTCCGATACCTGCCACAAGAGGGGCGTCTTTTCTCACCGCCACGATTTTATCCGGTTCGTCGTGTGCAATTACGGCTATCGCATATGCACCTCTCAACTTTTTTACCGCCTTGTTCACCGCCTTATGCAAGTCGCCCTTGTAGTATACGGATATTAACTGTGCAATGACTTCCGAGTCCGTTTCAGATGCGAATTTTACTCCGAACTCCCCTATCAGCCAGTCTTTAATCTCAGCATAGTTTTCTATGATTCCGTTGTGAACTATGGCTATTTCGCCGTCTTGACTCAGGTGAGGGTGTGCATTTACAGTGGCAGGAACCCCGTGAGTTGCCCATCTGGTATGTCCTATGCCCTGCTTGCCGTCAAATTCCACATCTCGGGTGATTTTTTCCAAGTTTTCAATGCCGCCTACGTGTTTTCTGACTTCAATTCTATCCTTCATGTTTATGGCTATACCTGCAGAATCATAGCCTCTATATTCCATGCTTTTCAGCCCGTTCAGTATAACCTCCTTGGCATTTTGCTTGCCGATAAAACCCACTATTCCACACATAAATATATCTCCTTATCCGAATTTCTTTGTCAACAACAGAGCCAGTTCCTCGGCGAGCTTCGTTATTTCACCAATGTCATCTCCTTCTATCATGACTCTGATCAGAGGTTCCGTTCCGGATGGTCTGATCAATAATCTGCCTCGTCCTTCCAAGCGTTTCTCCGTTTTTTGAAAAATCGCTTGCATTTCTCTGTCGTTTTCATATTTCAATTTATTTTTACTGTCAACTCTCGCATTTTTTAAAACTTGAGGGTATATTTTGATTTCGTCTGATACTTCAGAAGCGGTTTTCCCGGATTTTATGATGGCTCCTGCCACCTGAATTCCGGCTAGAATGCCGTCGCCCGTAGTCGAATAGCTTCTGAATATTATATGACCTGACTGCTCTCCGCCGAGAAGACTTCCCGTCTTTAACATATCTTCCAAAACGTATCTGTCACCTACATTGGTGCTCCGCGTTTCACATCCAAGTTCTCTAATATATTTATGAAAACCCAAGTTGCTCATGAGAGTTCCCGTTACGACGCCGTTGCCCAGACTGCCTTCATCCTTCAGCATCTTGGCACAAATGCAAATGAGCTTATCTCCGTCGATAATTCTGCCTTTTTCGTCGACGGCAATCAACCTGTCAGCATCTCCGTCGAAAGCCAGTCCCATAAAAGCTCCTTCACTGATTACCTTTTCCTGCAATTTTCTCGGTTGAGTCGAACCGCAGTTCAAGTTTATATTGACTCCGTTTGGTGAATTCCCTATGGATATCACCTTTGCACCCAATCTTTCAAATACTTTTGGAGCAACGTCAAAAGCGGCACCGTTGGCACAATCCAGTATTATTTTTCTGTTTTTAAAATTATAATCCGCCTTGCTGACAAGGTAGTTCACATACACTTCCAATCCGCCTTTATCCGCTTCTCTCACCCTGCCGACCTGGTCGTGAGTCACGTGATTGTTGGTATCTATATGCCGCAGAATTATATCTTCAATAGCTTCTTCAATTTCATCGTCCAGTTTGAACCCCTGATTGTTAAAAAACTTAATTCCGTTGTATTCATAAGGGTTATGTGAAGCAGAGATGACTATTCCGGCATCAGCATCGTAGTGTCTCACGAGGTATGCAACTGCAGGAGTCGGTAAAATTCCGACTTTTATCACATCTCCACCAACTGCCAGGATGCCCGCTGAAATCGCATTTTCGAGCAAATCTCCCGACCTTCTCGTATCCATTCCCACGACGAAAACAGGGCGCTCATTCCGTTCTTGACTCAGCACTGTCGCTCCTGCTTTCCCTAAATCAAAAGCCAGCTCAGGAGTCAGTTCGAGATTTGCAATTCCTCTCACTCCATCTGTCCCAAATAATCTTGCCATTTGTAATCCTCAATTCATCATCTTTATATTCATATAATCACGCATCACAGATTTAAGAACCTTTCCGTTTGGAGAAAAGGGTAATCTTGTACAGGATGCAAGTGATTTATATTCATTTTACATTTATCGTAAGCGTCTTAGGTCTTATCTCCACAATGTACTCATCGTCTTTGTTGGTGTATAGGGTCACCGTGTTGCTTCCCCTTTTGAAATTTCTGCCGTCGCCGTAGAGTTTAATGTCCGATTTTTCCAAATCGACCTTGCCGTTATTTTTACTTCTCACTACGACGGTTATCTCTCCACGACCTTTGTTCAGACTCAGATTTTCGCCTAAATTTTCAATGTTGACGTCGCTTATATCGAATTTAAAAGTTTTGGCATTGTTCCGTTTAATCGTCACATTCAAAAACGGCTCCTCACTACCTTCTTTTATTTTAACACCTTCAGGCAATCTCAATACCATTTTTATCTTCGTGGATTCTCTGATTTTACTTATGTCGATATCTTCGCTTTCGACTTCAGTTATACCTTTTATGGTGCCGGCAGGACCCTGAATATCTATTTTTTCAGGTGACTTGATGCTGTCCAGCTGGTATTTATCGTCTATGCTGCCCTTTGTCTTCGCATTTAATTTAACTGTCTTGTAGGCTTCCAATCTCACGGTTATGTTTATCTCATCGCTTGCAACCGAAACGAAGTCAACTACGTTGCCGCTTTTATCCACCGGTACCAGCTTGGCTGAAACTTCCGTGTCCTTTTCCGTTACTTTGCTCGTATCCACCAGAGCTCTGACGCTTACGACTTTCGCAACATTTTTTTTAGTTCCGTATATTTTCACCTTTTCAGGATCCGGTTTCGATTTTACCAAGACTGTTTTTTCAGGCAGGCTCTCCTTTTCGTGGACCTCTATATTTCTTTCAGCGGTGACCAAGTTTCCTATTTCGACGGTAACCTTGTCTTCCGATTTGCTTTCCAGCCGTGTGTTCTTGGGAACTTCCACATCTACGTTGACATTGTTCTTTCCCTTAAATCTGGAATAAACGTCGACGGTGGCTTTTATATCGCTCCCCTTTGCACTGTTCAGTGCGGCTCTACCGCCTTTCAGTGTTACGTCAATTTTTCCCGGTTCTATTTTTTCCACAGCATAGCCGGATTCAATTAAGCTGTTTTGGTTTACTATGGAAATTTTGACGTCGGAAAATTTTTTCATACTGTTGATTTCAATTTTTCCCGTAACGTATATCCAAAGAGCCAAAGCTGCAACAAAGGCTATTAGAATGTTAACCTTCTTATTTCGGAGCATTTTTTGATCCTCCTATCTTCTTCACTACACCTCTGATTCCTTTTACTATATCGTCTTCATTATTGAAATATCCATCTAGCAATATCTTTCTTAAGCCGTCTTTATCCAGAAATCTGTTCAACTTACCGTCCTTGGCAACGGATATTATTCCTGTTTCCTCCGAAACTATTATGGATATTGCATCCGAATGTTCGGTTATTCCTATGCCAGCTCGATGTCTAGTTCCCAGGGAAGATGGTAGATTGGAATTTTGAGTCAGGGGCAAAACGCAACCTGCACTGTGCATTCTCTCCCCTCTTATGATTACTGCACCGTCGTGCAGAGGGGCACCTTCGTAGAAGATGTTACCGATGAGTTCTTCCGATATTTCCGCATCGATTTTTGTTCCCGTTTCGCATATATCCGTTAAAGCGGTTTCTCTTTCGATGATTATGAGCGCACCTGTCCTGGAATTGCTCAAACCGTCCACTGAATCGACGAATTTATTTGCCAAATCTTCCGCTTTATTCTTGTCCAGCTGGGAAAATTTAGTTTTCAAAATGTTGCTCCTGCCGAGGGATTCCAAACCTCTTCTCAGTTCGGGTTGAAATACCACTACCAAGGCGATTACTCCGACAGCCAGGCTGCTTTTCAAAAGCCAGTTTAAAGTATACAGGTGCAGTAGATCGGATAGGGCTGTCGCACCCAAAATCACGAGTAACCCTTTTACCAGCTGTTCCGCCCGGCTCTGCCGTATAAAGCCCAGTATCTTGTAAACCACAAATGCTACGACAAGGATGTCGATAAAGTCATTTATTCCTATTCCCGAAATTATATTGCTAAAAAAATTTTTCATCTTCTCCACTTACTATATAGCTATTTAGCCGACCTTGATGGCCGGCTATAAATGTTTTCAATCTCTATTAAATATCCTTTTTTTTGTCACTGAGACCACACGCAATCCGATGGAATGAAGGAGTTCATTATTTTTCCGTTTCAATCAGACCGTATCCGCCATCTCTACGTTTGTACACCACATTTATCATCCCCGTTTTATCGTTGGTGAACACGTAGAAGTTATGGTCTACAAGTTCCATTTCCATCACTGCGTCTTCGATGGAAATAGGCTGAGGCTTGACGGATTTTCTCTTTTCAAAGAAGATTTCGTCAATCTCTTTTTCACCGGAGTACAGCTTGTCAAGTTCTTTAAATCTGATGCTGTCGTGATCTTTGTACTTCTTTTCGAGTTTTCCTTTAAATTTATGTATTTGAGATAACAGTTTATTTATTGCCTTATCTATGCAAACGTCGATGCTCTCTCCGGCACTTTCGGCTCTAAATACTTGTTTCCCCGATCTTACAGTAATTTCCAGCTTTTCATCATTTTTTCTTTTGAACAGAACGACGGAAGTATCAACTTGTCCGTGGAAATACTTTTCGAGTTTTTCCAGTTTTTTCTCGATTCGCACTTTCTGTTCTTCCTTAAGAGTTTTCTTAGAGAAATTTCTACTGCTAATTACCACTTTCATAATCAGCCCTCCTTTCAACGTAAATGCTGTCAAACTAAGCATATTTTTAATAGCCTAATTATACCATTTGCCCTGTTTATATACAATAGCCGTTTGACTGACCTGGTCTTTGCCCCCACACCTGCCTTAATCCGAATTTCTCGGAGGACTTACATCTAAACTACGCCATGATCACTGCCGCCTTGCGTACAGCTTACGTGGGACCTTTTGCCCGTAGCTGGCCTGGCCTTTCAACCACAGACTCAAACAGCCATTATAAACGATTTAACATATGGATTAACCTGCAAAAACCAATGTATTGACTCTATTTGCTCCATTTTCCGTCAGAACCTTACTGCACTGATTGATAGTTGCTCCGGTAGTCAATATATCGTCTATCAAAAGCACATTTTTTGATTCCAGCGGATACATTCTTTTCGATTTTGCATTTATTTCAAAGGCATTTTCGATGTTGACTCTTCTCTGCCATCTATCTAATTCCTTCATATGTATTGTATCACATTTTCGAAGCAAATACTCACAATATGGCATTTCTGTTATTTTACTTATCTCTTTCGCCAAGAGATCGCTTTGATTGAATCCTCTGATGTTCAACCTCTTTTTATGGACGGGAACAGATGTTATGATATCAAATGAGATTTTCTCCTTCCGAAGCTTATCCGCCATCATGCGTGCTATCCCTTTGCTGAGATACGTATTACCGCGGATTTTGAAATCCGATATGAGAGTTCGTTCCAACAATCCGTAGCCCGTGGTTACATAGCCGCGATGAAAAAATCTTCTCTCGCTCATACAGTCGGGACACAGTGGATATCTGTGGTTAAATCTTAAAGGCTTGCCACACTTTTCACACGTTTCACCGAAGATCCAATCCATTTTTCCCATGCACTTATCGCACAATCCATATTCGCTTTGCATACCGTCCAAGAAGCTGCCACAAAAGCTGCAGTATATGTTTTGTGCCATTAGATATTCAACGAAATTTTCAAATTTTAAAAGGTTTTTTTTCAAAAAACTCATATGCGTTTTTTATGCGAGTGGCAAGATATGAATTTCTGTTTTTAATGTTGTTGTTTTCTATCATTTTCTGCAAGGCAGACGGATTACCCACCATGACTACACCGGATTTTCCCCTTGTTATTCCGGTGTACAGCAGATTTCTCGTTCCGAGCATTTCAGGAATTCTCATAACAGGCATGACCACGATGGGAAATTCGCTGCCTTGACTTTTGTGAATTGTCATGGCATATGCTAAACTGAGTTCCTCCAACTGTTCCATATCGTAGTTCACGTATTTATCCCCATCGAACACTACTGACATTTTACCATTGTGCAGGTCGATATTTTCCACATATCCGATATCTCCGTTGAAAACACCTTCTCCTGTCGCAATGGAACTTTTGCACACCCACTTCATATCGTAGTTATTTTTGATTTGCATAACCTTATCGCCTATGAAGTAAGTATAGTCTCCCTTTTTCAATGCCGGTTCACCGTTTTTATACGCCCGTCCATTCAGTGCCTTTTGCAGATGTTGATTCAATGATATGCTTCCGAGCCTTCCTTTTTTCATAGGAGTCAACACTTGAATATCCATAATTTTATTTTCTACTTTGAAAAATTTCTCCAATCTCCCATCGCACAGATTTATTATTTCGGACAAGGCATCCTTTTCGTTTAGCCGTCTGCCGAAGAAAAAATCGTTGCACTTGTTTGATATATCAGGAAGTTCTCCCATATTGATTTTATGAGCATTTACCACGATAGCACTCTCCTCGGCCTGCCTGAAAATTTCCTTCAATTCGTAGCACGGAACCGCTTTGCTGTCTATGATATCTCTTAAAACGTTACCCACGTTTACCGATGGAAGTTGGTTCACATCGCCTACAAATATCAATTTAGTCCCCAATGATACGGCTTTAAGTAAGTGTTCCAACAAAATCAGATCCAACATGGAAGCTTCATCTACGATGATCACATCGTATTTTAACGGATTGGTCTCATTTTTTTCAAAATACATCACATCTCGATTTGCGGAGTAGTTGTACTCCAAGAGCCTGTGTATCGTCATCGCTTCTTCACCGGTAGTTTCACTGATTCGCTTGGCAGCTCTTCCCGTAGGTGCTGTCAATGCCAATGTCGAACCCTCGGATTTTATGATGTTTATGATACCTCGTATTATAGTAGTTTTACCTGTTCCGGGACCACCGGTTACTACGGAAACACCGCTTCTTAAACTTTCTTTTATTCCATTTTTCTGTTCGTCCGAAAATTCTATGCCATACTCGGATTCGGTATGTCTTATGAGATTATCCACACCGAATCCCGTTTCCATGTTTTTAGATTGTAAAAGTTCCACTATTTTCGCAGCGGAATATTCTTCGGACTCATAGAATTTCATCAAATACACTCGATTTTCCTCGATTTTTATCTCTCCGTTTATACCCAGAACATATATTGCTTCTTCAACTTTTTCTCGAGGCACCGTTATCAGATTGCTGCAGTCTGATATTACGCTTTCGTATTTTTCAAAGCAATGACCGTCTCGGCTTCTCAGGGTTAAGTAGTGCTTGATTCCACTCTGCACTCTCAGAGGGTTGTCTTTTTCAATTCCTATTTTTTCGGCTATTTCATCGGCTTTTTTAAATCCGACTCCCGTGATGTCGGAAATCAGAGTATAAGGGTTTTCTAAAATTACGTCAGCCGCAATTCTACCGTACTCCCTGTATAATCTGCCTATGATCTTATCGCCGAGATTGAATTTTTGAAGCTTCATATAGACTTCCGCCATTTCAAGCTCCTGTAAAACTGCTTCTGCTATGCTGTTCATCGTGACATTTCCAATACCTGAAATTTCAAGTAACCTCTCGGATTGGTTCTTAATTATATCCAGAGTTTTATCACCGAATCTGTCGACTATTTCAGCAGCTTTCTTCTCGCCGACCCCCTTTATGATACCTGACGATAAAAACAACTTTATACCTTCTGCGGAGTTGGGAATATGCACGGATGCCGTATGAAATGAGTATTGTTCGCCATATTTCTCATTGTACACAAAATCTCCGTTGAGAGTATAGAGTTTGTCAGGTTGTGCATCCACCAAGTTACCTACTGCTACGGTTTCACCATCGGCGGTCACCAATACACCTACTAAAAATCCGTCTTCTTTAGGTCCGAAGATGAATTTTGTGAATTTACCCGTCAAAGTGAGTTCGGAATTGAAATCATCCGGGATTTTCACGTGTTCCCTGCGGATATCATCGCGTTCTTCCTCCGATTGATCAACCTGACCTATTAAATTGTTATCTGATTTTTTTACTTTTTTCACTGGTAACTTCCGTTCAAATTTTCAAATGGTCTATCTAAATTTATTCAATCGTTTATTCTGCCTAATTTTTCTTTTAAGAGAGCTTTTGCCATACGCCTTCGCCATATACAACAAAATCTCTCTTCGGTTTTTAAAAGGATTTCTGTGGACATCTAAGAGCAGACAATTCAGAATTTCACCTACTTCTTTGCCGTCGATGCCAAGCTCCGTCCGAATGTCGTTGCCGTCTACCGCCAAATCTTCCGGTACAATGGGCTCATTTTTTTTCTCAATGTTTTCGATCATGTTCAACCTTTTGGTTGTTCTTTCGGAGGATTTGCAGAATATCACGTTTCTATCATGTGCAACTTCAGCCAAGAAACGATAACGCTCAATACCCACATCTGCGATAAATCTCTTTAGATTCACCGGCTTTGTAATAGACTCCACAGCAGCCATACCGGTTATTACATCCATAATGCGATTTCTGGTCGTTTTGTCGTACTGCATCTTGTCCAAGGTTTTCATAGCGGTATCTTTATCCAACAAGCTGTAGAACAGCCCTAATCTCCTTTTTCGTACGGGAGGTGTCTTGTCAATTTTTTTTACCATTTCGAGGAATAACGCTTTTTTTACGGAAAAGAAATTGTCTACACTTTCTCCCGCTATAACTTTCAATACTCCTGTTCCCTTCATAATTTCAATGGCGGTTCCGACGGATATTCCCCCCATCATTCTCGAGAACTCTTCTCTGATGCGGTGTATGCTGAGGTTGTTCAAAGAGTTGCAGTTTTTTCCGATGGCTTCATATAACGAGGCTTCAGGATGGAAGCCCTTTTCCGCAATCAGCATTAAAGCTCTCAAAATCCTGACAGGGTCTTCCTTAATTCTTTCATCAGCATCTCCTACGCATCTCACTATTTTATCTTTAATGTCCTTTCTGCCATTGAAGGGGTCAACTATTCCAAGCGTGTTGTTGTATGCCATAGCGTTGACAGTGAAGTCTCTCCTGTTCAAATCTTCATGTATGGTGTCTGTGAATTCAAATCGCACAGGTGTCCCTTTTTCGTCATGTGTATGCTCTCTCCTGAACGTCGCTATGTCGACTACAGGAGCGATTTCATCATGAGATGACTTTGTAAAATACAATCTCATCACACCCAGATTCTCGTTTAAAACCTCAGCATTTGGGAAGATCTTCAATATTTCATCGGGTTTCGCCTTCGTCGCCAGATCCCAGTCGACGGGTTGGAATCCCATCAACCTGTCACGCAGACTTCCGCCTACGACGAATGTTTGAAATCCCATATGGTTCAGTTTATCTATTACCTTATCGACTTCTTTAGGGAATTTGATCATAGGTTGTTCTCTCTTATTTCTCCGTTTTTCTATAGATCTTACGATTGTCCAAAGATCTGATTCTCTCACTGAAACTTCCCGGTTCGGTTCTGTTTAAAACCTCTTCCATATCGTACATTCTCGCATCGATAACATCCAAATAATGTAAAATTTCAGCTTCCGGAAACATGGGTCTGACAGGCGAACCGAATTCCGGCTCATAGTGATGAGACAGCACCATGTGTTCGAGCATTACGGCTTTCTCCCTGTCTATTCCCAAATCAGCCATATCTTTTTCCAGCTCGCGAACACCCAATACGAGGTGTCCCAGCAGATTTCCTTCAAAAGAATATTCGTTGGCAACTCCAAGTTCGTTGGAACAAATTTCGTTGAGTTTTTCCATGTCGTGCATTATAACGCCGGTCAACAGCAGACTTCTATCCAGAATTTCATATACTTGGCATAATTTGTCTCCTGTGATCAGCATTCTCTTCATGTGGTATAGCAATCCGCCGAGAACAGAATGATGATTTCTGGTTGCTGCCGGATAATACAGCAGTCTGTCTCTTTCTTTAATCAGCCGATTCTTGCACAATGTTCGCAGTCTTTCATCTGTGAAGGAGTCGGCGGTATCGCATATGAACTTGTACATATCTTCCGGATCTTCCGGTGCGGTTCTGATGAAATCACTAATTTTCATATGGTCGTTGGGTATTGATTTTCTGATTTTAGTAATGCTCAGCTGTTTTGAACCGTTCCATTCTCCAACAGAAGCTCTCAATTTGATTATATCTCCCTCATCTATGCTTTTCAGGACATCTAAATCATCGCTAATTTCCCATTTTTTGCACGATACTTCGCCGGTCTTGTCACCGACGGTCATATCCAGATATTCTTTTCCGTTCTTGCCAACTTTAAACGCTATGCTCTTTACCAAGAAAAAGTCCTGGACGACAGCCTGACCTTTTATTTGATCTATATAAGTGATCTTCATATCTTTCCTTCCTCTATCCTCATAAATATCCCATGTTTTATTCGCATCGATCTGATGTATATTAACAATTTTTTTCAAAATATATCGATACTTTCCCGCGCTTCAATTATATCTAAAAATCGTTTTAATCTTCCCTTAATTATATCCTACCACCTTGATTTTTTCAACTGTATCAATAATTTGTAACATGAGAGAAACTCATGTTTTATCGATGCGTATTTCCATTTTCTTTAAGTTGCTTTATTCATTTTGCATTTAGATCAACTACACGAAACAGTTATTGTATTTTCGCTGAAATTGCCTTTGAACTCTTTGACACGATAATCGGTGCTATGGTATTATTCTGTTAAAAAGGATCGAAATTTTATCGGCGATGCAAGGGATTATATAAGCTCATTTAGCAGGGCTTGTCTTCACAACTTCGGCTCTGCTCATCGTGTCAATATTCCCTTTTTAATACAGGAGGCGGCTATGATAAAAAATGATTTTAACTATTTGAGAACGAGTTGTTGTTCTCTATCCCTGGGCAAAGCAAATGTCACGCATAATGTGGAAGAGATATTGAAAGCTGTAAAAGCGGCTGTTGAGAACGGAGTATCGCTGTTGGTTTTACCCCCTATGGCGATTACTTCACCGTTTTGTGGCAATTTGTTTTTTCAAAACCATCTGTACAATATGCAGTATGCCGGCATAAAGAGCATAGCTGATGCCACGAGGGATAAAGACATAACTGTAATGCTGAATTACTATGAAAAATCCGGCGGAAAGTACATAAATTCGCTCTGTGTAATTCAGAATGGCAAAATTTCCGATTCGATTTCGATAAGGGACTTTGATGCAGATTTGTCGGAATATTTTGTGGATAGCGATCATAACCGCTGTCACAAAAGCAGATTTATAGATTTTGATAGGGATATATCCATAGGCATGAATGACGATTGCGATATTCAGGTAATTTTTGATACTGCACCATATAAAATCGGCAAAAAAGATTATTATGAATCCCTTGCTAAAATAAAGTCCGGAGAGAACTGCAACGTGATCTTGTTCTCGGGAAGCGATGGAATTTTAATCATAGCAGGTGCCGGAGAGATTCTGTCATCAGCTTATCCTTTCGATGAGAATGCGGACGACAATGGCAGAAAGATTGTTTACGATGTCGATTTGGACTTGACAGCTTACAAGAAAGCTAAGAACCGAGCTATGAAACCTACAGAAAGCTACAACGATATAGAAATTTTGCAGCTGGCGTTCCCCGATGGAGATAAATTATACCGAAAAATTTCGCAATCTCCGTTTCTGCCCGATTCACAGGAAAAATCGTACAGGAATTGCGAAGAAATATTCAATATACAGGTTCAGAAATTGGCTGAACGAATTGCATACACCAACTCTAAAACCAGCGTTTTAGGCATTTCCGGAGGACTTGATTCAACCCTTGCACTGTTGACTACAGTCTACGCCCATGATAAATTGAGAAAGCCTTTAACCGATGTAATAGCAATTACCATGCCGGGGTTTGGTACAACGGACAGAACATACCAAAACGCACTGCAGATGATGAACTCTCTTGGAGTTACCAGTCGGGAAATATCCATAGTGAATGCTGTAAAGCAGCACTTTTCCGATATCGATCATCCTGCGGACGTGCACGATATAACCTATGAAAATGCTCAGGCCAGAGAAAGAACACAAATTTTGATGGACGTTGCAAATAGAGAAAGAGGAATTGTAATAGGTACCGGCGATTTGAGTGAAATAGCTTTGGGGTGGTGCACTTACAACGGAGATCACATGTCGATGTACGGTTCTAACGCAGGGGTTCCGAAAACGGTTATACAGGAAGTCATACGATGGTTTGCAGAGGAGAAAATCTCTAAATCCGAGTTCATACAAGATTCTAAAGTTTTGAAAAAGGCACTTCTGGATATTTTATCCACACCGATTTCTCCGGAGCTATTGCCACCCGACTCTCAGGGAAATATGAATCAGAAGACGGAAGACAAGGTCGGACCTTATGCTTTACATGATTTCTTTATATATCATACGATTAGAAACGGTGCGACTCCGCGAAAAGTATTGTTCTTGGCAAAAATTGCTTTCGACGGAATTTTTGACGAAGACACCATAAGAAAGTGGCTTAAAATTTTCTATAAGAGATTTTTCGGACAGCAGTTTAAGAGAACCTGCTCTCCCGATAGTACAGCTGTAGGCAGTGTGGATTTATCCAATGCAAATTGGACCATGGCGAGCGATACCTTTGGTGATGAGTGGATAGATGAGATGGAATGAAGACTTAGCCGATTCACACATATAATTTGCACATGTTTCACACATATGATTTCCACATATAAAGTTGTGAAATACATGCGAGGTAAATGAACACAATTATAATTTTACATGGTATAGAAGTGCATCTCCTGCGAGAGATGCGCTTTTTAAGTTTCAACGTTTTACTCTGTACAGAACTTTCGGATTTTTTCTAGCGATTTCTGTCGATTTTCAATATTTTATCCCTATGGCTTTTTTCAAATTCCAGTTGAATGTGTTTGCAATTTTATTTTAAATAAACTACAATTATTATAAGAATGAAACAAGATAACCGATTTAATTGTTGACTCAAAACATTTGTTTAAAGAAAGGAGGATGTTTATGGGTTTTATAAAAGCATTTACAGGAGCATTGGGGGGAACCTTTGCAGATCAATGGAAAGACTTCTATGCACCGGAGCCGGACGTTCCGGGAACAGCTGCGATCTTTCAGGCAGTTCCTTATGGGCAGAACAACGGCAGAGGAGAGAATACGAAAGGCAATAAAAACGTTATAACCAACGGATCGAACATTTTAGTTCCCGAAGGTACAGCGTTGATAACTTTTGAAAACGGTGCAATTACCGGATTCGTTGCAGAACCGGGAGGTTTTATATATCACTCAGACGATCCGAATTCTCAGTCGTTTTTCGCAAGCGAAAAAAACGGTGCATCTTTTTTGAGAAATACGTGGGAAAAGTTTAAATTCGGTGGAAGAGCAGGTGCACAACAATTGGCGTTCTATGTGAATTTAAAAGAAATTCCAAACAACAGATTCGGTACGCAATCGGAGATATATTGGGATGATGCCTTTTTCGGCAGTCAGGTAGGCGCAGTTACGAGAGGGACTTACTCACTGCGAATTGTGGACCCTATACTGTTTGTAAAAGGTTTTGTTCCCGCACAGTATCTGCAACCGGATGCACCTGTATTCGATTTTGCGGATATGGACAATGACGCCGGATCGCAGCTTTTCAATGAAGTTGTATCATCGTTGTCGGCAGCATTTTCAAATTACACAAACGATCCTTCAAAAGGGAATAGAATGAGCAGAATTCAGGGAGATCAGTTGGGCTTTGCACAGTCGCTTTCAACAGCTGTTGAAGATGCGTATCAATGGAGATCGGGTCGTGGTTTGGAAATCATAAAAACCGCAATTTTAGCAATCGAATATGATGAAGATACAAAGCAGTTGATGAAAGACGTAAAGAGAGCCGATGCTCTGTCAGGAGCTCGTGGAAACTCGTTTATGCAGCAATCGGTCGCCAGAGGCATACAAGCTGCCGGAGAAACAGGTGGAGGCACAGGAATGGCATTCATGGGTATGGGCATGGGTGCTGCCGGAAATATTATGGGTGGCATGCAACAGCCTGACCAACCGAGTTCATACAATCCGAACTTCGGTCAACAGCCTCAAAATACTCAGAATACACCTGAACAATCGGCTCAAAATCAAGGAGCGGATCCGACTACTAAGTTGATAGAAATGAAAAAACTCCTCGATGCGGGAGTCATCACTCAGGAAGAATTTGATAAACTTAAAGCTCAGATTTTAGGACTTTGATTGTTATACATACGCAGTGACTTTTTATATTTTTTAATAATTTTCTTGAGGTACGCATATGACGAAAAAAAATGACAGCATAAATTTTGATAAACTCAGCATAGATCCTGATGCACCTGTAATTTCTCCGGAAGCCGCTAAAGGTGATCTGTTTACAAATTTATCGGGAGAAAATCCGCAGAGCGATGATACTTCTGCGGATACCGTAATCATCGATTTCAATGAAGGAGAGAAAAACGGACAGGAGAAGTGTCCTATGTGTGGAGCTACCGATATCGCTCTGAACGTCAACAGCGGCAAACTTCGTTGTAATTTCTGTAGACATGAATTTTCACCTGTTGGGGTGGCGAATACCGTGGATGATGTGGAGAATCTCACCGGTAAAGTCATAGGTGCAGGTGCTCAAAGAATTCAGGCGGATACTGAAGATATATTGACACTGAAGTGTACCGGGTGTGGTGCTGAGGTGGTAATAGACACTGCAGAATCGGCACAGGCGAGATGTCACTGGTGCAGAAACACATTGTCAGTCAATGAAAAGATTCCAAACGGGGCTATTCCGGATGCGGTTTTGCCATTTTCAGTGAAACAGGACGAGGCAAGAAATGCCATAGAGGCATTTGTTAAGAAGCGAAGATTCTTTGCAAACGGCAAGTTTAAAAAGGAATTTTCGACTGAAAATGTGATGGGAGTGTACTTCCCGTACATGCTGGTCGATATAAACGCTCACGGAGATTTTTCAGGACAGGGAGAACACTTGGTTTCATCCTACACCGTAGGTTCCGACGACAACAGAGAAAGGCGATACGATGCGGATCTCTACAATGTAAGAAGAACATTTGACATCGCTATAGACGATCTTTCCATAGAGTCCAGCTCTGAAAGACTTGACAATTCTTCTAAGAGTCAGACGAATAACATAATAAACTCAATTATGCCATTTGACACTGAAAATTGCGTAAAGTGGAATGCAAATTACATAAAGGGATTCACTTCTGAAAAGAGAGATGTGGATATAGAACATCTCGATAACATAGTTATGACTCAGGCAAAAGACGTGGCAAAATTCAGCATCAATGACACCGTGAAAAATTATGATAGGGGCGTCAGATGGGATGATCAGAGTCTCATAGTCAAGGGGCAACAATGGATTGCCGCATATCTGCCGGTTTGGCTATACAGCTATCATGAAAAGAAGAGCGGTGATAAGAGCATACTTCACTATGTTGCCGTCAATGCCAGAACTAAGGAAACTATGGGTAGCATACCTGTAAATATGGCGAAGTTGTTTATGATTTCAGCGATAGTCGAAATAATCGGTGCATTGATAATGGTACTGACTTTTGACTATACCGAATCGTATCTGAAGTATGGTCTGTTGTTGCCTGGTATAGCTTTCTTTGCCATAATATACGGTTACTACAGAAATCGAGGAGCGAGGCACACCTATGAGACGGAAACCAACTGCAAGATTTCCAATTTGGAAACCTATGATCAACTGGTTCGGCGGCTCAGAGGACTTAGAAATTCGACTATGGACGGTGCCAACAACAATGTTGTAAGCGGTGCAAGTACGAGCAGCATTCTCGACAGCATAGGAAGCATAACGGATTTTGACAAGTCGAGTCTGACAGGCGAATTTATCAAGAATGTAAGTGATAAATTTAAAAAATGATTTAAAGAGGATTATTTTCGATTTAATCGGTTTATTTCAATTAAGTCAAGCGGGGCTGTGAAATGATCATCTGAACGAAGATGACATATCACAGCTCTTTTGTATCATCTGAAACGGAAAATATGACGACGTTGCGCGTAAAATATAATAATTATATACTCTCTATTTCTATTATTGTTTTTAATAATAAATCGATAGATATTATAGATATTTTCTAATCTTAGTGCTATACTTTTTTTATGAAATATTGGGTTATCTGGGAGGTAAAAATATGAAACTTGTATATGCTGGAAAAACCAAAGATGTGTACTTACAAGACGATGGGAACTATCTTTTACAATTTAAAGATACCGTTACAGGGGAGAACGGCGTGTTTGATCCGGGTGCCAACACGGTAGGTCTTTCCATCGCCGGAATGGGCAAAATCTGCGTAAAATTAACTGATTTTTTCTTTGACAAAGTTGCAAAGGAAGGATATCCGACTCACTATATCAGTGCTGACGTTGAAAAGGCTCAGATGGTAGTAAAGCCGGCGAAACTGTTCGGAAAGGGTCTTGAAGTCATCTGCAGAACGAAAGCTGTAGGGAGTTTTTTCAGAAGATACGGAGATTATTGCACTGAGGGGCAGGAGTTGAATTATTTTGTAGAAGTAACTTTAAAGGACAACGAACGTGAAGATCCGCCAATTACTAAAGATGCTCTCGATACTCTGGGGATATTGTCTGCCGACAGATACGAAGAACTGAAGAGCTTGACGCAAAATATAACGAAAATTGTAGAAAGAGAATTGAAAAACAAAGGGCTCGACCTTTACGACATCAAGTTTGAATTCGGTATAATCGATGGAAAAGTAGCACTTGTCGATGAGATTTCAGGTGGAAATATGAGAGTTTACAGAGATGGAGAATACGTTCAACCTGTCCACCTGCCGGGATACCTTTTCGGGTGACGACACATATTTAACAGCTGATTTGACTCTATAATTTTACAAATTGACAAAAATATGAACTGTGATATACTAGTGTTATATCAGTACAAAAACAGGGGAGCTTGTGATAGCGGGCTGAGAGGAAGTAAGACAACTTCGACCCTTTACCTGATGCGGATAATGCCGCCGTAGGAAGTCAGAGTTGATTTTTTCGGAGATATCGTATCAGGTATCTCCGTTTTTACTTTTTTAAAAGGGTTTAACAGCTTATGCAGATGTTGTGAATATACTGTGAATTGCATAGGTTACACAATATAAATTCGAGGAGGTTTCATGGTAGTAATAAATGGACAGAATGTAAAAGATGTCACGGGTATCTCCGTTTTGGAAGTCCTGAATAAATCCGGCTATAATACAAATCACATCGCTGTGGAGTTAAATGAAAAAATACTTCCCAAAAGTAGATATGGAGACACTCTACTTTGTGATGGTGATAAGCTGGAAATCGTAAACTTTGTCGGAGGTGGTTGATTTTGGGCGGAACGACGAAAAAAATATTGAAGAATCTCCCCAAAATATCCGATATAGCTGAAAAGTATGACATTCCTTCTCGAGAAGAGATGAGCAAGGCACTAGAGAGCAGAATAGGAAAAGTATTGGCGGAGAAATTTGCCGGTGCTGTTGTCGCCGTATGCGGTCTCGGCGGTCTCGGCTCAAATATAGCCATATCCCTGGCGAGATCAGGTGTCGGGAAGCTGATTTTGGTGGACTTTGACAGAGTTGATATGGGCAATTTAAACAGGCAGCAATACAAGGTATCACAACTTGGCATGGAAAAGCCGACAGCGCTTTTTGAGAATCTCAGGGAGATTGCTCCATACGTGGAAATCGAAGCCCATTGCACGAAACTGGGTGAAGCCAACTTTTCATCCATACTGTCATCGGCCCAAGTCATCTGCGAAGCCTTCGATGTGCCGGAAGATAAGAGTAAATTGGCGAATTTCGTGCTGGAAAACCTCCGTGATAAAGTATTGATTTCAAGCTCAGGCATGGCGGGAATCGATTCGGCAAACAAGATTAAAACCAGAAAGATAGCTGAAAATTTTTACATTTGTGGAGACGGCGTAAGCGATGTAGATATTCACGGAACTTTGTTTGCGCCGAGGGTTATGTTGTGTGCAGCTCACCAAAGCCATCTGACATTGCAGGTGATTGCAGGTCAGGTCAATTTAGATTGAAATCCGACAATTTGCAGAAATTAATGCAACGATGAAAATTCCTGCTGACAGTTATGAGTAATTTTAAATATGCGAAAGGAGATATCCGAAATGAGAGAAAATGATAAGTTAGTCCTAGGCGGTCATGAGTTTAAATCGAGATTTATCTTAGGCTCGGGTAAATATTCACTGAACTTAATTGAATCAGCCATTCGAGATGCCGGTGCCGAGATCATCACCTTGGCAGTCAGGCGTGCCAACACAAAGGAAAATGAAAACATTCTGGATCATATTCCAAAAGGAGTCACGTTGCTGCCTAATACATCCGGAGCCAGAAACTGGCAGGAAGCCGTTAGAATTGCCCATTTGGCAAGAGAACTGGGCTGCGGCAACTTCGTTAAAATTGAAATCATGAGAGATTCAAAGTACTTGCTACCTGATAATTACGAGACCGTTAAAGCGACGGAAGTTCTCGCAGGTGACGGATTCATCGTTTTACCGTATATGTACCCCGATTTAAATGTAGCCAGAGATTTGGTCAATGCAGGTGCGGCGGCAGTCATGCCTCTGGGATCTCCTATCGGTTCCAACAGAGGGCTTGCGACGAAGGATTTTATAAAGATCTTAGTCGACGAAATCGAACTTCCGATTATCGTAGATGCGGGAATCGGACGACCTTCCCAGGCTTGTGAAGCTATGGAGATGGGAGTCGCTGCCGTTATGGCTAATACTGCCCTTGCAACTGCCGGAAACTTGCCGCTCATGGCTAAAGCCTTCCGACATAGTATTGAAGCCGGCAGGAACGCTTATCTTTCGGGGATTGGTAGAGTTTTAATGAGAGGTGCTGCTGCATCCGATCCCCTGACAGGGTTCTTACGCGACTAGGAGGGAATCATGGAAAATAGATTTTTAATCGATGCGAAACATCTGTCTGAAGCGGCTTTAAAAAAGAAATCTGAGATAGAAAATAATCCTTCTGCCAGAAGAGATCACAGGGAGTACTTTCCGGATATGGAAAAAATAGACTCTACCGTATGCGAAGATGTAATATCGCAAATGAATGCTTATGATTATTTAAAATACGCTGCGAAAGATGTCATGGCGGCACTGGAACACGAAACTTGTACCATTGAAGATTTTAAAGCTCTTCTGTCCCCCGCAGCGGAGCCGTTTTTGGAGAAAATGGCTCAGAAAGCCAGATCGGAAACGAGCAAACACTTCGGAAATACAGTATACGTATTCACACCTATTTACATAGCGAATTACTGTGAAAATTACTGCGTTTATTGTGGATTCAACTGTTATAACAACATAAATCGAATGAAGCTGGACATGGAACAGATAGAAAAAGAGATGAGGATAATCGCTGACAGCGGCATGGAGGAAATTCTGATTTTAACCGGTGAAAGCCGTTCTATGAGCAGTGTTGAGTACATTGGGGAAGCTTGTAAACTAGCAGGAAAGTATTTCAAGATGGTGGGACTTGAGATTTACCCTGTGAATTCAGAAGAATACGAGTATCTCCACAAGTGCGGTGCCGACTATGTAACGGTTTTTCAGGAAACTTACGATATAGACAAGTATGAAACATTGCACTTGAGGGGGCACAAACGCATCTGGCAATATCGATTCGAGGCTCAAGAACGAGCTTTGATGGGAGGAATGAGAGGAGTGGCATTTGCTGCGCTGCTGGGGCTTTCCGATTTCAGGAAGGACGCTTTTGCAACGGCATTGCACGCATGTTATCTGCAGAGAAAATATCCTCATGCTGAAATATCCCTATCCTGCCCAAGACTTCGACCTATTATAAATAACGACAAAATAAATCCTCTGGATGTTGGCGAAAGACAGCTTTGCCAGGTTATATGCGCTTATCGCATCTTTCTGCCCTTTTCCGGAATTACGGTATCTTCCAGGGAAGGAGTTTCATTTAGAAACGGCATAATGAAAATAGCTGCTACAAAGGTTTCGGCAGGGGTTTCCACAGGCATAGGGGACCATGAAGACAAATACAGAGGAAAGGACGCAGGTGAAGATTCAGGCGATGAACAATTTGAAATCGACGACGCTCGCAGCTTCGAGGAGATGTACGACGACATTTCAAAAGATGGATTACAACCTGTTTTAAACGATTACCTATATGTTTGACATGTCGAAGATAATATGCGTTACTAATAGAAAACTGTGTATTGACGATTTTGAAACCAGGCTGGATGCGATTGCGAAATTGAAGCCGGCATCCATCATTTTGAGAGAAAAGGATTTATCTGCGAAAGACTATTTTCAACTGGCGACAAAAGCGTTAAAAATATGTGAAAAAAACGGTGTAACGCTCATTCCTCACAACTTTGTCGATACCGCTAAACAGTTGAATTCCAGGGGCTTGCATATGCCGCTGGAGAAACTTAAGGAAATGTCCGATTTGGATAGAAGAAATTTCTCAATTTTGGGGGCTTCATGTCACAATTTGTCAGAGGTACGTGAAGCTGAAAAGCTGGGGTGCACATATGTGATCTTGGGTCATATATTTCAAACCGCCTGCAAGGCGGACTTACCTCCAAGAGGGATAGATTTTTTAAGGGAGGTGTGCGACAATACCGATTTACCTGTTTTCGCCATAGGGGGAATAACTTCAGAGAATATCTACGAAGTTATGGATAACGGCGCAGGAGGAGCTTGCATTATGAGCGGCTTTATGAATTGCAGCGACGTGAAAGGATATATAGAGCGTTTTCACACAACTTAAAACTATAATTTTATGCCGATTTTATGGCTCGAATATCAAAAAATAAAAGCGACATTCCGAAAGTATCTTCAGTGGTCGAATTTATACTTAGTGCTGAAAATACTCTAAAATGTCGCTTTTATTTATCATCAGTTTATTTTTTCAGAATTTGCACTACGGCTTTCTGCAACGCAGGAACGACTTCCGCCTCAAACCAAGGATTTTTCTTTTGCCAACGGAAATTTAATGGACTCGGATGCACGATGGGGAAATAACTAGGCAGATATTCCCTGTAGTTTCGCACTGTTTCCGTTAAATTTTTCTCAGCTCTGTTTCCCAGGTAGTACTTTATAGAATAAGCTCCGATGAGTATTGTCAGCCTGATTTGCGGCATCAGCAACAGGAGCTCACCGTGATATTCTTGAGCGATGAACTTTCTGGGTGGAAGATCACCTGTCTTACCCTTTCCCGGAAAGTAAAAATCCATCGGCATAATGGCTACACTGTCTGAATAAAATGTATCTCTATCGATGCCGAGCCACTGAATCAGCTTTTCTCCGGACTTATCGTTAAAGGGAATTCGAGTACTCTCAACTTTCTTCCCGGGGGCTTGTCCCACGATGAGAATACGCGCTTTGGGATCAGCTTGAAAAATAGGTGGAATTCCACGTTCCGTATAGATCTTATTTCGTGGATCATTTTCGAGTTTACGAATAAACTCATCGATATTTGTATTTTTTTCCATAGTTAACACTCCATTGAATGAGATGTGTCGGTCTGAATATCAATTTTTTAAACCGATGAATTCATCTCAGGGCTTCATTTCTCGAGAGACTATAATTCAATTCCATCCAATTTTTTACCGACCATACTGGTGAAAGAGATTTCAGGATTTTTGATCGTATAGATTTCAAAGAATCCATCTCCTACAGCATATCCCATTTTCTGGAGCATCGGCATAGCTGCAAAAGCTGCCTTTTGGCTGTCTTCGCTGGTTATGAACTCCGCTTCACATTTTATTCTCAAAGTGTTAAACTTTTCATCGAGGGCACAGATTTCCATTTTGGGATTTTTCATAAGCTGTTTGTACATATTCTTTCTTTTGTCGGAATAAAACGCCAATCCGCCGTTGTACTCCATTACAAAACCTATAGGTCTAACGTGAGGCTGTCCGCCATCTTCTGTTGCTGCATAATAAACTTTAGCATTCTTCAAAAACTCTATAACTTTCATGATAATTCTCCTTTCGGTGCATCTGCAATGTGGATTCACAAGTTACTTGTTGATATAATGATATCAATACAGTAAACTTTTAACAAGTACTTAAATAAAAAATCCTTAGTATGAAAGTTGACGAATTATCGACGGAGATATATTTTAACCGAAACAGCAAAGATTCCTTCCAAGATAAGCTGTTAAAAGTAGTAAAACGGAGTGAGAAGAGTAAAGTAAAATAGACGGTTTTCGCAACTGCATTTTCCTATCTATTTTTGTGAAAGACATGAAGCAAGCGGGTAATTTGAAGGTAGAAAAAAAGCTTTAAAAATGCTATAATATGCTGCGAAGATTGACATTGGAGTATATTATACTTTTGTCGGAATTGTATTCTTCTGCTGAGGATTATGATGTATAAAGATGTCATTTATTGGGGACAAGATATATTACTGAAGGTTGATGAGATAAAAAATATGTTCGATTATAAAACACTTTATTACTTTTTATGCTATATTTTGATTTTTGTACTTGGTAGCATTTTAATAGTAAGATTTTCACGGTTGATGAGTTATTTGTTTTTTTCCAATGACTATCATACGGAACATTTTGGTGAGCTGGAGCCTTTAATAAAAATTAAAAATAAAAAATTGGCTTGGATAGTGAGTTTTCTTGTGCCGATTCCTATTGCTGTTGGATTGTATTTTATAAGATTTGCAAATATCGGAGGCTTTTTCTGGTATCTTTCACTCTACACTAAACCGAAGACAGCATTTTATACTTTAGGTTCCATATATTTTGTGGAAGGTCTCCTATTTTTAGTCATCACATTGGAAGAAAAAACAGCAAGAAAAATATGTAAGAGCAAAAGGAGATTGATATTAGCAGTTTTATTTTATGCAGTTCTCATTATCGGCTTGTTTATGATTTTAATCAAATATACGCTTAAATTTTAGGAATAATACCATGGGAGATACTATGATATTGCTCAGTCTAATTTTCGCACATAAATTTATGGAGCAGATAACTGAAAGAGTTAAAACTCACAGATGAGAAATATATAGTAAAACTTCGCAAGACAGTAACTCAAATGAGTTCACTGTTTTTTCTTTTCTTAATTTCAAAGGTCGGAGGATTTTATGTCCTGTAGGAAACTTTATGTCAGAGGCATGGGTAAAGGGGAAGGCTCCATTTTAGCAGGGAAAACGGTAAGTTCTCTGCGACCATCGATTCTGTCGCAGTTGGTCATTTATCACTTTCCTGCTCTTCATACCGAAATTCCTTCGGCATCTTCTCGTGCTTTTTTAAATGAACGGTAATTTTATATATGTATTCCTCGGCAATTTGGCTGACTTTCCTATTACTCTTGTGAATCCATCCGAATTCGCTGTAAACAGTCGGATCCAACGGTATGTATTTAATATCCTTCCTGTCTTCACTGTTGAAACCCTGAGCTTTGTAAACATCCAAAGTGAAGGCATCGGTCTGCCGGATTACTTCCTTTAAGTGATCGACACCGCTTATAGTGATATTTTCCTTTATTCTGTTTTTTTTCGGCAGGATATTTTCATATACGATGTCCGCTTCTTCCTGGTAGTACCCTACAAAGGGAAACTTGGTCAGATGTTCTATTTTAATCTTATCGACATTCAATCTATAAAACGGATTTTCTTTTCCTATAACCGCACAGATGACCTTCTTTGCTATTTGATGATAATCCAGACCTAATCTCTTCATATTTCTCATATGTACAGCCTTGTTCGCCAGGGGAAATCTCAGCAAACCCACTTCGGTTTCACCGGAAAACACGTGTTGAATAGTATCGGAAGAAGAGCAGTCCTGTATGTTAAACTTCGCCTTCTGTTTGTGGTATTTTTTATAAAGCTCAATGAATATATCCTTTCCTATGATGGTGTAATTGTTGGATACGGACAAGATTTCTTCCCCTTGGGTATCGGAGATTGCAGTTTTTTTCATATCTTCAATCTGTTCACAGATGTTTTTTCCCTGATTATAAACCTCGACACCTTTGGGTGTAAGGCTTACTCCCTTTGAATCTCGCTCTATAAGCTGACAGCCCAATTCCTCTTCGAATTTTTTTAGAGAAGTGCTGAGAGTGGACTGTGCCATATGCATTTTCATGGCAGCCTTGCTGATAGATCCGAAATCTATCACTTTTATAAATTGTTCCAACTGTTCTAATTTCATTTTCGCTCCTCCGCTTTATTTAGATTTCGCAAGTTAATTTTTCAAATCAAGATATTTATCGATGTTTTATAAAAATTCTTTTGGTTATTTATCCGAAAAATGGCTGTATTACAACGTTTTGTTGAGGAATTATCGGCATATCAGTTTTTGTGATAGCATTATATCAATTATTACTATAACATAAAGCTGCAAAGTATTCTATACTATAGTTGAAAATAGTTTTGTTCAACTAAATACAATTCTCTTGAGGGGAATGAATACCCTAATAAGTTCCCCTCCTAAATATTAGCGAACATATATTCTCTTTATTGATAAATATTTTACATAAACTGCAAAAGGACCGACGTTTTAGCTCATCGTCGGTCCTTTTGTTTTTTGTCTTTGTAAATTTATTTCTACAATTCAGTGAAAGGATTCTTTATTTCTTTTTTTAGTTTTTCATGCGGTTTGTAAAGCCTTGTGAAAATTTGAAAACAGTTGAAAAATTCAGCTATTTCTAATCTTTCAAAGTGACTATGTATTTTTCAAGCAGTTCCACCGGTTTATAGCTCAATTTAGCCTTTCTAAGCCCCGGCAATCCCATGTCTTCTTCTCTGTTTACCAAAGTTATGTGTTCGGGCAAATGCTTGCAGTATTCCGCATTTATAGCTTGATAAATTCCTCGGTAGTCGGTATTTCCCTTTTCTATATGGACCACAGCCATATTTTCATTCATGACGCTTCCCACGCTCAGAGCTTCTATTTTTCCGTCGATGTATATGACTCCACCCTGATAGCCTCCTTCGTCCACATGCTCGAAAACATTTCTCATAGCGCGTTCTTCCATCATTAAAAGTTCCATTTCATGAGGTGGAATGTCTTTTTTCGCATTGAATTCCTTTATGAAAACCATGGCATCATCTGCCATATCCTTAGTCATTTTCTCGTATTTATAAGCATAGTGGTTATTGAAAAAGTTCAGGTGATTTTTCTTGCTGTGTAGACTTCTGCCCCTCAAATTTATGAGATCCTCTTTTCTGTAGATATAATCGTAGTTCGCCCTGTCATCCTCTACAATCAGCCTATCTCCAAAGGCATCTTCCAAATGTGTCAGAACACTTTTTGGCACCAGTCTCATGGAGAAGGGTTGCCCGTTTTCTTCAAATCTTTCCTTTGCCATCAATACGGTTTTTTTCAGTTCGTCGGCATGATAAGTTCCGTCCTCTGTCAGCGGAGCATCCATAAAGGGCAAGATTATGTCTTCTTCCAACTCTAAATGGCTGGTACCGCAGATGCATACGTATTTACCCAATTTTTCCCAGCTGAACAAATTTATATCTCTCCACATATAAAGAGAAGAGAAAGTTAACCCGGAAGTTTTATATCTGAATCCTTTCAAATATTTTTCGAGGGAATCTCTGTTTTCCAGGGTCACTTGATTTTTAAAAATATACATATACTCCTTGATTTACCTTCTTTCAAAATTCATCTATTTTATTATCTTTGAAATCTGTTTGAACTCGTCAGATCCGGCACCACCCAAACACTCAAATAAAATCGATTCGTACGTGGCAACTTTTACACCTTCGCTAAACATTCTTTCAATAGCGACTTTTTTATCTATTTTCGCTCGGGAAGATGTGCAATCTTCGACTATGTAGACCTCATACCCTTCGTCTAAAAGGTCCATAGCCGTCTGCAGAACGCAGATATGAGTTTCCATCCCTGTCAGCACCACTCTTTTTCTTCCTGTGGATTTAAGAGCTTGCATGAACTCGGAATTTTTTACGCAACTGAAAGAAGTCTTATCTATATAGCTGAAATCTTTTATAGCAGCTTTCACGTCTTCGTCAGTCATTCCCAGTCCTTTCGTATACTGCTGTGTAACAAGTATCGGAACATCTAAGACTCCCAGAGATTTAAAAAATTTAATAGCCCTCTGTTTCATGAATTCACCGTTGTGAACGGCACTCATCAGTGAACCTTGCATATCCAAGCTGACTGCAACAATTTCTTTCTTATTGAATAATTTCTTCATTTCATTCATCTATTTCGCCTCCTCAGACAAACTTTACTTCGATTTCATATTTTAAAAAATATAGTCGTTCCGACACTTTATCTCTGCTCATAGCAATTCTACAGCAAAAGTTCATAGTTGAATATATAACTGCAAAACTTCAGTTACACCCTACGCTGGACAATCCATGGATTTTATGACCTCTGTCAGCAAGTCAAAGTTCTTAACATCCGTTGCGTCGGTGAAGACCGGTGTAATAGCAATATATCCATTGTCTACTGCTTCCACGTCATTATCAATCGATTCATGATCTTCCTTAGGTATGGCTCGCTGAGTGCCACCGTAAAATACTTCTATCACTTCACCTGTGCCTTCGCCTATATCTTTCGGTTCAAACCAATTCACATATTCTCTTATGCCCAGCTTTGTCACTTTAAAACCTTTGATTTTTTCCGCAGAAACATCAGGCACATTTATATTCAGGAAGAATTTCGGATTTTCAATCCAATCTCTCTTCAGTGTCAGTGCCATATTTTTTGCAATTTCAGCAGCATGTTTGAAATCCGTCGGAGCACTTCCGTCCAAAGAGACAGCCATACCCATAACTCCGTTTAAGATACCTTCTCTAGCCGCTCCGCAAGTTCCGCTGTATATTACATCTTCTCCAAGATTTCCACCGTGATTTATGCCGGATACCACCAGGTCTATTTTGATTTTAAATCTATTCAGCAAAGCCAGTCCCATTTTAGTACAGTCCGCCGGATTTCCTGAAAGGCTGAATGCCATTTTTGTACCGGGAATATTCTTTTTTACGAATTTTAATTTTTTTCTCATGGTAAGGCTGTGACTCGAACCGCTTCTCTGCGAGTCAGGAGCAATCACATACACCTGACCTATTTGAGCTAAAGGCTCAATTAGAGCATTTAGCCCATCCGCATGTATTCCGTCGTCGTTTACAACTAATATGTTCATATGATCTCTTCAAATACCTTTCCTATTTTTTCATGGATTACAAGATTTGCCCTGCTGTCATAAGGGGTTTCATCTCTATTTATCAAGATGAGATTTTTCCCTTTGAAGTAGCTAATTAAGCCTGCTGCCGGGTACACCACCAGTGAAGTTCCCCCCACGATGAGAGTGTCAGCTGCGGAAATCTCGCGTATTCCGTTGGTGATTTGATAGTCGTCGAGGGCTTCTTCAAACAGCACTACATCGGGTTTTACGGTACTGCCGCATTTCTCACATTTCGGTACAGTTCCGGTGCAGTGGTCATCGTCCATTATATATGCCAAATCGTATTTTGCATCACATTGCATACATGAGTTCCTGAGTATGCTTCCGTGAAGTTCATAGACGTTTTTGCTACCTGCCAACTGATGCAGCCCGTCTATATTCTGAGTTATCACTGCTGATAATTTGCCATTCTCTTCCAGTTTTGCCAAACCGAGATGGGCTTTGTTGGGCTTTGCATTGTTGTAAATTAAATTTTTCTTGTAGTAATCAAAAAATATCTCTTCATTTCGCATAAAAAAACTGTGTGACAAAATTTCTTCCGGTGAATATCCGTACTCCTGCTTGGCTTTGTATAAGCCCTGTTCCGATCTGAAATCGGGAATTCCGCTTTCCGTTGACACACCTGCACCGCCGAAGAAGACCACACGACCGTCACCCTTTAATATCTCACTTAATTTTTCAATTTGTTCCATTGTTTTCTGTTCCATAATGTATTCATTATATCACAAATTGGCTTTTAAAGCGATTATGAAAAGGGGGAGGCTTTATGTACTACGCATTTTTAACGAGATTGGTTGTGAATAATTTTTTATTTTTTAGAACATGAAAAAGACAGATAAAATGATAAATATTCCTCTTTTCTTTTAAATTCTAATTAAAGTTTTATATTTTTAAATTTATCGCATAACGTTTTCACTGATAATTATTAAGAGTGCATTCAGGAGTCCGTGAGCTATCGCCAGTGAGGTTAAAGATATCCTTACATCCCTTCTCAAGGCGGCAAGGATAAATCCGAATATGGTTGATAAAATTACAGTTGGAAGACCGAATTTTATATGGACTACAGCAAATAGTGCCGATGACAAAAAAATCCCTAAATTACCGGTTGTTGCAGCACTTATCTCCCTTAGAAGAAATCCTCTGAATGAAATTTCTTCCGTAGCACCGACTATGCAGATTTGAAAAAATAGCATGTATAAAAATTGTGGGATTCCCATATGAATTTTCATTGAGAAAACACTGAATCCTGATACGAAAATAAATACAAAAAATAAAATTACAAATATCAATATTCCGATTATTATATTTTTAATGAAATTTTTAATGGAAAATTCCGCTCTATATTGTTTGATACTTTCTCTACTGAATATATGTGTAATCCACAGAATGGCAAAATAGCACATATACTGATATATGCGCAATCGATCCATCGGAATTGTCTTATCCAGAATAATCCTTTGACCCAGAAAAAATATTCCTATAATTGAAACTGCGTATATCAAAATTATAATCCATCGCTTTTTGTTGCTCATCGGGCAATATCCTTTCTTTCCACATTCGTTCAGTTGTATTTATTCCGTTGGACCTCATTATAACATAGCTTACCGAATATGCGTTTATTATCAGATCATATCCTTTGCATAAATATAAAATAACAGTTCGCGTAAATGTTTTACGCGAACTGTCATAGAATTCATCAGCGTTTAAAAGGGGTTATAGCACTATCAAAATATTTTAAATCTAATATATGCCAGATTTTACATTTAATTTTCAGCTGTCTATATAGCACTGACGTATTCAAAAAGATTTCTTGCAGGAGTTTTTGTAAGCGCCATAGCGAGAATTTTCGCAAGAACCACTCCAACTCCAAATTGGATGCAGTTCATTGGAATTGAACTCAATGGAACTATGAAGTTCCCTGAAATGATACTCGCATATAAGTAATATCCGGCTACCATGAAAAGCCCCGATATTATCATAGAACTCACTTCCATAATCTGTAAGCCGATCTTTGAAAATCCCTTTTTTATAGCATAGTCTATGCACAGTCCCATCACTACCGCCATCAATCCTTTTATAACCAGAGTAATCGGAGCGTATGAAGCATAGCCCGCAAATAAATCCGCCAACGCCGAACCGATACCGGCAGCAGCGGCTCCCCACTTCCAACCTAACAGAAGCACGGAGAAGAATATCATGCAATCACCTAAATGTATGTATCCGTTTGTAGCCGGAACAGGAACCCTGATTATCATGGTCATAACGACCACCAATGCCATCATGAGTCCCGTGGTGACAACTCTTTCGTTTAATGATCTTTTATTCGTCATACAAACACCTCCAACCTCAGTAACTGTTGACCTCAATATGTTTGCAATAGCAGAGTCGAAATTCTCATCATGTTGTGCGTTTGACTGCAAAGAACTTCTCACATTTGAATTTACAAAGTTTCCATTTTTGACTGCCAACTGCATTTTTCATTTGGATCACACTTTTCTATTGTTAGTATATCTCAAAAATGATATTATCTAAATATACAAAATTTAAAATTTTTATATATACACTTTGCATATAAAACCGAAGGAAAGTTATTTGAACAGGAGAAAATTTTGAAAGCTATAATTCCAAATTTAATTGAAAATTCACAGATTTCATTGTATATACAACTGTATGAACATATAAAATCCGCCATCTTATCCAAAGAAATTGCATTTGGAGAAAAATTACCTTCTCTGAGAAATCTGTCTACAGATTTAGGAGTGAGTGTGACTACGGTCGATTTGGCGTACTCTCAGTTGATGGTAGAGGGATACATTTACAGCAAACCTCAAAGCGGTTACTACGTTGCGAATTCTTTGAATCCGCTATACGCTATGAACGATGTGGTGCCTTCCGATGTGTTTGCGACTTCTTTTGACGAAACACCGCCACACGATGTCTTACAGCGCTTCAGCGACAGTTCGCTGAGGTTTAAAGTAGATACAAGCTGTTTTGACTTTAATAAGTGGAAGAAGTGCATAAATAAAGTCCTGACAAATTGTTCGCACATGCTGCTTTCCGAATCGGACTCACAGGGAGAATCGGCTTTGAGATATGAGATTGCCAAGTATCTGTATTCTTTCAGAGGGGTTTCATGTAGTCCCGATCAAGTGATTATTTCCGCCGGGACGCAGCAGACTTCGCAACATCTATCCAGAGTTTTGCAGGATCTCGACATATATACCGTTGCAACGGAGACACCGGGATATGCTCCCGTGACTCAAATTTTCAGGAACAACAGGTTCAGTATCTTTGAAATACCTGTATTGGATGACGGTATAGAAATTGAAAAATTACCTGTGAACATACCTTCCGCAGTTTATGTAAATCCGTCCAATCAGTTTCCGACAGGATCGGTGATGCCCATTGGTCGCAGATACGACCTGTTGGCATGGGCGGAGAAGAATGACAGCTACATAATCGAAGATGATTATGACAGCGAACTCAGATATTTCGGCAGACCGATACCGGCTCTAAAAAGTTTGGACCATAGCAATAGAGTAATTTATCTCGGATCTTTTTCATCCACGTTATTCCCCGCCATAAAGATAAGCTATATGGTATTGCCGGAAAAACCGCTGGAAAAGTATGTAGAGAGTAAAGACTCGTATTCGCAGACGTGTTCCAAGACTGAACAATTAGCACTTTCTCTGTATATGGCTGAAGGCAAATACATGTCGGGAATAAAAAAGCTTCGCAGATTGTATTCTCAGAAATTAAATGCGGTAATCTCTCAAATGAAGAAAACAGCTGACGATTTCATTACAATCCACAACACGTATTCGGGAATAACAGTTTCATTAAAAGTCAATACTGGAAAATCAGCGGCAATACTGTCGGCGGAAGCGGAGTCGCTGGGGTTAAATGTAATTGAGAGTCCGGCAGTAAAAACAGATGATTTAAAAATCAAAGATATGATTTTTTACTATAATCAGATTCCTTTGACGGAGATTTCAGACAGCGTAAAACAGTTGACAAATCTGTGGAGAGAATAGACATTTTAAGTTGGATCACTTGAATATTCGTACAAAAAAACATCTGATTATAACCTGTCACAATTCTAAGAACAGTCATATCGGATGTTTTGTTTCGGTTTATTTACAATTTATTCATTCTCATTTTCATAAAGCTTATTTTAAAAAATCATTTTCAGACGGAATTCGGCGATAGGACAATTACATCCTTTTATTTCTTCATTTCTCCCCTGGCAGAAATATAACATATACAGCACAGGAGGAGGCATGCCGATATTGCGACAACACCTTCGCTATTCAGGGTAAAACCGGGATATACAGGAAATATCGAGCCTGCTACCAAGCCCAGAATTATAAAGTACATCGCTTGTGGAAAGACGTCCAATGCGATTTTTATTCCTTTAAAGCCTATTGCCAATCCTATCAGGACTCCGATGCCGGTCAGGCATATTACGGGGAAATTGAACTTGGCAATGCTCTCCATGACTGTTGTATACGTACCGATGAGGAGCATTACAAGAGAGCCGCTTATTCCCGGAATGATCATTGCAATTGACCCTAAAATCCCGGAAAAAATCAAAATCAGTGCCATTTTAATATCTATGCTTTGGAAAGCACTGCTCTGCGCAATAAGCTCTCCCTTATTGATAAAGCTCATCACCACCATGGACAAAAATGCTACGACGCCCAATAATACGTTAAATGGCTTTATGGCACCATCAGAACTTTTACAGTGGTAAAAAATTAACGGTAGACTGCCTATGATCAAACCTATGAAGGAGAATCCCAAAATCATCGGATGATTTTCTCTGAGAGGAATTATAACCTTGCTCAGACCGACGATACCCACGACCATTCCCAATGAGAAAACCGCTAAAAATCTCTTGTGCCGTCTCCAGTTGCTTATGCTCACGGCTTCTAAAATTTTATCGTACATATTGAGTATAACAGCCATAGTTCCGCCGCTTACCCCCGGTATGGCATTGGAAATTCCAATCAATATACCACATAAAAAATTTTTAATATCGCCCATAAATAAATCCTCTAAATTTACAATATTCGCTTCATATTTACATTCGATTAGCCTTTTCAGACTTAATTTTCGGATTTCACCAATATAGCCATAAGTTCGGCTGTTATTTTGAAAATTTCATACGATGAAAGAATATTCTAAAAATTATTTCAATTTTGTTAAATATTTTTCTAACGATAATATTGCATACTTTTGAAAAATATGTTAAATTATATTTGTAATTATATGCTAAAGATATGTTTTAGTAAAGCGATTTTGTGATTGCACTATCTAGACTCATGTCGCTGGCCAAACAATCCGTTGTAGTGCCAAGCGATAGCCTTCTTCAGCAGATTACGTGAACAAAACTATTTTTACTTTTAAAGGACACCTTTTGAGGTGTCCTTTAATTTTAACTTCATATAATTGCTATCTTATTCGTTTCTTCAGTTCGGTGACAGCTCTTTCCAACTGATTGCTGCCATCTCCGATGGCCTTTACTTCAATATCAGGATTTACTCCCACTTTGTGCAATCTTCTTCCATTAGGCGTATAATACTCTGAAACCGTCAATTTGATTCCTGATCCGTCCTTTAGATCTATAATCTGCTGAACTATGCCCTTTCCATACGATTTCTCGCCTATTATAGGACCCTTTTTATAATCCTGTATAGCACCTGCAAAGATTTCTGAAGCACTGGCACTGTATCCGTTTATCAGCACAGCCATAGGTTTTGTAAACTTGTGTGCTTCATCGGAATTCCAAGTATTGATATGTCCATATTTATCTTTTGTATAGACGATTTTTCCCCCTGGTAATATGCTGTCCAGAATTTGTGCTGTGGATTTAATCACGCCACCCGGATTATTTCTCAAATCTACAATGAGGGCTTTCATTCCCCGTTTTTCCAACTCTGCTACAGCCTTTTGATATTGATTGAACGTTTCAGCTGTGAACTCGGAAATCTTTATATACCCGATTCTGTTACTCAGCATTTTATACGACACGCTCTCTATTACAATATCTTTTCTGACCAGGGTTTTTTCGAAGGTCTTTCCGGTTTTACTCCTATAGAGTTTTAAGGTTACCTTGGTATCTTTATCCCCTTTTATTTCTCCGGAAATATCATGCAACTTTCTGCCGTTGACACTTTTACCGTTTACCTCTAAAAGCTCATCTCCATCTTCTATTCCCCCCTGTCGTGCCGGGGAATTTTCGTAGGTTCTCATGACTTTAACTTTGCCATCTTCCAATCTGAAGACAGCACCTATACCGTAAAAATGCCCGGAAGTAGCTTCTTTTAACGCTCTGTATTCCTCCGCACTGTAATATTCGGAATAAGGATCTCCCAGCCCCATCACGTATCCCTTGTACATGCCTGAGTTGAGATTATTTCTTTTAACTTCATCTCCATAGAGATATCTCTGCTTAATGATATCCTTGATCTCATTGAATTTGCTGTCAGTGTTCGCACCCGTTATGTTTCCCTGAACGACAGTTGAGAACAACAGAGTTATTATGATGATAGTGATCAACGATCCGAATAAAAATCCTTTGAAAAAGTCGTTTTTACTCTTTATGAATTTTTTTTGAGAGTCCTCATCTGTATCCTGTTCTTCAAAGCCTTCGTCAAAATTTTCTTCGAGGTTTTCATCGGAATTCCCTTCGAAATCTTCGCTGTCAAATGTTTTATTTTCAAGGTTTTCATCTTCGAAGTTTCTCTTTTCAAAACTATCATTCCCCGATGGGTTTTCGTCACTGCGAAAGGCACCGCTTTCCGTATTCGATTTTTTAGCATCGTCAGCTGAAGATGCAGACATTTCATTGTCTGTTGATTTTGTAATTTCGTCTCTTTCCATCCCAGTTTTCCTTCCTGCTCTTCGTTTATAATTCATCATTGCAAATTTTTACAATGAAAATGACATTTCATTCCTCCTATATATTTTACAACATTTTGACATCATTTAACAGTAACAATTGTGTAATGTGAAGATTGACAAACTTACATACTGGTTTCAAATTGATTTTTTCATCAAGCGTGATTTTTTCCATATCGAAAACTCTCTTTCATAAAGTGCTGTCGCAAAAACACGCTCGCATTTTTCGCAGCTGCGGTAATCAGCCTTGAAACCTTGTTCATTTTCAACTGAAAGAGGGCGATAGACGTTCGATGAACAACATATCTTGGCATATCTTAAAATTCGTTTATATCGTAAGGAGTAGCTTGGTATACGTAGTAGTTCAGCCAATTTCCAAACAGCAAGCTGGCATGACCTCTCCACTTCATGACTATTCCCTTTTCGGGATCGTCGTCTTTGAAATAGTTGGCGGGGAGGTCAATATCAACTCCCTTTTCAACATCCCTGAAATATTCCTGTGCCAGGGTTTCCTTATCGTATTCGTGATGTCCCATGATGTATATTTCTCTGCCGTTGTCCGTTGCGATGATGTGAGGTCCGACTTCATCAGACTCAGCTAAGATTCTAAGTTCCGATCTTTTCAGTATTTCTTTCCTGGAAACCTCAGTATTTCTGCTGTGTGGAGCATAGAAAACATCGTCAAAACCTCTCATCAGAGGGCTGTTTTTACGGACGACACTCTGTTCATAAACTCCAAAGATCTTTTTATCCAGAACGTTTTTATCAATGCCGTGATGATAGTATAGCCCCGCTTGAGCACCCCAGCATATGAACATTCTGCTGTATACATTTTTTTTGCTGTAGTCCAAAAGCTCAGTCAGTTCGTTCCAATAGTCAACATCCTCGAATTTATAAAATTCCACGGGAGCTCCTGTGATTATCATTCCGTCGAATCTTTGTTTTTTTATCTCGTCGAGGGTTTTATAGAAATTGTCCAAATGATCATCGGAGACATTTTGTGCACGATGGCTCTCCATTCTAACTAGGGTTATGTTCACTTGGAGAGGTGAATTTGACAACATTCTTAAAAACTGAGTTTCCGTTGCAAGTTTTGTCGGCATCAGATTTACTATGGCAATTTCAAGAGGTCTGATATCCTGGGTTTCGGCTCTGCCTTCTTTCATCGTGAAGATATTCTCCTCTTTCAGTTTATCTCTCGCCGGCAATCCGTTAGGTATTATTACTGGCATATTATCCTTCTCTCTCGTTTTCTATTTTAATTTTTCAAAGCATTTTTAAAGTCTGCTTCAATATCCTCGTAGTTCTCACAGCCTACTGACAACCTTATCATTTCAGGTCTGACACCTGCCTTGACCTGATCTTCTTCGCTCAGTTGCCTGTGAGTTGTGCTCGCCGGATGCAATACGCTCGTCCTGATATCGCCGACGTGAGTTACGAGGCTGGCTAATTCAAGATTGCCTAAAACTTGGGCAGCTCTTTTGCTTCCACCCTTCACTCCAAAGGTTAAAACTCCGCCACGACCCTTAGGCATATATTTTTGTCCCGCTTCATAAGATTTACTGCTCTTCAACCCCGGATAATTCACCCATTCAACTTCCGGATGATCTTCCAGAAAGCGAGCGATTTTCAAAGCGTTTTCACTATGTCTTTCCATTCTCAGATGGAGGGTATCCAAGCCTTGAATATTTAAAAAAGCATTTTGAGGAGCCATTGTGAATCCCAAATCTCTCAGAATATGCACTCTGTATTTTACGGCAAATGCGGCATCTCCAAAAGTTTCATAAAACTTCAATCCATGATAGCTTTCATTGGGTTCTACCAAGCCCGGATATTTATCTTTATGCTCTTCCCAGTTGAAATTTCCACCATCGACCATTATTCCGCCCATGGAAGTGGCATGTCCGTCTATCCACTTTGTAGCACTGTTTACAACGATATTTGCACCGTGTTCAATAGGTCTGCACAAATATGGCGAAGCGAGGGTATTGTCAACTATGAGAGGTGATTTTGCAAAATCAGCCAACAACCTGAATTTTTCAAAGTCCAAAACTTCCATTCCGGGATTGCTCAACGTTTCTGCAAATACAGCTTTGGTATTAGGTTTGATTGCTTTTTTTAGCTCTTCAAGAGAATTGTTTTGATCTATGAAAGTAACCTCTATATCCTGTGCCGGAAGAGTAACCTTAAATTGGTTAAACGTTCCGCCATAAATTGAGGATGAACTCACTATGTGATCCCCCTTTTGGCATATATTTAAAATAGTGCTGTAAATTGTGGCACTTCCGGAAGCGGCCGCAACTCCGGCGACACCACCTTCTAAAGATGCCATCTTATCTTCAAAAATTCCTACTGTCGGATTTCCGATTCTGGAATAGAAAAATCCGGCTTCTTTCAAATCAAATAAATCCGCCATATCTGCACCGTCATAATACCTATAAGTAGTACTTTGAGCGATGGCAGGCACCTGCGGTTCTCCTTTTTTCGCTCTATATCCGCCGTGTATGCAGTTGGTTTCGATATTGTATTTTTTCATCTCATCACCTCTAATCTTTCTGTAAAAGCTGAAACAATCTACTGTTCTCGCAGAAACTCAACAGTTCTTCTAATGCCTTCTATTAGGGAATATTTCGGTTTCCAGCCTAATTTCTTCAATTTATCACTGTTTAAAACACCTAATGTGAAAGGAGCACTTCCGTTATTTGATTTGCTTTTGGGAATCTCAAATTTCAACTGCAGATTTTTTTCAGGATATGCTTTCACCATAGCTTCCGCCAGGCCCTTTATGGATACAGTATCCGCTTCGCTGGAGATGTTGTAAACCGTCTCTGTGCCGTTGAGCAATATGTAAAATAGAGCCGCAACTGCATCGCCTACATAAGTATATGTTCTAATGGCGGAACCGTCGCTTTTCAAAACGATATCTTCATCGTTTACAAGATTTCTCAGAAAATCCGCTTGAACTCGTCCGTCGTCCAAAGACATACCGGGACCGAAAGTATGAGCAAGCCGAGCGATTTTAGCATCTATTCCATATTGAGCTCTATAACATGCACACATGGTTTCCGCCACTTTTTTTCCCTCGGGATAGCAGGACCTGGCATCCAGAGGATCCACAAATCCATAGGTTTCTTCGGTAAATATCTTTTGATTTTCATATGGCTGTCCGTAAATCTCTCGGGAAGATATGAACAGATAGCCCTTGCCGCTGCCCCTTTTAGCAGCTTCCAAAGTGTAATAGGTTCCTATGGCGTTTGCCGCAACTGTTCCGACGGGATCATCTTTCATAATCTTCGGACTTGCCGGACTGGCAGTATGGATTACAAAATCGAAAGGAACATCACAATCTACCGGTTGGATGACACTTTGAACTATAATATTCACCTTTTTTCTAAATTCCGGAGGAATTCTGTTTTCACCTCTGACCAAAACGTAGATATTCATATCAAATGATTTCTCCTCGTTTAACACTATCAGAGTTTTCATCATATAGCTTCCCAACATTCCACCTGCACCGGTGATTAAAACATTGGATTTTCTGAGTTTATCCCAGTTTATATCCTGTTTCAGTATGTTATCTATATCTTCTCTCAAAACTCCCATATCAGTATTCTCCTTTATTCCAAATTTTTTAGTCTATTATATTTTATCGCCATCTAAACAGTTCATATAATTTTTGATGGCTGTACATACATATGTCTGTATAAGTTATATAAAAAATTGTAAGTATATCCTTTAATTATAGTCTATGTTGATTTTGTTATCAATATATTTTCCATTGAAATTCCATTGATTTTACAAATTATCTAATTTCTGATCAGAACCGCAACATTACAATTATTCATATGACAGGAATAAGTATATTTTGCAAACAAACTCCGGCAGGGATGCGAACAAATTTCTAAAATCTTATGATTTATAGTTCCGATATCGCCTGCCGGAGCCTGTGTAAAATTAGCACTGTCTTATATAATTGTATGTCGTAATTCAATCGTTTTCAGCTTTATGATTATTTTTATCTCTTGAGTTTATGTATATCCAAGACAATACGGAGACTGCAAAGAGAATTGTGAAATTAGTAAAGAAATAGCTCATGTCCGACATAATCCAAATATATGCATTTCCTATGAACGGAATTATGATGCTGCAAACCAGTAAAAATACAACTATTATGATGTTTATCGCTAGATTTTTGTACTTCATGATTTTGTAAATTAAAAACACACCCACTGATATAAATACAGCGACGAGCACATTTGATAAAACATCCAGAGAGATATAAACGATCATATCAGCGTTCATATTCGCAATTTTAGATGCATTTTTGTTCAACTGTTTTAGTATGTAACAAATAAACGGATTTAGAATTACAAAGACAGCTAAAGATATTAAATATCTACTCAAATTGCTCTTATTTTTCATGTCAATCCCTCCTTTTATTTTATATATCTCATTTTCCTAATACTACCACTATGTGTACGCCTGCACAAGACTACAGTTTCAGCAAAAAAATGTGATATACTGAAAGGGTGGGGGATTTTTGTGCTAAAGTATCCAGCCTTTATCTGCGGCTTTTTTAGAAGCCTCGGTTCTGTTTTTGCATTCCAATTTATTTAATATATTTGATATGTAATTTCTAACGGTGCCCTCTGATAGGTGCAACCTTTCGGAAATATCTCTATTGGAATTTCCCGTGCTTATCATTTTTAAAATTTCCTTTTCGTGTTCAGTCAACGGATTTTTGTTTGTAAATATGTTTTCCATCAATTCAGGAGAATACTCCTTTTCTCCTGTCAGAACTTTATGAATTGTCCCCATCAAGTCAGATATTGACCTGTCCTTGAGCACATAAGCATCCACATCGTTATTTAAAGCCATTTCAAAGTATCCACTTCTTTTGAAAGTGGTCATGATGATGACCTTGACATCTCCTATTTCTTTTTTTCTTGCTCTGACCCACTTCAGTACTTCTAAGCCATTTTTTTCGGGCATTTCTATATCTAAAATCGCCACATCAAAATTATCATTTCTCATCAGAGATATAGCTTCTTCACCATTTGCAGCAGGTGTGACTTCGTCCACTTCATCTTCCATTTGCAGCAGTCGGCATAAGGCATCCCTCAGCATGCTCTGGTCTTCTGCAACTAATACCTTCATGTTTCTCCTCCGAATTCCAACTTTTTCAATTTTTCCTCTTTCTCCATATTTTCTATTCTTAGCGACGCTTTTATCTTTGTAGGATTTTTTTGATGGATTATTTTAATTTCTCCATTTCTTAAAGAAACCCTCTCCCTGAGACTCATCAATTCCTCTCCTGTTATTTTACTGAAACCGACACCGTCATCTTCAATTATTATGTGAATTTTCTTATCATGTTTTATTTTATCTGTCGACAGGATAATTTTTACGTTTTTTGCATTACTATGCTTTATGATGTTGTTTACGCCTTCCTGTAAGATCATAGACACTTGTCCCTGGATTGTGGAGCTGTAATTATCCAAGTCGTCATTTATCGACATACTGTGCGAAATCCCTGCACCATCTAAGACATCTCCTATATTTTTCAACACATCAGATACTGTTCTGAATCTCAAATCTGTGACTATAGCTCTAGTCTCCGCCATGGATTTTTTAGATATTTCTGCGATGTCAGAAAGTTCTTTCTCAGCTTCTTTGATATTGCCTCTTTCTATCAATTTTACAGCTAATTCCGATTTTACCTTTAGGGTCACAAATATGTGCCCCAGCGTATCGTGTAAGTCCCTGGATATTCTGTTCCTTTCATTTTCTGCAAGAAGTGCGTTTATGTATGCATTATGTCTCAGCCTCTCATTTTTTATTTCATCCAATTCTTTGACTTTTCGCTGTATGAAAAACGTGCCGAAACACAGGGTATAGAAAATCAATATAGATACTTTATCAGGATATTTGCTTAAAAATATTATGTAGAACAAACATGAGTTGATGACCATAAAAAATGAGATAAACCTCACTGATATCAGTTTGTCGTTGAATTTCCAAATCATGATATTAGTGGGATAAAACATAAATAATATGTTTGGAGGTGCCACATATAGGGTCAAATAACTTATGTAGGCCAGCAAGCATATCCAAGCGATTGCTAAAAAAAATCTGCTTTTTCCGTGAACCAGATATACGTATGAAAGTATCCCACCGATTGTAAGCCATAGTACATAAAACTTATATATGCCTGCAATAATTCCGTAGATTGGAAACACAAAAAATATCAGTGAAATATAAAATGGCAATATTTCTCGTTTAAATTTTTCTTTTTCCAATTTATCGTACATTCTATACCTTTCCATAAAATCTCAAAGATTATAGCTTAATATCACAAATTCAAGTTTGCTTATCGTTTTTATTCTACCACAACATATTAATATGAAAAACCATCTTCAGTGCGATGTCGGCAGCTGGAGACGGCGTTCGTAAGGGATGATGAATGATTACTTGACTTCCTGATTTTTTCTAACCGCTGCAATTATGATTGCAAATAAAGCCGAGTATGCAAGCATCATACCTATGGATGTAAACGACACGGTTTTATTTTCCACATACTTATTCACCACGTTCATCAGATGGTATGTCGGAGTTGCTTTCGCGATGTGTTGCATCCATTGCGGAAATAGCTTCACCGGAACCCAAAGACCTCCGACAATAGCCAATCCGAAGTACAACAGATTTGACACGGCCGATATGGCTTGCTCTGAATTGATCAGGCTGATCGCCATACCCAGTATCAGAAACATAAGGCTGCCCAACACTATGGTTGCACTGGTTATAACCCATTCTTTTATCGGCATAGTAACGTCTTTCACATATGCACCCACCACGAAGCAAGCTATTATTCCCATCAGATAATATGCGATCATTCGCAAGAATTTCACCACGTAATATCTGAAAAGCCCCACCGGGGATCTACGTATAATCTGTATCCACTGGTTTGTTTTGTCTTCCAACATCATGAACGGACATGTGAAAAGACCCACGCCTATAACAGACATAGCTGCCATGTTAAACATTATTTGCTTTACAAATTCTCTCTGTTGCTCCGCCGTTCCCCCTATGTCGTAAACGGATGAAAACAATAAGAAAAACGCTGTCGGTATGCCTACTGTCATCATCACGGTAAATAAGTTTCTTTTAGTAAAGATCAGTTCCACTTTTATTAACGGTTTATATGTATTCATCTAAAAGACTCCTCTCACATTATTTTTTCCTTCTTTTCTTTGCTGTACCATCATCGCTTTCTATTTCATCATATTTTCCCGTGCTCATGAACAAACTGGTTAAAAGAGTTCTGTTTGAAACTTCCAAATCTTTGAAAGTCGCTCCGTTTTCCTGGAGAATTTTCCAAACCTTCTCTCCGTCCTTCGTTGTAAATTCTATACAGTCTCTTTGTATTTTCAAATCGTATACATCCGGTATCTTTTCGACTGCGGATTTTAATTTGGTCGGTAGCGTAAAGTATTTTTCCGGTTCTTCCGCTCTCATAGCATGGGCAGTGGTGTCTTTTAACAGATGTCCCTTATCTAAAACGAAGATTCTTTCCGCTGTATGCTCCACTTCTTCGATGTAGTGGGAAGAATACAGTATCGTTACACCATCGTTTTTCAGCTTTTCAACGATCTCCCAAAACCTCTGTCTCGTAGATGTATCCATGCCTGCTGTGGGTTCATCTAAAATCAGAAATTCAGGTTTTCCTACCAAGGTTAAAATGAACATTAGCAACCTTCTTTGACCACCAGACAATTTGTCAGCGAATTGATTTTTCTGATCATCTGTAAATCTTAAATATTCGTTTATTTCTTCTATACTGAGAGAATCTTGATATATGTTTCGAAAGAAGTCGATTAACTCTTTTACTTTGATTCTCTTGGGTACGGCATTGATTTGTGCCAGAACTGCAACTTTTTCTTTAAGTTTGACTTCGCCCGGTCGTCTGCCCAGAACTTCAACTTCGCCCTTCGTCGGAAATTTCTCGCCTATGAGCACATCCATAAGTGTGGTTTTTCCTGCCCCGTTAGGTCCGATCAGTGCAACACAATCCCCTTTGTATATATCAAAACTTATATCTTCCAATATAGTCTTGCTTTTGATCTGCTTTTTTAAGCCTTTCACTTTGACTAAGCTTTCCATTTTTCTCCTCCATTAAGTCACTATATATGATTTAATTATATACGTTTTATCGCATAATATCAGTTGGATATTGTCATAACATAAAGTGACAAATGTCACTTTACCATATAAATAAAAAAGGCTGTACTTACAGCCTAAAACACTCAAACAACTATTTATTTCGCCTTCTCTTTTCAGGCATTTCATTTGCATTAAAACCAAATGCATCCTGCGTTTCCCTATAGTTTATCATAGCTCTGAAAACATACAGGTCTTCAGGTGTCGTAACTTTTATATTTCCTCTGTTACCCAATAAAATAGCTACCTCATTTCCTATGCTTCGCATAAGAGTACAGCTATCGACGATTCCCTCATAGCGAGGATTTATCTCCCTGATTTTGCTGTGTGCTTCTAAAATATCATCTATGTAGAAGCATTGTGGGGCCTGTGCAGTGTAGAAATTATCTCTTTTTGGAACATCCTCTACAATTTCACCGTTATGGCTGACTACAGGGGTTTCAAAAAGCTCTGTACAGGTAATTGCAGACCCCTTGTCCTTAACCAACGCTATGGCATTTGTGATGATGTCTTCTGTTATACAAGGTCTGACACCGTCGTGAATCAAAACTATATCGTCTTTGCCCGAGTTCTTTTTTGCGGCTTTTAAGGCATTTAAAATGGAATCTTGACCGGTTTCACCGCCCGGGACGATTTCCGCCACTTTTTTGATCCAGTACCTATCGAGCATTTTTTTCAGTTTATTTATATATTCAGCCTTGCAAGCTATGTAAATCTCGTCTATATCGTTGTGATCTTCAAAGATATCCAAGGTGTGAATTATAATCGGCTTGCCGTTCACTTCCAAAAACTGTTTCGGAATTCCCGCACCCATTCTAACTCCGCTTCCGCCTGCAAAAATTATTCCTATATTCTTTCCCATATGATCTTGCGAGTAGGATTTCTACTCGATTACCTCCTTTTTCAAAAGAATTTCATCTATAGCTTTATCTGCGCCGTCACCGGTGTAATGTCCAAAGTTTTCCTTTGCAAATTCTTTTATCTTCTCTTCCTCAAAATCTTCATCTTTCAGAGCTTGCAAAAACTCCTCGAAACTTTCTACCACTTTGCCGGGGGCATGTTGTTTAACTCCTCTGTGGACACCCCTGGTAAGCTCATAAAATTCTCTGTCGTAAGTGTAGAATATGACAGGTTTTTCCAATAAGGCATAGTCATAATAGTTTGATGAGTAATCCGTAACGAGCAAGTCAGTGACATAGTATAGCTTGTTTATATCCTGATAATCCCAGAAATCAAAAATTTTATCTTGGTATTCTTCAGGGATTTCGAAACCGTTGTCGATAAAGGGATGAAGTTTTATGACGAATATCCACTTATCGCCGCAGAACTTATATATTTCATCCAAATCTATTTTATCCAGGTCATAATATGCATTTTTTTGACCGGATCCCCTAAATGTCGGAGCGAATAAAATCACTTTTTTATCTATGAAATCGGGATATTGTTTATAAAATTCCTTTTTGAAGTCTGCTATATTCTTTTCATCTAAGAATCCGTCCAGCCTCGCCATACCTACGGGTAAAAATGCCTCTTTCTCAATTCCGAACACTTCTTCATATACTTTTATAAGATTTTCAGAGCCGGTTATCGCATAGTCGTACGCCTTATGACAAGATGTCGGAAACGGAGATCCTGTCTTGCCGAACCTCGAAAAGCCGACAGACTTAAATCCTTCTCCCGCATGCCAAACCTGAATCAATTTGGTTTTGTCTTTCAGCTTGAAAAAACCGAATATGGGAGCGTAATCGTCTATGAAAATATAATTGCTTCGCGCAATTAGAAATACCGTTTTTATCCAGCTTAACACGCTCTGTCTGGCACCTACAGATTTTCGTGCATGGACTTTTATTTTAAATTCACCGTCTAAATTTCGTTCATACAATCTGTCGTGAATTGTTTTCAAATTACCCCATATGAAATCTTTTGTCTCAGACATGAACAGTATTCTCTTTCCGTTCTTGGGAGTTGTAGAGGACACTGCGATGTAGAATGCTCTGATCAGACCTATTACTATCAGCTTATAGAAATTTTTAAGTTTTCCTTTGCTGCTTCGGGCTTCCTGAATGTATTTACGCTTTCTCCATTTCCTGTTTTCCACCAGAAATCTGCTGTTGAAATACAACTCGAGATTTTCACCTCGAAAGTTTCTCAAATCAAAGGACATGACGTATGCGTATTTGTCTTTCCCGTACGGAAATACCCTGGAGTATTCCCCTAAATCATATGCGATGTCCTTTGTAACGGTTGTAACTGCAATGCTTTCCGGCATTTGTGCGATAATTCTCCATTTTCCGTTATCCAGAAATTCTCGATTAGCCACCGCCGATATATTTATCGAAAAATAGTATTTTCCATTTTCATACTTGTCATAATCTATGTTGTAACTTTCCTTAATCTCAAATTCATAATCCGGTTCCACCGCAGGGTCGAACATCTCTTCGACGGTTACTCCCGCCTCTTTAGCTTCCATTTGTTGTAAATTCAGCCTTTTAAATCTGCTGAAAGCAAATGAAACTTCTCCTCGATATTCCGTTTCTATCTCAATATTTAAAAATATTCGTTCCCACTGAATCTTTACAATTTTAAATTCAACATCTCTGTT
>KI535286.1:0-22293 GCA_000488855.1 Eubacterium brachy ATCC 33089 | reverse complement strand
TCTCTGTTCCAAATCATATGTTATCTCCAACCAAATCAATGAACATATTCCCCTCATTCAAATCATCTTAAATTTCATCATAGCGCATTGCCGCCTATTTCTGTTATATTATTGAAAATACTCACTTATATCTACAGATTTTCTTAGGATATCGGGTGCAAATGCCTTGATTTTATTCAAGAATTGTCTAGCCAGCCAAGTGCCTCTGTTCGATTCTGAGTAATCGACTATTTTCCGCTCTTGAAAAGCACTTTTACCGTTATAAAAACGCTTTGCCACGGCATCTATTTCGCCATTTCTATTTTCAGAGAACTTTGAAGATACAACCATAATGTATTCCGGTAGGTCTTCCTGAAAAGCATTCTGCCACAAGTCGCCCAGCGTTCCTCTCGTCGCAAATCTGCCTTTGCTTCCGAGCGTTTTAATGTCATTTGGACTTCCTATAACTATTTCTCTCCTATTGAGTGCAACATCTTCAGTATCGCTGACAGTACGTATGTTTCCTTTTTGAATCCTGATGTTATCTTTGCTTGCCAGAACTCCGATGACCATTTCTTCCAACGATTTTACCGTCGATTTTGAATTGTTTCTGATTTTCTGGTTTCGCTTTTTTCTGACTTTTTTTCTGCTGTTATCCGCTTTCTCCGACTCTGTATCCACATTGGATTTCACGGGGTTTCCATTGACGATTTCTATTTTTTTCCCTGCAAAATCTCGAATCCCGTTACTCAGGTTGCTGTCGGAAAAGACTTCTCTGTTTAAGAGGCTCAGCGTGCCTATAATTTTAAATTTCTTACCGTCATTTATCAGCTTTATTCCATCTGAAACTTTTAGTATAGCCACATCTATTTCGCCGCTATCCAATTTCTCACCTATGCTGTCCAGACTGGCATTTCCTTTTAGAGAAGTATCTTTCGGATCTTCTTTGAACAACTTGGAATCATTATTTCCGTAGTACTCAGCCGATATGGTTTTGGTTATCTTCACTTCTTCATTTTTGGAATCTATGGATTTTTGCCTGCTTTTTCCCAGCATCCACAATCCGAATACGCACGCTGCAATTAAAACAACAATTGCAATCTTCACATAAGGTTTTCTTTTAACTCCACGTGTGAATACAGCCATACTTTCTCCCTCACTTTATGTGTAACAAATATAATTCAAGCACGATTTTTTTAGTTCTCAACAAAACTGTTCCCGGTTTATACAAACTGTCGGGTCTGTTAGTTCTCACCTATAAGTTCAACTTTCAATCCGGCTTCTCTCAGCATTCCTCTGGACATCTCATCCGGATATCCACGCCTTATCACGATGCGAGATATCCCTGCATTTATTATCATCTTGGCACAAATTATACAGGGCTGATGAGTTATGTATATGGTAGCACCTTCTATGCTCTGTCCCAACGTAGCGGCCTGTATTATGGCATTTTGCTCTGCATGTAAAGCTCTGCAAAGTTCATGCCTTTCTCCGGATGGGATCTCAAGTTTCTCTCTCAAACATCCCCCCAGTTCTTCGCAATGTGGCAATCCCTTCGGAGCGCCGTTATATCCCGTTGCTATTATGTGTTTTTCTTTCACGATAATGGCTCCCACCTGTCTTCTCAGACATGTAGATCTTTGGGCTGTGAGTTCTGCCATTTGCATGAAATATTCATCCCAACTAGGTCTATTCATGGTTTTCTCCCAATTCTATCGAAATCGCATCCGTCGCATTTCAGTATCATGATCAATCTAAACAACCCGCCATTTGTGTGGAGGGATACACGGAAATATCAAAACCTGTTTACAGCTCATGGAAAATTTCCTTCAAGTAAAGACCTTGCGGCGGCGCCGTATGACCTGCTAAAGTTCTGTCTCTGCTGTCGATGGCTCGCCGTATATCCTCCGGCTTCATCTTGCCCAAACCGACTTCTACCATTGTTCCCACAATATTCCTGACCATTTTGTATAAAAATCCGTCTCCGTTTATTTCAACCACAATTTTTTCATCATCGAAATGCTGGGATAAAACCTTTCGATCCCCTTTAATGAATTCTTGCGGCGTTTCCATATCTTCCGTAAATACATTCAGGAAGTTTATCGTTCTGACGGTGGTATTCACCTCTTCGCCGCCTGCCGCCTGAAAACATCTAAAATCTCTTGTTCCGACAATATATTTTCCACATTCTTTCATAGCGTCCGAATTCAATTTTCTGTCGACGAAGTAGGCTCTGTATCTAAAAATCGGATTTCTAAATTTCGTATTGATTATTTCATATCTGTAGGTTTTATTCAATGTGTTGCCGATGCTGTGAAATCCCATGGGAACTTCTTTCGCTTCCAAAATTTGGACAGCAGGATTCAGCAGATTGTTGGCGGCTCTTGGAATATTTGCCACAGGTATGGAGAATTCGCCTTTGAAGTTCGCCACCTGACCCAGACTGTGTACACCTTTATCTGTCCTGCTGGTGCCGACAATCCGGATAGGTTTGGCACACAGTATGCTGATAGCTCTTTCGATTTCTCCTTGTACAGTTAAAAGATTCGGTTGCCTCTGCCAACCGTGAAATGAACTTCCATCATAAGCAATTTTCAACAATACATTTTTCATTATCACTATCTCAGCCTATATTTCTATAACTTTATTGTCTTTAGACTCTCTGTACAATGTGAACTTCCTACCTATCGCCTGCACAAATTCGGCTGCCAATTCATCAGCCAACTGATTTGCAACTGCTTTCGGATCCAGTTCCGAACCGTCTTGTATTTTAACCTTGACCAATTCCCTGGTTTCAAAGCCTATTTCAAGTTCTCTTTTTATGTTTTCAGTAAGTCCCGATTTTCCGATAAAAACCGTGGGGGTAATGTCATGTGCCAATTTTTTCAGCGCGCTTCGCTGTTTTCCTGTTAACATATGTTCTTTCCTTATATCTGTAGTCTGAATTTAATATAGACGATTGCAATTAGACGATTACAATCGTTTTGATAAATTTGTCCATACATATTTCAACGGACTATTTTTTTACTTTAAAGCTGCTCTTCAACCCTACGATTTTATTAAAAATTTTATTATCATCTGTAGTCAGTTCGCTGTCTGCGATGTAATATCCGTGTCTGAAGAACTGATATCTGTCTCCGGCTTTTGCGTTCGTAATGGACGGTTCCGCATAGCCAACAGTTTCATAAAGCGAATTTTCATTGAAAACTTCTTCGCCCTGATCATTTTCAACGAAAAGATAATCGTAGTTTCTAATTGTGACAGGCACAGCAGTCTTCGCATCTACCCAGTGGATTGTGCCCTTTACCTTTCTGCCCTCAAAACCGCTTCCGCTTCTCGTTTCAGGGTCATAAGTGCACAGGAGTTCCTTCACATTGCCGTTTTCATCTTTAACCACTTCTCGGCAAGTGATGAAATAAGCGCCTTTAAATCTGACTTCATTACCGGGAAAGAGCCTGAAATATTTTTTTACGGGAACTTCCATGAAATCATCACCATCTATCCAAAGTTCTCTGCTGAACGGCACTGTCCTGTTTCCCAAGGCTTCGTTGTTCCTGTTGTTTTCCATTTCCATGTATTCGGTTTTATCCTCCGGGTAATTGGTAATAATAACCTTAATAGGATTTTCAACTACGTTTACAGATGAAACTTTACCCTGCAGCTCATCCCTGATACAGTGCTCCAAAAGAGAGATATCCACTGTGGAATTCGCCTTGGATACTCCGATTTTATCACAGAAATTTCTGATTGCCTCAGGAGTGTATCCTCTTCTTCTAATCCCCGCAATAGTAGGCATCCTAGGATCATCCCAACCGGTCACAACGCCCTCGTCTACGAGTTTTTTCAAATGTCTTTTGGACATGATGGTGTTGGTCAGATTCAACCTTGCAAATTCTATCTGCTGCGGCGGAGTCTTCCAACTGCCGACTTCTTTTAACACCCAGTTGTAAAACGGTCGCTGATCCTCAAATTCCAGAGTGCAGATGGAATGAGTTATCCCTTCAATGGCATCTTCTATGGGGTGTGCAAATGTGTACATAGGGTAGATGCACCAGGTATCACCGGTATTGTGATGACTGTTATGAGAAATTCTATATATAACAGGGTCTCTCATATTGATGTTAGGTGAAGACATGTCGATTTTAGCTCTGAGCACCTTCGCTCCGTTTTCATACTTTCCATCCTTCATCTCTTCAAAAAGCCTTAAGTTTTCTTCAACTCTTCTATCCCTGTAAGGGCTGTTTTTACCCGGAGAAGTCAGAGTGCCTCTCAAATTTCTGATTTCATCCTGACTCAAATCATCAACATATGCCTTCCCTTTTTTTATCAAAATTACAGCACTGTCGTACATCTTTTCAAAATAGTCAGATGCCCACAATCTTTCATCCCACTGGAAGCCCAGCCATTTGACATCCTCCTCAATGCTCTTTACGTACTCCACATCTTCCTTGACCGGATTCGTGTCGTCATATCTCAAATTGCATTTCCCATTGTACTTTATTGCCGTTGAAAAATTCAAGCATATGGACTTTGCATGTCCTATGTGTAAATATCCGTTCGGTTCCGGCGGGAAACGAGTATACACCTTATCTCCATACTTCCCATTTTTCAAATCTTCATCTATTATGTTATGGATAAAATTCGTGCTTTTATTTTCTTCAGACATAAGTAACCTCCAATATATATTTTCAATATCCCATTATATCATATTTTATTGATTTTTCCAATTTTTACGGTTTTGTGAATATGCGAACTTCTGGAGATATATGTTTACGAATCGCACACGTAAAAACAGCAAATCAAAATGATTTGCCGCTTGCATAGTTAAATGTATGTATTCATCAGTTTGCACACCGGTTTTTTACTGACTTAAGATGATTTCCACCGTATATGTGAGAGTGTTCAATAGACGATATCGTCCAAGATATCCAGAAGTTGAGCGATGGTAACACCGTAGTTTGTAATGGGAACTTCCTTTTCAACCGCCTTGTCAACTCTGCTCATCATATATTTCCGGTTGAACATACACGCTCCACAGTGAATTATTAAATCGTATTCCTCTAAGTTCTCCGTAAAATCATTTCCCGATACAACATCGATTTTCAAGCCGCTTCCGAAACGCTTTTTAAGCATGTTGGGAATCTTAACCCTGCCGATATCCTCTTCCAGAGGGGCATGGGTACAGGCTTCCGCAATTAAAATCTTCGAGTTTTCCGTCAAGGAATCTATGGCTTTTGCACCCCGTATAAACTCTCTTATATCACCCTTAAATGCAGAAAACAACACGGAGAACGATGTCAGTTTGACTCTCGGGGTAATCTTGTCGCGAATATCCTTAACGGTTTTAAAGCACTGACTGTCAGTTATTATCAGTTCTGCAACATCGGAAACCAATGTCAACGTTTTTTCTGCGTTGTCCAAAGTAGTTGAAACTGCAATGCACTTCCTATCGAGCAGTTCTCGAATGGTCTGTACCTGAGGTAGGATCAGCCTTCCTTTTGGCGCCTGTATATCTTGAGGCATGACTAAAACAACTACGCTCTCTCTGCTGATCAAATCCCGTAAGATGCTTTCTCGTTTTATATCTTCCGTTACAGCATCACCTATTTTCAGCCTTATTTCTTTTAGTGCATCTCTATCATCACTACCGTTGACAACTATCGGAATCTCTTTGAATCGAGTTTTTATCGACTTCTCAAGGGAAGTTCTATCTTTCTTATCTCCTTTGCTGATAACGTAAATTGTAGGAATGTTTTTCGCTTTTAACTTTTCCGCCCATTTCGCTTCCATGGACAGATCTTTTTCCTCATCGAAGAGCAATATGGCGACATCGGTCTCGTCTATAACGTCCAAAGTCCTGTTTTCTCTGGCTGAACCCAGTTCCGTGTCATCGTTAAAGCCCGCAGTATCGATAAAAACCACAGGACCGGCAGGATGGAATTCCATGGATTTATAAACGGGGTCGGTAGTTGTTCCCTCCACATCTGAAACTATGGAAATTTTCTGATTAGTCAACGCATTTATCAGAGAGCTTTTTCCGCTGTTGGTTCTGCCGAATATTCCGATGTGCACTCGATTTCCTCTAGTTGTGCCATTCATCATCCACCTCTTTTAAAATCTGAAATCTCTATCGCCATCCTTGATATTGCCCACATAGTCCTTTGTGATCTTTTTTATTTTCTCATTTGGAATCATATTCATCCTCTCGGCAATCAACGCTTCTCCTTTGGCCTTGGTCTCGGGAGTTGCATAGTCTTCCAAGAATTCGGTGAGAGTCATCAAGGCGTTCGGCTGACAGATATTGGCAATCTGTCCGGACTTAACAAGACTCATAAATCTATCTCCTGTTCTGCCCTCACGATAACACGCAGTACAGAAAGAAGGTACATAACCTATATCTATGAGCCAGTCCACCACTTCGCCTAAAGTTCTATTATCGGCAACATCAAACTGCTGGCTATTTTCTTCTTCTGATTCTTCGTTTACGTAGCCGCCGACGCTGGTTTTGGAACCGCCTGAAATCTGTGTTATACCGATTTCAAGAGCTTCTCTCCTCATCTTTTGACTTTCTCTTGTGGACATGATCATTCCCGTATAAGGAACGGCGATTCTCAGAATCGCAATAATTCTCTTGAACACATCATCAGGCACACCGTTGTCAAAATCGCCTGGGTCTATGTCGTCCGCAGGTCTTATTCTGGGCACCGAGATAGTGTGGGGTCCAACTCCGAAAGTATCCTCCAAGTGCTTGGCGTGCATCAAGATCCCCACAAAATCGTATTTGTAGTTTTCTAATCCGTACAGCACTCCGCAGCCCACGTCGTCGATACCTGCTTCCATAGCCCTATCCATGGCTTCCGTATGATAAGCATAATCGCTTTTAGGGCCTATGGGATGCAATTTCTCATAGCTTTCCTTGTTGTACGTTTCCTGAAACAGAATGTAAGTTCCTATTCCGGCGTCGTGAAGTTTTTTATAGTCTTCCACGGTGGTCGCCGCAATGTTGACATTTACCCTTCGAATCGCACCGTTCTTATGCTTGATATCGTATATGGTATTTATACTCTCCAGGATATACTCGATAGGGTTCATTCGCGGATCCTCTCCGGACTCTAAAGCGAGCCTCTTATGTCCCATATCCTGCAGTGCGATTACTTCCTGCCTGATTTCTTCTTGAGTCAGCTTCTTCCTGGTGATATGTCTATTTTCTCCGTGGTAAGGACAGTACACACAACCGTTCACACAGTAATTGGATAGGTATAAAGGTGCGAACATGACTATTCTGTTTCCGTAGAATCTCTCCTTTACTTCCTTGGCAATGGAGAATATTTCATTTATTATCTCTTCGTTTTCACACTCCAACAAGAGCATGGCCTGAGTGAAATCAAGACCTTTAGCCTCTTTCGCCTCTTCCAAAACGCTTCTGATCAGCTCTATGTTATCTTTGTTCTCCTCCGCATACTTGAGAGTTCTCTTAATTTCTTCATCGGAGATGAATTCCTCAGCTTTTTTACTTCTGCTATTGTATCCACCCATAACATTTCCTCCATTCATAGGGGTATTCTCCCTATTGATCTAATCATTTCTTCCAGTTCCATTCTCTCCTTTGCAATATCGGTCTCGCTTGAGGCAGCCGGATATATTTCATATGCATCTTTATATTTTTTGGGATTTACTTTTCTCATAATCACATTGGCTCCACAGTCGAAAGTTCTTTTTATCTCTTCGTCATCTAAAACGCCCACGGCTGTGGTTACCGGCAGATTGGCTTTGGGCAACAACAGCCTGGCGATTGCAACACATCTTTTCGTCATTTCCGGGCTGCCGTTTTCACTGCCGCCAAGCTCCGTGTCAGGATGTGAAATATACGGTCCTATACCCGCCATATGACAGTGAATCTTTTCCAAAAACAACAAATCATCTGCCAATGATTCGATACTCTGTCCGGGGATGCCCACCATGAATCCGCTTCCCGTTTCATAACCGAGCTCTTTCAAATCCTGCAGGACTTTCGCTCGTTCCTGAAAATTATGACCGGGATGCAAAGCCTCATACAGATTCTCGTCGGATGTTTCATGTCTCAGCAGGAATCTGTCAGCACCTGCATTTTTAAGTCTGAAGAGAACATCTCGTCGAAGTTCGCCGGCACTCAAAGTGACTGCTACATCTTTATCTACACCCTTTATATGTCTTATGACTTTTTCCAAAATTGTCCCATCGGCGAACACAGGGTCTTCTCCTCCCTGCAACACTATGGTTTTATATCCTGCTGCAATTGCATCATCGACAACCTCAACCATGTCTTCAAAAGACATTCTGTATCTGACTGCATTGGGATTTTCTCTGTTCAAACCGCAATATTTGCAAGGCATTACGCAATAGCTGCTGAACTCTATGATCGCTCTGATGAAAACTACGTCGCCTTTTTCTCTTTTTCTGACTGCATCAGCTTTTTGATATATTTTTTGAAAGTTTGCACTTTTCAGCGCATTAACGATATCTGCCCTATTCATTCACACTTCCTAAATGACAAAACTGTTAAATAAGCTACAGGAGTCTGCACTTCATGTAATTCTTGCACAAGTTTATGGAAAGTACAAAGTCCCGACCTACATCTATTTTTATACATTTTTTACCTAATTCACTCACATTATTTCAAGTTGCCTTAATTTTTTATGCGTTTTACGCGGAAGACAATTTCTCTGCTATTGTCTATTTTTCACACATCCCTTTGACTACTCTATCTCTTCCGGACAGATCTTTCGTAATTTCAATATCTGTAAAGTTGCCGGAACTCTTCAGCATCTCGGCAACTGAGATTCCCTGATCGCAACCGATTTCAAACAGAAGATATCCCTTTTTCTTCAGATGATTTGGTGCGAGTTCGACAATTCTTCTGTAGAATTCCAAACCGTCAGTTCCGCCGTCCAATGCCAATACGGGATCGTAATTTTTAACTTCCGCATCTAAAGTTGGAATCACATCTCTTTTTATGTAAGGAGGATTTGAAACTATCATATCAAAAGTCTTAATTTTTTTGTTGTCAAAGAGATTGGATTTTAAAATATCAGGTTTCACGTGATTCAGCTGCGCATTTTCTGCTGTCAAAGCCAGGGCATCATCGCTGATATCCACAGAAGTCAATTTTACGGATTTTTTTTCATTCTCTCCCAGTTTGCACAGCGTGATACCGATTATGCCTGAGCCGCAACACAGATCTAAAATTTTGTTTTTGTGACCTAAAAGTTTTGCAGCCTCACTTACGACAGCTTCTGTATCCATTCTCGGAATCAGCACGTTTTTTCTCACTTTAAACGGATAGCCCATGAACTCGGTTTCACCCATGATAAGTTGCAGAGGTTCTCTTTTGCAACGTCTCTCTACAATTGAAAAATAGCTTTCCATTTCTCCGTCACCTGCAGGTTTTGACCATCTTTGAAAAAACTTGACTCTATCGATTTTTTTCATGTGACAATATATCATTTCCGCTTCGCCTTTGGCATTGGCAATACCGGACTCTCTCAACTGCTTTTCCGCCAAGTTCACTACATCGGAAATCAGTAGCTTCATATTTTAACCTCCTTGAATTTCAATTTGATATGCAGTATTTCAGGCTACATCTTTCCCGTCATCATCAGTAGCTCTCTGTTATTTTTCGTTCTTTCTATACCGTCGATTATTTTTTCTGTAACTTCTGTACTGTTGCTGTTTGAAATATCTTTTCTTATCTGCCAAACTGCCATCAGCTCCTCTTGATTCATCAGCAGATCTTCTCTCCTGGTTCCGGATTTATTTATATCGATTGCAGGGAATATCCTTCTTTCCGATAGATTTCTGTCCAGGTGTATTTCCATATTTCCGGTACCTTTGAACTCCTCGAAAATGACATCATCCATTCTGCTGCCCGTGTCCACCAACGCTGTCGCCAAAATCGTTATGCTCCCGCCTTCTTCCAGGTTTCTCGCCGCTCCAAAGAATTTTTTAGGATTGAAAAGCGATGCCGGATCCAGACCGCCGGACAAGGTTTTACCCGAAGGGGGCATGGATAGATTGTACGCTCTTGCAAGCCTCGTGATGCTGTCCAAGAGAATAACTACGTCTTTACCTTGTTCCGCCAATCTCTTACTTCGTGCGAGGACCATCTCCGCGACTTTAATATGGTGACTGGGCTCTTCATCAAAGGTCGAATAGATAACTTCGTTATCGTTTTTTAAAGACCTTTTCATATCCGTAACTTCCTCAGGTCTTTCGTCTATCAGCAGAACTATGAGTTCCGCATCGGGATAGTTTTTTTCAATGGAAATCGCTATATTTTTCAACAGCACAGTCTTTCCTGCTTTAGGCTTTGCCACTATGAGACCTCTCTGCCCGAAACCCACAGGTGCTATCAGATCTATAAATCGCAACGCTGTTACTCTACCGTTTTCCAGCACTATTCTCCTGTCAGGATATACAGGTGTCAGCTTGTCGAAATTCTTTCTGTGCTTTGCCTTCTCAGGACTGTCCCCGTTGACCTCCTTCACTTGCAAAAGACCACCGAAGCGTTCACCGTCGCGAGGTTCCCGAGCGATGCCCTTCACTTTATCTCCCGTCTTCAGATTAAATCTCCTGATCTGGCTGTTTGCAACGTAAATATCATCTTCTCCGGTGAGGAAATTATCAAATCTCAAAAAACCGAATCCATTTTCTGAAATTTCCAAGATTCCCTCAACTTCTTTTTTATTTTCGTATTTATTTTCCCAGCTTTGCTGGTTTGTCTCCGCTTGTGGATTCTGCAGAGACTCTTCTCCTACTGAAACCGAATCATCGATTTTAATATTTTTTTCACTCATATAACTCTCCATCATTTCGTTTAATTGTTTCTTATATTCATAAATTTACATTTAAGTGATTTTATTTTCATAGTTTTAACCGTATATCTCTATTATATACTTTTCCGACGGTTAATTAAACACCACAGTCATACTATTTGCATATTTTTTCCCGTTCGACGAGCAATGCTCACGTTAAATCGCATATTTGCAAGTTTGTCTTTAAGTTTTAAATCAGAGTTCATACAAAAGTTAAAGAAATGCCCTACTCGCATCGCAATTCATGTTGAAAAATCCATCTCTTCCTTTTATAATACTTATTATATCGTATTATATCTCTCAAGAGAATGATAACAAGGAGTAAAAAATGAACAATCTGACTAAAAATAGGCAAAAGTCGTTGCGCATGGTGGAGCTGGCTCTTTTGGGCGGAATAGTTGTGGTAATGGCATTCGTACCCTTTCTGGGCTACATTCCTTTGGGATTTACCCGTGCAACCATAATCCATGTGCCCGTTATCATAGGTTCCTTAATTCTAGGACCGAGAAATGGAGCAGCACTGGGATTTTTATTCGGTCTTACAAGCCTTGTAAACAACACTGTGAATCCTACAGCCACATCGTTTGTCTTTTCACCATTCTATTCCGTTGGGGAATTTCAGGGAGGCATCGGAAGTCTAATCATATGTTTCGTACCACGCATCCTCGTCGGAATAGTTCCCTATTATATATTTAAGCTAATCATTGGAAATGGAAATAAACCGTCTCGGTTTAGATCTTCATCCGCACTGGTTTCCTGCGGTATCGCAGGAGCTCTGACCAATACGCTGTTGGTTATGAACTTAATTTTCGTATTTTTCAGCCAAAACTATGCAACGGTGAACAAAGTTGCAGTAAATAGCGTCTATAAGTTCATTGCCGGCATAATCGCCGTAAACGGTATTCCGGAAGCGATTGTCGCAGGCGTGATAGTCTTAGCTCTTGGGAAGAGTCTTTTGAGAAATCAGATAATTCGACCGGGCAGAAGAGATACTTAATAGTCCGATACCCAAAGATTATGTCAATTTTGTTTAAGCACAACACAGCTCTTTGCGAGCAGGTTTAATCTGATTGCAAAGAGCTGTTCTATTATTTTATCATTCTCCGACTATATCATCGTATGTCAAGCTGCCTTTAATTTCATTTATCAAATCTCTATCATAAGGATTTTCAAGAGTTATGTAGCTGTATATGCTGCCGGTCATCAAGAAGTAATAAGCCAATTGACCCATGTTAAAGGCATCCGATTTAGGAATGGCAATTCTAATATCTCCTTCCCAGGAAGTTCTCTTAAAGAGCTCTTTATAAAAATCATCCCCTATTATGTCTATATCTTTTGCAGTCCATCTGTTTTGTGCATCATCGACGATTTCGTCCAACATCTCACTGCTGTCCATGGTATTTTCGCTGTCTATTTCCGTTATTATAATTCTGTCTTTATTTTCTCTCAGGAATTCACTTCTGGACTTGAAATCTCTCGGTTTATTATAAGGCATCACCAGTAAGCTGTTTTGCTTTTTGCTGCCCGCTTCCATGAATAAGTTGGCTATCCATATGGACAATGCTCTGAAGCTGTCTTTTGAAAAACTGATGAATTCAGTACTTCTACCGCTCTCATTGAGCAGTTTTCTCATTATCGCATAATGACCTCCGTCTATGTCCCAAAAAGGATCTGTTGCCATAACTTCCGCTCCTGACAGAAATCTCTCTATATTTATGCCGGCAATGGCCAGTATCAGTAGGCTTGCAGGACTCAAAATGCTAAAATTCCCGACAAAGTTTTCAGATAAATTGAAAATTCCGCTGCCGCTTTCTCTGGCGATTTTCTTTAAATTGCTTTCGCTGCTCCCCGTCAAAACCATAATTCTCTTTGCTGCAATTTCCTTACCATATCGATTTTCCATATATTGTTTTATGTATTTGTATGCGACTATGGTTTCCAAAGTTTCTCCGCTCTTGGATATGACGCAGACGTTAACCTCGTAATGTTTCATTCTCTCAACGGTTTTCCCAAGTTCGTCAGAGCTTATGCTCTCCCCGACAAATTCCATTTCCGGTGCCGTTTTGCTCTTGTCTTTAGTTGCTTCGACAATTCCTTTTATGCCTTGGCAATCACCACCGTTTCCGATAACGACAAACAGTCCGCAACTATCCTGAGCTGCAAGAGCCGTCATCATTATTTCATCGATTTGCTCCTTGCTGATCTGCATGGGGACTTTTACCCATTCGCTTCTGATGTCTTCATTTGACCAAAGAGTATCCAAGCTGCTCTCAATCTGATCGTTGTACTGTGACAAAATAGCCTTTTCAGGTACTACTCTTGATAAATCGATTTTTACATTCATATCCTCACCTCCTGCTCTGTTGATTACTTAGCTATAGCTCAATATCATTTTAACAATTTTAAAGAATTTTATCCACCTTATAGGCGATTAAATACATTTTTGTCGACGACATCAAAACGGCAATACGAATCGTTTGCATGGTGTGTAGCGACATCAGGCGGTTTAGGGGTATATTGGTAAACGGTAAAAAAATTCAGCTACATGTGAAACAGCACTTTTATTAAAGTCATGGATAATGGAACTGTAGCCATAGATAAAACCGTCACAAAGAACAATATCTTGCTTGCCAACTCGTGACTTTGTCCCTCTTGTTCAGCCAACATAGGAACCGTTGCCGCTGTTGGTAAACATGCACCTAAAATCATTATTATTTTCATCTCATCACTGATGGGCAGAAAGTATACGGCAACCGTAGCGAACAGGGGCATCAATATCAACTTGGATATGGAAGATTCCCATATTATGTGGTTGTTGATCATTTCTAAAATGTGGCTTTCAGCCAAAGTTGAACCTATGAAAATCATTGCCATGGGAGTAGCTGCATTTCCTATATATTGCAGATATGTTCCCACGGGATTATCCAGTGAAATTCCGCCGAAACACAGTGCCAGACCGACGAACATAGCCAGTATGTTTGGATTCAATAAGAGCATTACAATATTTTTAACTATGGATTTTACCGTCACATTATTCTTGTTTTTTTCATTTCTATGGAGAACTTTCATAGTATGAGTAAAAAACATGACGTTCATGGCGGAGTTTTGAGCCATCATAAAAAGAAGTCCTTTGGAACCGAGAAGGGAAAGAGCAATTGGGAAGCCCATAAAGCCGTTGTTGGGATAAACCATCGACAGCTCTGCCACATTGCTGACTCGGCTCGGAAACCTTCTGATTTGGGCATAGAACTTCATGATGAGAGCAAACGACATCATCACTATAACCGTGATCAACATCATCCATATGAACTCGCAAAATATTTTTCTGTCCATCTTCATTCTTCCTATATTGTAAGCCAACATACAGGGATAGGCACAATAAACGATAAGCTTATTCAAGCTGTTATTCATTTCCTTTTTTATAAAGTTTATTTTTCGCATCAAGTATCCCGTTAATATCATGGCAATAATTACAAAAAATTGACCGTACATTTTTCTCCTCTTCTTCATTTACTGAATTATTTTTTTGATATTTTTCCACAGGAGTTAAAATCGTGTTCAATGTTTCTCCTATGTAAAATATTTAATAGCCATTTCCTATGAAATGGCTATTTGGCAATAATCTATTTGAAATACAAATTATTTGTTGAATATTCCGGCTCACAAGTTATGTCTATACCTAAGTTCCCCAGCAATTGTTCATCTTTGTCATTTAATATCGCCGTACAATGAGCAACGCATCCTCTGAGCTCTCTGAGTTTGGGCACGACCTCCGCAGCTTTCGGATTGCTGCTGGCCGATACTGTTAGCGCATTCAAAACCTCTTCCGTATTTAGACTGACTTTGTCTTGTCTCAGAATATCACATTTCAGCCTCTGGATTCTTTCTATCACATCCGGTGAAATCAAATGAACACTGTCATCAACTCCTGCCAGAACTTTTACAGAGTTTAAAATCGCCGCAGCCGAAGCAGCCATCAGATCGGAGCTTCTGCCTGTAACAATTTCTCCGTTTGGAAGTTCAACTGCAACTACTACCTCATTTTCATTGTAATTTTCCTTGCTCTTTCTAGCATTTAGATATTCCCTTGCCGCAATGACAACTTTTCTATCACTTATTTTCACGCCGACTTCTTCCATCAATAGAGTCACTCTTTCAACGGAGGCTTCGTCCAATTTTCCCTTTTTATAGTCGCATTGGGCTATCAATGCTCGTCTTATGATCTCCTGGCAAGATGCTTCTCTGCAGATTTCATCGTCTTCTATTCCGAATCCGACCATGTTTACACCCATATCCGTCGGAGAATTGTATTCGCATTCGCCTCCGGTAATCTTCTCGATTATCCTCTTAACGATGGGAAAGACTTCTAAATCCCTGTTATAGTTGATGGCCGTCTCGCCATAGGCATCCAGATGAAATGAGTCTATCATATTAACGTCCTTAAGATCCGCCGTAGCAGCTTCGTATGCGACATTTACCGGATGCTTCAGGGGAAGATTCCATACGGGAAAAGTTTCAAATTTCGCATATCTGGCTTTTCTGCCCATTTTATTTTCATGGTATAACTGGGAAAGGCATGTAGCCAATTTTCCGCTGCCACCACCCGGACCTGTCACAACGCAGAGAGGTTTTGTGGTTTCTATGTAAGGATTCGCTCCATAACCTTCATCGCTTACGATTACTTCAACATCGGTAGGGTATCCCTTTGTGAATTTATGCTTGTACGTTCTTATCCCTCTGAGCTCCAATTTATTTATGAAAATATCCACAGCCGGATTCTCCTCATATCTAGTTACTACTACGCTGTTAATCGATAACCCGTACTTTCTGAAAGTGTCTATGAGTCTCAAAACTTCCAAATCATAGGTTATACCGAAATCCTGCCGCGTCTTGTTGGTAACTATATCGCCTGCGTATATGCATATTATAACTTCCGCCTGATCGCTGAGTTTTTGCAAAAGCTTTATTTTGGCGTTTTCATCAAACCCCGGCAACACTCTCATCGCATGCTTGTCGTGAACCAGCTTCCCACCGAATTCCAGATAGAGTTTTTCTCCGTTTCCCTTTTTTATTCTTTCCAGTATGTGCTTAGACTGTAAATCTATGTATTTATTCGGATCAAATCCTCTCTTTTTCAAATTATCCACCTCTCCCTTTCACGTTTTTATATACGAAACTACCAAATCAAGTAGATGCCATATCCCAGAGTTGTCACTACCATAAGTCCTGCAATAAACAATGCAACTGTCCTAACCCATTTCCTGTTTGTTCCCATCTTTTTCTCCTATATCATTCGTCGATATTCTTCAAAATTTCAATATTTAACTTGCTTCTCCCGCTTCCTATACCCTTCAGACTGACGTCGTAGTCGATTTCAATTTTTCCGTCTCCGTTTTCATTTAAATTGTTCACCAACTGATTGGTAAAAATCTCCATTGGAAAACCGCCTACGGAAGTGTTGTAATTGGTATCGTATCGCTTGCCCTGTTCAAAGACCAAGGAAGTAGTGGTCCCGTCGTCGAGAGTTTTCATGACTTTCACCGACTCTTCATCTGCACGTATTCGAGTTTTCTCATTGCCGCTTCCATCGCCCAAGTCCTCGTACAACAGATATAGTACATCGTTTTTTCTATACAAGCTTCCTTCTGAAATCACCTCGATTTGATTTTTATCCTCATCGTCATACGCTTGTGTACCTACTATCTTTATCATTACTTTTTTCATTGTCAATATCCTCATTTCAAGCTTTTCGTTACAGTCTTCTTTTCTCGCCCGCTTGTCAAAAATCATATTATATCATAACACGATTACATTCGGTTTTCAGCTATCGTTTTTTATTCATACGAAAATTGTGGAATTTCTGCCGGAATATTTCGTATTTCGGTGGAATTCCGATTTAAGCAACACAGGCTTACATAGCCATTATGCTTTATGAATCAATCCTTTTATTACATCTAAGGTCTTTGCCTTGATTTTTTCTATTTTTGCATCGGCTATATTCAATCCTGCACCTCGGGCGGAGAAGTATATTTTCAACTTAGGTTCCGTGCCGGAGGGTCTTATTATAACCGAGACGCCCTCGCAACTTTCAAATTCCAGAATATTGGATTCAGGCAATCCCCTGAATTTTTCCATTGCAGCCCTCTCATTGTCCGAACTGCCGTATGCTCTTTTAGTCAAATAATCGTACGCCATATCCAATTCCAGAGTTTCGGCATAAACCGATATGTTTTCTCTCAGTTCACTCATGCTGTTTTCAATGATTTTCTTGCCTTTTATTCCTTCCAGATCATAACCGGCATTTTCCTCTTTAAAATATCCGTACTCATCGTATATTTCTTTCAAGGCTTCTTCTAAAGTCTTGCCGCGTTTTTTCCACCACGAAGTTACGATGCAGATAAGCACAGCTGCCGAAATACCGTCTTTATCTCTTATTAAATTATTTGTGAGATATCCGTTTCCTTCTTCAAAGGCAAAGAGAAATTTCTTCGGCGACTTATCCATGGCATTTCCCATGAATTTAAATCCTATGAGAGTCTTTTCTATTTCTATGTCATTGGCTTTTGCTATTTCATCTACAATCTTGGTTGAAACTATGCTCTTATAGAGTCGCCTTCTCTTGCCTAAAACATCTTTTTGACGCTTTCTCATTTCACATAGAAAATGAAATATTAAAATGCCGATCTCGTTTCCCGATAAACGCCTGTTTCGAGTAAACACTCCCGCCCTATCGCAGTCAGGATCCGTTGCAACCACAATATCGCATTGATTTTCTTTAAGTTTATTTCTGCCTAACTCATATACCTGATCCAATTCGGGATTGGGATTTGGACACGTAGAAAATTTCCCGTCTATTATCATCTGCTCATCCACAGAGATCAACTTTTCCAATCCGATTTTTTCCAAAGCGCTTATGACAGGTCTTTTTCCTGTTCCGTTCAAAGGTGTGTACACCACCGCCAGGTTTAACTTGCCGTCCACGATATTCATATTTTGAAAATATCTTATGACATCATCTACGTACCGCTTTTCAATGGTGCCGTCAAGCCATTGTATTTCAACAGGATTTTCGGTGATATTATCACCTTCGCTCCTTACATCTCTAAACTCATATTCAAAATATGCGATTTTATCTATCTTTTCTAAAATTGCCTGTGCCGCTTCTTCTAAAATTTGACAGCCTCTGTTGTCATACACCTTGTATCCGTTGTATTTTTTGTTGTTGTGACTCGCTGTGATCATAATGCCCAAATCAGCATCCAGTTGCCTGATTCCATATGATAAAACGGATACTGCGGTGCATTCATCGAATATCAGGGGAATAATTCCATACTGTGCGAATACTTCTGCCGTTTTTTGAGCAAACTCTCTGGAATACAGCCTTCCGTCATAGGATATCAAGACTTTCAAGCGTTTTCCCGTCTCGATTATATTTTCCCTTTCATATAGGTAGTCGACGACACCCCTGGTAACTCTGCTGATAACGACCTCGTTCATTCTGTTGGTGCCGACGCCCATCACTCCTCTGAGACCGGACGTACCGAACTCCAAGTCCTTGTGAAAGGCTTCTCTTATGACATCTTCACTGGTCATCTTTTCAAGATGTGCTTTTAAATTATCATTATCCTGTGAGTTTTCAAGCCATCTTCGATATTCTTCCATATGTTTTTTTTCTCTAACCATATCAATCACCACAATCTGCCGTATTCTTTTCTATGTTCTGATTCTTAGAATAAGTTTTTAAAATCAACCTTGCAAATATTAAATGTCGTCATGAATAAATTCGCTTTATATTATACCAAATTCCCACCGAATAGTAGTAGTTGTATATTATATAGAACTTAATGTTTCACAAAATTACTCACCCAAATTTATATTTTTCATTTTATAACCATAACTCGCCGCATTTGCTTCCTCTTTTTCTCCGAAAGGATTTAAGCATTAGGCAAGTCTCACAGTTGCTTTACAACAAAATACACGCCATAGAGCCATTGCTTCAATATGACGTGAATAATTTTATTTACTGCATCTTATTTCATCTATTCACTGAAACCGGTTGCAATTTTTTCTCTCAATAAACGAGTGTGTCTTCTGGCAATATCTCCGGCTCTCGTAGAATCTTTTTTAGAAATCGCCTCGAATAACATAGTATGTTCCTCAACTATATTTTCGTGGTTTTCAAATTTTTCGTAATATACATACCTGAATCTCAAAACTTTTTCATCTAACTTTTCCATCAACTCCATCAGAGTCTTGTTCCCGGTTCCCATTATTACGATTTTATGAAATTCCGCATCCCAAAATACAGTCTTTCCTATCTCTCCAAGCTCCAAGGCTTTCTTATACTGGTCCTTTGCATATTGTAAGTCTCTCAGGACTGCTTCATCGGCTCTTGCAGCGGCGTAGTAAGCTGCCATTCCATCGATCTCTTCCCTGACTTCCAGAACATCGATCAGCTCGCCCAAAGATACATCTTTTACATATGCACCTCTATTCGGTCTTATATCCACAAGCCCGTCGTGTGCCAAAAGTTTAATTGCGTCTCTTACAGGTGTTCTGCTGGCACCTTTTTCCTTTGAAAGCATAACTTCCATCAACCTGGTTCCCGGAGAAAGCTCGCCTTTTAGAATTTCTTCCTTTAATTCCTCATAAATTGCCCTTCTCAAAGGTTTTTGACTGTAAATATTCTTGTCCATAATTTTACACCATTGTCCTTGTTTTATAAGTTTCTACGTTAATACTTTTCATAACTAAATATCCGTCTTTCAATGCGGACATTCTATTAGCAATACCTACAATAGTCGGGCCACTTCCACTCATAGTAACAATGCTCTCAGGGCAAACTTCCTTCATTTTTTCTTTTGTTTTTCTCACGGAACTATAGTTGTTTAAAGTGTATTCCTCCAAGACATTTACGGCATTTTTCCCTATTTCTGCCATATCTCTCTTTTCAATCGCCTCAATCATCTTTCGATTATCAGGCCTATTGTGGATTTCATCCAACTTTAATCCACCGTATACTTCCGCGGTCGGAACGCTTATAGACGGTTTGCTCAACAAAACAAACCCTATAAACGGTTTAATGGGCTTCAAATCAGTACCTGTTCCCGTAGCAAATGCCGCTGCTGTTGCCATTTTATCATGTACGATAGATTTTCCGAGCATAGTATTTGCTTTTGCCTGATTCATCAGGCAAAACGGAACATCCGATCCCAATTCTGCACCTATTTCGCATAACTCCTTTAGACTCATTTTCAAATTCCACAGTTTATTCAATCCGTGCAGTACTGCCGCACCGTTACTGCTGCCGCCTGCCAGGCCTGCCGCCACAGGAATTCTCTTCTTTATATCTATTTTAAGAGTACCTGTGAAAGAAGCATTTAACAGTCCCTTATTGTAAGCTCTTTTAAAAATAGCTTCTGCCGCTTGGTACGCCAGATTTCTGCGATCGTTGGGAATATAAAACTTATTTGTGTTAACTTTAATTTTCACGTTTTCGGATAATCGGTTTTCTTCCACCTTATGGACACCGTCAGGACTTTCTCCGCATCCGACGATTTTGTGGAAATGATCTGATTCGTCGCAATCCTCATCAAACCAACGTATCAACACATCATCAAATAAATGTATCTGTTGCATAATCATCTCTACTTGATGATATCCGTTTGGATACTTCCCTATTACATCCAATGTTAAATTTATTTTGGCATACGCTCTAAGTCTTATTCTCTCCATAGGATTTTCCTGTTTAAAATTTAATACATGTATATTCTAACACAAAAAGGGCGTGATTTCGCCCTTTCTGTGTAAATTTATCAAAATTATTTTTTTCTTTTACCCTTTCCTTTTTTAGCTGCCTTGATTTTCGCTTGTATCATAGCGTTCTTGGCGTTTCTGGCTCTTACTTTTTCCACGTACTTTGAACCGAAATCGCCTGCATTTTTCGGATGACTCACCTTGAATAGGCGCGATCGGATTTCAGGAACTTCTTCGTAGTCATCTTCATCTTCCGCTCCCAATTTAGAAACTTCTTTTTCCTTTTTCTTTTTCTCGGCTGCAACTACATCTTCAACTGATTTACCTGTCTTTTTAGCTACTTTATAAGGATTTACTTTTTCAGTTTTCTTCTTTTCGTCGGCTTCTTTGTCTTTTTTCATCGCTCTGGAAGAAGCGAATACCATACCTACTACCATCAGTGCCATCATACCCATTGAGATCTTCATCGTAGTGCTGGGATTTACGGTTTCGAATGTAACCGAATGATCCTTACTCAGTTCTGTCCCCCCGGCGGATTTAAATCCTTTTTCTATGACGAGCTTGTAGTTTGATAGAGGTTTAATCGTAATAGCTTTTCCCTTTTTATCCTTGCTCTTTGCCAGTACCAAAGCGACCTTTTTATCTTTCGGATTAAACAGAACGATGGTTTCTATTTCCTTTCCATCTGAGTCGATTATCTTACATTTTTTTGCATTCTCTTTTTCGTTATCTTTGCTGTACACTTCTTCATTGAAGAACACCTTTACTCCCATATTTTCCAGAGGAACTCCGGTTTCTTTATCTTTAGGAGAAGTTGAAGTAACTCCAAAGTCCGCTGCATTTGCAATCGGTGCTGCAACCATAATTAACATTATCAAACTAAACAGAATTGCTCCAATTCTTCTCATCCTTTATTCCTCCGATTTTCGATTCTAATTTTTTTAAAAAAGTCCACCAGCAACTGTCTGCACTCTTTTTCCATAATTCCGTATTCAACTGTCACCCGATGATTCAATCGACGTTCATTTAAAAGATTGTACACGGAGCCGCAAGCTCCGCTTTTGGCATCCATAGTACCTATAATCACTCTGGAAATTCTGCTCAAAACCAATGCCCCCGCACACATAGTACAGGGTTCGCACGTGACATACATCTCACAACCGTAGAGTCTGCTGTATCCCAACTTTTGTGTGGCATCTTCTATTGCTATCATCTCTGCGTGTCTTGTCCCGTTATGCTCCATTTCCACTAAATTATGGCCTTTTCCTATTATTTCACCGTCTTTGACTATGACTGCGCCTATGGGAACTTCTCCCATTCTCGCAGCCCTTTCGGCCTCTTTAACAGCTTCCATCATATATTTTCTATACATCGTATTATGTTATCATATTTATTTTTATTTTTCAAGTAATATACGCTAAAACAGCCATCGAGCGTCATAGCAAGTCTAAAGTGGTTGCTCACCGTTTTTAATGAGTCTGTATTATAAGTTACAGCCGAGCGGTTTCAGATTTTTATTCGCACATAAACTCAACAGGTAAGAAATTCTTACCTGTTGATAAAGCTATAGACTATTTATTTTGTTTTCTTCTGACAAACAACATCATAATCATCAAAATTACAGTTCCCAGCGATATTGCACTGAACAGAATAATCTGACTATCGTCACCTGTCTTAGGCGGTTCTTTCGGGGACTTCGGTTTCTTAG
>KI535285.1:55553-164475 GCA_000488855.1 Eubacterium brachy ATCC 33089 | reverse complement strand
GGCGACTGCCTGGGAAAGTAGGACGTTGCCAGTTCTTTTGGCCCTATGGTCAAGCGGTCAAGACACCGCCCTTTCACGGCGGTAACCCGGGTTCGATTCCCGGTAGGGTCACCATATATTCGCGCGTCTGGTGGAATTGGCAGACACGCCAGATTTAGGTTCTGGTGGGAGACCGTGGGGGTTCAAGTCCCTCGACGCGCACCATTTCGAGAAGGACACTGATTAGATTTTGCGCTGATCGGTGTTTTTTATTGTATAGCGTGATTTATCCTGGAGAGTATGGGGATATTCTCAAGCAGCCGGATGGAGAAGATAATAATAAGGTCACAATAGTTGACAGGATTAGGGTTTCGTAATAGAATGGAAAAGTATAATTTGATGAATTTTATTCAGCAATAGAGGTACGTATGAACTTTGGGAAATATAGAAAAGCGATATTGGAAGGACTCTTTGTTGTACTGGTATTTGGATTTACTATTTATGGAGTTTTTCATGGTGAAGATTTGAGTAAGTTGCTTGTCGTCCTCAAGGATAGCAACAAGGGATATATAGCTTTAGGTTGCATTCTCGTAGTGTTGTACATTTACAGCGAGTCAGCCATAATTCATTATTTGTTGAATTCGATTAAAGTTAGATTTACCAGATGGACTTGTTTTTTACTTTCGTCTGTGGGGTTCTTTTTTAGTTGTATAACGCCTTCTGCCAGCGGTGGACAACCTATGCAAATTTATTATATGAAAAAGAAAAATATGCCAATCCCGACTTCAACGTTGATCATGATGATTATAACTATTGCATATAAGCTGGTCCTGGTTATTGTAGGAGTTGGAATTGCAATATTTGGTCAGAGTATGATAATGGAATATATTCAGAGCTACAGGTGGATTTTCTATTTGGGGATAGTGCTCAATGCAGGGCTTGTGTCCATAATGCTCATGCTCGTATTCAATACGGCGTTAGCCAGAAAACTGGCACATTTGGGATTCGGTATTTTAGCTAAATTGAGGCTGATTAAACACACACCTAAAAGAATAGAAAAACTTGAGAAATCCATGGGCCTTTATGGGGAAGTAGCAAGTTATTTGAAGCAGAACAAAATCATATTCGTCAATGTGATGCTGCTCACACTGGTGCAGAGGTTTTTGTTGTTCTCGATAACTTTTTTTATGTATAAAGCGTTGGGGCTATCAGGAGGATCAGCTATAATTATAATTTTGCTTCAGGCTTCCATATCGATTGCGGTTGACATGTTGCCGCTCCCGGGAGGTATGGGCATAAGTGAGCAGCTGTTTAACGTCTTTTTCGTAAGCATTTTCGGCGCGGAATTCGTATTGCCGGGTCTTGTGTTGAGCAGGGGAATTTCCTACTATATTCAGCTTATTTTAAGCGCTGTAATGACTATGGTTGCTCAGCTGACTCTCAGCAAGGGAAAGGATAACCTTCCAAGTTCAACTTCGGAAGTATAGCATAATATGGAAAATATAGAAGCGAAATTTGATTTTAAATTGAATTTTTACGGGATATATTGTGATGAGATGTAGCTCATATGATATAAGAGATTTTAGAAATTTTTGGATAGTTTTAACATGCCGGTAAAGTCTGTTGTCACAGATTATACCGGCATTTTTTGCGTCGTGCGAAATGTCAGAATTGTGTTAGATGTCAAGGTCGTGTTGGACGTTGCGATTGTGTGGATTGAGTGTCAGTTTGTTCAGATGCTTATATTCATTCATCAGCAATTTGATTGCAATTAAAAGAATGATTACATCGTTCAGCGGTAAAGCGAGCCATACTCCCAGAACGTCACCTCCGAGCAGAATAGGCATGAGGAGAACCAACGGCACCACTAATACGAGTTGTCTGAGCACGACCAGAGCTCCGGCGTGTTTCGCTTTACCCAGTGACTGAAAGTAGGTAACTACCATGATCAATAGACCATATGTAGGAAAAGCACTGTACATCAGCCTAAAGTTCGATATGCCGAAAGCTACAATGTTGGAATCGGTGATAAAGGCGGATAAAATCTGTGCAGGGAATAGTTCAATTGCTATGAAAAACACTCCTGCAAGACATGTGGAGCCTATTATGAATACGTTTGTCAGCTTCTTTACCCGCAGATACTCTTTAGCACCGAAGTTGGTTCCCACGGCAGGTTGCATTCCCTGGCTCATTCCCCAAATCGGTACAAAAGCGAGTTGCATTACTCTTTGTGCGGCTCCCATCAGTGCAATTTGATATTCTCCACCGAAGCGTACTGCTGTATTATATACTACAGTCATCTGTATCAACATCATAACCTGCATGAACATAGCGCTGATGCCCACAGAAAAAATTTCCGGGTTGAGTTCATTGGCGAGTTTTAATCCGTGAAAACGCACAACAGGACTCATTTTGAGAAAGTAGATCAAGGTTGCTACAGCTTGAATAAACTGGGAAATAACCGTCGCAATCGCCACTGCTTGAGGACCTCTGGAGGGAAGCAAAAGTATAAATACAGGATCTAGTGCAATATTTAAAATAGCACCTGCCGCCATTATTCCCATGGCGGTTTTCATGCGACCTTCCGCACGGATAAGCATATTAGCTCCCTGCATGAAGTTGACGAATATTGACCCCAGATAAACTGTTCTGAGATAAGAGACACCCATATCGAGAACCTCACCTTGTGCACCGGACAGACTGAGCAATAGAGGTGCAAACAGTATGCCTACAAGCATCACAGCCGATGAGAGTAAAATAACCAGGCAGGAAAGATTGCCCATAATCCTATCTATGGTCATCTTATCCTGTTTGCCTATTGCACGAGAAAGTACCGAACCTGAACCGATTCCCAAGAGAACTGCAATAGCGTTGTTGATAAGCACAAAAGGAGATGCCGCTGAAACGGCACTCATCGCATCGGTACCAACCATTTGACCTACGTAAATAGAGTCGACGAAAGAATAGAGTCCAACTATCAGTTGACCTAAAATAGCAGGAAGGCTTAGATTCACCATCAGCTTCCACGGATTTTCAGTAAGTAATTTGTCGCGTACGTTCATTACAAATTTCCTCTCTTATGATTTAAATGTTTTTCATGTAACGTAATGCGTTTTCACATTACATTTTTATACTATACTTTTTAGATTTTTATTTTTTCATGCTTTTCATTTCATCCACGCACAATCTATAATCACAACACTTGGAGATGAATTCTTCATCATGGGTGATTACCAGGACCGTCTTACCATTTTTTACGGCATTTTTCAGCTGTTCCGCTATCAACAGCATATTTCTACCGTCGAGCCCGCTGGTCGGCTCATCGAAAATCAAAATCTTTTTTTCGGAAAGCAATGCACAGCAAACTGCAAGCCGCTGTCTTTGCCCACCTGACAGTGATTGAGGGTGAACATCCTTATATTTGTACAAGTGCATTCGTTTCAGAAGATCTTTTGCGTCGCAAATTGTTTTTTTATTTTGCTTCATATTCAAAAGAAGTTCTTCGGATACGCTGTTGGTGAAAAATTGTGTAACCGTATCATTTGAACAGTAATAAACAGTTTTTCTCAGATTCGCACGGCTTGCCCTTTTTCCGTCAACGCGTATGCAGCCATCCTGCATGCAGGATAATCCGCTTAGAACAAGTGCCAGCGTAGTCTTTCCTGCACCGTTATGTCCGGTCAATGCTGTTATGCTTTCGCCGTTTATGAAAAAGGATAGATTTTTCCATATTTTATTTTTTCCGTTTTTACACGATATTCCACTTGCAGATATAACGGAAGGAATATTCGGATTCGGTAGGGGCAATGTCGAAACTGAACATTCGGATCTGCCTCGTATCCCCAGAGATATTCTCGCGTCTTCATCCATAGAACAAAACTCTGAAGCGTTTAATTCCGCTTTTATTCTCCCTGATGACATGAGGATATATCTGTCGGCGATGCCGCATAGCCAATCGAGACGATGTTCGGAAACGAGCAGCGTGTGTCCGGCAGATTTCAACTCGGAAAGGGTTTTACTCAACTGTTTAATACCGGCTGAGTCCAGATTGGCTGTAGGTTCATCGAAAACGAACACTTGTGGTCTGAGAGCGTATACCGAGGCAATGGCTACACGTTGCTTTTCTCCACCTGAGAGAACATTCAGAGGAGTGTTTCGCAGGTGATTCAGATCCATTTTTTTTATTGATATATCCGTTCTATTTACTATTTCATCTTGCGAAAAACCGTAGTTTTCACAGGCAAACGCCACTTCTCCGGCAAGTTGAGATGAAAAAAACTGTCTCTGTGGGTCCTGAAATATGCTTCCTACAATTCGCCCTATTTTATACAGTGGAAGATTAGATATATTTCCGCCGGTTATAAGGATGGAGCCTGATTGATCGCCATGATAATATGCCGGTGCAAGACCGTTTATGAGACGAGTGAGAGTAGTTTTTCCGCATCCGGATTCACCGGTGATGACTATACATTCACCGTCAGCTACTGTCAAATTGATATTTTGTACACCGTACTTGCTGTCACTGTACTGAAAGGAGACGTTTTTCACTTCTATCATACTTTAATACCTCCGATTTTCAGATAGATCACGGTGGATATAGCCCATAAAATCGCTGTGGCAAAATCCAAAATTCCTATATTCCTACGGTAATAGCTGCCTCTATATCCCGGAGATTCAGCTCCTCTGGCAACAGCCGAAACGGAAAGTTGATCGGCTATCATTAAAATTCTGAAAAGAAAAGGTATCAAAACGTACTCACATGTGGTCACAGGATGTAGCAAAACATTTTTTAATGCTGTCAGTCCTCTGTTTTTCATGGAGAGAGATACGGTTTTAAGCTCTGATTTCATAGTAGGTAAGAAACGGAATGTCACAAGCATTCCTAAGATAATAGGAGTGGGCGTATGTATTCTGCTTAGAAATGATGACAATTCTCCCGGAGAAGTAGTGATCAGATCCCATGAGATAAGAATAATCGGTGAAAGATTCCAGAACATGAGCACATAAAACTCTGAAAATATTGCCAAGTGAAAACCGTGATAACGGATTCCGTACAATAAAATTCCAAGCACCACATAGAATAGTCCGTAGGAAAGCAATACTTTCAATTTTCCTTGTACAATAAACTGTAGAAAGCACAGCAACGTGAGAAAACCGCTTAGAACTACAGCTTTTCCGAGAGAAACCGCTATGAGCATACATATGAGCGCCCATAGTTTTGTTGGCACTGACAGATAGCATCTGCACATTACAATAACCCCGTTTTTTTGAAATGTTTATTCATCAGTTTATTTCCTATCAGGCTGCCTATAAAACCCGTCGCAGTGGTAAAAATCAAAATGAAGATTATCCATTTTGGATTGGTATAATAGTGCACGTATGAATTGATATAACTCCGTTCCATGCCGCTTTTCAGAGCGAAATCATAATAGGTGTCCCAAAAAAACCAGATAGGAAAGAGATTGATTCCATTATACATGAGGCTGGCTGCGGTCCACGAAGCTGTAACTTGTTTTGCCTTCCTCAAAGAAACGTCTTTCCATAGAATGCATTCGCATATTATACCTACAAATATGAAGAACGGAAGGAGATACCAATTTCCCATCAAGAGAAATATGATCCCTATTATGGTCATGTATGTAAGGGTTACGAAATGCTTTCTTACGCGATGCAAGAGCAGACAGTAGACCGGTCCGCACAGTAACATCGTAAATCCTATGGATAGGACCATGCTGACAAAGTGGTTTGCCATGCATATCATATTGATGATGAGCTGTATGGCGATGAGAAGTATGCTTAACAGCACCGTGGTTATCACATCTTTTATTTTCCATTTGTTTATTTCATTGTTCTTATTGCTCATTGTGACCTCCTTATCTCAGTTATAGTTCAATCTGCGACTCCATGTAGTTTTTTAGAACGAAAACAGAAGTCACATTTGTCGCCGCCCATGCCTAAGGTCTGGCTCCTATCAAACTGCAATTTCCCGATGTTGCCGAAGACAATATGATCGCACAAACAGAATATTTCACATAGCTCCGGACATCCGAAATGACTACAAGTATCAAACCAAAGGCACTTTAGAACATCCATTGAGTATTCTCTTGAGTTATCTGTCAGAATATCGCTTATCCAGATTTCCGTTCCTGTCATTCCCTTTCGCATAAAAAAGCGAAATAGTCTGAAAAACCCGGGAATGTAAAAGAGGGCTTTTAAAATACCGTGAAACTTCCCGGCAACGTGAAATGAATACTCTTTGACCAGTTCATAGGATTGTTCTTTTGGAATACCAGATTCTACAAGTGTTTTGTACAGTGCTACATTGGATAAAATACTGTTTTTTTGCCGCTTTTTCTGCTTTTTTGTCCATGAGCCCTGATCGATTTTTTCGATGAGAAGTTTCATGTTTCTTTTATGCTTTGAATCTAGATCCTTTAGAATATGTACATCCAGTTTTTTTGAATAAAAGTTTCTGTATGTCACGTCCGACCTCCTAACTCCCAGCCGATTGCATTTTCTCGGATTTCCACAAAGCGTCTATAGAGACCTTCTTGATGTATAAGCTCAAGATGTTTCCCTTTTTGCACGATCTGACCGTCATCGAGGACGAGAATCTGATCAGCTTCTCTCACCGTATTCAGCCGATGAGCAATCATTAGAAGTGTTTTATTTTTTGTAAGTTCTGAAATAGCTTGTTGCAATTCCTGTTCATTTTCAGGATCGACACTTGCCGTAGCCTCATCTAAAATGATGACGGGTGCATCTTTTAAAATGGCACGTGCAATAGATATTCGCTGTTTCTCTCCACCAGAAAGATTTGCACCTCCTTCTCCAACCTTTGTGTCATATCCATCGGGGAGTGCGGATATAAAATCATGACAACATGCTTTCTTTGCAGCTAAAATCATTTCTTCTCTCGTAGCTTGCGGCTTTCCGAAAAGAATATTATTTTCAATCGTGTCCTCAAAAAGATATACTTTTTGAAACACGATGGAAAAATTTTTAAGAAGGCTGTCGCAGGTATAGTCTTTCACATTGATGCCGCCTAAGAAAATTTCTCCTTCATTTACATCCCAAAAGCGTGCAATTAAACTGCAAAGAGTCGTCTTACCTGAGCCCGACGGCCCTACAACAGCACAGCTTGTCCCCTGTGGAACCGAGAAACTCACGTTGCGTATGACTTCATTTTCATCATATGCAAATGAGACGTTTGAAACGGTGATGTCATAAGTTTTCGGAGCAAAATCCGTTCCGTATTCGTCCAGAAGGGGCATTTTTGATATAGAATCCAATCTGTCTAAAGAAGCATCTACAACTCTCGCAACAGCAGCTGTGCTACCTGCAAGCTCCACTGTCGTATAAATCATAAAGCTTGCGACGATGAGGAGCAGGCATTTCTCAGGAGTTGTTTCTCCGTTCATAAGCAAGTATGGAGAAACGATGAGAATTGCAAATCTGGCAAATTTGAATACCATCTGGAAGAATGCTGCTAGAATGGAAAAAACTTTTTCCAATGAGATATTCGCTTCTGCACTTTCATTGATTGCGGCGTCTATGGACTTATCCGAACGGTTTGCAAGCCCAAACGCCTTGACTACAGACATGCCCTGGATGTACTCTAAAACACCTGTCACAAGTCCGACCTGTGCAGCTTGTCTGCGCGGAGAATGCTTCACGCCGGCTTTTTGCGTTTTTGCATATATCAAAAGAGAAATGATAAGTCCAACAAACATTAGAATACCGACTTTCCATTCGTAAAACAAAAGCCATATGCCTATCACTACAGCATGAATGAATCCTCCGGCTACGGCTTCCATAACAGTGACCGCACTGTTTTCCAAGTCGCCCAGAGTAGTAGTAACTGCCGCTGTAATGTCACCGAGTCGATGCTCATTGAAATATCCCATAGGAACTCGTTTCAGTTTTTCTCCGAGATCCATACGCCACCTGGAACACATGGAGAAACTTCCCAGAGTTCTTTTTACTGAGGAAAGATTTGTAAAGAGAATGCGACCTAAAACGCTTAAAAGCATAATCGCAAAGGAAATCCATATCGTTTTAACCGGCATTGCACCATTTGAGAGAGAATATAATATTCCGTCCAGAACAGTAAGCACGGCTATAATGGGAAGCATCTCAAATATGGAGTTACACATATGAAAGATAAACGATAAAATCAATTTGTTTCTTTCCGGTCTGGAAAAATCCAAAAGGCGTCTGAACAGTTGAATCATGATGTCACCTCCTTAGTGTCGAGAGTGCTGATGTGTGCATTCCAAAGGTCGCTGTATAGAGGACAATTTTCAATAAGCTCCCCATGTCTTCCCATGGCCTCTATGTTTCCTTCATTCATAACTACAATCTTGTCGGCTGACGCGATGGTAGAGAGGCGATGTGCGATTACGATAAGCGTTTTTCCCGATACCAATCTGCTTATGGAGCGCTGAATGACCGCTTCGTTTTCCGGATCTGTAAATGCCGTAGCCTCATCTAAAATGACGATAGGGCTGTTCTTCAATATTGCCCTTGCAATGGCAATGCGTTGCTTTTCTCCACCGGAAAGATTGCTTCCGCTATCTCCGACGATTGTGTTGTAACCATCGGGAAGAGACGTGATGAAATCGTGGCAAGCCGCTTGTTTTGCCGCATTTTCTACTTCTATATCCGTAGCATCAGGTTTTCCGATACGTATATTTTCCATTATCGACATATGAAACAGATAATTATCCTGAGAAACATAGGCAATATGTTCCATAACTTGTGAAAGAGGTATGTTGCGAACATCAACGCCTCCTATTTTTACAATGCCGCTTTCTACATCCCAAAACGATGCAATCAATCGGGCAACAGTGGATTTCCCTGAGCCGGACGGTCCTACAAGTGCGGTCATTTCGTTTGCATCAGCCGTAAACGAAACGTTGTGCAGAACCTCTGTGTCATCATAGGAAAAGGAAACGTCGATAAATTCTATCTGCTCTCCGTCAAGCTGCACCGGCTTTTCAGGACGCTTCATTTCTTCAGTGTCTAAAAGATTTCCGATTTCTTGGACTGTGGCATTTACCATAGCGAGGCTGTCCGTATATCGTAAAGCCTGAATAAGAGGGAAAATAAGCCCCATAGACAGAATAATGCAGGATATAAAGCTGCCCGCACTTATGCTTGCGTTCATATAGAATAAACTTCCTATAGGGAGAACTCCGATTAAACTGGAAGGTGCTATGGCAATCCCTGCTGCATAGTATGGATTTGTCTTCTTGAACCATTCCGATTTTGAATTTTCATTCTCCATCACCGCGTCTGCGTATTTTCGATAGGAGACACTGCTTTGGTTAAAAGCTTTGACAACTTCTATTCCGCCTATATATTCAACAGTAGAGGCGTCCATAGCTTTTGCAGCGGTGAGAACTCTGGCATAGCGCTTCTCATAATCCTTCATCATACCGATGTAGCACAGCATCCCTATTGGAAAAGTGGCAGCGGCGATAAGTGCCAGCCTCCAATCAAGGATGAGAAAATAAATCATCATCAGGAGGGGAATCATGATATTGGCTGTCAATTCCGGTATCATATGAGCGAGGGGTAATTCCAATTTTTCAACTGTGTCAACGATCATTGTTTTGAATTTTCCGGAAGGTGTGTCTAAAACAAATCCCATAGGTACTCTTGAAAGTTTCTTTGTAAGTGCAGTACGAATATTTTTCAATATGCTAAAGGCTGCCCTGTGAGACCGTATAGTTGAAACAGTTGAAAGACACAGTTGCAGAAGATAGCCTAAAAGAGCGATAATCGCCATAGGTATGATTGATTTTAAACTGTAATCACCGGCACATATTTGAATGATAATGCGTGAAACGGCAATATACGGAATTATCCCGCAACCTGCACCGATAACGGCGAAAACAACTGAACTGACCAGCAGTCCCCTGCAAGACTCGGCAAACTCAAATAAGCGATGTAATGTTTTTTTATTATTCATTCCGATATCCTCCTACTGAGATGTAATTCTCGATATTTTCCTTTTCTTTACCTTTTAAATCGGCAGTAATTTTACCATCTGACAGAAGCAAAACCCTGGAACATATTGTTTTTATAAATTCAATATCATGTGTGATAACGAGCAGAATCTTGCCTCGTTCAGAAAGTCGCTCTATTAAAACGCCAACTTCCCGCATGCTTTTCAAGTCAAGTCCGCTGGTCGGTTCATCGAAAATGAGAATTTCCTTATCGCAGAGCAAGCTGATTGCAACCGCAAGTCTTTGTTTTTGTCCACCTGAAAGTGACAACGGATGTCTGTCCTTCAGTTCGGAAAGGGATAACATCGATAGAGTTTCATCGATGCAAGTTTTACTTTCCGTTTTAGTTCCAAGTTTGCATTCTGCCTCTACACTATCCGTAAAAAGTTGATGTCCGACATCCTGCATCACCATGTAAGATTTTTCTGTGCGTGATTTTGTATTTAATTTTCTACCGTTTATGAATATATTTCCCGAATCTTGTCTTAAAAGTCCGCATATGGCACGTGCCAGAGTCGTTTTTCCCGCTCCGTTTTCACCTGCAATGGCAATTATATCTCCACCGTTTGCACTGAATGAAACCCCATTTAAGAGCGAATTATTTTCGAATTTGACAGTCAGGTTATCTACTTCCAAGAGACGGTTGTCACAATTTATGTCGATGACAGATGTGTTGACTTCGGAGAGGTTTCTGCAGCGAAGCCCGATCCTTTCAATCTGTTCTTTTGGAAGGTTGCGAAACTTGTCGATATCCATATCTGCCATTATCCTTCCTTTTTCCATGAGAATCACCCGATCGACTATCTCCATCAAGTACCATATTCTGTGTTCGGCAATGACGATAGTTTTACCTTGGTCCTTAATTTTTCCTATGAGAGACCTCAGTTCCTTTATAGAGCTATAATCCAAATTGGAAGAAGGTTCATCTAATATAAAAATTTCAGGGTTTGAAGCGTATACGGAAGCGAATGCAATCTTTTGCTTTTCTCCGCCTGAGAGATTAAAAATACTGCGATTTCTCAGATTTTGTATCTGTAGTTGGTCGGAAACCTCTTCAAGGCGATTTCGCAGTTCTTGTGATGGAAGTCCGCGGTTTTCCAGCCCGAAAACGATTTCACTATCCGTATCCGTATTGAAAAATTGTGTTCGAGGGTTTTGGAAAACCGTGCCGACAACATCTGAAATAGCTGAAATGCTTCTCTCTGTGGGATCAAATCCGTGAACTGTAACTTTTCCATCGAGCTGTCCGTCAAAAAAGCATGGAATCAATCCGTTTATCATGCGTGCAAGAGTCGTCTTGCCACATCCGGACAAGCCGCACAACAGGACGCACTGTCCTCTGGGGATATGAAGGGACACGTTGTTCAGACTTTTTTCTGCAGACTCGTTATATGAAAATGAGACATCATCAAAAGCAATCAAATCAAAATCCCTCCTTTCATACGGTTGAAAATGATCAGACAAACCACGCATAAATATACTAGACAAAGCATTGTATCCCATAGAGAAAATCGTACAGTCTCGAGGCAACTTCGCTTTCCAACGCGATCGATGCCGCGAGTGACGGCAGCTTGTGTTATTTCATCGGATATTTTCGATGCAGACACGAGCATAGGTACGTAAACATATTCCATAGATTTAATAGGATGTGAAAGCATGCCTATAAATGAGGTCGATATGCCTCGCAACGACATAGCATCCTTGATAAGTCTCCATTCTTCCGTCATAGTAGGAAAATAGCGCAAAGTAATTGTCAGGGCGATTGTAAAGCCTTTCGGCAGATGTAATCGACTGATCGCTGCTAAAAATACACTGACCTTTGTCGTACGTATAAGAAACGATCCGAGCATGAAACAGGGAAGCAGTTTTCGTATGTACATGACGAACATGTAGACTATACCTCCAGCTGTTACAGGAATTCGTGGAACGATGAGCATCTGTACTGCCAGTAAGAGCACGAATATCATGACGCTTTTCAACGCTAAACGAAATCTATGTGCTCGCATCAGCAGCAAAAACGGAATCATCGTAAATAAAAGCTCTATTAAAACGCTATCGTTGAGAAAGACCGATATGCCGGTGACGGCAAGAATTGATAACTTCGTTCGAGGATCTAAAAACATCTACACTATACCTGCCTTGTGAAAATGTTTTTTTAATAATTTTTTTCCGATCATGCCACCGATAACTGCGCATATTACAGTTCCCAAAATCATCGTAGGAATCGCCCACCAGTTGGCCCCGATGGAGTGAATGACTCCGGAAAAAGATGAAACATTTCCCTTTTTCTTCATAAATTCATCAAATTGAGTCGGCATTATCGCCATGGGGATATATGCGCCCATAGGTGCGAGTGCAAAAAAACAGTAAGCGGTGAGATTTTTTCTAAAAGACTGAAAATTTGTCGAAGTCGCAATGCGATCGGCAATGAATCCCAATACGATAAAAAACACCGACATCATCCAAAACATTCCTGTAATGAACAATAAAAGTCCTGCTAAAATACCCAAAATGAAAATTGAACCGCGTTTTGGAATTTTTGTTGCATACAGCATAAAAATGCTTCCCGTAAACAATGCTACTATCATAGGCATAAACGGAAATGTAATAGGAGTCATCTGAGCTAATCCTCCAATTGTAAAGGATACTGCGAAATATATCAGCGAAAAAACTCCTATTGTAATAAAATCCTTTGTCTGCAATGAATCTGTTTTCTTGTCTAGCATACTATACCGTCCTTTCTTGAGTTCTGGTCATATGAGGTTACAATTTTTATCTGAGCTTATGTGAGCTTTAAAAGCCCTTCCCAGCCGGAATTGAAGAAAATTGCAAGTTCTTCTACGTATTCCACGGCTTGTTCCCTGGTCATATCGTGTACGATAGTTTCAAATGCCGCAGTAAAATATGCACTGGTGATCATATGATGCAGTTCACGACTTACATTTCCGACTATTTTATCTTTTTCACGTAAAATTTCATAGTATTTCTCTGTGCGTTCAACTTCCAATACCACCAGATCATGGACGTAATTTGCATATTTTGTACCGTCCGAACAACATAAAACGAGTTTAAACTCGTCGAAATAATCGTAGATATAATTCACAAAGTGACGCAGGTACTCAGTGGATAATTCTCTGCTTTCAGAAGTTTTACCAGCGGGAATCAATTCAAAATGGGCATCCTGAGCGACTTTGAACTGCCTAACCAGCCCGTCCGCAGCTTCGGAAACCAACGCTTCAAAGAGAGCGGCTTTATCAGGGTAATATCCATAAAATGCACCCTTAGTGAAGCCTGCTTCGGCAACGATATTTCTCAACGATGCTCCCTTAAATCCCTTTTTCAGAAATTCACGCTTTCCTATTTCCAAAATTTTTCTCTGTGTTTCCGATATGTTCATATTTCCCTCCTACATGCTAATATACCAGTGGTATATACCACTGGTATATTAGCATGTATTCACACATAAGTCAAGATGTTCGGCACCATTTTGAAAAAATGTTTTGAAAATGATATACTGTCGGTAGTCGTATTTCAAGAGATTAAATCAGAATACATGGCTGAAAATACGCAATTAAGAGAAAGATAGCTTTTGGAAACGATATATAGGAGTTAAATATTATGAAGTTGAAAGATATCGGAGAATTTAAATCAGTACCTCAGGTTATAGAAGATATAATCAATGAAAATACAGCTGCACTCGATGATCATCTGTCACAGGGATGGGATATTGAACAAGAAGTAGAAATAGATGAATCTGAAAGTTTGTCGCCTTTGGACTGCGCTTTGATTATGAATTGTTTTAAGTCTGTACAGTGGCTTGTAGAACATGATGTCAATCTCAATGTGAAGGGAAATCCCGGTTTTTTAAAAGCTGCCAGGTATTGCGATGAAACCGTTATGAAATACATCGTAGAGCACGGTGCAAAGGTCAATGAAAGGGACGATGTGGGATCGGATGCCTTTGAACAGGCAATATACGGAAAGCGTTACGAGAATTTACCTGTTATTCATTCTCTTGGTCATACTGTGGATAAATATGGTGGCAATGCGTTTCGCAATGCGATTTCTGATAGGAATTACAGAGTTATCGAATTTTTCATCGATAATGGAGTTGATGTCAACTACAATAGTGCCGACATGGTATATCCGTTTAAGCCGACACCTCTATGTGTCGCAGCAAGATATGTAGATTTACCTATGTGTAAATATCTCGTCGAGCATGGTGCAGATGTGACTTTGTCGGAAAAGGACGGTATGAGGCCCTACAGCATCGCATTGGAGAAAAGCGATGACGAGATGGCTGAGTATTTCAAATCATTGGAACCTGTGGAATATCATGATTTACAAAATAAGCTGGATGAGTTGAAACCGTTTAAACTGTCCAAGGAGTTGAAGGATTTTTTACAGGGAGACGAATTGCATTTTGACCTTGATGAAAGCGATGTCGGATTTATAGATTTCTTTTATCTGATCGCAGCTGTGCCTATGAAAATAGGAAGACAGAAATTGCTTCGCATATCTAAATCGACAGGCGATTACGATCATATTCAAATTGTATGGCATCCGAAAACGAAGAAGATAGCATATTATGATGTGGAACATGAAGAACTTCAAGATATTTGCGGATTTGAAGACTTCATAGCGGATATTTCAACATGGATGCAAAAGATAATCGACGGAGATTTATAGTCGAGAAAATTCCTTATCTGCAGATAGTTGCTCCGTTTTGGAAGACCTTAAAACGGAGAACAGAAATCGTTTTTATCATACAATTTTATTCTCAATACCGCCGTTTTCCCATTCTATGAGGTTTTTGCATAAAATCACTGCACGCTTTTCAAAGGATTGCTCGCTGGCAAAAGCTATATGAGGTGTTAAAATGGTATTTTTAGCACTTAAAAGAGGATCGTCTGTAACAGGTGGTTCAACGCCAAAAACATCCACTCCGGCACCTGCGATAGAATCGCTGTTAAGTGCTGTCGTCAAAGCTCGGCTGTTTACAATAGGACCTCTTGCCGTGTTGATGAAAATGGCTGACGGTTTCATCATTGCCAATTCTTCATGGGATATAAAGTCGACAGTTTCATTGTTCTGTGGCAGATGAACCGAAAGTATGTCGGCGGATTTGAGGACTCCTTCAAGAGACATATATTGTGCAAAGTCAACATCCTTTTCACTCCTGCTGTAATATATGACGTTGCAATCGAAAGCGCTTGCAATCTTAGCGACTCTCATTCCTATAGCACCGAGACCTATTATTCCGAAAGTCTTTCCTGCGAGTTCAACCCCTACAAGACCATCTTTAGTACCGCCGTCTCTGAGCCTTTCTTGACACGGAATTACATTTCGCATCAGATTTATCGCCATGGCGAAAACCAATTCGCTGACGGCGGCATCGGAGTAGCCTGAACAGTTGTAAACCGCAATGTTATTTTCTCTGCAGAAGTCTATATCCACGTGGTCGTATCCCGTAAACGCTACGCAAATCATCTTTAATTTGGAACATTTGCGGATTACTTCTTTTGGGAATCTAATATTGGATAAGATGACAATATCGGCATCTTTGCTGCGTTCTATGAGAGTATCCGCATCTTCACGTCTATCCTTGTGAAAAATTACTTCGACATTTCGAGGATTGTGGCATTTAGATAGAAACTCATCGTTGAAAATTTGAAATAATTTTTCTTCGGAAATACCCAAAGGTTCTAAAAATACTACGCGCATATCTGAGTCCTTTCGTAAGTTATCATGGGTTAAAATTAAAATAAGTCCTTGAATTTAAAGGAACTTTTACCGGTGGCATAGTCACCGACAATTTGCCCGTTACCGAACAGTTTGTATTTGTACGTTACGAGACCGTCAAGCCCCACCGGACCACGTGCGTGCAATTTGCCCGTGCTGATACCAACCTCTGCTCCGAACCCATATCTGAAGCCGTCGGCAAATCTGGTGGAACAGTTGTGATACACCCCGGCGGAATCGACTGAGTTCATAAAATATTCGGCTTTTTCAGGGTCGGATGTAACTATACAGTCAGTGTGATGAGAACCGTTTTCATTTATTATATCAATGGCTTCGCTGATGTTGGCAACTTTTCTCAAAGTCATGATGTAATCTGAATACTCCTCGCTGAAATTCCCTTCTCTTATGATTATTTTATCGGATATTTTCGGCACCAATTCGTCATAAATCTCTTCATGAACAAGGAGGGTTTCCAAAGCGTTGCACGCCACAGGATATTGAGTCTTGGAATCTTCAATGATTTTAAGAGCCATGTTTACATCTGCATCTTCTGCAACGTAAACGTGACAAATTCCATCTGCGTGTCCCATTACAGGGATGCTGGAGTTAGCCATGATGTGTCTTACAAATGCGTTCGAACCTCGAGGGATGATTAAATCGATAAACTTATCCATTTTCAGCAGATGAGAAACGCTTTCTCTCGTTTCAACGAGGGTTGTAAAACCATCAGGAAGACCGCTTTTAATACCGCTTTCCCTGATGATATCAAATAGCACTCTATTGGTATTCACAGCTTCGGAACCGCCTTTTAGAACGGAGGCATTGCCGCTTTTTACACATAGTGAAGCAATTTGTACCAGTGCATCGGGTCGAGATTCAAAAATTACGCCGATTACGCCGATGGGACATGTGACTTTTGAAAGGATCAGTCCTTCATCCAATTGTTTTTTTAAAACGATTTTGTTGAGAGGATCATCCAGACCTATCAAACTATGGATGCCATCGATGCAGTCTCGCAATTTTTTCTCATCAAATTCGAGTCTTTTCAATATGGGTTCGGTTAGACCGTTTGATCTTCCAACTCTTAAATCTGTCAGGTTAGCTTCAAAAATTTTATCTTTGCAGTCTAAGAGAGAAGAACTTATGCTTTTCAGAGCTGAATTTCTGACATCAGAGGTAGAGCTTCCCAAGATTATGCTGTCTTGTTTTACCTGCCTCAAAAGGTTGAACTGAGAGTTCAACCTTTCTTCATCAAATTTTTTTTCATTTTCCAAATTGTTCATGTTCTTTTCCTTTTCAATATAGATTTTGTTATTTTCAGCTTGCATGAGCGTTGTTTGCGTGAATACCCGGGTAAAAAAGCACCAACGTGTCGCATATTTAAAATTCTCTGAATAAAATTGAAAAATGGCAACGCATTTTTAGAACGTCAAAACTCATCACCGAATAAATGTCATCAGTAGAATAGATTTAATTAAATCGGTAAAATTGAATCGAGTGCGGCGAGTTTAATCAAAATTCATTTCAGATGTGAAGTCATCTTCGAAAAGTCCCAGAATTTCTTTTGTCAGGGTGTTTATAGCCAGATGATTCACGGAACCCCTGTCGGACAGCACGAGAAATTGACCGGACAATCCACCGCTGTTTTTGAATTCCTCCAAAGGTAGTTGCAATTTATGCAAATCAGCGAATATGACATCTTGATGGTTTATCAGGTTGATGATAACGGTAAAGGTTTCATGGGAAAAATCGCATGATATGCCCTTGTGGTCCATAAATCCCTTGTAGAGCAGAGGATTTGAAGGATCGGTTTGAATACCGCTTATGGTGAGTTTGTTTTTCTGCAACTTTATTTTATCGGTTTCAAAAAGTGCCGTCGGAAAACCGCCGATAGCCATGGCTCTGTGAAAATCCGTCTGTTTCAGAATTGCGAGGAGCCTGTAGAGCTGTTTGACGTCGTCGGAATTGTGAAGCAGAATGGTTTCTTCGAGGGCTTCATCTCCGCTTTGCAGGTAATCGGCATATAATTCGATGCTTTCTCCACCGTGAATTTCATCTTTTCGGTGATCCCATAAACCCAGATAGTTTTCCAAAGTTTTTTGTTTTAGATTTGGAGTGAACTTTCCGATGTCGGAAAAGTTTTTTACTACGTTAAACAGGTCCAGGTTATATGGAATTCGAGCAGATGAAAAATTAAGAGCATCAGCTCGTCCTGTCAAGTAAGGGACATCAAAGCTTTTTCCGTTAAAGGTTATGATGAAGTCCAGCTCAGATAGTTCATTTAACGTTTCTCTGATGACATCCTTTTCATCTCCACCTTCAGAAAAAATCTGTTTCACCAAAAGAGTACCGTCGTCTTGCGGAAGAGCAAATCCCGACAGAATCAGTCTGCTGTATTTATGGCTCAAGCCGGTTGTTTCAATGTCGAAGACTCCATACTTTAAATCTTTGAAATAGAAGTCGAAAACGGCAGATGAAACAGGCTCTATTTTAATCGTTTCACTTAACATTTTCATGGTTATATTGTACCACAAAAATGCTTATATAAATAGTCGATACGAATAAATGCAAGGTGAGATAAACAAATTGAGAAATAGGTGAGCAAGTGTCTTTTTAGGAATTAAAAGATGTGATATAATAAAAATCAACAATGAAAACGGGAGAAATGAAATGATAAGTATCAGTCAAACTATAGATGAAAGCAGAAAAATCGTGGTGAAACTTGGAAGCAATGTGCTGTCCACCGACGATGGAAGACCGAACGAAAATCTGATTGAGAAAATTGTAGATGACGTGGCGGCTCTCATGGAAAAGGGAAAGCAGATAGTCGTCGTGTCCAGCGGTGCGGGTGTTTGCGGCGTCGGAGCTATAAATAAGTGGAGTCGGCGAAAGGACATGAACTACAAACAGGCACTGTGTGCTATCGGGCAGGTCGAACTCATGAATAAATACAAGGAATACTTTGCAAAATACGGCGTTCACGTAGGGCAAATTCTACTTGTAGGAGAAGATTTTGAACATCCTGAAAGAAGGTTGCACATGAGAAATACCCTATTTACCTTGGTAGATGAAGGTGTCGTACCTATTATCAATGAAAATGACACCGTAAGCATTGAGGAGTTCAGCATAGGAGACAACGATACTTTAAGCGCTCTTGCAGGGAGTCTCTGGAACTGCGATTGCCTCATAATTTTAAGCGATATAGACGGGGTTTTCGACAAGGATCCGAAAAATAATGAAGATGCGCGATTGATCGAATTGGTCGAAGATGTTCATGAGTTGAAAGAGAACATCGATATCAAAGGAATGAGTTCTTTCGGGACAGGAGGCATAGCGACTAAGATAGATGCCGCTGAGAGAATCGGTAAATTCGGAATCCCGACAGTTCTGATCAATGGAAAGATTGAGAACGCTATAGGAAAAGCTGCACGGGGAAAGCTGAGAGGTACTTTGTTCACCGGCGAGGAGTGAGAGACAAAAATTGAGTTTTCGGTTAAGATGTATAGCGCAGATAGCATCTATGGGAGAGAAATATGAAAATAGGATTTTTAGGAGTAGGAAGTATGGGTGGAAGCATACTGAACGGGTATGCAAAATCCCGGGATTTTGAGCCGAATGAAGTGTTGATCTTCGGCGTGAACCACGAGAAATTGGAGAAAAATGCCCAAAAATACAGGGTGAAACCATGCCTTCGGATTGAGGAATTGGTTAAGGATGCCGATGTGATATTTATAGGTATAAAGCCTGATAAGTTCGATGAAGTGCTGCCTAAAATATCAAAGGAATACACTCCGGACAAAGTGTGCGTTTCCATGGCGGCAGGCATAAGTTTGAATTATATAAAGAGTTTTTTAGGTGAAGACAGCAAAGTCGTTAGAATTATGCCTAACACACCTGCTATGATACGTCAGGGGATAACTTCCATATCCCACGAAGGCGATATTCCCAAAGAAGCTATGGAAAAGATAAGAAGTATTTTGGGAGAAATAGGGAAGGTTGTAGAAGTTCCGGAAAGGCTTATACATAGCGTAATAGGAGCCGGCGGCAGCAGTCCCGCATATACGTATATTTACATAGACGGTCTTATCAACGCTGCTATGAAGTATGGAATGGAATACAGCGATGCGAGGATTTTGGCAGCGCAAAGCGTGCTGGGAGCTGCACAGATGGTATTGGAGAGCGATAAATCGCTGGGACAGCTTGCAGAGGATGTATGTTCTCCCGGCGGCACGACAATCGAATCGGTAAATTATTTAAAAGGGGTAAATTTTCAAGATATAGTTGAAAATGCAGCGATTAAAGCTATTGAAAAATCGAAGAAAATGGAGAAATGAAGGACAGGACGATGGTATTTCATGAAGAAACTTTAAACAGTGAGAGGATATATGAGGGAAAGATTCTGAACCTCAGAAAAGACGAGGTGAGAGTGAAGAGCGGAAAGACCGCATATAGAGAGATTGTCGAACACAATGGCGGAGCTGTTGCTGTGGCGATTACAGATGAAAATAAAGTTCTGCTGGTCAGACAGTACAGACAAGCCATGGGAAAGGAAATGTTGGAACTGCCGGCGGGAAAAATAGAAAAAGGAGAAAATCCCGTCGAGACAATGAAGAGGGAGTTGGCGGAGGAAACCGGATATTCTGCCGAAAATTTGTCGCTGATCGGAGAGTTCAATCCGTCAGTTGGATATACCGATGAAACGCTTTACATATATATGGCAACACACCTGACAAAGGGAGAAACGAATTTCGATGATGATGAAGACCTGGAACTGATGGAGATCCCTCTGCAAGAAGCTGTTAACTTAGTAGTAAAAGGTGAAATTACCGATGGAAAAACTATGGCAGGTATTTTGTTGGCGACACATCATATATGATTTTCGATAGGATGAATTGATTTGTTTACAGTGGATGAAAATAGTGATATGATTATCTAAAGTGAAACATGAAATTTGATGCGAAGTTAGTCGAGTTCGGTGTAATTTTTTTCGTCGGATCGTACGGTGTACAACTGATATATGGCGAAAGATGAATGGAAATTCGGATTGGTAGAAGAGATGAATTTAGAGAGATTTGAAAAATATTTAAGCGATAGCAGAGGAGCTTCCGAGGTTACGATTCAGGCATATGTGAGAGATGTAAAATATTTTGAAGTGTATTTGAAGAATAAGGATATAGATGGGGCGGAGCAAGCGAAAAGCTCTGATATAGCAGCGTATTTGATGGACTTGAAGGAGAGTGGCAAGTCCAATTCGACTATAAATAGAAAATTGGCAGCAATCAGAGCTATATACAAGTTCTTCATAAGCGAAAAAATTGTCAACACAAACCCTACTACGGATTTAAAAGCCTCTAAAATTCAGAGGAGACATATCGAATATCTGACTGTAGAGGAGGTTGAAAAAATCTTGGAAATGCCCGATGAAACTCTGAAAGGAAAAAGAGACAAGGCAATTTTGGAAGTGATGTATGCCACAGGTGTGAGAGTAAATGAAATAGTCGCAGCAGATGTCGAAGATGTAAACCTGAGAATCGGATTTTTCACTTGTAAAGGCGCTATCGGCAAGGCGAGAATTGTGCCTTTAGGTATGATGGCGAGAAGAGCTTTGGAAGATTATTTAGATGATGCCAGAGACATGTTAGTGAAAAACAATACCGGTGAAAAGGCGCTGTTTGTGAATTTCACAGGTGGAAGGATGACCAGGCAAGGGCTCTGGAAAATATTGAAAAATTACAGTGAAAAGGCAAATCTGGGAGATAGATTTACACCGCATATTTTGAGAAATTCCTTTGCAGTTCACATGGTACAAAACGGTGCCGATCTGAGATCGCTACAGGAACTTTTGGGGCATGAGGATGTAACAGCAACGCAGATATACATGTATGTTACAAAAAATAGAATCAAGGATGTCTACGATAAAACCCACCCCAGAGCGTAGAGTTAAATTGGTTCAGGGCGTGAAGGGAAATTTAAAATTTCATAAACTCCTCTGTACGCGAGATAAAAGGACAAGTATGATCAAACGGTGATACGGCGTATCGCAGCGTATTGAAGAAAAGAGCCTAGAAGATGTTATGAGTATTTTGTAGTATAAAACATTGACTGTGCAAAACGAAAAATTTGAAAGGAAATATGAATGGAAATAAGGATAATATACCTTTGTGCAATCATATTCGGACTGGGATTTTTAATAACTTTGGCGACGGTGCCGCTATCGATAAAATTAGCACGCAGGATAAATGCCATAGATATTCCGAAAGATGAGAGAAGAGTCCATAAAAGACCTGTTCCGAGAATTGGAGGAGTCGGCATATATCTGGGAGTTACCATATCGCTTATCATATGCACCGGGCTTGGGATATTCAATGGCGAAAATGTGTCGAGGATATTTGGAATAGCCAAATTGACGTGGAATGTAGATTGGATAATAAAGGGAAGTTTCAATCCTACGCTGGGAGTTGTACTCGGTGGAACCGTAATATTTGTAGCAGGACTGATCGATGACGTAAAGCAACTGAGCCCGAGGATTAAGCTGCTTGGACAAATCGCTGCGGCGACGATAGTTTTTTTTACAGGAGTTCGCGTGGAATTCGTTTTGAAGTTCTTCCCGAATGATACAGCTCTGATAGCACAGATAGCTTGTTATATGGCGACGGTTTTATGGATAGTAGCCATAACGAATACGATAAATTTAATAGACGGTTTGGATGGACTTGCGGCGGGCATATCCGCCATCGCATCCCTTGCCATAGCCTATGTCGCATACATCTTCGGATACTACATGGGTGTCTTTCCTATGATAGCCGTAGCAGCAGGCGCGCTAGGATTTCTGCCGTATAATTTCTATCCGGCAAAAACTTTTATGGGGGATTGCGGCTCACAGTATTTGGGATTTATAATGGCTTGCTTCTCCGTTCTGGGAAGCGTTAAAGGAGCGACGGTCATAGCTGTATTGATTCCGAGCATAGCCTTGCTGTTGCCCATTTTGGACACGATTTTGGCGATACTCAGGAGAGCTTTAAATGGAAAACCCATCATGGAAGCTGACAAGGGACACTTGCATCACAGGCTCTTGAGATCCGGAATGGGTCAGAGGAGAACAGTGATATGCATGTACGGAGTTTGCGGAATCATGAGTACGGCGGCGGTGCTTTTAAGCCGTGGATTGAAAGTGGAGACCACAGGGCTTTTGGGAATAGCCATATTGTACATATATGTAGTTTTAACTGATCCGAATAAAAAAGCGCCGGAAATTAAAAAGAAAAAGAAAAAGGATTAAACCCTTGAAAAATATGAATATATATGATATCATATATCGGTTAGTACGGACGGTCCTCTGACTGTGGAGCTGAAAAGCGAAGATACGGCAAGAACGTCTTTGAGGGAAGGAGGAAATGACATGGATATTTTGACTGCAATAACAAACGAATACAAGAAAACCGATATTCCGGCTTTCAACGTCGGGGATACCATAAAGGTACACATCAAGATAAAGGAAGGTTCAAGAGAGAGAATACAGGTTTTTGAAGGATTCGTACTGAAGAAGCAAAACGGTGGAGTTTCGGAAACATTTACCGTTAGGAGAATTGCTTCAGGTGTGGGCGTCGAAAAGACATTCCCATTGCACTCACCTAAGATTGATAAAATCGAAATCGTTAAGAGAGGTAAGGTAAGAAGAGCTAAACTTAACTACATGCGTGAGAGAACAGGAAAGGCTGCTAAGATTAAGCCTGCTCATAGCGAGCAACAGTAATTTTGATTAATTGAGAGAGCTTAGGCTCTCTTTTTTTCGTGCAATGAGAGTCGATGATGTCGATTTGTAAAGATCGGCCTATGAGAGAACTCTATGTAAATATGGCAGTTAATTTTGCGATACTTATTAAAATTTATCCATACATGTGGTAGAATATATAATGTTATTCTTAGTGAAAACCGTTCCATCGGAACAGTCTACAACGAAAAATTTGACAGAGATGAATCCGATGAAAAATCGACGGATTTCAGTGAGAATATTAGGTGAAAATTAGATGACGGAATAAAATAACTCGCTTCACATATGGGTGATTGCGTGATAATATTGCGATTTGAGAGTGAAGATATGACTATGAAAAATATAAATTGGTATCCGGGGCATATGAAGAAAACCCGGGAGCTGATACTGGAAAATCTGAAGTTGGTAGATGTTGTAATAGAAGTTGTAGATGGCAGAATTCCGATTTCCAGCAGAAACCCTATCATAGACCAGCTGGTAAAAGGTAAGGATAGAATAATAGTTTTGAATAAAAGCGATTTGTCCGATGTGGCGGAGAATAAAAAATGGCTGGAGTTTTACCGTCAGCAAGGAATTATGGCTGCGACCGTGGACTGTCTGTCAGGGGCGGGTGTTAAGGACCTGCTAGGACGACTGGGAAAACTGGAAAAGGTGAAAAACGAAGACAGAGTCAGAAAAAAGAACTTGCGAATAATGATAGTAGGCGTTCCCAATGTGGGAAAATCAACGCTGATAAATAGACTTACGGGCAGAAAGAGCGCTCAGACAGGAGACAGACCGGGAGTTACCAAGGGAAAGCAGTGGTTGACTCTGAAGAATGGAATGCAGCTTTTGGACACGCCGGGAATTTTATGGCCGAAATTCGAAGACCCTATGGTTGGAGTTAACTTGGCGTATTGCGGCTCGATTAAGGACGAGATACTGCCTATAGATGAGCTGGGATTATCTCTGATAGAATGGCTTTCAGAGAATTATCCCGAAAATCTGAGAGAAAGATACAAGCTGGAGAAAATAGAGCATATGCCGCTGATAAACATGGAGAATATAGCTGTGAAAAGAGGATTTGTTATGTCGGGTAATAGAATAGACTACGAGAGAACCGCAAGGACCGTATTAGACGAATTCAGAGGTGGAAAGATCGGCAGGATCTCCCTGGAGGTAGCAGATGACAGATAGCAGGAGAGAAGAGTTGCTGAGAGAAAAACTTTCAGAGATGTCCATATTTGAAGAAGAATTGTACAACAGAGGCCTTGAGTTGATTGCCGGGGTAGACGAAGTCGGCAGAGGATGCTTAGCGGGACCGGTCGTGTCGGCAGCTGTAATTCTTCCGAAAAATCACGGTATTTTAGGCATTGATGATTCGAAGAAATTATCGGAGAAACGAAGGCTGGAGTTGGCGAAAGCGATCAAGGAAAAAGCTGTATGTTATTCCATAGGGATGGTCGGCAATACGGTGATTGATAAGGTGAATATCTTGGAAGCGACTAAGATGGCTATGAATGGGGCATTGGCAAATCTCAATGATAAAGTCAATCGGAAATACGGTAAAGACATAGATTGGATTTTAATTGATGCGCTGACTTTGGAGGATGTACCTATAGGACAGACCGGTATAGTGAAAGGTGACGGCAAGTCTGTCTCGATTGCGGCAGCATCGATTTTAGCAAAGGTAACAAGAGATAAGCTCATGATAGAGTTGAGTGAAAAATATCCGTATTACAAGTTGGAGAAGAACAAGGGATACGGCACAAAAGAGCATTATAATTGCATAGAAGAACACGGGGTATGTGAGATTCATAGAATTACATTTCTGAAGAAGTATTTTGAGAATATTGACAGGTCGAGTGGATGATATGCCTTTGAAATTATCGGAAATTTAGGTATTGCAGAGAATGTTAAAGAGGTGTAAAGGTTATGGCATTTAAAAGCGATATTGAAATCGCACAGGAAAATGAGTTGGCAAAAATAACGGAAATTGCGAAGAAAATCGGAATAGGAGAGGACCACCTAGAGCTTTACGGAAATTACAAGGCTAAAATCAGCGCCGACATATGGGAAAAAATCAAGGATAACAAAGATGGAAAGCTGATATTGGTGACGGCTATAACACCCACTCCGGCAGGCGAAGGAAAAACGACCACCACTGTGGGATTGGCTGACGGAATGAACTTAATCGGTGAAAAAGTCATGGTAGCTCTCAGAGAGCCTTCCTTGGGACCTGTTTTCGGAATGAAAGGTGGAGCTGCAGGTGGAGGATATGCTCAGATAGTTCCTATGGAAGATATAAATTTGCATTTCACAGGAGATATGCATGCCATAGGTGCGGCAAACAACCTGTTGGCAGCTATGATAGATAACCACATTCATCAGGGAAACCTGTTGGGAATCGACCCGAGAAGAATTCCGTGGAAGAGATGTGTCGACATGAACGACAGGCAGCTTAGAAACGTGGTTGACGGTTTAGGTGGAAAGGCTCATGGAGTACCTAGAGAGGACGGCTTTGAAATCACAGTTGCAAGTGAAATAATGGCAATACTGTGCCTAGCAAAGGATATAAAGGATTTAAAAGACAGAATTTCTGACATCATCATAGGATATACTTACGACAACAGACCGATAAAGGCCGAAGAAATCAATGCTCAGGGGGCAGTTGCAGCCCTTTTAAAGGATGCAGTCAAGCCAAATTTGGTTCAGACTTTGGAAAAGACTCCGGCATTTGTTCACGGAGGACCTTTTGCCAATATAGCCCACGGATGCAACTCTGTGATAGCGACTAAAACAGCTTTGAAACTCGCCGATTACGTGATTACTGAGGCAGGATTTGCAGCTGATTTGGGTGCGGAAAAGTTCTTCGATATAAAATGCAGGCAGGCGGAATTGAAACCAGATGCGGTAGTCGTAGTAGCTACAGTCAGAGCGTTAAAAAATCACGGTGGAGTTGCCAAGGAACAACTGAACGGCGAGAATATTGATGCATTGAAAAAGGGTATGCCCAACTTGATTCAGCATATTGAGAACATTCAGAATGTGTACAAGTTGCCTTGCGTCGTGGCGATAAATGCCTTCCCGACAGATACGAAAGCCGAGCTTGAAACAGTGCGAAGAGAATGTGACAAGATAGGTGTCAATGTGGAGCTGTCCAACGTTTGGGCAGAAGGTGGCAAAGGCGGGAAAAAACTCGCCAAGGAAGTGGTGAGACTTTGCAAGGAAGCCGGCGACTTTTCGTTTGCCTATGAAGAAGATGACCGTATAAAGAGCAAGGTTGAAGCCGTTGCAAAGAGGGTTTATAGAGCGGATGGCGTTTCATTCACCGATGTTGCAGCGAGGGAAATTGAACAACTGGAAAAGATGGGATATGGGAATTTGCCGATATGTATAGCGAAAACTCAATACAGCTTCTCAGATAATCCCGAGTTAAAAGGCGCTCCAAGAGATTTTGAAATAACCGTTAAAAAGGTCAAGTTATCTGCCGGAGCGGGATTTGTGGTTGTGTACACGGGAGATATTATGACCATGCCTGGATTGCCGAAAAAGCCCGCTGCAGAAAGCATCGACGTCGATAAAAAAGGTAAAATTATAGGATTGTTCTAGAAAAAATATGGAAAGAGGAACCCATGGGAAAAATTTTTAAAGGTAGGGAAGTTGCCGATAACATTTCTGAGAAATTGGTAAAAAGAGTAGATGAGTTGAAGAAAAAAGGAAAGTCGCCCACGTTGGCAATTTTGAGAGTTGGTGTAAACCCATCGGATTTGGCATACGAGAGAGGAGCGGTAAATAGAGCTGAAAAAATCGGTGTAAAAACGAGAATTTTGGAATTGGATGAAACTTCGACTACAGATGAAGTACTGGAGAAAATAGATGTATTGAATAGCGATGATACAGTGCACGGAGTGTTGATTTTCAGACCTTTACCAAAGCATATCGACGATGACAAGGTGAGAAACAGATTGAAAGCGGACAAGGACGTAGACGGTATAGGAGATGTGTCCATGGCGAAGATATACAGAGGAGACACTTCCGGTTTCGCTCCTTGTACGGCAAAGGCGTGTATAGAGATTTTAAAGCATTTCGATGTTGAGATAAAAGGGAAAAAGGCAGTTATCATCGGAAGGAGTATGGTAATCGGAAAGCCTGTTGCGATGATGTTGCTAAATGAGAATGCAACTGTAACCATATGCCACAGTAAAAGTGAAAAATTGTCGAAAATCATTGCAGAAAATGAAATTGTAATAAGTGCGGTGGGCAGAGCGAATACGGTTACAGCAGAATGCACATGTGGAAACCAAAAAATTATAGATGTCGGCATAAATGTCCATGAGAGTGGTAAAATGGTCGGCGACGTGGATTTTGAAAATGTGTTTGGCGAAGTTTACGGCATAACACCTGTTCCCGGAGGAGTAGGTGCGGTTACTACGAGTATTTTGATGGATCACGTAGTTAGAGCCGCAGAGATGGACTGCAACAGAAAATGAAAATGGCTATAAAGCATATGTGAAGGGAGAGTGTCCGATATCGACGAGAGAGGTTCTGTCTTGATGAAGAGCCCATATCGATTGTGGCAATACGAATAGAATTTCTATAGCGTTGACAATAAAAGGCTTAATACTTTGGCAAAAAACTTGACCTGAATCATATGTGGATATATAATAATCTTTAGATTTAAAACTTAATAAGGCGATGAAAAAGAGGAGTAGAAAGATAGTCCTTACAGAGACGGAAATTCGTGGCTGAGAGATTTTCGAGAAAAACGTCTTTCGAAGGTTGCTTTGGAGCCTATGCATTTTTTGAAAGTGCTGAATTTATTGGCAGCATACGCATTTCACATCATGGGAAAGGGTGGCTTATACAGCTGCATCCGGTGGGTGTTCGGCTTGAACGCTCATTTCGTGCAGTTGCTTGACAACGGGCTGAGAAGTGCTGTTATATTGGATAAATTCGGAATAAAGGTGGTACCGCGGAATGAATCCGTCCTTTAGTTAGGGCGGTTTTTTTATTATGGGATTCTGCTGTTATGATTATTGAAAATAGGAGCTGATAGAGGTGAGTATGAAAAATAATTTGGGAAAAAACTACAATCCCCGTGAATTTGAGGGGAAAATATATAAGAACTGGGAGAGCTGCGGATGTTTCAAAGGAGATGTCAACGAAGAGAAAAAGCCTTTTACCATCGTAATGCCTCCGCCTAATATAACGGGGCAACTTCACATGGGACACGCTCTGGATCAGACGTTGCAAGACGTAATAATCAGATTTAAAAGGATGAACGGATTTGAAGCTCTTTGGATTCCGGGAACCGATCATGCTTCCATAGCTACAGAGGTCAAAGTACAGGAGAAGATACGAAGAGAAGAGGGGTTGGAAAAGGAAGATCTGAGTAGAGAAGAGTTTTTGAAAAGAGTTTGGGAGTGGAAGAGAGAGTTTGGAAGTACCATTACTGAACAGTGCCGCAGATTGGGAGATTCTTGCGATTGGTCCAAGGAGAGATTCACCATGGATGAAGGTTGCAGCAAAGCCGTAAAGGAATTTTTCGTGAGACTGTATGAAAAAGGTTATATCTACAGGAGCAACAGATTGATAAACTGGTGCCCGGTGTGCAAGACCACTTTGTCCGATGCGGAAGTAGAACACGAAGATGTGAATGGAAATTATTGGTACATAAAATATCCGTTAGAGGACGGAACGGGAAGCGTTACAGTGGCAACTTCGAGACCTGAAACAATTTTTGCAGACGTCGCAATTGCCGTTAACCCTGAGGATGAAAGATATGAGAAACTAATAGGAAAAAACGTTAAAATTCCTGTGATAGACAGGATTATACCGATAATTGCAGACTCCTATCCGGATCCGGAAAAGGGTACAGGTGCAGTTAAAATAACACCTGCAGCAGATCACAACGATTTTGAAGTGAGTAGGAGACATGACTTGGAAATGTTGGAATGTATGGACTTTGATGCGAAAATGACCTCGGCGGCAGGTAAGTACGAAGGAATGGACAGATATAGGTGTCGTAAAGAATGGATAAAGGAGCTGGACGAGAAAGGCTTCTTGGAGAAAATCGAAGAAGTAGATGTCCCGAAAGGGTCTTGTTACAGGTGCCATACGACAGTGGAGCCGATGTTGTCGGAACAGTGGTTTGTCGCTATGAAAGAGATGGCTAAACCTGCCATAGAAGCTGCTAAAAAAGGAGAAGTTAAGCATGTTCCGGAGAGATTTGAAAAAATATATCTACACTGGTTGGAAAACATCAGAGATTGGTGCATATCGCGTCAACTTTGGTGGGGACATAGAATACCGGCATATTACTGTGATGATTGCAATCAGATTATCGTAGACAGAGAGAGTGTTCAAAGCTGTCCGAAGTGCGGAAGCCGAAATTTACGACAGGAAGAAGATGTGTTGGATACGTGGTTCTCTTCGGCATTGTGGCCGTTTTCAACTCTAGGTTGGCCTGAAAAAACTCCGGAATACGAGTATTTTTATCCGACAGATGTCCTTGTGACAGGTTACGATATAATATTCTTCTGGGTTGTCAGAATGGTGTTTTCCTCATTGGAAATGACAGGAGAAGCTCCTTTCAGTCAAGTGTATGTTCACGGGCTGGTCAGGGATGAACAGGGAAGGAAGATGAGCAAATCTCTAGGAAATGGTGTAAATCCACTGGATGTCATCGATGAGTACGGGGCGGATGCGTTGAGATTTATGCTTATCTCTCAAATAACGCCGGGAAACGACATGAGATACATCGAAGACCGAGTAAAATCTGCTAGAAACTTTGCAAATAAACTTTGGAATGCATCCAGATTTGTGATAATGAACATAAAGGATGAAGATGGAAATTTCTTGCCTATGTCCGACGATGATTCAAAGTGGAGAGAAGAAGATAGATGGATAGTATCCACCGTGAACACGGGTTCAAAATATATCGAGAAAGCCATGGACAGGCTGGACTTATCCTTGGGTGCGCAAAAGGTTTACGACTTGATTTGGAGCGACTATTGCGATTGGTATATAGAGATGGCGAAGAGAAGGCTATACGGCGATGATGAAGAGGATAAGAAAGTTGTCAGAGGCGTTTTGAGAACGGTTTTGATCGGATTGTTGAAAATGCTTCACCCATATATGCCTTTTATCACAGAAGAAATATACGGTTTTGTTCGAATGGAGCAAATGGACACGGAGGAGTTCATCATGTGCTCGGAATATCCGAAGTATAGAGAAGAGTTGCAATTTCAGACTGCTGTTGAAAAGATTGAGATCGTTAAAGAAATTGTCAGAGCTGTGAGAAATATCAGAGCGGAATCGGAAGTCGCACCGTCGAAGAAGCTGAGAGCATGTTTTATATCCAAAGCAGGATACAGAGAGGCAATAGATGATAATATAGATTTGATAAAAGCATTGGCAGGCATAGATTTGGTAGAAATCTTGGAAAGCGATGAAACATCCAAAGTCGATGAAGAATCCATGAGCGCTGTGATAAAGGGAGTGGAAATAAGGATTCCCCTATCAGATCTGATCGACTTTAAAGCGGAAATGGAAAGGTTGGAAAAAGAGAAAAAAAGACTTGAAGGGGAAGTCTCAAGATGTGAAAAGATGCTGTCAAACACGGGTTTTATCTCAAAGGCACCCAAAGCGAAAATAGATGCTGAAAAAGAGAAGCTTCAAAACTACAAAGATATGCTTGAGAAAGTTATTGAAAGAATTGAAACCATAGAGAAAAGAGCTTGAAAATATGGGGAAAAATAAAAATGATATAAAAGCATCCATAGAGTATTTCGAAAAGTTCGGTAGCATATTGGGCTTGGAGAGAATAGAAAGTCTGCTGAAAAGGTTGGGAAATCCCCAGGAAGATTTAAAAATCATTCACGTTGGGGGAACTAACGGAAAAGGCTCGGTCAGCAGATATATATATGAAATGTTGAGGGCAGGCGGATATAGCGTGGGAATTTACACATCGCCGTACATAGAGGTGTTCAATGAACGAATAGAAGTGGACGGTGAGTACATCGAGAACGATCAGTTATCGGAGCTTCTGGAAGCAGCAGCAAAGGAAGCTAAGGAGATGGAAAAGGCAGGACAGCCGGTTCCTACGGAATTTGATATTATCACTGCAGTAGCATTCATGTACTACAAGAGAAAGAAAGTTGACTTCGCAGTCATAGAAGTGGGGCTGGGAGGCAGATTGGACAGCACAAATGTAATTAAACAGCCTGTCGCCAGCATAATCACTTCGATCTCCCTTGATCATACCGATAGAATAGGCACGACAATTGCGGAAATCGCCTTTGAAAAAGCCGGTATAATAAAGAGTGGACGACCGGTAATCGTGGGAAATTTGCCGAAGGAAGCTATGGATGTAGTAGTGAAGAAGGCTGAGAGTATGAAATCGAGCACAGTATACGGTGATGTGCCGATACGGATTATAAAAGAGGATGAACTGGGAAGCGAGTTCGTGTTAAGAGACGTATTCTCCATGAAAGAATCGATTTTTGAAATATCCATGATGGGTTTTCATCAGATGCTTAATGCAGCAGTAGCGATAAGAGCTGTGGAAACGATGATGTCGTATAATGCAGTGGATTTGACACTGGAGCAGATTAAAAGGGGGTTGAAAAAGTCAAAGGTTAAAGGCAGATTTGAGATTTTCCGAAGAAACGGACAGATGATAGTGTTGGACGGTGCTCACAATGAAGCGGGCATGAAAGCGTTTGTAAACACTGCAGAGAGAATTGTAATCCGAAAATCCTGTGTCAAAGAAGCCTCGAATGATTTTTCGGAAAAACGGAATTCTGATAACATACTGGTGATTTGCGGAGTTTTAAAAGACAAGGACATTGATAAAATGACTGAAATTCTCATCGATTTGGGACAAAAGCAAAAGCGTTACGAAAGAGATGAATGCACCAATTCAGCTACAGGAGGAAATATAACTGTAGATTTTGTCAGTACCGAACCTGATAGCGAAAGGAAATTGAATAAAGACCAACTGAAAAATCTTTTGGAGAACAAGGGCGGGCATGTCATCGAGACAGCAGATATACTGGAAATCGTAAAGTCTTTAGACGGAAAATACGCAAAGTATGATAAAGTGATGTTTGTCGGTTCGCTGTATTTGATAGGTGAAGTTAGAAAAAAATTGACGGCACAAAATTAGTCTATTGGCATTGTTCGAGAAATGCTCTATTCACGGGATGAGTTGGATACGCCAAGATTGAAAAAGCTAAATAAAATGTTATCGTGGGATATTGAAGTGAGATGCTAACAAAAGAGGTTATGATTATGGAAAATTTACCGTTGACAACAGAAAAAAAGGATGGCAAGGGAACCGAAAAAACATATGATGCCAAAAAGAAAGCTTTGCTGTACTATAATCCGAAATCGGGAAACGGCGATTTTAAAAATAATTTGGATTTGATAATTCAAAAGTTTCAGAAGGCGGGTCATCAGGTAATTCCCGTCAGAGCGTCAGACGAAATCGATTTAAATGACGTGATGAAGAGCATAGATGAAAAAGAGTACAGACAGATTATGGTTGCCGGTGGAGACGGAACTATAAACATCTGTGTAAATGCGATGGTCAAAAATGATATAAATTTGCCCTTGGCAATTTTTCCGGCAGGTACAGCCAACGATTTTGCCGGATACTTAAATTTGCCTAAAAATATAAGAGCACAGATTAACATAGCGTTAGGTGAGTGTTATACGTATTCTGACGTGGGTGTCTGCAATGAAAAATGTTTTATAAATGTTGCAGCTTTGGGGAATTTGGTAGATGTGAGCCAGAAGACGAATCCGGCACTGAAGAACGTTCTTGGGATATTTGCGTATTATTTGAAGGGCGCGACGGAAGTAGTCAGGTTGAAAGCCCTGCCGGTAAAATTAACAACGCAAGATAAGATATATAGGGAAGATATGTTCTTCATGGTAGTTATGAACGGAGAATCGGCAGGAGGGTTTAAGAAGCTGTCGTCGTGTTCAGAAATAAACGATGGCAAATTGAATGTAGTGCTCTTCAGGAAGATGCCTATCAGGGAATTTGTGCCCCTGTTCTTTTCGGTAATAAGCGGAAACCACGAGGATAACAAGAATGTGTTGACATTTGAAACAGATCGATTGACAATTGAATCGGAAGTTGAAATTTCGACAGATGTAGATGGCGAGCACGGTGAAAAACTTCCTCTGGAATTCAGCGTACTGAACAGGAGAATTAAAATTTTTACGAAAGAAAACAACGAATAAATTCTGCGACGCAATTGTCGGGAAGGTGATGAGATGGGAAACAGATCCATAAATGAAAATAGGGAAATAAGAAAGAATTTATTTTTGTCTTCGACAGATGACATGGATAGTTTGAATTCTTTTTTTGAAGAAAATGAACTGGAAATCAGCGATGCGGAGCCGGTGGAGACTAACGTTATAAAGGCTTGGAAAATCGAAAATGAAAAAGATGAAATAGTAGCGGGAATATGTTTGGCTTTTAGGGAAAACGAATATATTATCGACGGAATAGCCGTGGATGGTAGCTTGAGAGGACTTGGAATCGGACAGGAGATTTTAGATATCGCAAAGGATGAAGTCAGAAAGCGTGGAGGTGATAAAATCTTTTTGGTAGCAAAAGCGCCCGGCTTTTTTAAAACTCAGGGCTATGTTACAATTGAACAGGAGGAAGCCCCTTTGTTTTACGAGTGCGCGGAGTGTCCACAGTACAAAGTCGATTGCTTCCCTGAAATAATGAAATGGGAGGATGAAAAATGAGGATTATTTTAGATGGTATGGGCGGTGATAATGCACCCGGTGAAATTGTCAAGGGAGCGGTGGAAGCATCGAAATTGATCGAAGATGAGATTATCATCGTAGGAGATGGAGACAAAATCGAGTTTCAGCTGAAAAAATACAAGTACAGCGATGAAAAAATATCAGTAAAACACGCCTCGGAGGTAATTGAAAATGATGATGCTCCCGTGAGGGCGGTGAGAAGAAAAAAGGATTCTTCAATGGTGGTCGGATTGAATATGGTAAAATCCGGAGAGGGAGATCTTTTCATCTCGGCGGGCAATACTGGAGCTTTGATGGCAGGAGCCTTGTTCAATCTGGGGCGCATACAGGGAATCGACAGACCTGCAATCGCTTCGATATATCCGATATTGGGAACGAAAAAACCGTCGTTGCTGGTCGATGCTGGCGCGAATTCGGAGTGTAAGCCGAGTAATTTGCTGGAATTTGCCATGATGGGCAGCATTTATATGGAAAAGGTCCTAGGAAGGGAAAATCCCAAAATTGGACTGGTGAATTTAGGAGTTGAAGAAACCAAGGGATCCACTTTAACTAAGGCGGCATTCGGTCTATTGGAAAAGAGTCATCTGAATTTTTCGGGAAACATAGAGGCTAGGGAAGTTCCGCTAGGTGGTGCGGATGTAGTGGTGTGCGACGGTTTTGTAGGCAATGTGATATTAAAATTGACCGAGGGATTGGCAATCAATATTGTAAATCTTTTAAAGAAAAAGTTTACGGAAAATGCCAGAGCCAAAATGGGAGCAGTATTGCTGTCAAAGAAATTGAGAAGTCTGAAAGAAGAGTTTGACTACACCGAATACGGCGGAGCGCCGATTTTAGGGGTTAAAGGTCCTGTGGTTAAAATGCACGGATCGTCCAATGCCAACGCTGTAAAAAACAGCATTTTAAAGGCTATTCCTTTCGCTGAAGAAAATGTGGTCGGAATCATATCAGAATCCGTATTTGAAATAGAGGAAGTGCTCATCGAGGAAGAATAGAACATAGGGAAGAGTTTAGTTTACTATATACAAAAAACATCGCAAAACAGTTGTAAAACTCCTTTGCGGTATTTTTTATGTCGTATCATTTTTCCTCTTCGGTATTCTGCTTTTTCAATTTGCGTATTTCAGATGGATATACGCCGATGTATTTCTTGAAGAGAGTAGTGAATCGGCTCTGTGAATTATATCCCACAGTCTTGGCAACCTTGTTTATTTCAAGATTTGTCGTAGAGAGAATGTGTTCAGCCGTATTCATTCTCTTTCTTTGAGTGTATTCGGTTATGCTCATATGATACTTGCTCTTAAAAGCGGTCTTCAGTTTAGTAGGACTCATCATAGCGATTTTAGTTAAAAAATCCTGAGGAATATTTGATGATAGGTGATCGTTTATGTAGTTTGCAACATTTTGTAGGGCACTTTCATCCGATTTGGATATTTTGTTGTAGTATTTATCGGCAAAATACTCGTTTATAGTAACGCTTAGCCATTCCTTTGCCTTAGCTTCCAAGAACAAATCGCTTCCGAGATGAGAAGAGGGGGAATAGTTTAAAATTTCATCTGCTATTTTCCCTATTTTATTGCTTATGAATCCTCTCGAATAGTGAAACATATTTTTAATCGACTCCATCGAGTAGTCGGTATGTTTGTTTATATACGTCTCCAACATCTTCCTTTTAAATTTTACGCCCACCGAAACAAAAGGAAATCCGCCGTGAACTAAAAACCTGTAGTCCACATTTCCCATGTCCGTCACAAAGACGCTGTTGCTGTTCATCTGCTCATATGGATAGAGACACTCTCCGTTAGCTGATTTTAAAAACGCCGACATTATGACGACATCCTCGATTTTAAAGGAATCCAAAATAACGTCCTCCAAAATTTGAATGTCTTCGATATCTATTATGAAATCGTCGGTTTCATATATCCAGTAATATCCTTTGAAAGGATAGATATCCATATAGTATGTAGTACCGTACTTAGGTAAATTAGGTGGAGTCTCTACACGTTTAAGTCCCATTGAGACAAAGGCTTCCTGTATAGATTGGTTCTCATCTATGGTATAGTGCATAAAATGTTTTCGCATGAATATTTCTCCAAATTCGCATAAATGTTTCGATTAGACATATATTAAGATTAGACATATCTTGTATGAATGTATTGTACCACACAAAATACGGTGGTACAATGCTGATAAAGGAATAAAGACACATGTGGACGTGAAGGTGAATTTGCGATATTGCTTGAGATATGACAGTATATTATGAAGGGTTTAAGACGTTGAACAGAGAAAATGCCAAGCGATTGAAGAAGATCATACAGTATGAAATGAGAAGTCGTCAAGTTGCATTTTGTGTCTAATCTAGATAAGGGGGGATGAAATGTTTAAAGTTTACGGTAAGCTGTTCAGCTATATTCCAAAAGAGAAAAAATATGCGTATATCGCAATTGTTGCCATAGCTGTATCAGCGGTTTTGGTTTCTGCGGGGAACTATTACATATACAGGTTTTTACACAGTCTGGTAGTGGAAGGAGATTTGTCGGAGACACTGCATGTAGCTTATATAATTGTGGCATGTCTTGTGTCAGGTGGAATAATATACTTTTTATCGCTGGTGCTCACCCATAAAATCGGTTTCAGAATTGAAACAAATTTGAGAAAAAGGGGAATTGACGGCCTAACTGATGCGAGTTTTAAATTTTTTGATAAGTATCCTTCAGGAAAGGTGAGAAAGATTATAGATGATAATGCGGAGCAAACTCATACGATTGTGGCACACTTGATACCGGATTTGGTAAATGTTGTTGTCACACCGATTTTGACTTTGGCAATCGCATTTTACGTAGATTGGAAAATAGGTGTCGGACTTGTCATCGCCATTGCAATAGGAATGTTTTTAATTTCTCTGATGGATACGAACAAGGAAGCTATGAACCAGTATATGGAAGCTATGGACAATATGAACGCTGAAACGGTGGAATACATAAGAGGGATGCAGGTTATAAAAATTTTCGGTATATCCGTATTCACGTTCAAATCCCTGCATAAGGCTATTGTAGAGTACTCTAAATTCGCACTCAAATATTCCATGAAATGCAGACAGGCATATGTCAACTTTCTGGTTTTATTCAATGGAGTTATGGTGTTGATAGTTCCTTTCGTAATAATATTCTCAGATTTGAAATTCTTGCAGAGCAGCCTCGTAATAAGCATAATATATGGAATGATTCTTCTCGGTATAATATTTACGGTGATGATGAGAATTATGTATCTTGCCATGTACCAATATATGGGAAATAGGGCAGTAGATAACATTGAAAAATTATATGGAGAAATGCAACAGGATAAATTGGCGTTCGGCGACGAAGACACCTTCGAAAACTTTGATATAGAATTTGATAATGTCACTTTCGGATATGATAAAAACAACGTCATCGAAAAGCTGTCCTTCAAGTTGCCTGAGAGTAAAATATATGCCCTGGTAGGGTCCAGCGGAAGCGGCAAATCCACCATAGCAAAGCTGGTGTCAGGATTTTACAACATCAACGGAGGAAGTATAAAGCTGGGAGGAAGGGATATAAGTGCATATTCTCAGAAAGCCATAATGAAAAACATAGCCTTTATCTTTCAAGATGCAAAACTCTTCAAAACCAGCATACTGGAAAACGTCATGATAGGTGATCCGGCAGCTGACAGGGAAGCGGCTTTGAAAGCGTTAAGCTTGGCAGGTTGCGACGAAATTTTGGATAAGTTCAAAGATAGAGAAGATACGGTGATAGGTAGCAAAGGCGTGTTCTTATCCGGAGGAGAACAGCAGAGGATTGCCATAGCGAGGGGGATACTGAAAAATGCCAACATAATAATTATGGATGAAGCGTGTGCGGCGACGGATCCGGAAAACGAACACGAATTACAAAAGGCATTCGCAAATCTCATGAAAGGGAAAACCGTAATTATGATAGCACACAGGTTATCCAGCATAAAGGGTGTAGATGAGGTGTTGGTTCTGGATGAAGGCAAGATTGTTGAGAGAGGAAGTCACGATGAACTGATGAGAGGAGATACCCGATATAAGACGTTACAGAACATGTACCAAAGTGCAAACGAATGGAGGGTATGATGACAAATAAAATAAAACAATGGTTTGCCCTTACAGATAAAGGTGCGAGAGGCATTCTAAAGGCAAGTGTGATAGCGTTTCTGAATTACTTGTGGAATATAATGTCGATAGTGGTGGTCATGCTGTTTTTGGATGGCGTAATAAACGGAGATGTCAATAGCAGTCTGATCATAGGCTTGAGTGTCGTAACTCTGATTTTGATGTATGCGTTAAATTTTTGGGAGTACAATAACCTGTATACAGTGACGTATAGAGAGGCGGAAGAACTGAGAGTGGATATCGCGACAAGACTTAGAAATTTACCGCTTTGGTATTTTTCAAAGCACGATTTAACCGACTTATCACAAACAGTCATGTCGGATGTTGAGCGAATAGAACATGCGGTGAGCCATGCTGTGTCGAAAACTTTGGGCTTTGTATTGTTTTTGCCGATTTTCTCCATACTGCTCATAATCGGAAACTGGCAGCTGGGACTCGTAATACTGGGAGTGAATTTGGTCGCAGCCGTACTGCTGTTGCTGTCCAAGAAAATGCAAGTGAGGCAGACCACCAAATATTACAAGAAGCTGAGAGAAAATTCGGAGGCATTTCAGGAAGCTATAGAAATGCAACAGGAAATAAAGAGCTACGGTTTGGGGAGCAAAGTGAAAAAATCCATGTATGAGCAGATGGATGAAAGTGAGAAAATCCATTTGATAAGCGAGATTTCACAGGCTATTCCATTAAATATTTCGACAGTTATTACAAATTGCAGCATAGGTATCATAATTCTGGTAGGAAGTCTTCTGTTCGTTGACGGAAAAATAAATTTGCTCTATCTGGTGGGATACGTTCTGGGTGCCATAAAGATAAAAGAAGCTGTGGACGGACTTTTGGGAAATATGGCGGAGCTGTTTTACATAGATGCCAGGATTGAGAGAATTAAGGAAATCAGGGAAACGCCGACACAAGAAGGCGATGACAAGAAGTTGAGCTCCTTTGATATCAAGTTGGAACAAGTGGAATTTTCGTATAACGATGATGAAAAAGTTTTAAAAGGCATATCGTTCAGCGCCGAACAGGGGAAGGTTACAGCGTTGGTAGGCCTGTCGGGATGTGGAAAGACCAGTGTTTTGAGGCTGATTTCGAGGCTGTACGATTGTGACAGCGGCAAGATTACCATAGGTGGAGAGGATATAAGCAAAATTTCTACAAGTTCACTATTTGAGAATGTGTCTGTGGTTTTCCAAGATGTCATTTTATTCAACAATACGGTCATGGAAAATATAAGAATCGGAAATATGAACGCCACGGATGAAGAAGTTAAAAAAGCTGCCGCACTGGCAGGATGCGAAGATTTTATAGGGAACATGGAAAAAGGATACGAAACTATGATAGGGGAAAATGGAGCATCTCTTTCAGGTGGAGAAAGGCAGAGACTTTCCATTGCAAGGGCAATTTTAAAAGATGCACCTATTATAATCTTGGACGAAATATCTTCTTCGCTTGATGTAGAAAACGAGAAGATCATTCAAGATAGCTTGAATACTCTGATAGAAAACAAGACGGTGATAATAATTTCCCACAGGCTGAAGTCCATTGAAAACGCAAATAAAATAGTAGTGCTGAACGATGGATATGTGGAGATGGCAGGAAGTCATAAAGAACTGTTGGCAGGTTCCGAAACGTACAAACTTTTAGTTGAAAATTCAAAATTGATAGATGAATTCAGGTATGGTTGCTGAATACGACCGTATGCTTGTAAATCGATATGTTAATTGACAGATAAATTCTAAATTTGCGTGCAAAAATATAAAAAGAGTTTTTATTAAACGGATAGTAAGGCAAGCCTTTTTCTGTGCAGATAAGGCTTGTCTTGCTAATTTTGAATGTCTCAGTATACTTTTTAACCAAAATGTGATAAAATATCGACGTGTTAAAGAATAGATAAGGTTATAGAGAGGTATATTATGCAAAAAATTTTTAACAACAAAGTCATAGCAATTCTAGGATTGATATCATCGATTTATGTAATTGCGTTTCTGGTGCTGTTACTTTTTTCTACCATGACGCTTTTGAATGTAGCAACATTGTTCTACATTATGATGTGGGTAGCCATAGCGGCAAATTTAATTGTCATAGCGGGATTTTTGTACAGGAGATTTGGAGAAAACAGAAACTGGACCAGACAGGGAGTTACCCTTTTAGCAGCTCAAATAGTCAGTGTTGTAATGCTGATTTTTAAAGGAATTGAGCTTATAAGTGCACTTGCAAGGCTTGCAACTTTGTACAGCGGTTTCGGCCAATATGGTACCACTGCAATGAATGGCGGCATAGGTTCTCTTATGTTCAGAAATATCAGTGCTACGTTGTTTGTAATTGTATTGGTTGCTGCTAATGTTGTGATTTTGATGCTTTCAATAATGTTGCTTGGAAACGGTATCGAAGTAGATGAACCATCAGTTGAGAACAATCCGTCTCCTGTCGCAGGTACAGCTAAGGCGGAAGATACTGCCGAAAAAACAGCAGATACAGTTAAGGAAGATTCTGAAGTCGTAAAATAAGCCGCAGTAGAAAATACGGGAAAAATTTATAAAAAAGAAGTAATCAGTGCGGGTATGTTTATATGGGAGATTTATATCCTATAGTGAGTTTGACATATGAACTCAAATGATTTTGGAGTGTCGTAATAATTTCATATGCCAAATGTTCAAAAATCACCTTTGGAAAGCACGCGTCGAATTTGAAGCTATGCATTTTCGATGTGTGCTTTTATTTTGGGATTCTCAAATCGAAAAAATTTCTTTACTAAATAATTGAATATATTTCAACAGTTTGTCGCAGTGAACGTGATAATAGAATTCGCATTAGTTAAGTAAGAAACCACACTATGTTACATGTCGCATTTTGCTTGGAAAATCGCTGTAAGAATCTGTCGGAGAAAATTGAACATTTAAGTATACATTCAAACAAAGATGTGATAAAATGAAAGCAAGTCAAAGGATTGATGAGATTGAAGAGAGGTGTATTATGCAGAAAATTTTTAACAACAAGGTTATGGCTATCTTAGGATTGATAACATCAATTTATGTAATTGCGTTTTTGATTTTATTGATATTCGCTACGATGACGTTGCTTTCGGTGGCAACGCTGTTTAACGTACTGATGTCGATATCCATAGTAGCCAGCGTATTAGTTATAGTCGGACTTTTATATACAAAGTTCGGAGAAAAACGCAATTGGACTAAAAAGGGAATTATTCTTTTAATCGCACAGGCGGTCAGCGTAGGGATATTACTTGCTAAAGGTATTGAAATTATGAACATGTTTGCAAAAGTTTCAGCATTGTACAATAGCCTAAAGCAGTATGGCGGCAGCGAATTGAATTCAGCAGGTAATTCCGTGGGAAGTCTCGCTTCGCTTCTCTTGAACGATGCCGGTGTCATGACTTTCATTTTGTTATTGGCTATATCAAGTATAATAATTTTAGTGATTTCGATTATGTTACTGGGAAAAGGTACAGTAGCAAATGTGGCAACGGTTGAAAATATTCCACCTTCTGTCTCAGATGCAGATAAAGCGGAAGATGTCGCTGCAAAGACAGCAGCCGATGTTAAGGAAAATTCTGAAATTAAGGAAGGAGTTTCCGCAGAAAAAGTGGAAAAAATTGACGAAAAACGGGATTGATATCTTTGAAAAGATTGTGTAATATGCATTTGCATATAGAGACGAAAATATGGAGCTTTATGCAAAGAGCATTGTGCAATGCAGGTGCAAAAATGATGCTAGTTAAAGAACATATGGTGAGTCAGCGGTAAGTTGGATTTTTGTGCCGATCGATGTAATTAGAGAGGTAAAATAAATGAAAAAAAGAATGCTTGCATCAGTTCTGTCGCTGTTGCTGGTCATCAGTGCTTTTTCGTTCAAAACAGTTCATGCTGAAAGTTCAGAAATGCAAAGCACAGGTGGAGTCTATGCGAAGAAGAACGGAACCTTTAAAGAATCCGCAAAATTGAGAAATCTGATTTATTTTGCAGACTGGAGCAAGGCGACAAACCTTGCTAAAGACGGTTCAATTCAAGTAGGTACGAAATTGGTTGTTTCACCGGTGGAAGGATATAACATAACTGTGACGGTAACGAAACTGGCACCTTTCAGGTCGACGGATGTGTATCGTGACAGATTGAAAAAACTCGGGTACAATTTGAATGATACAAATTATGATCCGAATGCAACCAATGCAAAGATGGACAGCAACAAGGAGTCGAAGTTTTACCCGAAAACTGCGACATCGTCGTTTAACAGGCTTTACAGGGAATCGGGTTACGACACGCTGGGCTATCAAACGATTCTGCAGCCGAAAGAAAACAATATGGATATAGGAATTACATTTTCTTTTTCCGCGACGTTTCACGGTAAAGAAGTTCCCGTACAAGCTCTCGTAGCCGACGGTGAATCCATTGCTGAAAGCGAGGCTGTGGTTGCTACAACTGACGGAGAACCGTTCAGGTTGATAGATATGTCCAGATCGGGATCGGGAGTGTTACCGACACAACCGATTAGCGATCCGAAGAAGTTCAGTGATAGGTATAAGAGCAGCGGATATAAATTCGATGCGGTGGTTAACGATAAGCCTTACGCAGGTCAGGACACGAAAGTGGTTGGACCGTATACGACTGAGAACTTCATGCTTGCACCGATTTTTGCTACGAGGAACGTGAAGAACTTGTCCGCTTACACCATGTCGGGTGGTGCACAGGGTATCGTATTGGGCTTTTTAGTGCCGTTTGATACCAGCGACGGAGAAAGCAGCTATGGAAATCCGGCACACTTTGTCGATTTGATTCCATCTGCGACTTCAGGGGCAAAACTTGGAACGCTGGATAAACGTGAAGAAGCAACGGTTGAAGTGAACAAAAACGCCAAGTCTCCTTCGCTGGGAACCGTCCGTCCGGATCCGGATTCAACAGCTAAAAACACGGAAGAATATTGGAAATACGATGATAATCATGAGTCGTTGAATATAAAAGGTGATGAAGGCGAAGAACAGTTGACAGGAGGGAAATATGCAACTTTCTATCGAGGTGTAGATAAGGAGTATAAACTTTCAGTCATTGCCAAATTAAATGGAGCAGATTCAGCCAATGTATCTGCATGGGTTGATTTTGATCAAAATGGAACTTTTGACAAATCCGAGCAAGTTAAAGCCAAAGTTACAAAGGATGGCTTGTTGACCTTGGATTTCGGCAAAAGAACCGGTGTCAATGAGACCGGTACATTGAACGCAAGGGTTCGTATTGCGACGGAGGCAAAAGATGTGGAAAATCCTACAGGCATAGCGAAAGATGGAGAAGTTGAAGACTTCCAAATACCTGTAGAATCTTTGAAACCGACCGCGGACAGGTCATCGACTACCGGAAAACAAGGACAGGTTCAAACATCTAAGGTGGTATTCGGCACCGACGAAGATGCGACCAGTGTTAATTTCAATAAGGGAACTAAAAAGACGGAAGATGGAACCATAGATGTTCCACTGGACGAGAAGACGCTTACATTGCTCGATTCAGACGGCAAGGAGACAAAAGAGGTTGCGGCGATCGATGGCAATGGTAAGCGGATAGGGCGTTACGTTCTCAAAGGAGAAGAAATCAAATTTTATCCTGAGGCTGACTTCGTGGGAACAGCACCTCCGGTTAAGGTTCAAGTGCAGGACATAAACGGAACGAAAGCGGAGACCACGTATACGCCGACGGTGACTCCGGCAGCAATTTCCAGCAAAAATGCAGTGAGTGAAGACATTCAAGGAGAAACGCAAAAAGGCAAGCCGACATTTACTTCAGAGAGCGATGTGGTAACCTTTAATAAATTTAAGTTGATAGAAGGCGGAAAAGAAGTTGATTCTATCACCGTAAAGGATGTCGGTAAGTATACTGTAGATAATAAAACGGGAGAAGTGACCTTTACCCCTGAAAAAATCTACAAAGGCACTGCTCCGAGCGTGACTGTTCAGGCGACAGACTCCAACGGAAGTGTAAAGACGGCAACTTATACGCCGACTGTCATTCCCGTTGTGCCTACGGGAAAACCGGCGACGACTACGGACGTTCAGGGTAAACAGCAAAAGCAGGAAACTTCCGAATTGTTTGAAAAGGGCAAAGCTACTTTGAGCGATGGAAGTGAAAAATCCGTGGATTTGGATAAATCTACGATTACTCTCCTCGATAAAGACGGTAAAAAAGTGTCTCAACTGGAAGTTACAGGCAAAGACGGTAAAAAGGTGGGAACTTATAAGTTGGAAAACCAGGTTATAACGTTTACACCGGAAAAAGACTTCGTGGGAACAGCACCGTCGGTTAGAGTTCAGATAGCTGACAAAAATGGAACGACGGCAGAAACCACATATACACCTATTGTAACTCCTGTCACCTTAACAGGCGAAAATACCGTTTCAACAGCGTACAAAGGTGAAACTCAAACGGGAACACCGAAGTTCACCTCCAGCGATGATAGAGTGAAAATTACCGAGTACAGCTTGGTAGATCCTAAAACAGGAGATAAGGTTGATACTGTAACTGTTGACGGAGAAGGAGTTTACAAAATCGATAAGATGACGGGCAAGGTTACATTTACCCCTGAAAAAGACTTTGTGGGCGTTACAAAAGGCGTAACCGTAAAGGCTACCAACGAAAACGGTAATACTGCTACGGCGACTTATATACCTACTGTTTTGCCACTTCCTGTAGGAGAAGGTGTCACTTCAATCGGTGAGCAGGGACAAATCCAGACAGGAACGCCTATATTTAAAAATGGAGACGGAAGCAAGTTGAGTCCTTCCAAAAAGAATCCTGCAAAGATTGTAGTAGGCGGAGTTGAAACGGATAAGACCGACATACCTGCAGTGAAAAATGGAAAGCAGGTAGGAACATACACATTGGATTCGTCAACAGGAAAAGTGACCTTCGTCCCTGAAAAAGACTTTGTGGGAACACCGGATCCGATTACAGTTCAGGTGAAAAATGAGCACGGGAAAACTGCGAGAGCAACTTATACGCCTACAGTTACCCCAGTTGTTCCGACGGCAAAATCGGCAGTATCCACAGGAAAGCAAGGTGAAGCTCAAACGGGAACACCTGAATTTAAACCGGGTAGCAGTAAAGTTCCTATGAAGTCCTATACCCTTGTGGACGAAAAGGGTAATGATGTTAAAAAAGTCACAGTAGATGGAGAAGGTACGTATACCATAGATCCAAAGACAGGAAAAGTGACTTTTGTACCGGAAAATAAGTTTATTGGAACTGCAAAACCTGTCACTGTAAAGGGATATGATGAAAACGGGACATCCACAACAACAACCTACACTCCTACTGTGATACCTGATGTGCCGACGGGAGAAGATGTTACATCTACAGGAAAACAAGGAGAAATCCAAAGAGGAACTCCGAAGTTTAAACCGGGTAGCAACATCACAACAATTGATTCGTATACGTTGATTGATAAATATGGAAAACCGGTAGAAAAGATTACGGTGCCGAATGAAGGTATTTACACCATAGATCCGAAGACCGGAAGGGTAACCTTTGTACCGGAAAGGAAGTTTGTAGGAAAGGCGAATGGAGTAACGGTTCAAGCGACAGATTCCAACGGAACAACTGTGACAGCTAAATATACACCTACTGTGATTCCTGTTACGCCGGTAGGGGAAAATGCAACATCCATCGGATACAAGAACGAAAAGCAAAAGGGCATGCCGACATTTAGGAATGGAGACGGCAGTGAACTGAAAGCGAGTAAGGGTAATCCCGCAAGATTTGTTGTAGATGGAAAAGTGACCGATGAAACTACGGTAGCCGCTACATATAAAGGCAAGATAGTGGGCAAGTTTACCGTTGTTCCGGAAACGGGTGAAATCATCTTTACTCCGAACAAGGATTACGTAGGCAAAGTGGACCCTGTCATGATTCAAATAAATGACGAAAACGGTACGCCGGCAAGGGCGACTTATCAACCTGAAGTTTTGGATGGCAAAGCTGATAAATTCAAGAAGATGAAAAAGCCACCGAAGACAGGAGATAGAGAAAATATCTATCTTTATGCATGGCTCATGGTTGCGACAGGAAGCTTGTCGATATTAAAGGGTATCAAGCGCAGAAAAAATACAAAATAAAAGAGGAGTAAATTCGAAAAATAGAATTCCATTAAGTCGAACATTGTTCTGCAGCTTTGAAACCGCCTGGAAATATCGGTGAAAGTGAGAGAAAATATTTAACAACTTCAGAGGATTTCTCATGTGAAAATGAGAAGTCCTCTATTGTTCATATTAGGAAGTTTTAAAATTTCAGATAGAGAAATTTCACCAGTTTGTACAGGTACTTTTTAGTTGGAAAAAGTGCAATTTAGTGATAGAATAAGTTATGCGTAAATTATGTGATACATGAAGATATAGCTGTTGAAAATAGGAGAAACTGAAATGGGAATGAGCAAAGAACTTTACCAAAATGCAAAGAAGCCTCAGGGAAGCGGTGGAAAGTTTGTCATAAACAGAATGAATGAAAGACACAGACATCTTGCGAAATGGGGATTTTCAAATCTTGATATAAAAGAGAATGACAGAGTTCTCGACATAGGCTGCGGCGGCGGAGCGAATTTGGCGATAATACTGCAGAAAGCTGATAAGGGGACAGCAGTGGGCGTGGATTACGCCGAGGTAAGCGTAGAGATTGCACGCAAGAAAAATAAAAAGGCCGTTGAAACGGGGCGATGCGAAGTGTTGCAGGGCAATGTGATGGAGCTGCCGTTGAAAGATGAGGATTTTGACGTGATTACAGCATTTGAAACGGTTTACTTCTGGCCGGATATGAAAGAGTCATTGAAGGAAGTATACAGGGTTTTAAAGAGAAACGGTAAATTTATGATATGCAACGAAGCCGACGGAAATTCGGAAAACGACGAAAAAATGAAGGAGATCATCGAGGGAATGTCCATATATACAGAGGATGAGTTGGTGAAATTTCTAAAGGAAGCCGGATTCAAAAACATCCGAACGTACAATGAGAAAGAAAAACATTGGATCTCCTGCATATGTGAAAAGTAGCTAAATGAAATTGATGAACCTAGATTTATTGCAGAGTAAAGGAACTGTCAGTGGTGTGCTGATCACGAAATCTTGAACACGAGAAACGGGTGAGGTACAGAGGGCGGTTCCTTTTGATTCTTTGACTAATCTTCATCTTCAAGGTATAATATAGACTGTAAAAATGTGTCTAGGAGAGGATAGTATGAACAGTTTGGAAAAAGCGCTGAAATACGAATTTAAAAATGCTGAAATTCTGAAAAAGGCATTGACACACAGCTCATTTTCGAAAGAAGAGGGAATTCCGAGATGGGAATGCAATGAACGGCTTGAATTCTTGGGTGATAGCGTATTGGGATTGATAGTAACTCAGGAGCTGTATGAGAGAATGTTGACGGAAAAAGAAGGAAAACTGGCAAAGTTAAAATCTGAAATCGTCAGAGCGGAGTCTCTGGAGATAGTGGCGAACGATCTCAATTTAGGTAGACATTTAATCCTTGGACGAGGGGAAGAGATGTGCGGTGGCAGACGCAAGAAGAATATATTGGCAGATGCATTGGAGGCTGTAATCGGTGGGATTTTTCTCGATGGAGGATATCAGGTGACAAGAAAAATCGTATTAAAGCTGTTTGAGCAGTGCATAGATGACGCATTTATGGGAAAACTGGACACAAACTACAAATCTGCATTGCAGGAAATTATGCATAAGCGAAATGTGAGAAACTTAAAGTACACCATAGTAAAAGAAGAAGGTAAAAGTCATAATAAGGTATTTTACGCAGCGGTTTTTGCACGTTCAACTGTAATAGGTGAAGGTGCGGGAAAAAGCAAGAAAGAAGCGGAAAATAACGCAGCAAAGGCTGCTTTGAAAAAGATAGATGACTAGGAGAAATAATGTTTTTTAAGCGAATAGAAATGCATGGGTTCAAATCTTTTGCAGAACCTGTAATCATTGAATTTGACAGAGGTATAACATGTGTAGTAGGACCCAACGGCAGCGGCAAAAGCAACATAAGCGATGCCATCAGATGGGTGTTGGGAGAACAGAGTCCTCGTCTTTTGAGAGGCGGAAAAATGGAGGATGTGATATTTGCCGGAACTGCCAGCAGAAGATCGAGAGGAATGGCGGAAGTCACCTTGGTAATCGACAACAGCAGCAAGTTTTTACCTGTAGATTTTTCGGAGGTGGCAATAACCAGGAGAATGTACAGATCTGGCGAAAGCGAGTATGCGATAAACAACAACGCCTGTAGGATGAGAGATATCAGAGAGTTGCTTGCAGATACAGGAATAGGTGTGGACGGATATTCTCTAATAGGACAGGGTAAAATTTCCGAAATAATTTCAAATAAAAAAGACAGCATCAGAGAGATATTTGAAGAAACTGCAGGGGTAGTCGGTTACAAAACAAAGAAAAGCGAGGCTGAGAGAAAACTTGAAGCAACCTTTTCCAATATGGAGAGAGTACAGGATATAACCTTGGAAATTGAGAGCAGAATTGGCAGCTTGGAAGATGAAAGTAAAAGAGCAAAAGAGTATTTGAACTTGAGAGATCGCTACAAGGAACTGGAAGTAAATATAACGGTCAAGAACATAGAGGATATCGAGGAGAAATCCTTGATTTTCAGGGAAGATTTATCAGAAATAGAAGGAGATATCAAGAGTCTTACTGGAGAGAAAGAAAAAGCTGAGAGCGAGACTGTTCGCATGAAGGATGACATTCAGAATATGGAAGCTGATTTAGATGAAAAAATGCTGAGTTTAGCCCGACTGGATGAAGATTTAAACAGCAAAGCTGGAGAAAACACCATAGGCAGAGAAAGGCTTAGAGCTATTGAAAATAATCGATTCAGAATAAACAGAGAGTTGCTGGAGCTAAGGGAAAAGCTGACGGCGGAATTGGACAACATATCGGAATTAGCCCGAGAACAATCGCATTTGCAGAAGAAATATGAAGAAGATTTTTCGGATTTCGACAGAATGGAAGATGAAGAAGCTGTAGGAAACGAGAAAATAGAACAGCTTGAACATGAGCTTGAAAAAGAGAAACAGGATATGTTTTCTCTGAACAACAGCAGAAACATTCTCATAAACGAAAGGTTCGGACTGGAGAATTTTGCAAAAGTCGTCGAAAAAGATTACCGTGATGTGTCCGGTGAGCAGGAACGTCAAAATTCTGAAAACATAAGACGAGAACTGAAAGAAGCAAATATCGATTATGAAGGAGCAAAGGCGGAAATCGGCCGTTTGAGAAAAGAAATAGATAGACAGAAGGAGCATTTGGCAGATTTCGTCAGGAGATACGATGAAAAACAGGTTGAAAAACGTAAAATTATCGTAGAAACCGAGAAGCTCTTCACGAGGAAAAAGACGCTGGAAGGCCTTGAAGAAGGATATGAGGGCTATAATTACGGTGTAAAATTCGTAATGAATAGAAATGTAGGCGGAATCGAAGATGTCGTGGCAAACCTGATAGATGTACCGAAAGGAATGGAAAAAGCCATAGAAACGGCTCTCGGCTCCTCATTGCAAAACATAGTATGCAAAGATGAGACAGTCGCCAAAAAATCCATAAGACTGCTCAAGGAAAAGAAAGCGGGCAGAGTGACGTTTTTACCTCTTACGACCGTAAAAGGCAGAGATGAGTTCGGTGATGACAGAATAGAAAATGTCGAAGGTTTTGTAGGATATGGCGAGAATACCGTGAAATTTGACAGGAAATATGAGAAAGTGATGTCGTATTTGTTGGGGGGAACCGTAATAGCAGAAACCATTGACAGCGCCATAGATATGCAGAGAATTTCAAGAAAATACAGATACATAACCTTGGACGGCGACGTGGTGTCCGGTGCAGGAGCCATGAGCGGCGGAGCGTATAAGAACAAGGGAAACAATGTGCTGGAGCGTAAAAAGGAGATAAATCAACTTGGTTGCGATATTGAAAAGCTCAGCGAATCCCTTGAAAAAATAGATGGATATTGTGCCGATCTTCAGGGAAAAATTGAAACGACGGAAACGGTTTTATCGGGAAAAAACGAAGAGCTGGATCGGCTTAACGATGTTGAAAATCGTTTGAGAAATCAACTGGAAAGCCTGGAAATAAAGTGCGAAATAGCATTGAAGGAAGACGAAAAGAGAAGCAGAAATCTTGCAGATCTCAGGGAGAATAGAAAAAAAACCGCAGATGATATAGTTGAGAAAAATATTGAGATTGAAAAAATAGAGCTGAAAATAGATGAGTTGGAAAAAGGTCTGGAGAAACGGAGTGAATTTCTGAAGGCTCTGAAAGAGGAGCACAGGGCTAAAATTCAGCAAATGGTTGATATGCGAATAAAAGCCAACCAGGTGAGAAATGAAATATCTTCCATAGGGAACTTAGTTGAAAGAAATCGTGAAATCGCAAGAGATATCGAAGAGAATTTAGAAGATAAGGAAAAACAGCTTGAAAATCTTAGGATTGATGAGGAGGGTATCAAAGAAGGAATCGTGAGCAGAAACAGGGAAGTAACTTCGCTGACTATGAGAAAAAACAGTTTGAACCACGATATTAACGTTGAAAAATCCAAGGTTGCGGAACGAAAAAAGGCATATGAAAAAAACTTGGAGCGACGAGAAGAGGTTTTAGATAAACTGAATCAATTGGCAGGTCGCAAGTATGAACTGGATCTCAGACTGGCAAAATTCGATACTCAACTTGAAAATTTGAAAAACAAGATTTGGGATGAATTTGAAATATCATATCAGGAAGCTGTTGAACTGAGGGATGATGACATTTCCATAAGCAGTGCAATCAAAGAGAATAGAGAGGTAAAAAGCAAAATTAAATCCTTGGGAGATATCAATATCGGTGCGATTAAAGAATATGATGAAGTGAAAACCAGATACGAATTTCTCAAGGAACAGCGAAAGGATATACAGCTATCCATATCACAGTTGGAAGATATCATAGGTGAGATGGATGACATAATAAAAGAGAGATTTAAAAACAGCTTTGACAGCATAGGGGAATATTTTGAAGAGATTTTCACCGAGTTTTTCGGAGGAGGATCAGCAAAATTGGAAATCGATAACATCGAGGATCCTATGAACAGCACCATCGACATAACGGCACAACCCCCGGGAAAGCAGCTGAGAAACATAAATCTGTTGTCCGGCGGAGAAAAGACCATGACTGCCATAGCACTGATGTTTGCAGTGTTGAAAACGAAGCCGACACCTTGCTGTATACTGGATGAAGTTGAGGCGGCATTGGATGATAACAACATTCACATATTTGCAAATTATTTGAAGAAGTTTGAGAACATCCAATTCACTCTCATAACACATCAGAAGACAACCATGGAACATGCAGATGTAATGTACGGTGTCACAATGCCCGAACGAGGGATATCCAAAATATTTTCGCTGAATATGGGAGATGAATTACCTGCCGGTTAAATTCGGTAAAACTTTTAAAATTTCAATGTGATTATGCGAGGAATAAAAATATGAGTATAAGAGAAAAAAAAGGATTTTTCGGAAGGTTGTCCGAAAAAATCGGCGATGCCATAATGGGAAGAGCGACTATCGACGAAAGTCTGTTCGATGATTTGGAAGAGGTTTTGATAACAGGTGACATAGGGCTTGAGACGACTATGAAGATTATCGACAGCTTGAAAGCCGAAGTAAAGGCGGAATTTATCACAAATCCGAACAAGGTGAAAAGCAAGCTGAAAAGACTCATGGTGGAGGCCGTTGATAAACAGGAAAGACATAAAATTTCTGAAAGTTATCCGGTGGTGATTTTAGTCATAGGAATAAATGGAGGCGGTAAGACCACAACCATAGGTAAGATTGCCAACATGTATAAAAAACAAGGAAAGAAAGTTATGCTGGCGGCGGCGGATACGTTTAGAGCAGCTGCGTCCGAGCAGCTTCAAATCTGGGCTGACAGAGTTGGAGTTCCCATCGTAAAACATCAGGAAGGAGCTGATCCTTCGGCAGTTTTATTCGATGCTGCACAATCGGCAAAGGCAAAGGGCATAGACGTTTTAATATGCGACACGGCAGGCAGATTGCAGAACAAGAAAAATTTGATGACCGAATTGGAAAAGATGAATAAGGTATTGACAAAGGAGTTCCCCGATGCGAACAGGGAAACCCTGCTGGTTTTAGATGCGACAACAGGTAAAAATGCGGTTTCTCAGGCACAGGAATTCGGAGGAGTTTCGGATTTGACAGGCGTGATTATAACGAAGCTCGACGGAACCGCAAAGGGAGGAATCGCAATCACCATTTCAGATGAATTTGACCTTCCGATAAAATTTGTCGGAGTGGGAGAAGGAATTGATGATTTGAAACCCTTTGTGCCGAAAGAGTTTATAGGAGGTATATTCGATGAGTAAGCCCATCGTTGCCGTAGTAGGCAGACCGAATGTCGGCAAATCGACTTTTTTTAACAGAATAGTGGGCAAGAGAGTTGCCATTGTAGAGGACACCCCGGGGGTTACAAGAGACAGGATCTACGCTGAGGGAGAGTGGAGAAATATCACGTTCGGTTTAATTGACACAGGTGGAATTGAACCTGCCAGCGAGGAGATAATCCCGGCACAGATGAGAGAACAGGCTTTCATCGCTATGGACACTTCCGATGTGATTCTGTTCATGGTGGACGGAAAGGCAGGTGTTACATCTGATGACAGGGAAGTTGCAAATCTTCTGAGAAGAACGGGAAAACCGGTTATTCTGGTCGTTAACAAGGTGGATACCCATAATTTGCCGGAAGATTTTTACGACTTTTACGAGCTTGGCATGGGTGAACCCATGGCGATATCATCGGCGAATATGTTGGGATTCGGTGAAGTATTGGATAAAATAGTGGAGGCCTTTCCTGAAGTCGACTTCGACGAAGATGCAGATGCCATATCCATAGCTGTAATCGGCAAGCCCAACGTGGGGAAATCGTCCATCATAAATGAAATAACAGGAGAAAACAGAGTGATAGTTTCTCCCATTGCGGGAACCACGAGAGATTCCATAGATACTTCCATAGAAATCGATGGAGAAAAATTCGTGTTGATAGATACCGCAGGGATAAGAAGAAAAAGTAAGGTGACTGAAAATATTGAAAGGTACAGCGTTATAAGGGCTGTTGCGGCAGTGGAAAGATGCGATGTGTGCCTTCTTATGATCGATGCCGTAGAAGGAGTAACCGAACAGGATAAAAAAATTGCGGGAGTTGCACACGAAGCGGGAAAAGGAATAGTAGTGGTGGTGAACAAGTGGGATTTGATAGAAAAAGACACTCACACCATGAAGCATTTCCAAAAGGAGATTGAAAGAGAGCTGGTATTCATGTCATATGCTCCCAGCATATTCATATCGGTAAAGGATAAAATACGGGTTAAAAACGTCTTGGCACTTGCAAAAACAGTAGCGGAAAAGAGAGCGATGAGAGTGCCTACAGGTCAGCTCAATGCATTGATCGCAGATGCCGTGCTGATGAAACAGCCTCCTTCGGACAAAGGAAAGCGATTAAAAATTTACTACGTCGCTCAGGTAGGTGTAAAACCGCCTTTGTTTTCGTTTAAGATAAATTCAAGAGAATTGATGCACTTTTCATATGCGAGATATTTGGAGAATCAGATTAGAAAAGCTTTTGGATTTGAGGGTACATCGATTAAATTTATATTTAGAGAAAAAGGTGAGAAGGAAGATGTATAGCGATTTTGGATATTTCGGTTCCGAGAAGGCAGTACTGGTCGGCGTTATAATGGTGGCGACAGCTTATTTGATTGGAAATATATCACCGGCTATAATACTTGGCAGAAAGCGGAATATAGACATTAAAAAGGAAGGTAGCGGTAATGCGGGCACTACTAACGTTTTGCGTGTAATGGGCAAGAAAGCGGCAATCGTGACGTTACTTGTAGATATATTAAAAGGCGTGTTGGCTGTCGTTCTGGGAGGTGTTCTAGGTGGAAAAACCGTTGCGGCGATTTGCGTTATAGCGGTTTTCACAGGTCATGTTTGGCCTGTCTTTTTCGGATTCAAAGGTGGAAAGGGCGTGGCAACAACTTTCGGTGCCCTTACCGGTTACAATGTAATTTTGGGATTTTCAGCGCTAGGCGTGGTTATAATCGGCGTTCTGATATCGAAGAGGATGTCTTTCGGTTCAATTTTGGGAAGTGTATGTTTCCCTGTTTTGACGTTGTTTATAGATAAGGATTTCTTTTTCGAAGGATGCATAATGGGAATTCTGGTTATTTTCAAACATAAGAGTAATCTAATTCGTCTGTTGAACGGAACGGAACCCAAAATAGGTGAAAAAACGAAGAGGTAGAATATGAACAAAGTTAGCGTCATAGGAAGTGGCAGCTGGGGAACAGCTCTGGCTAAGGTTCTTGCAAATAAAGGACATCGCATTCAGATGTGGGCGAGAAATGAAGAACAAAGAAAAGATATGATTGAAAAGAGGGAGAATGTAAAGTATCTTCCCAATGTTAAATTTCCGGAGACTCTTCGAATTTCACATAATTTGAAGAGTTGCTTGCAGGGGGCGGATTTCGTTTTGATGGCAGTACCCACAAATGCATTTAGGAATACCTTGGTGAAAATAAAGAATGAATTGGATGAAACGAATAGAGAGTGGAGAAAGAGTACAATTTTCGTAAATGCAGCAAAGGGCATAGAAGTTGAGAGTTTAAAGCTGTTGTCTGAAGTGGCAAAGGAAGTAGATGATGAAATTCAATTTTCAATTATCACGGGTCCCAGCCATGCCGAGGAAGTAGCGAAGAATATACCGACCACGGTGGCGGTATCCTCAGAAGATAAAATCGTGGCGGAAAAGGTTCAAGATTTGTTTTTTACGGATAGGTTCAGAGTATACGTAAATGAAGATTTAATAGGAGTACAGCTGGGCGGTGCACTGAAGAATATCATAGCCCTGGGTGCGGGAATTTCAGATGGTTTAGGTTTCGGAGATAATGGAAAAGCAGCGTTGATGACCAGGGGACTTGCAGAAATTGCAAGGCTGGGAGGTGCTATGGGGGCATCTAAAGGAACCTTCCTGGGACTTACAGGCGTGGGTGATTTGATAGTAACCTGCACATCTATGCACAGCAGAAATAGAAAATGTGGAATTCTCATAGGAAAAGGTCTTCGTGCAGAAGATGCGGTAAGGGAGATCGGAATGGCGGTAGAAGGAGTTTACACCATAAAATCAGCATATATGCTCAGCAAGAAAATAGGTGTGACGATGCCCATAACAGAAAAGTTGTATGAAGTTCTGCAGGGAACTAAATCTGCAGCGGAAGCAGTCGATGATTTGATGAGAAGAGAAAGAAATTATGAACAAATTTAACATTCAGACTCTGGGATGTCAGATGAATGAGAGGGATAGTGAAACCATTGCCGGAATGCTTACGGAAATGGGATATGAATCTACAGATGATAAAACTCAAGCTGACATTGCCATAATAAATACATGTAGTGTTAGAGATAATGCGGATAAAAGGTTTTTCGGAATGTTGGGGCAACTGAAAAAACAGAAGGAGAAGAATAAAAATTTCGTTTCCTGCGTATGTGGGTGCATGATGCAGCAACAGCATATAGTGGATGAAGTAAAACAGAAATATCCTTGGGTAGACATCATCTTCGGCACTCACAACATACACAAATTCCCTCAGCTTTTAAAGAGCGTTCAAGCGGAGAAGCAGAGACAGATAGATATATGGAACGACGGGATGGAGATAATTGAAAACCTTCCCGCAAAAAGACTTTATAAACACAAGGCATTCGTAAACATAATGTTCGGATGCAATAATTTTTGTACTTATTGTATCGTTCCGTACACCAGAGGCAGAGAGAGGAGCAGAGATCCTCAGGCGATAATCGATGAGGCAAGAAATCTCGTTTCACAGGGAACGAAGGAGATAACCTTGCTGGGACAGAACGTAAATTCATATAGGGGTCGAGACAATGTAGACTTCGCAGACTTGATATACATGCTGAACGATATAGAAGGGCTCGAGAGGATAAAGTTTATGAGTTCACATCCAAAGGACTTATCGGATAAATTGATAGGAGCATTTAGGGATTGTGACAGGCTGAGCAATTATTTTCATCTACCGGTGCAATCAGGCAGCGACGAAGTGTTGAAAAAAATGAACAGGCACTATACGGCGAGTGAGTATCTGACATTGGTTGAAAAATTGAGAGAGGTTAGACCCGATATAGGAATTTCCACAGATATAATAGTGGGATTTCCGGGTGAAACTGAGAAGCAGTTTGAAGAGACTCTGGAGCTGGTAAAAAAAGTTCAGTACGACAGTGCCTTCACATTTATATATTCCGTGAGAAAGGGGACGCCGGCTGAGAAGTTCAAAGAACAGGTGGATGAAGGGGCAAAACACGACAGATTCAACAGATTAGTTGAAGAGGTAAACAGATCGGCAGCATATAAGAATTCAATTTTCCGTGGAAGGACCGTGTCCGTTTTGGTAGAGGGTGTGAGCAAGAACAGAAATGACTATATGACAGGCAGAAGTTCGGAAAATAAGATTGTCAACTTCAAGGGAAGCAGGTCTTTGATAGGAACTATGCAAGATGTTGAAATCACTTCCAGCAATACATTTTCTCTGATGGGAGAGATGGTTTAAATTTAATTTAAAAAGGTGGAGAGTCGTACGGATGAATGAAATTTAAATGTTAAACTAAATTTTCCGGAGAAGTTGCTTGATAACGATGAACGAGACATACGTGTTCATACTGAATTGTGTAAATAGACACAATTAAACCGAAATACATTTATATTTTGATATAAAAAATAAAAAATATATAAATGTAAAAATATACAAATATTTTTATAAAAAAACAAAATAACTACCGAGAAAGGGAATGTTTGGCCACTGAAGGACATAAATATAAAAAACCTGAAAAAATGGGGATTTTATCCGTGTCCAGTTTAAAGAACATTACGGCGAAAATGTTGACAAACAGCGGTAAGTGGTATAGAGTTAGACATAAGATAATATAATAATTATTGATTTTAGATAAATGATAAATTTGGAGGAGTTAAAATGTCACAGAGAAAAATGAAAACCATGGATGGTAACTCTGCAGCAGCATATGTGTCATACGCATTTACTGATGTAGCAGCTATATATCCCATTACACCATCATCACCAATGGCAGAAATCGTTGATGATATGGCGGCTCACGGAGTTAAGAACATCTTCGGACAGGAAGTTAAAGTAGTTGAAATGCAGTCGGAGGCGGGTGCAGCCGGTGCTGTTCACGGATCTTTGGCATCAGGAGCTTTGACGACGACCTACACAGCTTCACAGGGATTGCTTCTGATGATCCCGAACATGTATAAGATTGCAGGAGAGCTTCTGCCGGGAGTTTTTCATGTGACGGCGAGGACATTGGCGACTCATGCTCTTTGTATTTTCGGTGATCACGGTGATGTTATGGCGACGAGACACACAGGTTTCGCCCTGTTGTGTTCATCATCTGTGCAGGAATGTATGGACTTAGGTGGTGTAGCTCACTTGGCGGCAATCAAGGGTAGAGTTCCTTTCGTACATTTCTTCGACGGATTTAGAACATCTCATGAAATACAGAAAATAGAAGTTATAGATCATGGCGATTTCGCCAAGATGGTAGATATGGACGCTGTGCAGGCATTCAGGGATAAAGCTTTGAACCCGGAACATCCCGTAACCAGAGGTACAGCACAAAATCCGGACATATTCTTCCAGGCAAAGGAAGCGTGTAAACCTTATTATGAAGCTCTGCCAAAGGTAGTAGAAGAATATATGAAGGAGATTGCCAAGGTGACAGGTAGGGAATACAAGCTGTTTGACTACGTCGGTGCACCTGATGCGAAAAATGTGATTATAGCCATGGGTTCAGTTTGTGAAACGATAGAAGAAACAATAGAAGTGCTGATTGAAAAAGGCGAGAAAATCGGTTTAATCAAGGTTAGACTCTACAGACCGTGGGCACCTGAATACTTGAAGGCAGTAATGCCGAAAACAGTTGAGAAGATTGCAGTTTTGGACAGATCCGAGGAACCCGGAGCATTGGGTTCACCTCTATATATGGACGTCAAGACCATGTATTTTGATGAAGAAGACGCTCCATACATAGTAGGAGGCGTTTACGGTTTGGGTTCAAAGGATACCACCCCGGGACAGATTGTTGCAGTATATGAAAACTTGAAAGAAGATAAACCGAAGAACAACTTCACAATAGGCATAATCGATGACCTTAACAATTCATCTCTTGAAACGGTTAAAATAGCCACAGAACCTAAAGGAACAGTTAGATGTAAATTCTGGGGATTGGGTTCCGACGGTACTGTAGGCGCTAATAAACAGGCAATTAAAATCATAGGTGACAATACGGATATGTACGCTCAGGGGTATTTCTCTTATGATTCTAAAAAGTCAGGCGGTATAACGGTTTCTCACTTGAGATTTGGTAAGAACAGGATTCAGTCAACTTATCTGATTACGGAAGCGGATTTCGTCGCCTGTCATAATCAGGCATATGTTCATCAGTACGATCTTCTCAAGGGATTGAAAAAAGGCGGTACATTCGTATTGAATTGCGTATGGAGCGATGAAGAGCTGAACGAACAGCTGCCGGCAGCGATGAAGAGATATCTCGTTGAAAACGATATCAACTTCTTCACTATAAACGGAACAAAAATTGCGGAAGAAATAGGATTGGGAAATAGAATCAACATGATAATGCAGTCCGCATTTTTTAAACTGGCAGATGTAATTCCGGTAGAAGAAGCGACAAATTATTTGAAAGAATCAATTGTAAAATCTTATGGTAGGAAAGGTGAAGCAATTGTAAATATGAACAAGGAAGCCGTGGGCAGAGGAATCACAAGCTTACACAAAGTCCAAATCCCGGCAGAATGGGCGAGTGCAGTCGATGCAAAGCAGGAGAGAAAGGAACTGCCTGAGTTTATTGAAAAGGTTCTGATACCTATGAACAGACAGGAGGGTGACGATTTACCTGTGAGCATATTTAAGGACGCTGCCGACGGTACGTTCCCGTCAGGAACGGCGGCTTATGAAAAGAGAGGAGTAGCGGTTCACGTCCCTGAATGGCTATCTGACAAATGTATTCAGTGCAATCAGTGTTCATTTATATGTCCTCATGCATCCATCAGACCGGTATTGTTAAACGGTGAAGAAGACGCAAACTCTCCGGCTGATTTTAAGACGCTGCAAGCCAAAGGAAAGGGGTTTGAAGAGTACAAATACAGAATTCAAGTATCTCCGTTGGATTGCTTGGGATGTGGAAACTGTGCAGATATATGTCCTGCAAAGGCGTTGGAGATGAAGCCTATAGGAACTCAGATGGAAGAGGCTGTGAACTGGGAGTATGCAATGGAACTTCCTATCAGAGATGATATAACTCCGAAGACATCTGTAAAGGGATCTCAATTTGCGAAACCTTATATGGAATTTTCAGGAGCTTGTGCAGGTTGTGGAGAAACACCGTACATCAAGGTGATCACTCAGCTGTTCGGTGACAGAATGATGATCGCCAATGCGACAGGTTGCTCATCTATCTGGGGAGCTTCTGCACCGGCAACACCGTATACAAAAGATGCTAACGGTAGAGGTCCTTCGTGGGCGAACTCTCTATTTGAAGATAATGCCGAATACGGTTTAGGTATGGCAACGGGTGTTGTACAAATGAGAAATAAACTTTCAGATGCGATGAAGGAAATACTCGAGATTTCCGCAGATGAACAGTTGAAAACTGCATGCTCGCAGTGGCTGGAAAACAAAGAGGAAGGCAGCAAGAGCAGAGAATGCAGCGACAATGTGATGGCAGCTATTAAAAAGTCGAAGGCGACAGGAAGAGAGGCGGCAGCAATCGCTGAAATTGTCAAGAGAAAGGACTTCCTGGTTAAGAAATCAGTGTGGTGTGTAGGCGGTGACGGATGGGCTTATGACATCGGTTACGGCGGACTCGATCACGTTCTGGCTTCAGGCGAGGACATCAACATATTGGTATTCGATACGGAAGTTTATTCAAATACAGGAGGACAGGCTTCGAAGGCTACACCGACATCAGCCATAGCCAAGTTTGCAGCATCAGGTAAGAAGTCAAAGAAAAAAGACTTGGGTATGATGGCTATGAGTTACGGATATGTGTACGTTGCGCAGGTAGGTATGGGAGCTGACAAGAATCAATTTATGAAAGCAATTCAGGAAGCCGAAAGCTACAAGGGTCCATCTATAGTCATTTGCTACGCTCCATGTATAAATCACGGCATCAAGAAAGGAATGGGCAAGACTCAGGAAAATACTGCAGATGCTGTTAAGGCAGGATACTGGCATCTGTACAGATACAATCCGTTGTTGGAAAAAGAAGGTAAGAATCCTTTCGTTTTGGATTCTAAAGAGCCTACTGCGGATTTCAGAGAATTCATACTGGGTCAGGTGAGATTCAGTTCCTTGTTAAAGGAATTTCCTAATACAGCTGAGGGATTGTTTAGCAAGTTGGAAGAAGAGGCGAGAGAAAGATACAACAAGTACAAAAGGCTTGCCAATATGTAAAGTGAGAAATACTCAAGATATATAAAAAAATGCTCAACTACACACTTTTTTTTGTGATGTAGTTGACATTTTTTGTTTTTGTGTTTATAATAATAGTATAGTTTAGTCTGATAAGGTGATACGTTGGTTTCACTTGACAGAGGATTATATCAAAATTGCTTTCTTTCTTATTCACATTTCATATACTAAAAAGCCGATTGGATTCCAATCGGCTTTTTAGATTATTCTTTCATTTTCGTATAAAAATCGAATTGTTTTTTGTATCTTCCGTTCTTTTCTAAAAGCTCGTCATGGGTTCCCATTTCCTTTATTTCCCCATCTTCGAGATATACGATGTTATCAGCTTTTTGAATGGTGGACAGTCTATGGGCAATAACTATGAGAGTTTTATTCTTTACCAGCTCATCTATGGCTTCCAAGATGAACTTTTCGTTTTCAGGATCGATTCCTGCGGTTGCTTCATCTAGCAAAATGAGTTTTGCATCTTTGAGTATGGCTCTGGCTATGGAGATTCTCTGTTTTTCACCGCCGGATAGAGTGGAGCCGCCTTCGCCGATGATAGTGTCGTAACCATTTTCAAGCTTCATGATGAAGTCGTGGCATCGGGCTTTTTTTGCAGCCTTTATAACATCGTCTTTCGTAGCTTTTTTGTTTCCGAAAGCTATGTTGTTGAAGATGGTATCGTTGAACAGATATACCCTCTGGAATACCATACTTATACTATCGAGGAGGCTCTCGATTGAAATATCTTTTATATTGTGCCCGTCAATGGTTATTTCTCCCTTTTCAACATTCCAGAATCTCGCAATCAAGTTTGCTATGGTAGTTTTTCCGCTGCCGCTTTTCCCTACCAGCGCAGTGAAGGTCTTGTCGTTGAAATCCAAATTTATATTTTTTAGAACTTCTTTGTTTTCGTAGGCGAAGGTAACATTTTTAAATGAAATATTCATCTTTTCCAAAGCTACGTTCTTTTCGCTGTTGAAAATCTCTCTTTCATTCATTATCTCAGAAAATCTGTCCACAGCAGCATCGGTTACGCTGAAAATTTCTGCCGAAGTACCGAGAATTGTAACCGGTAAAAACATCACAAAGGAAAAAACTATAAATCCCAGTCCGTAAGCCAAGCTGAACCCGCTGTTGATCATGAGATACGAAACTACTACGATCATAATCCCTGTGGGAAGATTGGATAGAATATAGAAGATAAAATTAGCAAGTCCTACGTCTTTTACAAAATGGATAGAACCTTCTTTCGTGGTTTCGATGTCTTTTTCCAGAAGGGAAGTCTTTTCTTTTTGCATATTGAATGCCTTTATAGTCTGCATTCCCTTGACGAAATTCAAAACCGAATTTGATAGATTACCCAGGTTGTCCTGTCTTGTTCTGGAGTTTCTGTTCATAGCACGGAGAGAAATGTCGAGTCCCCACATGGCGACAATCATCAGCAATACATAAAGAATGCACAGCCTGTAGTCGAAGAGAAAGAGGAAGATGACCGATGGAACGATGCTGGCAAGACTGCTTGTTGCAAGTCCAAGCTGAGCTATAGCGTACTCCTCTATAAAAGTTATGTCCGTGGTTACGACGGAGGTTATGTTTCCAATATTTGTATCGGTGTAATATCCCATGTTGAGTTTTGATAAATGGTTGGTGAGATCTAATCTGTTTTCGGAAAAGGCATAGTAGCCTTTGTCCTGCTGCAGACTGTCCTGCAACCTTTTAAACAATGCTCTCAGAAGGACTCCTGCGACCATAATCCCGAAGACGAAATAAAAATCTTTCATCTCAAAAGACCTTTCAATTCCCACCTTTATAACATAGAACAACAGTGCGAAGGGCACGAAAGCCATAGAAGATTCAAACAATGCTATGATACAACCCGAATAAACGTGTTTTCTATACTTTCCAAGTAAACTTATTAAATTTTTTAGACTTTTAAGTATCTTAAACATTTTAAACCTCCTTTACATCGAATTTAAATTTCTTTGCGACTACAAATCGATTCCATAGCTTGTTGTAAACTTCGTTTTCAAGCAACTCATCATGGGTTCCGACTGCGATGACCTTTCCATCATCGACTAGAATTACTTTATCCATATCTACAATTCTCGATAGCTTATGTGCTATGACTATGACGGTTTTTCCTGTACAGAGTTTGTCCAGAGCTTCGTTTATGTAGTATTCATTTTCCGGATCCGTAAAGGAAGTTGCCTCATCTAGGATGACTATGGGTGCATTTTTAATTATCGCTCTTGCGATGCAGATTCTCTGCATCTCTCCTCCGGAAAGTTTATTACCACCAACACCCACTTGAGTATCGTATCCGTCGTCAAAGTTCAAAACAACATCGTGAATGTTAGCAGCTTTACAGGCTTCCAAAAACTCTTCTTCCGTAGCTTTCGGATTCCCCACCAAGATATTGTCTTTAATTGACATATCGAATAGGAAGTTATCTTGAGAGACGTAACTTATATTTTCCATGAGGTTTTCCAAGTCTAAATTCGTTATGGGTTTATTTCCGATTAAAATTTCCCCGTCGTTGACATCGTAATAGTGCATGAGCAGCTTTACAAGGGTACTCTTACCACTTCCCGATTCACCTACGAAAGCAACTTTTTCCGACTGTTTTATAGAGAAGCTGCAATCCTTTATAACCTCGACATCGTTGTAGCCGAAAGAAATACCCTTATATTCTATATCGAATTTATCCGACAACTTTTCATTCCCACACTTGAGTTCAGTCGATTCGAAATCTTTTTCCAAATCATCCATTTTTTTATTTATCTGTGCAATAACTCCCATGAAGAATTGAAGCTTGGAGATTGCCATTGAAGCCGAAAAGCACAGAATACTAACAAATATGAGATTTTCTAAAGAAAGAGAGCCGTTTTTCAACATCAGAACTCCAAAGGGGATTACAAACAGACTCATGGTGGGCGCAACGGCACCAACTATTGCCATAATATTCCAGCTTTCTCTGAACCAACCTAAAGTGTAATCTCTGTAATTGTAGACGGAATCCACGAGTTTTTTGTAGGAATTGTCTTTCTGATTAAAAATTTTAATCACTTCAATTCCGCTGATGTATTCGACTATATTCGAGCTCATATTCTTACTGGATTCATAATATTTCTGCATTTTTTTAACGGAATGTTTAAACAATCGCATCATGAAAAGCAAGCCTATTATTAGAGGAATCAGAGATAGAAGTGCAAGTCGATAATCCACGACGAATATGCAGCCTATGATTAAAACTGTCGACATGGCATAAGGTATGCCTTCAGGAAAAGCATGTGCCAAGAGAAGCTCTATCTGTTCAATGCTGTCCACGATTTTCTGTCTGTAATTTCCGGCTGGCTCACTCAGGGTTTTACCTAAAGGATTTTTTACCATTTTGTTCGAGAATTCTTTTCTCATTTCTCCGAGAGTTGAATATGCGAAGATATGAGAATGTTTCAGTCCTATAGATCTGAAATAGGAGAATAGAACTATGGAAATTAAGATCCAAGTCGAATATTTGATGAATAAATCGCTGTTTATCGTTGAATGTAAAAACGAATTTATCATAAAGTAGGCTCCGATAAAGGAGCAAATCCAAGATATTGTGCTCATAAAAAGAAAAGCTAAAGAAGATTTAAAATATTTTTTAGCGTCTTTTGCATAATTAAATAATCTTTGTATCATATTTCCCTCCGTCCTAAAAGAAAATTTTTTCATATCTAAGAAAGTATCCGCCGTTCGATTTAAAAACTCCGTATCGTGAGAGATGATAAAAATAACATTGTCAGGCTTTGAAACCGATTTTATAATCTCGGAGATTCTGACCATATTTGCAAAGTCCATCCCGCTGGTAGGTTCATCGAAACAGATTATTTTTCTGTTTTCAAGGATAGTGCTCGCTACGACAACTCTCTGCTTTTGTCCGCCGGACAGAGACATGGGATGCTCTTCCTTAAATTCAGTTAAGTCCAAAGTATTTAGAACATCATCGACCGCTTTCTCGTCAATTTCCTTCATGCCCAGTGTGACCTGATTTATTACGCTGTCTGAAAAGAGTTGATGGTTGACATCTTGCATGACGAGACTGCTGTTCTTCACGAGATGTTTCTTGGAATACACCTGGTTGTTCAGAAGCACATTCACTTTAGATTTAGGCTGGACACCTATGAGTGAATGAACGAAGGTGCTTTTCCCGATGCCGTTTCTACCTATGATTCCCACTATTGAACCTAGTGGAATTTCAAGATCTTTTAAATCTATACCCCTGTTGCTTTTAGCGAAGTCGCAGTGGATGTTATCTATCTTTATTGAATCTTTCGGGTTTGAATTGTTGACATCGGCATCGCCGTTGACATTTTTCAGCTCTTCTTTTTCGATTGATCTCAATCCCAATTGTAGCCTCTGTTCATAGGTTAAAGAGAGAAACTCCTCTTTAGAGAATTCCCTATCTATCTTCCCATCCTTTACGTAGATAGCTCTGTCTATTAAATCTTTCAAGTAATGAAGCCTATGTTCGGAAACGATTATAGTTATGTTCTTTTCATTTAGAACCTTCAACATTTCCGAAATAATCTGTGTATATTCGCTATCTAAATTCGACGAAGGCTCATCTAAAACTATGATGTCGTTGCCTGAAATATAACAGGCAGCTATGCAAAGTATCTGTTTTTCACCTCCGGATAAATTGAAAATACTCCTATCTAAAAGATGAGAGATAGGGAAGAGCCGGAGCATTTCCTTTAGTCTCAGCTTCATTTTATCCTTAGGACACCCTATGTTTTCAAGATAGAAAAGCAATTCCATCGTTGTGTTCACATTGAAAAAATGAGTCTTTGGATTTTGAAAAACACTGCTCACCATTTTTGAAACTTCATAGAATTCGGAAGTTTTGGTGTCGACGCCGTCAACGAATACTTCCCCTGAAAACTCACATTCATCGTAGTGTGGAATGATTCCGTTAATCAACTTTGTGATGGTGGTTTTGCCGCTGCCCGACTTTCCGCAAATGAGTAAAAATTCCCCGGCTTGGACACTCAGGTTAATTCCTTCCAGAATTTTTTTATCCCTGTAGCCGACGCTCACATTTTTTATCTCCAGCATAACCGTCCTCCAATCTCAATTAGTACGATGATTGACAGAAAAACAATATCCGCAAGTCCGGGTTTAACTTCATTGTATCTGACCTTTTGGCAGGGCATTGCGATGCACTTTGTCTCTGCCGATTTAGAAATATCATCGGCAATGTTCAAGGAAATCGTTATAACTGGAATCGCAACATATTCTAAGTATTTTAGAGGATTTTTAGGTGTCACTCCTCTTATTCTCATAGCGAGTTTGATATTCCTTCTCTCTTCCTTGAAGGAAGGGAAAAATCGAAACATAACAGCTATGGGAATACTTACGACTTTAGGAATTTTGATTTTATCCATAGAGGTTAATATGCTGCCGACATCGCTGGTGCGAATGAGAAACTTTCCCGCCATAAAAGGTAAGAAGAAAAATTTTACGATTACTATCAAAGTGAAAAACATATTCAATACGTAGTTGTTCGATTTTAAATTGAATATATAATTTATGTTTATCAAAATGAAATAGGTGAGAAAAGTTTTCAATCCTTGCTTTACGAATCCGTTTAAAGCGTAGAAAACACTGAAAGTTACAACTATCAAAAGGTTGAAAATATCATTTACAGTGTAGAATTTGAGAGTTTTAAAACTCATCGGAGACAGTATGCTCATGCCGAGAGCTACTAAAACTACGAGTTTGGTTATAGGTGTGGGATTGAAACTTTCATTTTTTATCAGCATTAAATCATACCTGCTTTTTCAAAATGCTTCTTCAAAACTTTTTTGCCAAGATACGCTCCTAAAATTCCACCGATAAAAGCGGATATATAAACTATGACCATATTTGGATAAGTAATCAATTTTTCCAGAGCATTGGCATATTCCTGATTCATCATTTTCACGGTAATCTCCATATAAGCCTCCTTGACCAGCAACATCTGCATGAGAGAACCTGCCGCCCACATTGAGAAAAAACCGTTGGCGATGGCGTTGTGCTTGAAAGATTTGTATCCGCCCTTCCTTCTCGTCAATTCTGCAAGCAACATAACTATCACGCCGTTGACCAAGACCACATAGCTATGACCCATGATGAACATGATCAACGGAGCCAAGATTCCAAAGATGAATAGAGTCCAAGGCTTCTGTTCCTTAGCCATGAACACCATGACTAAAATTCCCATGATAGCTCCATTGACAAAAGGCCATACTAAAAAGAGTATGGGAATCAAGCCCATCATTCCTATGGCGAACATGCCTACAAAATAAATAACCGCAAAAATACCTATTAGAACCAGATCTTTAACTTTTAATTTGTTGTTCATAAACCTTCCTCCTTTAATTGTTTAGTGTATTTCATTCAATATTTTTTGCATTTTCTCTGATATAGTTTCTTATGATATTTCGTAAGAAATCTTTTTTTAAGAAGAGTTCTCTCACGTCGAGAAATTCCATAGCAATCGTCATGGAGGTAATAAAAGCTATAAACTCTTCATTGACGATGCATGAAAGCTGTTCCAGATTGTTTTTCTTGATGAATTGAATGAACTCATTCTTGGAGTCTTCTTCAATTCTATGCAACAATTTTTGTAGATGATCGTTCTTTCTCGCCTCTATCAAAAACATGACATAAAGAGATTTAAATTCGCTATAGTCGACCATTTTTAAAAGGATAACTTCAATTAAGAAATCTTCAAAAGACAAATTTTCATTTTCTTTTAAAAATTGCATGGTGATATCGAATCTCTTTTCATTTCCCATGTCGATTAGATCGTATAATATTTCTGAAGTGCTCTTATAGTGATGGTAAAGACCGCCTTTGCTGAGACCGCTGGCACGCATTATATCTTCCATAGTCGTCTTAGAAAATCCCTTTTCTAAAAAAATATTCTTAGCGCAGTGACAAATTTGTCTTTTTCTGTCCTTTGCCGAAAGTCTTTTAGAAGCCAAATGATCACCTCTTTCCAGAAAATTAACAGACGCAACCGTCTGTTAAAGAAATGGTAACACAAAAAAAGTTAAAAATCAACTATAAAGTTTGCTAAGACTAACATAAAAAATATGTTTAAAATATAAAAATAGTTTATAAATATAATATTTTATTAAAATTTTATTCGTTTCTCAAAACATTGATATCGTGTGTTCCGGTGCTGAGAAGCAGAGTGTGATTTTCTATGGAATTGAATCCGGCTGCCTTGGCAGCATCGGAGACCTGACCTTTGATGACACCCATAGGAATTCCCTGTAGATTGAAAGCCATATAACCTAAAATCATATCCCACGGTCCGGAATAATCCGGTTCAATTCCTTCATTTAAGCACACAACTACTCCACCAGGATTTAATGCTTTTTTCAATTTTGCAAAGAAATTTGCACCGTCGACAATGGCAAAAAGCATGATGGAAGAGCATAGTATCAAGTCATATCCGTCTCCGATGTCATCCTTTAAGAAGTTACCGGTTTTGACGGAAATCCTATCCTTCATACCGGAAAGTTTTACAGTCTCCTCAATTAAATTTTTCATAGATGGTTGGTCAAAGAGTGTTCCGGTACGATTTTCTAAATCTTCAATCACAGCTATTCCCAGGCAACCTGCACCGCAGCCCAGATCCAATATTTTATGAATAGATTTATACTCGGGAAGAGAGCGGAGAATTTCTAACAGTTCATATTGACGTATCCCTGATTGAGCATCACGCATCGCATCGCCATAAGCTGCAAAATCCATAGAATGCTGTGTCCGTTCCTGCGGTTTAGGACCTTCCTTCACTTGCTGTGCCACATTTCCAAGGCTCATTCCTTGATTATTACAGAAAAATGTCAGCACGCTTCCCATATATGCAGGCTTCCCCTTAACAAGATATTTTGATGTTTCCGGCATATTACAAAATGTATCTCCATTTCGCTTAAGATAACCAAGACTATATAAACCTTTCAAAAGATTGAAGGTATTGGATTCATCCCCGCTCATTTTTTTAGATAGCTCTTTTGTGGTGATAGGATTTTCTAAATTTGAAAATACATCTAATTCAATGGCACCATGTATCAGTTGCTGATAAGCGGGGAGATACGGCAGTGTTGTAAGCTGTTCATAAATATTTATTTTGTTAATCATAGTAATTTATCCTTTCTTTATTTGTGGCATAATTTTTTCATTTTATATTTAACGGATATCAGTTTTATCGATAAATTTCAGATTGTGGGTTTTCAAGCTTTGCAAAACCGTTCGAAAGTCTCTTTCTTGCAACTTCAATATATGGATGTACAACGGCCTTTGCAGGACATTGATGATAACACTCGGCACATAAAATACAATGTTTAGGATCACGAACCATTTGTATTGTGTTATCAATATATGCAAACATATTGACAGGACATGCTGAAACACATCGTTTACAACCAATGCATTTTTCAGTATTGATTGCGACTTTCTTATATTTTCCATGAATTTTTTCCTGGCTGAAAATGCGGAACATAATGCGTTTCATAAATGGTGCATACGCAAGTTTCTTTTCTACATTGACCATAGCGATCTCGTCATTCAGAACCTTTTCTGTTATTTCTGCCGCTTCTGCAAGGATTTGATCCTCAACTGTTCCCGGCAGATTTGGATTAATCCGTTTTTTGAAAGTTGATGTCAAAGTATGCTCCGCAGCAATCTTAATGCCCATAATCGGAATATATCCTTTGTCATTAAGCGCTTTACCCATTTCTTCCAGTGCAACACTGCTGTGTACTCCTCCATATGTTACAAGCGGAATCGCAGGAATCTGTTTTTCCTTTTTCCGAGGAAGTGCGCGTATTGTCCTGAGCATATTTTGCTCACAATGTCCAGCATATACCGGGGCACAGGGAATCAATAAATGATGTTCTCCAAGATCATCAACCAGTGTTTTTGTAATTGTGAAATCCTGAAGATACTTATCGTTTTTTGTGATGTTAATCATATGACAGGAAATTCCGTTATCTTCAAGAAGACTCATGAATTTTCGTGCAGCAATGAGAGTATGTCCTGATGGACTGAATACAATAAAAACAGCTTTCATTATATATCACTGTCCTTCCGTTTATCATCAAAATAATAATGGCCGCCATTTCCATAATCCCAACTTCCAACCCTTGCTCCCAATTCAAAATGTAATTTGGCAATCCCAAGATCAATTATCGCAGTTTCTGTTGGAAGTGTAATGGAAGCAGTTACCTGTCCATCCTTATATTTGAATACAAATGGGCGTAAATTTCTTGCGGTAGGTGCAAGATAAACAGAATCCATACCTTGCTTAAACCACTCCGGCACAGGCTCTTCCGCTTCTATTAAAGCTTTCTTAGATTTATTTTGTCTGTGCATACCATATTCCATCATTCGTTCTTTAAGTGAATGCTTTTCATCTGAATATCCGATAGCTATAACGCAATCCAGCACTTCATTTCCTTCGCATAATTCCTTCGCTGCATTTTTATCATAACTTGTCCCAACCCAGCATGTGGATAGACCCATTGCAGTTGCTTCAAGAATTAACTTTTCGCCAAAACGACCTACTTTTTCCATACGATTTAGAAGTGTTTTGCTTCCAATCATGGCAATGTAGTTCTGAACACCTACAAACAGACCATAGCTTTTGCGAAATCCGTCAAAAAGCTTCCCTCCATTCCCAATTATCAATTTCATATTAAGTCCGGATTCTCTATTGTACAAAGTGATGCTATCTTCGAGTTCTTTTACATATTTTGAATCAATTGGTTTATCTGTATACTTCCTGCGGGAGCATCTTTTTTTTATGGCAGAAAGATACTTTTCAATTTCCATTTTGTCTCCTCCTTCGCCCAAAAATCTTGAAAACTTATTTTGTTTAATATATAATTAAATTAGTTTTATCTAACTTATGTTTTATTTTACTTATTCATATCTTTAGCGTCAATGAAAGATATCAATGATTAGCTATTAGCACAAATCATTTGTCGAATGGAGAAAATATAATTTTATGAGCAGACAATTAGAAAAAATGTATAAGGATATTTTTACAGGCAGGGGTGTTATTCCATGTGAACCTGTACCGGGATTTAATCCGAATGGTAAATTTTATAAAATGAATCCTGAGCTTGGCAAGGGATATTGTTGGGTTTATCAATGTAATCCGTATGTGACTATCACCATTATGGATCAGATTCACTATGAAGATACCTATTGTGCTTTTGAACAACCGGAATATATTTGTGTTGGTTATTTCTACTCCGTTTCCGGCGAAATATTGACACCTTATCGTCGTTTGACATCCGGAGCAATTCAAGCGTATGTAGGGAAAAAGAGTGAATATCGTATGATACTTCACAAAAAAATTCCTATCGATAGTATAAGCATTACCTTTATGCCTGAATATTATAAGAAATATTTAAATGAACAATACCCTGACATTTATGAAAATCCTTCAGAAGCATTTAGACAGATAGACGGATGCTGTGATTTCCCCGAATTGGTCGTGATATTCAACCAAATAAAAAATTACAAGGGCGATGGTATATCGGCGAAGCTCTTCTACGAGAGCAAGGTGAATGAGGCCCTTTCCATAATCATGGAAAGGGGTAAAAAGCGGAAAAGAGAACGTAGTAATCCGAGATTTTCAATACCAAATGATGATTTGGATGCAGTTATATCAGTATCCAATTACATTAACGATCATTATGCTACGGATATAAAAATGAAATTTCTCTCACAAATTGCATGTATGAGTCAGGCAAAGTTGAAGTATATATTCAAACATGTATACCATATGAGCATACAGCAGTATATAGTTACACGACGCATAACACATGCGGAACATCTCCTCAGAGATACGAAGATTCCAATAGCTCAGATTGCGGAAATGGTGGGTTACAAATACATCAGCAGCTTATCGGACATGTTCAGGCAGCATACGGGAATGAAACCCAGCGAATACAGAAAAAAGATGCAGAACGGTACAGATTGAATGTATGAGATATCTGAAGAAGATATAAATATCATTTAAATGAAAAGACAGCGATGAGTTTAAGTGCGGTACTAAACTCATCGCTGTCCAGCTATATAGCAGGAAAGGGATTTATATAAAATTATTTTCTCTTTTTTATGGGTACGAATTCCTTGTGTTCTTCAACGCTCAAATAAGCAGGACGAATCAGTTTATTGCCGGCAACCAGTTCTTCGATTCTGTGTGCAGCCCAGCCGGATAATCTGGCCAGGGCAAACAGAGGGGTTGCGATATCCTGCGGAATGTTCAGCGCTGAATATACAAAGCCGGAATACAGATCGACGTTGGCACACATGGGCTTGGAAATACCGTTTACCTCTTCGTACAATGAAGGTGTTCTTCTTTCAATGTGTTCGCAGATCATGTAGTCATCAATAAGACCCAGCGTTTCAGCAAGACGCCTCGCCATCTTTTTTAGAATCATGGCACGTGGATCGGAGAGCGTGTATATAGCGTGACCCATACCGTATACCAAACCGGTCTTATCGTTGGCTTCCTTCCTGAGCACCTTGCGCAGATAGTCGTCAATTTCGCTGAGATTTTTGGTGTCTTTTACATTGGATTTCAAATCTTCAATCATCTTGATGACCGAAATATTCGCACCGCCGTGTTTCGGACCTTTCAGAGACCCTATGGCTGCCGAAATGGCGGAATACGTATCAGTACCGGAAGATGAGACCAGATGAGTTGTAAATGCGGAGTTGTTACCGCCGCCGTGCTCTGCGTGTAAAACCAAACACAAGTCCAGACACTTGGCTTCAAGATCCGTATAAGAACCGTCGGAACGCAACATCCTCAAAATGTTTTCCGCAGTTGACAGTTCAGGGGACGGATGGCGCAAGTGAAGGGTTTTGCTGTCAAAATAGGATGCCTTCGCCTGATATGCATAGGCGAGTAGAGCGGGGAAATACCCGATTAAATCGATAGATTGACGCAAAACGTTTTCAACATCCGTGTCGTCGGGATTTTCATCGTAACAGTATAGAGCCAAAACCGAACGTGCAAGTTTGTTCATGACGCTTTTCGACGGAGTTGTCAGTATCATGTCACGTGGAAATCCGGCAGGTAATGCTCTCTTATTTGAAATGTACTCGGTGAATGATGTCAGCTCCTTTGTCGTGGGCAAGCTCCCAAAAATTAAAAGATAAGTGACTTCTTCAAAGCCGAACCTATCTTCTTCAATGTAATTTCTAACAAGATCCTTTATTTCATAGCCTCTGTAATAAAGGCGCCCTTCAATAGGAATTTTTTTCTTTTCATCGTCGACATCGTAGCCTTTGACAGCTCCTATGTTGGTGAGTCCGACCAATACGCCTGTTCCGTTGGCGTTTCGCAAACCTCTTTTTACATTGTACTTGGCATATAGAGATTCATCAATTTTATTAGCTGACTCGATTTCTTTTGTTTTCGTGCTAAGATAAGTTTTTGGTATATTGGAAAAAGTTCTTTTTCCGCCGATAATTTTCTTCCTGAAATTAAACAATTATACCGCCTCCTTTCAAAGTATGAAAGTAATTATACCATATTAAATAGTCAAAGTAAATGAACAGTTTACTATGTGATGTTTATATGATAGAATGAAAAACGATATACGAAAGGATATGAAAAAGCGGATAGAATTCCAACGAGACGTTGCCGTTTTATATGAATAATATTGAAAGGAGAAACGAACAGTTGAGAAAATCTGTGAAGAGAAACAAAATTGTCACTGTCATTATGGGAATTATGATAGCAGTGGGTTTTACAAGTTGTAAAATCGACAACGCTGACAACAGACTGAAAGAAGAGACGGAATTTACAGTAAAGAGCGTTAAAGAGATTTCACCTAAGGGCAATATCGGACTTTCAGGCGGTGCATGGTCGTTGATAGGATTGATAAAGAGCGGAGTTAAAAATGCCGCAACGGATAGATACCAGGAAGAGTTCTACGATGATGTCAAAAGAAAATTGAGCAGTCAAAATGGAGTTTTAGATAGAGAGGATTATACGAAATGCGAAATAACGGCAATAGGGGTCAAACTCATTGGAGAAAACCCCGAGAACGTTGACGGTTATGACATTACAAAATACGTAAAAGATTTCGAAAAAATCAGAAAACAAGGTCCGGATGCAATTTCATTTGCGTTGATTTTGTCTCAAATGACAGGAGTTGCATTACCGGATGAAAACGAATACATCAAAGCTTTGATCAGGGATATAAATGAAGGGCAAAGATATACGGATAAAAAGAGTGCAAATCTTGCAATCAGAGCTATTCAGGGACTCAGTTACTATAAGAACAGAGAAGACATCTCTGTAAATGCCAATGTAGAAAAATGGATGGACGGGCTGAGCAGATTGCAGGAAGATGACGGTTCTATGGGAAGCTGTGAATCTACAGCGGAGATGATAATTGCATTGACATCTCTGGGAAAAGACCCTATAAGTGAAAAGCAATTCATCAAAGATGGGAAATCATTATTTGACGGACTCTTGTTATACAAGACTAAAAACGGATATGTGAACACCAAAGGGGAGAGGAAAAGAAATGTCGTTGCAACAGAAAAAGCTCTTCTGGCACTGACGAGTATGAAGTTGCAGAAAATGGGACTGAAATTATTTGAACTGGAGAAATAGTCCAACCGGATAAACAGTTGAGCCGTAGAAACAGCCCCATGATTAAAAACCGTCTGATAGAACTGATAGTAGTAGAAACAATTGTAATTGTATTCAAAAAAAATCAAAGGAATACAGGTGTTAATTCAATTTATAACTAGGGGGTGGATATTAGTAGTCACCCCCTACAAATTTGTATAAAAATGAGAACTTACTATAATGAACTGCAATAGAAATCCCTAATTTACGAGAAAAAAATTTGCTGCAGCTGAACGGTTTCAAAATATCAGCTGTTAGAGGAATCTAATATCCGTGATTATAAATGAGTTTAAAGGTGCTAAAAACAGTTGAAATGTGAGAAAAAACTGTGAATTTTCAGTTGACAATGACTCTGAATAAGTGGTAGCATTAAACCACAGATTACAAAATGTTTTATAAAGCGATTTTCGATGTAATCATTGGGAGATTTGATAGAGTAGCAGAGGGTCAATACATGTGTTTATAGGTGTTTTGCAAAAAATCAAAATCCTTGAATCTTATCAGCTGATTTTATTATTTACCGAAATTATACACTCAAAATATCAGTGAATAAAAATTAAAATATTAGTGAATAAAATTGAAGGTTAATGAATAAATTATAACGAGGAATTGTCAAAAAAGTCATTATATTGACAATGGATATATATATCGTTCACTATGGCATAACAGAGAATAGGAGGGTAAGGTGAAACAGCATAGATTTTGGGCATGGGCAATGGTATTGTGCATGGGAATGGTATTCTTGACGGGATACAAAAGAAAGTAATAAAAAGATTTACGAAGTCATATTAAATCAGAAATGAAAATCGAGTAGAGAAGTTTAAGGAGGAAATGAGATGATAAACTTTATAGCAAAGAAGGCAGTGAGATGTACAGCGTTATTTATAGGTGGAATGATAGCAGGGAGCGTAGGTTCCAAAGTAGTAGCTTGCCCTTGTTTTAAGAAGGCGGCAGTTCAAACTACTGCAGCTGTATTGAAGGCTAAAGAGGGCATTATGAACACCGTTACAAAAGTGCAGGAAAATGTTGAAGATGTAATAGCCGAAGCAAAAGAAGTAAATGAAGCAAAAGAAGAAAAGGCGGAACAAGCAGACGCAAAAGCTCAGCCGGAAGCATAAAGGTGGGCTTGTAATGCAAATAAAAATACAACATGAGATAAAGAAAAGAATTAGATTTTCCATTGAAGATAAAAGAAAACTATCTTTCAGAGAAGCAGATATAATGCAATATTATCTGCTTTCTTTAGATGGTGTGACATCTGCCAAGGTGTATGAGAGAACCGGTGATGTGGCATTTTCGCACGTAGGAGATAAAGGTGTGAGAGACGACATAATGGAAAAGTTAAACGATTTCTCTTTCGATGATGAAGATGTTCTGGCACTGGTTCCGGAAAATACCAGCAGAGAGCTGATGGTAACATACAAGGAAAAGTTAATTAAAAAAATTATGGTGAGGTATGCTTGTAAGTGGTTTTTGCCGTATCCACTCGGAGTTGCAAAAATCACATTGGAATCCATAAAATTCTTAAAAGAAGGCATTTCGCTTCTGTGGAAGAGAAAATTGGAAGTTCCGGTGTTGGATGCCACAGCAATAGGAGTTTCGCTGGCGAGACGAGACTTTACAACGGCGAGCTCCATCATGTTCCTGCTCGGAATCGGAGAAATTTTAGAAGAGTGGACGCATAAAAAATCTGTTGCAGACTTGGCACAGAGCATGTCGTTGAACATAGAAAAAGTATGGTTAAAGACGGAAGACGGAGAGATATTAACGGATATCAGAGATGTCAAGGAAGATGACTTAATAGCTGTACATATGGGAAATATGATAGCCTTGGACGGTATTGTAGACAGCGGAGAAGCAATGGTAAATCAGGCATCGTTGACAGGTGAAGGGATTCCCGTGAAAAAAGAACACGGTGCATACGTTTATGCAGGCACAGTCGTTGAAGAGGGAGAACTGCTGATCAAGGTTAAACAGGCAGCCGGTGCGACTAGATATGAGAAAATAGTATCCATGATCGAAGACTCTGAAAAGTTGAAGTCTTCTTTGGAAAGCAAAGCGGAACACCTTGCAGACAGACTGGTGCCGTTGACATTCCTCGGAACGCTGGGAGTCTACGGCATTACGAGAAATATAACAAAGGCATTGACCGTATTGTTGGTAGATTTTTCATGTGCATTGAAACTGTCCATGCCCATAGCAGTTTTATCGGCTATGAAAGAGGCTCAGGACCATTCGATAACTGTCAAAGGTGGAAAATTTCTGGAAGCGATAGCGGAAGCGGAAACTGTCGTATTCGACAAGACGGGGACATTCACGAAAGCACAGCCGAAAGTTGCCGAAATCATAACCTTCGGAGATAGAGAGAGAAGAGAAATGCTCAGAATGGCTGCGTGTCTGGAAGAGCACTTCCCGCATTCCGTAGCCAATGCAGTGGTAAATCAAGCGTTGGAAGAAGGCATAACTCACGAGGAATTGCACAGCAAGGTGGAATATGTGGTAGCTCACGGAATTTCATCTGAGGTAGAGGGTAAAAAGGTTATAATAGGAAGCCATCACTTCATATTCGAAGATGAGAATACGCAAGTGAATCCATTAGAACAGGAAAAACTGGACAATTTACCTGAGGAATATTCGCATTTATATCTCTCCATCGCAGGGGAGTTGGCAGCAGTGATATGCATCGAGGATCCTCTGAGAGAAGAGGCTGTAGGCATTGTTAGCGCATTGAAAGAAGCCGGAATAAAAAATGTTGTCATGATGACAGGAGATAGTGAGAGGACTGCGAAAGCCATAGCTGAAAAAGTCGGTGTAGACAAATATTATGCGGAAGTGCTTCCCGAAGATAAAGCCAGGTTTGTGGAAGCCGAGAAGGCGTCGGGCAGGAAAGTGATCATGGTTGGCGACGGTATAAACGATTCACCGGCATTGTCAGCGGCAGATGCGGGAATAGCAATTAGCGATGGAGCACAAATAGCCAGAGAAATTTCAGATGTTACAATTTCGGGAAGAGACTTATTTGAAGTCGTAACGTTGAAGAGAATAAGCAATCAGTTGGTAAAGAGAATAAGCGCAAATTATAGATTCGTCATGGGATTCAACTTGGGGTTGATAGGATTGGGTCTTGCAGGTGTGTTACAGCCGGGAACATCGGCTCTATTGCACAACGCATCGACTCTCGGTGTCGGATTGCACAGCATGACACCGTTGTTGGAGAAGAAATCGACAATGGAAGCCATAGAAGTTGACTTTGAAGATATTGATGAAATTACAGAAAATTTGCAGCAGGCTGAAGTATAAAGATTGACTTTTATTACGGATGACGAAAAAAGTGTAATATTGATAGAATGGAAAAAGTAGAAAAGGCAAAACAGCGGAATTGACTGTTTTGCCTTTTAAGTTTTTGTATCAAAAAGATAAGATCCGGTAAATGGACAAATGCAGCGAATAAATATGAAAAAGTAAAGTGACAGAATTTATATATTTAAAAAAATGTTGAAATTTATAGAGATTTTAGGGGAAATTGTAACTTGTTAGCACTCTAAGTGAATGAGTGCTAAAAAGTTCTTGCTTTTTGCTTCTGTCAGTATTAGAATAAATATAGAGAATAAGTTAAGGGAGGTGTATTATGAACATAGAAAAATACACAAATAGATTGCAGGAAGCATTGCAGAATGCACAAAATATGGGAATTGAACAAGGAAATCAACAACTTGAAGCAATTCATCTACACATGGCTCTGATAGTTCAACAAGATGGGCTGATTTCAAAAATTTTAAAGTACATGTCAGTCGATGCGGACGAGCTGAAAAGAGACTTAAATAAAGAGATAGAAAAGTTGCCGAAAATTTCAGGCGGGGCTTCTCAGATGTATGCAGGTAACAGTCTGACCAAACTGTTGCTAAAGGGAGAAGAGATTTGCAGGAGTTTTGGCGATGACTTCGTGAGCGTTGAACACATTTATTTGGCTATAATAGAGTTAAATGACAGGATAAACGGAAAAAAATTAAAGGATTACGGAATAGAGAAGGAAAGTTTCATGAAAGCCCTGGAAGAAATTAGGGGTAGTCATAGGATTACGACCCAAAATCCGGAAGAAACTTATGAAGCTCTTGAAAAATACGGTAGAGATCTAGTTGAAATGGCAAAAGATGGAAAACTTGATCCCGTAATTGGCAGAGATGAAGAAATCAGACATGCCATAAGGATATTGTCCAGAAGAACGAAAAACAATCCGGTTCTAATAGGTGAACCAGGCGTGGGCAAAACAGCCGTAGTGGAAGGTTTGGCACAGAGAATACTTAAAGGAGATGTTCCGGAAGGGCTTAAAGATAAAACTATTTACGCTCTCGATATGGGTGCGTTAATTGCGGGAGCAAAATACAGAGGAGAATTTGAAGAGCGGTTGAAGGCTGTATTAGACGAAATAGAAAAAAGCGAAGGTAGGATAATTCTGTTCATCGATGAAATTCACAACATAGTAGGCGCCGGAAAAACCGAGGGGTCCATGGATGCGGGCAACTTGTTAAAACCAAAATTAGCGAGAGGAGAGCTTCACTGCATAGGTGCGACAACTTTAGATGAGTACAGAAAATACATTGAAAAGGATGCGGCACTGGAGAGAAGGTTTCAAAGAGTTATGGTGGATCAGCCAACAGTAGAAGACACCATATCGATTCTGCGTGGATTGAAGGAGAAATTTGAAATTCACCACGGTGTGAGGATTACGGACAACGCTTTGATAGCCTGTGCCGTGTTGTCAGATAGATACATAACAGATAGATTCTTACCTGATAAAGCGATAGATTTAATGGATGAGGCGGCATCTAAAATCAGAACTGAAATCGATTCCATGCCAACTGAACTGGATCAAATTTCCAGAAGAGTTATGCAGTTGGAAATAGAGAAACAGGCTTTAGGAAAGGAAAAAGACAAGGCATCTGTCAAGAGAATGGAGCAGCTTCAGAAGGAACTTTCCCAGTTGCAGGAAGAAAATGACATTCTCAGGACTCAGTGGGAAAATGAGAAAAAAATCATATCCAGAGTGAAAGATATAAAGACCGAAATTGAAAATTTAAAACAGGAAATTGAGCTTGCTGAAAGGCATTACGACTTGGAGAAATTGGCATCGCTGAAATACGGAACGCTTCCCGAAAAAGAAAAAGAACTTGAAGCTGCAAAAGCAGAGGCGGACGAGGCGAAGGAACACAGAATTTTGAAGGAAGAGGTTTCCGAAGAAGAAATTGCGGAAGTTGTTTCACAGTGGACCGGTGTGCCTGTATCGAAATTGGTTGAGAGCGAAAAGGAAAGGCTTTTGAATTTACCAAAGATCTTGCATAAGAGAGTCATCGGTCAGGAAGAGGGAATTGAAGCCGTAAGCCAGGCTATTTTGAGGGCGAGGGCAGGTTTGAAGGCAGAGAACAGACCTATCGGTTCATTTATATTCTTAGGTCCTACCGGTGTAGGTAAGACTGAGCTGGCTAAGGCTTTGTCAGAGGCGTTGTTCGACTCGGAGCGAAATATCATAAGGATAGATATGTCGGAATACATGGAAAAACACAGCGTCTCAAGACTGGTTGGAGCTCCTCCGGGATATGTGGGATACGACGAAGGTGGACAGCTCACCGAGGCTGTTCGCAGAAAACCTTACAGCGTAATATTGTTCGATGAAATTGAGAAAGCACATCCGGACGTTTTCAATATTTTGTTACAGCTTTTAGACGACGGCAGATTGACGGATAATCAGGGCAGAACTGTAGACTTTAAAAATACCGTTGTGATTATGACTTCTAATATCGGAAGCCATAAGTTGATAGACGCCGTAAGCGATGGTGGTAAAATTGATGAAAAGGTCAAGGAAGATGTCGAGAATGATATGAAGTCGTACTTCAGACCGGAATTCATCAACAGAATAGATGAAATTATAGTATTCACACCGCTGTCAGAAGATGAGATAATTGAAATTATCAAGTTGAGTTTAAAGAGTATCGAGTCGAGATTGGAAGAAAGAGATATTAAACTGGTAGTTTCAGATGATGCGTTAAAATTGATAGGTCGTGAAAGCTATTCACCGCAATATGGTGCAAGACCCGTAAAGAGATATTTGCAAAAATATATTGAAACGGAAATTGCCAAGATGATAATCGGTGGTGAGGTTGTAGATGGAGATAGCGTGGAGATTGAGAATATGGATGAAACTTTGAAGTTTAACATCAAAAATTCAAAGAAGGCTTAAATTGCGATTGACGTGGTATAAAGCAAATGGATGATATTTTACTTTAAATAAATTCCAAACTAACACTGAGCCGTAGCGTTTTTGCTACGGCTCTTTTACGCATGCCTTGATTATTTAAGTAGTTAAGCTAATAACAAAAAACAATACCCCCACCAACGAAACTGTCAGTAGGGGCATTGCGGATATTAACAATTAACCTGTCAATATCTCATATAATATTTATTTACTATTGTTTTCTGTATTTTTCTTGTTTCTTACAACCAGCACTGTGCTTGCAGACAGAAGTGCCAATCCAAGATAAAGAGCTAAGTCCATGTTATCGCCTGTTTTAGGCTGCTGTTTCTTGTCCTTAGGCGATTTTGATGAATTTTTATTCTGCGATTTATTCGTCTTCTTTGCATTTTGTATGTTTTTTGAACCCGGTTGTTTTTCCGGTTTCTTAGGATTCAACTCTTCAGGAGTCTTAGCTTCACCCGGTTTAAGAGCCTTAATGGCAGCTTCTATGGCTTCGGATTTTTTTGCTATGGCTGATGAAATTTCCTGATTCGTTCCCGCATCCTTACCGTCCAATTGGTCATAGTACTTTTCGCCATCGGCTAAGGCAGATGCCAACTTATCGTATGTTTCTTTGCTGTAGTGGGATGAATCTAATCTCTTTGCCTTATCTATAGACCTTCTGAGCACGGACTTTTGATGAGTAGGAATTTTACTTACATCAAAGTTTTCTAATTTCTTTGCGCTATAGAATGCTAAATCTGCTTCAATAGGGGTTTTGTAAATTTCTTTAAAAGGTTGTCCAGCTCCCATAGCAGGTGGTATTACCTTAAAGTGATATTTAAAGCCTGCTTTATCATAAGTATCTTCAGAGAGCTTTATTCTAGCTGACTTTAGGCAAGCAAATTCAGTATTTGGTTCAAATCCGGCATTACTTACCAAGGCACCGTTTTTATCTGTTACAAAATCAAAATGGGTAACATCGGTATCGGTCTTGTTCCATAATGTAGCCATATGAGCTTCCATTCCTGCCATATAAATAGGCTTAAAGTTCAGATACACTTCCTTGCTGCCATCTTTGTTTACTACTAAATATCCTTTAGGTTGAAGAGTTCCATCAGCCATTGATGACATATTTTCAGTGTTAGCCTTTAAAAACCCGGGTTCAACTTCATATATACCTTCAGTAAGCTTGGATACATCGAGCCTTTTTTTTATTTCCCCCAAACCTATATTGCCATACATCTTTTCTTTGTTTAGAAGGCTATACTTAGATGACTTAATATTTTCTTTGGTATCTGTAATTTCAAGATAATCTTGACCATCCCTGTTTACGATCCTCATAGTTTCATCAGGATACTGGGTGCTTCTCTGAAAAGCAAAGACGGAAGCACTAAAATTTTTTTTGTCCCAATCTTTTGGTATAGGAACTAACAGCTTACCGCCATTTTTAGGAGAAAAATTTTCGCCATCACGTTTCATACTTGTTATAAATGTTTTATATCTACCATTGAAAGCTGACTTAGAAAAATCATTATAAATAGTCTGGGAATACATTTTTCTTGCATTGTCATAAATTTTTTTCATGTCTTCATCAGTAGGATTCTCAATTTGTTCATCTGTCAAATTATGGGTTGGCAAATTATTTACATATGAGAGATTTACATCCGTTATTTCTAGAGTTTCTTTTCCCGTGAGCTCTCCTGAATCGCTTTCATAAATTATTCCCGTTTTTGCATCTTTTATTTGCACAGAGTTTTGAGCATAGGAATATTGAGTATTTTTTATACCCATTATCCCCATAACCATAGCAAAAACTATTGCAAAAGATAAAATCTTTTTACAAGATATACTCTTTATTTTACTATATATCATGTTAATAACCTCTACTTTCTTTTTTGACTTTTGTACATTTATCAATTAGTTAAAACTAACTTGCTATATTCATAATATCACTATCAAAATAAAAATCGACAAAAAAAATGGGAAAAAATGTTTTTTATTTGCAGGCTATGGAGAATATCAACTAATTTTTTATATATGTAAACCCTATAAAAAACAACATCCCCACCGACGAAATTGTTAGTAGGGACATTGCATAATTTATAAATGTTTTAATGTTTTCCGTATCATTTATCTTTATTATTTTTTGCTTTTTCTAGTCCTAACTACAAGAATTGCACTTCCGGACAATAGTGCCAATCCAAGATAAAGAGCCAGGTCCATTCTGTCGCCTGTTTTAGGGAATGCGTCTTTATCCTTGGCAGAATTTTTCTTATTTGAATTCTTTGTCTTTTGCTTTGTGTTTTCCACATTTTTTGAATCAGGCTTTTGATCCGGTGTTTTTGGATCGACTTCATCAGGAGTTTTTGCTTCTCCTGGCTGCAAGCCTTTAATGGCAGCTTCTATGGCTTCGGATTTTTTTGCTATGGCTGATGAAATTTCCTGATTCGTTCCCGCATCCTTACCGTCCAATTGGTCATAGTACTTTTCACCATCTGCTAGGGCAGAAGCTAGTGCAGCATAGGAATCCTTGCTGTAATATGATGAATTCAATTTCTTTGCCTTATCTATAGATCTTCTGAGTACGGACTTTTGATGAGTAGGAATTTTATTTATATCAAAGTTATCCAATTTCTTTGCGTTATAGAATACCAAATCCGCATCTATAGGAGAATTATATACTTCTTTAAATGGTAGACCGGCTCCCATAGCTGGAGGAATCACTTTAAAGTGGTATTTAAACTCCTCTTTATCGTATGTATCATCAGACAACTTTATCTTAGCTGATTTGAGACATGCAAATTCAGTATTAGGTTCAAACTCTGCATTGCTCACCAAAGCACCATTTTTGTTCGTAACAAAATCAAAATGGGTAACATCAGCATCGGTCTTGTTCCAGAGAGTCGCCATATGAGCTTCCAGCTCACCTACTTTCATTGACTTAAAGTTTAAGTATACCTCTTTGCTGCCGTCTTTTTTAACTACCAGATATCCTTTTGACTGTAGAGTTCCACCTGCCATTGAAGCCGTATTTTCTGTGTTAGCTTTTATAAAGTCAGGCTCAACTTCATATACACCCTCAGTGAGTTTGGATACATCGACTTTACGTCGAACTTCACCAATACCTATGTTATTATGAAGTTCTTTATTAAAACAAGTACCTTCAGAGTCTTTCTTTCCCGGATCTTTAACTTCAAAATAATTTTGCCCGTCCCTATTTACAATAGCCATCATAGAATTAGGATAATCTACTTCGTTTTGAAGGCCTGCAATCTTAGCGTGAAACTTACTTGTATCCCAACTTTTAGGTATAGGGATTAACAGTTTACCTTGATGTTCGGGAATAAAATATTTGCCGTCACGCTTTATATGTACCATAAGCGTTTTAAATTTACCATCGGTAGCGGCCTTAGAAAAAGTGTTATAAATATATTCGGAATATTGTTTTCTACTGTTTGCTAAAATCTTTTTCATATCCTCAGCAGAGGGGTTTTTTAGCTGGTCGTCTGTCAATTTATAGCTTGGCAAACTGTTTATATATGCAGGGTTTACATCTGTTACTTCGAGAATTTCATTCCCCGTAATGTTACCTGAATCGCTTTCATATATTATTCCGGTTCTCACATCTTTTATTTGAACTGTATTTTGAGCATGAGAATACTCAGTGTTCTTTATTCCCAGCATGCTGAGAACCATGGCAAAGACGATAGCAAAAGATAAAACCTTTTTACAATATATACTTTTCCTTTTACTGTGTATCGTATTCATAACCTCTCCTTTAAAGTTTTATTTGAATTTCAACATAAATATAAAAAAGGAGTAAAGCAGATTTAATGCCTTACTCCGCTTTTTCATGGTGTTAAATCCTTCTTATCTACAACTACTTATTAAATTCATCGCAAACAAAATATACATCCTTCACAACCTTTGGCATTCCAGGAGGTTTAACAGGTGAAAATGAAAATTTCATAGCATCTAATTTTATGCCTTTCTTACCGTTTGCAAATTTAACAACCTTGCTCTTATCGAGAGTCATGTAGTATCCGCTATCATCGTTTGTTACCAAATTATTGGAACCTGCTGTGTAATACGCTTCTGTAATCTTTCCTGTGAAAAGAAAGACTTTGTGAGATTTTAACCGTATGGTAATCTTTGTTCCGTCCATCTTCGCAGATTCGATAACTCCTGTTCCCATACCTAAAGAGTAGTCCTTGCCATTTGCTCTCACAAACTTTGCATTTTCTAGGGTTATCTCACCTGATTTTGCCTGGGCAGCTTTACCGTTTCTTTCAGCTGCGAAAGAAAGCGTCGCTGTCGCAAGGACCATCACAAGTGCTAGAAGAACCATCATCGCTCTCTTAGAATAATTTTTTAATGAAACCATATGTTTCACCTCTCTTTCTCCGACTTATGTCGGCTTAATACACTTTGTTAGTTCTGATTAACTAACTACATACTTATATAATACCATAATTTAAGCAAAAAGCAATTAGGAATATTAAATATTTATGTTTTTTATTGCCGAGTTGTAAATAACATTGAAATTCATGCAATAGACTGACATAAAAAAAGTTCTTTCAGAGAATCGTTTTGAAAGAACTTTTAAATCTAATTTTGGAGTGTGAGACTGTCCATAAATTCGCATAAATCTTCTGTACTGATGAATTTCATTCTTGCAGAAGTATTGCCCCCACCACCTTTAAATGTGAATGAACTTCTCATGGCATTGACGAAATCCCCACAGTGGCAATCAGCATATCCTGCGGATAAAATCAATGCAGTATTGTCCGGACAACTTATGAATATGAAAGTAACATCCTTAAATTTATCCACAAGGATATTAAATGAAATTAAGTCATCAATAGCCAGGTTGCTGAAACTCATAGAGTAAAGGGGGTTAGTATAGGATAGAAGACCCTCAGGCTTGTAATTTTGTCCACGTTTGTTCAAAATTTCCTTTTCTATATTATGGCAGTGAATTTCCACAAGAGCATTTCTGAGAGAATTTAGTTTTAGTTTTGCATTTTGAGAATCCCTCTCAAAGGATTCGATTTTATCCATTATATCTTCATCTCCACCGTGGAATTTATGGAGAATTTTATTCATGTCCCTGTCGAGTTTGAAGTACCTGTCGAAGGCTCTTTTTCCGGCATCAAAATATATTCTGTACATATTTTTGTTTTTTTCAAATTTAAATATTTTTAAAAGTCCCACTTGACCCGAGTGGGAAGGATGAGTACCGCAACATGCTACGCAGTCTGATGGATTGCTGATGTCCCCGACAGAAACTATGGTAATGTCTTTTTCAATGACAACGGGCTTGCGGACAGGGAGATTTGAGGCTTCTTCCTTTGTATCAAAATGTCTAGAGATAACAGGTAAATTTTGCCAAATAACTTTATTTGTTTCCAGCTCAACATTATTTATCATTTCTTGTGTCATAAAAGGTTGATTACAATTAGACAAATCAATATCTACTGTCATATAGTTTGCTCCCATATGAAAACCACGATTTATTCCACCATATAATTTATGCCAAATTCCGGACATAATATGTTCACCGCAATGTCTTTGCATATTGTCGAAACGATGCTCCCAATTGATTTCACCTTTTACAGTATCACCTTGTTTAAAATTATGATCGGGGACACTATGCCATACGAGATTGTCAGATTCAAAAACATCTGTAACAGTAAAATTATTTATTGTTCCCTTGTCGCAACTTTGTCCACCGCCGGCAGGGAAAAATGCCGTTTGATCCAAAGCGACAAAATTTTTGTCAATTTTAATTACCGTTCCGAGAAATGTGATTAAATATACATTTTTTTGAAATAATTTTATTGTACTCATTATTCAAACTCCGATTGTCATTATCTGAAATTTCCACAAAAACAGGGAAAACACAACTCTAACTTAAAAGAAAAATAAAATCTCTCATTTTAAATCCATTATTCTTCATGAAAAAAATAAAATCGAACAAGGTTGTGTATAACGTTGTTGACAAATTATAATAATATCTAAATAATATTGAAATTACAATATATTATAAAAAGAAAGTTTTCCACAGGGTCAATGTGAATAATTTGTATACAATTTCAATTTTCCTGTGGAAAATCTGTGAAGCTGTTTATTTTTTAAGTTTTTAGATTATGGAAAAGATTTTTCAAACACAGAACAACAGTTTACATAATATAAAAGTGAAAAATATGTATAATTATTGCTTATTATCATCACTCAAATCTAAAAATTCGATAAAATTTGTAAAGTCGCTATCGATAAAATCATAAATAGAACCGTCGTTACTGAACAGCTTAAAACTCTGTACGTGGGACAGATAAGGTGTCAGACCCATACGGTTGAACACACCTTCGAGATTATTTCTGAGCATATTCAAAAAGTCAGGATGTCTCGATGAAAGGATAATTTGATTTTCGTAAGAGACGAACATGCTGCCATACATATCTTCATTTAATAGGAAAATATCTCTATCAACGTGATTGTTGTCAGGTTTAAAAATCATATACATGAATCCGTTGATGGCGGAATTTTCAAAATTGGCTAGCGGAAATTCATTGGATAACCAGGGAAGCGGCAAATGATCGCTGTTAAATTTGTATATGCTGGTAAATTCCGTACCGGATAGTATGAGAGCTGCTTCACACGAGGATATTCGGATTAGGTCGACCGGTTGAACATCTAATATCGTCAATCCGTCCAGCTTAAAATGTATATTGGATATGTAGTAAGTATTTTTGCACAATAACAGTGACCTGCATGAAAACCGGCGAATATCCGAATTGTCTTCGGATGAAGTTTTAGAATTTTTAAGTTCTGTAAGTTCTGAAATTTCATTTCTATACAACGTACCTATGGTTAAGTCGGGGAAAATATCAAGATTATCAACTTCAGAAAATTTAATATACTGCTCCGCAATCAAGGTGTCTTTAGAAATAAAACGCATCAGCATATAGGTTAAAAGGCTGTTGACCGTTCTTATAGGTGCACATAGCAACAACTCCACTTCCAAAGAAATTCTTCTGAATATTTCTTCTCCGTAAGTTTCAAGAACGTTCAATTTTTTTTTCGGATTTACTTCATCTTTTGTTGAGAAATTTTGCTGTACGTCGTGTTTAGCCCTCAAGGTTGGCTTTTCATATTCGTCTAAGATGAATTCATATGAGCTGTGATTTTCAGCGAGAGTATAGCCTCTCAACAGAGTTATGTGATGATAGGAATAGATTAGTTTCAGAAATTGCATTTCATCCAGATATATTCTGTCGGAACCCATGCAATCAACAGTGGTATGTTCCATATTTTTTACGACTTCTCTTCGGGGATCCCAAAAATTGTGAAAGTCTTCAATGCCGTACTGGTCATAATCTATGTAGAAAAATTGCACTAGACTGCCGGCATCGGGAGAATTCAAAACATTCCAACGCACATAAACCCAAGAAGCACCCATCAACCTGCTCTGTGTCGCATAGGCCTCAACAAATTCCTTGGGGGCTTCGTCCTTGTCAAACTGACCGCCTCGTATAATTTTTAAGTTATTTCTGTTTGTTTGTTTCATATTGTTAATCTCACTCATAGGGATATTATAATTAAACGGAAGGAAAAAGTAAACTAAAATGAATGTTGAATCATCTTATTCAGAGTGAGGATTTTGTGATGAGAAAGAAATGGATAAGGCATTCAGACGATATGCAATAAGGCGAAGCAAGATAAGTCATATAGCAGTAAGAATCATTAAACTTTATGAGTCAAAATGAAACCATTGCATCATATTATGAGAATATAGAATAGAGACTTGAGCGGACGGTTTTTATCACAAATGTTTGACAATCCTAGAGTTGTAGTGATAAATCCCCATAAAATACTTGAAAAATATGGATTTAAGTGATATAATTAGCCAGTTATTAAATTTACCGGCATCTTAGATTGTGGAAATCCGACCTCAATCTCGGAGTCAGGTGTACCATGAAGAAAGGATAAATAAAATGATCACTAAAGAAAAAAAATTGGAAGTTATTAGAGAATTCGCTTTAAAAGAGGGAGATACAGGTTCTCCGGAGGTGCAAGTTGCGATTTTGACTTGCAAGATTAACGATCTGAACGAGCATTTGAAAGTTCACAAGAAAGACCACCATTCAAGAAGAGGATTGTTGAAGATGGTCGGCAAGAGAAGAAATCTGCTAAACTACGTAAAGGAACAGGACATCGAAAGATATAGAAGCCTTGTTTCTCGTTTAGGATTGAGAAAATAGTAAAGTTGGAGCGAGGGTTAACCCTCGCTTTTATTTGTATAAGTTGGTATTGGATTTTAACAGGAGGTAGTTGTTAAAATGAAATTTGAAAATTATCACGTATTTAGAACAGCTGTAGGAGGAAAATTGCTGGAGCTGGAAATCGGAAAAGTTTGCGAAATGGCAAACGGACAAGTTATGGTCAGATATGGAGATACGGTTGTCAATGTGACTGCAGTAGCTTCTAAACAGCCTCGACCGGATATTGATTTCTTTCCACTCAGCTGCGATTATGAAGAAAAATTATATGCTGCAGGGAAAATTCCCGGCGGGTTTATAAAGAGAGAAGGCAGGCCAAGTGAAAAAGCCATTCTGAACTCAAGGCTTATGGATAGACCTCTCAGACCGCTATTCCCGAAAGGATATTTTAACGATGTTCAGGTTGTAGCGACAGTTATGTCACAAGATTTGGATGCACCGTCGGAAATAGCCGCTATGATAGGCTCTTCCGTGGCATTGTCAATTTCAGATATTCCGTGGGACGGACCCACAGGTTCAGTGTTGATCGGAATGATAGACGGGGAATTCATCATAAATCCCACCTTGGAACAGAGGGAAAAAAGCGATTTGCACTTGGTAGTGTCCGGAACAAAAGATGCGATTATGATGGTAGAGGCAGGGGCAAACGAAATTCCTGAGGAAACCGTTTTAGATGGTATTATGTTCGCCCATCAGGAGATTAAAGAGATAGTAGCATTCATTGAAGAAGTCGTGGCGGAAGTCGGCAAGGAAAAGAGGGAAGTCGAACTTTACAAAGTACCGGCAGAAATTGAAGCGGACGTCAGAAACTTTGCAGAAGGCAAAATGAGAGAAGCGGTGAAAACTCCTGAAAAAATGGAGAGACTGGAAAATATGGATGCTGTAGAAGTGGAAACTCAGGAACATTTTGCCGAAAAGTATCCCGAATCGGAAAAGGAAATAGCAAACGTTTTGTATGCCATAACCAAGGAACAGGTGAGAAGTCTGATTTTAGACGACAAGATCAGACCGGATAACAGAGCGTATGAAGAAATTAGACCTATTTGGGTGGATACTGGCGTGCTTCCTAGAACTCATGGTAGCGGATTATTCAAGAGAGGGCAAACTCAGGCGTTATCGGTTGCTACTTTGGGAACGATTTCAGAAGGACAGAGAATCGACGGAATCACTGAAGACACGGAGAAAAGGTACATGCATCATTACAATTTTCCACCGTATTCAGTAGGTGAAACAAGACCTATGAGGAGTCCGGGCAGAAGGGAAATCGGTCATGGTGCACTGGCTGAAAGGGCTATTGTTCCGGTGCTTCCGAGCATTGAAGAGTTCCCTTATGCCATCAGAGTGGTATCTGAAATTTTATCGTCTAACGGTTCAACATCTCAGGCATCGGTTTGCGGAAGCTGTCTGGCGCTTATGGACGCAGGAGTTCCGATCAAAGCCCCGGTAGCAGGTATCGCAATGGGTCTGGTTGAGAGAGTGGAAGCGGACGGCAGCTCAACAATGGCTATTTTATCCGATATTCAGGGAATGGAGGACTTCCTGGGTGATATGGATTTTAAAGTTGCAGGAACTGAGAAAGGTGTTACGGCAATCCAGATGGACATTAAGGTTCACGGGCTTTCAAAAAAGGTGCTTCAAGATGCTTTGGCACAGGCTAAAGAGGGCAGGATGCATATTATGAGAGAGATGCTTGCCGAAATTTCTGAACCGAGAGCGGAACTTTCACCTTATGCGCCTAGAATTATATCGATGCAAATCAATCCTGACAAAATCAGAATTATCATTGGACCGGGCGGAAAAACTATCAATTCCATCGTCGAAAAGACAGGTGTCAAAATCGATATTGAAGATTCAGGAATGCTATATATTGCTTCACAGGACTTGGATTCAGCAAATGCTGCAATGAAAGAAATTGAATTGTTGATTAAAGACGTGGAAGTTGGGGAAATATATAAGGGTAAAGTTACCAGAATTATGAACTTTGGTGCGTTTATCGAAATTCTTCCGGGAAAAGAAGGATTGTTGCATATTTCAAAGATGTCCGACAGGAGAATAGAGAAAGTCGAGGATGTGATGAATATCGGCGATGAAGTTACGGTCAAAGTAACTGAAATCGACAGTCAGGACAGGATTAATCTGACAAGAAAAGGGTTAAGATAATGCGAATACAAGTGAAATATGAAACTCGGTGATATACATGCCATCATAAATAAAAAAATTGTCACTTATGCAATTTGATTTTGAAATTTATGGATAAATCTGATAAAATTGATTTTATCAGAGAACAAAATGTTAATCGGTATGAAAATATCACAGACATAAAGCAGGAGAACATAATGAAAAAAGGTAAATTGATTTTGTTGACGAGCCTGTGTCTTGCAGTGGTGTTTACCATGGTGAGTTGTGGAAGTCCGTATAGCGGAGTAAAGTTCGATGACTACATAAAACTTGGGAAATACAAGGGCATAGAGTTGAAGAAACAAAGTAATGAAGTTACAGATGACGATGTTGATGCTGCTATAAAAAAAGAGCTGGAATCCAAGAAAGTTGGAAAGGATGTCAAAACCGGCGTGGTGAAAGATGGAGATAGTATAAATATAGACTATGTCGGCTCAATAGACGGAACCAAGTTTTCCGGTGGGGAGGAAAAAGGTAGAACCTTGGTAATAGGGTCTAATTCTTTCATCAAGGGATTTGAATCCGGATTGATTGGAGCAGCAGTGGGAAGTACTAAGAACATTAAAGTCAAATTCCCGGATAATTATGGCAAAAAGGAATTGGCTGGTAAAAATGCGGTCTTTGCGGTAAAGATCAACAGCAAGAAAGAATATACAGTTCCGAAATTGACAGAGGAGTTTGTAAAGAACAACAGCAAACAGAAGACTATCGCTGATTACAAAAAGGCTATAAAGAAAAGACTTGAAAAGGAGAAGAAGGCCACAGCCGAAGAAACTCAAAGACAACAAGCATGGTCAAAGGTCGTCAGTGGAACAAGCGTAAAGCTTGATAAAAATAACAAGGAAAAATATCCTGAAAAACAATTAGAGAAATTTGTGAATGAGACTATGAAAACCTATGAAGACAAAGCGAATAAGGAGAACTTGTCTTTTAAGGATTTTGTAAAAAAGAACTTTGGAATGGATGAAAAGAAGTTCAAGGAAGAGTTGACTGCGTATGCGAAAACTCAGGTGAAATTGGATATGATAATGTATTCAATCGCTGAGAAAGAGGGTATAAAAGTGTCGTCATCAGAATATGATAAATTCATAGATGATACTTTGGAAAAATACGGATATACAAAGGCAACTTTTGAGAAAGCCAACAATGGTAAATCTTATGAAACCATAGTGGGAAAAGAAAAAATCAAAGCGGAGGCTCTCAAAAAGAAGGTGCAAAACTTTATAGTTTCAAAAGCAAAAATTACCGATGAGTAAGACGATCGAAGATTTACAGATTAAATTCACACCGGATTTAAAGGATAAAGCAAGGGTATTTTGAAAAGACTATAATTGCAATCATAGGCATCTACGAGTAATCGCAGGTGCTTTTTTATTATAGATATGTTATTGAAAGATTTTAGGAGGTTCAAAAATGTTGGATAAAATAAGCCAATTCATCCATACAGTGGATGGATATGTGTGGGGATGGGGCATGATCGTGCTGCTCTTGGGAACACATCTATATTTTACTGTCAGACTGAAGTTTATCCAGATTCCTACGTTGACAAAGGGGATAAAATTATCCGTTACAAAGGATAAGGATGCAGAAGGAGATGTTTCCGCTTTTGCGGCTTTTGCAACATCGCTGGCGGCAACCATAGGAACGGGAAATATCGTAGGTGTCGGAACGGCAATTGCTTTGGGAGGTCCGGGTGCAGTGTTGTGGTGCTGGCTGACAGGAGTTTTCGGTATTGCGACTAAGTATGCGGAATCGTTAATTGCAATTAAATACAGAGTTAAGACTAGAGATGGCAGAATGCAAGGCGGAGCCATGTATGCCTTGGAAAGAGGCTTGAATATGAAATGGCTGGGTGTTGTATTTGCCGTTTTAGCAGGATTGGCTTCCTTCGGAATAGGAAGTGCAACTCAAGCAAATGCGATCGCAGTGGTAATAGAAAAGAATTTTCACGTGCCTATGTGGGTTACCGGTCTTGGTATAGGATTGCTAACTGCAGTCGTAATTTTCGGAGGGATAAAATCAATAGCATCGGTGTGCGAAAAGCTGGTGCCTGTAATGGCGTTATTCTACGTCATAGGATGTATAGTTGTGTTGGTATACAACTATGATTACATAATTCCGGCAATAAAGGTAATTTGCAGATTGGCATTTACAAAAGGCGCAGTTGCCGGAGGTTTGGTCGGCGGTGGAATCAGATACGCCATTCAATACGGTGTGGCGAGAGGTTTGTTCTCCAACGAATCAGGTTTAGGTGCAGCTCCCATCGCAGCGGCTGCGGCGCAGACGAAAAATCCGGTAAGACAGTCTTTGATTTCAGCTACCGGAACATTTTGGGATACGGTATGCGTTTGTGCTTTGACAGGAATCGTTTTGGTTTCAAGCATTATGAAAAATCCTGACATCAGTGTGAACAATATTGAAAACGGAGGAGTTTTGACATCTCTTGCCTTTGCCCAGATTCCATATTTCGGACCGATTGTTCTCACTCTGGGTATAATAACTTTTGCATATTCGACAATTTTAGGATGGGCATACTACGGAGAACGATGCATAGAGTACTTTGCCGGCAAGAAGAGCATAATTCCTTATAGAATTGTGTACGTACTGATATCTATCATCGCACCGATTGTAACGCTGAATACCATATGGGAAGTTACGGATATTTTGAATGCCTTGATGGCAATTCCGAATTTAATTGCGGTTCTGTTGTTATCCAAGGTTATAGTCAAGGAGACAAACAAGTATATGCACAATTTGGATAGAGTGGATACGACAGAAATCCCTGTGATTGATGATTGATAGAGAATCGATTGTCTAAATTTGATAAGATGAATAAAAGGTGAAATTATAAAAGATGCCGACTCGCACTGAAAGGAAAATCCATGATGCTTGAGTCGGCATTTTAAATTCTTTTTGTAATGCAACAACGTAAAGATGAAATTCTAGTACAATTTATAAAGCTGAAAGGCGTATATTGCTTTACGATATTTTTTAGAAATTAAATTTGAAAATCATCGGTTATAGAGCTGTAGCCGCAGCTATAGCACCGAAAACTACACCGAGAAGATTTGCCACCACAATCGGCCAGTCTTTTTTCTTTTGAAAAAAACCGTAGCTTACCCATAAAATGCAATTTATTGCAGCAACTGTAGGCTGTAAAAAACTGCTCTTGTGTCCGTGTATATTGTTTATAATCTGAGGGAAATACGATACATACATAAGCATGGCGGTAAATGTTGCTATCCATCCCAGTATTTTAAATATTTTTGGATTCATTAAATTCCCTTCTTTACTAAATCATTAAGAGCAATATTATACATATTAAATATATTGAAATCTATCTGCCACAACACTTTTTATACTTCTTACCGCTGCCACACGGACAAGGGGAGTTTCTACCCGTTTTGGGTTCTTTTTTTACGGTTCTCGAACGCCTATATTCAGTTGTTAACTCTTTTTTTCTGTCATCGTCAAATATATCGTCCCATTCTTTCAACGAATACAAATAATCGGCATCTGCCTTGAGCATATTCTTGAAAAGCTCTTCAAATTTTATTTTGAGAGTCAACTCCGTATCTGAAGAAATATCTTCCAGGTTCAATTTGGTCTCAAGACTGGTGTTTATACCGTCTAAAAATCCCATGAATATAACTTCACGAACTTGATATTTTTCGGATAAATGTGCAACGGTACCGGTCAAAAGAGAGGTCTTCTCAGCGAGAATATCTGAATAAATTTTAGTTTCGGCACCGCTGTATTCTTTCCAGAAACTCTTCAATGTCGCATCTGTTTGATTTTCAATTAAACTTTGCCAATCTCTATAAAGGCTCATATACATCCTCCTTAACACGCATAGGTCAAATATGAATAAAATATTATTGAATAAAAACTGTCATTGACTATTTTCAGCGAATGGTCATAATTTCCGCTATGTTCAGAACATCTCCGGCGACAGCGCTTCCCGTAGGCAGAGAACCGGCACCCTTACCGTAGAACATCAATTCATCAACAGCATTTCCCCTTACGAAAACCGCATTAAATTCATTGGAAACACCGGCGAGAGGGTGGGAACTGTCTAAAGTCACAGGCTTTACTGAAAATTCAACGCCGTCTCCGTTTTTTACGGCTGAAGCTATGAGCTTAATCTTCTTGTTGTCAGCTTTTGCCCTCTCTATATCTTCTGCGGAAACCTTTGTTATGCCTGTTGTAGGAATATCTTTTGGATGGATATATTCGTCAAATGCCAATGCCATTAGAATTGATAGTTTGTTGGCAGCATCGATGCCTTCTACATCTGCCGTGGGATCGGCTTCGGCGAAGCCTTTTTCCTGTGCTGTTTTCAGGACATCGTCGTATGAAAGTCCGAAATCCGTCATCTGGGTTAATATGTAATTGGTAGTACCGTTTAAAATACCCAAAATTTCAATGAACTGATTTGCTTTCAAAACGGTGGTCAGCGCATTTAAAATCGGAATTCCTCCGGCTACACAACCTTCCATTTTTAATACGACGTCGTTTGCAACAGCAGCGTCTTGCAGTAAATTAAAATTCGATGCAACAGCAGCTTTATTGGCGGTGACCACGTGTTTGCCGTTTTCTAAAGCTTTGATCATGTATGATGTTGCAGGCTCTACGCCGCCCAGCACTTCCACCACAATATCTATATTTTCGTCTTCCAGAATGTCATCGGGATTGTCTGTGAACAGCTCAAAGGGAACTTTTGAAGTCTTGTATTTCTCTAAATTTCTCACTAAAATTTTTGAAACGGAAATATCGATGTCGGATTTCTTTTCAATATGCTCTTTATTCATGTAAAGAGTCTCATAAGTACCGGAACCGACATTGCCAAAGCCGAGCAATCCTATGTTTATTTTTTTCATAATAGTTTTGGATTAAACGAGAGTCTAACTCGATATCCATCTCCTTTCTAAATGGTTTATAGGAAAGATTATACAATAAACCCAGGGAAAATACAATTGAGAAAACAGTAATTTTCAACGATTTACATTCGATTCACAACAAGTTTAAACAATGTGTGGAAATAATTTAGTATTATACATACCCGTATTCTGTAAGTATGGCTAAAATACATAATGGAATATAAAGATATATATAATTTAAATGAGAGGTTTAAATCAATCGAAATATGGGAACAAAATGTTGACAACAAATTTATAAGTTGATATAATTCATTTTAATAAAAATGAAATCCTTATTGTGAGCGGTGGAGGGAATAGGCCCTGCGAAACCCGGCAACCTGCATGTGCGACGGTGCTAAATCCTACAAGATAGTTCTTGAAAGATGAGGTAAAACTTGATAAGCCAGCCTCTCCGGTCAAGGAGAGGCTTTTTTATAAATATGAACTTATAGATTAAAATATAAAATATTAAAATAGGAGGGAAAAATGAGAAGACTATTTACATCAGAATCGGTTACCGAAGGGCATCCTGATAAAATCTGCGATCAGATTTCAGATGCTATATTGGATGCGATTATAGCTCAGGACCCAAAGGGCAGAGTTGCAGCTGAAACCACGGTAAATACGGGATATGCTATGGTTATGGGTGAAATTACAACGGACTGTTACATCGACATACAGAAAATTGCCAGAGAAGTTATAAAGGAAATCGGATATACGAAAAGCGAAATTGGATACGATGGAAACACCTGTGCAATTTTAACCGCTATAGACGAGCAATCTCACGATATTTCCATGGGAGTGGATAGAGAAAATGCGGAGGATGATTTAGATGCTATAGGTGCAGGCGATCAAGGAATGATGTTCGGATTTGCTTGTAATGAGACGGCAGAGTATATGCCTCTTCCTATATCCCTTGCACATAAACTTGCGAAAAAACTCACAGAAGTCAGAAAAAACGGGACCATAAAATACCTCAGACCTGATGGCAAGACTCAGGTGACTGTGGAATACGAGGACGATAAGCCTAAGAGAATTGATACGATTTTAATATCCACTCAGCACGATGAAGATGCGACCAATGAGCAGATTAAAGCAGATTTGATAAAGCATGTCATAGATGAGGTGGTTCCGGCAGAGTTGATGGATGAGAAAACGAAAATTTTTGTAAATCCGACAGGTAGGTTTGTGATCGGGGGACCGCACGGAGATTCGGGTCTGACCGGAAGGAAAATTATAGTCGATACCTACGGCGGATATTCAAGACACGGAGGAGGTGCATTCTCCGGAAAGGATCCTACAAAAGTCGACCGCTCAGCAGCATATGCGGCGAGATATGTAGCTAAGAACATAGTCGCATCAGGATTGGCTGATAAATGTGAAATTCAACTTGCATATGCCATAGGCATTTCAAAACCGGTGTCGATAATGGTTGACACTTTCGGCACAGGCAAATTGAGCGACGAGGAGATATCAAAGATAATAGAAAAGCATTTCGATCTCAGACCGGCAGCGATAATAAGAGATTTGGATCTATTGAGACCGATTTACAGACAGATTGCCGCCTACGGACATATGGGAAGAGAAGATGTAGATATCCCATGGGAACGTTTGGACAAGGTGGATGTGCTTAAGAAGGAGTTTTAGATGGGAATAAAAGTAGCAAAATTCGGCGGTTCTTCAGTTGCCGATGCTATACAGATAAACAAGATAAAAAATATCGTAGATGCGGATGAAACCAGAAAATATATAATAGTGTCAGCGCCGGGCAAGAGATTTGATAACGACAGCAAGGTTACAGACTTATTGTACTCATGCATGATGCACAAGGAGCATAACCTGCCTTTCGATCATCTGTTCCAGGTGATTTGGGACAGATTCAAGGCTCTTGCGATGAATCTGAAAGTCGGTGGAGATATTGATCGGGAATTTGAGATAATAAAGGAGAGTATAAACCAGGGGACTACTCATGATTATCTCGCAAGCAGGGGAGAGTATCTCAACGGAAAGCTGATTGCCGAGTTTTTAGGTATGGAATTTGTAGATGCTGCACAGGTTGTAAAATTCGATAACAGAGGGAAGTTCCTTCTGGAAGAAACCAATGAAGCATTGAAAGAACGGTTGAAAAACATTGATAAAGCGTTGATACCTGGATTTTACGGAGCGAAGCCTGACGGTAGTATAAAAACGTTTTCAAGAGGCGGTTCGGATATTACGGGAGCGTTGGTGGCAAGAGCGGTAAATGCGGAAGTATACGAAAACTGGACTGATGTTTCGGGATTTCTGATGGCGGATCCGAGGATAATTGATAATCCCGAGCCGATTGAATTCATTTCGTACAGCGAGCTTAGAGAACTTGCATACATGGGGGCTTCGGTATTGCACGAAGACGCCATATATCCGGCGAAAGTAGGAAATATTCCGATAAATATCAGAAATACAAACTTGCCTGACGACAAGGGGACCATAATCAGCGATGATTTGAGCAAATGTCAAAGCAGGGTGGTGACAGGAATTGCAGGCAATAAGGATTTTACAGTACTGGCTATATTTAAAAACAGGCTTTCACAGGAGCGAGGTTTCATAAGGAGAATGGCAGGTATCTTGGAAGATATGGACATTCCTCTGGAACACATGCCGAGCGGTATAGATACTCTATCTATTGTCATGCAGACATCCAGCATAGACGGCAGAATTGATGAGTTGGTCGAAAGAGTTGAAAATGAGCTGAAAGTGGATAGAGTGGAGGTAGTGGATAACATCGCATTGGTGGCGACGGTCGGAAGCGGTATGTCGTCCAGGTTAGGTGTGTCTGCGAAGCTCTTTACAGCTTTGGCGGAAGCTAAGATAAACATCAGAATGATCGACCAGGGATCCAGTGAGATAAATATTATAACAGGGGTTGAAAACAAAGACTTCGAAAGAGCTGTAAAAGCCATTTACGATGCTTTTCATGAGGAGAAAATCAGCAGATGAAAATACGTAGCATATATGAACATCTGAAATTTCAAACGAAGTCTATGTGAACATCTGAGATTTCAAACGAAACAACAACTTGAGATCTTGCACGATAGCGACTGCAGAAATGTGAGTGAAGAATGAATGATGAGAACAAAATGTGAATGATATTGAAAGAAATATGAAAATGATATTTTAAACCGGAGTGTTTTTCGAAAAAGTGAAAGACATTCCGGTTTTTTCATAATATGGAAAGATAACATAGAAAAGCTGATATGAATAATCGGACAGTTTTTGATTGCTTGTCACAGGAACTGATGCAGAGCATGAGACAAAAACAGCTGAGGGAAAATGAAAAAATATATTTTGTGAATAAATATACATATAAATAGTGATAAAATCAAGATTATAGAATGAATATAGAATAATTAAACAAAAAAATATAAAAAAATACAAAAAAATACTTGAAATGTGATTTTGAAAGTAGTAGTATATACATATCGAAACAGAGATGAGATTTACAGAAAGGTTGAGAGGAGATTATGAAGATGAGTTTTAAGAAACATTTGAAAAAATTTTCAGCGGTGATTTGTGCAGTGGCGATATGTATGGCATTTACGGCATGCGGCAGCAAGGGGAGCGGTGACAAGGTTTATAAAGTAGGTATGGAGCCTACGTTCCCTCCTTTTGATACAACAAACGAAAAAGGAGATTTAGACGGTTTTGATGTGGACCTCATGAAGGCTATAGCAAAGGACCAGGGGTTTAAAGTTGAATTTAAAAGCCTGGAGTTTGACGGTCTGATCACAGGCTTGAAATCCGGTAATATTGATATAGTCGCATCGGGTATGTGGGCGAGTGACGACAGGAAGAAAGAAGTGGATTTTTCGGACACTTATTATGAATCAGGTTTGGTAGTTGCAGTCAATGCAAATGACAATAAGATTAAGAGCATAGATGATTTGGATAAGAATTCTAAAGTTGCAGCTCAAATTGGAACGAGCAGTGCCGAGTTAATTCAGAAGATGCAGAAGGAAGGAAAAATCAAAGAGGCGAAGATATACAACAAAGTGAATGATGCGGTTCAGGATTTACAAAACGGTTCCGTCTCAGCGCTCATAAACGATAAACCTGTAACCAAAGAATACATGAATAAGCAAAAAGGGAAGATAAAAATTGTAGGTAATCCTTTGAACAAGGAAAACTTGGGGATAGGAGTCCAGAAGGGAAATAAAGAACTTTTGGATAAGATAAATAAAGGCTTGGCTAATTTAAAGAAAAGCGGAGAATTTGACAAGCTGTTGAAAAAATGGAACTTAAACTAGTGCTTGCACGGTGAAACTATTCAATGCCGAGGATACTTTGCTGCATCCTTGGCATAGTGGCGTTTAATTTTAAAATGCTTCTTTGTGATATTTTGACGATAACATAAGAAGTATTTGATACAGCTTTATGCACGCTGTAAACAGGTTATAGATGGATATATAGGCATATATAGAAGAGATGTCTTAGAAAGGATGAGGATTGTCCCTCAAGAGAAAAAATGAGTTACTTGGAAGGAATTAGAGTTGCACTCAGAGGTGTTGGAGCGACGTTATCAATAACAGCCGTAGCGGTTGTTATAGGAGTTGCCCTTGGACTTTTAATCGCACTTATGAGAATGTCAAAAAAGAAGGTGCTGAGAGGAATTTCAACGGTTTATATCGAGATGTTGAGGGGAACACCTCTGCTGGTACAGGCCCTTTTGGTTTATTTCGGCGTACCTATGTTGTTGAAAAACTACGGGATAGATTTCACGTGGAACGCACTGGTAGCAGGCATGATCGTCTGCGGAATAAATTCGTCGGCATACGTAGCGGAAATTATCAGAAGCGGTATACAGGCTGTGGATAAAGGACAGACGGAAGCTGCCAGATCTCTTGGAATGAGCCATGCCCAGACTATGAGGCTGGTCGTTATCCCTCAAGCATTTAAAATAGTCATTCCGGCATTGGGAAATGAGTTCATAACGCTCATCAAAGAAACGGCAGTGCTTTCAGCTATATCGATTACAGATATAACGAGGGCGAGTATGCTCTGGGCGTCCGCGAAATTTTTACCGTGGCAGGCGTACTTGGGAACGGCAGTAGTATACATGATGCTGACCATACCGTTGTCAAAGATTATGGGTGTATTGGAAAGGAAGATGTCGCAAGATGTTAGTAGTTAAGAATTTGAAAAAAAACTTCGGTGAGAATCAAGTTTTAAAAGGCATAGATGAACATATAAAGCAGGGAGAAGTGGTCTGTGTGATAGGTCCGTCAGGTTCAGGGAAAAGCACGTTTTTAAGATGTCTGAACCTATTGGAAGAACCTACATCCGGAGAAATATATTTAGACGGAGAACAGATAAACGCCGAAAAAACCGATATAAATAAGGTCAGACAAAAATTGGGAATGGTATTTCAAAATTTCAATTTATTCCCTCATAAAACCGTTATGGAAAACATAATTTTAGCACCTGTTAACGTGCTGGGTAAAACAGCGGAAGAGAGCGAAAAAACGGGACTGGAACTGTTGAAAAGAGTCGGGTTGGAAGATAAAAAAGATGCGTATCCGAGTTCACTGTCGGGAGGACAGAAACAGCGTGTGGCAATAGCCAGAGCGTTGGCGATGAATCCGGAAGCGATGTTGTTTGATGAACCGACTTCCGCACTGGATCCGGAAATGGTAGGAGATGTGTTGGAAGTTATGAGAGATTTGGCAAAAAAAGGCATGACTATGATAATAGTTACTCATGAAATGGGATTTGCAAGAGAAGTGGCAGATAGGGTGATTTTCATGGATGAAGGATATCTCATAGAAGAAGGCAGTCCGGAGAATATCTTCGATAATCCGAAAGAAGAAAGGGTCAGAGAATTTTTGGAAAAAGTATTATAAAGCAGACAGATCTTCCTCAGTAAAAAATAGCTGAGGGAGATTTTTTCTTTTGACAAACTCAGTAAAAAATGGTAAATTAAAATACAGTTAGAAAATACTAACCTATATTGATAAGTGTAAATATATGAAAGCAAGAGAACGAATATGAATAAAACGAAAAAGATATTTTGGATAGGATTGGGACTTTTATGTGTCGGCATCGGTGCAGTCGGAGTTGTATTGCCGGTATTGCCTACAACACCGTTTCTTTTAGTCGCATCATTTGCATTTACAAAAGGATCGGATAGATTCAGAATGTGGTTTCTATCGACAAAGTTATATAAAAGACATCTGGAAGATTTTGAGAAAGACAGGTCCATGACATTAAAAACCAAATTGTGCATACTGATTCCGGTCACGGCAATGCTTTTGGCGGTTATAGTTTTGACGAAAAACTTGCATGTCAGAATTTTTATAGCGGTGCTCATAGTGGTTAAATACGTATATTTCATTGTAGGTATTGAAACTATTACGGAAGAAGAAAAACTCATGAGAAGCGATAAGCGCAAGAAAGAGAGTGAGCAGTTCGGCGTTGGAGAGTATGAAAAAGAAATATAAGGAAAAAGATATCGTTGAACTGATGATAAAAATTTACTGTGATAAAAATCATGGAAACAAGGGTCAGGAAAAAGATGAAAATGGACTCTGTCCTCATTGCAAAGAACTGGTAGACTACGCCTTTGAAAGGGTGGAGAGATGTCCTAAAGGTGAAGAAAAAGGATTTTGCAGCAGCTGTGAAATTCACTGTTACTCGAAGGAACACAGGGCTGAAATCAGAAAAGTTATGGCATTTTCAGGGAGGAGAATCATAGTTTCTCATCCGATGATGACAATTAAACACTTGTTGATGGAAGTGAGCGAAAAGGTTAAGAAGTTAGTGAAGAATAAAAGAGATTGACAGGGGTCAAAACCGTGAGAGTTGAAAGAGGATGTTGCGATGTGTAAAGGCAACGATCCGTGGAGAATTGTACTACACAATGGAAAGAATCCGAACGTGAGAGAAAGTAAAGCATTATGATAAAAGCGAATTTAATAAAAGAGATGAAGGGATCACAGAGGTATGTGATATTGAATGTTGTATGGCAGTGGATAGCTTTGATAAGTCAGATTTTTGCAGCTGTGAGCATAAGTGTTTTAATTGCAGGAATGTATTTGAAAGATGTAGTGCTTGAAAAGGTGTGGATTACACTGATAATAGTCGGCATATCCATCGGTGTTAAAATACTGTGTGAGAAGTTCAGTGCAACATTCGCATACAAGGCGAGTTACGATGTAAAAAACAGGCTGAGAAAATCCATATATGATAAGATAATTTCTTTGGGAACTTCGTACAGGGAAACGGCGTCTACATCGGAGCTGATACAGCTGTCAGTGGAGGGAATAGAACAGTTAGAAATTTATTACAGCAGATATCTTCCACAGTTCATATACAGCATTTTAGCACCTATTACTCTGTTCTTTGTCATAGGCAGCATGTCGTGGAAAGTAGCAGGTGTGCTGTTGATATGCGTACCGCTAATCCCGCTATCCATAGTAGTCGTGCAGAAAATCGCCAAGAGGTTGCTTAGCAAATATTGGGGAATATACACAGGACTTGGTGATACCTTTCTTGAGAATATACAGGGTTTAACCACTTTGAAAATCTACAAGAGCGATGAGTACGCAGCAGAAGAAATGGACAAAGAGGCGGAAAAATTTAGAAGGATAACCATGAAGGTTCTGACGATGCAGCTAAATTCAATAAGTGTGATGGACTTGATAGCTTATGGAGGAGCGGCAATAGGAATAGTGATGGCTGTGATAGGCTATAGAAACAATACGTTGGAACTTTGGCAGTGTCTGAGCGTAATACTCTTGGCGGCAGAATTTTTTATTCCTCTGAGATTGCTGGGATCGTTCTTTCATATTGCCATGAACGGCATGGCTGCAAGTGATAAGATTTTTAAATTCTTAGAAACGAAAGCGGAGACTGAAAAAAATGTGAATATATCGGAAGAAGACGTTGAGATAGAATTCAAAAACGTCACCTTTTCGTATGATAAAAACGACAGAAACAAGGCGAGACCGACCATTAAAAATGTGAACTTAAAAGTAGATAAGCGAAGTTTCATTTCCATAGTAGGTGCATCGGGAAGCGGGAAGAGCACTATTGCGGCTTTAATAGCGGGCAAGTATTCGGATTTTAAGGGAGATATACTGGTAAACGGAAACAGAATTGACATGATAGATGAAAAGAGCCTGAACCGACTGATTGTAACGGTGAAATACAACAGCTATATATTTACCGGAACCGTTGAAGAAAACCTGAAGATGGCAAAGGAGGATGCTACGGATGAAGAGATGATAAGCGTTCTCGAAAAAGTAAATTTATGGAAGTTTTTAGAAAGTGAGAAAGGATTGAAAACACCTTTGGAAGAGCAAGGTAATAATTTGTCGGGAGGGCAGAAACAAAGATTGGCTCTGGCGAGAGCAATTTTGAAAAATGCCGGAATGTACATATTCGATGAAGCCTCTTCAAATATAGATGTGGAAAGTGAAGAAACAATTATGAATGTCATAAAGTCTATGGCACAAAACAAGACGGTCATACTCATTTCTCACAGAATGGCAAATGTTGTCACATCGGATAACATATATTTGATGAATCAAGGAGAAGTCATCGAAAGTGGAAACCATGAGGAATTGATGAAATTAGGCGGCAAGTATCACGAACTGTTTACCACGCAGGAAGACTTAGGAAAAGAATTTAAGAAAAATTCTGACATATGGAAGAAGGATAAAGATATAGAACACGAGAATGAAGATGAGAGGGGGAGAGGACATGAGGCGTAGCGGGTTCAAAATAATGATGGGTCTCATAGGTCTTATAAAACCCCTTGCGGGATTTATGACCTTGGCGATAGTCTTGGGAGTGTTGGGATTTTTATGTGCTATTGGGGTTTCAGTGCTTGGAGTATTTGGACTGGGAAGCATAATGGGATTTTTGCAGACAAACTTGAAAACCGTATTTATTATAATTGCCGCATTTGCAATTTTACGAGGGATATTGCATTACGGTGAGCAGGCATGTAATCATTATATAGCGTTTAAGCTTTTAGCTATAATAAGGAGACAGATTTTCGACGCTCTCAGAAAACTTGCACCGGCGAAGATGGAAGGCAAAAAAAAGGGAGAACTGATCGCTATTCTGACTTCGGATATAGAACTTTTGGAAGTGTTCTACGCACATACCGTGTCTCCCATTGCAATTGCAGTGTTGACTTCGCTGATTATGATAGCGATAGTATTGCAATATCATATAATATTCGGAGTGATAGCCTTTCTGGGGTATTTGACTGTAGGTTGCGTTTTACCTATCATGTTCGGCAAGAGAGGTGCAAAGCATGGAGTGGAATACAGACAGAAGTTTTCGGATTTAAATTCAAACCTATTCGACAGTCTGAGAGGTGTGGACGAAATATTGCAATACGATTACAGTGAAAAGCAATATGAAAAAGTCATATCAGCTCAAGAAAAATTGAACAGATCGGCTGAAAAACTGAGAAAAATAGAGGGATTTCAAAGAGGTGTTACAGGAAGTGCAATACTGGTATTCGGAATGATCACTCTGATAGTCGGACTTGCTCTATACGACGGTCTCAGGATAAACTTCGACGGAGTTATGGTTCCCACAGTCATGATGTTGAGTTCCTTCGGACCGGTGGTAGCACTGTCAAACCTTTCAAATAACCTGAATCAGACCTTGGCATGTGGAGAGAGAGTTTTAAACATCTTGGAAGAAGAACCGGCAGTAACGGATGTAGTAGGGGAAGCTGAAAGTCAATTTGGCGATGTCAAAATAGAAGATGTGGATTTCGCTTATGAACAAATTCAAGTCCTGTCAAATATATCTATGAATATGGATAAGGGAAAAGTTACAGGCATACTGGGCAAAAGCGGAAGCGGAAAATCCACACTGTTAAAATTGTTGATGAGATTTTGGCAGGTGGATAGAGGAAGGATTTCAATAGGAGATAAAAATATAAATCATATAAATACGTCACAATTGAGAGATATGCAAGGATATGTGACGCAGGAAACTTGGATATTCAACAATACCATAGGAAAGAATATTGAAATTGCCAAGATAGGATCTACAGCAGAAGAGGTAAAAGAGGCTGCGAGAAAGGCAGGCATCGCGGAGTTTATAGAGAAATTGCCGAAGGGATACGATACGACGGTCGGTGAACTTGGAGACAGCCTATCCGGTGGAGAAAGACAGAGAATAGGAATCGCAAGGGCATTTTTACAAAATAGCGAGATGATATTGTTAGATGAGCCTACGAGCAATTTGGATTCGCTAAATGAAAACTATATTCTGAAATCTCTAAATATGGAGAGCGGCAGAAAGACGATAGTTCTCGTCTCCCACAGGGAATCTACAATGGCGATAGCGGATAGAGTTCATAAGATTCAGGGAGGCAGATTGTCTTGAAAAATCGAATTCATATGAGAAAATTGCAAAGCTGTTAAAGAAAAATCAATAGATATAATTTATATCTTATATGACTTATAACGACAAAATGGAAAGATGGAGAATCGGTGGTTTCCGATTCTCCATCTTTCCATTAGCAATGATTAGGTATGAAAAACAACAAATCGATTGAAACTGTTACGATTTGCTATGAAAATACGGATGAATGGATAAAAAAATATAAAAAGATCGGAATAAAATCTAAATACTATGGAAGAAAACGCATTGAACAAGCAGCTTAGAAATGGCTTTATATGTGGAATAAATTCAAAAGATACCGCAAGAAAATATATACGGTATCAATATTTTTGAAAAAAATATTGATTATTTCGTAAAAAGAAATTATAATATAATCAGTTAGTTAATATTAACTAATTAAAGAGATTGTTTGTTTATTATTGTTCAAAGGGAGGACAGAAATGAAAAAGAATATTTTAATGAAAAAAGTGTTTGCAATAGGAACTTCGGTTGCTATGTTCACTTGCGTGTTTGCGTTCGGCGGATTAAATGTTGCAAATGCAGCAGGACCTGCAGAGGCACCGGCAGCTACAGTTGCGCAGGCACCTGATTTGAACAAAATGAAAACAGTACCTATTACGCTCGTTAAGGATGGAACCGTAGACAAACCTTCAATGGCGGCAAAAGCGGCAGAACCTTTAGCCAGGTTTGAAGAAAAAGATGGACGCATAGAAGTTTACTTGAGCTTTAAGCCGTTAAAGGTAGGAACTTTGACAGCATCCGTACAGGTTCTAAAGGTAAAGCAGCCGGACGGTTCTCTTAAAGAAGCTGAAATTGTAGCGAGAAAAGATGGTAAACCGTCAACTTTCCATATCACTATGGAAAAGAAAAATCAATTTGCAGACATTACGGTAAATGTAAAAGACGGTCCTATGGGAGATAACGATATTCCTGTAAGAGTTAAATTCGATTGGTCTAAAGAAGGGGGACCTGTACCTATGCAGCCTGAAAAGAAAGATCCGTCAGGAAATGTAGATAAAAATAAAGACGGCAATAAGAACAAAGCAGGTAAGGATAATGACATGATTGCTGATAACAATCAGTCCGAAGATAAAGGAACTGAAAGACCTATGTCACCTAAGACAGCAGACGATAGCAGTGTAGGTCTGTTTGCGGCTCTCGGTTTAGGAAGTTTGGCAGTTGGAGCGAGCATTAGAAGAAGAGAAAAAAGAAGGTAATTAAATTGAGAAAATTTATGAATAAAATTTTCATGGGTGCGGCTACTTTTATAGTAGCCGTATCTATGATATTTGGGACGATGACAACGACATACGGACTGTCAGACGGGGCTTATGTAGTCAAGGCGAGTGGTCACTATGTTCATCCAAAGACGGGAAAAGTAATTGACTCAGGAAACAATCCGGGTATAGGCCAAGGTATGGTTGAAGGCGTGGTGGAAAGAACGGCTCTCGTTGAAAAAGTCGGAAATAAGACATATGTGACTATAGGCATGGGTCTGATGTCGAATATAACGAAGGTAAGGGTTTACACGGAGAGAAACGGTTCGTACACAGGTGTTAGCATCACCAAAACAGGCAGTTTCAAAAAAAATGGAGATTACGTATATCAATATAGATTTCAGATGAATGATACAGGTGATATTATCAGTCCGGCACTTTATGTGGAACCTATGGGCAGAGAAGTTAAGTTCTTCATAAAACTGCATATGTCTACAGCTAAAAAAGGAACCGGAGCTTACAAGAGTCTGCTCACCGGCAAAAATGCAGGTAAAGCAGGCAATCAAGGAAATGCAAACTCAGCATCTAATTCAGATGGAAAAGGTGACAGCGGCAAGTCTTCTGACAAGAGCTCAAATTCGGCTGACGGGAAAAAGGATAGTTCCGAGGATAAAAAATCCGATGAGGAAAATAAGGACAAGGAAAAATCCCAAGATGAAAATAAAAACAGCGACTCAAAAGAAGAAAAAAACACTAAGTCAAAGAAAGCCGGCAAAAAAACAAAAATTATAATCATCGGTGCCGTTGTAGTGGTGATTATAGCCGGATGCTTGGTATACATTTTTAAATTTAGAGGGAAAAAATAAACGATGAAGAGCAAATTTTCAAAAGCATTAGTCGCAGGTTTGTGTATTTGTGTCACAATGGGGCTTGCTTCTTGTGGACAATCTGCTAAAACCGAAAAAAA
>KI535285.1:0-55453 GCA_000488855.1 Eubacterium brachy ATCC 33089 | reverse complement strand
AAAAAAATACGAAAAGATAGTGGCAACATCTGTGGCGACGACAGAGATTTTAGACAAATTGGAAGTTGACAATGTCGTAGGAATACCTGAAAGCAAAATATACAAAATTTCAGACAGGTATAAAAATGCTAAAAAAATAGGAAAGCCTATGTCTCCTGACGTTGAAGTGATATCGTCTCTAAAACCGGATTTGGTTTTAGGACCTAAGTCTTTGGAGGCAAGCTTAAAGGAAAAATACGATTCTGCCGGACTGAAAAGCGAATTTTTGGATCTTTCCAGCGTAGAAGGACTATATGATAGCGTAACGAAAGTGGGAAAACTTCTGGGCAAGGAAAAACAGGCGGAGAAGCTGGTTAAGGAGTACAAGGATAAAATTGCCAAGATAAATGAGAGGGCTAAGGGTAAAAAGAAACCCAGAGTCTTGCTTTTGATGGGAGTACCGGGTTCTTATCTGGCAGCCACGGAAAGCAGTTATGTCGGAAATTTGGTTAAGTTGGCAGGTGGCGAAAATGTTTATGGCGATGGAAACGGAACGGATTTCTTAAAGGCTAATACAGAAGATATGCTACAGAAAAAACCGGATGTAATTCTCAGAGCATCTCATGGTCTGCCAAAGCAGGTAATGGAAATGTTTAAGAAGGAATTTGCAACAAATGACATTTGGAAGCATTTTGATGCTGTTAAAAATGGCAGAGTTTACGACTTAAACAACGACGAATTCGGTATGAGTGCGTCATTTAAGTATGAAGATGCGCTTAAGACTTTAGAAAAATTCCTATTTCCAAAATAGATGAGGTAAATTTAAGATGGCAAAGAAAAAGGTAAAGACTAAAAGAGAGTTTATAGCTTTTTTTATCGTTTCTATAATCCTGGTAATTACAATTCTTTTTGCGATTAGGACGGGGAGTTTGAAAGTCGGGATAATCGACTTTTTTAAACATGTATTCACCGGTGATAATGAACAGGTTAACATAATCGTCGATCTGAGATTACCCAGGATTATAATATCGGCAGTTGGAGGTGGATGTATTGCCGTTGCGGGAGTTTTATTTCAAGCGGTAATGAAAAACTCTTTAGCAGATCCGGGGCTTTTGGGAATAAGTTCAGGAGCTTCTTTGTCCACGCTAATAATTATGGGAATATTTCCACAACTGATTTTATTTTCGCCGATATTTGCTTTTATAGGTGGTATCGGAGCATGTTTTTTGGTTTACACTCTGGCGTGGCGTGGAGGATTGGAGCCGTATAGGGTGGTTCTCGTAGGTATAGCCGTAAATGCTGTGTTTTTGGGTTTGATCGAAAGTGTCCAGGCAATGATGGGCAACAGCAAAATTTTGGACAGCGTATTGAAATCCAGCTTGGCATTTAAAAATTGGGGACATGTAGAAATTTTGGTAGGATATTGTTTCGTATTTTTAATACTTGCAATATTGCTTGCTGCAAGATGTGACCTGATAGCTATGGAAGATAGAACCATCGCTTCTTTGGGTGTGAATGTGACACTGTTGAAAGTGCAGATTTCAGTAGTAGCCGTATTTTTGGCAGGAATCTCAACTGTAATATTGGGACCTATAAGTTTTTTAGGGCTCTTAGCACCGAGTATATCCAGGATAGCCGTCGGAACCAGACACATAAAACTGATACCGTTTTCCATGTTGACAGGAGCTGCACTGCTTGTGATTGCAGATACCATAGGCAGAACTGTAGCGGCACCTAACGAAATCGGAGTAGGAATAGTCATGGCAATAATAGGAGGACCATGTTTCATATTGTTACTGAAAAAGACGGGAGGTAGATATGGGGCATAATTATTGTTACAATATAGCCGATCTGGAATTTACAATAGAGAAAAACGAAATAATCAGAGGTCTTAACTGTGACATTAAAGAAGGAGAGATAACTACTATTATTGGGCCGAACGGATGTGGTAAATCAACGCTGTTGCAAATTTTAACAAAAATATATACCGATTACAGCGGAAGCGTATCCATGTACGGCAGATCCATAGAAACCATAAAAATGAAAGAGTTTGCAAGAAATGTAGCTATTGTAAATCAATACAATACAGCTCAAGGCGACATTTCTGTAAAACAGCTGGTAGGATATGGCAGAATTCCCTATAAAAATCTCGCTATTTCTCATATGAACGATGAAGATGAGGAAAAGATAAATTGGGCGTTGGAAATAACCGAAATGAAGCAGCTGGAAGATGAGAAAGTGTCAAGTTTGTCCGGAGGTCAAAAACAGAGGGCATGGATAGCTATGGCATTGGCACAGAATACCAAGGTATTATTTTTAGATGAACCGACGACTTATTTAGACATCAAATATCAGAGAGAAATATTGGAGATTGTGGAAAAATTAAATGATGAGCACGATATCACCATTGTCATGGTATTGCATGATATAAATCAAGCTATAAGGTATAGCCATAATATCATTGCTATGAAAGATGGAAAGATACACAGTACAGGCGATGCAAAAACTGTTGTAACAGAAAAATTGATAAAAGATGTCTACGGAATCGATGTGGAACTGTTTAAAATCGGTGAAGTGAAATATTTAATTTCATTTTAAATATTTAAGTTACGGTATAAAATGCATTTTAGAAGATAAAACACCACCGGGATGTCGGGTGCAAAATTGAAAATTTGGCACTCACAGACCACGGTGGTGTTGATTTTTGTATATGATGACCGTATTCAGTTCCTTTTTAAAAATTTTGGAAAGACTTCAAGTCCGTCTTTTGAAATCAACGGAGTTATATAGCCTACGTATGCGTCGGAAATCCCCTTACCGTCGGAGTTAATCCATTCTGTGGGAAAGTTTTTTACACCGTTGGCGATGTGGTCGATGGGAGAAGCGGTCAATTGAAAACCGTCAGTCTCATTTCGAATCGATACCATAACTCCGTTCAAATTGTTAGTACTGCACGAAACGGCGAAACTTCCAAGGGAGAAGGCATTTTCCAAGTCGACATCGCTGGACAAGTGAGTGGAGCATCTTTGCATTGTATTCAACTGAATCGCTCGCACCTTGTGGTTCAGTTTTCGGTTTATCTGTTGTTTCAAATATAACGCACAGCCGCCGTTGGATTTATGACCGAAATCATCTGTGGCTGCAGTATCATCCGTTGCGATCATATTGCCGAAAGCATCCCTTATACCTTCGCTGACAGCTATGATCACGGTATCTTTTATCTTGAGCTTCTCTTTTAAATCTTCCATGAATTTATCTTCATCAAAAGGAACTTCCGGCAAATAGATAAAATCTACAGTTCCGGGATAGCAAGCGTTCACAAGCTGTGCAGATGCAGCCAACCAACCGGCATCTCGTCCCATAATTTCGACGATAGTTACTGATTTCAAAGGATATATATCACAGTCAAAGGAAAGTTCCATGATAGTTGTAGCTACATACCTGCAAGCGGATGGATAACCGGGTGTATAGTGTGTACTGAGCAGGTCGTTGTCAATAGTTTTCGGGATACCGATAAAATTGATATTTGAACCCATAGCCTTGCCGTGAGTTTTCAATTTTTTTATCGTGTCCATGGAATCGTTGCCACCGATATAGAAAAAGTCGGTAATCCCATACTTTTCAAGAATACTGAATACTTTGTTTAGAATGGTAGCATCATCAGTCGGAATCCTATATCTGCATGAACCCAGGTACATTGCAGGCGTATTGATCAGCTTTTTCAGATTTTCAGCGGACTTAAATTCGCAAAGATCTATAATCTTTTCATCCAGAAAGCCGGAAATTCCGTTTATCATTCCCAAGACATGCTCAAATCCGCTTTCATACGCTTTTGAAATAGCACCGGCAAGACTTGCATTTATAGTGACTGTAGGTCCGCCGGATTGTCCGATGATGCATTTTCGATTCATTTGAAAACCTCCCGTCGATTTTACATCTTCTACATATTTTCTTACAATTTTAATATAACATCTTTAATATAACATCAAAACGAGCCTTTGTAAACTTGCAAATATCGCATAAAAACTGGCTGAAATAAAGAGAGGTGAGAGAAACAAACTTTTAGATGAATTCAAAATGGATCGATTTTTCGTTTTTGATATAATTTATGGTATAATTCTAAAATAAGAAATTTGGGCATTTTAGAATGTAGAAAGGCATTGGAGAACAATGGGATTTTTTTTGGCGACGTTATTTTTTTGCATTTGTACGTTGATATGTTTTATGTTAACCGTATCTGTCTATTTCAAGATAGTAAAAGCCGTAAAACACAATGAAGACGTACCGATGTGGATATATAAGATAGGACATGCTTTAAAGGGCAGGGGTCAGGATCATTATAGAAACGTTACGGACGCTATAGCTCTAAGACAAGTTAATATTTTTTTAATAGCTCTTTTGGTGGCAAATATTGTAGTTGTAATAGCAGCATACCAAAAATTTCATAATGTTCCGGAATCTATATTCTTTTGTATAAAAATGGAATTCTTTATAGTTGTCGCATTAAGAGTTCTTGCGATGGTTGTAATGACAGGAGACTACATTTTTCAAATGATCAGAAAAAAATCGGGGAACGATTACGATTATGCATCTACGAATGCAGCTGTTGGAATGGTTTTTATGGCGTCATTCTTTTTATCAGTAAACATTTTTTTAGCCGGCGTACCTGCCAAAGCAATAGAGGTGGATATAGCTAAAAGCCATGTGGTGATTGGAAGTACCAAAGCATCAAAACTCTTAAAAGATGGATTTGAATTCTATAAAAAAAATCCAAATGGTCAGATCAGAAACAGTCGCAATAATCATTTTTATTACGGAGAGTTGGCGGAGTTGATTCGTGATGGAAAATCATATGGAATAGTCAGTCTCACGCCTAAATGGGGAGATACAGCAAAGCTTAAAGATTGTGTAATCACCTATTACGGTATTCATGCACAGAATAAGCAGATAGGAGAAGTGAAAATTGAAAATAGAAATCTTTCCAAGCTGAGATACGACGATTTCAAAAATAAGAAATTGACGGATATCTTCTCATTAAAGCCGCCTGACTACAAAGAGAGCAAAGGCAAATTCTATTTTGGATTGCAATTGCAAACTCATGCATATATGTTATGGAACAGATATACAATAGAGGCAAAATTCGATGGAGAAAGTAAGCCTGTACAGTATGAAGTTAGAGTACAGCATACTATATGGGAATAGAGAAATGAATGATGTGAATAAAATAAATTTTAGAAAAGGACAGATAGCACTCAGCATTAAAATAAAGTATATATGACAAGGGAAAATACTTGACATAACTTTTAAAAAATGATATATTTACACGGTGACAAGGGAAAATGCTTGACACGTATGCAGAAAAATATTAAGTCGGAGATAGATGATGTTTCAGGATATTGTTGAAGCCAGCTTGTTATTTGATTTTTACGGACAGCTCTTATCTGAGAGACAACGACAGGTGATGGAGCTTTACTATGAGGAGAATCTTTCGTTAGGTGAAATTGCTGAAGAATTCAACATAAGCAGGCAAGGCGTATATGACGCATTGAAAACGGCACAGAAATCTTTGGAGCACTACGAGGAAAAGTTGGGCAGAAAGAGAGATTTTGAAAGAAGACAAGAAATCGTCAGTGCTATGGAAAGAGAAGTTGAAGAGATTGTGAAATTGAGAAAAAAACTCGATGAGTCACTGCGGAAAATATCCGATTTCAGTGAGCAAGCAGGGGTTTTATCCAAATCCCAAATTGAAATGCAGAAAAATATTGAACAGCTTTCCGAGATTGGGAAAAATATGAGGGACGATTTGAACAAATTGATTGAATAGCGTATCGAAATTGGAGGAAATATGGCATTTGAAGGATTGTCGGAGAAATTACAAGGTGTCTTTTCCGCATTGAAGGGAAAGGGCTCTCTCACGGAAGCAGATATAGATGCGGCGATGAGAGAAGTCAAACTGTCTTTACTTGAGGCGGATGTTAACTTTAAGGTAGTAAAAGAATTCGTTGCCAATGTGAAGGAAAAAGCCATCGGAGCGGAAGTTTTGAACAGTTTGACACCGGCACAGCAAGTTGTTAAAATCGTCAATGCTGAGCTGACGGATTTAATGGGTGGAGCTAACAGCAAGCTCACGTATTCTCCTAGAGGATTTACAGTGTTGATGATGGTAGGCTTGCAAGGGACTGGTAAGACTACGACTTGTGGTAAACTGGCATCGTGGCTTAAACAAAACGGGAAAAAACCAATGCTTTGTGCATGTGATATATACAGACCGGCGGCGATAGATCAGCTGGAAGTAGTAGGCAAATCGGTAAATACCCCCGTATTTACCATGAGAGAAAGCAAAAATCCGTCGGAGATTGCAAGTACGGCAATGAAAGAGGCGGAATTGAAAGGCTTTGATGTGTTGATCGTGGATACCGCAGGGCGTTTGCAGATCGATGAAGCGCTTATGGAAGAGTTGGAAGTTTTAAAGTCCAACATAAAGCCCCATGAAATTCTTCTGGTAGTAGATGCCCTGACCGGTCAAGATGCTGTAAATGCAGCAAAAGGATTTGATGAGCGATTGGGAATCGATGGAATCATCATGACGAAAATGGATGGGGATTCCAGAGGAGGAGCCGCACTTTCCGCCAAGAAAGTAACCGGAAAACCGGTTAAGTTCATAGGTATGGGAGAAAAGATGGATGCACTGGAACAATTTCATCCGGAGCGTATGGCGAGCAGAATTCTGGGTATGGGAGATTTGCTATCTCTCATCGAACAGGCAGAAGCGGCATATGATGAAGAACAGGCAGCCAAACTGGAGAAGAAACTCAGAAAAAATCAGTTCACTCTGGAGGATTTTTTGGAACAGATGGGACAGATTAAAAAGATGGGCGGACTTGGGAAAATAGTCGGAATGCTCCCCGGAATGAGCGGAAGAGGAATAAAAGAAGAGGACATCGCAAAGGGAGAAGCCGAATTTAAACAGATGGAAGCCATAATTCAGTCCATGACCAGAGAAGAGAGAAAGGATCCCAAGTTGTTAAATGCCGGTAGAAGAAAGCGAATATCCGCAGGTTCAGGTCAACCGGTGAACAAGATTAACAATTTGATAAAAAAATACGAAGAGAGTCGCAAGATGATGAAGAAGTTCTCTAAAAAAGGGAAGATGCCGGGCATGTTCAAGGGTCTATGATGTTTTAGACTGTTAATATATTTTGAATATAGTGATTATAAATTGAGGAGGAAATTTGAGATGGTAAAAATTAGATTGAAAAGAATGGGAGCGAATAAAAAGCCGTTCTACAGAATAGTCGTTGCGGATTCAAGATATCCGAGAGATGGAAGATTTATCGAAGAAATAGGATACTTCAATCCCATTACAGAGCCTGAAACGGTTAAGATCGACGAAGAAAAGGCGAATAAATGGTTAGCTACGGGAGCTCAGCCGACAGATACTGTAAAGAGGCTTTTGAAGAAAGCTGAAATTTTAAAATAATAATTAGGAAAGCGGTGAAACTAATGGTAGAATTGGTTGAAGTAATTGCCAAAGCCCTCGTCGATGACAAGGACGCGGTGGAAGTGAGTTCCCATGAGGAAAAGCACGCCACTGTAGTCCAGCTAAAAGTGGCATCAGATGATATGGGTAAAGTGATAGGCAAGCAAGGAAGAATTGCGAAAGCACTTAGAACCGTAGTGAAAGCTGCTGCGACGAAGCAAAATGCAAAAGTGGTAGTGGAAATAGTTCAATAGTCAGTGAGGCACATATTTTTAATATGTGCCTATTTATCATGGAAATGAAATGGGAAAAATTAAAATAGGGGCAATTGTAAATGCTGTTGGACTCAAGGGAGAAATTAAAGTGTATAATTTTTCGGAGAATCCTGACAGATATGAAAAGTTGGAAGAGATTTATCTGCTTATAGATGGATATCATAAGCCTTACAGAATAGAAAAAGTAAGATACAAAGGCAGTACGGTGATATTGAAACTTGTCGGAATAGATGATAGAAATGAAAGCGAGACGATGAAGAACATCGATATTTACATGGATGAAGATGACTTGGAAGAGCTTCCCGAGGGAGTGTACTATGTTAAAGATATGATAGGCATGGACGTAGTTAGCGAAGGAGGACAGCATTTGGGAAGGCTGAAGGATGTTCTGACCGACACGCCTCAGAAAGTGTATGTGGTAGAGCGGCGAGAACTTTTAAAACAGAGACAGAAGCGGATAAATGGGAAATCAAACGGTGAAAATAAGAATAGGATGAAAAGAAAACCGGACATTTTAATTCCGGGGGTTGATGAATTTATTTTGAACATAGATATGGAAAATAATACTATAACAGTGAGAGTAATCGAGGGGTTATATGAAGATTGATGTGCTTACTATCTTCCCGGAGATGTTCACAGCAGTGAAGAGCAGCATACTTGGCAAGGCGGAAGAAAGAGGAATTCTCGACATAAATTTGATAAATATTAGAGATTATACATTGGATAAACACAAAAAAGTTGATGATTATCCTTTTGGTGGAGGTATCGGTATGCTCATGCAGGCTGAGCCGATTTTTCGCAGCTTGGAAGGTGTAGGTGCCAAGGTCGGAGAGATTATCTATATGTCACCAAAAGGCGAAAAGCTGAACAAAGACAAAGTTATGGAGCTGTCCAAGAGGGAGAGGCTGATAATTTTATGCGGTCATTACGAAGGAGTGGATCAGAGAGCCATAGATTATTGGAATATGGAAGAGATATCCATAGGTGACTACGTTTTGACAGGAGGAGAACCGGCAGCGATAGTTTTAATAGATGCCGTGGCGAGAATGGTGCCGAAAGTTTTGGGAAGTAGCCTTTCAATAGAAGATGAATCCGTTTATTCGGGACTCTTGGAGGCACCACAGTATACGAAGCCGAGAGAATTCAGAAAAATGAAAGTACCGGAAGTCTTACTCAGCGGTCACCATAAAAATATAGAACTGTGGAAGTTTGAAATGGCTTTAAGGATTACAAAAGAGCGTCGTCCGGATTTTTTTGAAGAATTCTGCAAAAAAAAGGCTACATTGTCAAAAGAAGAACAAAAAGTATTGAAAAAAGTTATCGGCATAGTGTAAAATATACTTGGAGAAGTGTGATATGTCAGAAAAGAAAAAGAAACGGTTTCTGCTTTTAGGCATAGCCATTTTGGTATTGGCAGGCATAAGCCAAGTATTGCCGGGCTTAATTGCAAAGGTAAAACCTACGAGAGTCGTTAATTACGGAGAAATATCCGTGGGGGATGAAATAAAAGGATATATGCTCAGAAACGAAACCGTATATCTGAGTAATGATTACTGGAGTGTGGAATATCAAAAAAAGGAGGGAAATCTGGTTAAATCGGACACGAAGATAATCTCCTTTAAGATTGATGAGAACTCCAAGTCAAAAGAGGGAAAAGAAGATAAATCACCTATAGCATCCAGATTGGGAGAAAGTGCAGTGGTGGTAAAAGATGGGCAGGCGAAGAGAAAAGGTGTCGTATCTACCTTTGTGGATGGATACGAAAACTATTTCACTGCAGCCAATTTTAAGAATATAAAATTGAATGAGGTTGAAAATCTCAAGTTAAAGATCACAGATGTAAGAGACAGCAAATTTAAAAAACACTTTCCGATATATAAAATTGCAGATCAGAGCAGATGGCATGTGCTGTTTTGGATTGATAAGGAAAAGGCAAAGAAATATAAAGAAGGTCAAAGGGTGACCTTGAAAGTCGGAGAGAAGAACATAAAATCAGAGGTCGAAAAAATAGAGTCCGTAGGCAAACGAACAAAGATAATGATAGCATCTAACAGGTACTACGAGGACTTTGCAAAAATGAGAGAAATAAAGGCGACAGTACAAGCTGTGAAGTTGAGCGGCATAGTAGTCCCGAATGAAAATATCGTGGAAAGAGACGGATATCAAGGTGTTTATGTGCTGTCTAAGACAGGAGAAGAAGTCTTTACGAGAGTCAAAGTGCTGGGAACGGATGGAACAAATAGCGTTGTTAAAGAGGATAATTTCTATGATGATGCAGGTAACTCGGTGAAGACCGTAAAAGCATTTGATGAGATAATAAAAAAGAAAAAGTAAAGAAATAAGCTCCGGTCGTATACGTGATGTGAAATGAAGCGAGGATTGAGAATCAATATGGATTACGATTACATTGAAAAGAATCTCGAAGAGATAACCGATACATTACCATCAAACGTTACGTTGGTGGCGGTTACGAAAACTCATGGAACGGAAGAGATAAATAAGGCGATAGATTGGGGAGTAACCGATATAGGAGAGAATAAGGTACAGGAAATTCTTGAGAAATATCCTCATGTCAAGCCTGTCAGATGGCATTTAATAGGACATTTACAAACGAATAAAGTCAAGCAGATAATAGATAAAGTGCATTTAATTCACTCGGTAGATTCTATGAAACTCGCCGGTGAAATAAACAAAAGAGCAGGTCAGGTAGGTAAGACGGTAAATGTTTTGATACAGATAAACTCCGCCGGAGAAGAGAGTAAATTCGGAATAGAGACGGAAGAAACGGAGATGATGGTAAAGCAGATCCTGGATGAATGTGAAAACATAAAGATATGCGGATTGATGTGTATAGCACCGTTTGATGAAGACCCGGACAATGTGAGAGAATATTTCAGAGTAGTCAAAGAACAGTACGATGAATTGGCAAAGATAGATCATGAGAATTTGGAGTTTAAATATCTCTCCATGGGAATGTCACACGACTACCGAGTAGCTGTGAGCGAAGGGTCGAATATGGTCAGAATAGGTAGTGCAATATTTGGAAGAAGAAATTATTGAAGTTTAGCGAAATGTAAACGCCGGAAAGTCGGAGAGCAATACGTAAGTCAAATCAAAGTTGAATAAGTTAACATATGTGGCTGAGATGAAAGCGGATAGTAATAGGAGGAAGTAGTATGGGAGTAATGGATAAGTTTAAGAATCTAGTAGGTGTAGTCGATGATGATGAAATCGAAAACGAATATGTTGAGCCATCAGAGGCTGATATAAACAGAGCAGCTGCAGATTTGGGCAATTACGAAAAGAGTGGCAGAAGTTCAAAAGGCTTCGGAAGGGATCGTAAGATTGTGCCTATGTCAGGAGGAAATATGAAATTAGTAGTAATAGAACCTAAGGCTTTTGAAGAATCACCTGAACTGGTAAATTCTCTTAAAGATAGAAAGCCGGTAATAATAAATTTGGAGAATATAGATCAGGAAATCGCCAGAAAGATTTTCGATTTTTTGAGCGGTGCAACATATGCATTGAACGGAAATATTCAGAAAATTGCAAATAACATCTTTGTGTTTGCACCTGATAATGTAGATATCACATCGGATGACAACAGCAGAGATTTCGACTTTAAAAGTTTATAGAACTCAATCGAGAAATGGAGGTAGTCATGATTACACCGGCAGATATAGGAAATAAAGAATTTTCGAGAAAAGTAAGAGGCTATGACACAGAAGAAGTGGATATGTTTTTAGATGTCATAACCGTTGACCTTGAAAAGCTTATAAAGGAAAACCTGAAATTGAAAGCTCAGCTTGCCAATGTGGAGAAGAGCATCGGAACTATAGGAGACTCGGATATAACTGTGAGAGAGACGTTGGAAACAGCTAAAAGCATCATGGATGACTTGGCGGTGAGTTCTGAAAAGAGAGCGAAGGCGCTGGTGGAAAATGCTGAAATGGATGCGGCTATTATAATTAAAGACGCAAAGATGAAGGCAGAACAATTGGCTGATGAGAGCAGGGAGTTGAAAAGCACTTTCGAAAAGTTCAGAAGAGATTATGGTAATATGCTGAAAAGATACTCCGACGAATTTGAGAATATGTCATCGGATATTCAAATCGACAGGTTGAGCATCCTTTTAGACAACGGAAATAAAATAAATGGAGAGAGTGAAAGCGTCGCTGAGGATAGAGAATCTTCCATATTGAAGGATATTTTGGAAAGAGATACTCTGGTGGTAGATGTGACTCGAGCACAGGACGTGGAAGAGATTGCAAGTGAGCCGGAAATCAAGCCGACGAAAGTAGTCAGCACTACAGCTACAGATGATAGGAAAACTCTGGTAAATATCAAATATGAGTAGTGAGTTTTAGAAAATGGGGGCGGGGCAGAAATGCCCCGTAATTTTATGTTTTACATAATTTTTTTTATAGGTATACTGCTGGATCAAAGCGTCAAGATTTTCGTGCGAAAAACCATGGAGCTTGGACAGAGCATAAGGGTAATCGATGATTTTTTTAAAATCACATACATAGAAAATGAAGGAGTAGCATTCGGTATAGGGCAAGGAAATGTCATATTGATGTATATAATGCCGCTGATATTTCTGGTTTCCGGATATTATCTCTGGTATAAATACGGAGATAGATATGGAAAATTGATTACTGTAGGAGCAGCGATGATCATCTCCGGAGGCATGTCCAATCTAATAGACAGACTGATATTTAAAAGCGTTACGGATTATTTTGACTTGAGAAGTTTTGCGGTATTCAATATTGCAGATATCTTGGTAGACGTAGGAATGGTCATGGTGATAATTGCAGTGTTCTTTTCAAAGGAAAAATGCAATGAGTGAAGAAGAGAGAATTTAATTGCAATAGAGCTACAAACTGCGGAAAAAACATTTGATGAGGAGCAGATGGTAAAATATGAGTTAGCGATTAGAGGTGTGGATATCTATGAAAAATATTTTGAGCGCTTTGATTAAAAAAGATGATGAAGGGAAGAGGCTGGATGAATTTTTGTCGCGGAAATTTACGGATAAATCCAGAAGCAGTTTTCAAAAACTGATTGAAAACGGGAGAGTTTTTATAGATGATAAAAATGTAACCAGCAAAAAATACAAGGTTAAAAGCGGGCAGGAAATAAAGATTTCGATACCGGAAGCGGAGCCGGTGGAGATATTGGCAGAAGATATTTCGCTGGATATCGTATATGAAGATGAGGACGTTCTGGTTGTGAATAAACCTGCCGGTATGGTAGTGCATCCTGCTGTGGGCAATTACACAGGGACCTTGGTAAACGGGATTATGTATCACTGCAAGGACAGCTTGTCCGGTATAAACGGAGAACTAAGACCGGGTATAGTTCACAGAATAGACAAGGATACCAGCGGTCTCATAGTAACAGCTAAAAATGATTTTGCACATCAGAGCTTGGCGAAACAATTGAAAGAGCATACTGTAAATCGGAGATATTATGCCATAGTGTACAATAATTTCACAGAGGACTTCGGTCGAATAGAGGCACCTATAGGAAGGGATAAGAGAAATCGCAAGAAGCAAGGTATAGATAGTGAGAACGGTAAATATGCCGTCACGAATTGGAGGGTGGTGGAACGGTTTGGAAGGTTTACTTTCATAGAGTGCAAATTGGAAACCGGAAGAACGCATCAGATCAGAGTACATATGGCTAGCGTCAAACATCCCTTGCTCGGCGATGATACATATGGCCCTGATAAGAATAAATATGGAGTGAGAGGACAGATGTTACATGCTCATACTCTGGGATTTATTCATCCCAAGAGTCTAAAATACATGGAGTTTACAGCTGAATTGCCGACGAAATTCATGAAAGTGCTGGATAGAATGCGAGCTGAGATGTAAAGCGGTGTCAAATTGATTATAAGTTCGTATGAGTGCTGAAATGTGATTTGATAGAAAAGATAGAACTGAATTAAAATAAAAGGTGCAATGAGTTGCACCCTTTATATACCATAGGTTATGCACAAAATTCATCTCTACGTATCACTATGCTGTCCTGGGAATACGACTGTTGTTACGTAGATATATCTTAGGGGTGTATATATCTGAAACACAGCTCCGTCGCTATAAAGAGGTTAGTTACCTATGGCTTATGAGAACAGTATATATCTTCCCTGAAATCTGAATCAACAAAACTGCGGATAAAGAGATAAAAATGCAATATAATGATGAAATTGAGACATATGAAGCGATGATCAGAATGTGAAAGATATGTATTTCAGAAGGAGAAAATATGAAAAATTTTATTTTGACCGGTCGAGATGATGTTAAAATTACAGGTTATGAGTGGAATGTTGAAAATCCGGAGAAAATCGTTTGTATAATTCACGGAATAGGAGAATATGCGAAGAGGTTTGAAGAAGTTGCCGATATTTTCAATAGAAATAAAATAGCTGTATTCGCCCTTGATCTTAGAGGTCACGGTAAAACCGATGGTGTGAGAGGGCATACAGCACCTAGAAATATGGTATTGGAAGATGTGGATAAGCTGATTTTATACGCTATGGAGAAATATCCGGACATAAAAATCTGCCTGTACGGACACAGCATGGGTGGAAATATAGTGTTAGATTACAGAAATAGAGGGAATTTAAACGGCGAGTTAGCCGGATACGTCGTAACTTCTCCATGGATAACTTTGCAAAAAAAAGTTGGGAAATTACAGTACTGGGGAATTAAACTTCTTGCGAAGGCAATGCCGAAACACCAGATTAAGTCTAAAATTGATCCGGCTGCTCTAGGGAGAATAGATAAAGTAAAAAAATATGAAAACGATCAGTACATGCACGGGGCAATAACAGCTCAGTGTGCTTTGGAGAGTTTTGAAATTGCAAGAGATATGTACTATGATAACCACGAGAAAAAGGGTGCGGGAAGAGATAAGCCTATGCTTTTGATGCACGGTGATAAGGATGAAATTTGCCACGTTGCGGGAAGCCGAAAAATAGCGAAGAATCAGGAAGATACATGCGACTATGTGGAATGGAAAAATATGCTTCACGAACTTCACAACGGAAACGAAGAGAGCGATGGTACGCAAGTTGTAGAACAGGCAGTAGAGTTTGTCAAAAGTCTTTAAGAGAATTTACCGGTTGAATTAGATCGGATTGTAGAAATGTATCAGAAAATTAAATAACTCTAAGGGTCTTTTCAGCCTGATGAAAAAGGTGTCAATGAGAAGACAATGGAACCTTTTTAGTTGAGAAAAGAGTGAAAAAGCAGTACAATGATGTAAAAGAAGATGTTGAAATGCCATATAAAAAGTCATTAAAATTGGATATTTATCTTATATCGATATTAAAGCAAACTAATCGTAATTTTATTTCATTGACAAATGCTGTAATGCAATTAAAACCGTTAATTTAGGGAGAGATGGAATGACAACAGATAATAAAAAAGAAAATCAGAATAGAATAGATAATGAAGAAGAAAAATCGGATTTAACTAAAGATGTTGAAGATAATTCTGGGAAGAAAACTGGTGTTTTAAGAATGCTTAAAATGATTTTTATAGGCCTTACTTGGACACTGTTTTGTTTTTATGCTTGGCTTATGTGTGTGTTCGCCGGTTTTCCTTCTGATCCCGAAGAATTTATGAGAAACGAACCTTTTTATGCTAGAGCGGGATTGTTCCTTCAATATGCAATTCCAATAGTATGGTTTGTTGCTCCTATTTTAGTTATACTCTATACTGATAAAAAGTCTAAGAAATAAAAAGTTTAAAAAAGTGCAGACAAAACTTATGTTTTGTCCACACTTTACCCCCTAAGTGGTCTTTTTATACGTGTTTTTATTTATAATTCCTTAGAGATGTGGAATATTATTCTATTTTGCAACAGATGATAACAGTGAAATTATTTTTTAAAACCGATTTTTGCCGGTCACATACAAAGTCTTGTTGTGGGTAAATATCACCATGCCCGGTTTGGCGCCGCTGGGTTTTTTGACGTATTTTACCATGGTATAATCCACGGGAACCTTTTCCGAATTACGAGCTTTGCTGTAAAAGGCAGCTAATTCAGCTGCTGTTAAAATATCTTCATCAGTGTACTCAGCACCTTTGGTTTCCAGTATCACATGAGAACCGTGAATATCTTTTGTATGAAGCCATATATCGCGATTGTCGGCTATCTTTGTCGTAATGATATCGTTTTCCGTATTGTTTTTACCAACCAGTATGTTAAATCCCGATGGACTGGTGTATGAAAGCAACGACTTTCTGGGATTGTTAGACTTTTTTAGCTTTGGCGTTTTTTGGCGTCGCTTGATGAAACCTTGAGAAATTAGCTCATCTCTTATAGCATCCAGATTTGACACGGCATCTGCCATATCTATAAAATCTAAGGTAGAGCGCAAATATGCAATGTCCTTTCGAGTCAGATCAAGTTGAATCTTCTTTTCAACGAGAGCAATTTTGGATTTGTTATATTTTTTATAGAGTCTCTGCGCATTTTGAGCAGGAGAAAGCATTTTATCAAGTTTGATTTCCAAGGGTTCTCCCGTGTAGTAATTGGTGACGTTCACGGAGTTGTCCCCCTTTTTTACCATGTGGAGATTTGCTGTCAGAAGTTCTCCTTGAATCTGATATTTGCTGTCGCGTTCAGCATTTGATAAATCGGTCAATAACCTATCCTGTTTCAATGAAAGTTTTTTTAACATATTATTTACGTGCTTTTTCAAATCCGCCGATTTTTGTCTTATTCTGTTTGAACTTTCCCTTCCCGAATAAAAATAGCAGACAGCCTCGCTTATGGTTGAAAATTCTTTGGAAGAAAGCCCTCTATATTCATTGAAAGGTAGAATGTGAAAATCGAAAAGCTTATCGTCTTTCATGTAGACTTTTTTCGAGAAGTCGCACGAACTCACTTCGTCTATGAAATCTCTCATGAGCTTTACAGGACTGATGCAATTGAACAGTTCGCGAGAAATTATCGGAGAAATTCCCGAGATATTATTTAATATATCCTTTGAATCTTTAAACCGGAGTTTAAGAAAGTCTTCGCCGGAAAGATTAGCAAACTCTTCGGGAAGCATCTTTTTCTGTGCGGGGGGATAAGAATAAACAAGTCCCGGTATCACTTGTCTCACCCGGCTTGCATCCAGAGAAATTCTCTTTACGGCATCTAAAATTTTTCCTGTTGAACTGTCTACAAGGACGATATTGCTGTGTTTATTCATAATTTCTACGATGAGTTTTTTCTCTACGGCGAAATCCATTTCACTTCTCGACTCTACGGAGATTTCCACAATTCTATCCCAATTTTTTTGAGATATGTATAAAATTCTACCGTTCAAAAGATGTTTCCTGAGCAGCATGCAAAAAGCAGACGGAGAAGGCGGATTTTCGAAATTTTCATCGCTCAAATAAATGCCGCCATGGCTCGTGTCAACAGATGCAAACAGCTTGTATTTAATTTTATTTTTTCCTATGTGTATGACTATGTCGTTCTTTTCAGGATTATATATCTTTTCTATTCTCCCACCGACTAAATTTTTGCTCAATTCAAGGACCATTCCTCTGGTAAGAAATCCGTCAAATGCCATTAAAACACTTCCTTTAATAAGATTGCTGTTAAAAAAATAGTTTGAAATCGATTGAAAACAGACGATTTCAAATTTTCGTAGCGTGCCGATTATCGCAAATAATCGGATCAGTCCACTTTTAAATCGCTCTCACTGTACAAAACTGCATTACCTGCCATTTTAATTCTATCATCGATTTTTTTACAGTGTAAAACACCGGTTCGTTCTGATGCTTGAAAAGCGAGTATATCATCTTTGGACAACTTGTTTGACCATATCGGAATTATGTGGCAATGCCCTGAGCCACAAACAGGATCTTCGTCAACTTTCAATTTCGGTGCGAAACTTCTGGAATAACAGTCGAACTTTTCATCGCCCCGTGAGGTTATGTGGGTCAAAAGACCATCGATTTCACCTATCAATTCCATGTTGGGACGACATGTTATAACATCTTCCTTTGAAGGCAAGACCAAGACAGTATCACGTCCGCGGTATGCTTCCAATATCGTCTTGCCGACGGCCTTGGAGAAAAGCTCAATTAAGGGGAGTTTTTCCAATTTATATGCCGGAAAGTCCATCTCCAGCAATTCACCCTTTTTCACCACGGTCAGAGTTCCGCTGGCAGTGAAAAAGTCAATTCGATCATGAGAATTGTCGGAGGATGCCGGAGCGAATTCGTCGGAATTGAAAATGGCGAAAGCGGCTGCCAGAGTAGCGTGTCCGCAAAGGTCGATCTCAGCATTTGGAGTGAACCAGCGGAGATGATAGCCATTTTTATCCATTACGGCGAATGCCGTTTCCGATAAGTTGTTTTCAGCTGCAATTTTTTGCATGAGCTCATCGGAAACAGGAGTTTTCAGAAGACAAACCGCAGCTGGATTGCCTTTAAAAATTTCCGAAGTAAATGCATCTATAATTTGACACTTCATATGAGTACCTCCAATCTGTACATGAGAAAGAGATGTCTTCCGGCTGTATAAAATCTTATGTAAAGCGATGGTTACAACTCTTCGCCGGTTCGGATGAACGTTTAATACTTCATTACTATTTTAACTAAATTGTTCGTAGAATACAAGGCAATTATGATATACTACTATATGTAAAACATTACTGAATGGAAAGGAATTAAAATGAGTTTTCACATAGTTCTCGTAACCCCTGAAATAGCAGGAAATACCGGAAACATTGGCAGAACCTGTGTAGCTACCGACACTAAACTTCATCTGATTAGACCGTTGGGCTTTGTCATAAACGATAAAACTTTGAAGAGAGCCGGCATGGACTACTGGAAGCATGTAGATTTAGAAATCCACGACAGTTTGGAGGAATTTTTGGAAAAGTATAAAGGTAACAGAATGTTTTTAGCAACGACGAAGGGTGGAAAAAACTATTGTCAATACGCATATGAGGATGGAGATATGATATTGTTCGGTGCCGAATCCAGGGGTCTTCCGGAGAAGTTCATAGAAGCTAACAAAGCTATGGCAATTAGAATACCGATGAGCGGTGCGGCAGAGTTCAGATCCTTAAATTTAGCTAACTGTGCCAATATAATTTTATTTGAGGCTTTGCGACAAAATGGATTCCAAGGCTTGAAATAGAATGAATAGCTATGTATAATATAGATACATGGCTTTTCTGATATATTTCAAATAAAGAAAGTTAAATACGGTCAGAAAGTCAAAACGAAATTTTAATAAATATTTAGTAAAACTCACATGTTTCTTAAGGAGGGAAAAATGGCGGTTAAAGTTGGTATCAGTGGATTTGGACGTATTAGTAGGGTGGTGATCAGAGCTGCGTACGGCGATGAATCCGTGGATATTAAAGGTATAAATGTTAGGAATGCAGATATTGACTATCTCGTTTACATGTTGAAGTACGATTCTACTTTCGGAAGGTTTCCGGGAGAAATTGAGAGATATGAAAACGGTATCACAATCGATGGCAAAAAGATTCCCGTGTATAGTGAAGAGCAGGCCATAAACATTCCTTGGGGAGAATGTGGTGCAGAATATATTTTGGAAGGTACCGGAGCTTACACAACAACTGAAAAAGCCATGGATCATATCAAAGCGGGAGCGAAGAAAGTTCTCATTTCAGCACCGGCAAAGGATAAGGAAACGCCTACCTACGTAATGGGTGTAAACCATACGGATTATGAAAAGAAATATCCTGTGGTTTCAAACGCTTCTTGCACGACTAACTGTTTAGCTCCTTTGGCTAAGGTCATTCATGATAATTGGGGAATTCAAGAGGGGCTCATGTCGACTATCCATGCGGCGACTGCGAAGCAGAAGGTTGTCGATGCGAGATCTATGAAGGACTGGAGAACCGGCAGATCTGTGTTCGGAAACATAATACCTACAACTACAGGTGCAGCAAAGGCAGTCGGATTGGTGATACCTGAATTGAAGGGTAAGATGACGGGAATTTCATACAGAGTACCGACAGTGGACGTTTCTCTGGTAGATTTAAACTTAGTATTGGAAAAATCCACAAGCTATGAAGAAATATGTAAAAAGGTGAAGGAAGCGTCAGAAACTCATTTGAAAGGAATTTTGGAGTATGTTGATGATGAAGTGGTTTCAGGAGACTTTATCGGAGATCCTAATACTTCCATATTCGATGCCAGACAAGGGATTGAGTTGAATGATAAATTCTTTAAGTTGGTAGCATTCTACGATAATGAATACGGATATTCTTGTAAGTGTATAGATATGATGAAGTACATGAACGAAATAGATAACAGATAATAGATGATATGCCATTTACATAACAGTGTGAATGGCATAGTTTTAGTTTTAAAAATGAAATCCGGTTAAGCGAATTAAAAATTGTGAGGTAAGTCTATGAAAAAAACCGTAAAAGATATCAATTTGGACAATGCGAAGGTACTGATGAGATGTGACTTCAACGTGCCTGTTCAGGACGGAAAGATCACCGATGATATTAGAATCAGATCGGCGTTACCGACTATAGAATACTTGACTGAAAGAGGTTGTAAAGTGATCATTATGTCTCATATGGGAAGACCTAAAGGGATTCCCGACAGGAAGTTTTCTTTGGAGATAGTAGCGAAGAGATTAGGAGAGCTTATCGGCAAAGACGTCAAGTTCATAAAATCCGACCGAGTTGTCGATGAACATGTAATTGCAGAAGTGCAGGCACTTCACCGAGGAGATGTAGCCCTTCTTGAAAATGTGAGATTTAGAAAAGAAGAAACGAAAAATGATGAAGCTTTCTCAAAGGAGCTGAGTCAGTTGGGAGACGTATTTGTAAACGATGCCTTCGGAACGGCTCACAGGGCACATTGCTCGACAGCCGGAATCGCTAAATTCATACCGGCATATTCTGGATTTTTAATTGAGAAGGAAGTGAAGTATTTGGGAAGTGCGGTAGAAAATCCGAAGAGACCCCTTCTGGCTATAATGGGTGGGGCAAAAGTCAACGATAAAATTCTGTTGATAGAGAACCTACTGAATAAAGTGGACTCTCTGATAATAGGTGGAGGAATGGCATACACCTTTCTAAAAGCCAAAGGATATGAGGTTGGGAAATCTCTTTTAGATGAAGACAGCATAGGGTTGGCAAGATCCGTTATGGATAAGGCAAAGGAAAAAAAAGTGGAGTTTTTAGTTCCGATAGATGCAGTATGTGGTAGGGAATTTAAAAACGATACGGAAATAATAACTGTGGATGCAGACAAAATTCCAAGCGATATGATGGGTCTGGACATAGGTGAGAAAACCGTTGAATTGTTCACAAAAGCAATCGAAAAAGCCAATACCATCATATGGAACGGACCTATGGGCGTTTTCGAGATGGATAACTTCGAAAACGGTACAAGAAAAATTGCGGAGGCATTAGGAAAATCCAGTGCTATAACCATTGTAGGTGGTGGTGATAGCGCAGCGGCAGCTGCCAAGTTCGGACTGTCAGATTCTATGAGCCACATATCGACAGGCGGTGGAGCTTCCTTGGAATATTTGGAAGGGAAAGTGCTTCCGGGAATAGAGGTATTAGAGGAAAAATAATATGAGAAGAAAATTTATTGCCGGAAATTGGAAAATGTATAAAGAGAAATCACAAGTATCGGAATTTATGGATGAAATACTTGAGATATGTAGAGAAAATGAGGAAAAATTTTCTGAGATGCATGTTGGAATCTGTCCTCCAAACATATATTTGGATTATGTAGCGGATAGATTGAAAGGTACAAAAATTCAGGTTTTTGCACAGAATTGTTATTTTGAGACGGAAGGTGCTTTCACAGGAGAGATTTCACCTGAAATGTTGAAGTCCATCGGATGTTTCGGTTCAATAGTAGGACATAGCGAACGCAGACAGATCTTTGGAGAGACTGATGAGTTGATCAACAGAAAGGTGAAGGCGCTTTTGAGGACTGATCTGTTGGCTATTGTATGCGTAGGAGAATCTCTGGAAGAAAGGGAAGTCGGTAGAGCGAAAGATGTAGTAGCCACCCAGATTGAAAAAAGTCTGAAAGATTTAAAAGTGGACGATTTTGAACAGGTGGCAGTAGCCTACGAACCCATATGGGCCATCGGCACAGGCAAGACTGCAACGCCCGACGAAGCGCAGGAAATGTGTAAATATATCAGAGATGTTGTAGCGGACCGTTTTGGAAACGACGCGGGAGAAAAACTTTTAATACAGTACGGCGGAAGTGTGAAACCGGAGAATAGTGCGGAAATTTTAAGTCATGGAGATATCGATGGTGCATTGGTCGGTGGAGCAAGTCTGAAAGCTGGAAGCTTTTTCGATATCATAAACGGATAATTTGATTTGGAGGATAAAATGTTTTACATAATTGATGTAATAGGTAGAGAAGTACTGGATTCAAGAGGGAATCCTACTGTGGAAGTGGAAGTTCAATTGGACAATGGTGTCATAGGCAGAGCCATAGTGCCGTCGGGTGCGTCGACAGGTGTGCACGAGGCTGTTGAGCTGAGAGATGCCGATAAGAGCAGATATTCAGGTAAAGGAACTTTGAATGCGGTTAAAAATGTGAATGGCGTGATTGCAGATGCTTTAATAGGTTGGAATTCTCTCGATCAGGTGGAAATTGATAAAATGCTGATTCAATTGGACGGAACTGAAAATAAAGGGAAATTGGGGGCTAATGCCATATTGGGAGCATCGATGGCAGTTGCTATAGCATCTGCAAAGGCTCTAAGGATGCCGCTATACAAATATCTTGGCGGGACTAATGCAAAGATTCTGCCGACCCCGATGATGAATATATTAAACGGCGGTTCTCATGCTGATAACACCGTGGATATTCAAGAGTTCATGATCATGCCGGTAGGTGCTGATAATTTCAGAGAGGGTCTTAGAATGGGAGCGGAGATTTTCCATGAACTCAAGGCTGTTTTGAAAGAAAAGGGTATGAACACTGCCGTAGGAGATGAGGGCGGTTTTGCTCCGAACCTGGCTACGAACGAAGATGCTATAAGGGCGATTTTGGAAGCTGTAGAAAGAGCCGGATATGAAGCCGGAAAAGATATAAAAATCGCATTGGATGTTGCAGCGAGCGAGTTCTACGACAGTGAAAAAGATAACTATAATCTGACAGGAGAGGGTGTTGTGAGAACTGCGGATGAAATGGTAGATTACTATGAGATGTTGTGTGAAAAATATCCGGTTATCTCCATAGAAGACGGTTTGGCTGAGGATGACTGGAAGGGTTGGAAGATTCTTACCGAAAGACTTGGAAATAAAATTCAACTGGTTGGAGATGATCTGTTCGTCACAAATACTAAAAGGCTGTCAGAGGGTATAAAAAAAGGAATTGCAAACTCCATTTTAATAAAAGTAAATCAAATAGGAACGTTGACGGAAACTTTCGATGCCATTGAAATGGCAAAGAAAGCAGGATATACAGCCGTTGTTTCTCATAGATCGGGAGAGAGCGAGGACACTACCATAGCGGATATAGTAGTAGGTTTAAATGCAGGTCAGATTAAAACGGGATCCTTATCCAGAACGGATAGAATAGCGAAGTACAATCAGCTTTTGAGAATTGAAGAAAGATTGGGAGATGCCGGTCAATATGCAGGACTTGACGCATTTTACAATATAAAGTAAATGTTGATTTTTACAGAACTTTATGGTATACTACATAAATGATTTGTAAAGATTACATTGAATGGAGGAGAGAGATGACATTCTTGATGATAATAATGGGTATTATATCCATAATCTTAATAGCGAGCATATTGTTGCAATCCAGTAACAGCGACGGGTTATCGGGATCTATCGGAGGCGGAGCTGAGCAGCTGTTCGGCAGAAAGAAGAGCCGAGGATATGAAGGAATTTTAAGCAGGATATCGACTATATGTGCAGTGCTATTCATTATTTTATCAATAGTGATAGTAACGTTGGAAGCTAGACTATAAATTGAATTGGGGCGGGTAGCATTGGCTGCCCGTTTATTTTGTTTAGACGGAGAATTGCATGGGTTAAGAGGTACTATTATGGCAAAGAAAACATCTAAGAAAAAGCGAATCAAAGTTGAGAAGGTTGATAAGAGGAATGAACAAAATTTGGAAAAATTCGGGATCAACAAATTTGAGACTGTAAAAGAAAAAAAGGAAAAGAAAAACAGGGGGAAAACAAAGGGAAAGAATACAGTAGTAGGAAAAATTCGAGTGAATAAAAAGGGGTTCGGATTTCTAATATCTGAAAATCAAAAGGAGAATATAAGCAGAAAATATAAGACATATGAGGAATTCATCACGGATATTGAGACATATGAGGAAAGCGATGTATTGCGACAAGATGACAGAGAGGGAAACTCTTTGCCTGAATCATCTGAATCGGACAATTCTGGTGATAATGGGAAAAATTTATCTGATAAAAAGAACGATATCGGAGATAGAGATGATATCTTCATAGGAAAAGACCAGTTGAGTGGAATTATGGATGGAGATACCATTGCAGTAAAAGTGGAAAAAAATAAATACAGCGAAAATCTTAAGAGAGGGAAGATAGTTAAAGTACTGCAAAGAGGACATCAAACTGTGGTGGGAACATTTGTAGACAACGGAAACTTTGCCTTTGTGATACCGGTAAAAAAGGAATTTGTGCAGGATATATACGTAAATAAGAAAAATTTTGGGACGGCAGTAGACGGTGACATGGTTTCCGTTGAAATATTAAGGTATGGTAATAGGTTGGAAAAAGCTGAGGGACGTGTTATAGATATAATTGCACAAAACGATGATCCTGCGAGAGATATCAAAGCACTGATAGTTTCCAGCGGAAGAGAACTGTTCTTCCAAAACAAGGTGAAGAGAGAAGTAAATGCGATAAAAAACTTTAAAATAACACATGAAGAATTTGCAAAACGCAGAGATTTGAGAGAAAAGTACATAGTGACCATAGACGGTGCTGACAGCAAGGATTTCGACGATGCTGTAAGCGTAGAGAAAATGAAAAACGGAAATTACTTGCTGGGCGTTCACATTGCCGATGTAAGTTACTTTGTGAAATCGGGGACATATGTAGATCAGGAAGCCAGAAATCGTGCCAATAGCGTATATCTGATAGATCAGGTAGTTCCCATGCTGCCTGAAGTTCTGTCAAACAATCTCTGTTCCCTGGTACCGAAGGAAGATAGGCTGACCATTTCTTGTGATATGGAAATAGATGAAAAAGGCAGAGTCTTAAATCACAAAATATATGAAAGTGTGATAAATTCGAAGAGAAGGTGCACGTATGATGAAATATTCGAAGTGATATCATATATTGAAAAAACCGCTGAGGATGAAAGCGGAGAAGTAGAGAAAGATGTATTGGATTTTACGCCTTTTGAAGTGGATAGAATCAGAGAAATGTTGGACTTGACAAAGGTGCTGATTAGAGCTAGAGATAAGAGAGGCAGCATAGATTTTGACAATCCTGAAGCAGAGATAAAATTGGATTCTTTCGGTGTCCCGACAGCAGTATTTCCCAGAAACAGAAATATTGCTCATCAGTTGATAGAGGAATTTATGTTAAAGGCAAACGAGACGGTGGCAGAACAATTCTTCTGGTTGAACACGCCTTTTGTATATCGCAATCACCCTAAACCCAATGCTGAAAAAATGGCTGAAATAAAAGAATTTATCGGAGGATTGGGAATAGAGTTGAGAGGAGATTTAACGGATGTGAAGCCGTACATGATAAGAGATACGTTAAATGAAATCAAAAATACAAAATATCAGTTCATAGTGAGCAAAGCGATGTTAAAATCCATGGAAAAAGCCGTCTATGAAAGTCACTGTTCCGGCCATTTCGGACTTGCATTGGAGAGGTATTGTCACTTCACGTCACCGATAAGAAGATATCCCGATTTGATGGTGCATAGAATAATCAGGATGTTCATAGAAGAGGGCATAGAAAAGGTGTTTGATAGAGAAGTGAAAAAGACATGCGAAGGAATTTCAAAATGGTCGTCAGAAGTTGAAAGGGATACATTGGAACTTGAGAGAGAGGTCGATAAGATGAAGATCGCTCAGTTCATGGAAAACAATATCGGAAAGCAGTACGATGGTATAGTGAGCGGTGTAACTTCATACGGAATACACGTAGAGATAGAAAAATGCATAGAGGGAATGGTGAGATTATCCGATTTGAGAGGTGACTTTTACGTCTTGGACAGAGAAAAACACAGAGTGGTCGGCAATAATACGGGAAAAGTAATTTCCTTAGGAGATAAAGTGAAAATCGAAGTTTTAAATGCCAGCAAGGAGAGTAAAGAAATAGACTTTATGTTGATTGAAGAATGATGATGTGAGACAGATTTAAATTTTGGTAAAAGTATGCGACAGTGCGGCAAGGACGTAAGCGGACGACGGATGAAAGAATTTCTGAAAATGACAAATTCTTTATTGGTAAAAATGCCGTGCAATTATTGTTAAAATAAATTACATATAGTAAAATAGAACGAGAGAGAAAAATTGTCTTGGAGGAATTCTATGAAATGTCCATACTGTGGAAATACAGAAACGAAAGTAATTGACTCAAGACCGACAGATGATGGCAACACCATTAGAAGAAGGCGTGAGTGCGAAATCTGTTCAAAGCGATTCACCACTTATGAAAAGTTGGAAGAAGTGGTCATAATGGTCATAAAAAAAGATGGCAGTAGAGAGCGATTTGACAGGAATAAAGTTTTAAACGGAATAATCAAAGCATGCGAAAAGCGTCCGGTTTCATTAGCTAAGATGGAAATGGTTGTCAACGATATAGAGCGTGGATTGAACAACATGATGGAGAAGGAAATTTCGAGTACGTTTATCGGTGAACTTGTTATGGAGCGACTCAAAGATTTAGATGAAGTGGCTTATGTTAGATTTGCATCCGTATATCGACAGTTTACAGATATAAATACTTTCATATCCGAAATTGAAAATCTCTTGGGAAATAAGAGAAGGCATTGAAGTTTCTCTAATAACAGACGAATTTAAAAAATAGAAAGAGAAAAAATAATGGAAAAAATTTTTCAAATCGCCATAGACGGACCGGGTGGAGCCGGAAAGAGTACCATAGCAAAGAAATTAGCGGAAATTTTAAAAATTGAGTACATAGATACGGGAGCTATGTACAGAGCCGTGGGATATAAGGTGTTGAGTGAAAATATCAATTTAGACAATTGTGATGAAATTGAAAACCTTTTGAACCATACCGATATAGATTTCAAAAGAGGTTTTATATACTTGGATGGAAAGAAGTTGTCGGACGAAATACGAGCACCGGAAATATCTAAAATGGCTTCCATAGTGTCACAGAAGTCGGCAGTGAGAGAAAAACTGGTAGCAATACAAAGAGATTTAGGAAAGAAGAAGTCTGTCATAATGGATGGCAGAGATGTCGGAACCAATGTGTTGCCGGATGCAAAATTCAAGTTCTACCTAAATGCTTCTACGGACAAAAGGGCGAAGAGGCGATACGATGAACTGATCGGAAAAGGCGAAGATGTGCAATTTGATCAGGTATTGCAGGACATAGAACATAGAGACTATATGGATATGAACAGAGAACTGAATCCACTCAGAAAAGCAGATGATGCAATGGAAATCGATACAAGTGAGATGAACGTGGAAGATGTTTTAAAAGTGATATTGAAAGAGGTGGAATGAGTGGCAATAGTGAAGCCATTTAGGGGAATTAGGCCGAGCGAGCGATTAGTTGAGAAAATCGTAGTCAAACCCTTTGATGTACTGAATATGGATGAAGCTGTGAAAATCGGCAAGAGTAACCCCATCAGTTTTTTACACATTTCAAGACCGGAGATAAATTTGAGCAAGGATGTGGACTGGCGTGATGTTCTGGTTCATCAACGTGCCGGCTTTGAAATAGAAAAATTTATAAACGACGGAACACTTCTGATAGAAAGCAAGGAAATGCTGTATATCTGCAGGCAAACTTGCAACGGAATTGTCAGAACCGGAATTGCAGGATGCGTATCGGTTGATGATTACATGAACGGTATAATAAAGAGACACGAAATGACGAGAGTTGAAAAGGAAAACAACAGAATGGAACATCTCGAGATTTGCTGTACCAACACGGAACCGGTAATTTTAACATATAGGGATAATCGCCAAATAAGAAGTATAATAGAGGGCTACACAGGTAATCACAAGGCTGAATACGATATGGAGCTGGACGGCGTGAAGTATGAGCTGTGGGCGATAAAAGACGACAACGTAGTGAACGGCATCTGCGGTCTATTTAAAAACGTGCCGAATTTCTATATTGCAGATGGACATCACAGAATGGCATCGGCGTACAGGCTCTGCAATAAGAAGAGACAGCAGGAGGAAAGTTATTCGGGAAATGAATGTTATAACTATGTCATGGCGGTTATTTTCCCAGATACGGATTTGACGGTTTTAGAATACAACAGAATGATCAAAGATCTGAACGGACACAGCATAAACGAATTTTTGGAAAAAGTTCAAGCTGCAGGGTTTTCGGTAACTAAAATAGAAGGGGGAAAATACAGACCGGAGTGCAGACACACCTTTGGAATGTACCTGGACAACTACTGGTATAAGTTGGAAGCGAAAGAAGAAATCTGGGGAGACAATGCGGTGGACGGATTGGATGTTTCCATTCTGCAAAATAATATAATATCACCTATTTTGGGGATAGAAGATCCCAGAGTAGATGAAAGGATAGAGTTCATAGGTGGGCACAAAACGGTTGAAGAGTTGGAAAATGCCGTAAAGAAAGATATGTCAGTCGCATTTACACTGTATCCTGTGGGAATTGACGAAGTTATGAATATTTCGGATTTGGAACTTTCGATGCCACCTAAATCCACATGGGTAGAACCTAAATTGGCTACGGGTTTTTTAATGTACAAAATTCAGTGAGCACAATCGGTTTTATAGAATATGGGGTTACAATGTGTAATCTGATACTGACCGTATTGAAGAAATCGGTTAAAAATGTTAAAATGTAATTCAATATGCACGAAATGAATCTCTACTTTAGATTTAGAAGCCGGCATCGATATATTATGTGAGACTGTATTGCAAAATATTGTGTCAATCGGATGCAAATGATGAAATCGAAAGGAAGAGATTATGAAAGTTAAGGATATGGAAAACCTCGAAAGACCGAGAGAAAAAATGATGTTTTTCGGTCCCAAATACCTGTCAGATAAGGAGCTAGTGGCGATTATTTTGAAGAGTGGAACCAGAGAAAAAGATGTGATGATGTTGTCTGAAGAAGTTACTTCTCATAAAAACGGAGGCATGAAGTGGTTGGGAAGTGCATCGGTGGAAGAACTCATGAAGATTCAAGGGTTAGGTTGTGCAAAGGCAAGTGTAATCGTCGCAGCTATAGAGTTGGGACGTCGTGTGACGGTGACTAAAACGGTTGCACACGGTAATATACAGGGGCTAAAACAGGTCATAGAAATTTTTATGGCTAGACTCAGCAAGATGAAGAAAGAAGTGTTCAACATTGTGATGTTGGATGCAAAGGGAAATATAATCGGAATAGATGAAGTTTCTGTAGGAGATTTAACTTCAAGCATAGTTCATCCGAGGGAGACGTTTTATTCGGCGGTTAAAAAAAGTGCTTCATCTATAATATGCGTGCATAATCATCCGAGTGGAGACCCGACTCCCAGCGATGAAGACATAGATACTACAAAGAAGCTCGCAAAAGCGGGAAAAATTTTGGGAATAAACCTTTTGGATCATGTTGTGATAGGCGATGGAAAGTACTTTAGCATGAAAGAAAAAGGTATTATATAAAATTAAGGAGAGTTGAAATGGGATTTTCAGGTAAAGATTTAGGTATCGATTTAGGTACTGCCAATACTATTATTTACAATCAAGAAGAAGGTGTGATTTTAAATGAAGCATCTGTTATAGCTTATGACAAATACACCAGAGAAATTATTGCAACGGGAACCAAGGCGAAGTCCATGTACGGAAAAGCCCCGAGAAATATAGAAGTGGTGAAACCACTACAAGACGGTGTAATTTCGGATTTCGATATGACGGCAGAGATGTTGCAACACTTCATAAAGCAGGCATTAGATGAAAAGAAGCCGAGCAATTTGAGAGTAGTAGTAGGTGTTCCTAGCGGTGTTACGGAAGTTGAAAGAAGAGCTGTTTTAGAAGTTGTTAGAGAAACGGGAGGAAAGGAAGTATACGTCTTGGATGAACCTACAGCAGCCGCTATAGGTGCAGGAATGAATATAGAAGAGAGTGAAGCATCCATGATAGCAGATATAGGTGGCGGAACTACTGATGTAGCTATTTTATCCTTGGGAGGCTTAGTCGTAAGTACATCGCTCAGGTATGCAGGCGATAAGATGAGCGAAAGCGTAATAGGATATCTGAGAAAGAAAAAGGGAATTTTAATAGGAATGAAAACTGCTGAGAACCTAAAGGTGACCGTAGGCAGTGCATTGATAGAGAAAGACGGCGAGGGAAAGGAAATCATAAAAACCGTAGAAGCCAGAGGAAGGGACTTGGTCTCAGGCTTGCCGAGAACTTTTGAAGTATCCAATAAGGATATGGAAGAGGCGTTGAGAGAGTCCATAGATACAATCGTAGATGCTATTAAAACCACAGTTGAAAAAGCTCCACCGGAAATAGCGGCGGATATAGCCGAAAAGGGAATGATGCTGTCGGGTGGAGGCTCTTTGATAGAGAATCTGGATAAATTGGTTGCAATAAGGACGGGATTGGAAGTTAACGTGGCGGAAAATCCTTACGAGGCAGTAGCGATAGGAACGGGTAAAAGCCTGGATAATATTGAGAGACTGAGGACTTATGCGGACATTAAAATAAGGTAGTGAGGTAGGCAGTAAAAACTGATGAGATGGATTAGAGAACATAAGCTCTTTAGCATTGTAGTTGCAACGGTTTTTATATTGGTCATAATAGTGATTTCAGCTTATGCCAGCGGAACGGGAACAGGTGGGCTGAGAGGAATTTTAAATACGGTCTCAAAACCTTTTTCCTATGTTGGCGGAAGTTTGAAAAACGGATTTGAAGGCATTTTCAACTATAAGAAGCTGCAAAGGGAAAATGAAAGACTACAGAGCGAGAATGAAAAATTAAAACAGGAGATAAATGAAAATTCTGTTAGCAGAGATGAACTGAACAGGCTTGAAGCGCTGTCAAAGCAATTTAATTCGGGAATCTACAGAGGTAGCGGAACTCCCGTTGCGGCAAATGTAATAAATGCCGATAATTCGAAATACTTTAGAGAATTTACCATAGATGCGGGTGCCGATAAAGGCCTGAAAAAAGGTAATATAGTGATTGACCAAAATGGGGCAGTCGGAACTGTAACCGATGTGAGCAAAAACTCAGCCACAGTGTCGTCCATTCTGGACAGCAATGTCAGTACCAGTTTTGTGGTAAAAAAGAATATGGATATTCTGGGAGTTTTGAAAGGTGACGGAAACGAGACTCTGAAAGGATATCTGTTGGATGAAAAAGCCAGTGTAGTTGAGGGTGATATACTTTTAACATCGGGTAGAGGAGCTTTTCCAAAAGGTGTCGAGATAGGTAAAGTAACTAAGGTCGAATATGACAGCAACACTCAGCTAAAAGTCGTCCAGGTGAAACCTACGGCGAATTTTAAAGTGATGCAGAAGGTGGTGGTCATAAGATGACGTATCGAAAAATGATTCCAGCTTTCATTGCGATAACTTTGGTACAGACGACTCTGTTATCCGCATTTACGGTATTTGGGGCTACGGCGAACTTGCCGTTGTGTTTTTTTACGCTGGTTATGTTCCTGTATGAAGATGAGCAGAAATCATTAGTTGTAGGTATTATATTTGCGATCATTTCCGATTTGACAGTGAGCAGAGTCATAGGAGTTTATCCTTTATCGATGCTGATAGTGGGAGGATTAGTCATCGTCCTAAAGAGAGTGCTGAATTATGAGAGCAAAATTTCCGCAATAATTTTGGGCATTTTAGCAGGTGTCTCGACGACGATGATAACAGCCATACTGACGGCGTTGTTGGGAAGTAAGTTGTCTTGGATGCGATTGATAAAGTTCACCGGAGTTGAAAGCTTACTGAACGTGCTGGTAATATTGGTGATGTATATCATAATGATAAGGAGCGTGAACAAAAGACCGAAGAGATCTAGATACGAAAGGTATGAGATAATATGAGGAAATGGTTCAATACACCTCTGAAAAAAATTATAGGTATTATGATAGCCTTGGGGACGATAATGGTCCTAAGGCTATTTATGCTTACTGTAATAGATGGGAAGGAATGGAGAAACTTGGCGAATTCGTCCAGCATCAGAGGGATTTACAATTCTTCACCCAGAGGAAGTATATATGATAGAAACGGAAAGGTTTTAGCCACGAACAAGCAGATATTTTCAGTGAGAATGAGTGCGGGAAATATGAAAAATGATCAAATTAACAAAGTGGCAGGCAATTTAATAAACCTTCTCGAAAAGAATAAAGAAAGTTTAGATGTGGAATTTCCCATTGAATATGATAAAGGGAAGTTCAGGTATACATTCTATGATGAAGTGACAAAATGGCTCAGAGAGAACGATTTGGATGAATCGCTCACTGCGGAACAGGCTTTCATGGCGATGAAAGATAAATTGGGTATCGACACGGAAGACAGGTACGAAGCCCAAAAGGAAATGCAAACAAAATACAACATATATCCTCCCATATCGGTTAAGGATATGACGTATAGGGCGACAGCAGAGAAGAAGAAGTTTCTGAAATCATATGGATTGGATGAAGATTTGTCGGCTAAAGAAGCTTTTGAGCAGCTTAGAGATGAGAAAAAATTCGACATAGACAGCAAGATGTCCATCGATAGAACACTGAAAATAATGGGAATCAGAAATAGCATGAAGGCATTGGGTTATCAAAAATACATGCCTGCAACTATTGCAAAGGACGTTTCCTCAAAGACCGTAATCGAAATAGAAGAAGCCGGAGATGAGCTGAAAGGTGTAGAGGTGACATCTGAAAGCAAGAGAGTATATCCAAATGATAATTTAGGCTCCCATATATTGGGATATATGGGGAAGATATCGGCAAGTGAAAAAGCGGAATATGAAGCAAAGGGATATGAAACTTCAGCTTTGGTAGGAAAAGAAGGCATAGAGGGTAAATATGAAAGCGTCTTAAAAGGCAGAGACGGAGCGAAAATCGTAAGAGTCAATGCAAAAGGAGACTTGGTATCCACGTTGCAAAAGATAGAGCCTAAAAAAGGTAAAGATATTTATCTCACTATTGACAGCGACCTTCAGAAGGTAGCGCAGGAAGGACTGGCGAAAAATATAAAGGCCATTCGCAGTGGCGGGAATTTTTCCAGTGAATTCGGCAGCATAGGAACTAAAGCTGCACCTAAAGCGAAAACTGGAGCAGTTGTGGCGATAGATGTAAAGAGCGGTGATGTACTGGCATTGGCAAGCTATCCCGACTATAATCCGAATTTGTTTGCAGAGGGAATTTCTCCGGAAAACTGGAGCAAGTTGCAGAGCAGCAATCCCAGGGATAGCCTGTCTGAGGCTCCGCTGTTGAATTTGGCAACTATGAGTGCTGTTCAGCCGGGATCTACATTCAAGCCTGTTACGGCTTTGTCGGCTTTGGAAAACGGTTTAAATCCGAACAAGATAGTAAAAGACGGTGGGGCAGTTAAACTCGGCGGCAGAACTTTTGGATGTATACTGTGGAACACCACAGGAGGAAATCACGGATATATAGATATGTATAAAGCGATGGCAGTGTCCTGCAACTACTATTTTTATGATTTGGCAACTAATAGAGACTGGGCGTCGAATAAATCTCTTGGATTAAATAAGGAAATGGGAACCGAAAGCATCGTGAATATGGCAAAAAGACTGGGTTTAAACGACAAGACGGGAATAGAGCTTAACGAAGTTGCAACAGGTGTACCTACGGAGAAGGCAAAGATAGACGGATTGAAAAGAGAACTGAAAAATGCACTATATGCCAATGCGGAAAGCTACTTCACAAAAGAGGTATACTCAAATATCAAGAGATTGGATAAAGATATCAATACAATAGTCAGTTGGATGGGTACGGAAAAAATAACATATGCGAAAATGAAAGATGAATATTTGCCACAGGTGGGAATTAAAAAGGAAAAATACAATGAAGTCACTGAACTCTGTCTGTATGAGTACTTTAATCAAGCCAAGTGGACCATAGGAGATGCCTTTAACATTTCCATAGGACAGGGCAGCAACTCATATACTCCGATTCAGATGGCAAACTATATGGCAACCTTGGGAAATAACGGTAAATTAAATCAAGCGAGCATTGTAAAGAGCATTGAAGATGAGGGTGATACTGTGAAGAAGTCTTCAAAGGATGCGAATATTTCACAAAGATATATAGATGAAGTGAAAAAAGCCATGTATGCGGTATCAAGAGATCCGGGATCGGGAATTTCAGCCCATTACAAGAGGTTTCCGTGGGAAGTTTCAGTGAAGACAGGAACTGCACAAAAATCAGGTTTCATAAATCCTAAGTCTGAAATTGAATACATTAAAAAGAATTTGAGAAGCTTTGGAAATATGACGTGGAGTGAAGTGGAAACGGAAATGAAAAGATTGATGAAGGAATATCCGAAAATATACTCTTCTCAGGACACTGCGGTAAGGCGTGCGGTGATCAATCTAAGCGGTGGCAAGATTACGTATAACAACCTGGATCGATTTAAGCAGACTTACGATGAATTCGCTTGGACGGTGGCACTGGCACCGAGAGATAATCCTAAAATAGCCGTAGCTTGTATGATTCCACAGGGAGTTACGGGTGGAAATGCAAATCCTGTAGTTAGGGAAATCATAGGACAGTATTTGAAGAGTATTGGTAGAGACAGCAAGGATTTTAAAATTGTAAATGAATTCAACTGATATGCTTTTGCGGCACAGAATGCATTATATGAAAAAGTTTATTGCGGAGGTTGTGGAATTTTAGAGAGGTACTATTTTGATGGGGAAGACGATTCTAATTGCATCGGGAAAAGGCGGGACGGGAAAAACCATGTTCGCCGCTAATATAGGGGCATTGTTAGCCATAGAAGGCAAGAGAGTTTTATTGGTAGATATGGATCTAGGGCTGAGAAATCTGGATTTGTATTTAGGATTGGAAGACAAAATAGTGTATAATGTAATGGATGTTTTATCGGGAATTTGTTCCATAAGCAAGGCCATGGTAAGAGATAGGCGATTTGAAAACCTATTTTTCATGGCGGCTTCTCCTTGCATTGATGACAGAGATATAACACAACTTCACATGAAGGTTCTGTACGAAAAATTAAAGAAGAAGTTCGATTACATAATAGTGGATGCCCCGGCGGGTGCAAGTGACGGTTTGGATGTTTTAGCAGTGGAAGTCGATAGAGCAGTGGTCATAACGGAGGCGGAAAATGCTTCTATAAGAGATGCGGACGTAGTGGAGAAAAGACTTAGAAACCATGGAATAACCGATATCAGATGTATCATAAACAAGGTCAATGTTGAGCTTATGACGACGGGAATCGTTCCTAATTTGGATGAAATCATGAGCAAATTGAATATGGTTGTAATCGGATTTATGCAGTGGGATGAAAATATATACATAGCGACAAACAGGGGAGTACCGATTGTGTTGAAGGATGATACATACATTACCAAGAATTTTAAGAAGATACTCGGTAGAATTCTGGAAAACTCATAGGTTTAAACGAGTATTGGAGATGAATTGAATTTGGACAATCACACCTAACAAGTGCGTATAGCACATTGTTAGGTGTGATTTTTTGTGTTGACAGGCTATGCATTAAGAAAAGAAATTATTTGTATTTTGAACTGATTGAATATGGCAGTCCAACCAGGAAAATTCCACCTACCATATTACCCAATGAAACTATAAAGAGATTGTAGAGACAGCTACTCATGGTGATATCAGCTCCTGCGGGATTTATGAGAGCTAAAGAGAAAATTGACATGTTGGCAATGCTGTGTTCAAAACCTGAAGTGACGAAGGCGAAGATGCACCAAAATATCATTATGAGTTTTCCGGATTCGGATTTCATTTTTATGCTGCACCATGTAGCGAGACAAACCAAAGTATTGCATAAAACAGCTCTGCAGAACATCTCCATGGTGGAAAGAGAAATTTTTGAAAGTGTGGAATTGGCGATGAAGGATGCTGTAGACCCGCTTAATAAGCCTGTCTTTGCGAATATGAAAGCCAGTATTATAGAGCCGATCAAATTACCCAGCCAACAGAAAATCCAAAGGGCAAAAGAGTTTGTAACGGTTATGTTTTTAGTGTATATACCAACAGACATGGTTAAGTTATTTCCGGTAAAAAGCTCTCCGCCGGATATTATGACAAGGCTTAGAGCCACACCGAAAGCAAGTCCCATGAAGATTTTCACACCGGGAACATGGCTATCTGTCAACATGGCACCCAAAGAGAAATCCAATAAGACACCAAAACCGATGAACATGCCTGCAAGCAGAGTCAGTGTAAAATATCTTGCCGGATGATTCTTCATATGATCGACTTTTGACGATGCTAAAACTCCTATTGTGTTTACTTCATTCCTAAACATTTTCAAACCTCTCAAATTATCTTGAAACTGCAGATAAATTCCTCTCAAACGCAAGAAGTATCTATCTGTTGTATTTTATAAATGCAACACTTCTATTGCTTATGCATATGCTTAAAACTATACCTACGGAAATCATGCTGGTAAGTACCGATGAGCCACCCATGCTGATAAAGGGTAATGTGATTCCGGTAACGGGCATTAACCCCATAGTCATACCTATGTTTTCAAATATCTGAGAGGCAAACATGCCTATGACACCGATTATTATCAGAGCTCCGTATAAGTCCGTAATAGTGAAAGCTGCCTTTAACATGTCAAATAGAAACCAGACGAACAGTATGATTAAAATCGTTCCGCCTAAAAATCCGAATTCTTCACAGATGACTGCAAAAATAAAGTCGGATTCCCGGACCGGCAAAAAAGATAAGGCTTTTTGAGTTCCATGAAATAGCCCCTTCCCGAAAAAACCGCCCGATCCGATAGCGATTTTCGATTGATGAACCTGGTAAGTCGCAGGATTTGCCAGATCATTGGGATATAGGAAAGCGGTTAATCTGTCTCTTTGATGAGGTCTTAAAAATCCCAACAAAAACGGAATGGAAATCGTTGTAAAAAGTGCCAATTTTCCAAATAGATTCCAATCCAAACCCGCGAAAAGGCACATGGATATAAATATCGCCATGAATACAGCGGCACTTCCGAAGTCATCCTTTAAAACTATCAGTATAATAGGAGAAACGTATAACAAAGCCTTTGCAAAATCCTTAAAAGAATTCAGCTTGTTTTGATTTTTTTTGAAGTATGCAGCCATTATAAAAATAAACAGTATTTTTACGAATTCAGACGGTTGAATGGTGGTTATGCCTATGTTCACCCACGATCTTGCCCCGAATTTCTTTATGCCGATAAATGGAAGATATGGTGTAAGGAGCAGAATTATCGATCCTATGTAAAGGTATTTATTCAAATCTTCAAAGACGGTATAATCTATGTTTATGATTATTATCACGGCGATTAAGCCTATGATATAGGCGCCTGTTTGGACTATTACCATTCTGGATATAACGATACCGTTATTGTAGGATATTGAAATCATCATAGTTATGCTGATAATCGCAAATATAACGGGAAAGATGTACAATGGCTTGCTTATATTTTTAAATAAATTTCTCAAATATTTCATGAACTTTCCTCTTAAATTCAATTATAATTTCTATGTCATATCGATAGCATGTGTTATATCGTCAAAAAATGAATTTATTACAAATTCTCATAAAAACAGCATAAAACATCAGATATGAGAGACATTTGTCATCAGTAAAATTCAATTTTAATTTAAAGTATTAAATTACTTAACTTGACTTTAACATATAATAGACATTATAATATTATGGCACGATTATATCAATATATATCACAAATGTAATGCAAAATTGTTTTTAAAATGGACATATAGATAAATTGATTTTAAGAGAAGGGAGGAGATAAAATTATGGAAATATGGTACGGTATTATCGGAATAGCGATAGGCCTGTTGGCAGGTATTATGGTCGGCATAATAATCAGAAAGAATGTCAGTGAAAAAACCATAGGCAGTGCAGAGCAACATGCGAAAAACATAGTGTTAGATGCTGAACATCAAGCTGAAACTATAAAAAAAGAAAAGAAGCTTGAAGCTCAAGAAGAAGCACTAAAAATGAAAAATGAAATTGAAAAAGAGATAAAACAGAGACGAAACGAAATTTCAAAATCAGAAAATCGTCTCATTCAGAAAGAAGAAACAATAGATAAGAAATTGGAGCAGATCGAGAGAAAAGAACAAAGCATTACAGATAAAGAGGAAGGTCTGAACAAACGGAAAAAAGAAGTTGAAGAAATTCATAAAAGACAGCTGGAGGAGTTGGAAAAAATCTCGGGATACACTCGTGATGAGGCAAAGCAGATCCTTTTAGACAGCATTGAAAACGACGTAAAAGTTGAAGCATCAACGATAATAAAAGAGGTGGAAACCAGAACCAAAGAAGAGGCTGATAAAAGGGCGAAGAACATCATAGTGAATGCGATACAGAGATGTGCCGCAGATCATGTGGCGGAGAGCACAGTTTCGGTGGTTTCACTTCCTAATGAGGAGATGAAAGGTAGAATAATCGGAAGAGAAGGTAGGAATATCAGGGCTTTGGAAACCGCAACGGGAATTGAATTGATAATTGACGATACACCGGAGGCGGTGATACTGTCGGGATTTGATCCGGTTAGAAGAGAAGTAGCCAAGATCACGTTGGAAAAACTCATTGTGGACGGTCGTATACACCCTGCCAGAATTGAAGAGATGGTCGGCAAGGCTGAAAGAGAAGTAAGAGGTGTTATGAAAGAAGCCGGAGAACAGGTAACTTTCGATTTGGGTATACACAACTTGCATCCGGAACTTATAAAGCTGTTGGGGAGGTTAAAATACAGGACTTCCTACGGACAAAACGTATTGAAGCATAGCGAAGAAGTAGCATATCTATCAGGTTTGATGGCAGGTGAACTGGGTTTGGATGTTAACCTGGCAAAGAGGGCAGGACTTTTACACGATATAGGTAAGGCTCTTGACCACGAAAAAGAGGGCACACATGTGGAAATCGGTATTGAAGTGTTGAAAAAGTATAAAGAATCAGCAAAGGTCATTGAAGCGATGAGATCGCATCATGGAGATTATGAACCGACTTCGATGGAAGCCGTGATAATTGCCGCAGCTGACGCACTTTCAGCAGCAAGACCGGGAGCCAGACGAGAGACTCTTGAAACTTACATAAAGAGATTGGAAACTCTGGAGCAAATTGCGAACACTACGGAAGGTGTCGAGAAATCCTATGCTATACAGGCAGGAAGAGAAATTCGAATCGTAGCAAAGCCGGATAAGATTAGAGATGATGAACTACCTTATTTGGCACGTCAAATTGCAAAGAAAATCGAAAACGAGTTAAACTATCCGGGACAGATAAAGGTCAATATTTTGAGAGAGACCAGAGCCGTTGACTATGCGAAATAATTTCAGCATAATTTGAGAAAGATAGGATTGCTCGAATATATGAATAAGTTGAAAAAATTGATAAGGGATGAGCGTAGCAGTTCATCTCTTTTAAGTTTTGTTCGGCGATGAGATTTATGATAGAATAAGGTTGAGAATTCAGTTAAACCTAATAGGGATTTTAGAATTTTCAGCAGGACGGGTGAGGGTAAAATAATGAAGAGGATTAAAACCTGAACTAAGTGGAAAAGAAGAGGAATGTAAAAAATGTTTGTATATTTAGATAACAGTGCGACTACAAAACCCTATACTCAAGTTGTTAAAACTATGATGAATGCATTGGAAAAGGATTTCGGAAATCCTTCAGCAATGTATTCTCTGGGAATAGATGCTGAAAAGCTCATTAGGAAGAGCAGGGAATCAGTGAAGGATTTGATTGGAAAAGGCAGAGGAGAGATATTTTTTACATCTGGCGGTACCGAAAGTGATAACATGGCAATTATCTGTGGAGCGATGAAAAACGGCAAGAGAGGCAAGAAAATAATTACTACAAAAGTCGAACATCCGGCAGTTTTGGAATCCATGAAACTCTTGGAAAAGAGGGGATACGATGTAAAATATCTAAATGTGGATAAATATTGTAACATAGATATATCGGAATTCAATCGAGAATTGAGCGATGATGTGGCATTGATATCGATTATGGCAGCCAACAATGAAATCGGAACAGTGTACCCAATACAGGATTTGTATGAGCATAAACCGCCGAATACCATATTTCACAGCGATTGCGTACAGGCACTGGGAAAGATGAGACTGCATCACGTTGATTTGATGAGCTTTAGCGGACACAAAATTCATGGTCCGAAAGGAATCGGTGGTATATATATAAAAAAAGGGATAAGCATTCATCCTTATATAGTTGGAGGAGGACAGGAAAAACATATGCGTTCGGGAACTGAAAACGTTCCGGGAATAGTTGGCTTCGGGAAGGCATGTGAAATTTCAAGAAAAAATTTATCCGATGACGGATGTGAGAAAATTTCAAAATTGAAAAGATGTTTTAAAGAGAATATTGAAAATGAAATATCGGACATTAGGGTAAACACGCCTGAAAACAGTCTTTCGACTATTCTAAACGTGTCGTTTCTGGGGACCAAAAGTGAAGTTATATTGCATCGACTTGAAGAAGACGGCATATACGTTTCCGCAGGTTCGGCGTGCTCTTCAAACAAGAAAGGCGAAAGTCATGTGCTTAGAGCGATGGGGCTTTCAAAAGATGAAATCGAAGGTGCTTTGAGATTTAGTTTAAGCGGGTTTACAACTGAAGAAGAGTTGGATTACACTTTGGATAAATTAAAGAAAGCGGTTGAAAGTTTTAGAAGCATTGCGAGAAGAAGATAAAACAGGGTGCAAAGGATACAGAAAGTTAAGAAGTTTGATTCGGAAAGGTAAATTAAGTGAACAGGCATTTATTTATAGTCAGGTTTGGTGAAACTGCACTGAAAGGAAAGAATAAGTCATATTTTGAGAAAAAATTGGTGGATAGGGTTAAGAAAATTCTGAGAAAGTTTTCAGGAGTGGATGTATACAGGGAAGAAGGATTGGTCTTTGTCAGTGCGAATAGTGAGAACTCCCAGGAAGAATTAGTTGGAGAGATTTCAAAAGTATTTGGCATCTCATCCATAAGTCCCGCAGTGGAAACAAATCCGAATATGGAAGATATATACGAAACCGCAGTGAATTTTATGATGAATTTAATTGAAAAAGAAAGCGTAAGGACCTTTAAAGTCGAAGCCAAGAGAGCAGACAAAAACTTCCCGGTAAAATCACCTGAAATCGCCAGATTGGTTGGAGGAGAAGTTCTAAAAGGTTGCAAAGTGCTGAAAGTGGATGTTAGAAATCCACAGGTGTGTTTGCATGTTGATGTGAGAAGAGATAAGGCCTATATTTATCGTAAAAAAATTCAAGGATACGGTGGATTGCCTCTAGGAACAAATGGGAAAGGCATGTTGCTTTTGTCAGGCGGTATAGATTCACCGGTGGCGGGTTGGATGATGGCGAAGCGAGGAATGAGCATTGAAGCAATTCATTTTCATTCATATCCCTATACAAGTCAGAGAGCACAGGAAAAAGTTGAAGATCTTGCCAGACAAATTAGCATTTACTGTGGGGATTTTAAATTGCATATAGTAAATCTGTTACCTGTACAGGAAGAAATTATAAAGACTTGTCCGGAAGAGGAGACTACGATTTTAGTCAGAAGATTCATGATGAAGATTGCTGAAAAAGTAGGAGAACAGACGGGAGCAAAAACGCTGATTACAGGTGAGAGCTTAGGTCAAGTCGCGAGTCAGACAACTGAGTCTATAGTATGTACGGATCAATCGGTAGCTATGCCGGTTCTAAGACCGTTGATAGCCATGGACAAGGTCGATATAATGGATGTGGCAAAAAAAATAGGTACTTATGAGACATCTATATTGCCGTATGAAGATTGTTGTACCGTATTTTTACCTAAACATCCTGTAACCAGACCAAAATTGGAAAGTATTTTACATTCCGAAGAAAAATTGAATGTGGACAAATTGGTTGCGGAAGCTATGAAAAATGTACAAATAAAAAATATAACCTCTGTGGAATAAATTCAAAAAATACTTGATTTTTCAAATAAAAAATGTTTTAATTATACTGTGGTATCGTTATTTTTATGACGATACTGTTGTGCTGACGTATAAGTCGGCATAGATATGCGTATCGTGATTTTATTGTGGAAATTAGGAACGTAGAATATTTATTTGCGAGAGAATTTAAAAGGAAAATTTCATAATGAATCGAGAGCTGGCCAACGCACTGCATCATTTGTTGCACGTGCCGGGTTTTTGATGTTAAAGTGTTTGCCGCGGCGTTCTGCAGTAGCGAAGCGTTGCGTGTAAGGCCGGAACGGATCAAGATGTGTGGGGCGTAATTTGGCAGGTTGTGACGATTGAAATGAAAAAATCTTTTTTACAATGAAATTTCAATATTCGAAAGATGAGAAATTTGGCCAAAATGCATTATGAAGTGTGGCAGACTTTAAAGTGCGATTTTGAAAATTGCCGAATGATCGGTAAGTGATAGCCGAAAGTGGCGGCAATGATAAAACTATCTAAGTTTGAACTTAGATATCCGGTAGATAAAAGGAGGAAATAGTAAGATGGCATTTAATATTTTAGTGTGTGCAAAACAGGTTCCTGATACTAATGTAATCAAGATTAATCCGAAAACAGGCACGCTGATAAGAGATGGAGTACCCAGCATACTGAACAACGATGACGCAAACGCTTTAGAAGAAGCTTTGAAGATTAAAGATGAATTTGGTGATGTAATTGTAACCGTTGTTTCAATGGGCCCTCCACAGGCACAGGACATGCTTAGAGAATGTCTTGCAATGGGAGCCGATGAAGGTATTTTAATAAGCGATAGGGCTGTAGGCGGTTCTGATACTCAGGCGACATCCAATGCTTTGGTTGCCACAATTAAGAAGGCAGAAAAAGAAATGGGAAAAGCTTTTGATCTGGTATTTGCCGGCAGGCAGGCAATCGACGGCGACACTGCTCAAGTTGGACCGCAGATCGCTGAAAAATTGGATTTACCTCAGGTAACCTATGTTGAGAAGTGTAATTTAAATGCCGAAATGAATGAATTAACAGTTAAGAGAAATCTTGAAGACGGATATGAAATCATCAAGGTTAAGACTCCTTGTATGCTAACTGCTATTAAAGAGTTGAATACGCCGAGATACATGAGTATCGGTGGAATCTTCTCCGCTGAAGATAAACCGATGTACATTTGGAGTGCAGCAGATGTTGAAGTCGATTTAGCTACAGTAGGTCTGGAAGCGTCTCCGACAAACGTATTCCGTTCATTTACTCCTGCTCCTAAGGGAAAAGGGGAAATGATAGAGGGTGATTCAGCTAAAGAAGTTGTTGGAAAGCTTCTTGTTGGACTAAAGGCCAAACACATAATTTAGCAAAAGGAGAGTAAGAAAACATGGCAATTAAGGTTATAAGTGATAGATGTAAGGGTTGCACCATATGTGTAAAGGCTTGTCCCTTTACAGCGATTGAAATGAAAGCGAAGGTTGCGGAAATCGGTTCAGCATGCACTTCTTGCGGAGTATGTGTTGCAAAATGTCCGTTTGATGCGATTGAAAAAATTGAGAGTGAAAATGCAAATAGTGTCGATCTAAGCCAATACAAGGATGTCTGGGTATTTGCAGAACAGAGACAAGGAAAGCTGATGGGCGTTGCTCTTGAACTCATAGGTGAAGGATATAGATTGGCTAAAGAAATCAGTGAAGATACAAAAGTTTGTGCGGTAATCATCGGAGATGACATCGGCCAGCTGGCTGAAGAATGTTATGCATATGGAGCTGAAAGGGTAATCCTCATTGAAGATCCGCTGTTGAAGAACTTCACAACTGACGGATATACAAAGGCTATGACGCAGGCGATTGAAAAGTACAAACCGGAAATAGTTCTATACGGTGCGACACATATAGGTAGAGACTTGGCACCGAGAGTTGCGGCAAGATGTAACACAGGTTTGACGGCCGATTGTACAAGGCTTGATGTTAGGGTTTCGAGTTATATTGATTTTGCAAACAAAAACACTACCCTCGATACATCAACACTCGACCCTGACGATCCCGATACAGGTATCAAACAGACTCGTCCTGCATTTGGAGGCAATTTGATGGCAACGATCATATGTCCGAGATTCAGACCTCAGATGTCTACAGTGAGACCGGGCGTTATGAAAAAGAGGGATCCGATAGAAGGTGCTGAAGGCGAATTGATTGAATTCAAACCTATGATTAAGGCGGAAGATATAAGGACTCAAGTTGTCGAAATCGTCAAATCTGCAAAAGAATTGGTATCTCTTACAGATGCTGAGATAATAGTTTCCGGCGGCAACGGTCTGGGCAGTGCGGAAGGATTCGATTTGATTGAGAAATTATCTGAAAAAGTCGGCGGTGTAGTAGGTGCTTCGAGAGCGGCTGTAGATGCCGGATGGATAGATCACTCTCATCAGGTAGGACAGACAGGTACAACAGTCAAGCCAAAAATTTATATTGCAGCAGGTATCTCAGGTGCCATTCAGCATTTAGCAGGCATGTCGGGATCGGATGTTATCATAGCCGTCAATAAAGATGCGGATGCTCCGATTTTTGAGGTTGCAGACTATGGTATTGTGGGAGATTTATACAAGGTTCTTCCGATATTGATTGAGGAATGGGATAATGCCCAGGCTTTATATGATGAAGCTAACAAGTAAGATTGAATCTTAAATTACAATGGGTGCAATGTAGGGTTGCGCCCATTTTTAGAGAAGTGTGTTGTGTTTCCGAGAGAGTATAAAGGGGTTTAAATGAGAAAATTTGATTCAAACGTACAAGTATTGAAATATAAGGTGCTGAGAGAGGTGGCAAGACATTACTGGGAAGGGGAAGAGATATTCTCAGTATTCAATGAAATTGCCAATGAAATCGTAAAAAAAGGGCAGCCATCGACGAGCTGTTGCATATATAAGGACAGAGCTAAAGTGGCAGAGAGAATCAGAATCGCTTTAGGAGGAAACAGAAAGAATCCTAATATAATTGAAGTTATAGACTTGGTTTGTGATGAATGTCCGGAATCGGGTCACGTAGTAACAGATTTATGTAGAGGATGTTTGGCACATGCTTGTGAGGCATCGTGCAGATTGAATGCCATTTCTTTCGGCAAGGATAACAAGGCTATTATAGATAAAAGCAAATGCGTGGAGTGCGGTCAGTGTGCAAAAGCATGTCCATACTCTGCGATAAATAATTTTATAAGACCTTGCGTGAGATCATGCAAAGCAGATGCTATTCACATGGCGGAAACAGGCGAAGCGGAAATAGATTATGAAAAATGCGTTTCATGTGGAGCCTGTGTTACTCAGTGTCCGTTCGGAGCTACTGTGGATAAGTCGTATATTACTAATTTAATAGATATGATAAAAGGAAGTGAAGGTAACACAAAGTACAAGGTAAACGCTATCATAGCACCTGCATTTGTATCTCAGTTTGATTACGCTACCATAGGACAGGTCATTCAGGGACTTAGAGAACTCGGGTTCGAAGGAATATATGAAGCGGCACAAGGAGCTGACCTGGTGGCATACTACGAAGCGAAGGAGCTGGAAGAAAAAGGATTTTTAACTACATCGTGTTGTCCCGCATTCGTAGAATATATAGAGAAGAACTTCCCCGACTTAGTGCCGAATATCTCCCATAACTTATCACCGATGGGTACTATAGGGAAGATTATAAAGGACGAGGATCCCACATGTAAAAATATATTCATAGGTCCGTGTACAGCTAAAAAAGCGGAGTTTCAGCTGGAAAAAGTCAAGGATTACATAGATTGCGTGATAACTTTCGAAGAACTTCAGGCATTATTTGACAGTAAGGACATCGATATAGAAAATCTGGAATCGACTCCAATTGATGATGCGACTCCTTTTGGAAGAGGTTTTGCGAAATCCGGCGGAGTTGCAGCCGCTGTAGTCGAAGCTCTAATCGAACAGGGATCCGATTTTGTTCCGGATACGGTTGCTGTGGAAGGTCTCGACAAGTGTAAACCGGTACTCATGAGAGCTTCCAGAGGAATGCTCAAAAACAATCTCATAGAGGGAATGGCATGTGCGAACGGCTGTATCGGTGGAGCGGGGTGTCTATCTCATACAGATAAACATAAGGTGGTAATAGATCAGCATGCCAGAGAAGCTACCCACAAAGAGATAACAAAAGTTGTGGAAGGGTTTTCAAAATGAAGTACCTGGAAGTTGGAATATGCACGTCGGATGCGGGGATAGATTACATAACAGCTATGTTGTCAGATTTAGAAATTTACGAAACAGTGGTTGAATCTAAAGAAACTGCCGTTGAAGTTCTAAATAAAAAAGCTGATTTTGCGTGGGATTACGTAGATGAGAAAGCCTTTGATGACGATGGTCATGCCGGTGGTGAAAGTAAAATTACATTCTACATCGAGTATGGCAGTCAGGGTGACAAATTGCTCGAAAGGGTTTTTGATGAGATGGGAAAAGTCAAGAGGCTGAAAGATAGAAATGAACTGCGGATGGATCTGGGAAGCTTGATAATGGAGGTGTCCGAAGTAGACGATGAAAATTGGATAAGGGCGTATAAAGAGACTTTGAAGCCTATATTTCTGACTGATGAAATAGTGATAAAACCATCGTGGATAGATATAGGCGAATTATCAGATGAGAAAACGGTAATATCACTGGATCCGGGTATGGCATTCGGCACTGGAGACCATGAAACTACTGCAATGTGCGGAATGTTGATGGAAAAATACGGATGCAAATCGAAAAAAATATTGGATATCGGAACCGGCTCCGGAATATTGGCAATTGTCGGTGCAAAACTGGGAGCGACAGAAATTAAAGCGATAGATATTGATGAAGTCGCCGTAGAAGTTGCCAAAGAAAATGTGATTTTGAACGCATGTGATGATGTAGTAAGCGTTTCAGAGGGAGACTTGACTAAAGGGATAGAATATAAGGCGGATGTCGTAGTCGCAAATTTAATGGCGGAATTAGTCGTTTTTCTATCCGAAGCGGTGAGAGAGCATATGAGAGAAGATGGGTTGTTCATAACATCAGGTATTCTTTTGGAAAAAGAAGACATGGTAAAGGAAGGTATGGTTGTCAACGGGCTTGAAATTGTCGAAGTTGTATGTAGAGGCGAATGGTGCGCTATAGTTGCAAAGCCGTCGAGAAAAACTGAAAAAATATGAGATTGAGGCGTCCGTGTTCTGCATGGACGCTTGTCGTATGATGAATTTAATAGCGATGATTATAATCATATGGGAATATTGAGAGTTTTCATTGACAGCTGGTATAGATAAGTGACGGAGTGATATTATGAACAGATTTTTTGTGTCTCCGAAAAACATAGGGGATAAATGTCTGATAATTGATAAAAAAGATGATGTAAATCATATAAACAAGGTCCTTCGTTTGAAGGTTGGAGACGATATAGAAGTAGCAGACGGAATAAAATGGGAATACATTGCTGAAATTATCAGTTTGAATAAGGACATAGTCGAGGGAAAAATTGTGGATAAAAACGCATGTGCAAAAGAACCGGACATAGATTTTACATTATTTCAGGGTATTCCGAAAAAAGGAAAAATGGATCTGATAATTCAAAAGAACGTCGAAATCGGCATTAAGGGTATAGTTCCGGTCAAGATGGACAGGAGCATAGGAAAACTCGGCGAGAAATCTGATAAGAAGAGAGCCAGGTACAATGGAATTTCAGAATCGGCGGCAAAGCAGTGCAAAAGGGGAATTATACCTGAAATAAGTCCGGAGATGACATTTGATGAGATGATGAATCACATAACCGATTTCGACCTAATAATATTTCCTTATGAAGGTGAAGAGAATTTAACTATTAAAAAATATTTGCAAAATGAGAATTTGTCTGATAAAAAAATAGAAAAAGCAGCCATTATGATAGGACCGGAAGGCGGATTCTCAAAAAATGAAGTGAGAAAAATTGAGGAATGTGGGATACGTCCTGTGTCTTTAGGAAAAACCATTTTAAGGACGGAGACTGCCGGAATGGTAGCCTTATCCATGACTATGTACGAATTGGAAATGTAGAATGTCGGAAAATTTAAAGAATTCCGACTGAAAGAGTCGGCTGCAAAAATTTAATAGAAAAATTTTGCAATTATCACTTTCAATCGGAAAAGAGGAGAATATTAAAGCTTTCGCAGCGTTGACAATTCTATATATTTATATGAAATTGAAAGAGCATATGGGAAATTGCGTTGGAATTATTTCATTCATCGCTTCCCGCTACATCGAGTTCAAACCAAAAAGTGGTACCTCTGCCAACTTTGCTCTCCGCACCGTATCGTGCATTGTGAGCATTTAAAATCTCCTTGACTATGGAAAGTCCGATTCCTGAACCTTTCGTAGTGCGAACGTGATTTGTACTGGATTGATAATATCTTTCCCAGATGTACGGAAGCTCATCCGCTTTGATACCCTGACCATGGTCTACAATTTCACAGTGAACTCTTTTACCCCACTTCTTTACATTTATAAAAATCTCTTTATCTTCACCGCAATATTTAATAGCATTGGTGACAAGATTTGAAACTACCTGCTTTATCTTATCGGGATCTCCCTTCACATCCACATCTTGCCGGCAGTTGAACATAATCTTATATCCCTGATTTTTTAAAATATAATAAGGCTGAATGACAGATTGAAACAAGTCTTTGATGCTGAATTTGGTAATTTCCAACTTCAAGGTTCCGGACTGTACGGAAGACAGCGTTAAAATATCGTTTACGAGAGAGTTGAGTCTATCTGATTCGTCTATGATTACTTGTAGGTGAGCATTTCGCTTGTCAGGAAAATCACCGGATAAATCTCTGATCATTTCAGCATAGGATTTAACCATAGTCAGAGGTGTTTTAAGATCGTGAGAAATATTGGCAATCAAATCTTTCTGCAATTCCATGGACTTGTCTATTTCAATAGAAGCCCTGTTGAGGTTCTCTGCAAGATTATCTATTTCAGTATATGAATATTTGTCATCAAAACGTATGCCTGTTTTTCCGATAGCAAGCAGTTTAGCCTTTTTCGATATATTTTCAATAGGTGTTGAAATTCTACGCGAAGTGTAAAATGCCAGCCCTAAGGAAATTAAAAATGATAACAGCAAAATATAGATGAGTTGTTGCTGTATGATTTTGACCGTAGAAGTGACGGGATACAATGGAGATACCACGTATAGCAGCGTGTGTTTGGAGGAGTCTAGGTACCCTGCATATACCCATGTTTCACGCTTGGATTTTGTGCCTTTCAAAATCAGAGAAACACCATCTTTTCCCCCTGATTTTTTAAGCAAGGTATGTCCTCTCTCGATTTCATTTTTATAGGCTTCAAGCTGTGAGCTGGATGAGAACAAGGTCTCATCGTCGGATATGACCTGAACCAGTAAATCGTTGTTATCGGTCAGCTCATCTACTTTTTCAACAAAATCTTTCAAGGTGCTTTTGTGATACAATTCCGATATTTTGGCAACGGAGTTTTCACTCTCCAAAATTTTCATTTTATCGTAGTAGTTGCTCAGAAAGAAAACCTGGAGATACCAGATCATACATCCTATTATAACTGTAAAAACGAAAAAGTATAAAATTACTTTGAACTTTATACTTTTGTAATCAATCCTAATCTTCATATTCAAATTTGTAACCTACACCTCTGATTGTAACTATTAAATCCCTATATTTATCTAAGTGATTGCGGAGATTTTTTATATGTGTGTCGATGGTTCTATCATCCTCATAAAATTCATATCCCCATATATCTCCAAGGAGTGTTTCTCGGGAGAGCGCGACATTTCTGTTATCGATTAAATAGCATAGGAGATCAAATTCCTTCGGTGTCAGATTGACTTTCTCCCCGTCGATGCTCACCTGTCTGCTGGGTTTGTCCAATTTCAATCCTTGAATTTCAAAAATTTCATCAGATGCGGGAATTGAGGTTTCAACTCGGATGCTTTGATCACGACCGGATATGGATTTATGTCTTGTGATAACGGCATTTATTCTCGCCATAAGCTCTTTTGGACTGAAAGGCTTGACCACGTAGTCATCTATACCTATTTCAAAGCCGTACAACTTGTCATATTCTTCGCTTCTGGCAGATAATAAAATTATAGGAGTGTCTTTTTTTTCTCTTATTTCTCTTGCTGCTGTATACCCGTCTTTGATAGGCATCATAATATCCATAACTATAATATCAAAATTTTCTGATAAGGCTTTAGTTACGGCATCTTCACCATCTACGGCTTGGTAAACTTCAAAGTCGAAAAATTGGGCATATTCTTTAATAACTTCCCTTATGCGTGACTCGTCATCGGCGATTAGTAGTTTATTCATATGTTCTCCTTGCAATATTAAATATCTGATTTTATACGTTAACCATTATATCATAGTAATAGTAAAATTCATATAAATAGATAGTCACGGATTAATGTGGAAGTGGGAAAATGAGATTTAAAATCTTCTAAAAATTGGAACTTAATGTCGAAAACAAAAGGTGGATGTAAAGCGGTGAGAATTTTGTCAAGCACCTTTTTGTTTGTGAATGCTTATCTCTTGAAGTTTAAGTAAAGAAAAAACAGTAAAACTGTTTGATTTACTGTTCTGCGAATTGCTATGTCATAGATCATATTCAGATGCCTGGATTTTATAAACAGTGGTTATTCAACTTCTTTACAACTTTCATTTACTTTGCACCAAAAATCACTTTTCAAATCTACAATATCATTTAAAAAGTCTAAACTGCAAGGAAAGTTTAGGTTTGTACTATTAATTTTATTTAGAACTTCAGCAAACTGGCAAATGTTATCAGAACCCTTTAACGGTTTCCAAACACCTCTGCCATGTATGGCTGTATAAACAGGGTAATATCCCTAATATCTGCTAAGATTATACCATTTTTAGGATATCCTTTCTACTGTACAATTTCCTGCTTGCCATCAAGTATTCATCAGCACATATTAGGAAAGATATAGATAGAAAAATAATATATCTTTCTCTATTCTTTCCGTTTCGATAGTAATACCTTTAACAGCTTTTTTGCAATGTATACTTGTTATCGGGGTCAAAATATATTTCTGTTACAAAGGTTTTTCCTATAATCTTTGTTTATCATGGGACCAAGTGTAGATTGTTTCCTTTCTTCTCGATTTTGAGCAACAAAAAACAGTAAACTAATTTGATTTACTGTTTTTCAAAGTCTTATAAATTTAATTGTATTTGTTATTTAATCTTTCTTAGTCTTATCCCTAATATCTTCCAAAGTATGCCAACTTTCCGTACTGTCATTTTTATTTAGTCCCAACATTTTCTTGAGGGCAGAGATAATCATGTCTATGCCATTTACCCAAATTCGTGTAATAACAAACCATACAATACAGATAGCGAAAAAGATTAAAAAGTATGTTAGCCAATTCATGGCTTACCTGCCCGAAAATTTCTTAAAGAATGTATCAAACTTGTCATATTCTTCAGGCTGATATACATAAGCGAGGAATTTTTCATCATTTTCTGCTAAAGTTGCAAATTGAGTATATCCTGCCATCAATCCACCTTGATGATAAATCGTGTACATACCTGTTGCAATTTTTGCCTTTTTAATATTGTCTTTTCTAAAAATTTCAGCTTCACTACAACCCTCAAGCTCCGGAGTTGTTTGTAGCAATGCTATGCTCATATCAGTTTCACGATAGCCTATAATTAAACTTGTGTACGTGTATGTTTTTTTACGAGCTACAATATAATCACTGTTCTTTATATTCAAGCCATACCCATAGACAATGTCGTAGGAGTCTCCATCTTCCATAACTCCATTAAATAATTCTCTTAATCTGCTTTTGTTTGCGTCTGACTTTTGAGTATCCCATTGTTTCTTTTTTCCAAACAAGCCCATAATACGTTCCTCCTGTATAATTTTAATTCCGTCTTATCAAGTTTCAATATATAAGCAAACTTAGTCTTTGTTAACTGGTTCATTATATCATTTTCGAAAACATTTTTATAGTCTAAAATTATCGAATTGTTGTAAAAATTCATATAGGGACATGTATATAAAGCGGTCTGTTTTTTCTTATTTTTTCCGTTTCGATAGTAATACCTTTAACAGATTTTTTGAATATATCCTTGCTATCGGAGCAAGACATATTATTGTTACAAAGGTTTTTCCTATAATCTTTTTTATCATAGTACCAAGTATAGATTGTTTTTCTGTTATTTGTGTTTCATTATTCTGTGTCTTTTGTTTTTCGACAATTCGATCTTCCTTGTTGTGTCTATATCACTCCTGTTCAGTTGATATTATGTAATCCATAGTGCTGTTAGGATAATAATTGTTATTCTACTAAATGTTGGATATGGCGTGTTATATAAAGTGAAAATTATGTTATACTAGAGATGAAGAAAGCATGGTGATGGAAATATTGCTCTCTCTTTGATTCAGCAAATTCTCATTTAAGCGAGATGAAGAAAGCATGGTGATAGAAATATGAGAACAAATCATAAAAAATCGCAATGATTTTCAGAAGGATGATGTGTTGAAAACGACAATAAGGGAATAATAGTTCATAGTAAATAAATTTTTGCAAAGGGGTTAGTTCAAATGAATAATAGTGAGAAAAAAACCAATTTGAAATTTTATGTAGGCGGTATGACCTGTTCTGCGTGCTCGGCCAGGGTTGATAAAGTAGTAACTGCAGTTGAAGGTGCCGACGACGTGAGTGTAAATCTGCTCAAGCATTCCATGACGTTAAATATAGATGAAAGCAAAACTTCTGTGAAAGAAATTGTTGATACAGTGAAAAAAGCAGGGTATGATGCCAGACTGCTGGAAAAAGACGGAGTATCTACAACAGGAAATGGTAACGGATCAACTGAAGATCAATACAAAAAAGGAATTGAAGAAATTGAAAAAATGGAAAACGAAGAGATTGATTCTATGAGGAGAAGGCTCATAATTTCAGCGGTATTTACCATTCCGCTGTTCTATATCTCCATGGGACATATGATGGGCTGGCCATTGCCTAAGATATTTATAGAAGCAGAATATTCTCACATATTCGCCATGGTTCAGATAGCGTTATTGATTCCTGTCGTATTCGTTAACAGAAGGTTTTTTATAAACGGAATCAAAAATTTGTTTAAGAGAAATCCGAATATGGATTCTCTGATAGCTATAGGTTCAGGAGCTTCCATAGTATATGGAATATATGCTATAGTGAAGATTTTAATTGCAATGAAGAACGATGATATGCAGGCTGTACATCGCTTCGCGATGGACCTGTACTTTGAATCTGCCGGCATGATTTTGACGCTTATAACTCTGGGCAAGTTCTTTGAGGCAAGAGCTAAGAGAAAGACATCTTCCAGCATACGAAAACTGATGGATTTAACGCCTAAGACCGCTAGAAAGGTAGGAGAGAACAGCAAGTTTGACCCGTCCAAGATCCAGGTGGACATTCCGATAGAAAAACTTAAAGTAGGAGATTTAATTTTGGTTAAGGCCGGAGAGTCTATTGCATCGGATGGAGTTGTGGTAGATGGATTCGGTAGCGTAGATGAGTCTTTGATAACAGGGGAGTCTGTGCCGGTGGAAAAATTTAAAGGCAGCAAAGTGATCGGTGGCAGTATAAATAAATCAGGGGCTTTCACAGTGAGAATAGAGAAAGTTGGAAGTGAAACAGCGTTATCGAAGATTATAAAACTCGTCGACGATGCTACGTCTTCCAAGGCGCCTATTGAAAAGATAGCAGATAAAGTCAGCAGTATATTTGTGCCGACCGTGATAGGAATCGGCATAGTGACTTTTGCAGTGTGGCTTTCAATAGGAAAGGGGCTGGAATTTTCTCTGTCAATGGCAATTTCCGTTTTGGTGATTTCATGTCCGTGTGCATTGGGTCTTGCGACTCCTACTGCAATTATGGTGGGAACGGGAAGAGGCGTGGCTGACGGCATTTTAATAAAATCGGCGGAAGCATTGGAAGTATCCTATAAGGTAAATACCGTGGTCTTGGATAAGACCGGGACGATAACGGAAGGAAAGCCGAGAGTTACGGATATAGGAATTCTAGAAAGTATCAACAGAGATAAATTCATTTCTCTGGCGTATTCCATCGAAGGAAAATCTGAACATCCCATAGGACAGGGGATTGTTGAGTTCGGAAAGGCAAACAACGGAATTTTATTGGAGATAGATGAGTTTAGGCAAATTCCGGGAAGAGGTATTGAAGCTATAATACAGAATTCAAAATGTCTGGCGGGAAATTTCAAGTTTATGGAGGAGAGCGGAATAAAAGGAAACTTGAATGATGCTTTAAAACTTGGCAACGATTTTGCAATGGTTGGCAAAACACCTATATATTTTTCTGCAAACGGTCTGCTTGTAGGAGTTATAGCGGTTGCAGATACTGTAAAAAATACGAGCATTGAGGCCATAAGCGAAATGCAACAGGAAAATATAAAGGTTGTAATGTTGACCGGAGATAACGAAAAAACGGCAAAATATATAGGAAATAAAGTGGGAGTCAATGAAATAATATCGGAGGTTCTACCGGAAGATAAAGAGTCCATCGTGGCAGGTTTGAGGAGTAATCAGAATTTGGTAGCTATGGTTGGAGACGGAATAAATGATGCTCCAGCTCTTGCAAGAGCTGATGTGGGAATTGCGATAGGTGCCGGAACTGATGTAGCGATGGAAGCGGCAGATGTGGTGCTGATGAAAAGCGATTTGAGAGACATATTGATAACTTTTGACTTGAGCAAGAAGGTCATAAGAAATATCAAGCAGAATTTGTTCTGGGCATTTATATACAACGTAATAGGTATTCCTATTGCAGCAGGAGTGTTTTACAGTCTGTTCTCGCTTAGATTAAATCCGATGATAGCGGCTACAGCGATGGGATTCAGTTCAATATGCGTAGTATCAAATGCCCTAAGGTTGAGATTTTTCACGGGGAATAAAAAGGAAATTCGAGGAAGAAATGCAGAGGATGCAGCAGATGTTCAATTCTATACAATTGAAGAGGTGGATATCATAAAAGATAATATTGAAGAACCGACGAAGACAGGTTCAAACGATATAGCGGAGGTGAATAAAAAAATGAAGAGAGAAATTGAAGTAGGAGGAATGACTTGTCAGCATTGCGTGGCTCATGTCAAGAAAGCTGTGGAAGCCGTAGACGGTGTTGAAGATGTGAAAGTGACGCTGGATGATGGATTAGTTGAAGTAGAGCACAACGGAACTGTGACTGATGAAGCTATAACCAAGGCGATTACAGACGAGGGATATGAAGTATTAAACATCAAGTAATACTGACGGGAGCATCGGATGAATAAAAAACAGCGGGAAAACAAAAAAGTTTAAAAATGGCATTGACAGCAAA
>KI535284.1 GCA_000488855.1 Eubacterium brachy ATCC 33089 | reverse complement strand
GACGTAGAAGGAAGAACAAGTAGTGTAGATACAAAATCGGGTATCTGATAGACAAGCTAACTCACTTTAAGTATTTTAAATGAAAAATCCCGGGATGAACTTATAATGTTCATCTTGGGATTTTTCTTGTGGTTGAAAATAGAGTTGTTAAATCAGAGTCGAAACAGGTCGATATAAATTTGGACAGATGCTGCCATACATAATGCCTATATACAGGATTTTTTGTCGTAAACTATAATTTTTTATGATATAATAAATAGGCTAATTTTATTAAGTGAAAAATGATAATCAGAGGGAAATATTTAGAGGTTGATATGGCGGAAGGCATTAGGATAAATAAATACATCGCTCAGAAAGGAATCACCAGCAGGAGAAAAGCGGATGACTTGGTATCCAATGGAAATGTGAAGATAAATGGGATTACGATAAGAGAATTAGGATACAGAGTTATGCCCGGTGATTTGGTAGAAGTAAATGGAGCGACTTTGACCGGAATGGAAAAAAAGGTATATATAGCTTTAAATAAACCCTTGGGATATGTTACGACGGTAAAAGATCAGTACGATCGACCGACGGTAATGGATATAGTGACCGATATCAATGAAAGGCTGTTTCCCGTGGGCAGACTCGATTACAATACTACGGGGTTGCTCATACTGACAAATGACGGAGATCTGGCATACAGACTGACACATCCGAGGCACGAAATAGTCAAAACTTATAGAGCATTGGTTTCAGGATATCTGTCAGATGGAAAAATTGCTAAATTGAGAAAAGGAGTCGACATAGGTGGATTCGTTACCTCGGAAGCTGACGTGAAACTAATCAGGCAGATGAAGAACAGCACCTTGGTGGAAATAGGTATAAGAGAGGGGAAAAACAGACAGATCAGAAAGATGTTCAGAGCAGTCGGATGCCCCGTACAGCAGCTGGAGAGAACAGCTATTGGAAATATAAAGCTTGGCAGGCTATTACAGGGACATTACAGGAAATTAAAAGGCGATGAAATAGAATATATTCAAAATTGCTGAAAGGAAAATCACAGGTGAATTTTCAATTATGAGATTTAAATCCGGTGAAGAGAAGCTTTAGTAAAGAGAATGTGAGAAGGAATATGACAAATCATAACAGAGCAGTTGAAAATGAAAATAAAAGTGCACAAAATATCGATGAAGAAATAAAAAATGAGCCGGAGAGCGGAGAAAGTTGCGTGAGAACACCTGATGTTCAAAGCAGGAAAAAGAGAACTTTATATGGCATTGTAGCCGTTCTCAGCCTGATAGTATTTTTTATCAGCATGTTGCCATTGGCAGTTGCAAAGATCAACGTAGGTGTTGTAATACCTGCTGTGGGAAGTATTTTGCTGGCGGTATACTGCTTGCTGTCGCTGAAATTTCCGCTGGAAAACATTCCATGGAAGCAGGAGATGAGCGAGGAATATTTGCAGAGAATAAAAGATGCCAGTGAAAAGCAGAGAACTCGGAAAACGAAATTCAGAAAAAGCATAATTTTGGGAATCAAAAAAGAGGAGTTGGAAGAGTTCGACAAGAGCGAGGAAAATTACATTCCGGGCATGCTCATGAGCAGAGAAAAACGAGTCCTGATCGACAGAGCTGTATGGACGCTGGTCGCAATTGCAGTGTTTATGACAGGTGTAATATCGTATATGATGTTAAAGGGTTACACCAAGTTTGAAGGCAAATACAGGGGACAGACAGTGGTCGTTTTGGGTGCCAAGGTCAATGGAAATAAACCGTCACAGAGTCTCAGATACAGGTTGGACGGAAGCATTAAAATATTGAAGGCGCACAAGGATGCGAAATGCATAGTTTCAGGAGGACAGGGCAAGGGTGAAACTGTGGCGGAGGCTGATGTTATGAGGGAATATCTCTTGAAAAACGGCATTGAAAGAGATAGAATTTTCATTGAGAACAAATCGAAAAATACCAGACAGAATATAGAGTTTTCAAAGGAATTGGCAAAGAAGAACAATCTGAGTCAAAAGTTTATAGTGGTCACAGACAAGTATCATCTGTACAGAGCGAGTACTTACTGCAAGGTTCTGGGAATAGAGTTTTACGGATACGGAGTTAAAACCAGGAAAGACCTTGTCATATCATACTGGACAAGGGAGATGATGGCTGTATTTTATGAGCTCATTTTAGGATAGAGTTAAAGTTTATATGTCTAGGGGAGGTAAATGTGAAAGAAGAGAAGCAAATTATTCAAGTTGAGGAAAAGGTCCCTTTGTTAAAGGGCATTCCGTTGAGCATACAGCACACCTTTGCCATGTTCAGCGCATCGGTGCTGGTACCGTGGTTATTCGGAATAAATCCTGCCATAGTACTTCTCATGAACGGAATCGGAACGCTGATATTCATATTCATGACGAAGGGAAAATCCCCTGCCTATCTAGGTTCAAGCTTTGCGTTTTTATCGCCGACATTTTTAATTTTAGCAGATAAAAATCTGGGATATCAATATGCCCTCGGAGGATTTGTGATAACGGGACTGATCTTTATCTTCGTCGCTGTAGTGATAAAATTTGTCGGAACAAAATGGATAAATATCGTGTTGCCGCCGGCAGCTATGGGTCCTATCGTAGCATTGATAGGTCTTGAGTTGGCAGGAACAGCTGCGAGCAATGGAGGGCTCATAATAAAGGAAGGATATGATAAAATAAATCCCAAGTTTGTAGCGGTGTTTGCGGTTACACTGGCAGTTGCCGTGTTCGGACAGGTGATTTTCAGAGGATTCGCCGCAGCCATTGCGATTTTAATAGCCATAATAGCAGGATATATCGTAGCGATATCCATGAACATAGTGGATTTTTCACCGGTGGAAACGGCAAAATTGTTTGCGGTTCCGAATTTCATGGTTCCCAAGTTCAGCATAGAAGCTGTTTTAATCATAATACCGGCATCCTTAGTAGTCATATCCGAGCACATAGGGCATCAGGTTGTAACCAGTGAAATAGTGGGAAGGGATTTGATAAAAGATCCCGGTTTACACAGATCTCTGGGTGCGGACGGAGTTTCAACGGTTTTATCAGGTCTTTGCGGTTCAGTTCCAACTACCACTTACGGTGAGAATATCGGCGTTATGGCTGTGACTAAGGTGTACAGCGTATGGATCATAGGCGGAGCTGCCATATGCTCCATAATATTAGCGTGGATAGGCAAGGCATCGGCTTTAATTCAGACTATCCCGGCACCTGTGATGGGAGGAATAAGTTTTCTGCTGTACGGAATGATTGCGGCGTCAGGTTTGAGACTTTTAGTAGATGAGAAAGTGGACTATGCCAGACCGAGAAATTTAGCACTGACAGCGGTTATATTCGTAGTTGGGCTATCCGGTGCGTTCATACAGATTGGCAGCGTGAAATTGACAGGAATGGCACTTGCCACTGTGGTCGGTGTAGTTCTGGGATGCATATTCGCCTTGATAGATAAATTGGGGTTGGCAAATGATGTGGAGAAAGATTCCGATAAATAGACAACGGAAGTAAGATAAATAGGTAATCGAAGTAAGATGAATGGTTGACCGGAACGATATAAAGCCGAGAAAAATGAAGTCGGGATGCACGATTGATATGTATCTGTCAGGTATACAGTGACATGTCAGTGCGTCCCGGCTTTTTGTATATACCTGTAGCATGGATAACTGAAAGAGATAATTTTTTAAGTAAAATGAAAAAATGAGATAATCGATAAGAGAATGGTAACAATACAGCTGTAAAGATAAAATATGAGGCTAAAAACTTTTATTTTTAGCCGATTTATAGTATACTAGATAGGTTAATAAGGAGGAATGAAACACATGGAAGATCATATATGGTCCATATGTATGATAGTAATATTATTGATTATGTCAGCGTATTTTTCAGCCACCGAGACAGCGTTCACATCGCTGAACAGAATCAAGTTGAAAAATATTGCAAGCGACGGGAACAATAAGGCTAAAAGAGTTTTGGAGCTGTCTGAAAACTACGATAAACTCCTGACCACGATTCTCATCGGAAACAACATAGTGAACATCATGATGACTGCTGTTTCAACGGTGCTTTTCATAGAGCTTTACGGTCAATACGGAGCCAGCATATCCACAGCGGTGATAACGGTGATAGTACTTATATTCGGAGAAATATCACCCAAGAGCTTGGCAAAAGAAAGCCCCGAAAAGTTTGCGATGCTGGTCGGTCGCAGCATAAAAATCTGCATGGTGATACTGACACCTCTGAACTATATTTTCGCAAAGTGGAAGGGAATCCTTGCAAAGGTGTTCAAGGTAGGAAGTGAAAACACTATCACGGAAGATGAGATAAAGACCATAGTGGAAGAGGCGGAAGTCGTAGGCGGTATAGAAGCGGAGCAAAGCGAACTGATACAGAACGCCATAGAATTTAACGAATTGACTGCGGAAGAGGTGATGACGCCTCACGTGGACATAGAAGCCATAGATATAACCATGGGTGAGTACGAAGTTGCTGAAATATTCAAAAAAACAGGATATTCCAGATTGCCCGTATACGAGGATGACTTGGATAAAATTCTCGGAGTCTTAAATCAAAAGGATTTTCACAACTATATCATAGGAAGCAACAAAACCATTTCAGATTTTGTAAAGCCTGTGGCGTTTGTGGCAGGGACGATGAAAATTGCGACACTTCTCAAAAAATTACAGGCTATGAAAGCCCACATTGCGATAGTCGTAAACGAGTACGGCGGAACGGAGGGCCTGGTCACCATGGAAGACATCATAGAAGAGTTGGTCGGAGACATTTTCGACGAACACGATGCGATAATGTCTCAGGAGGTCACGTTGTTGCAGAATGGAAGTTACAGAGTTATGTGCAACGCAAATGCCGCAAAGATATTCGATTACTTCGGAATAGACCAGGAGCCGGAAGCCAATACCATAAATGGATGGGTGGTGTTGCAGCTGGACAAATTGCCCGAAAAGGGAGATGTGTTTGAAGCGCAATACGGAAACAAGCATATGAAAGTTAAAGTCACCAAGGCGACAGCCAGAAAGGCGATTGAAATAAATTTGAAGATTGCGGAAGTTGAAGAACGCGAAGAAGAATAAAGGGAGGAAGACCTCGACCGAAATCTTGTAAAGAGCGAAATTAACTTAAGAACGATAACCGGATGTAGGAAAGGAATTATACAATGGGACTGATGGAAAAAATCTTTGGGGATTTAAATGTCAAGGAAGTTAAGAAAATTGAAAAGATTGTTGATAAAATTGAAGCTCTGGACGAAGAGATGCAGGCTTTGACCGATGAGGAGCTACAGGAAAAGACTCCGGAGCTGAGAGAAAGGTTGGCTGACGGAGCCACGTTGGACGACATATTGCCACAGGCATTTGCAGTGTGCAGAGAAGCTGCTTTCAGAACTTTGGGTATGAAGCATTTCAGAGTGCAGCTAATAGGGGGAGTAGTATTACACCAGGGCAGGATCTCCGAAATGAAAACGGGGGAAGGTAAAACCTTAGTTGCCACTTTACCGGCATATTTGAATGCACTTGAGGGAAAAGGCGTTCACGTTGTAACGGTAAATGATTACCTGGCGAAGAGAGACTGTGAAACCATGGGAAAATGTTATAAATTTTTAGGTTTGACAGTAGGATGTGTGGTTCACGGAATCTCGGAAGAGGAGAGAAGAGAGGCATACAGAGCGGATATCACATACGGTACTAACAACGAGTACGGCTTCGATTACCTGAGAGATAACATGGTAACATATCAGGAAGAGATGACTCAGAGAGAATTGAACTTCGCCATAGTCGACGAGGTTGATTCCATTCTGATAGATGAAGCCAGAACACCGCTCATCATTTCAGGTAGAGGAGATGATTCTACGGAGCTGTACAAGATTGCCGATCGATTTATCAGAACTTTGCAGATAGAAGAAGACTACACCTATGAAGAGAAAGACAAGCAGGTGATGCTCACCGAAGACGGGATTCAAAAGTGCGAAGAATACTTTAAAATAGATAACTTTGCGGATCCTGAGAACATGGAAATAAATCATCACGTGATGCAGGCGTTGAAGGCGCACGTGGTCATGCACAAAAACATAGACTATATAATAAAAGAAGGTGAAATAGTAATCGTAGACGAATTTACAGGTCGTCTCATGTTCGGAAGAAGGTATAGCGACGGGCTTCATCAGGCTATTGAATCCAAGGAAGGGCTGACAGTCAGAGCTGAATCGAAGACGCTGGCAACTATTACGCTGCAGAACTATTTCAGAATGTATCAAAAACTTTCAGGAATGACAGGTACGGCAAAGACCGAGGAAGACGAGTTCAGAGATATCTACAACATGGACGTAGTTGTGATTCCAACTAATAAGCCCGTCATAAGGGAAGATAGGCAAGATGCGATTTATACCACAGAAAAAGGAAAATTCAAGGCCATTGCCGAGAGGGTAATCGCAGCTCACAGCAAGGGACAGCCTGTTTTGGTAGGTACGATTTCAATTGAAAATTCCGAATTGATAGCAGATATGCTGAGAAAAAGAGGCGTGAGAAATTTAAATATTTTGAATGCGAAGAATCATGAAAAAGAGGCTGAAATAATAGCACAGGCAGGTAGAGAAGGTGCTGTTACAATAGCTACCAACATGGCAGGTAGAGGTACCGACATAATCTTGGGCGGTAACCCTGAGTTCGAGGCGAAGAAAGAGATGACGAAACAGGGGTTTTCTGCCGAGATGATAGCGGATGCATCGGCTTTAACTCCTACGAAAGACGAAGAAATTTTAGCAGCCAGAGAGACTTTCGATAAACTGCACAAACATTTTAAGAGAGAGAGAGCTGAAGAGCAAAAGAGAGTTATCGAAGCAGGTGGTCTATATATCATAGGTACTGAAAGACACGAATCCAGAAGAATCGATAATCAGCTGAGAGGTCGTTCGGGTAGACAAGGTGACCCGGGTGAAACCATTTTCTGCATAGCTATGGAAGACGAGCTGTTGAGATTGTTCGGTGGAGAAAGAATGATGGCGATCGTACAGAGAATGGGCATTGAAGAAGATGAGGCCATCCAGACGAGAATGATTACGAGATCAATTGAAAATGCTCAGAAAAAAGTTGAAGGAAAGAACTTTGGAATAAGAAAATACGTATTGCAGTACGACAATGTAATGAACAAGCAGAGAGAAATCATCTATGGAGAAAGAAAGAAGGTTCTCCTCGGGGAAAACTTGAGAGATTACATTGAAAATATGACGGATGAGCTGATCGAAAACATAATCACGCCGATTACGTTGGACAGCAAGTATCCCGAAGAATGGGATTTTGATGTGATGGTCAGAAATTTGAGGCAGATTTCAGCCAGATTCGGTGGAATAGATACGAGTAAAGAGTCTCTTGCAAATATGGACGGCGAAAACTTGGTGAAGGCGGTTCAGGAAAAATTCTATGAAATTTACAATGACCACGAGGCTGAAATCGGTGAGGACAGAATGAGAGAGCTGGAACGCATGATTCTTTTAAAGGTTGTGGACAGCAAGTGGATGGATCACATAGACGCTATGGAACAGCTTAAGAGCGGTATAGGACTCAGAGGAATAGGACAGCAGGATCCGGCTGCGGCATATGCAAAAGAAGGATTCGATATGTTCGACGAGATGATCGCATCTATCAAGGAAGATACAGTTAAATTCTGCTACAATGTAACTTTGGATACCAGTTCGGAAAGAAAAGATGTGATAGGTAAAGGCGAAGAGAAAAAAGAAGACGTTTCGGATATTGAAAGGGAATTCATGACCGAGCAGATGGGAATGTCCGTACATGCTGTGGAAGAGTACGAAGAAGAGGAGCAGAAGAGAGAGCCGATTCAAAGGGAACATCCGAAAGTCGGAAGAAATGATCCGTGTCCATGTGGAAGCGGAAAAAAGTATAAACATTGTCATGGAAGGTAAAAAGATATCAGTTGAGGTTAAAATGTTCAATATAGAAGAAATAAAAGGATCGATAAATCAGTATAAAGATATTCTGTCAGAAATCGGAGACTCTCTTTGACCCGGCAGGCTTACAAAAGGAAAGTCAGGCTCTGGAAGCAAAGACCATGGAGCCTGACTTCTGGTCGGATAACGCCAAAGCTCAGGAAATCCTGAGGCGGAAGAAGTTTGTGGACGATAGGATTTCCGCCTTTGCAGGCTTGCAAAAGGCCATGGAAAATTTGGAATTTTCCATGGAGCTTTGGGAGATGGAGCCTGATGGGGAAGTGGAAGCTGAGATTTCGGAGCAATGGGATAAATTTACAAAAGATGTGGAGAATTTTAAGATAGAGACATTGCTCGACGGCGAATATGACGGAAACAATGCCATATTGTCAGTTCATGCAGGCTCGGGAGGAACGGATGCACAGGATTGGGCGGAAATGCTGTATAGAATGTACAGCAGATATGGAGAAAAAAAGGGATACAAAGTAAAGCTGCTGGATATGCAGGAGGACACTGAAGGTGGAATAAAATCAGCGACGCTTCTATTTGAAGGATTGAATGCTTACGGGTATTTGAAAAACGAAAAGGGAGTTCACAGAGTGGTTAGAATTTCTCCTTTCGACTCTTCAGGCAGAAGGCATACTTCCTTTGCTTCCATAGACGTGATGCCGGAAATAGAGGACGATTTGGAAGTTGAAATAGATTCGGATGATTTGAGAATAGATACGTTCAGATCCAGCGGAGCCGGTGGACAACATGTAAATACGACGGATTCGGCAATCAGAATAACCCATATTCCGACCAATATCGTCGTATCCTGTCAAAATGAGAGATCTCAACACCAAAACAGGGAAATGGCGATGAAAATGCTGATTTCGAAATTGGTAGAACTGAAAGAGCAGAAGCATCAGGACAACATTAAAAATCTACAGGGAGACTACTCACAGATAACGTGGGGAAGTCAGATCAGATCATATGTATTTCATCCTTACACCATGGTAAAAGACCATAGAACGGGAGCGGAAGCTGGAAATGTGGACAAGGTGATGGACGGAGACTTGGATTATTTCATAAATGAAAAACTGAAACAGAGGTAATGATGGATATTTTAAAAAAGTTAGCGGAAGAATTTAAGATAAGGGAAAGTCAGGTAGAAGCAACAGTAGGCTTGATAGATGAAGGCAACACCATTCCCTTTATCGCCAGATATAGAAAAGAAGTTACAGGGGCGTTGAGCGATGAAGTGCTCAGGGAACTGGGACAGAGATTGGAATATCTGAGAAATCTGCAAACTAGAAAAGAAGAAGTTGTAAGGCTCATAATGGAGCAGGAAAAATTGACACCTGAACTCGAAGATGAAATCAATGCGGCGGAAACTCTGCAAAGGGTGGAAGATTTATATAAACCTTACAAGAAAAAGAAGGCTACGAGGGCTTCCAAGGCGAGGGAAAAAGGCCTCGGAGATTTTGGAGATGCCATTATAAATCAGCTTGTAACAGAGGAGAGCATAGAAGAATTTGCCGAGAAGTTTATAAATTCAGAGCTGGGAGTGGAGACGACAGATGATGCCATTGCAGGAGCTATGGATATAGCGGCGGAATACGTGTCTGACAACGCCGATATAATCACAGAAATCAGAGAATTTGCAGCATCCAAGGGGGTTGTCAAAGTAGAGGGCACGAATGCGGAAGAAAAGTCAGTGTATGAGATGTACTACCAATATGAAGAAGCCGTATCTAAAATCCCAAACCACAGAATATTGGCGATTAACCGAGGAGAAAAAGAGAAATTTTTAAAGGTGAAAATCGCTTTAGATTCGCAGCAGGCAGAAGATATAATCGTAAAAAGTGCCGATGTCAACGAAAAATCCGCATTTTATACAGCTTTCATAGAAGCCATAAAAGACAGTTATAAGAGGCTTATATATCCTTCCGTGGAGAGAGAAATCAGAAATATGTTGACAGAGAGGGCAGAGGAAGAGGCGGTGAAAGTATTTGCAAAAAATACGGAAAAGCTGTTGATGGCACCAGGAGTCAAACATGCCAGAATAATTTCCATAGACCCCGGATACAGAACTGGATGCAAGGTGGCAGTCTTGGATGAAACGGGCAAACTGCTGGCTTATACGACTATATATCCGACAAAACCGAGAGAGGATGTAAAGGGAACGGAAAAAGTTCTGGAAAAGCTGTGTGAAAAATACGATATTAACATCATCGTAATAGGAAACGGAACTGCCAGCAGGGAGACTGAAGAAGTGGTTTCAAACTTCATCAAGAAAAGTGGCAGAAACTTGAAATACACCATAGTAAACGAGGCGGGAGCTTCGGTTTATTCCGCTTCAAAGCTGGCAAGTGAAGAGTATCCAGATTTGGACGTTACAACGAGAGGAGCCATGTCCTTGGGTCGCAGGTTGCAAGATCCTTTGGCTGAACTTGTAAAAATTCCGACAAAGAGCATAGGAGTGGGGCAGTATCAGCACGATATAAACCAGAAAAACTTGGAAAACGCATTGGAAGATGTAGTCGAAAGATGCGTTAATCGAGTCGGAGTTGACTTGAACACCGCATCGCCGTCTCTTTTGGGATATATTGCGGGAATAAACTCTTCCATAGCGAAAAACATAGTGAATTTTAGAGAAGAAATCGGGAAATTTACCGATAGAAATCAACTCAAGAAAGTGCCTAAGCTGGGACCTAAAGCCTTCAATCAATGTGCGGGATTCATGCGCATAGAGGAGGGGAAAAATCCATTGGACTCGACTGCTGTACATCCGGAATCATACGATATTACAAACCGCATGTTACAAGTACTGGGAATAGATTTAAAGAGGCTAGGAGAACTGGAAGCCAAGGATTTGGACGAAGCTATTTTGAGGGAATTTGCACCTGCAAAGAAATTGAAACACACGGAAATAAAGAGTTTCAAGGACTTGAAAAATGCGGTAAAAAATCAAAATGATACAAAGGAACTGGAAAAGGCTGTCGAGAATATGGCAAAGAGTCTCGACGTGGGAGAATTTACCATGAAAGATATCGTCGGTGAAATTAAGAAGAAGGGCAAGGACTATGTGGAAGATGCTCCGGAGGTGGTATTCAGAGCCGATGTAACCACTTTTGACGATTTGAAAATCGGAATGGAAATGACGGGGACGGTTAGAAATGTAGTCGATTTCGGAGCCTTTGTGGATATAGGTTTGAAGAACGACGGATTGGTGCACATTTCTCAGATCAGCGACAGATTTATAAAGCATCCGATGGATGCTGTAAGCGTAGGCGATGTGGTAAAGGTGCAGATTATAGACTTGGATAACGAAAAGCAGAAGATAGGATTGACTATGAAAATCCGAAAGGAAAAGAACAGATAGAATTTCACAAGCAGCTGCCGGCGATATGGTTACTTGTGAGTATAAATTTGAAAAAAGAGGAAAAATTATGATAAAAGCTGTATTATTTGATTTCGACGGAACGCTGATGGATACGCAGAAGGCTATTGAAGAAACTTGGAAACATATATTTAAAGAAATCAGGAATATCGATGTGGATGAAGAGACGTTGAAAAGTAGCTATGGTGAGCCGCTGAGAACTTCCTTGGAGAAATTCTTTCCGGATATCCCTCTCGATGAAGCCGTTAAGATTTTTAAGGGATATCAAAAAGATATGGATGAGGAGATGTTCAAACTTTTTGACGGAATGGAAGAGACTGTAAAGGGGCTGCAGAAGAGAGATGTAAAGATGGCTCTGGTCACTTCGAGGGGAGCGAAATCATCCGATAGAGGATTGAGTTTAAACGGAATCAGAGATGCTTTTGAAATACTGATAACCGCTGATAAAACGACGGAACACAAACCTAACCCGCTGCCTGTATTACTGGCTCTGGAGGAACTGGGTGTAACCAAATCGGAAGCGATAATGGTGGGAGATACGCAGTTTGATCTCATTGCAGCCAGAAGAGCGGGAGTGAAATCCGTTCTGGTTTCATGGGCGGAAATCAACGATGAGAATTTAGCAAAAAAGGAATACGCCCCTGATTACATAATAGACAGGGGTATGGAAATATTGGATATAATCGACGGCAATTACGGTAAATGAGTAAAATATCTGTGAGATAAGTGTCGGTGATAAATTATATTTTAGCGGATTGATCTTCATAAGAGGTTGGTATGGCGACTATTTTTTACAGCAGAGAAGATGTAAATCAAAGTAAATTTATATTTGATGTCATCAGAGAACGAAATTCGAAAAAATTGCATAGAACCATAATTTTAGCACCCAAACAATTTACGTTTCAAATTGAGAGGGATGCTTTTCGCTATATGGGAAATTCGGCTGTAATGGCAATTGACGTGATGGGTTTCCAAAGGCTTGGCAACCAAATTGTGAAGAGTGCAGGCGGAGACGTTGAAAAGATAGGTGTAGCCGGCAGAAAAATGATTGTTTCGAAAATAGTGAGATCTGTAAGAGATGATTTCAGAGCGTTTAGAGAAGTTGCGGACAACGAAGATTTTTTACAGATGTTATGCGACGGAATGGCGGATTTAAAAAGGCAGAACACCTCATCGGAAGATTTGAATGAAGTTTTGAACAAATTGGAAGCAACACCTGCGCTGAGGGCAAAGGTGAGAGATTTATCCATCGTGTTCGGTGAATATTCCAAATACTTGGAGGGCAAGTATTTGGACGGCGAAGACTTCATGGAGCTCTACAACAGGAGAATAAAAGATGCGAAATTCATCAGAGAAACCGATATTTGGATATACGGTTTTGATTTATTCGATGAAAAGATGTTCGATACTGTCGCGGAGCTGGAAGAGTATGCAGCATCCCTGAACATAGTTCTCACATATGACAAAAGTAAAGGCGAAGAAGAGCTGTTTAAATTGGGGCAGGAGACCATCACAAAATTTAAAAATCTTCTCAAAAATTGCCAAGAGGTGAAAATCGAGGAATTTATTGAATCGAGAGCGAAGAGCATCGGAAATGAAAAAGAAGCAGACCGGTTTAAGGAATCGTATAAGATAAACTCTCAGAGAGAAATTCACGCTATTGAGAAAAACCTCTATAAATTACCGTTGGAGTCTTCGCCGGGTAACGGAGGCATAGATATCTTTCAGTGTGCCAATCAGTACTACGAAGCTGTAAATGCAGCTGCTTATGTTAAAAAAATCATAAGGGAAAAGGGGTACAGATACAGGGATATAGTTATCATAAACAACGAAATTGAAACTCTCGGCGAAATGTACAAGAGAGTATTTCGAGATTACGGCATAGACTTGTTCTTAGACGAAACCAAGAGTTTGAGGCAAAATACGGTTATGACTTATCTGAAAGGTGTTATCGGAGGAATTGAAGACGGCTTTTCAAATGAAAACCTCATGGAGATACTGAACTCTGAATTCTTTGAAGAAATGGAAGACGAAATAAACGATTTGGAGATATATTCCAGAAATTATCTATTTAAATCATCGGATTGGGAAGAGAAATTTACGAAGGGAAAAAACTCATACGAAGAAGATGAAATTGAGAAGTTCAATCTGCTCAGGACCATGCTCGTCGTGCCGTTGATAAACCTGAAAAAGGCTCTGGAAGAAGAAAGTGTGGTGGAGAAGAAGATAAGCGTTCTGTGGAATTTTTTAGAGAAAGAATTTAAAATTCGCAGCAGGATAAAGAAACTGAATATAAAGGATGTCGATGGAAATTTCGACGATTTGGAAACGGCACAGGAAAACGCTCAAGTGTGGAATAAGGTTGTAGATGTGCTCAATCAGATGTTGGATATTTTAGGAGATGAAGATATGGAAAATGAAGAGTTTTGCCATATCTTGACACAGGGGCTTGACACCGTGGAGGTGGGAGTGATCCCGCCTACGAGCGATTGCCTGATTTTAAGCGATATGAGGAGGATGAAAAAGGGCATTACAAATGTGACCTTAATCGTCAACGGCGTAGACGGAATACTTCCTTCGGATGGGAGAGAAAATGGAATTTTTACATCTGATGAAACTGAAATTCTAAAGGATGCGGGAATTCATGTAACTGTGCCGATTCAGAGCGTATCTGCAGAAGAGAAGATCAACATCTATCGAAATATTTCAAAGACGACGGATGAGCTGTATTTGAGTTATGCCATTTCAAATCAGAGCGGAGAAAAATTGGAACCGTCTATGATAATGGAAGCGATCAGGGAAATTTTGCCCGACGTTGAGGTGCAAAAAGATTGGATTTCACAGGGCAAAATAACTGAAATCATAGGCGGAAAGGAAATTACAAAAGAACTCCTCATAGAGGAGATAATTAAGATAATAAAAGGGTCGACGAAGATGGATGAAACTGAGCAGTCACAGTTTCTAAAGGCGTTGTTCAAATGGCACTTCAATGAAGATTCACAGGTGACGGAAATTTTAGATAGGGGAATTTTGGAAGAGCGGATTTTGAGAATACCCAAGGAGTTGGCGGGAAAGCTATATCTCAACGATGAGAGCGGAGTATTGAATCTAAGCCCTTCACGATTGGAAATTTTCGGGAAATGCCCATTTGCCCACTTCATGTCATATGGGATCAGACCTGAAATAGAGAAAGTTTACAAGGTGGAATCGTCGGATTTAGGAAGCATATATCACTATTGCATGAAGCACTTTGTGGACAGAATATTTGACGATGCCGACGAATTGAGCATCGAAAACATCCGGCGTAAAGATGATGTATACCCACATATTGACGAGATTTTGGAGGCTCTCTACGAAGAATATAACGAGGGAATTCTGAGAGACGGCAGGGAAGAAGAATATAGAAAAGAACGAATTAGAGAAGTTTGCGCCGACTCTATTTTCGAGGTTGCAAAGCAACTTCAAGAAGAATCTTTAAAGGATGTTCTGTGCGAGGTTAATTTCGGCAGAGGAAAGAAAATTCCGGAGATAAAGATTGAAAAGAAAGCGGATACCGATGGAAATCCCGATGGAAGTTTCGACGGTGATACTTCACCTTGCAGAGAAATTTGTATAAGCGGTCAAATAGACAGGTTGGATATAGACGAGTTAGGATACGGAAAGGTCGTGGACTATAAGTCAGGCAACGAGAAATTCCTTTTGGAAGAAGCGGAAGCCGGTATAAAGTTACAGCTTTTCATATATCTGATGGCGACTGCGGGATACAAAATGAAGGGTTTGGGAAATGTCAAACCGAAGGGAGCTTTTTACTTCGGTATAAAGGAGAATTTGACTGATTTAGATGGAAATAAAAACAGTTATAAACTGGATGGATTTATAAAAAAAGATGAAGAAGAGAAAATTAACAGAGATGTCTACATTACCGGCGATAGACATGTTTTTGAGGCTGAACGGTTTGAGACGGTAATGGATATGATAGGTGATAAAATTCGGAGCATGGCACTGGCAATAGAAGAGGGAGAGATAAAAATTGAACCTAAAAAAGTAGGGTTAAAGGAAAGCTGTGAGTTTTGCAGCTACAGAGGCATATGCAGATTCGACTTGTCAATTGAGGGATGTAATTACAAGGGTTTTAAGTGATTTTGCGATGCGAGCTTTTGACATCTTTAGGATAAATACCCTTGTATTTCTTAAAACACGCGCTGAACTTGCTATGAGAAGAATATCCGACCGCTTCCGCAATATCCTGTATTTTGAGTGAGGAATTCAGCAGGAGAATTTCAGCCATATTCATTCTTTTCCTCTGGGTGTATTCAGTGATGGTAAATTGATATTTTCGTTTAAACAGCTTTTTCAGTTTGGTACCGCTCATCATGGCAATTTTCTCCAAGGTTTTCTGAGATATGGATATGGCATAATGGTCGTCAATATAATTGGCGACGTTTTCCAATGCGCTGTTATCATCTGAGGAGATGTCGGCATCATCATTGCTCAAAAATGAGTTTATGGTTATGCTGAGCCATTCTTTTGCCTTAGATTCAAAGAATATTTCAGCGGCAGGCGAGGTCATTTTACAGTTGAGAATATCTTTTGCTATTCTTTCCAGAGATTTGTTTGTTACGGAATAGGCATTCAAAAATAAAGTCTCATAGCTGATGCTTCCTTTTTTGGAAGTCGGCAGATATTTTTTCAGCATGGATTCATTAAAATTTATACCTATACCTAAATACGGAGAGTTTTGATGGAGTATGAATCTGTAATTTTTACGGTTTTTTGTATTGACAAAATAAAGTGAATGGGGAGATAAATTCTGATATGGATTAAAACTTTCCCCGTTGGCAGTAATTAAATAAGATGAATAAAAGGTATAATAATCATCCAATCCGGCAAAGCTTGTATGGATGATTTCTTTTTTTATAAAGGCATCGTGAATGTCAATTGTAAAATTTTCACCCTGATAAAACCAGTATGTGCCATCGGCTTCATCAGTTTGAAATCGAAAAGTATGCCCAACCTCACAGTATTTTTCATCGTTCGTACACTCATCAGCAGAAAAGTAATTTTTAACAAAATCATAGTAATTTTTCATAACTGTGCTTTCCTCATTTCACCTAAATTCTCGTACGCATATACATCACGAAAAAGTATATGTTATAGCATTTATCCCGAATAGACATTATTCCGAATAGACATTGTTAAGACAGCCTTATTGTTTAGTCTGAATATATATTATATAATTTTATTATAGCAAAAATCAAAAATATAAACAATTAAATCGATATGTAAACTTAAAAATGAATAGCTGTTTTCAGTCTAAATGGGTTATTTATTTGAACGGCATTCAGAAAAAGGAGGGGAGATCCATTGAAAGAGAAGAAAAAGAAGAAATCAATCTTAAAGAGACTGATGCCTTACGGAGGTAAGAAGAGAGGTTTACTATATGTAGCGATGGTTCTATCGGCGATATCGGGAGTTGCAGTATTGATGCCCATGGTTTTCATTCATAGAATTGTGCGAAATTTAATTTTAAGCGGAACGGCAGACCTTACATTCATAAAAGAAAATTCCATTTACGCTGTCATTTTTGCGGGAGTGGGATTGTTCATGTACATCTTGGCGCTCATAGTATCTCATATTTTCGCATTCAATGTCGAGGATAACATAATCAAAACTTCCGTGAGAAAATTAATAGGAAAACCTCTCGGATACTTTGATGGAAGAGAGAGTGGGCAGATTAGAAATGCCATTGTGTCGGGGGCAGGAGAAACTCATTCATTTTTGGCACATCAGCTTCCTGATATGGCTATGACGATCATATCGCCCGTAGTGCTGCTGGTCTTTTTCTTTATATTCGATTGGAAATTAGGGCTGGCGAGTATGATTCCTATGATCATTGGAATGGCTCTCATGTCATTTATGATGACAGCCACAAGTAAAAATCTAAAAGATGAATACTATACACAACTTGCAAATTTATCATCTCAAACAGTTGAGTACGTGAGAGGAATTCCGGTGGTTAAAACATTTGCTCAGAGCGTTGAAAGCTTTCATAGGCTGTATTCTCTCATCGTAAAAATAAAGGAAGTTGTTCTCAAGCTCACAATGAGTTATACCAACAAGATGTCTTGGTTCGAAGTTGTTTCAACATCGACGGCATTTTTCCTGGTTCCTGTCGCATTGCTTCTCATAAAATTTAACGGTAACGTGACCTCGGTAGTTGCAAATTCAGTCATATATTTTTTAATCGGACCGACTTTTGCTATTTTTATCATGAGGACGGCGACTATTTCTCAATACAGTTACTTTGCAGAACTAGCTTTGGACAAAATAGAAAATATACTGGACTATGAGGATTTTACCTATGGGGATAAAATCGGTGATGGAACGGGAATTGAATTCAAGAAAGTTTCCTTTTCTTATGATAAAGAAAAAGTGTTGGATAATATATCTTTTAAAGTAAATAAAGGTGAAAGGGTGGCTTTAGTCGGTTCATCAGGTGGAGGAAAAACTACTATAGCAAGACTTGCAGCGAGATTTTATGATGCTGATGATGGAGAGATTCTAATCGGAGGATTAAATATCAAAGCGTATAAAAAAGAGGCTTTGATGAATAAGATTGCTTTCGTTTTCCAAAACTCCAAGCTATTTAAAATGAATTTAAGGGATAATCTTTTAATCGGAAAACAGGATGCTACCGGTGAAGAAATAAACAAAGCCTTGGAGTCTTCCGGGTCCAAAGAAATAGTGGACTCTTTGAAAGATGGTTTGGATACGGTTTACGGTACTAAAGGGACATATTTTTCAGGAGGAGAAGCCCAAAGACTTTCCATAGCGAGAGCATTTTTAAAAGATGCGGATATAATAATTTTAGACGAGGCTACAGCATTTGCAGACCCTGAAAATGAGCATATCATTCAGGAGTCGTTCAAGAAATTATCTAAGGATAAGACGACGCTTATGATTGCTCACAGGTTGTCGACAGTTGTGGATGCAGATAGGATAATAGTCATTGACAAGGGTAAGATTGTCGAAGAAGGAAAACATTCAGACCTGGTAGATAAAGGCGGACACTATAAAAAGCTTTGGGATGAGTATCAAAAAGCAGTTGAATGGAAGATAGGAGGTTAAAATGGTTTCTTATTTTGTAAGAAGATATGCAATGTCGGAAAAGGGAGCAAAGAATCTGAAGAAGGCTATTTTTTCTCACACATTTGTAAATTTGACAAAATTATTTGCACCGGTGATCGCCTTTACGTTTTTGTTTCAGTATATAGGACTATTGAAGGGAATTGAAAGCATAAACCTATCATTTACCGGCTATGTAGCGATTATTGCGGTTATGATGATCGTGATGTTCATAGTTGCCAGGTGGGACTATATCAGGCTGTATACCAACGTATACAGCGAAAGTGCAAACTCCAGAATAGAGATAGCCAACAGACTTAAAAAGTTGCCACTTTCGTACTTTGGAAAGAGAGATTTGACAGATCTTGCAGAAACGATGATGAATGACATGACGCTGTATGAAACCATTTTCTCACATGCAGTTCCCCATATATATTCAACGGTTATATCGACGGCTATCATTTCCATAATGATTATCATATATAATTGGAAATTGGCAATTGCAACACTTTGGGTAATTCCGGTAGCTCTTTTAATAGCGTTTTTATCAAAGAAGAAACAGAAGAATGTCAGCCGGCGTTGGGTGAAGAAAAACAGAGCAGTTTTCGATGATTTACAAGAGAAAATCGAGCAGATAGAACAGATAAAATCATACAATCTGGAGGATAGAGAGTTTGATGATTTCGTTACGAAGTTAGATGCTTCCACCAAGGAAAAAACCAAGGGTGAAGTCGTATCCGGAGTATCTGTTGGAATAGCGACTGCAATTTTGAAACTTGGAATTGTAAGCGTGGCTATCGTAGGTGCAAACATGCTCGCAGCAGGACAGATAGATACGTTTGTGTACATAGCTTTTTTGATACTGGTAGTGAGCATCTATCTACCTATTGAAGGCATAGTCACATTTATGGCGATGATCGTCATGATGGATACTGTTGTTGAAAGGATAAAAGAAATAAAAACCATGCCTGTTCAAGATGGTGAAAATCAAATGAACATTAAGAACTACAACATAGAATTTCAAGATGTGTACTTTGGATATGATGACCATTCGGTTATAAACGGAGTTAGTTTTACGGCGAAACAAGGAGAAATTACAGCTTTGATCGGTTCCAGCGGCAGCGGGAAAACAACGTTGACAAAACTTGCGGCGAGGTTCTGGGACATTGAAAGAGGAAAAATTCTAATCGGTGGTGAAGATATAAGCAAGATTGACCCCGAAACGCTCTTAGAAAATTTTTCAATTGTATTCCAAGATGTTGTTCTCTTTAATTCAAGCATAAAAGACAATATCAAAATCGGGAAAAAAGACGCTACAGATGACGAGATTATGCAAGCAGCTAAAATCGCAAGATGTTGCGATTTTATAGATAAAATGCCTGAGGGCATTGACACCGTAATAGGTGAAAACGGGCAGAGGTTGTCCGGCGGTGAACGTCAGAGAATATCCATAGCCAGGGCGGTTTTAAAGGATGCCCCAATCATACTCCTGGATGAAGCTACGGCTTCACTGGACGTTGAAAATGAAAGTCTTATTCAACAAGCGCTATCTGAGCTTATAAAAGAAAAAACGGTAATCGTCATCGCACACAGGCTTAGAACGATTAGAAATGCGGATAAAATTGTCCTGCTGAACAACGGTAAAGTGGAAGCGTGCGGTACGGACGAGGAACTTCAACGAAATTCAAAATTTTATCAGGAGATGTTGGAAAAATCCCATTCATAATTAAAAGACAGCTTAGCAAATATGCAGTGAACATGGATGAGAGCAACGAGGAAAGATAGTTACTGAAAAAGGTAGCTATCTTTTTTGTATGAGTTTGTGTGAGAAAATGACGAGTGAAATCGCATTTGACAATTTGAAAAATCGCGTAGAATTTTATTTCATTTGACAATTGACGCTCAAAAGTTGTTCGGACGATATTAACATATTGGAAAGGATTGAGTATTATTAGAAATATAATAGAGCCTTTACTGTAGAAAATATGTTATACTGTATGATAGAAAATGAGATGACAGTATGGAAAACATTGAACACAAATGCATGACAATCGAGTTTAATGCATTGATAAACACTGTCTGATGGGTGAAATGAGAAAGAAAAAGAGGTATGTGATTATGAGAGAATTAAAAGAGAGAAAGAAGTGTTTATCAGTGGATGAAAGAGTGACCTTAGCTTTGGAAAACAAAGAAGTTAAGGGATACAATTGTGCCCAGGCGGTGGTGTGTGCTTTTAAGGATAAATACGATTTGCCGGAAAGCGTATTGTTCAGGGTCAGTGAAGGTTTCGGATTAGGCATGGGTGCCGAATCGGTTTGTGGAGCAGTTACGGCTATGAGCATATTGACAGGGCTTGAGAACAGCGACAGTAAATTATCGGAAAGCGAAACGAAGAAAAAATCAAGAGAGTTTTCTGCGGCATGCTTTGCAGATTTTAAGAAAAAAAACAGCTCAGTTGAATGTTTTGAGCTGAGAGGAGAAGATGACGGAGTAGTTTTGAGAAGTTGTTTGGGATGTATAGAAGATGCGGTGAGAATATTTGATAAAAAAACTTCTACCCGATAAGATTGCGATATAACCGGAGTGAAACGGTGCAATTTGCAAGATTCATAGATAGAAAGAGAGAACTCAATGAACAGCGTGAAATACAAAGAAAGTCTGTATGAAGTCAGAGATGTGGAAAATCTCAGAGAACTCATAGACGGAAGCGTTGAAAGGTTTAGCCAAAGACCGGCGTTCATGGTAAAGGATAAAACGAAGGGAAAATTTGTTTCAATAAGCTACAAGAAAATGCAGGAAGATATTAGAAGTCTCGGCACGAGTCTCATAAATTTGGGATTGCGAGGCAGGAAGATAGCTGTTATAGGTGAGAACAGCTATTATTGGGCCATCTCATATTTTGCTATTGCAAACGGAGTTGGAGTCGTAGTTCCCATCGACAGGGAACTGAAAGAAAAGGAAGTCGCAAATCTGCTTAAAAGAGCGGAGGTATCGGCAGTCATATACTCAAAGAAGATGAAAAAGGTTATGGATGAAGTCCTGGAAGACAGGGAGTTGAGAAAGACTTTAACTTATCCTATACAGATGGACTTGAGCGATGATGAAGATGGTAGAATATCCCTGCGCAGGCTGTTGAGTCACGGCATGGATTTGCTCGACAACGGTGACAGGAAGTATTTGGATGTTGAAGTGGACAGCGATGCATTGGCTGTGCTATTGTTTACATCAGGGACTACGGGTCTTGCAAAGGGTGTTATGTTGAGCCATAGAAACATCGTATCCAACACGGTCAATATGTCAAAATACGTCAAAATAATAGATGGAGGAGTAGGGCTTTCGGTGTTGCCTATGCACCATACATACGAAATGACTTGCCACGTAATAACGGGATTGTATCAGGGAATGTCAATTGCAATTTGCGAAGGGTTGAAATATATTCAAAAAAATCTGGTGGAAGCACAAGTGAATGTCATGCTGGCAGTACCGTTGATATTTGAGATGATGCACAAGAAAATCTTCAGCAAGGCGAAGGAGTCGGGCAAGGATAAAACGCTCAGGAGAATGATGAACATTTCCCGCAAGTTTAAACTCTATAACAAAGGAAATATAACCAGAAGACTTTTCTCAAATGTTCACAATGTGACAGGCGGGAAAATTTCTCAGTTTATAGCCGGAGGAGCTGCTATAAATCCACAGGTAATCGAAGACTACGAAGCTATGGGATTTCCGATATTTCAAGGATACGGTATGACGGAATGTTCCCCCATAATAGCGGTTAACAAAGATCGATATAGTAAAGCGGCAGCAGCGGGATTGCCGTTGCCGGGGACCGAAGTGAAAATATACAATCCGGATGAAAAGGGCATCGGAGAGATTATATGTAGAGGACCGTCGGTGATGCTGGGATACTATCGCGATGACGATGCAACCAGAGAGGCGCTGAGAAACGGCTGGCTACATACGGGAGATTACGGATATTTCGACCAAGATGGATTCCTATACGTGTCGGGAAGAAAGAAAAGTGTAATAATTACAAAAAACGGCAAGAACATCTTTCCGGAAGAAGTGGAGTTCTATCTGACCGAGAGTGAATATATAGAGGAAGCGTTGGTTCACGGAATAGACGGATTGAGAAACGATGATGTGATTATAAAAGCGGAAATATTTCCGAATTATCCGTTATTTGAAAACGAAAATCCTGAGGTTTCCGAAGATTATATAGAAGAAAAAATAGGAGAGATTATCGAAAAGATAAATGATACGGTTCCTAAGTACAAGAGGATTAAACGATACTACATCAGAAAAACGGAATTTGAAAAGACGACGACTAAAAAAATTAAAAGATATCTTGACACCAATTTAAACGAGGGAGAGCGGCTATGAAAAATATGGAAACTTCAAACTATGAAGACAGATTTGCAAAAGAGCTTTTAGAGGCTGAAAGAAGTGTAGAGGGAATAAAAGACGATAAAAGATCTTATGTGAAGTATAAGGATGCCAGACCTTTGGTGAACATAAAGCACATGGTGGAAAGCAGCTGTGAACTATACAAAGACAGAGTCGCATTTCATGAAAAATTCCGAAAGTCTAAGGGATATGAGAAGATACTGTTCAAAGATCTGTTGGAAATGTATAATGAGTTCGGTACAGGGCTTTTAAAGTTGGGATTGAAAGGTGAAAAAATAGCTATCATAGGCAGTAATTCATCAAGGTGGGCAATTTCATATTTAGCCGTAGTTTGCGGAGTTGGCGTGGTAGTACCCATAGACAAAGAGCTGCCCGAAAAGAAAATAGAAGACATCGTAAGGAAAGCGGAAGTCTCCGCCATAATATACGAAGATAAATACGAAGAAATTTTTAAGAAAATGAGAGGAAAAGACGATAATTGTCTAAAAACTCTCATAAATATGACAAAAGATGGCAGAGACGACGATATAATAGGCTTTGGAGAGGTTATAAACCTGGGGATTAAAGGATTAAAAGAGGGAGACAGAGAATTTTTAGATGCGGAAATAGATAGAGATGAAATGAGAATATTGCTGTTTACTTCCGGTACCACGGGAAATCCGAAAGGTGTAATGCTATCCCACAAGAACATAGTTGAGGATATAATGGCGGCACCAACTATATTAAAGGTAACGGTAGATGATATTTTCTTCTCCGTCCTGCCTATGCATCACACCTATGAATGTACTTGCGGTATGCTTTTGCCGATTTACAAAGGTGCTTCCGTGGCGTATTGTGAAGGTCTGAAATACATCGCAAAGAACTTGCAGGAAGTGAGGCCGACGATGTTTCTGGGAGTGCCTGCAATATTTGAAAAACTCTATAAGAAAATATGGCAAAACGTCAGAAAAAAAGGCAAGGAAAACACATTAAAGAAGATTGTAAAGATCAATAACAAAACCAAAAAGGTCGGAATAAATTTAGGAAAGATATTTTTCAAGGATATCCTGAATGTCTTCGGCGGCAGAATGAGAATCATGATAAGCGGCGGTGCAGCCATAGATCCGAGTGTAATTGATGGAATCAGAGACTTCGGCATAAATGTGGTTCAGGGGTACGGGTTGACCGAGTGTGCTCCTCTTGCGGCGTTAAACCCCGACACAGCACCGGTTTCATCTTCTATAGGAGTCGCTTTTCCAAATATGGAACTGAGAGTGCTGGATGAAGATGAGAAGGGGATAGGAGAGCTCTGTGTAAAAGGTCCCAATGTTATGTTGGGATACTACGAAATGCCGGAGGAAACGGCGGAGACCGTAGTCGACGGATGGTTCAGAACAGGTGATCTGGGATATATCGATGAAAACGGATACGCCTATATCACAGGCAGGAGAAAGAATTTAATAATAACTAAAAATGGTGAAAACGTTTCTCCGGAAGAGCTGGAATACGAAATCAATCTGTCCCCACTTGTGCTGGAATCTATGGTGTATCAGGATGAAGCTGCAAACAAAGAAGATACGCTAATTGCGGCATCTATTGTCGTGGATTGGGAATATATCGATGAGTTCCACAGCGACATAAAGGACGACGATGACGAGATTATAAAAATGATGTGGGAAATCGTAGATCGAATAAACGAAGCTCATCCGGTCTACATGAAGATAAGAAAGATAAATTTTAAGAAAGAAGAACTGCTGAAGAATACGACGAATAAAATAATCAGGTTTGCAGAGGAAAATAAATGATGAATTGCCCTAAAGTAGTTTTAGATACGCAGAAATTGAGGAAAAACATCAGATGTATCAAGGGGATTTGCCACAGTGAAAACGTCAGTTTGGCGGGCGTGGTAAAAGGTGCTAACGGAATTGAAAAAGTGAATGAAATCTTCATAGAAGAGGGCGTTGAGATAATATCGTCTTCCCGAATAAGCCATATTAGGAAAGTTAGACAAATCGGAAAAGCCATGGGAAAAACCAATTTTGAAACAATGCTCATCAGGATTCCCATGAAGACCGAAATTGATGAGGTAGTTTCCTTTTGTGACATTTCTCTGAACAGCGAAATAGAGATTCTCAGGGAGTTGAATCGTGAAGCGGAGAAGGTTGGGCTTGTGCACAAAGTCATCATAATGTTTGACTTGGGAGATTTGAGAGAAGGCTTTTTTGAAGTCAAAGAGGGTATAAGCTGCGCTCTGGAGGTGGAACATAGTCTAAAAAACTTGGAATTATTGGGAATAGGCACCAATTTGGGATGTTACGGAGCTATAAAGGTAACCGAAGACAAAATGCTCGACTTGATAGCCATTGCAGAAGAGATAGAGGAGAAGATAGGAAGGAAGTTGAAATTCTTAAGCGGTGGCGGAACTACGGCGTTACCGTTATTGCTCGATGGGACCATGCCCGATAGAATCAACTTGCTGAGAATAGGCGAAGCTATGTTGTTGACACGAGATTTAAAAGAAGATTGGGGACATATATTAAAAGACTGTTCGCAAGATGCATTTACTCTGCACATGGAAGTGATTGAAATAAAAAATAAGGCGACGTATCCTATCGGAGAGATAGCCTTGGACGGCTTCGGTCAGAAACACACATACGAGGACCGGGGAATGAGAAAGCGAGCTTTGCTCGCCGGTGGAAAAGTGGACTATGGATTGCCCGAAATGCTCATTCCCGTCGAAAAAGGAGTTGCCATTGTAGGCGCTTCCAGCGACCATACGATAATAGATGTGGAAGACATGGAAAGGGAACTTAAAATCGGTGATGTATTGGAGTTTCAGTTGACGTATGCAACCCTGGTGTACAGCACGGGAAGTGCCGATGTCGGGTTGGAGATTGTTTAGATGTGTATGGTATGTGAGATAAAACTGTAAAAACAGCCGTCGGATTGACAAGAAGACTTAAATTCTATATAATCATCAGATACGCATAGAAAAAATGAGAGAAGATAAAAATGTTTTCGAGAGTGAAACTGCTTTTGAAGATATTGAACATATTGAAGTGGAGGAATTGACATATGACAGAAGAAGTACTGTTAACCAAGGAAGGTCTGGAAAAGATAAAGGAAGAATATGACAGGCATGTATCCGTGACCAGAGCGGAAGTTGCAGAGAGAATAAAAGAAGCGAGAAGTTTCGGAGACCTATCGGAAAATGCCGAGTACGATGCAGCTAAGCAGGAACAGGCTGAGCTGGAAGAGAGAATCAACAAACTTGAATCCATGATGAGAAACGCAAAAATCATCGATGAAGATTCGTCGGTTGAGGGCATTGTGAATATTGGGAACACAGTTATCGTGAAGGAAAAGGGCAGCAAGGAAAAAGTGAAATTCCAAATAGTGGGAGCTACGGAGGCGGATCCGTTTGAGGGAAAAATATCGAATGAATCAGCAGTTGGAAAGGCTTTGATCGGCAACAAGAAAGGTGATACAGTTGAAGTTGAAGTAATCGATGGTAAGATAACGTACAAGATTATGGAAATCGTCAGTTAGGTCTATTTATTTGAAAGTGAAGAGGTAGTGAAGTTAAGATGAAAAATGAAAATCTAGATGCAAACCGGATAGAAGCGGAAGAAGTGGCGGAGGAGATAACAGAATCAGAATTGAATGAGCAGAGGCAGATCAGGAGAGAGAAGCTGAAAAAACTGCAGGAAGCAGGTAGAGATCCATTTGCCGTGGAAACGTGGAATATAGATGCGTACAGTCAACCTATTAAGGATGATTTCGAAAATATGGAAGAAAAACAAGTATCTGTCGCAGGTCGTATAATGGCGAAAAGAGATATGGGTAAAGCGTCTTTTATCGATATTCAAGATAGAGAAGGCAGAATTCAAGTTTATGTGAGACAGGATGCCATAACTCCTGAAGAGTATAAATGGTTTAAAGCGTACGATATCGGAGATATTTTGGGCGTCGTAGGTACCGTTTTTAAAACCAGGCACGGGGAAATATCGGTTAAGGCATCGGAAGTTAAACTTTTGAGTAAGTCGTTGCAGGTTTTACCCAACAAATGGCAAGGACTCAGCAACACGGATTTGAGATACAGACAGAGATATGTCGACTTGATAATGAACAAAGACGTGAGAGACACATTCTACAAGAGAGCGACTATAATCAAGGAAATAAAGCGAGTGTTGGAGGAAGATTTCGGATATCTGGAAGTGGATACTCCTATTCTGACAACCATTGCCGGCGGTGCCAATGCGAGACCGTTTAACACGCATCACAACACGCTGGACTTGGATATGAAACTTAGGATTTCCAACGAACTGTTCCTAAAGAGACTCGTAGTAGGCGGATTTGACAGGGTTTATGAAATGGGCAAGATGTTCAGAAATGAAGGGATGGACAGAAACCATAATCCTGAATTCACTTCCATGGAATGTTACATGGCTTACGGCGATATGGAAGATACCATGCACGTTTTGGAACAGATAGTATCAAAGGCGGCGATTAAAGCTAACGGCAGCACAAAGGTCATTTATGGCGACAAGGAATTTGACGTCGCACCACCCTGGAATAGAATAGATATGTCTGATGCTGTAAAGCAGATTACAGGGGTGGATTTTGCCGTGCTGAATACGGATGAAGAAGCTAGAGCTGCAGCGGTTAAATACGGCATGGAAGAGGAAGAAGTAGCCGGATGGACCAGAGGTAAGATTTTGGCTGAAATGTTTGAAACCTACTGCGAAGACGTACCGGGATTTTTAGATGGACCGGTATTTGTCACAGGGCATCCGGTTGAAATTTCCCCGCTGGCAAAGAGAGATTCAAAGGATCCCAGAATCACGAGGAGATTTGAGGCTTATATGAACGGATGGGAGATTGCTAACGCCTTTTCCGAGTTGAACGATCCCATAGATCAATACGAACGATTCAAAGAACAGCAGGCACAGTTGGATGGTGGTATCGATGATGAAGCACATCCAATGGACGAAGACTTCGTGAATTCATTGGAAGTGGGACTTCCTCCGACAGGAGGTCTTGGAATCGGCATAGATAGAGTCATCATGTTGATCACAAATGCAGCTTCAATCAGAGATGTAATACTGTTCCCGACAATGAAACCGCTGGATAAGTAACGTTTGAGGATAAATCGAAAATCAGATTATATGCTCGTTTCCGAAAGGAAACGAGCTTTTTTTGTGTATAAAGCCTCTTGTGGTACGTACCATTTAAATTGGCTTCCTTGCCATTGCGGATTATATAGATTGAGGAAGACTGCAATATAATCAGATGGCAAGAACTCGTAGTTGGAAAAATCGAATAAATTTATTTTAATTGCATAAGCAAAGTATAAGGTGAATAAAACCAATCCCGTTATAGGAGATATCAAGAGAATGTGATATGTAGACAGTGGCTTTATGGCTTTATATGAAGTAAAAATGTGAAACCGGAACAGATGTGATAAAACAAAATACAGTTTTTCTTGTAATTCCACCCCACTGATGATATAATATCTATCGTCAGTGGAACAAGTTGGCTTCAGAAGAGAAAGGAGGAACGATGGGATTTGATCCTAAGCAGGACGCTTTACAGAAAGAAGAAACCAATAGGCGGATACTCGATGCGGGTTTCTGCATATTTTCCGAAAAGAGCATAGACAAAGTTTCTATGGCAAATGTTGCGAACAAAGCGGGCATAGGAATAGCAACCCTATACAGATATTATCGAACTAAGCCCGAGCTTGTTGTCGCCGTCGGAACCCATGTATGGAGCAACTTCATAAGAGACTATACGCCTATCAGAAATGATGACAAGATGACTGCTGTGGAAGAACTTGAATTTTTTCTCGATTCATTTCTTGAACTGTATAAAAACCATAAAAAGTTGCTTTGCTTCAATCAGTTTTTTAACATTTATATCAGAAATGAAGCAGTTCCCAAAAAGGCTTTGAATTCGTATAATGAGATGGTTGACAAACTCGCAATACGTTTTCATAGAATTTATGTTAAAGGAGAGAACGACAAAACGCTGTGCACGGAAATGAGCGAGAAGGCGATGTTTTTATCTATCGTACATCTCATGCTTGCTGCTGTCACAAGGTATGCGATTGGACTTGTTTACGAAAAGGACAGCGAGTCGTATAATGAGCTCATTTTACTTAAGAATATGATTATGCGTGAGTTCAGTCAAAAAAATAAATAAAGTATTAAGGAGGATTTTAAGATGGAAAATGAAATGAAAATTGAAAGAGAAAAGTTGCTCATAGAGAGGGCGTTTATCTTTTCTTTTCCGCTGGTTCTGATGGATATCACAAAGGACGTCAGCACAAACACGATAGAACCTGCTAAATCAAAATCTCCGATCAATCAGTTTCTTCATGCGAAAGATCTTGCGACATCGGAGTTCAGACAGGTTGTTACACCAAATGTCGATACTCTGTATTCGCAGATTTTTTTCGATTTAAAGGATGATGCACTTGTGATTAAAAAGCCGCAAGCCGATAGGTATCTGATGTTTCAGATAATGGATGCGTGGTCAAATACCGTAGCGACTTTAGGAACCGGCGGGGATACGGACGAAGAAAGAACCTACATACTCACAGGGCCCGCTTTTACAGGAGATATTCCCGAAGGCATGAAGAGAATAGAGGTTCCCACTTCTATCGGATGGCTTATCGGAAGGACAATCTGCTATGGTCCTGAGGATATTGCGAACATCTATAAATTACAAAATGCGATGGAAACAAAAACGTTATCTGTTTGGCTTACAGGTGGCGAAATGCCTAAAGGTACCTATGATCCGGATAAAGAGGGTATTCCGATTATGCTTGCGATGAAGTTGTCTCCAAATGCTTATTTCGAGAGGGTGAACAGATTGTTAAACGATAATCCGGCATATCCGGAGGACGGTGAATTACTCAGTGAACTCGCTGAATTAGGAATAGGTGCCGGATGCTGTTTTAACTCTTCTCTTTCACCTGTGGATTTGGAAAAATTTTGGCAGGAAATGAAAAATAGCCTTCTTCCAAAGCTGATTGAGGAAACATCCTGCTTTATGGTGAGAAACGGTAACTTTAAATTTTACGGAGAACCGATAAGTCGTTTCGGTACGCAATACGGATACCGCTGTCTCGTTGCGATTGCGGGTTTCGGTGCCAATCCCGTAGATGTCGCCGTTTACCTTAAAGCAGAAGAAGATGACAAAGGTGAAAAGCTGGATGCCAAAAACAGATACTTGTTACATTTCAACGCCGATGGACTTCCGCCTGTCGAAAAACATGGGTTTTGGTCGATAACCGCATACGGGGATGATGATTTTTTGATTTCAAACCCAATCGAACGTTATGCTATAAGCAATCGAAACGACTTCAGGTTAAACGACGATAATTCCCTGGACTTGATTCTTCAAACTGAGGAACCGAATGAAAATAGAGAAAACTGGTTACCTGTAGGCGAGAGAGGATTTCATCTTTATCTTAGAATATATAGACCCGGTAACAGCGTGTTAAACGGAACGTGGAAAGCACCTAAAATAACAAAAATCGACTAAACTATGAATAAAGCTGAACAAAAGGCTATATCATAGAATTGAATCACAGAAATCAGCTGTCAGAAAAATATTAACAGGAGAAAAATATTATGAGAATTGAAAGAAAACCTTCGAGCAGAACCCGTTGTTCGTGTGCAACGGCGAGTACGGCTAAAGCTAATCGAACCTGGTATTCTTTGCTTAACTTTGGAGACGAACGTGAGAAAGAGTGTGCGCTGAGAGGTCTGATTGAATCTCCGGACGGACTCGTCATTAAGCGCGATGACGGAGAAGTGGCGTGGGATCTCGAAAATTTCGATTTTGTCAAGGATAAGGAAGCACCGGATACGGTAAATCCGAGTCTATGGAGACATACTCAACTTAACGCCTACGCGGGGCTTTTTGAAGTGTGCGACGGTATATATCAAGTACGTGGGTATGATATGGCAAATGCTACTTTCATTAAAACGGATCACGGCTGGATAATTTTTGATGTCTTGATGTGCAAGGAGAATATGGAAGCAGCTATGACACTCATGGAAAAGCATTTCGGAAAACTCGACATAAAGGCAATTCTTTACAGTCATTCTCATATAGATCACTACGGCGGAATTATGGGTGCAGTGAAGGCTGAACAGGTAGCAGATGCAGAACTCAGCTTGGAAGAACAGCTCGCTTCCGGTAAGATTCTGATATTAGCGCCCGAAGGTTTCTTGAAACACGCTGTGAGTGAAAATATTTACTGCGGACCTGCTATGGGACGAAGAGCTCAATATCAGTATGGATCTCCTATGAAAGCCGGTGAAAAAGACCGTATGGCAATAGGTATAGGACTCGGTCAGTCCACAGGGACAGTCGGTCTTCTGGCACCTACAATAGAGATTAAGAGCAATGATACCTTGATTATAGACGGGCTTGAAATCCGCTTTCATCTGACCCCCGGAACGGAAGCGCCGGTGGAAATGAACGCATATTTCCCTAAGTATAAAGGTCTTTGGATGGCTGAAAATTGCACGGGAACCATGCATAATATATATACTCTCAGAGGTGCCGAAGTGCGTGATGCTGAGGCGTGGGCACATTTCATACTGGAAGCTGAGTATCTTTTTGGAGATGAGACCGATGTAGTTTTCCAATCTCACAACTGGCCACACTGGGGAAAAGAAACAATAAAGGAATATATGCGGGATACGGCTGCGGTTTATCAATATATAAATAATCAAACGCTGCATTATATCAATCAGGGAATGACATCTGCTGAAATTTCAAGGAGTTTAAAGCTTCCGGACAGGCTTAACAAAGTGTGGTATTGCCGTCAATATTATGGCACGCTAAGCCACAATGTAAAGGCTGTTTATCAGCGTTATATGGGTTGGTACGATGCCAATCCGGTCAATCTTAATCCGCTTACACCTGAAGATACCGCAAGAAAATGGATTTCATACTTGGGCGATTTAGAAAGGGTTCTGAGCAAGGCTAAGGAGGATTTCGACAGAGGAGAATACCAATGGGTAGCTCAGCTCACAAAGGAAATTGTGTTTGCCAAACCGGATTTTCAGGAAGCAAGAGATCTTTGTGCAATGGCACTTGAACAACTCGGCTATCAATCTGAGAGCGGTCCGTGGCGCTGTGCATATCTCATGGGAGCGTGGGAGCTTTTTGACGGAAATCAGGCACACAAAGAAGGAACCGCAAAAGGCTATGAAGTAATGATGATGGGTATGACAACGGAAATGATGCTGTCATACATAGATATTATGACGGATTCCATGGCGGCACAAGACGATAATTTTACTCTTAATCTGAAAATTACCGATGCCAACGAAGAGTTTCTTGCGATTAGAAGAGACGGTATTCTTCTCGTCTATAAGGGTGAAGCAAAAAGCAGGGCGGACTGTTCCATCAGTCTGAAACGCATTCAGTTCCTGTCGCTTATATTTGGGAAAAAAGAAGTGATGGATCAGATTGTCATAACGGGAGATAGGACGGTACCGTTGCGTCTTTTAAAATATATGTCGCCGATAGTAAGAACATTCAACATAATAGAACCATGAGGTGAAAATAACAGTGCTTAAGAAGAAAAAAAGAGGTGCAGTTACCTTCCTCAAAACTGCAAATACCATAACAATATCGATTATCATCCTTGCAACAGCGACAGCAAGAATGGGAGAAACTTCACTTTTTCGCAGGGTGCTCTTTACCTTTCATATGCCTATCTTCTTTCTGCTGTGCGGTCTTGCACTAGTTACGCATAAGGGCAAAGGAGAAAACGGATGGTGTGATTTTTTGCGTAAAATGGCTCTTTCATTTATATTTCCTTACTTTTTATGGTCACTGATCTATTCGAATTTTTCGTATAGAAACTTAATTTGGTTACTGTATGGTTCTTATGAAGCATTGATCAGGGCCGGTACACTTCCTATATTGTGGTTTTTTCCTTGCATGTTTGCAGCCAGAATTATATTAGAGGGAGTTATTTCTCTTTTTTCGAGTTTTGATTCCGTAAAGAGATTTGCTTTGCCGTTGCTTGCTGTATTTTTATTTCTGGTGGGCATCCTCCTTCCAAAACTTGGAAATCTTTCCTATCCTTGGTGCATTAACATAGCTTTTACAGTAGCGGGTTTCATGTTGTTGGGATACTCTATGAAGCCTTTGATTGAAAAAGTGGCAAAAAATCCGGTGTGTACAGTCTTGATATTCGTACTTTCGGCAACCGTATTCATGGCGGGGAGCGTGCTGAGGGCAGAGAGGCTTGAAATGGTTTTGCTGAGAAGTGGAGATTACGGCGATATAGTTTGGTTCTTTGTAAATTCATTATCGGGTTGTCTGCTCATACTTAGCATTTCGTCTCTTATCAGCCGTAATTGGAAAAAACACGGACCGGTAATAAATGAGCAAAACGAAGAGGGAATTAACCGTGTCACCATGGGAATTTTAGTAATTCATATGCCGCTTTTGCAACAGGTGGTTTTACCGCTCCTTGGACTCATTCCTTTTACTATACCGAAAATGCTGATTTTTCTGGTGGGCATGGTTGTGACAAAGTTTATTTCGGGATATCTTATTAAAGTACTCGCCCGATATGTGCCACAGCTCTTCGGCATTTTTCCTGACAGACAGAAGACAATGATAAATGCTGAAGACATATGAGGGTTAAGTTTTGGCACAAAAGATTACGGGGAAGAAAAAAATAAGAATCCAATACCTAACACAAGGATGGTGATTGCGTTAAAAACATTCATAACAACTTGACACTATCATGAATTTTACACCAGTTGAAATATTGTTCTCAAAGACTTATAATACAACTGGATAGCGAAATATAGGACAGTAAAAGGAGGGTGTTTATGAATTCAATTATTATATATTATTCCCGTTCAGGCAATACTGAAAAAATAGCGAAACGACTTCAATCGGATTTGAAAAATATTCCGGCGATTAAAATTGAGCCGGAGGAAGCCTATGGAAATTATATTAAATCATGTATTCGCGTTGTGAAAGAAAATCGAAAAAAAGTGACACCTAAATTTACAACGCCTATTCCGGATTTGCACGAGTACGACACGGTTTTCATCGGATTTCCCATATGGGCACAGGATATTCCTAAATTCGTTCAAGATTTTATCAGACAATGTGATACCAAAGGAAAGACGGTTATTCCTTTCGCTACTTATGGAATGAGCGGTATCAGCAGGGCAAAAAAGACGCTTAATATTTTATTTGATGGATCGCAAATTAAATTGCCCTTTGGCAGTGGACGCTTTAAAAAAGGAAATTATGGAGAATGGTTAGCTGAAATTGAAAAACTGTAATTGAAACTGTAATAGTTTATTTTTGTAACTATTTCGAGATGATATGGAGTTTTTTCTTGAAAAATTTATCTTTTGAAAAATTTATCATGTATAAATAAAAAAAGAAGCTGATTAAATGTATAGTTCAGTTTTATTTCGCTCATAAAAACAGGGCAGTTCGTGATGGGCTGCCTATTTTTTATAGAGTAGAGCTCGACAATATAGCCGATTTGATAGTGGAAAAAATGAATTTAAAATGATACAATATTGAATATGATATATATATGAAACTTGGAGCTTAGGGGAAGATAATCATTATTCTCTAAGCAGGCAAATGGGTTTAGTAGCGATAAAGAGTTGATTCACAATGTCTGCAATGAATTACTTACAACGTGTGGTTGCAGCAAAATACATTTTATGAAAGAAGGTGAAAAAGGACCATGTTAAAGGAACATAAAGGTAAGGTGTCGGCATCTGTTATATTCGCAATAATAGGGGTTGGACTTGGCGTAATACCCTACTTTTCAGTAGCGTCTATAATCAATAATCTCGTTGAGAAAAATACGGGAATCAGTAATTATGTACCGTATATTTTAGCTGTGCTCGTAGGATTTCTGGGAAGCATATTATTCCATGAGATATCAACTATCATGTCACATAATCTGGCTTATAGGATTATTGAGGATAGAAGAAAATTATTGGCGGATAAATTGAGCAGAATTTCCATGGGAGAAGTTGAAAAGAAAAGCAGTGGACAGTGGTCGCAGTTTATGGTGGAAACTCTCGATAAAATGGAAAAACCCATTGCACACGTTATTCCGGAGGTAATTGCCAATATTCTCATTCCTATCGTACTGGTTGTAATCATTTTTATTCTCGATTGGAGAATAGGAATAGCCAATTTACTCACTGTACCATTGGGATTCCTGTTTTCCATGTTGATGATGCGAGATTACGAAAAAAAATCTAAAAGGTATCAGGATGCATCCAAAGCCATGAATACGACTATGGTTGAATATGTCAACGGAATTAAAGTGATCAAGGCGTTCAATAAATCTGCATCATCCTTCGGAAAATTTAAAGAAACGGTGAATGAGAATAAAAGAGCCATGCTTGATTGGTATTTGAGTGTGTGTTTTTCCATGACTGCAGGCATGGAAACCATTCCTGCAACGATGATTTTTGTTTTACCAACTTCTCTGTACTTATTCATGAAAGGAAGCATTGAAATAGGAGTTCTCGTTATGTGCATACTGTTATCCTATGCGTCATATAAACCGCTGATAAAGGCGATGAGCCATATGGAGACAATAGCAAACATAAAAGTCATATTGGGAGAAATAAAAACAGTGATGGAGATTCCTGATTTAGAAAGAGGAACGGAAATAAAAAGCGTAGGTTCTCATGATTTGGAATTTAAAAATGTAACATTTGCATACGATGGATCCAACGACGTATTAAATGGGATTTCATTTAAAGCAGCTGAGAATCAATTGACCGCAATTGTCGGAGATTCAGGTGGCGGAAAGTCTACTATCGCAAAGCTGATTGCCGGATTTTGGAATGTCGGTAGCGGAGAAATTTTAATAGGAAAAAACAATATCAACGACATGCCGCTAAAACAGAATATGGAGCTTGTTACCTACGTATCTCAAGAAAATTTTCTTTTCAACAAAACAGTACTGGAAAATTTGAAAATGGCAAAAGAAGATGCAACTATGGACGAAATTCAAAAAGCGTGTGAAAAGGCGAGTTGTCATGATTTTATAATGAGTCTTCCTAACGGATATGAAACCGTCGTTGGAGAAGGAGGAGCAAACCTTTCGGGCGGAGAGAAACAGAGAATTGCTATTGCCAGAAGTTTTCTTAAAAATAGCCCGATTGTCTTGCTGGATGAGGCAACTGCATATTCAGATCCCGATAACGAGGCTGTTATTCAAGAGTCTATCGGAAACCTTATTAAAAATAAGACTGTGATTATGATAGCTCACAGACTGGCTACAATTGTAAATGCGAATAAGATTGTTGTTGTGGACAGAGGGAAGATTATTGAACAAGGCAATCATAAAGAATTGCTTGAGCTGAATGGAAAATACAAAGATATGTGGGATGTATACACAGAGTCCAAGGAAATTGAGGTGATCTAAGGTGAGAGAGTTGATAAAAACCTTATACGAAGTTTCAGGTTCATATTCAAAAAAAATAACGAAAATGCTAATTTTTGATATATTTAAGGGAATATTCGAAGGCGTCGCTTTAGGTGCAATTTTATTTTGTTTAATCAAAATTTGTGAAAATGTCTTTAATGGACAGCCGGTTTTAATGAAGGATGTATATGTTGTATTCGCTATCGCAGCTGCCAGCATGATAGGAAAAATCATATTCGGATATCTGGCTGACAGGAACAAATATATTGCTTCATATAGCTTGGGGGCTGAAAACAGATTATATATAGGTGATCGTTTGAAAAATGTGAACATGGGATATTTCAGTTCCAATTCATTAGGAGATGTAGCAGGTGGCTTGTCAACCGTCATAGGCGATCTCGAAACCATGGGAGTTTTTATTATTGAACAAATGCTTGTAGGTACGATACAAACGCTTATTATGGTTGCTTTCGTAATGCCTTATGATTTTGTAACGGCGGTAATCATATTGTTGACTTTGATTGCGGGAATCTCAGTTAATATGATTACACAGAGAAAGACGGATCGATTAACTGAGAGGTTATTAGGGCTTAAATTGGATTTAAGTTCAAAAATGCTCGAGTACGTAAGGGGAATAGGAATAACTAAGGCATTTGGAAAAGATAAAAATACGGTTAAGGAATTAAATGAAAGCATTACAAAGAGTCGTAAAGGGTTCTTGGATGTAGAAAAAATCTTGGTTCCGACACAATTCATGTTTCTGCTGGTGTTTAAAATCGGAATATGCGTGATAATTCTAAGTTCACTTATGAGATATTTTTCAGGAAACGTTGAGGTCACTAAAGCAATCATACTGATTGTTATGAGCTTCGTGGTTTTTTCCGGATTTGAGTTGGCAGGAAGTATGCAAAATATTAAGGGAGTTGCTGTACAAAATCTCAACAGCATTCTCAATCTGAGAAATTTACCTGTAATTGAAGAGGGAGAAAAAACTGAGATAGATAAGGCGGAAATCTCAATGGAAAATATTTCGTTTTCATATGATGAGGCGGAACTGTTCAACAATTTAAGTATGACGGTGCCTGAAGGAAAAACCACTGCCCTTGTCGGATTTTCCGGAAGTGGCAAAACAACGCTATGCAATCTGATGGCTAGATTTTGGGATGTGAATTCAGGAGATGTGAAGGTTGGAAGTACAAATATAAGGGAATATAAGTACGATGAACTTCTGTCAAATTTCAGCTTTGTTTTCCAGGATGTATATCTCTTTGATGATACTGTGAGAAATAATATCAAATTTGGTAATCCCAATGCGACGGATGAAGAGATGATGGAAATTGCAAAGAAAGCTCAGTGTCATGATTTTATCATGAAGTTACCTCAAGGATATGATACGATCTTACAGGAAGGAGGCTCCAACTTGTCCGGCGGAGAACGCCAAAGGATTTCCATTGCCAGAGCTATGCTGAAACGCAGCAAATTTGTTATTCTGGACGAAGCGACTTCAAGTGTGGACCCTGAAAATGAAAAGCAGTTGTTGATGGCTTTAAAGAGTCTGTTAAAAGACAAAACGACAATTATAATAGCGCATAAACTTTCAACTGTAAAGAATGCAGATCAGATAATCGTTTTGAAAAACGGGGCTATAGAACAGATAGGAACACATGATGTGCTTGCATCCGAACAAGGTATATACAAGGATTTCATCGAAACCAGGAAACAATCTGAAAGATGGGAAATTTAAATCAAAAGGAGCAGTGATGGTAGATCATAACGAAAGATTCATACAGACGGTGCAAATTGATGAGATACCTTGGCATAGAATCACTACAACTTACGCAAGAGCCACAGATTTTCCTAAGTATTTTGATGTGCTGTGGCAGATGAGTGATATGAAAGAGGTGGACAAAGCCGGGAGAGAAATAGAAATTAACATAGAACACCAGTCAACCTTATGGCATGTAACTCCCTTTGCCATGATTTTCCTTGTGAGGATATTCAAAAAAGCCGTGGAAAAAATGGAGAATAGTTCGATTGCAACTTATCTGGAAGAGCAATTACTGGAGCTTTTTATTGAAATTGCAGAGGCAATTTGCGGTGTAGAAGCACTGGAGCATGAAGAACCGCTGCCGAATTTTTCCGACATGCTCAATGAAGAGTATTTGTGGTCGGAGGAATATGATGAGGAAATAGATGCATTGAGATATGAAGAGGAGGATGTGTTCCCGGGAAATCTGTTTTACAGCTTTTACTATTATTCACATCAGGTGTTTCTGCAGTGCAAGCCGATGTTTGAGAAGATGGATAGCGATAAGGCAAGGGTGCTTTGCGACAAGATATATTAGGCATAGAATTTGGATAAATTCTTTTATTCACTATTCAAGCTTTTATTTTAAGTTTTACTTAACTTTACCAACTGTCTATCTATTTGATGTATCTTAAGAAAAAATAGAATTTCTATATTGACAATGCAATATTTTTAGATTATACTGTAATGATTTAACATCTGGTTAAATGGAAGTCTTAAAATGAAAGGAGTTTCATTATGTATGAATATGTAGATGATAAAAAAACTTTGGGTGAAATTAGATCGCTGTGTGGACATATGATGCAAGATTTATGTCACACGTTAAAAGAGAAGTATAATATAGGGGCGTCATTTTCACTTGTAGGTAGTGGTGCAAGAAATCTTGTATTACAAAATAAAAATGAACCTATTGATTTAGATTATAATCTTGAAATTATAAAAACTGATGATTTCAAAAACTGCTGTCATATCAAAGAATGTGCCAGAAAGGCATTTGACAAAGTTCTGAATAAATATCATTGGCGTAGCTGTAAAGATTCAACTTCATCATTAACAACAGAAAGGAGATACTTACCAAATAATAAATCAATGCTGTTTTCAATGGATGTTTGTATCGTTTACCGTGATACAAAAGATAATTATCATCGATTGATTCATCAGAAATTGGGAGCACTATTTCGTGATAATTACTTTTGGAATCAAGAACTCAACTCATCAGAACTTAAGAAAAAATCTAAATATATAAAAAATAAAGGTAAATGGCAGCGAGTAAGAGAGGAATATAAACAAATTAAGAATAGATATCTGACTTCAAATAATCATTCCCATCCTTCTTTTAAATGTTATATCGAGGCTGTAAATAATGTATATAATTCAATGCGATAGTGAAACTAAAGTTTATTCTAAGGACAGTTTGTTGGCATTGATGTTGAACTCGATTATTAAAAAAATCGTACATATGCATTCAAAGTTATTGGATACATAATTTAATATAATATATGACAAAACAGGGCAGTTCGGAATGAACTGCCCTGTTTTATTATTATGGCTTTAGTGTATTGAGCATGTAAATAGGGCTGTTCAACTTACTATCATAAAGAAAGGGTGTCAAAATAAAAATATAATAAAAAAATACAGCGATGACTAGAGTCGTCGCTTTTTTATTGTAGTGGGAATTTGCAAATGTGGAAATCGCAGCGCAAACATTAAATAGGAAAATATTTACTTATATTAAATGATATAATATTTAACATAGTAAAGGGAAGAGAACAGGTATTTATAGGGGAATGAAAATGGAAATTTTTGAAAGAGCAAGACGCAATGTCGATACCGGAAATGTAGTTATATATTTCTGCATTAAAAACGACAGAGAAACTGTACCGATAAAATTTAATTTGGGAAACGACAGTAAGGAAAAAATTCGTGAAATAGCTCGTGAAGTTCTAAGGAAATGTGAAAAATACAGCATAGAGAAATACAATCCCATCGGAGCGATTTCAAATACGCTGGAAAAAACTACGACAGATGAATTTGAAATGGTGCAAGAGCTGATAGACAGCCTGGAAAAACCCGGAGTCAGCGATGATATAACGGCGGAAGACGTGAACTTTGTCATATATGAATTTAGAACCATGAAAGGCATCAGTTATTTCATGAGAAGATATACGAAGCTCCAAATTTTTAAAAAGGGATTCTTGGGAAGGCTGATGGATGACAAATTTGAAAAGTTAGATGCGTCAAAGCTATTAGGCATAGATGCAACTGTCGATATCATAGTAGATGGTCGCGATATTTTAATAATTCAGCATACAGCCTTTGAGCGAATATTTGATCTGGACAGAGAATTTGTTGAGGCTGCGAAAGAAGTTTTGAGCAACCCGAAATTGGATGAAAAAATTGAGGGATTCAAACAGCTTAAAGAGGATTTACTGGATAACGGAAGTTATGTAAAAAGAGTGTCGAAGCTTAAAAACAGAAAAAATGCAATGGTATTTTTGGATGCTCCTGAGAACACCAAAAAGGCAATTGACGAATTTAGATTAAATATACCGATAAGTCCTTCAAATAAATACGTGTACACGGGAAAGTCACAACTGGGAGAGTTTATAAATTTGATGCAAGACGCTTATTACAAGACGATAATTGGGGGAGAGAAAGGAACTGACGAAAGGAGATAACGACGTGAATAGAGCATTTAGAATAGGATTATTCTTATCGTCATACACACCTGTTGCAATAATGATCTTTCTCAACGATATGAAAGAGTTTTCGTTAGAACAAGTCGGCATAACTCTTCACAAAAATACGGTTTTTTGGAGTGTATTGACAGGGGTTTTCATACTGAGCTTGCTGACGTTGATATTTTGGTTGGTAAGAATGGCTAGAAATGCCCAAAAACAGGTTAAGCTGTACGAGATTTATGATATTAGAAACAACGATGGCGAGGTTTTGAGTTATTTCATAACATTTGTAATCCCAATTTTATCTCTGAAGGTCGATTCAGCGCCATCGATAGTGATGAACGGGATGATTATGGCGTTGGTGGGAATTTATTTCGTGCAAAATAATGTTTTGCACTTTAATCCATTGCTGCTGTTGGCAGGGTACCACATATATTCAGACAGTGCCGATCACATTATAATATCGAGATGCGATAAGTACACAATTAAAAATAAAGGGTTGAAAGCAGATCAGTTTGGAAGCAGCAATATTTTTTATATAAAGAAACCTAAACCGTAGATTGAACTGGGACTTTGATAGTGGATATGATTTGAAATAACAGTTAATTGGCATATTATATTTACTGCGTAAAATCGAAATGATAGTATTTGTAATTGAATTGTGACTTATTTTTAGTATAATATAGTATGGAAGTGATTAGAATTTAGTAACAATATTCACATGGAGACATATAAATAAAAATGATTTACTTCTGCTTTCATTTACAAATTGGGTAAGGATGGATTTAAGAGCAAATAATAACTCGAAGAATTGAGGTGGCACATATGGAAAGAGATCCGTTTAAAGAATATCTGAAGGAATCGGAACCGAATAAAAAAAATAAAATTTACGCATGGAAAACAGCAATAGGTCTGCAGGAAGTGGATGGACTTAAGCCATCCGAATATTTGATTGAAACTGCCGCTAAAAACATAGAAGGTAAAATTACATTTGCAGAAGCAAAGGACCTCATAGATAGTTATTATAGAGAAAGACCTGTGGAATCGACAGATGAAAAAGATGTGGAGGAGGCTGATAAAGTATCTTTGCGTATCGCAGAGATCTTGTCCGAAAAGGGATTTTCATTTACACCGAATGAATATATATCCATTCATAGAAAGTTGTTTTATGATATTTATTCCTATGCGGGGGTGATAAGAGATTACAATCTTACGAAGAGAGAGTGGGTTCTTGATGGAGATACGGTGATATACGGTAACGCTTCTGAACTTGATGCGACATTGGAGTATGATATGGATCAAGAAAGAAAATTCAGCTATAGAAACTTATCTATGGATGAAATTATTCATCACCTTGCAATTTTCGTAGCAAGATTGTGGCAAATACATATTTTTGGAGAAGGAAATACGAGAACAACGGCAGTGTTTTTTATTAAGTATTTAAGGACGCTTGGATTTTCGGCTACAAATGATATTTTTGCGGAAAATTCATGGTATTTTAGAAATGCTCTAGTCCGTGCCAATTACAATAATTTGCAAAAGGGCATTCATGAAACGACAGAATATTTGGAGAAATTCCTCAGAAATTTACTTTTAAATGAGAAAAATGAGCTAAATAACAGGAACTTACATATAGGTAGACGGTGAAAGCAGCCAGTCGGATTTCAATTTTTAAAATTTGATTATTCCCTTAAATCGAACATTATTTTAATGGAATCATTTACAAATAAGGGAATGTGAGATTCCGGTTGCATGTAAATCGTAAAAATTAAAAATCGATAAGGAAATAAATATAAAACTCCCTTTCAGCGGACGATAATCCGTTGAGAGGGAGTTTAGATTTTGCTATTTATTCGCTATCTAATTTTCACTGAAATCACTTTGTAATTAGACAAATTTAAATCCTAGATTGATAGTTCCTCCATCTTCACCAGGGAATTTTGGAAGAGAGATTCGAATAAAAGTATTAGTAGCTCTCGTCACCTTGGATTCAAGTTCTTCACCGTTTTTGTTATATACCTTAACTTTTAAATCTTTGAGTTTACCAGTGTATTTTTTAGGTATTTCAATTTGAGTAAAGCTGGCATATCCGTTGAAGCTTGCCGGCATCGTAACATCCTTTATTTTAGTATCGCCGTCAAATATTGAAACCTTGGCAGGTGTCTGATTGGCAGCAGGATTTTCATTCTTAGGATTTACTTTTATATCGAATGAATGAGTAATCGTTTCACTGCCGTTCTTGATAGAGATGTTTATAGTTTTCAGACCGTTGTTAGTCTTAGCATCTTCTTCGGTAAACTTGTAGCCGGCATCAGGAGATGATGTGAAGCCCAGCTTTTTACATTCTTCCCAGCTACCTATGCTTACATTATTTCCGCTTTGTCTTGTAGCGTAAATGTAGATTTTTGAAAGATCTAAAGTTTCGCCAACTGTGTATTCACGCTTCATATTTTCAGGGTAAAGGCGGAATCTCGTAATAGGAGAGTTGTCTTCGCCCTGTTCGACCTTAACACTGTAGTAACTGTATTTCCACGCATCATAGCCATTGCCGACAGGAACTATACGAAGATCGAATTCCCATACCTTAAGTTCGTTATTGTACGTACCTTCTCTCAAAAGATCGTTGCCGGAATAAATTTCCATCTTTTTAACTTTTTTGATAGCTTTAAAGTCGTAACGGAAGTTTTTATCGTTTAGACTAATCTCCTGTGTTGAATTATCTTCATATGTAACTACGATTTTTGTAGCTGTGCGATATTTGGCAATTTTCTGCACCTGTGCGCTGGCAGGAATATCAACCATAGATCCGGCATTTTTAAAGTGTATCAGGAAGTGTTTACCGACTTCCGGAAGCTGTGAACCGTGTTGCGGACTTACGGTTATATCGTATTCATGCAACTTGTCATATGAAACTTCCTTTGAAGTGCCGTCGCTGAAGTGAATTTTTATCACTGTACCTGAAAGGTCCAAAGTTGAACCTGTCTGTCTAGGGTTAGGTTTTTTCACGAATTCAAGATAAGATATCTTCTGTTCCATTCTATCTCTCTTGAATTTCTTTGAACGTTCAACAGCGTTTTTCATAGCGCTTAGCTGGCTTTTTGCAGTTTCAGTCGCAGTGCTGACAGTATCGTACATTTCGCCCTTACGGTCTTTAAGCTGTTTTTCAAAACCGTCTATGCTTCCCTGTTTTACAGTAGCCTTGAATATGTTAAATCCTCTGGTTTTCCATTCAGGGTCTTCCTGGTAAACAACGTTTTCAGCTTCTATGATCTTGCCGTTCTTAACTGTGATACGAACTACATCGGGACCGTTTGCAGAATAATAAAAGGCTTCGGAACCTGTTCCGTACCACGTACCGTCAGCAAGACCTTCTTCCTGAACCGGTGGGTTAGGATTCGGCTTCGGTTCAGGCTTCGGCTTCGGCAAATCCGGCTTTGGATTTGGTTTCGGCATTTCAGGTTGAGGCTTTGGAACACTAGGGGTAGGTTTGTGTGTATTACCCGGAACCCTCGGGGTACTGTGCCCTGGTGCTGTTCTCCTCTTGTTGGAAGCCCTTTTGCCTGTCTTGTTGCTGCCTGTAAGCATTCCCGGATTCTTACCTGAATTGCTTGTTCCTACTTTAGACTTTTCATTGTCATCGTTGTTGTTAGAATTTGCATCTTGCTTTTCATCCGATTTATCTTTATCTGAATCGTTGCTGGAATCAGACGACGTATCAGACGATTTCGTGTCGGAACTTTTCGTTTCACTGCTTGGATTAGAGCTAGCCTGTTTATCTGAATTGCTAGAATAATAAGCGTAAGCCGCGGCACCGACAAGAGCAATAGCGATAACAATTGAAATGAGTATTTTCTTCTTGCCCATCATGTCACTCTCCTTACTTATTTGTAACTGATTTATAACTAAAAACTTGTAAATGGAATTCAATGTCGTGAGTAATAGATGAAAACCATTCAAATATAATTAAATAGCTTATACAAACATTTCAGTTTTGCAAAGCTAATTTCAGATAATTATATAATAAAAACAGTTATATGGCAAGAAAATCCATCAAAAATATTGTTCTTTTTTTAGTTAAATTTTGAGAGTATGACTACAATACAGCGTGTTAACTGAATAATCATTCAAATTTGAACGTGTGATAGAATTTTGAAAAGCTGAAGAAAATATATTAGCCACGTTGACTTGTGACCGGCAATAGCTATGGCTGTTTGAGAAAAAGTCGAAACAGAACGATATTTGTGTATAAGAATTGCAAAAGATAGGAAAAGTCAATTGGATGGTAAATGTCATGCCATTACGCAAGATAAAGAAACAGGTAGAGATACGTGAAATAAAGGAAAAGAAGACTTGAGAAAGAACATTGACAGAAAGAATCAGTCGCATACGACGATTTGACGGAAGTGAAAACAGTTGAAAACTGTAATTTAAAATGGTAGAATATTCGTATTGTATTTAAAGCGTGAACACTGCAGAATGGAGTGTTTTGAAATAAAATTTAGATAAGAGGCGATATGATGATTATTAAAATTAGAGAAATTTTTAAAAGCCCGGATGAGCTGGCAAATGGAAGAATTGTTTTACAAGGATGGGTTAGAACTAACAGAAATTCGAATAAATTCGGATTTTTGGAAGTCAACGACGGAACTTTTTTCAAGTCGGTTCAAGTTGTTTACGAAACGGATAAAATCGATAATTTCGACATTATAGCTAAAAGTCCCATCGCTACGGCACTGCAAATAGAGGGAACATTGATTTTGACACCCGATGCAAAGCAACCGTTTGAAATTAAGGCTGAAAGAATTGAAATTCTTGCGGAGTCAAGTTCCGATTATCCGTTGCAGAAAAAGAGGCACTCCTTGGAATATCTGAGAGAAATTGCCCACCTGCGTCCCAGGAGCAATACCTTTGCAGCGGTGTTCAGAGTGAGATCGCTGGTTGCACACGCAATACACAGATTCTTCCAAGATAGAGGATTTGTGTACGTTCACACTCCTATTATCACCGGCAGCGATGCGGAAGGTGCGGGAGAAATGTTCAGAGTAACCACGTTAGATATGGAAAAGCCGCCTATGAAAGACGGCAAGGTTGACTTCACGCAGGATTTCTTCGGCAAGGAAGCAGGTTTGACTGTGTCGGGACAGCTGGAAGGGGAAATTTTCGCATTGGCTTTCAGAGATATCTATACCTTCGGACCGACCTTTAGAGCGGAGAATTCCAATACGGCAAGACATGCTTCAGAGTTTTGGATGGTTGAACCGGAGATGTCATTTTGTGATTTAGTCGGAAATATGGAAGTTGCAGAAGATATGATAAAATATATCATCAGCTACGCACTGAAAAAGGCTCCGGAAGAAATGGAGTTTTTCAACAACTTTATAGACAAAGGGCTTCTGGAAAGATTGAATAACATCGTAAATTCGGATTTCGGAAGGATCACATATACGGAAGCAGTGGAAATTTTGAAAAAATCTGAAGTAGAATTCGAGTATCCCGTGGAATGGGGCATAGATCTTCAGACGGAACATGAGAGATATCTGACGGAACAGGTATTTAAAAAGCCACTGTTTGTAACGGATTATCCAAAGGAAATCAAGGCGTTCTACATGAGGTTAAACGATGATGATAAAACCGTAGCAGCATGCGATCTGCTGGTACCGGGAATCGGTGAAATCATAGGTGGAAGTCAGAGAGAAGAGAGGCTGGACATTCTGAAGGAGAGGATGAACAGCGTAGGCTTAAAGGAAGAAGATTACTGGTGGTATTTGGAGCTTAGAAAGTACGGCGGTGTGAAACACTCAGGCTATGGACTGGGCTTTGAGAGAATGGTCATGTACATTACCGGAATGAGCAATATTCGTGATGTATTACCATTTCCTAGAACACCTAAAAATGCGGAGTTTTAAAATGCTGAATACGTTGCCGCAAACAAGGGAAAAAGGCGATTATAATCCTTGAAAATAAAAGCGTTATATAATAAAATTAAAGGTAACTTGAAGGGTTGCCTTTTTTTATTATTCATCCGGACATAGGGATTGACTTGAAGGATGAAAGCGAAATCGAAAAATTCCACCGTAGAATTCACAGCGATAAGAAGGCAAATGGCTGAAATAAAATGTGAAAAATAATGAAGAAACTATTACAAAATAAATGTGGAAAGGTTATTTTATAGATGAAGGATAAAATAATACAATTTAGAAATATCGTAAAAGAATTTGACGGGCAGGTGGTGCTAAAGGGAGTAAATTTGGATATTTACGAAAATGAATTCGTGACGCTTTTAGGACCTAGCGGATGTGGAAAAACCACATTGCTGCGCATTTTAGGAGGATTTTTAGATGTTAATGAAGGACAGATAATTTTCAACGGAGAGGATATCACGCATACGCCGCCTCATAAAAGAGAATTGAATACGGTATTTCAAAAATACGCATTATTTCCCCATATGAACGTGGCGGAAAACATAGCTTTCGGGTTAAAAATCCGAAAAATCAGTGACGATGTCATAGAACAGAAAGTAATGAAAATGCTTAAATTGATCGGTCTCGAGGGGTATGAGAACAAAGATGTAACGAGATTATCGGGAGGTCAGCAACAGAGAGTTGCTATCGCAAGGGCGTTGGTGAATGAACCCAAGGTTTTGTTACTGGATGAACCTTTGGGTGCGTTGGATTTGAAACTCAGAAAAGAGATGCAGTACGAGCTGAAGAGAATACAACAGGAAGTTGGAATCACATTTATATTCGTAACTCACGATCAGGAAGAGGCATTGACCATGTCCGACAAAATTGCAGTGATGAACAGAGGAGAAGTTTATCAGTTGGGAAGCCCACAGGAAATATATAACGAGCCGGAAAATAAATACGTGGCGAGCTTTATAGGGGAGAGCAATATAGTGAACGGAATCATGATAGATGATTACAAAGTCAAATTCGATGACAGGGAATTTGAGTGTGTAGACTTCGGATTCAAGAAGAATGAACCGGTTGACATAGTCATCAGACCTGAAGATATAGATATAGTTGAGAAGGATTCGGGAAAGATGAACGGAGTCGTGGACACAGTTTTTTTCAAAGGCGTGTACTATGACGTCGTAGTTGAGACGGTTCCCGGTACCAGAGTGACGGTCAATATGCACGTAATCAAAGAGCACGAAGTAACCAGTGATAAAGGCGATGAGAAAATTACCGCCAATGATTTTTACGTGGACGTTGAGGATATGAAGGAGTTAGACGAAAAGGAAATTATCGCAAGGGCAGATGCGCAGGCTTGGAGCACTGAAACTGATGAGTACATTTCAATAGCCAAAATAGAGTACGATTTGAAGGGTGAAATAGGTACTTATCCGGTTAGGTTTTACACGCCGTCGGGGACGTGGATTGAAAGGCGAATTCACGTTATAGATCAGCCTTATGTTGTAAATGAAAAATCCAACGAAGCGGTGAGTGCATTTAACTTTTATAAGACCGTGGAAGAAATCGTCGACTCGGTGGCACTGGATACGGATTTGAAAACTTGGGCAAACGCACAGGGATGGAAACTGAATGACGAAGAAGCCGGAGTGGATATATATGTGAGCTATGATTTCAATGTTGATGACCTCAAAGAAGGGGTGTATAAAGTTACATTTTCCACAGAGGGCAGGGAATTTAAAATTAACACGACAGACTTTGTGGAAGAAGGAAAGGAAGTCGGATTGGATTTCCATCCTCAGGACATACACGTGATGAGAAAGAGAGCGTTTTGATGAAGAAAGTATCAACTCTTGCAGTTCCATATATCGTATGGGCGGTATTGATGTTGGCAATACCGATGATTTTGATACTGTTTTATTCCGCAACAAAAGACGGTAACGGAATTTTAAAAGTATCTTTTACATTGGAAAATTACATTAGATTTTTCACGGACAAGGATTTCTTGTTGGTCCTTTGGAACTCCGTTAAGATTGCCTTAAAGACCACGATAATATGCATTGTAATCGGATATCCAATTGCGTATTTCATATCGCAGAGCAGTGATAAAGTGAGAAATCTATTAATTTTGCTCATAACTATGCCCATGTGGATAAACATGTTGGTCAGAACCTACGCGTGGATCGGAATTTTGTCGGAAGGCGGAATTGCCCAGAAGGTGTTAGGGATATTTGGAATGGGAGATGCGAAGCTGTTGTACACGGAAGGAGCGGTGCTGCTCGGCATGGTATATAACTTCATACCGTTCATGATATTGCAGATAAATTCCTCGCTGACCAAAATGGACTCGTCGCTGATAGAAGCCAGCATGGATTTGGGAGCTGATGCGAAGAAAACCTTTATGAAAGTGACACTGCCGTTGTCCATGCCCGGAGTTATAAGTGGAATTTCTCTTGTAGTCCTGCCTTGTATCAGTTCTTTTTTCATTCCGAAAATGTTAGGTGGAGGAAGGTTTTTTCTAATAGGAAATGCCATTGAAAATCAATTTATAACCGTGGGAGAATGGTCGTTTGGAAGTGCGATTTCAGTCATTATGGCTATAATTATGATGTTGAGCATCTATGCTGTCAGGGCTATGGAAAAGAGAAATTCAGAAAGGGGGGAGTAGATGAAGAGAAATAAAAGGCTCTTTGGAAAAACTGCAATGGGAGCAATTCTCATGTTTTTTTATTTGCCTATCATATATGTTGTCATATTCTCTTTCAACTCTTCCAAATCATTGACTCATTTCACAGGATTCAGCGTAGAATGGTACAGGAAGATGGTGGAAAACAGCGATATGATGATTGCTCTTTACACTACGATAGGTGTTGCTCTGCTGGCGACGGCAGTTTCCACCGTGATAGGCACAATAAGCGCCATAGGAATTTCGAAATCCGGAAAAATTGTGAAGAGGCTCATAGGTCAGCTCAATGATCTTCCCATAATGAATCCTGAAATAGTTACGGCTATCGGGCTGATGATGCTGTTCATAACATTTAGAATTGAAAAGGGTTTGATCACCATGATAATCGCCCATATAACTTTTTGCATTCCATACGTCATGTTGAGCATAATGCCTAAATTGAAGTCGCTGGATGGGAACTTGGCAGATGCGGCGATGGATTTGGGAGCAACACCGTGGCAAGCGTTGGTAAAAGTCATCGTTCCTCAGATAAAACCGGGAATAGTTGCAGGTGCTCTGATAGCGTTTACGATGTCCATTGATGATTTTGTAATATCTTATTTTGTCACAGGCAGAGGAATAAAAAACTTGAGCATAATGGTTTACACCATGAGCAAGAGGTTGAATCCGAGCATAAATGCGATATCTACGTTGATAGTCGCGTTCATAGGCATCATGTTGGTTATAATCAACGTTGTGCCTATGGTGAAAAGCAAGCTGAACAAAAATAGGGATACTTTAAACAGGAACAGGAAAGTTGCGAAGAGAATCGCTTTTGGGATGTCAGCTGTTTTGATATTGTCCGTATTCGGAGGAAAGTATCTGTTCACCACAGAAGGAAAGTACAAGGGGAAAACTTTGCACGTGTACAACTGGGGAGAATATATGGCACCCGGCGTAATATCAGCATTTGAAAAGAAAACAGGAGCAAAGGTTGTAATGGACAATTTCGATTCAAATGAACAGATGTATATAAGGGTTGCAAATGGAGAAAGTTACGACGTTCTGGTGCCCAGCGACTACATGATAGAGAGGCTGAAAAAAGAGGGTAAACTGAGAAAATTGAATAAGAAGAAGTTGACTGCCATACAAGATTTGTACAGCGGTGTTAAAAATCTGCCATACGATAGGAATAACGACTATTCGGTGCCGTATTTCTGGGGAAGTGTGGGTATAGTGTACAACAAGAAGAAAGTCAGCGAAGAAGATATAAAAAAACAAGGATTTAGTATATTTCAAAATAAAAAGTACAAAGGCAGAACTTATCTGTATGACTCCGAGAGAGATTCTTTTATGATGGCTCTGAAGGATTTAGGATATTCGATGAACACCAGAGACAAGAGAGAAATAAACGAGGCCTACAGATGGCTTTTGAAGGCTGTTGAAAACACGAAACCGGAGATGGTTACAGATGAGATAATAGATAACATGGCGCAGGGGAGAAGAGATATAGCGGTAATGTACTCGGGAGATGCGGCTTACGTCATGAAGGAGAATAAAGATATGGCGTTTTGGTTGCCAAAAAGCGGTACCAACGTGTGGTCCGATGCTATGGTCATTCCTAAAAACGCTAAAGAAGTGGATCTGGCACATGAATTTATAAACTTTGTAACCAGTCGTGACATCGCATATAAAAACTCAGAATATGTGGGTTACAGTTCGCCCAACGACAGCGTATTCGATGAGATGAGAAATGATAAAAACGCCTATGGAGATATAAGTGCGTACACTCCAAGAGTGAAATATCCGAAGGATGAAGTGTTTGCATTTGATGAGATTAACAAAAAAATTATATCGAATCTCTGGAGCAAAGTTAAGATATACGCATCGACGAAAAGATAGGAGATAAAAATTGAGAATCGTGTTGTTAAATCAAGGATAATCGGACGTTGAATAAAATGCGAAAAAATGAAATTGAGATAAAAAACTCTTTGCCATTATCTCTGTATTATGTTAAAATATAGATATTCTATTTGCATTTATATAGAAAAATTAGTTATTTTTTACAAAGGAGACTTTTATGAAAAATATTTTGAATTCGTGGAATAAAATCGGTCTTGTTCCACAAATCATCCTCGGACTGATCGTGGGAATTTTGCTGGGAATGTTATTTCCTCAAAAGTTAGCCTTAGTATCAGTGCTAGGACAGTTGTTTGTAGGTGCGTTAAAGGCAGTGGCACCTATATTGGTATCATTGCTGGTTATGTCTGCCATCGCTCAACACCAGGCAGGTAAAAAAACAAATATGAAGAAAATCGTTGTGCTGTACTTAGTTGGGACTTTAGCAGCATCTGTAGTTGCAGTAATGGCGAGCTTCATATTTAAAATTCAACTTATACTGCCACAAGCGGGGCAGCAATCCGCAACAAAGCCACCGGGAGGCATTACGGAAGTTATTTTAACACTTCTCGGAAACGTGGTGGACAATCCTATAAAGGCACTAGCAACAGGGAATTACATTGGAATTTTAGCTGCAGCGATAATATTGGGAATAGCCCTGAGGCATTCCAAAAAAGAGACTAAAAGTTTGATTGCGGATTTGTCGGAAGCGGTGTCACAAGTTGTCAGATGGGTAATTAAAATGGCTCCGTTGGGCGTTTTGGGCTTAGTATTCAATACAGTTGCGACAACCGGTATGGAAGGAATGAAAAAATACGTTCATATAATTCTTTTGTTGGTTGGCACCATGCTCGTAGTTGCATTTGTAGTAAATCCGATTATAGTATTCTTTGTGACGAGAAAAAATCCATATCCTCTAGTGCTCACATGCGTGAAAGAATCGGGAATATATGCTTTCTTCACAAGAAGCTCAGCGGCAAATATTCCGGTGAATATGGGGCTTTGTGAGAGATTGGGATTAGATAAGGATACTTATTCGATTTCAATTCCTCTGGGCGCTACGATAAACATGGGTGGAGCGGCTATAACTATCGCTATACTGAGTTTAGCTGCGACTCACACACTAGGCATTTCTGTGGATATTCCGACGGCGTTAATTCTATGCCTGCTCTCTGCGATAAGCGCATGCGGAGCTTCCGGTGTAGCAGGGGGCTCTCTGTTGTTGATACCGTTGGCTTGCAGTTTATTTGGAATTCCTGACTCAATCGCATATCAGGTAGTAGGTGTCGGATTTATAGTAGGGGTAATTCAAGACTCTTGCGAAACAGCCCTAAACTCTTCAACAGACGTATTGTTTACAGCAGCGGCTGAACTCGGTGAGAGAAGAAAGTCCGGAAACTGCGAAATGTTTGAAGAAGATGATGACTACGATGAAGAAGATGAGGAAGAATTCGATGGAGCGTATGAGGCTGCAGGAATGGAAGAAATAAAAGAAGACGAAACTCAAAAAATTGATGTTGAATAGAATGAATATGTAAAAACGAAAAAGAGTCGGCTGTAAAAAACAACACCAACTCTTTTCATATGAAGATGGGAACCCCTGAAATTGTCAGATTATCAGGTGTTCCCATCTTTTATATTTTTTGAATTGACTCAAAACGAGCAAGAGTGTAAAAAGTAAATTTTAATAACATTCGTGAGTTGAAAATTTCACAGGATAATCGGCACACTGCATTTCAGAGAAATTGAATTGAAGGTAACATCGGAGCTGTAAGCTGCGAGATGAACTCCGTGAGAAACCGCTTCTTTCAAAGCTGTTCCGAATTTAATATCAGTTTCGTAGTTGGGTGTAAAGTAAATGGCATCATTCATTTGAATTAAAAATACAACATATGCGTTATATCCCCTAGCAGCCGCTGAAATGAGCTCTCTCACGTGTTTTACACCTCTGGACGTAGGAGCATCCGGAAACTTTGCAATGCCTTTATCCTCTAAAGTAACCCCTTTGACTTCGATAAAACTTTTTCTGGCGCAATCATCTTCCACGTAAAAGTCAAAACGCGAGTTTCCAAAAGTTCGCTCACGTTGGACCACGGATGGATTCCCCATATTTTTAAGTTTTAGAGAACCGTTCAACAAAGCCTCCTCTATTACTTTATTGGGGATTTGACTGTCCATATTGATCAAAATTTTATCATTCTGACGATCATGGTCGCTTTCTAAAGTTTTTTCCACAGATATCAGGGAAAATCTCAGTTTTCTATTCCCCATATTGTTGCGAAAATCTTGCAAAAATACCCTTGCGCCGGGAATCAGCAATTCCTTGCAACGTCCTGTATTTTTTACGTGAACTGTTTCTTCCACGCCGTAAATTGAAACTTTTGCAACAAATCTGTTGGGTCTTGCAATGAATGTACCCTCTACAATGTTGTCGTAATGCATAATATCCTCCCCATATAACATGGAAGCATTATAACATGCGGAATGAGGATAAAACAAATTGAACCGAGGATGTTTGGCTCTTTGATAAAAAATAAGAGTTGAAATGATAATCGACGTTGCAATGGCACGATTATAAGGCATGTTTATCACGTGAGTTGCGACCAAAATTTACATTTAAATTAAAACTATATATGGGGTATGCAGATTTAAAAAATAACTGTATATTGTGAAAATAGCATAAAAAGAGGATGCAAGTGGAAAAGAGGTGGAATAAAAGGGAGCAAAAGGGAAAGAATGAGAGAAATAATGTTGAAAAGTGGAGTGAAGTGGAGTAAAATGGAGAAGTAAGGAATACGTTGAAATTTAAATGAATAAGTCAATCCTAGACACGGATTGTTGTACAGACGGGTGGATATAGAAGAGAAAATTTGCAACCGGACGAAGCCCACACATCAAGTCGGAGAGGAGGTTTTACCTATGTTTATGGGAACTTATGAAAATTCAATAGATTCGAAGAACAGAATGATAGTCCCCGCTAAATTTAGGGAAGAACTGGGCTATAAAGTCGTTTTGACACTGGGAATTGATGATTGCATATATCTGTATCCCCTAGCTGAATGGGAAAACTTTGCTAAAAAGTTGCAGGTGTTGCCGGCGACGGATGCAAATGCCAGACAGTTCGCGAGAAATTGTGTAAAAAACGCAGAAGAGTGTGAAATGGACAGACAAGGTAGAATTACCATTCCGCAGACGTTGAGAGAAAAGGTAGGTATAGAAAAGAAATTGACTACCATAGGATATCTCGACAAAATTGAAATATGGAGCAGAGAGGTATATGAAAAAGTCGAGGAGGACAGCCAAATGACCAATTCCGAAATAGCGGAGAAAATGGTGGATTATGGAATTTAAACACGAAACGGTGATGTTAGATGAAGTGATTCAAGGGCTGAACATAAAATGCGACGGAATCTACGTGGATGGAACCTTAGGAGGTGGCGGACACAGCGAGGAAATTTGCAAAAAACTGGATAAAAGCGGTCTCTTGATAGGGATTGACAGAGATAAGGATGCGTTGGTTGCATCCGACAAAAGGTTGGAAAAGTACAGTTGCAGAAAGATATTTATTCAGAGTAATTATTCGGAAATAAAGAACGTTTTAAAAGATTTAAAACTATCCGGTGTGGATGGGGCAATACTTGACTTAGGTGTTTCATCATTTCAGCTTGATAATGCTCAAAGAGGATTTTCATACATGAGAAATGCACCTCTGGACATGAGAATGAACCAAGATGACCATTTTACAGCATACGATGTGATAAACGGATATTCTGAAAAAGAGCTTTCGAGAGTTATCGCAAAATACGGTGAAGAAAGATGGCATAGCAGAATAGCCGAGTTCATAGTAAAAGAGAGAAAAAAGGAAGATATAAAGACCACTGAGCAGCTTGTAAATGTAATCAAGGCGGCAATTCCCGCTAAAGCACGACGTGAGGGGCCTCATCCGGCGAAGAGAACTTTTCAAGCCATAAGAATTGAAGTGAACGAAGAGCTTTCACGACTTAAAAAAGCTGTTGGAGAGTTTTGTGAAGTGTTAAATGAGGGCGGTCGATTTTGCGTGATAAGCTTTCACAGTTTGGAAGACAGAATTGTGAAGGAAACCTTTAACGAAAAATCGAATCCGTGTACATGTCCAAAGGAATTTCCGATATGCGTGTGCGGAAAGGTAGCGGAGATAAAGAAAATTACCCGAAAACCTATGACGCCTTCCCGAGAAGAACTGGAAAACAATCCCAGATCGAGGAGCAGCAAGTTGAGAATTATTGAGAGAATTTAGAATAGATGACAGTTAAGTTAGCGTGTGAGTGGCAAGCGAGAGGAAGAAATGTTAGCAGAAAACTTATATAATGTACAGCCGGTTCAAAGAGAACATAGGGTGTATACAATGGAAAAGAAGAGCAAGAGCAAACAACAAACTCTATCAAATGGGGAGAGAAAACTGGCTTTTGCTACGGTAATGGCAATAGGTGCGGTTTTGTTGATTGTCATAGCTTTGACTGCAGTAGTTGCAACTACCGCTTACGGAAACAACAGCATTGAGGCGAAGAATAAAGAACTGAGAAACGAAATACAGAATTTAAAAGTCTCCATACAGGAACACGGTAGCAGAAGTCAAATTGAGAAAGAGGCTTCGCAGAAATTGGGAATGATTTATCCAACCAGTTCGCAGTTTGTAAAAATAGGAAAGCACAACAAAGAAACGGACTTCGCAAACAAGTTGAAACAGGAAGCTTTCAAATAGAATATCGAAGTTGGACATCAAATTTGATACTGTCCAACTTTTTTTATATAAATTGCGAAAACAAATATAGAGAGATTAGCATAGATTTACAATTGAAGTGGGAGTGAGTATGAGAGGTCAGGCGGAACAGCAAAAAATCAGTCAATTGAGAATAGTGATAGCCTTTGGCATATTCGGAGCGGTGTTGTTACTGCTCTTCCTTAGATTGGGATATGTTCAAATAGTAAAGGGAGAAGAGTACTCTAAAAGAGTGCTGAACATTCAGAAAAAGGACCAAGTGTTAAAGCCGAATCGTGGAAAAATTTTAGATAGAAACGGGGAAGAGTTAGCTGTGAACGTGGATTCTTATACGGTTTGGGCATCCAAGGACGGCATGGATAAGATAAGGGGAACCAAGACCAGAAAAGAAAAAGCTGAGGATAAGAAGAAAACCAAAGAAGAGCTTTATGATGACAATGTGAATACCCTGGCAAAGCTAATTGATAAAAAACCTGATGAAATTAAAAAAACGCTGAATGAAAATAAACGGAAAATTGTGAAGATAGCTCAAAATTTAAAAAAGGAAAAAGGCGAAGAGATTAAGAAAATGGGAATACCGGGTATTTCGGTTGAAAATGAAGCTAGAAGGTACTATCCTATGGGAGATTTTCTATCGCATACCCTCGGAAGTACAAGAGAAGGTAATTCAGGACTTTCGGGAGTAGAGCTGGAATACAATAACTATCTTTCAGGAGTGCAGGGAAGATGGCTTAAGAACACCGATGCGAAGGGAAACCCGCTCGCTTCCGGTGAAGAAAAATACTATAGACCTGAAGACGGAAACGATGTTACTCTAACTATAGATCAAGTAATTCAGACATATACGGAGCAGAGCGTTAGAGAAGCGAAAGAAAAAAACAAAGCCAAAAGGGCGAGCTGTATAATTATGGATACGAAGACGGGAGAAATTTTATCCATGGCATCATATCCCAGCTTCGATCCGAACAATTCAAAAGAGCCTTTAGATAGTGAGGAGAAGAAGAAATTTAACAAAATGAGCAACGGTGAAAAGATAAAGTACTTGAATGAAATATGGAGAAATCCGTTGCTGAGCAATGTCTATGAACCCGGATCAACAGCGAAATTAGTAACTGCCGCCGCTTGCCTGGAGGAGGGAATAACAAACAAAGACGATACTTTCAAGTGCGTGGGATACCACACCGTATCGGGAATTAAAGTCAAGTGCTGGAGCTTTGATAAACCGCACGGAAAACAGAATTTGTATCAAGGCGTGGGAAATTCATGCAATCCTGTTTTCATGCAGCTGGCGTTGAGATTGGGAAAGGAAAAATTTTATAGATATTTGGATTTGTTCGGATTGACCGAAAAGACAGGGATAGATTTCCCGGGAGAAGCCAACCCGATTTTGTTGAAGGAAAAAAATGCAAGACCTTTAGATCTCGCCATAATGGGATTCGGTCAAACCAATGCTGTGACGCCGGTTCAGCTTGTAACGGCTATTTCAGCCATGGGCAACGACGGAAAGCTGATGCAACCTCATATTTTGAAAAAAGTTACAGATAAATCCGGAAATGTCATAAGAGAAACGAAACCGGTGGTGGTGAGACAGGCGATATCCAAAGAAACCGCAGCTGAAATGCGTACGATAATGCAGTACGTAGTGGATAACTCCACAGGAAAGAAAGCTAAAATCGCAGGATATAAAGTAGGTGGGAAAACGGGTACATCTCAAGTTCCGGCTGAAAAAGGAGGATATACCGATGATGTAATAGCGTCTTTTGTGGGAATGGTGCCTATGGAAAACCCGAGATTTACAATTTTGTACATAATTGACAGTCCGGCGGCAGGCGCACATGGTGGAGAAATTGCGGCACCGGCATCTAGCGAACTTTTGGAGAAAGTGTTAAAATATAAAGATATAAAACCTAACTACACGGAAGAGGAGAAGAAGAATAAAGACGATGAGACTGTTGAAGTTCCGGATGTAAAAGGTTTAAAACTCAGCAATGCCAAAAAGAAAATCGACAAAGCAGGGTTGAAGTATAAGATAATTCCGGCTTTGGACAAGGAGAAGGATTTCATAATCAGAGAGCAATACCCGTCAGCGGGAGGCAGAGTTAATAAAAATGGAGTAATATATCTCTACAGAGAGTAATTTTATAGGGGATAAAATGATTAGAACTACGGTGAATGAAATTGTGAATACCATCGGTGGAACTGTGATATGCGGAAGCGGTGAAACGAGTTTTTCGCAGGTGTATCAAGACTCACGACTGATAGAGTGCGAAGGAATATTTTTTGCCATCAGGGGAGATTTGTTCGACGGACATGACTTCGTTGAAAGCGCTGTAGAAAAAGGCGCGGTTGCAGTTGTTGTCGAAAAGGATTTTGTAAGAAATCGAGGTATTTCTTTTTTAGACTCGCTCGGAGACAGGACAACAGTAATAGAGGTTGATAATACCGTAAAAGCACTGCAACTGATGGCAAAGGATTATGTGGAAAAAATAAGGCCCGTCGTTGTAGGGGTGACAGGAAGCACTGGAAAGACAACCACTAGAGATATGATTTACAGCATATGCAGCGAGAAGTTTAAGACTATAAAAAATCCTAAAAATTACAATTCAAATGTGGGCGTACCGTTGACGGTTTTCCAATTGGAAGAGGATACTCGAGTTGCGGTCATTGAGATGGGCACCGATCACAGAGGGGAGATATTCGAAATCGCTGATATAGTCAGACCGAACGTAGCTGTGATAACCAATATAGGATTATCTCATATGGAACATTTCAAAACGCAAAAAGAGATATTCCTGGAAAAGATGGATATAACTGCCTTCATGAGAGAAGGAGATTGTCTCATAGCACTTGATGACGGAAAATTTTTTCCTGATGACCTCAAGTCTTATTCGTCGGCATATCGCAGCAATCTGATTTTAACAGCGTTGATCGGCGATAAAAACAGGGATAACTTTAGGCTGGAAAGTATTTCTGAGACTGATTACGGAATAGAAGTGATAATGGGGTTCAGAGATAAAGGTGGAATTAAGCAGGAAAAATTCAGCATACCTTTGAAGGGAAAACATAACGGTGAAAATGCGGCGCTTGCAATAGCTGTAGCGGAAATGCTTGGAATAGATAGAGATTTGATAAAATCAGGGCTTGCAAAGGTTGAAATAACGGGAAATAGGCTGGAGATGACTCGGTCGAAAGATATTCTGATAATTGATGATTCGTATAACGCTAGTCCCGATTCCGTGAAAGCAGCTGTAGATGTTTTGCACAGCTATCGTAACAATCGAAGGATTGCGGTACTGGGAGATATGTATGAGCTGGGAAAAGAAACTGAAAAATTTCACAGAGAAGTTGGAGAATACACAAGAGAAAGAGTAGATAAACTCTTTTCTGTAGGAGAGTTAGGTAAATTTATAGACGAAGACAACAATTTTCAATCGATTAAAAAATTGTCGGAATTTTTGAAAAGGGAGCTCAAAGCAGGAGATGTTGTCTTGTTTAAAGCATCCAGAGGAATGTCATTGGACATTTTGGTCAAGGATATTAAAGAGTGGTTAGGAGAATAGTTATATGTATGCGTTAAGCAATGGTTCATGGACAGTGGTATTGGGATTTTTATTGGCGTTTATATTTACAAAAAAAGCTATACCCATAATCCAAAGGAAACAATTGGGTCAAAACATAAGAGAAGAAGGGCCTAAATCCCATCAAAAGAAGAGCGGTACTCCGTCAATGGGAGGCATAGCAATCATACTGGCTGTTGTTATAGCAAGTTTTGTGGGAGGTTATAGTCAAGGAAATACGCTGAACGTGGTGGTTGCTATAAGCGGATTTGTAGCATTTGGAATAATCGGATTTTTAGACGATTATTTAAAAGTGATAAAAAAACAGAATGAAGGATTGAAACCGTATCAAAAATTTGGATTGCAGCTGTTATTTGCAATTTGTTTCGCAGTATATATGGCAAAATTTTCCGGACTCGGTACTGACGTGTACATACCTTTTGCAAAGATATACATTGACTTTGGGGTATTGTATATTCCTTTTGTAGTATTCACTATGCTCGCCATGACTAACGGAGTGAATTTGACGGATGGATTGGACGGTCTTGCCGGCGGGGTCACATTTATAGTCTGTATGTATATGGGATATATTGCAGGGAATATGCATAATATATCGAGTGAAGTTTTTTTTAAGGCCTTAGCAGGAGCATGCTTAGGGTTCTTGGTTTTTAATAAAAATCCTGCTAAAATATTCATGGGAGACACAGGTTCCCTTGCTATAGGCGGTGGGATTACAGTAGCGGCATTTATGATAAAAATGGAATTTTTATTGCCTATAATCGGTATAGTATATGTGCTGGAAACTTTGTCAGTGGTATTGCAAGTGGGCTATTTCAAATTGACAGGAGGAAAAAGATTGTTTAAAATGGCACCTTTGCATCATCACTTTGAGGAAAGCGGGATGAAGGAAGTAAATGTTGTATACGTGCTGTGGTTCATAACTATCATAGCGGCATTGATAGGAAGATTCCTCGCGTAGTTCCAGATTTAAGGAGATATTATGAAAGATAGAAATTGGTACAAAGATAAAAATATTTTAGTTGTCGGGATGGGCAGATCGGGAGTAGCAACTCTGGAAGTGCTTCACCAATTGGGCAGTAAAGTATTTATACAGGATGAAAAAACGTTTGATAAGCTCTCTGAAGATGTAAAGATTCAGATTGAAGGAAAATACGAGAAGGGATATTTCGGAGAAGAAATTCAGAATTTGGAAGAATTTGATTTGACGGTCGTCAGTCCGGGCGTTCCCATGGATAACTCGATTATTCAAAAATTAGATGATAAAGGCATTTCGGTGATAGGAGAACTGGAGCTGGCATATCGACTGGCAAACGGTAAATTCATAGGTATAACCGGGACCAACGGTAAAACTACGACAACTACTTTAGTCGGAGAAATATTTAAGAGAGTTGAGGAAGATGTCAGAGTTGCTGGAAACATCGGTTCGCCTGTTATCAAAGAAGTGTTGAGCGGAGATGAAAACACGATTTACGTTACAGAGATCAGCAGTTTTCAGCTGGAGAGCATAGATGAGTTCAGACCATACGTGTCGGCTATTTTAAACCTGACAGAAGACCACATGGATAGGCATAAAACCATGAGTGGATATGGAGAAGCGAAGGCGAAGATCACTAAGAATCAAGGAGATGAGGATTATATAGTCGTCAACTTTGATGATAAAAATGCATTGGGTCTTGTGAAGAGGACCAGAGCGACTATGGTTCCTTTTAGCAGAGAAGGCGACTTAAAGTTCGGCGTTTTTGTAAAAATCAACGATGGAAGAGAAGAGATAACGATAAAGGACGAAGATGGAAATGCCATCACGGTTTGTAACATCGATGAAGTTAAAATCCCTGGAAATCACAATTTGGAAAACGCTTTAGCCGCGACGGCAATAGCCTATTTTGGAGGAATCGGAGCTGATATTATAGCCGATGTTTTGAGAGAATTCGACGGCGTTGAGCACAGGTTGGAACTGGTAGATGAAATAGACGGCATAAAATTTGTAAACGACTCCAAGGGAACCAACCCGGATGCGGCTATAAAAGCCATAGAAGCCATAAAGGAGCCGATAATCTTAATCGCGGGAGGATACGATAAGAATTCAAAGTTCGATACATTTGTGGAAAGCTTTGGAGATAAAGTAAAAAGCGTCCTGCTAATGGGAGCAACAGCTACGAAATTAAAAGCGGAAGTTGAAAAGAAAGGATATTCGAGCGTGATACTAAAGGATATGGAAACGTGTGTGAAAGAGGCATACAGAATAGCAGAAAGCGGTTATACCGTTCTTCTGTCACCTGCATGTGCAAGTTGGGATATGTATAACAGCTTTGAAGAAAGAGGGAAAGATTTTAAAAATTGCGTAAGGGAACTGAGAAAGTAAAAAGCAGGAAAAGGAGTGCTAAGCCGAAAGAGCATAGTACTGTGACGGAAATTTCGAGAAAAAATAAAATAAAGGGGAGAAAACACAGAATAGCTTCCAAGATTTCCAGAAGTGTGAGTGCAGTTAAGGCGATAAATGTTCCGAGGACGGATTTCGGAATAATGATTATGACTGTAATACTTTTGGTTCTGGGTGTTTTGATGGTTTTCAGTGCGTCTTATTATTCGGAGTTGTCCAAAGGTAGATCGCCCTACGGATTTTTGATAAAAAATGCGGGATTGTCTACAGTTGGAGCCCTGATTATGATAGGAGTATCGTATGTGGATTACAGAGTTTATAAAAGATATTCGAAATTGATAATGTTGGTGAGCATAGGACTTTTGGCATTGGTGTTTACACCGTTTGGGATAACCATAAACAATGCTAGGAGATGGATAAATCTCGGAATAACCATTATGCCGGGAGAAATCGCAAAAGTTGCGGGAATAATTTTCGTTTCAGCAATATTGTCGAAAAAAGGATTGGATGTGAATTCGCCGAAGAGATCGTTGTTGCCTATCGGGATAGTCATAGCTATATATGTGTGGATGATAATGAAACAACCCAACATGTCGACTGCCATGACAATAGTTTTTATAATCGGTGCGATAACCTTCATAGCGGGATTGAACAAAATCTATTTCATCGGTGCCATAGGCATAGGTGCGACGGGAGCTGCAGCGTTAATTCTCAGCGGAGGGTATAGAGTTGCGAGAGTTATGACGTTTCTTGATCCGTTCAAAGATCCCACAGGTGAATCTACACAGGTGGTAGCTTCTCTGCTGGCTCTAGGCTCGGGAGGCATACTGGGAAAGGGTCCGGGAGGAAGCATACAAAAGGCGCTGTACTTACCCGAACCGCAGACGGATTTTATACTGGCTATAATCGGTGAAGAACTGGGATTTGTAGGCATTGTTGCCATGGTAGGAGTGTTTACGATTTTAATATGGAGAGGCTTGAGAGTAGCTTTGAGAGCTCAGGACAGGTTCGGAATGTTAATGGCATCCGGAATAGTTATGATGATAGGAATTCAAGTGTTGTTGAACATTGCCATAGTTACGTCGTCCATGCCCGCTACAGGTGTGGCGTTACCGTTTGTCAGCTATGGTGGAAATGCGACGTGGGTGTACTGTGCAGCGGTCGGTATCTTGTTGAATATCGCAAGACATTCGAAAAAACCGATTGCAAAACGGCAATATATAGGAGATGACAGTTGATATCAAATATGTGCAGATATATATGTGAAAAATATTTTACAATAGTTACAAGTTATATAATGTGAATTGAGGTATTTTATGAGAGTCATTATGACAGGTGGCGGAACAGGAGGACACATTTATCCTGCAATTGCCATAGCTGATAGAATTAAAGAGAGAAATAACAACGGAGAAATTCTCTTTGTGGGAACAAAGAGGGGATTGGAAAAGGAAATTGTTCCTAAACACGGATACGATATTAAATTCATCACGGTAAGCGGGATAAACAGAAGCAATCCCATAAAGAATTTTAAAGTCGTCAAGGATTATATGAAGGGCAAAAAAGAAGCTAAAAAAATCATCGAAGAATTTAAGCCCGATTTAGTCATAGGCACAGGAGGTTACGTCTGCGGACCGGTTATAAAAATGGCTTCAAAGATGGGGATTAAGTGCTATATTCACGAGCAAAATGCCATACCGGGAATGACGAATAAAATGCTTGAAAAAGTTGTGGAAAATGTTTTTTTGGGCTTTGAGGAAGCAGGAAAGTTTTTTAAACAGAAAGAAAAGCACATTCTAGCGGGAAATCCTGTCAGAGATGAGTTTTTCAAAGCGAGAAAAGATGTTGCCAGAGAAACTTTAGGAATTTCTCCGGATGATTTTGTCGTGCTGTCATTTGGTGGCAGTCAAGGAGCCGCAAAACTCAACAAGGCTATGATGACGGTTGTGGAAGAATACAACGGCAGAGATGATGTCAAAGTATTTTTCGGAACGGGAAAAAGATATTATGAACCTATAGTAAACGAGCTTGCGGAAATAGGAGTCGACGTACAGAACAACATAAAGATAATGCCATACATAGATAACATGCAAAATTACATAGCAGCAGCTGACTTGGTAATCTCGCGAAGCGGAGCGTTGACTGTGTCTGAAATAGCAGTATGCGGAACCCCTTCAATATTGATTCCGTCTCCAAATGTGGCGGGCAACCACCAGATGTTCAACGCGCAAGCGGTTGCTGGTAAAGGAGGGGCCGTTTTACTTGAGGAAAAGGATTTGAGCGGAGAAAAATTGATAGATGAGATAAAGAGATTGGAAAAAGATGAAAAACTGTTGAATGAAATGGCAAAGAATGCGAGACTTTGTGCGCCTCTTGATGCGTCAGATATAATATATTATGTGATTTTAAATAGGTAACAGATATGTTTGGCAGAAAGAAGAAAAAGAAATTATTTCAAGAAATGAGAAAAACTGCTGAATTTGACAGTATGAGAGATATGGATGACGATGAGGTAGATCAGTTTACGGTAACAGATGGAGACGGATCGTCGGAAATGGGTGAATATCAGGGCAACAAGCACGACGGTTTCGATGAGTATCAGGTTGCAGGTGAGGAGAACTGCAGAGAAAGCGACGATGAAAAGACTTATGATTTCGATGTAATATCCGTTTTCTCAAATGTCGATCAGCAGATGTCGGAAGATAGAATCGATGAAGACTTCGAAGAAATCAGGCATGGGAGAAGTGCAAAAAACGGTAAGAGAAAAAGGATGAAGAGAATTCTCGTCGCTGCGATTTTCATCGCTATTATAGCAGGCGTTGCAGTTTACGTCATGAGGTTACCCTATTTCAAAATTAGAGAGATAACGATTAGCGGAAATAAACAGATATCGAAAGAAACCGTATTTAAAGAGAGTGGAATGAAAACGGGAGGAAGCATTTTCTTTATAAACAAGAGTCAGATAAAGGCGAAGATGAGGGAAAATCCATACTATAAAGATATTGACATAGACAGAGTTTTCCCGTCTAAGGTAAATATAACAATCACTGAAAGACGCGAGAAAGCTGTATTGCCATATGGTGAGAAATATGTGGTTTTGGATGATGACGGTACTGTGTTGAGATTGAGTAAGACGAGACCTAGAGTAACCGAAATAAGAAATGTCATAATTAAAAACATGGATAAAGGCGAAATTGTTGAGATTAAAGACAAGGAAGTGTTTCGAAAAAGCCTTGATGTCATCAAGGAAATGGAAAAGAGCGATCTGTTTTTCAGCAGCATATCCATAGAGAAAGAAGACATAGAGTGCAACGTCTACGGAACATTATATGTCAGAGGAAATTATGATCGATTCATGAAAAACTTGAAGAACGGAAACTTAAAAAGCGTGTTGGTCGATGTGTATAATAAAAACATCAAGAGAGGTACTGTGAATGTGACGAAGGAAGGAGTAATTTCTTTCACTCCAACTTTTAAGTAAAATTTATATTAAATACTACAATGTTAACCGGAAATATGTTATAATTACGTATATTTTAAGTACCATATAAAATGGAGGAAAATTTAATGAGCGGATCTTTTTTAGAATTTGAAGTAGACAACAAGGGAAAAGCCAAAATTCTCGTTGTGGGCGTCGGTGGTGGCGGTTGTAACGCTGTTAATAGAATGATAGAAGCTGAGTTGAGAAATGTGAACTTCATAGCCTTGAATACAGACAAGCAAGATCTGGATATGAGTAGGGCTGAGAGCAAGCTGCAAATAGGAGAAAAATTAACTAAGGGACTTGGTGCAGGCGGAAATCCGGAAGTTGGACAGAAGTCGGCAGAGGAAAATGTTGAAGATATATCTAAATTGCTGTCGGGAGCTGATATGGTATTCGTAACTGCCGGAATGGGCGGTGGTACAGGTACCGGTGCAGCACCTATAGTTGCAAAAATTGCTAAGGATATGGGTATTTTAACAGTTGGTGTAGTTACAAGACCTTTTTCATTTGAGGGACGCAGAAGATCGGAACACGCAGAAATGGGAATTAAATTTCTGAAACAGTTTGTGGATTCGATTGTAATAGTACCTAACGACAAGCTGCTGACCATAGCAGAACCGAGCACTACCATGGTGGAAGCGTTGAGAATGGCAGATGAAATCTTAAAACACGGCGTGCAGTCCATAACCGAATTGATAAGCGATAACAGCTTGATAAATGCGGACTTTGCTGACGTACAGACCATAATGCGTGACAGAGGAGTCGCTCACATGGGCATCGGACAAGGTAAGGGAGAAAACAAAGTCAAGGATGCGGTTAAAAATGCCGTTGAAAGTCCATTGCTTGAAACTCAAGTCGCAGGTGCCAAGGCTATTTTGTTGAACATCGCAGGTGGTCAAGATATGGGAATGTTAGATGTGAGTGAAGCATCTACTCTGATTCAGAATGTGGCAGATCAAGATGCGATTATAATTTTCGGAACATCTATCAAGGAAGATCTCAAAGATGAAATGAGAATAACGGTAATCGCTACAGGATTTGAAAACAGACCCAGCAATTTCTCAGATAGAACTGAGCTGTCTTTTGACGAAGAAATTGCTGAAGTTACAGATTCAGATGATGCGAAGGAAGTCTCTTCAGAAAGCAGTTCCATTAAAAAGATAATAGATGAAGATGGCGATGATGCCTCAGATTTTGATGTGCCTTCATTTTTGAAATAATTACTCACAGCTCGTACATTTCTTCGTGCAAGGAATACGAGTGACATGTAGCTTTCTGAAAATCGGGAAGTGGGCAATGTATCTTTAAGTATTTTATATAATGTGGCAGTTTCAATGAGCTAAGGAAAAGCATATTGCAGGTGTAAACCTAAGGGAAAATATAGTTAATTGTTGGCCGGATGTGAGTCCGGCTTTTGTGTATGGACAGGTTGAACGATATTTGTGTAGACGACGTGAACAGTTATGTATGGTATTGAAAGCAAAAAGAAGATAATAGAATCAAAGGAAAATAAACTATATAAAATGTGCAGGAGTTTGAGTTCCAAAAAATTCAGAGATAAGCTGAAACTGTACGTCGTCGAAGGAGAGAAGATGGTGAAAGAAGCCATTGACAGGAAAAAGGTCCACACGGTGATATGCAGTATGGAGAAGGATTTGAATATCAGTCACAAATGGGAGACACCGATATTTATCAAGGGTAAGCTTTTTAAGGAGCTTACCCACACTGAAACGAATCAAGGTATTCTGGCAGTCGTTTACAAAGAAAATATCGACAGAGAAGAATTTGAAGAAAAAATCAAGGGCAAAGACATTGTGATTTTGGACAGATTGCAAGATCCGGGAAACGTGGGAACCATTCTCAGAACGGCAGATGCTGCCGGATACGGAGGGATTGTTGCGATTAAAGGAACCGTGGATTGTTACTCTCCGAAAGTGGTGAGAGCAGCAGCGAATTCTTTGATGAGAATACCGATACTTTCAGTAGATAGCGAAGAAGATGCCATAGAAGTTGCGAGAAAAATTGGAAATCTGATCGTCGGAACCGATGTTGGAACTCCCAAGTGCAATTACAGAAAGATTGAAGACAGAAAACAATGGAAGAGGGGGAAGAACGTTTCCCTTATAATAGGAAATGAAGGAAGCGGCGTTTCCGAAACCCTTTTGGAAAAAGCCGATATAACCACAAAAATTCCTATGAGAGAAGGAGTAGATTCGTTAAATGCCTCAGTGGCAGCAGGAATATTGATATACGATTTGGCTTTGCACATAGGTTAGATTTGGAAAGGAACATATTTAAATGCAGAAGAAGTTGAATGAGATTATAAAAACCGCCAAGGAAGCTGTTGACAAAAGCGCCAGCGTATCGGAAATAAATGAAAATAGAGTCAGATTTTTGGGCAAAAAAGGGGAGATTACAGCGATGATGAAGGAGCTTGGAAAACTTCCCGCAGATGCTAAAAAAGAGGCAGGACAGATTATAAATGCAGCGAGGAGCAAGGTGGAGAAGCTGATTGCGGAAAAGATGAAAACATTGAAGGAGGCTGAAAAAAAGAGAAAATTGGAGGCGGAAAAAATCGATGTTACAGCTCCGAGCAAAAGAAGGAAGATGGGGGTGAAACATCCGATTACCCAGGTTATAAACGAAGTTGTAGACATTTTCAAAAGTTTAGGATATTCGGTCTATGAAGGACCCGAAATAGATACGGTGTTCAATACGTTCGACGGACTTAATTCGCCTGAAACTCATCCGGCGAGGGATATGACGGATACATTTTACGTAAAAGAAGATGTAGTGCTGAGACCGCATACATCTTCCGCAGAGATAAGAGCCGAGCAGGAATTGAGGTCTCCCTACAAAATAATCATACCGGGAAGAACTTTCAGGTGTGATACGCCTGATGCCACTCATAACCATACTTTCCATCAGATAGAACTCATGGTGGTAGGAGAAGAAATAACCATGGCAGATTTAAAGGGAACTTTGGATTACATGGCAAAGAGGCTGTTTGGACCTCAAACTAAGACTCAGTTCAGACCGCACCACTTTCCGTTCACTGAACCGAGTGCGGAGATGGACGTTTCTTGTTTTAAATGTGGTGGCAGCGGTTGCAATGTGTGTAAAGGCAGCGGTTGGATTGAAATTTTGGGATGCGGTATAACCCATCCGCACGTTCATCAGTCAGGCGGAATAGATACGGAAAAGTATACCGGGTTTGCAGCAGGCATGGGTGTTGAGAGAATTGCGATGTTGAAATACGGAATTGATGATATCAGATTGCTGTACGAAAACGACATGAGATTTATTGAGCAATTCAAATAGGGAGGACCATATGTTAGTATCGTTAAATTGGTTAAAAGATTACATAAATTTAGATAATATAGATATCAAGGAATTTTGTTCAAAGATGATAATGACCGGGTCTAATTTAGACACCTATGAAGAAATTGGCGCGGGTGTTGAAAAAGTAATTCTCGGTAAAGTTTTAAAGATAGAAAAGCATCCTGATGCGGATAAATTGGTAGTTTGTAAAGTGGAAGTGGGAGAATCAGAGCCCATTCAAATAGTTACGGGAGCTCCAAATGTGACGGAAGGAGCATATGTGCCTGTAGCGATAATCGGCAGTAAATTGCCGATTGAGGATAAAAACGGAAAGAGTGTAGAGATAAAAAAAGGGAAGCTGAGAGGTATCGAATCTTTCGGTATGATGTGTGGAGCACAGGAACTGGGGATTCCTGATAAAGTGGTTCCTATGGAAATCAAAAATGGTCTATGGGTATTAACCGGAGATTGGGATGATAAAATAGGTTTAGATTTCATAGATGCCCTTGAGCTGAAAGATTACGTAATCGATTTTGAGATAACGTCTAACAGAGCGGATTGCCTTTCGATGATAGGTATGGCGAAGGAGGCATCGGTAACGTTTAAAAGGCCTGTGAAAATGCCCAACACACATGTAATTGGAAACGATGAGAATATCAGCGATTACATTTCCGTGGAAGTAAATTCAAAGTTGTGCAGGAGATATACAGCGAGAGTTATAAAGGATGTGAAAATAGAACCATCTCCTTGGTGGATACAAAAAAGGTTGATGGCAGCGGGTATGAGACCTATAAACAACATAGTTGATATAACCAACTTTGTAATGTTGGAATACGGACAGCCGCTTCACGCTTTTGACATAGAAAACCTGTCGGATAGAAAAATAGTAATCGATATGGCATCAGAAGGGGAAAAATTTACGACCTTGGATGGCAGCGAGAGAGTTTTGACTGCAGGCATGCTCATGATAAACGATGGCGAAAAACCCGTGGCGATTGCAGGTATAATGGGTGGATTAAACTCAGAAGTAACAGCCGATACTGCCACTATCGTATTGGAATCTGCCAACTTTGACGGTCATAGCGTGAGGATGACTTCAAAGAAATTAGGTCTGAGAACGGAAGCATCGGGAAGATATGAAAAAGGTGTTGATCCCAATCTGTGTGAAGAGGCATCCAACAGGGCGTGCCACTTGATAGAAAAACTGGGATGCGGTACGGTAGTTAAAGGAATTGCAGATGTTTATGACGATCCTTATCAGTCACAGCAAATTACCGTCAGAGTGAGCAAAATCAACAATGTGATAGGAACAGATCTATCCAGAGAGGAAATGGTGGATATACTGGAGCGCCTTGGAGTTAAAGTTGAAGGTAGCGGAGATGATATGATAGTTACACCGCCGACGTTTAGAGGAGACTTGAAGATAGAGGTGGACTATGTTGAGGAAATTGCGAGAATTTACGGATATGATAAAATACCTATGAGCTTCCCAAAAGAAGTCACCACGGAAATACCCAATAAAAATTGGGATATGAGAGAGGCGGCAAGAGATATTTTATGTGGGATAGGAGTTAATGAAATACAGACATCATCCTTTACAAACGAAAAAATTCTGAATAATATGAATATAGATGAAGATTCATGGGAAAGATATTTGGTAGAATTGATTAACCCGATGGGTGAAGATACCGCTGCGATGAGGAGCATTTTGACAGCGGGCATGTTGGAGGTGTTGGGGAGAAATTTTGCGAGAAATATTCCGGAAGTGAGAGCCTTTGAAATTGGAACTACTTTCATAAAGAATTTGTTAAACGAAGAAGAACTTCCGACAGAAAGCACTCATTTATCCATAGGTGCTTACGGTAAAGACGAAGACTTCTTCACGATGAAGGGAATTGTGGAAGAGATGCTTGGCAGCTTCGGTTTCGAAAAAGTTGAATTAGTTCCGGAGAGCGGATACAAGTTGTATCATCCCGGTAGATGTGCCAGAATTTTAGTAGACATGGGGGAGAAGAACAGAAAGAATAAAGAAAGGATGATGGATTCCATAAAAGCTCAAATAGACATGGAGAATCGGTTTGACAGCAGGAATGGAGATGAAATTCGGATTATGAAAGAGCTTATGGAAACTCTGAAAACCGTCGCACATGAAGACAAAGTGGAAGTGGGTATAATGGGAGAATTCCATCCCGATGTGCAGGAAAGATACGGCATGGCAACCAGAGCATACGGATGTGAGATGATATTCGATTTAATTGTGGATATCGCCGATAAGAAGATAGCGTATGAAGCTCTACCTAAGTTTCCTGCTATGGTCAGGGATATAGCTGTTATTGTAGATGATGAAATACCCGTTGGCAGACTGGTGGATATAATCGAAAACTTTGACCACGAAATCATAGAAGAGGTGAAAATCTTTGATATATATAGAGGAAATCAGGTGGAAGAGGGTAAGAAGAGCGTAGCTTTATCAATTACTTACAGACATAAGGATAAGACTCTTACCGATGAGGAAACTACAAAAGTTCATAATAAAATTTTGGAAATATTGAATAGAGAAGTTAATGCGGTTTTAAGAGATATTTAGGAGGAAACTGTGAGCAATAAAGTAACAGTTAATATTTTTGGCCAGGAATACACTATTTCGGGAGATGAGTCACCTGAAAAAATAGTGCAGATAGCTTCTTGGGTTGACCAGAGAATGAGAGAAATTGACGAGATGGTAGGAAGTAAATTGCCTACGACTTCCTTAGCGGTGTTATCGGCTATAAACGTCGCAAAGGAGTATTTTGAGCTGAAAAAAGATGCTAAGGATTCGCTTAAACTGGCTGAACAGAGACTTGAAGATGCTCAAAGGTATATGAACCTCTGGGAGGAGACGAAAAAGAGTTTTCAAGAATTTCAGGAGACAGTTGGAGATTTAAAAGAAGACAAAGTCAATCTGGAAACAAAGTTGGAACTCAAGGAAAAGGAAATTAAAAAGATTCTTCAAGGTCAAGGTAGCATGAGGCAGGAAATTGAAAGAGGAACAGAGCAGAAAATAAAGGAAGCCAGAGATAAGTACAGAGAACTGGAAAACAATTTCTTTGATTTGCAGATGGAAAATATAAAAATTAAGAGCGAACTTGAAAAACTAAGAGGCGAAAATAAATGAACAAAAAAACTTTGAAAGTTTTGGAGTATTACAAGATTATTGAGCTTTTGAAAAACGAAGCCGATTCCGATGTGGGAAGAGAAATAATATCGGAGCTGGTACCGTTAAAAGACCCGAGGATTATAGAGCATGCCTTAGATGAAACCGGTGAGGCAACCAGGTTAATCATTTTCAAAGGGCCTCTTCCCCTTGGGAATTTTTATGATGTTAAAAATTATGTTACAATGGCACAAAAAGGTGGAACTCTGGCAATCTCAGAACTGCTTAAAGTCCTATACAACATGAAGATATCTCGAGATGTGAAAAAATACATCGGCGATGACGTGCCGGATTTGCCGATAATTGCAGATTTAATAGAGGTCATAGAAACATTTAAAAATTTGGAAGAGGACTTGGATAAATCCATTGAGAACGAAGAGGAGATAAGCGATAATGCCAGTGCCGAGTTGAGGAGGATCAGGAGAAGCATCGTCAGACAAAATGACAGCATCAAGGCGAGAATTCACAACATAATAACAAGGAGCGATAACAGAAGCGTATTGCAGGATGCCATTGTTACAGTTAGAGACGGTAGATATGTAATCCCGGTAAAGCAGGAGCACAAGAGCAAGGTACCGGGGATTATTCACGATCAGAGCGGCTCAGGAGCGACGGTATTCATAGAACCTCAGATAATTGTGAACATGAACAATGAGCTGAGAGAACTCGAATTGTCTGAACAGGCTGAAATTGCGAAGATTATAAAGGAACTGTCGCAGAGAGTTGGAGAAGTGGGCAGGAGTTTGATCAACAATCAGGATATATTGGCACAGCTGGATGTCATTATGGCGAAGGGCAAGTTGGCTCAGAAACAAAATGCGGAAAGGCCTCAACTGAGTAAAAATCGCGTATTGGATTTAAAATCGGCAAGACATCCTTTGATAGATGAGAAAAAAGTCGTTCCGATAGATATAAAAGTAGGAAACGGATACGATGCCCTAATTGTAACCGGACCTAACACAGGTGGGAAAACCGTCACCTTGAAAACAGCAGGATTGTTGTCTATGATGGCACAGACGGGATTGCACATACCGGCAACGTCTCAGAGCAAAATTCCCGTGTATAGAGAAATCTTTGCAGATATCGGTGACGAGCAAAGCATAGAGCAGAGTTTGTCTACGTTTTCTTCCCATATGAAGAATATCGTGGAAATAGTAGAGGAAGCTGGAGAAAACACGCTGGTTTTGCTGGATGAATTGGGTGCGGGTACAGATCCTGCCGAGGGTGCGGCATTGGCGATTTCCATTTTGGAAAGTCTGAGAGTAAAAGGTGCTACAATACTGGCGACTACCCACTATACGGAATTGAAGAAATATGCGTTAAAAGAAGACGGAGTGGAGAATGCATCCATGGAATTTGATGTGGCGACGCTCAGTCCGACTTACGTGCTTGAAATCGGTGTGCCCGGAAAATCAAATGCCTTTGAAATTTCCTCAAAACTTGGATTGAGTTCAGAAATAATCGAGAAATCCAGAAGTTTTCTGGACAAGGGAGATATAGCCTTTGAGGAAGTGATATCTGCTATTGAGAACGACAAAAAACAGGCGGAAATGGAAAGAGATGAAGCTATTGCATTGAACGTAGAAATTCACAGACAGAAGAGGCAGATGGAAGAAAAACTCGAAAAAGCCAAGAAACAAGAAGAAAAAATGCTATCCGGAGCAAGGGAAGAAGCGAGAAAAATTCTCAGAGAGGCGAAGGAAGTTGCGAAGAAAGCACAAGATGAAATTAAAGATTTGGCAAAAGTAGAAAGTTTGGGAGAAAGAAACAGACGTCTTGAAAATGCTAAACGAAAGATCAAAGATGCAGCCGGCAGATACAGAGAGACGTTTATCATCGAGGAAAATCAGAATCCGATTTCCATAGATGACGTAGAAATCGGAGATAGAGTAAAGGTGTTGAAGTTAGGTCAGAATGGGGAGATAGTAGGGTTGCCGGACGGCAAGGGAGAAATTCCGGTACAAGTCGGAATGATGAAAATAAAGTGCAAGGCGAAAGATCTTAAAATCATAGCCGACGGAAGAAAGAAAATCAAACCGAAGACCAAGGCAAATTATGGCAGTTTATATAAGGGTAAGACACAGGGAATTTCTCGGAGTGTAAACGTTCGAGGTGAAAATTTACATGATGCTTTGAATATAGCTGAAAAGTATATAGATGATGCATTCATGGCAAAACTCAAAGAGATAACTATCATACATGGCAGAGGCGAGGGTGTTTTGAAGAAAGGGATTCATGACATGCTGAAGGGGAATAAACAGGTTGACAGTTACAGGTATGGGGAGTATAACGAAGGAGGACATGGAGTCACAATCGTTACATTGAAACAATGAGATGGGAAGATAAGATGAAAGAAGTTGTTATAAGAAAGGCTTTGAGAGAAGATATTGAGAGAATAGAGGAGATTTATGAAGAATTTCTGGACTATGAGGCTGAGCACGGTACTGTGACGAACTGGATAAAAGGAGTTTATCCGACGGAGAAAAATGCGTTAGCCGGGCTGGAAAACGATACTCTGTTCGTTGGAGAGCTGGATGGAAAAGTCATAGGGAGTTACATCTTGAATCACATTCAGCCCGATGAATATTCAAAAATAGATTGGAAGTTTTCAATTGATAGACCGGAAGATGTAATCGTCATTCACACTCTGTGTTTGGATGTCAAATGTCAGGGCTTGGGACTGGGCAAGAAATTCGTAAATTTCGCACTGGAATACGGCAGAAAAATCGGATGTAAAGTCATGAGATTGGACACCTATGAATTCAACGAACCTGCGGCTAAAATGTATGATAAAATGGGATTCAGATATGCGGGAAAAGAGAAATTCTTCTTTGAAAATGCAATATTGGAGAATTTGATATGCTTTGAATATGAATTGTAGAAAAAGGTGTTCATCATGTGGGAAGCGGAGCTCAGCGTGGAATCCGATTGGACATAAGAGGAAGTGCAATCTGATGGGGCAGTTTTCACGGAAAGTTGCACAATAAAAACAGCTCAAAAGCTTGAGGTAATATGTTATAATGAAAGACGTGCTATATTTGGTGAGCTATTGTCTGTTAGGTAGAAATTGTAGATACGATGGCGGAAATGCAGAAGACGGTAGCGTAATAAAATTTTTACGGGGAAAAAGATATATCCCTTTGTGTCCTGAAGAACTGGGCGGGTTATCTACACCGAGAATCCCCTGCGAAATAAAAGACGGTAGGGTGATAAACATGAACGGATGCGATATTACAGAAGAATTTCAGTTGGGAGCAAAGAAGGCATTTGAAAAGGTCAAAAGGTTTATAGAGGATAACGAGAAAGAATCAACAGCACCTCAATTGAATACAAATGACATCTCGGTCAGGAGGAAGATATGTGCTATTATGAAAAGCAAAAGCCCTTCGTGTGGAAAAGGAACTGTGTACGACGGAGGATTTACGGGGAGATTGATATGCGGAAATGGAGTGTTTACAGAGTATTTGCAGAGAAATGTAACAAAATTAGGACCGAATTGCCAACTGGAAGTTCTAACGGAAGATGAACTGAAGCAGAGACTCAGTGAAGATGGAGTGAAAATTTGAACCTGAGGTGAGGACGTCGAAGGACAGTCGATTAGCGAGTTGAATTGAGTATATCGTTGAAATTTTGAGATATGTGGAAATAGAGGAGATTTGAATGAAAAATTACAGGAGTTTAATAGGAGAGATCATATCAAACGAAATTGGAGAAATTGAAAATCTCGATGTAGCAAGTTTAATAGAGGTTCCAACAGATGAAAAGATGGGAGACTATGCCTTTCCCTGTTTCAGGTTGGCGAAGGAATTCAGAAAAGCCCCTGATGCAATAGCGGCTGAAATTGCTGAGAAACTGCAAAAAAATCCCATGTTTGAGTCTGTGGAAAATGTGAACGCTTATGTGAACATAAAGATTAAAAGAACGGATTTCATAAAGGACGTAATAGAAGATGCCGTGCTGAAAGGGGATTCCTTTACGAAGAGCAACGAAGGGGAAGGGAAAAAGGTTCTGGTGGATTATTCATCTCCTAATATTGCAAAACCGTTTCACATAGGACATATAAGATCTACCGTAATCGGAAATGCCCTGTATTTGATATATAAAAATTTAGGGTATGATGTGGTTAGAATAAATCATTTGGGTGATTATGGAACTCAGTTCGGGAAGATGATAGTCGCATATAGAAAGTGGGGCAATAAGGAAGACGTGCAGAGAGAGCCTATAAAAACGCTGTTGTCTTACTATACTAAGTTTCACGAGGAGGCTGGAAAGAATCCGGAACTGGATGAGGAGGCGAGAAGGGTTTTCGTCAAATTGGAAAATGGAGAAGCTGAGGAAGTGGCACTTTGGAAGTGGTTTAAAGAAGAGTCTCTGAAAGAATTTGAAAAAGTGTATAAAATGTTGAATATTCAGTTTGACTCGTATGCAGGGGAATCATTTTATTCGGATAAAATACCGGCAGCCGTTGCACAACTGGAAGAAAAAGGGCTTCTAAAAGAATCACAGAACAGCATAATAGTCGACTTGGATCAGTTCGGATTGGCTCCGGCACTGGTGAAAAAATCCGACGGATCAACACTATATATAACGAGAGATATTGCAGCAGCTTTGTACAGGAAGGATACGTACGATTTTTATAAATGCCTTTATGTCGTTGCTTCCCAGCAAGATCTTCACTTTAAACAGTTATTTAAAGTAATGGAACTGATGGGAAATCAATGGGCTCAAAATTGCATACACGTACAATTCGGAATGGTGAGCTTGGCAGAAGGAACTCTATCTACCAGAAAGGGCAGAGTTGTGTTTTTGGAAGATGTGTTGAATAAGGCCGTGGAAAAAACCAGAGAAGTTGTAGTGGAAAAGGGTGTGGTGTCTGAGAATATTGATAGGGTAGCTGAGGAAGTAGGAATCGGTGCAGTAGTGTTCAATGAGTTGGCACACAACAGAATTAAAGATTATACATTTGATTGGGATAAGGTGCTAAATTTTGAAGGAGAAACGGGACCTTACGTTCAATACACTCATGCCAGGAGTTGCAGCCTTTTGAGAAAAGCCGGTAAGGATATGGTTTCTAAGGCGAAAAATCTGGACAATATCGACTACGAAAAATTGACTTCGGACACGATGTATGAACTCGCAAAATTGATTCATAACATGCCGGAGGTGATAAAAGAAGCTGCAGATAGATATGAGCCCTCTGTAGTAACCAGGCATGTAGTGAAAATAGCACAAGGTTTTAACAGATTTTACAATGAGGAGAGAATTTTACAGGGAGATGCAACAGGGACTGTCAGCAGATTGACTCTTGTGATCGCAACGAAGAATGCTATCAAAAACGGACTTGCTCTTCTTGGAATAAAAGCTCCTGAGAGGATGTAGGAAATTATGAGGTATAAAGGAAGTATTTATAGACCGCCAAGCGAGGCGCGAAGTTATCTTTTACAGGTGACTTTGGGTTGTGCTCACAACAGGTGCAGATTTTGTAGCATGTACAGAGAAAAACCTTTTAGAATCAGACCTGTGGAGGAAGTAATAGAAGATTTGCATATGGCAAGGGAGTATTTTAAATACATAGACAGAGTATTTTTATGCGATGGAGATGCATTATGTCTGCCTAATGATAAATTGGTTTACATAATCGAAAAGGTCTTTGAAATTTTGCCGGAAGTGTCCAGAGTCAGCATGTATGGATCGCCGAAGGATGTTTTGAATAAAAGAGATGAAGAACTTTTGGAACTGAAGAAAAAAGGTGTCGAATTTATATACATAGGAGCTGAATCGGGCTCGGATGAAGTGTTGAAAAATATCGAAAAGGGTGCGACGAGACAGGAAATCATCGAAGCTGTCAAAAAAATTGAAAAATCCGGAATAAAGGCTTCGGTAACATTTATCTCGGGTTTAGGAGGGAAAAAACATTGGAAAGAACACGCCGTTGAAACGGGAACGATGATAAGTGAAATGGGTGCATCGTATGTCGGTGTATTGACTTTGCTTTTAGAAGAATCGGCACCGATGTATAAGGATGTGTTGGACGGCAGTTTTCAGCTTTTATCACCGGAAGAAGTGGTTCTTGAATCCCTCTTGATGATGGAGAACATAAATGTGCCTGAAGATAAGCCATGTGTTTTTAGGAGCAATCATGCTTCAAATTACGTAACGTTGAGAGGCGATTTGCCGAAAGACAAGGGAAAATTTTTGAAACAGCTAAAAAAGGCATCAGAGAATTTAAATCTATTGAAAGATGAGAGATTTAGAGCTTTATAGATAGCTGAAAAATAAAACGTGGAAAGAAGAAGTGAAAAGAATATGGAAACTTTAAGCAGAGTGAAAGATAACGATGCCAGAATTCCTTATACAATAGAAAAGGGAAACCGGTTGAATAAATATTTCGACAAGTACATGAGTACGTACTTGTATGTCGGATTATCTAAAGATTTTACCATGAAAATGGGATTTTCGACTGACGAGGATCTTAAAATTCCCATCAGACCGGAAAATTTAGAAGATTTTTCAAAGGATAACGGGAAGATTTCCATAACTAAAATTGCTGAAAATATGGTTTTTGTGGTAGGATGCAATTCAGACTTTAAATATTCGGATAAATATGTAAAGTTCATATCTGAGTACTTTGATAAAAATTTAGTTGGAGATCTCGTTACAGCAGGTGTAAATGCGGCAAATGACGGAGAATTGGAAAAATCATGTATATTTTTCAGAAGTGCATTGAGAATAATACCTAATACTTTAGAGGCTGTGTATAACTATGCGAGAGTGTGCAGAGATATCTACATGAAAAGTGATGATGAAGAAGAAATTGGAATGTTCAAGGCGGAATCCATAGAGGCGTTTGAAGAATTGACGTTGGCATATCCGGATTTTCAAGACGGATACTACTTTTTGGGATATGCATACTTAAATATGGGTTTGTATGAAAAGGCGGGCATTTCATGGGAAAAATACTTGGAGATAGGCGATAATCAAGATGCTATAATCGATATTTCAGAAAGGCTCAGACAAATTCAAGAACCGAGGGTTATAGAAAAAGGTTGCAACTTGATCATAAAAGGCAGCTATGGAGAAGGATATAACATATTGCTCAGATTTGTAAATTCGGAGTATAAAAGTTGGTGGCCGTTACATTTTTATATAGGAATGGCACAGGAAGAATTGGGTGAATATGAAAAGGCTGTGGAAAGCTATAAGAATTCCCTAAAGCTGAACGCAGGAAATATAGGAGCGATTGACGGGTTAATAAGGGTATACGGAGCCTTGGACGACGAAGAAAATAAGCGAAAATACCTGAAGAAAAAAACCATAATAGTGGATAATTTTAGGGAAATAAGTATTGACAATTAGTGGGTTATACCGTATAATAACTAGTGTTGTTAAATAGGCAAGGCGTTCCAAGGTAGCTCAAAGGTGGAGCAACCGGCTGTTAACCGGTAGGCTGTGGGTTCGAGCCCCACCCTTGGAGCCAATTTTATTTTGAATTGCCGGAGTGGCGGAATTGGCAGACGCCCAGGACTTAAAATCCTGTGCTCTTAATTGGGCGTACCGGTTCGACCCCGGTCTCCGGCACCAGTTTAAAATAAATTGAATAATACGATGACGCGGGGTGGAGCAGTTGGTAGCTTGTCGGGCTCATAACCCGAAGGTCGCAGGTTCAAGTCCTGTCCCCGCAACCACAAAAACACAGCGAGTACCAGGGTATTCGCTTTTTTATTATAAGTATCGAATTGTCAATAGGAGAAGATAATATGAATATATACGGAATTGAAGTGTCTGTTGTGATAAATATATTCGTAATAATCACGTTTTTAATTTTAGGATTTACGAGAAAGTGGTATGCAAATAAGAGCAAAGGGATATTTCAGATTGTGATGCTCGCATATTTAATTTGTGTTATATCAGTAACATTTGATAAAATACCTCTGGAGACCTTTGACATAAAGAATCTGTTCAATTTCACTTTAGACAAATTCGATAGATCCCCGTATAAATCGATGATAAATTTAAAGATTTTCGACGGACCATTTAGAAGGGATCAGCTGCTTAACATAATAATGGCAATTCCTTTCGGAATGCTGATTCCATTTATTAAAAAGAGGAGCATTCTGAAGAATATGATATTGTGTCTGTGTTTCGGACTGGCTATAGAAACAGGTCAGCTCATGGTCAATATCATAGGAAACGGCTTTTTCAGAACTATAGATATAGATGATGTTATATGTAATTTTGCAGGTGGAGCTATAGGACTAGTGATATTTTATATCACAGCGAGCATAATGAGATTATTTGAACATAAAATGTACAAAAAGAAATTTTGGTGGTATGTGTCGAAGATAACGTAACGATGTATGTTTTAATCGTGAGATGAAAGTGAATCAACTTCCATGATACGCACAAGGTTATATGTCAGAGTGATATTTTTACAAAATGATATCATCTAGGATGAGATCAAAATTTGGTGTGGAAATTTGTGGAATGATTATGTGAACATGTTAGTATATAATACATATGTGACAAAAAATAAAAAATAGAAAGCTATTCGGTAAAACAAGTTTCAACTAATCTTAGACTAGATATGTGAATAAAAGCGAGGACGTATTTACTTTAAAAAAAAAATAACTTACAATATCAGTATATTAAAAATAAAATTTCAAGGTTGTTTTTCATGATTTAAGTTGTTAGATTAAGAACAATCTTATACAATTGTTGAGGAGGTTTAATGTGAAAAAGGTGCAAAAAATTTTAATAGCTTTAGTTATTTTTTCGGTTTCTATTGTAGCGGTAGGTTGTTCATCTAAGGATAACAATAATAAGACTACTTCTGATAAAATAAAAAATGAAGAACTCGTTAAGAAGGCGGAAGAGGCTGCAAAATCAGTAAAAAGTGCAAATGGAAAAATTCAAAGTAAAGCGATTATTGACATTTCAGGTAAAAGTGTAACTACAGATGTAAATATGGACACATCGATGACTAAGGATCCATTTGTTGTTAAAATGAGCAATAAGTTGGATGTATCCGGTAAAAAAACTGAGAGTATGTTTTATATTGCAGGAGATAATATGTATGTTCATAATCTAAAGACAGATAAATGGTATAAGGCTGAGAAGGAATTCAGCAAAAAGTACATAGACAGAAAAAGTCTTGCAAATTTTGAAAGCATCATAGAGCTTTTGACTTCCGTTAAAAAGAATTTGAAGGTAGAACAGAAAGATTCAAGCTATGAAGCTACTTACTCAGGAAATGATGATTCTGTACATAATCCTTTCAAAAAAATTATGGAGTTAAGTCAACCGGGTGCAAAACAAGTAACTGAAAATATGAAAATTGAAAAAATTGACATCAAATACGTAATTGATAAAAAGTCATTTGTACCGACAGAATGTGAAATAAAGGCTAAAATTACAATTTCTCGGAATGGTAATTCAGTGCCTATCGATTTCGAATTCACAACAAAGTATTCTGATATCAATGAAGTTCCGGAAATAAAGCTACCTAAAATAACGACAGCAGCAGATCATTAAATGAAGAAGGAAAGTTACATGATAATTAAAAATGACAGAGAAAAAATTAAGCCGTAGATTGTAACAGTATCAAATGCAGACATTAAAAATTGTCTGCATTTTTGTTAAATAACAGGTATAACACGTTATATTTAGCAGCGTGGAGACACCTCAAGAATGCATAATCATGAATTAAGTCAATCTAGAATCGTCTCAATATGAATGTGCGTGGTGGTATGTAGTGAAGGCAACATAACGCTATGCATTGAATTGGAAGAGAAATTAGTCTATACCATAATCATTATGAAATGGTGCCGATGTATGATGGTTTAATAAAAAGATATCGTTTCTTTACAGAGAGAATTTTATGACTTAGTGGAATAATTGTGTGAATACCCCTTGAAAACACCGTGGCATAGTGGTATAATAGTGACGGTTAAATACTTGATGTGTAAACAGGAGTGGGCAGTTTGTCCACTCTTTAGTTTTATGGAGAAAGAAGAAATGGCAAAAAAAAATGTAAAAAATATAGTTGAAGAAAGCCTTGAGATATTTTTAAAAGAAAATCAGATGGAGCTTTGGAACGTGGAATTTGTCAAGGAATCACGAGATTGGTTTCTGAGGGTATTCATAGATAAAATCGATAAAGAGCATGGAAGCGTAAGCTTGGAAGAGTGCGAAAAAACCAGTAGATATTTAAGTGAAATTTTAGATGATATCGATCTGTTGGAACAAAATTATTTTTTGGAAGTATCTTCGCCTGGACTTGAAAGAGAGCTGATAACCGACAGACACTTTGAAAAATTCGTAGGCAGTCCGATAGAAATCAAACTATATAAGGCATTGGACGGAAAGAAAAAGCTTTCAGGAATTATTAAAGGAGTAACCGAAGATGAAGTCGAGCTGTTTCATATATCTGATGATGGAGAAACAATTGAAAAAGAGACTTATACAGTAAGAAAGAGCGACATTGCAAAGGCGAATTTAATGTTCTTTATGTAGAATATTTTATGCAAATAAAATTCGAGTATAATTTAAAATGATGAAAGGAAACGGAAATGAATAAAGCGTTTATTGAATCCATTGAAGCGTTGGAAAGAGAGAGGGGAATTTCTAAAGAAACTCTATTTAAAGTAATTGAAAACGCATTGGTAGCCGCGTACAAGAAGGAATATGGAGCAAATCAAAACGTGACAGCATACATCGATAGGGAAAATGGGGATATAAGCATATATCTGTCGTTGAAGGTTGTGGAAGAAGTCGAAGATGAAAATACGGAAATGTCACTGGCAGAGGCACAGGAAATCGATGAGGAATACGAAGTGGGAGACGATGTTGAATTTATGGTCACACCGAAGGAATTCAGCAGAATTGCAGCACAGAACGTGAAAAATACCATAATGCAAAAAATAAAAGAGACTGAGAGAGAGATGATATTCAACGAATATATCGATAGTGTCGGAACTCTCATGAACGGAACAGTGCAGAGGGAGAGCAGAGGAACTCTTCATGTGAATCTCGGTAAAGCAGACGGGATACTGCCCGTTAAAGAACAGACCGTAGGAGAGCGCTACAATGTCGGAGATAGAATCAAAGTTTACATAATGGACGTGAAGAAAAGTACTAAAGGAGCACAGATATTTCTATCGAGAACTCACCCGGGACTGGTTAAACGATTATTTGAGCTGGAAGTTCCGGAAATTGAAGATGGTGATGTCGAAATCGTCAGCATTTCCAGAGAAGCAGGTTCCAGAACGAAAATGGCTGTGAGAAGTATTGAACCTGGAATCGATCCGTTAGGAGCTTGCGTAGGTGCTAGAGGAATAAGAGTTCAAAACGTGGTAGACGAATTAAACAATGAGAAAATCGACATCATACTGTGGAGCGATGATCCTGAAGAGCTGATCAGAAATGTGCTCAGTCCGGCAAAGGTTGACAGAGTGGAAATAGATGAGGAAGAAAAATCTGCAAAGGTGATAGTAAAAGATGATCAATTATCATTGGCGATAGGTAAATCGGGTCAAAATGTCAGACTTGCAGCTAGAGTAAGCGGTTGGAAAATAGATATTAAAAGTATCAGTGCTATGACGGCGGATGATGCAATTGAAGAGTCGGATGCGGAGTCAGAAGAATTTGATAATTCACAGGAAGCCGAAGTAACGACAGAGGAACAGAAAGCAGATGAAGTTCAGGAGGATGACATAGCATCGAAAGAGATTAGCGATGAGATTTCAGAAGATGGCGATTCTCGGCAAGAAGATGATGAAGAGATAGAGATTGTGGAAGTACAGCATGACGAGGAGAAATAAAACCCCCTATCCTATGAGGAAATGTGTGGGATGTAACATATCAAAAAATAAGGAAGAGCTTTTCAGAATAAGTTGCCATAACGATGAGATAAAAGTAGATATAGACGGCAAAGCTATGGGAAGAGGAGTGTATCTTTGCAAAAATGAACAGTGCCTTGACAGAGCGGTAAAAAGAAAAAGTTTTTATAGAGCATATGGAAAACAGCTTCCCGAAAAAGAAGAAAATTGGCTGAGAGAAAAAATAAGGAAAGAAAAAAATGAGTAAGCTAGCAAGTTATATGGGATTTGCCAGAAAGTCGAAAAATTTGGTAACAGGAACCGATACATGTATTAAACACATGGAGAAAGGCAAGGTTAAGCTCCTGATAATCGCCGGCGACACAAGTGATAATACTATGAAGAAACTAATTGGTAAAGCTGAGAAAAACGAAGTGAGATACAGAATATACCGGACGGGTGATATTTTGTCAAAGATGACAGGTACATGTGGCAAAATAGCATTTGCTGTAATCGATGAACATTTTGCAGATATTATAGTGAAAGAAATTGACAGTGATAAGTCAATAGAAAAGGAGGTTTTCTAATGACAATAAAAGTGAGTGAGTTGGCAAAGAAACTGGGAAGGACCAGCAAAGAAGTAGTTTCCAAAGCTAAGGAATTGGGAATAGTGGCAAAGGCCGCTAACAGTTCCCTATCTCAGGCAGATGCTCAAATGATAGAAAATGATTTTGCGAACAGTAGCGACAGCACGGAAAAAATGGGAAATGAGAAAAACAACGTGGTAAATCAGGTAAAAAGGACGCCTTTGGGTAAACCTATAACAAAAGCTGAGGTGGAAAGCAGAAAACGACCTATAGGAAAGCCTATAACGAAAAAAGAAAAAGAAGAGAAGGATGCTAAGGTCAATGAGACACAGATGGAGTCGGAAAAAGAGCTGAAAAAAAGAGATGGCATGAACAAGGGTGAGCCTTTGACGGATGTCAACATAAAAGAGAAGAAAAAAGGCGATGATGTTGTCAAAACCCGGATGAATGATAGCGATTCGACAGGTATTAGACGCCCTAAAATTGTGAAAAAAGCAGAAGATATAAGGAAGGAAGAAGAGAGACGACAGGCTCAAAGAGAAGCTGAAAAAGAGAACAATTCAAGTAAGAAAATTAAAGACAAGTCTGACAAGAATTCCAGAGATAACAGCAGAAAAGAAAAAGATAGGAACAGAGGAAAGAATAAGGACGGCTATGCGGGAAATAGATCCGGCAGAGACCGAAAAGGTGGCGATGGTCAAGGAAGACCGGACAGAAGAGAAAGGGACTTCCAGAGAAATACCATGGATGTGGCTGCTCCTATGAGCGAAGGAAAGGATTCTAAGAGGAAATCCAAGAAAAAAGATAAGGATAGGGACAGAGACAGAGATGACAGAAGAGCTATGGACGGCGGAAGAGGCAAGAGCAGAAACAGGCAGGATGCCAATCATTATGGTGAAAAGTCCCTTGAGAAGAAAATAAAGAAAAAACACCAAAAGCAAAAAGTTAAGGAAGTGGAAATAGAAGAAACCATCGTTGAAGTTCCGGATGGAGCGAAAGTTATCAACGTTCCAATAACCGTGGCGGGATATTGTGAGCAAGTGGGAGTTTCCGTTTCCAACGTAATAATGACATTGATGAAATTGGGAATTGTGACCAATATCAACGCTAATCTGGACGAAGATACCGTTTTGATTTTGAGTGAGGAACTTGGAATAACAGTGCACATAGGAAATGTTGAAGAGGATTCCTATGAAGAAGGTATTGAAGATTTTGAGGATAATCCGGAAGATTTAGTAGGAAGGCCACCTATTATTACTGTCATGGGTCATGTCGATCACGGTAAAACTTCTTTGTTAGATGCTATTAGAGCAACTAATGTTACCGCTCAGGAGTCAGGAGGAATAACTCAGCATATCGGAGCTTCAGAAGTCAGGTTAAAAGGTCATAAAATCGTATTTTTGGATACGCCGGGACATGAAGCGTTCACAGCTATGCGTGCAAGAGGGGCGAATATAACAGATATAGCCATTCTGGTAGTTGCAGCAGATGATTCGGTAAAACCGCAAACCATTGAATCCATAAGTCACGCCAAGGCAGCAGGGGTACCTATAATAGTTGCAATTAACAAGATGGATAAACAGGGTGCAAATCCTGATGCAGTTAAAAAGGATTTAACGGAACACGGTATATTGGTAGAAGATTGGGGCGGTGATGTTATAAGCGTTCCGGTATCGGCAAAAACGGGCGAAGGAATAGAAAATCTTTTGGAAATGATATTATTGCAGGCGGAAGTTCTGGAATTGAAAGCCAATCCGAAGAGATTGGGTTTGGGTACGGTAATAGAAGCGAGATTGGATAAGGCGAAGGGACCGGTGGCAACACTGCTGGTTACCAATGGAACCATCAAGTCAGGTCAGAGTTTGGTAGCAGGAAATACTGCCGGCAGAATCAGGCTTATGACAGACTACAAGGGCGCTGCGATTAAAAAGGCGGGACCGGCAACAGCAGTTGAGATTTTAGGTTTGACGGAAGTACCGGCAGCCGGAGACGATTTTCATGTGGTAAAAGACGACAAATTGGCTAGAGAAATAGCTGAAAAGAGAAAGCAAAAACTAAGAGAAGAAGTTCTGGCAAGAAATTCAAGCTCAACTCTGGAAGAGTTGTTCAGTCAAATAAAGGCAGGAGAAGTTAAAGACCTTAATCTCATCGTAAAAGGCGATGTTAGAGGCTCTGTAGGTGCGGTAGTATCTTCGCTGGAGAAATTGTCTAACGATGAGGTTAGAGTTAGGATAGTTCATTCAGGAGTAGGAGCTATTACGGAATCCGACGTCACATTGGCAAGTACGGCAGGAGCTATAATCGTAGGTTTTAACGTAAGACCTTCAACGGGAGTTCAGAGCATGGCAGACAGAGAAAAGGTTCAAATCAGAACTTATAGAGTGATTTATAATATCATAGATGACGTTGAAAATGCTATGAAAGGTATGCTTGATCCTGAATTCAAGGAAGTGGTTCTCGGTCAGGTTGAAATCAGAGAAACCTTTAGAGTTCCCGGCGTAGGAACCATAGGTGGAGCATATGTAACAGACGGTAAGGTGATTAGAAATGCCGAAGTGAGAATCGTAAGGGACGGTATAGTGATTCATGAGGGGAAAATATCTTCTCTAAAGAGATTCAAAGACGATGCAAAAGAAGTTACGCAAGGATATGAATGCGGTATAGGCATAGAAAATTATAATGATATCAAAGAGGGAGATGTCATCGAATGCTTCCAAATGGAAGAAGTTGAAAGACAATAGAATGTGAACGGATAACGGCGTGGTATGAATGTTGCACCACGCTTGTTATAATGCAACTGCAACTATCGGTATTTTTTAGATTGAAAAATGCATTTTCGGTGAAAAAGTAATATAGAGGTGTATGATCGATTTTTATTGAAATGCGAAAGGGAGAGAATGATACAGAAATGATTGGAAAGGAGAGCTTATGGGCAGAGGATACAGAGCTGGTAGGCTTGGAGAAGAAATTAGAAAGGTTGCAAGCGAACTTTTGATTCATCAGTTGAAGGACCCGAGGTTGATGACGGGAATGGTTGGGGTTACCGGAGTGGATGTATCTGCGGACGGAAGCTATGCCACTATATACATGTCGTATCTACCCGTGGGAGATATGGACAACTTGAATGTTGAGAAGGCGAAGAAAGATGTGATTGAAGCTATGGAACATTCCAAGGGAATAATCAAAAGAGAAATAGGAAAACATGTAAAGATTCGACATATTCCCGAGCTTTTGTTCAAATACGATAAGTCTTTGGACTATGGAAGACGTATAGACGAGTTGATAGAGCAGGTACACAAAGATGAAGAATAACACGTTTGCAGAGCTTGGAGAGGTGTTGAGAGAAGAGAAAAACTTCATAATATTCACACATATTTCAGGAGATGCGGATACTTTGGGAACAGGAACAGCATTGTGTAAAGCTCTCAGAAATTTGAATAAGAAGGCGTATATTGCAGTAGAGGATGAAGTCGCAAGAAATCTGAAATTTTTAGATTGGGATAGAGAAGACGATTTTCCTATGATGATATTTTTCGATGAATTTGAACAATCATCAGAGAATTTCCATTGGAGAGACAGCTATTTAGACGATGAGAAAAAGAACGGATATGTTTCCATCTGTGTTGATTGTGGAGATTTTACCAGATTTCCAAAGAGAGAGTCTCTGTTTAAAAACGGTAAGATAACTATGTGTATAGATCATCATAAAACCACTGAGCCGTTTTGCGATTACAATTATATAGATCCTGAAGCGGCTGCAACGGCGGAGATAATATATGGAGTACTGGTAGAGAATGGAATTGCGATTACCGAAGAGATAGCAAAGTCTATTTTTGCGGGAATTACTACCGATACCGGAAATTTTCAGTACAGCAATACCAGAAAATTGACTCATGAAATAGTTGCCAAGCTGTATGATATAAGAGATAATTACAATGACGTGAGCGTCGAAATTTACGAAACTTCACCTGTCAGCAGATTGCTGTTGCAAAGCGATATAATAGGCAGGTTGGAGTTGTTCTCAAGAGGAAAAGGGTGCATTTCGTACGTTACGCAGGAGATGCTGAAATTTAGAGATGCCCAAATTGACGACAGCGAAGGAGTGGTAAGCGCTCTGAGATCCATAGACGGAGTGGAAGTTGCTGCATTTTTAAAAGAACGGCAAGAAGGCGATATCAAGGTATCCTTGAGAGCAAAAAACGACGTGGACGTTGCGGAAATATCTCAAAGATCAGGTGGCGGTGGACACCGAAAAGCCGCAGGCTTTTCCCTCGATATGCCGATGAATGAAGCCGTTGAATTTGTTAGAAAGCAGCTGGAATCGGTTTTAGACTGCAGGAAAGCTAATATGTGAAATGAGCGGTGTACTGAGATCGGATAAGTCATTTAGGTATTGAGAAAGTGTTAATATGAATACAGATGGATACAATAGAGAAATGAAAAAGGAGACTTCCCTATTTGAAGGAAAACATGGAATTATCTTGATAGATAAGCCGAAAAATTGGACTTCTCACGATTGCGTGAGTTTGGTAAGGAAAAAGACAGGCGTTAAAAGAGTAGGCCATACAGGAACTTTGGATCCAATGGCAACGGGAGTTCTTCCAATTTGCATAGGGACGGCTACGAGGCTGATGGACTACACTGACCATGACTGGAAAGAATATGTGTGCAGAATACGGTTTGGAATTAAAACGGATACGGCGGACATTTGGGGAAATGTGATAGAAAAAAAAGAACTTCCCGAGAAAACTCAGAGAGAAACAGCAGATGTGCTGAAATCTTTCTTGGGAGAAATCGAACAGGTTCCACCGAAGTTTTCAGCGTTGAAAGTCAATGGAAAGAAATTGTACGAGTACGCTAGAGCGGGACAGGAAATCGAGATAAAATCACGAAAAGTGCGGATAAAAAATATAGAGCTGACGGATTTGGAATTTTCGAAAGATAATCCACAAAAGATATTCGGTATGAAACTCAAGGTACTGTGCTCAAAAGGAACCTATATAAGAACTCTTTGTGAGGATATCAGCGATGAGCTGGGAACTGTCGGGACTATGAACTTTCTGAGAAGAACAGCCAGCGGAAGATTTAAAATAGAGCAAGCTATAAATATAGAGAAATTTCGTGAAATGGAACAAAGGGATATTATGAAAATCCTCATAGATACGGATTTTCCTCTGTACGGTTTCGATAGGATAAATTTAAATTTAAAATTTTCACGAGATTTTGTAAACGGCAAAAAGACAAATTTGCTCAAACGGATAAAATCAGGTGATGAAGGTATCTTCATTGAGAAAGATGAAGTTGAAAATAAAATTGATAACACAATTGAAGGGAAAATCGGAGATAAAATCCTTCCACAGAATCTTTACAGAGTATATTTTGAAAATATGTTTTTAGGAATAGGCAGAGTGGAAAAGGGAATATTGATGCCGGATAAAGTATTTGATGTCGGCTTGCAGAAGATGGAAGAACATAGCAATATGAAATAGGAGTTTAAAATTAAGGATTGGTATATGAAAATTTTTCAATCGATGGAAGAAATTAACAACATAGAACCTACAGCCGTCGCCGTAGGAAATTTTGACGGTATTCATCTGGGACATCAGGCGATTATTAAAAAAGCGGTTTACGACGCAAAAGGAGAAGGCTATAAGAGCGCAGTATTTACATTTTCAAATCATCCGCGAAATCTCATGGAGAGTAAGAAAAATGTAAAAGGGATACTGTACATGGAAGATAAACTGAAAATCATAGAAGAACTTGGAATCGACTATGTTTTTAACGTTCCGTTTACCGAGGATATAATGTACATGGAGCCGGTCGATTTCATAGATCACATATTGGTGCAAAAAATGAACATGAGAGAGGTTTTATGCGGATTTAATTATCATTTCGGAAGGAAAGCGGAGGGGAATGTTCAGCTGTTAATATCCGAAGGGATGAAAAAAAACTTCGGAGTGCATGTGGCGGAAGCATTTAAAGTAAATGGAAATGTGGTTAGCTCAACATTGATTAGAGAAAAGATCGCATTGGGAGATATGGAAGGGTGTGAAGCGCTTTTGGGTCGACCGTATGCGATAAAAGGTGAAGTTGTAGTGGGAAATAAGCTGGGTAAAAAATTCGGATTTCCCACATCGAATATGAATATAGACGACTCTATGGTCTCTCCTCCAAACGGAGTTTATATAACCGTTTGCATATACGATAACATATCGTATCCGAGCATTACTAACGTTGGAAATAAACCAACAATAGGGGAATATGTAAAAAACATAGAAACGCATATCTTCAATTTCGATAGGGAACTTTACGGTAAGGAAATAAAAGTTGAATTTGTGACAAAACTCAGAGATGAGAGAAAATTTGATTCATTCGCCGACTTGGAGAATGAAATAGATAAAAATTGTAGAGAAGCGTTGGAATATCACAGAAAAATAAAAGGATATGACATATGAAGAAGGTCTCTGTAAAAAATACTGAAGATGATAGACGTACTCTTAGAGGTTGGCATTTATTTTCATCTGAGATCTGTAGAAAAAGGATAAAGATAAAAAAAGTTTGTGCCTACTATTTCAGTGCCACGGAAACGACTAAAAAGATATGTGAGCAAATGGGCAAGACAGCAGGTGAATTTCTCAAATTGCCCTTCGAGTCATATAACTTTGCAAATCCCAGCATAAGGAAGAGATCAAACGATTTGAATGAAAGTTTAATCATATTCGGAATGCCTGTGATAGCAGGACGAGTTCCTAATTTATTTGTAAAATATCTAAAGCAGCTCAGAATAAAAAATTCCATCGGCGTTGCAATAGTTTTATATGGAAATAGAAATTTTGATGATGGATTGGTGGAGTTGCGAGATTTGATGAGTTCAATGGGAGTCCGCATAATCGGTTGCGGTGCGTTTGTGGGAGAGCACAGCTTTTCAAAAATATTAGCCAAGGGAAGACCCGATGAATCGGATTTACAGTCAGCAATGGAATTTTCAAAAAAAATATGTGCGAAGATTCAAAAAGGAGAATTACCGATGAAGACTGTGATTCGAGGCATGAGAAAGCCATACAGAAAACATTATATGCCAAGGGACAGATATGGAGAGTCCATAGATATCAGAAAAGTAAAACCTGTAACCGATGAATCAAAATGCACGAATTGCAAGATATGTGCCGAAATATGCCCGACAGGAGCTATAGATCGTGATGATGTGAGCAATGTTACAGGAATATGTATGAAATGTTGCGCCTGCGTTAAAAGATGTCCGGAAAATGCCAAGTCATTTGTAGATGCAGGCTTTATTTACCATAAAGAAGAACTTGAATATAAGTATGGAGCGTATAAAAAAAATAAAATTTATCTGTAAAATATAGAAAAGAGGTTTACATGATGATATAGGATGTCATAAATTTTAAGATCATGTGCAAAACTTTTTCAGAACTCCAAACACTCTCTATGAGGCTTTGAGCCATTATGAGAGTTTATTTTTTTGTCTACAAGTCATTTTATATCCGAGTTTTTCTATAACTTCAAGGTCTGATTTTAATGTAATTCCGGAAGTTGTGAGAAGCTGACCTGAAATTGCAGCATTTGCACCGGAAGTGAAACAGGATATTCCTCTATCGGGCATATTGCCTCTACCACCGGACAGCCGTATTTCTCCTCGTGGAATCATAAATCGATAGGTAGCGATTATGCGCCGTACTTCGCACACAGAAAGTATTTTGTTATTCTCAAAAGGAGTTCCCGGAACGGGATTTAGTATGTTGATAGGAATGTTTTCTATTTTGAGTTCACGCAAAGTCAAAGCCATATCAATTCTATCTTCCACGGTTTCTCCAAGCCCCATTATACCACCGCTACACACAGTCAGACCGACAGAGCGAGCAGCCTTTATCGCATTTATTTTATCCTGGAAAGTGTGGGTTGTACAGATGTTTGGAAAATATTGAGGCGATGTTTCGAGATTGTTATGAACTCTTGAGACACCGGCATCTTTAAGTTTACGATATTGATGTTCACTTAAAAGACCGAAAGATGCACATACGGATATACCTACTTCTTTGCGTATTCTTTCAATGGTGTTACACATTTGATCTACTTCAATATCGGATATGGATTTTCCGGAAGTCACTATGGAATAGCGTGGAGCACCATCTTCATAATTCTTTTTAGCTTGATTGACGATTTCATCGTCAGAAAGTAGAGAATATGTATTGACAGATGTGATGCTATGGGATGATTGAGCACAGAATTTACAGTTCTCGCTGCAGTTTCCGCTTTTAGCACTGAAAATTGTGCAAATATCAAAATTGTCTTCGCAGAAAAGTTTACGTATTTCATCTGCTGCTGTACAGAGCTCAGCAAGGGGTTGTGAATATAATCGGAGTGCTTCCGTTTTTGTAATATCTTCATTTCTAACCACCTTGTTGTACAGCGACTGAACAATGCTCATAATTTTGAATTCCTCCTATTCCAATTCATTATTTTCAGATTGAATTAGAACCATTGTAATGGTAAAAAAAGAAAATGTCAACCGTATATATTGTATAGGTTGACATTATAACTTTATAATTAAAAAATGAGATAAAACAGAGACTTAATTTTTATTTGCAAAAGATGAAAAATAAGGGATCAGCGATGAAATTGCAATAAAAAGCAGTTGATGATAGATAGAGTGGGCGCTGTGAAATCAGTATGATACCGTTTCTTTGAAGCATAACCTATGCCTTTCGTAAGTCAAAGTCGTATATCATGACGGTAATACAATATTTTTGACAGATAAAATGTCTGAAAAGCCCACAATGTAAACAATATCTTATATTTGTATGAAATAGACAATTTTTTGAGATTATGTTAGAATTGTACGTATGAAATATTTAGAAAATTTGAATGATAAACAAAGAGAAGCGGCAATGTATACCGAGGGAGCATTGCTTATTTTGGCAGGTGCCGGAAGCGGTAAAACCAGCACGATGACCAGGAGAATAGCATACCTGGTCGATGAAAAAGGAGTATCTCCTTACAATATTTTAGCAGTTACATTCACCAATAAGGCAGCGAGAGAAATGGAGGAAAGAGTAGAGGAAATATTGGGATTCAACAGCAGGATGTGGATAATGACATTTCATGCTGCATGTCTTAGAATGTTGAGAATGGACGGAGATAGATTGGGATACACGAATTCTTTTGCGGTGTACGATCCGGTCGATCAGAAGTCGATAGTGAAAAATTTGTTGAAAGAGTATGAGATAGACGAGAAGAAGTTCACACCGAACAGCATATTATCAAATATAAGCAAGGCGAAGGAACAGGAAATAGGACCTCGTGAATTTGAGGAAAACGCCGGAGATTTCAGAGATGAGACAGTTGCAAAAGTTTACAGGGGATATGAAAGAATTTTAAGCAGAAATAACGCCATGGATTTTGACGATCTGATATTGAATGCTGTGAGATTGCTGAAGGAAAATCCCGATGTGCTCGAAAAATATCAGGAGAGATTCAGATACATAATGGTCGATGAGTATCAGGACACCAATCAATTGCAATACAAGTTGATCAGTTTGCTGGCGAAGAAATATGGGAACATCTGTGTAGTGGGAGATGATGATCAATGCATATATCAATGGCGAGGAGCGGATATAAGGAATATTCTGAATTTTGAAAAGGAATTTCCAAAGGCTAAAGTCGTCAAGCTGGAGCAAAATTATCGTTCTACAGCAAACATATTGGAGGCTGCTCATAGCGTAATTTCAAACAATAAACAGAGAAAAAGAAAAAAATTGTGGACGGATGCTTCACAAGGTGAAAAAATTCAATATCACAGATTGGAATCCGATTATAGAGAAGCAGGTTATATCGCACAGGAAATAGGATACATGGTGCAACAAGGGGAAAATTATAGAGATTTTGCCATTTTGTACAGAACCAATGCACAATCCAGAAATTTTGAAGATTCACTGGCACAGAGGAGAATTCCTTATAGAGTCATAGGCGGGCTGAGATACTACGACAGAATGGAAATCAAAGATATGATAGCATATATGAGACTCGTGGCAAATCCCATGGATGATATAGCTTTTGACAGAGTGGTAAACTCTCCGAAGAGAGGCATAGGAAAAGCTACGATGGACAAGATTAAATCTGTGGCAAACTACTGCGAGAAGAGCATTTTTCAGTATGTGGAAAGTGAAGCGATAGCCGATACGCTGAGCGGTAAGGCATCGAGAGGTATGAATGAATTTTTAGAAATCATAAGGGAATATAGTGAAGAAAAGGAAAACCTGAGAGTTTCAGATATATATGAGGGGCTGCTCATAAAGTCCGGATATTTAAAAGCATTGGAAGACCAGAGAACTGCAGAAGCCGATGGTAGAATTGAAAATTTGATGGAATTCAAATCCGTAATCTACGAATTTGAAAACAGGGATTCTAAATTGGAACTCGATGAATTCCTGGAAAAGTTAGCGCTTTTATCCGATGTGGACAATCACGATAGCGAAGCCAATGCAGTTACGCTTATGACTATGCACAGTGCCAAAGGGTTAGAGTTCCCATATGTATTTATGCCCGGAATGGAAGATGGACTCTTCCCGAGCTGGAGAAGTAGAGACAGCATTTCACAGATGGAAGAAGAAAGACGTCTCTGCTATGTGGGAATGACCAGAGCTAAAAGGAGATTGTGGATGACCAGTGCGGAGAGCAGACTTTTATACGGAAAAGTAAATGCTACCAGAGAATCGGAATTCATGAGAGAGATAAATCCGAAACTTTTGGCAGGAGACGGAGTGTATAAGTCGGGAAGCGTAGGGGCTAAAACGGGATCAACGAGGTACTTGGATGGCAGATACGATCCGATATCTGGAGATTACCAATTCCAAAATCACATTAAAGCAAAAAGCGAAATGAAGAAAAAACTTGTGCATGATGAGCATTTTGAAGTAGGAGATAGAGTCATTCACGGTAAGTTTGGAGAAGGAGTAGTTTTGGAGGTTACTCCTAAGATTATCAGGGTAGAGTTTGTAGGAAACGGTGTGAAGAAACTGGCTGTAGGAATAGCACCTATAAAGAAGATGTAAGTGACGATGAATAAAATTGAGAAAATTAAAGAACTGACGAAAAAATTGAATGCCGCATCAGAGGCATACTATAAAAATGATATTGAGATAATGTCGAATTTTGAATATGACAGACTGTATGACGAGCTTGTAGAGTTGGAAAATGAAACGGGAATAACTCTCAATGACAGCCCTACAGTAAAAGTGGGATATGAGACTGTACAGCAGTTGCCGAAAGAAGCTCATGAAAAGAGAATGCTGTCCTTAGATAAGACCAAGAGCATTGCGGAATTGAAGGTGTGGCTTGGAAATCAAAAGGGACTTTTGTCGTGGAAAATAGACGGACTTACTGTGGTATTAACCTATGAGGGAGGAGAGCTCGTAAAGGCTGTAACACGTGGAAACGGTGAAATAGGAGAAGTGATAACGAACAATGCCAAAACTTTTAAAAATTTACCGAAGAGGATTCCGTTTAAAGGAGAATTGGTAATTAGAGGAGAAGCCTTTATAAAGTATTCCGACTTTGATAAGATCAATCAAAAAATTCCGGAATTCGATGCCAAATATAAGAATCCCAGAAATCTATGCAGCGGATCGGTCAGACAGCTAAATAGTGAAATCACGGCGCACAGAAATGTCAACTTCGACTGTTTTTCACTGGAAAAGGCGGAGTATAAAAAAATTTTGGATGAAGAATTTGTAAACTTGGATGAGATTTGGAAAAATTCAAAGAAAAACCAGCTATCATGGCTTGAAAAAATGGGATTTCAGGTAGTTGAGTATAAAGAGGTGACAACTGATAACATAGAGGATACAGTGAAAGATTTCAGTGAAAGAATTGCAGAATACGATGTTCCGTCAGATGGATTGGTACTGATTTACGATGATATAGCCTACGGAGATTCTCTCGGCAGCACTGCTAAATTCCCGAGAAATTCCATAGCTTTCAAATGGAAAGATGATATGATGGAAACCGTGCTGGAGGAGATCATCTGGAGTCCTTCAAGGACGGGTCTGATAAACCCTATTGCGAGATTTAATCCTGTGGAACTTGAGGGGACCGTCGTATCCAGGGCTTCTGTTCACAACGTCAGCATTTTGAAGGAACTAAACCTAAAAGTTGGAGACAGGATAAAAGTTTACAAGGCAAATATGATAATACCACAGATAGAAGAAAATTTATCGAAAACAGATGAAGAAGTAGTTTTGCCTGAAACATGTCCGGCATGTGATTATGGAGTTGAATTAAAGTCGGATTTGGGCGTGGAAACTTTATTTTGCAGCAATAGGTTATGCCCTGCAAAGAGAATAAAATCGTTTAGCTTGTTTGTAAGCAGAGATGCTATGAATATCGAGAATTTGTCCGAGGCCACGTTGGAAAAGTTTATAGGAATGGGATTGATTAAAACGCTACCGGACATATTTTATCTGAAGAACTATAGAGCTGAAATAACTTCCATGGAGGGATTTGGAGAAAAATCTTTTGATAATTTAGTGAATGCTGTGGAAAAATCTAAGAAAGTTACAGTTGCAAAATTTATCTATGCGCTGGGAATCAGTGGAATCGGAGTTGCCAACGGAAGATTGATAGCCAGACACTTTGATAATAACTGGGAAAAAATTCAGAATGCTTCCGCAGAAGAACTGATGCAAATTGACGGTATAGGTGAAGTGGTGGCAAATGCTTTTGTCGATTTTTTACATGATGATGAAAATAAAAAAAGCGTTGAAAAACTTCTAGATATAGTGGAATTCGACGTTGAACCTCAAGGTTCGACAGACGGTGATTTAAGGGGAAAGACTTTTGTAATAACTGGAAACGTTCACATATACAAAAATCGGAATGAGTTGAAAAGTGCAATTGAAGCCAACGGAGGAAAGGTGACGGGGAGTGTAAGCAGCAATACCGATTTTCTTATTAACAACGATATCGATTCCGCATCGTCAAAGAATAAAAAGGCAAAAGAGCTGGGAATTCCTATAATTTCAGAAGATGAATTTGCACGGATGATAAAATAACCGCAAAATTTTGGGCAAGAGGTCATTATGGATAATACGATTTATAGCGATATTGAAAAAGATAAAATTCTTGATTTGGGCAAAGTGGAAAGCGGCCTGTTACAGAGCATAGTGTTTGATAACATAAAGTATAAAAGCGAAGATGTAATCGTAAGACCAGGTATAGGTGAAGATTGTGCAGTTTTATCCACTGAGGGAAATCATGCAGTTATGTCCACCGATCCTATAACAGCTTCAGTAAAAGACATAGGCAGAATAGCAATACATATAACTTGCAACGATATTTCGAGCAACGGAGTGCGTCCTGTAGGTATTATGTTGGCTATAATGCTTCCTTACGGGACGAGTCAAGGAGAACTTGAAACCATAATGAGACAGGCAGGTGAAACGGCTGAGAAACTCAAAGTTGACATAATTGGTGGACATACGGAAGTTACAAAGGCGGTGAACAAGCCTGTAATAGTATCTACAGCTATAGGAAAAACGGAAGTTTATCGTGAGGATATTCCGGAAGTCGGTGATGTGATATTGATGACAAAATACGCAGGGATAGAAGGCACAGGAATCATAATAGGAGATTTTGAGAGAAAATGCAGAGAAGTTTTAAGCGACGATGAAATCAGACAAGGACGACTTCTCTTGGATAGAGTAAGCGTGGTAGAAGAAGGTATAATAATAGGCAGGGAGGGTTTCTGTAAAATGCACGATGTGACCGAGGGCGGTGTCTTAGGAGCTGTATGGGAAACGTGTTCTCTGATCGGACTCGGATGCACTGTGAAAGAGAAGAGCATTCCGGTTTTGGAAATTACCGAAAAAATTTCACGAATATTCAAAATAGATTGTCTTAGACTCATTTCAAGCGGTTCAATGCTGGTTGTAGCAAAGAGAGAAAAAGCGGATGTAATAATCGAAAAACTGAGAGCAAGAGGAATCTTATGCACTGAGATCGGCAGTATAACAGAAGGAACTCAAGGTATGAAAATTGAGAGAGAAAACGGAGATTTGGAGAAAATAGAGCCACCTGAAAAAGATGAAATATATAAAGTAATACATAAAGAGATATAAACTATTGACTTAACGGCAATTTATAAATTATAATATAAGTCACGTTATAAATTGCCTTTTGGCAACCCTACAAAGAGTTTGGGTCCTGTGCAATAAGAGTCTGTGAACCTTGTCAGGTCCGGAAGGAAGCAGCAATAAGCAGAGCACCTTATGTGCCACAGCAAAGCCTGAATTCATTTTGTGGGGTTGCCAACAGGCAATTTTTATTTAGAGGAGAAAGACATGCAACAGGTCTTATATAGAGAGTACAGACCCGAAACTTTTAAGGAAGTTTTGGGTCAGGAAACCATAATTAAAATTTTAAAAAGTCAAGTGGATACGGATAGTGTAAGTCATGCATATTTGTTCTGTGGAACGAGGGGAACAGGAAAGACCACCACGGCTAGATTGCTGGCAAAGGCGGTAAACTGTATTTCGGAGGACAAGCCTTGCGGAGTGTGTGAAAATTGCATGTCAATAAAAAACGGAACGTTTATCGACTTGATAGAAATAGATGCAGCCTCAAATAACGGTGTCGGAGATATCAGACAACTGAGAGAAAGCGTTATATTTCCACCTGCGGTGGGAAAGAAAAAAGTGTACATAATAGATGAGGTGCACATGCTTTCAAGAGAAGCGTTTAACGCATTTTTAAAGACTTTGGAAGAACCACCGGAGAATGTGATTTTCATTTTAGCGACTACGGAGCCGCAAAAACTTCCGCAAACTATACTGTCGAGATGTTTGAGAATGGATTTCAGAAGGGTTTCGGAAGAGAATCTGGTGGAAAGAATGAGAGAGATTTGTGAAAACAGACAGATAGATATTTCCGAAGAAACACTTAAACTGGTTGCTGCAAATGCAGACGGATCAGTCAGAGACGGCTTGACGTTGCTCGATCAGTGCATTTCCGGAAGAAGCGGAAAAATCACGAGAAAAGATGTTTTGGATTCCATCGGTGCAGTAGGAGAAGAATGGTATATCGATTTGACAAAATGGATTATGCGAGGGGATATAGAAGAGATCTTGATGTTGATAGACACCGCTTTGCACGAAGGCAAGGATTCGAGACAAATTCTCATGGGAATGATAAATCACTATAGAAATTTACTTCTGGCAAAGTATGTAAAGCATCCTGAGAACACTTTGAACATGTCTGTAGAAAACGCTGATAGAATCAAGGAACAAAGCCATCAAATCGACTTGGAACAGATCGATGAAATCATCTTGGAGTTGGCTAAGGTCAGCAGAAATATGATGACGACGACTCAACCGAGGATTTTGTTGGAAGTTGCATGTGTAAAACTTTCTGCTGAATTTGGAAGGGTTCACAGCAAGGTGACGGGAGAGAGGTTCCCTGAAAGCCACACGGGAAACATACATCGCAAAATATCGGCGGATAGTCAGTGTGAAAAAGAAAACACGGCAATGAAAAACGAAAAAATTTTAGGCGGCGATGTTATCGATAATCCTTTGAAAGATACAAGACAGAGTGAAGCGATAAAGAGCGAACCTTCCCCAAAAAGAGAGTCGATAGATAGTGGTGATGATAATGGAAGAAGCACTCTTTCTTATGAGTATGAAAATATGAAATTGCAAAATGAAAGCGTCAAAGGTCCTTCGGAGGAAAAGGCGGAAGGTTTGTTGCCGGATGTGGATTATATTTGGAATGAGACGGTTAAAATAGCCAAGGAGCAGAGCCCAAGTATGGCGATTTTAAAGTATACTTATTCAAAAAAACTGAAAAACGGAGAGATACATGTCGTATATCAAAATAATACCGTTAAAAAATTTTTGGAAGAAGAGGAGAAGAAAAACTTGCTTCAAAAGATACTCCTTGAAGTAACAGGAGAAAACCTCAGAGTGATACTGTTGGATGAAAAGCAAGAGAAAAGAGTCGATGTGGAGGAGACTGCAAAAAAAGCCGGAGAACTTCTCGGCATAGACGTAAGAATTACAGACTAAAAGCAATAGTGTCAATTTGATATAAAATTATAAAATGAGAGCATTTTACGAATAATGAACACAGGAGGAAATAGAAATGGGAAGAAATATGAGAGCGGGGAAAAAGCCTAAAAAGCAGGGAATGTCCGGGGGAAATATGAAACAGCAGATGGCTCAGGTTCAAGCGATGCAAAGACAGATGGAAGAAATGCAGGCGGAGATAAATGAAAAGGAGATTACTGCAACTTCCGGAGGCGGGGCTGTGTCTGTTACAATCACCGGAGATAAGCAGATAAAAGCGATAGTTTTGGAAAGGGAGATAGTGGATCCCGACGATATAGAAATGTTGCAGGATTTAATCATGACAGCGACTAATGAGGCGATAAGGCAAGCTGAAGAATTGTCGAATAGTGAGATGAGTAAGTTGACCAGTGGTTTGGGATTGCCTCCGGGATTGTTATAAAGCCGAAAGAGGCATATACGAGATCGAAAAATGAAAAATAAAAAGAGGAAGATCGATGAATTATTATCCCAGAGAATTTACAAAATTGATAAATGAACTTGCAAAATTGCCGGGAATAGGGAATAAGACGGCACAGCGATTGGCATTTAACATACTGCAAAAAAGCAGTGAGGAGGCTGAAAAACTATCTAATGCAATTATAGATGCCAAAAATAATATAAGAGAATGCAGTGTTTGTGGCAATTTGACGGATAAAGAAAAATGCAATATCTGTTTGGACAGTCGCAGAGAGCAGGATGTCATATGCGTTGTTGAAAGTCCGAAGGATTTAATGTCCATGGAAAAAATCAAGGAATTCAGGGGTGTTTATCATGTCCTGAACGGTGTCATATCACCGATTGCAGGAACAGGACCTGATGACATAAATCTAAAATCTCTCTTAAATAGAATACATGAAAACGATGTAAAGGAAATTATTTTGGCTACAAATCCCAACGTGGAAGGTGAAGCTACAGCGATGTTCATATCCAGATTGGTTCAGCCCTTCAACATAAAAGTATCCAGGCTGGCTCATGGAATTCCGGTAGGTGGAGATTTGGAATTTACCGATGAGATAACTCTTCTAAAGGCGATGCAGGGAAGGAAAGAGATAAATTGAAATAATTGTGGCTAAACAAATTGAATATCTCATTTATTGGAGGAAATATGTTAAGCACCTTATTCGTTATAAACATACTATTGGCATTGGTAATAATATTTTTGGAAAGGCGAGATCCGGCATCCACTTTGGCGTGGATAATGGTGTTGTTTTTAGTGCCGGGAGTTGGAATTCTGCTGTATATGGCATTTGCACAGAATATTGCCAGACAGAAGATTTTCAAGCTGTATGACAATGAGGAAGCTCTTATGAAAACTTCCTCAGGGAATCAGAGTGAGGCGATAACGTTAGGTGAATTTCAGTTTGATAACAAAGCGGGTGAAAAGTGGAAAAATTTAATTCTCCTAAATCAGGTTCACGGTATGTCGTTTTATACGCAGAACAATGAAATTGAGATTTTCACAGACGGTCATAATAAAATGAATAGCTTATTTACCGATATAGAAAATGCAACCGAATGTATAAACATAGAGTATTTTATCATAAAAAGAGATATCTTGGGAGATGCTCTGCTTAGGAAACTCATAGAAAAAGCGAAAGAGGGTGTCAAGGTCCGACTTTTGGTAGATGCTTTGGGTTCTTGGAATATAAATAAGCACCTTGTGGAAAAATTACAAAAAGCGGGAGGATTGTATGCGGAATTCTTTCCGACAAAATGGAAGGTACTGAATACGAAGATAAATTATAGAAATCACAGAAAATTAGTAATTATAGACAACTGTATAGGCTACATAGGCGGATATAACATAGCACGAGAATACATAGGAAGAAAAAAGAAATTCGGAAATTGGAGAGATACTCACATGAGGATAAAGGGTGACAGTGTATTTGACTTAAATACAAGGTTCCTGTTAGATTGGAGAAGTGCCAGCGAAGAGGAAGTCAGTGTGGAAGAGGTGTTTTTCACACCGGAAACCAATGAAGGAAATGTGGGAATTCAAATCGTTTCAAGTGGTCCGGATACCGTAAACGAGGAGATCAAAAGAGGCTTTCTGAAAATGATTACCACAGCGAAAAAGAACATTTATATACAGACCCCATACTTCGTTCCGGATGAACCGATATTGGAAGTTCTGAAAATGGCAATTCAAACAGGAGTAGATGTGAGAGTGATGATTCCATCTATACAAGATCATCTCTTCGTGTATTGGGCTACATATTCGTACGTTTCCGAGATAATAGATGCCGGCGGTAAAGTGTACATTTACGATGACGGTTTTTTACATGCAAAGACCATGATGGTAGATGGCGAAGTTTCCACAGTTGGATCGGCGAACTTTGACAGGAGAAGTTTTAGGTTGAATTTCGAGGCTAACGCATTCATATACGATGAAGATGAGACGAAGAAATTAGAAGCAATTTTTGAAGATGACATAAGGAAAAGTCATCTTTTAACAAAAGAGTTATATGAGCAGAGAGGTATTTGGATTAGGATTAAAGAGGCGGTATCCAGGATACTATCAGATATATTGTAGATAATATCAGGAACCGGACGTCTTTTAAACGGACGTCAAAACAAGTTTTGATTTAAAGGAGAAAGAAATGAGAAGATACTACAATACCACGACACTTGCCATGATAATTTTAATGATTTTCATTGCTATGAGAGGATTTAACGGAAGTATAAAAGATTGGATTTTCAGACAGATTATCGCTTTACCCGGAATAGTAATAGGACTTAGCTTCCACGAGTTTGCCCATGCGGTAGTTGCGTATAAATTGGGAGATATGACACCGAAAATTCAAGGAAGAGTGACAGTCAATCCGATTGCACATATAGATCCTTTTGGATTCGCAACTTTATTTTTAGCAGGTTTCGGGTGGGGAAGAGCTGTTGAAATAAATCCTTATAACTTCAAACATAGGAAAAGAGATGAGTTGCTGGTATCGTTTGCAGGTGTAACTATGAATCTGTTCATAGCTGTTGTTTTCACCATGATATATAAAATTTTAGCAGTAAATATAAATCCTTATACTTTTCAGGGTGCGGATATTTTGATGCTGATAATTTATTACATCGTATACATAAACATCGTGTTGATGATATTCAATTTATTGCCCATACCACCGTTGGACGGCTTTTCAATCGTTACAGAGCTATTTGACTTAAGGAGACAGCCTTGGTATTGGACAGTCTACAATAACGGATTTATGATTCTTATGATATTTGTGGTGACAGGATTTACAGGAAGGATAATGTTACCGCTCATAAGAGGTATTATGGGTGTCTTGGGCATGTATTAAGATTTTGTGTATATTTTAATTTTTGAGTTTTATAAATTTGCAGAGGTGTATAATTTATAATGCAAGGAGATGATAAAAATGGGAAGTATTATGAAAAAAACGAAAATATTAGCTGTGATTTTATTGAGTATATTGGTATTTACAGGATGTGGTAGCAATTTTAATCAAATCGGGATATCGATGGGTAACGCTCTAAATAGGGGTGAGGTCACTTCACAAAGCGGAAATATTTATTTCATAGGTGCTGATGGAATTTACAAAAAGGATAAAAAGGATAAAAAACCGAGAAGAATATTAAAAGGAGATTTCAGCAACTTAAATGCGGTAGGTGAGAAGTTGTATTTTTATGATAAGAGCATAAGCACTATATGCAAGGCAAACTCAGAAGGTTTCAAAGTAGAGAGAATTGCGGAAATTTATACTGACAAAGTAGTTGTGAATAAAGATAATATATTCGCATCTATTTTGACGGGTCAAGGAGATGAAAATTTGGAATCCCCTGACAACTACAACATAGTGTCAATGAAGGTGACCAGCAGGAAGTTGGCAAATACCGCATCGGGAACTGTATATAAAGGCGGAAAATTGATTGGAAGTTTCGGTGATCATCTGTATGTAGAAAAAATGGAGAAGAAGAACAAAGTTCTGATCGAACTGTCATTGGATGGCAAGAAGGAGAAAAAAATTATGGATTTGCCAAAGGATGGAAAGGCGATTGTAACGGCAGATGAAATACTGGTCATGGGTACGGTGAAAGATAAATTCGGCGTTCATAAATACACTAAAGGGGGAAAATTCAAAGAGACCCTGGCAGAGGTTGGCAAAAACGCAAAGACCAAGTCAAATGCATTTAACTACGATGGAGAAACCGTTTATTACGAAAACTATAGGTCAAATGATGACGGTATTTCCGATGAAATAGTTTCGATGAATATAAAAAGTAAGAAGACTAAAGTTTTGACTAAAAAATCTACGGCTCAGGAATACTATTTGGCAGCAGTAGAAGGAAAGATTTTCCTAAAAGCCAGGAAAGCAGGAGATTTAGATGCGATTTTAAAATGGAATGAATTAAAAGATGAGGGGAAATAATTAAAAAAAGAGACGTACAAATTTAAATATGAACCGACCTCCAAACGTTAAACCATGAAAATTTAACGGATGGAGGCCGGTGTTTTTTTAGTTTTGTAATATCTTCAGGCAGGTCAAAATCATCAAAACATATCCTTGATGGGCTTGCCTTTATACATTTTTCCCACGTGTTTTTTTATGGCTTGGAATGTTTCTTCACTAATTACGTGCTCGATTCTACAAGCATCTCCGGTTGCTGTTTCTTCATCAACACCCAGAAGCATTAAAGCGACAGATAAAAACTGATGGCGCTCGAAAACCTTTTCAGCAATTTCAAGACCGCTCGGAAGAAGAACTATATTTCCGCTGGGCTCGACGGAAATGTAGCCGTGTTCGCGCAGATTCTTGAGAGCTATACTTACGCTTGCTTTTGTGAAAGATAGGTGATTTGCAACATCGATGGCTCTGACAAAGTCGCTTTTACGTCTCAACATAAATATCGTTTCCAAATAGTTTTCAGCTGACTCTAAAATTCTCATAAAATTCTCCTTTAAAAAATTTATACATAATATATATAGTATATCACTTATGAAAGGGTTTAAACAGAAAAAATTTATATATATGGCTAAGTGTGATAAAATTGATATAATTAGTAGAATACATTTTGTGCAATTGACATTAAAAAGAGCGGAAGGTTTGGTATGTTGAATAGAAAAGAAGTTGTAAATTTTGAGACGGCAGTGATTGAAACACCGATTGGATATATGCGGATACGAGGTTATAGAAATGAGATAACCGAAATCGCATATTTGAGAGACAGTTGGGAAAAAGAAAAAGATTATGTTGAAAGTTTGGGATTTCAAGAGTTGTGCGTGCATTGCAATTTCAGGATATTTGTAGCGAAAGACGAAGAATATTCAGATCACAGCACGGTTATAGAGGCGGCATTTGAGCTGTGCGAGTACTTCCATGGGGAACGCAAAGAGTTTTCTGTAGAAATTTGTATAGATGAGAATAGTGAGTTTAGAAAGTCCACATATGAAGAGTTGAAAAATATTCCTTATGGTGAGACGAGAACTTATGGCGAAATTGCGGAAAAAGTTGGAAATAAAAAGAGCAGTCAAGCTGTAGGACAGAGCATGAAAAGGAATAAAATAGCTATTTTGTTACCCTGTCACAGAGTAATAGGCGGAGGGGGAAAGTTGACAGGATATGAAGGAGGCTTGGATAGGAAAAAGTTTTTGCTCAATCTGGAAAAAACCGAACGTAAATTGTAGAATCTGCAAGGTAGAAAATATTAAAAATACAGGTGCAGATGAGAGAGTTGAATTGTTCAGTATTAAATGTGAAGACAAAACTGAGAGATAAATCAAATAATCAATGGGATATTGGGCTTTTGATATAGCCATAAACATCGAAGTATAGTATAATGAAAGAAGAGTTTATAACTGAGAAACCGGTTTTTTGACAATTTATAAGAGGAGAGCATTATGGATGTTATAAAGTGTATAAAAGAGAGACGTAGCATAAGGAAATTTACGGGAGAAAAAATTCCCAGAGAAATTATAGATGAAATAGTGGATGCTGCGGCCTTTGCACCGTCTTGGAAGAATAGTCAAACTACTAGATACATTGTAATCGATGATAGAAAACTGATTGACAAGATTGCAGAAGAGTGTGTAATGGGTTTTAAATACAATGAGAAAACGTTGAAAAATGCTCAAGCATTAGTTATAGTAAACAGTATAGTGGGAGTTAGCGGATTTGAAAAAAATGGGGAATTTGCAACTACCAAAGAGGATAGATGGCAGAACTTTGATGCGGGAATAGCCGTTCAGACATTTTGTCTCGCAGCCCATGAGAAAGGTGTGGGAAGTGTAATTATAGGATACTTTGATGAATTTAAGACGGCAGAGTTAGTGGAAATTCCGGATAATGAGATAATAATGGCATTTATTGCCATAGGTAGACCTGAACATATCGGTAATCCGCCTACAAGGCTCACATCAAAAGAATTGGTTTCCTATGTGGGTGATGAGCAGTGACTCCATTAAAATCTTTAATATAATTGTTTAGAGATGAAATAATGGTTGGAAAATGAGAGGTATTGCTGAAAATGATATTCTTTAGAACATATGATGAGAAAACTGAGTAATTTGCGAAATCGGTGTGATGTGAGAAGAGACAAGATGCGGTGGAGCTGATTTAATATAATCCATGCTCGGATTTATCGCGTGAAAAGAGGATATGAAGAAAGTAATTATAGCTGAAAAACCTTCAGTAGCTAGAAATATTGCCGATGCAGTCGGTATTAAAAAAAAGAATAAGGGATATATGGAAGGAGATGACTACATCATTACATGGGTGTTCGGTCATCTTTTGCAACTTTATGATGCTGTAGACTATGATGTAAATATGAAAAGTTGGAAATTGGAAAAATTCCCTTTTATTCCACAGAGATTTAAATACAAGGTGAAGAAGGATAGAAAAGGCACGGAAGATAAAGGAGCGAGAGATCAGCTGGAAACTATCAGAAAACTTATAGATAGAGATGATGTGGACGAAATTATTTCGGCTACGGACTGGGATAGAGAAGGACAAATCATAGCTGACGAGATTTTCAATCATATCGAATCGAGAAAATCTATAAAAAAGCCGATAAAAAGAATTTTATTGAACGAATGGACGAAGGAAGAGGTTCAAAAAGGTTTAAGAGATTTAAAGGAGAATTGTCAGCTTTCATCTCTGAGCGATGCAGGGTTTAGCAGACAGACTGCGGATTGGCTGATAGGTATAAATCTGACATCGGTAGCCACGGTTAAATACAATAATTCGGGGCACAAGAATATGCTCAACGTAGGTCGGGTTCTCATGCCGACTTTGAAGATAATATACGATAGAGACAAGGAAATAGAGAGGTTTGTATCGAGCAAATACCATAAACTAAACGTTCAGTTTGTCACAGATGAAGGTGAGAAGTTTGATGCTACCTATTATGAAATGAAAAGGAACAGCAAAGACAGGGAGAATGACGATTCACTTAATGCTGCGGAAAATGGTGAGGAGAAATACAGCGAAAAATTTGATGATAGAAAGTACCTGGAGGATATACTGGAAAAGTCTTTGAATGAAAATGCCGTCATTTATAAAAAGGAAGTTGAAACGAAAAGGGAAAATCCTCCGCTTTTATTCAATTTATCCAATTTGCAGGGATATATTACAAGTAAACACAGGGGATTTACAGCAGATAAGGTATTGAAGGTCGCACAGGAGCTGTATGAAAAAAAGTTAATCACATATCCCAGAACTGCCAGCAACGTTTTAGATGAGTCGGTTAAGGACAAAGTGAAAAAAGTTCTGGAAATACACAGGCAAGATAGAGAATTCAAAGATGAAATAAATTTTAAAGATACCAAGAGGATATTCGACAGCAGAAAGGTGGAATCTCACAGTGCCATAATTCCCACATATGTAAAGGCAAAAGGTCTGACGGATGATGAAAAACACGTGTATACTGCTGTTTTGAATCGATTTTTAGCACAGTTTATGAAGCAGAGTATCAGCGAAGAAACAAAGCTGTGGATAAAGGTCGAAGGAGTAGAAATAGTAGGGATTTTCATTGCAAAAGGTAAGATTCAAGTGGAGGAAGGATTTAAAAAGGTTGAGAAAATCCAATCAAAAGATACGTTGTTACCAATAGTGGAGGAAAAAGAACGAGCAATTTTGAGTGCGGGAAAAGTTGCAGAAGTAAAACGAAAACCGCCTAAATATCATACAGAAAAAACTCTTTTGAGGGTTATGGAGACATGTGGCAAAAGCATAGGCGATAAGGATGAAGAGGAAAGTGAAGAGATGATGATGTCAATTTTGAGCGGCTTCAGCATTGGAACGCCTGCCACGAGAGCCGAAACCATCAAGAAATTAAAAGATGTCGGATATGTGGTGGCAGATAAGAAAAAATTGAAAACTACAGAGCTCGGAAGAATGATGGTGGAAAAATTTCCTGTAAAAGAATTATTTGATTTGGAATATACAGGTAGATTGGAAAAAACTTTATCCGATATAGAGAAGAAAAAATTCACAAGAAGCGAATTCATAGATTTGATTACGGATTTTACTGTAAAATCGGTGGATAATATAAAGAGAGATGTGGTATTTGCATGTGACGTAAAAGTTGAAGATTCTAAGAGAGTTGTCGGAATTTGTCCCAATTGTAAGAATCCCGTACTGGAAAATGAAAAATCGTTCAGTTGTTCCAACTGGCGAAACGGATGTAAGTTTACCATATGGAAAGAGGATAAGTACATACAGAGCTTCGGCAAAAAAGTCAGCAGAGAAATGGTAAAGTTATTATTGCAAAACGGTAAGGTCGGATTCCACGGCTTAACAAGCAAGAAGGGAAATAAATTCAGCGGGTATTTCAGATATGTTAAAGATGAAACGACAGATAGATTTAAATGGACGTTAGAATTTATCAAAAAAAGTTGATGTTGACGAATTACGGAGAATGAGGAGCAGTGTTTTACAAAGTGGACTGTAATTTATGTATGATTATTGGAAAGGTGATATAGATGGAATTTAAAAACAGAGGATTTATACCGGTACTTTTAGGAGGAGATATCAATACTTACAGTATGGCAAGGGCATTTTATGAAGCCTATGAAGTAAAATCGTACGTATTCGGCAAATTTCCCAACGGTCCCAGTTATAAAAGCAAAATAACCGTGTATGAAGCTAATAAAAACATAGATAGAGACGATTATTTTCTGAGCAGAATAAATGATTTTGCAGACGATCACAAGGATGAGAAAATCATTTTAATCGGATGTGGAGATTCATATGTAAATTTGATCAGTAGGTATAAAAGTCGATTGAAAAAAAATATAATTGCTCCATACATTGATTTTGAATTGATGGATATGTTGCAGAAAAAGGAAGAATTTTATAAACTTTGTGAAAAACACGGAGTGGATTATCCAAAAACTTTGATATATGAAAGAGAGATGGGAAGAAATCTGGACGTAGAGTTTGAGTTTCCGGTAATCTTAAAACCGTCAGATAGCATAATGTACTGGGAGTACCCGTTTGAAGAACAGAAAAAAGTATTCTTTATAGACTCTGAGAAAGAACTTTTTGAAACAGTGGAAAAAATCTATGATGCGGGATACCATTCAACGATGATAATACAGGATACTGTTCCGGGAAACGATGAAAACATGAGGGTACTAACATCGTATTCAGACCGAAACGGAAAAGTGAAGATGATGTGTCTCGGACACGTGTTTTTAGAGGAACATACGCCAAAAGGCATTGGAAATCACGCTGTAATAGTTACAGAGCCGAACAGAGAGCTGATGAAGAGAGTCAAGGAGCTTCTTGAGGATTTATGCTATGTGGGATTTTCAAATTTCGACATTAAATTTGATCGAAGAGATGGAAAATATAAATTTTTTGAAATAAACACTCGACAGGGAAGAAGCAATTACTATGTGACTTTTTCAGGGTTTAACTTAGCAAAATACATAGTCGAAGATTACATAGAAAACAAGGAAATTGCATACGGTGAAGCGGAAGAAGAATTTTTGTGGATGACGGTGCCCAAGAATGTTGCACTGGAAAATATAACATCGGATGTAAACAGAGCCAAGGTTAAAGATTTGATTTCAGAGGGCAGAGTTGTGAATCCTATTTTCAAAAAAGGTGATTTCAACATTGAGAGATGGATGAGAATGATGAAAAATCATTTGAGACAAAAAGGAAATTTTAGGACCTACTACAAAAATAAAAATGGAGTGTAAAAATGAAAATACTTGAAATAATAGATGAATTGGAGAAAAATAGTCAGATAAAGGAGATTAAGAATTTCGAAAGGAAAACCTCAGAAGATATAGAAATTTCAGATATAACTTACAATTCTAAGGAAGCTAAGAAAAACTCATTATTCATCTGTAAGGGAAATGCTTTTAAGAGAGAATATTTGCTGGACAGCATAAAAAACGGCTCTGTTGCATATATTTCTGAAATCGACTACTCAGACTATTTGACGTGTGAAAAAATGCGAGATATGGGCTGTGAGCAATCTATTATAACTATTGTGGTAAAAGATGTAAGACTTTCTATGGGAATATTGGCAAATCTGTTCTTTGACAGACCTTGGAAAGAAATTTCCTTGATTGCATTTGGTGGAACAAAGGGAAAGTCTACTGCGACGTATATGCTGAAGAAGATTATAGATGACACAAAGGGAAAGCTGAGCGGAGTTATATCTTCCATAGAAGTTTTCGATGGAAAAAATAATGTGGAAGCCGGATTGACGACACCGGAAGCGATGGAATTGCAGCGAATTTTGAGGAGAGAAGTGGAAAATAAAATTGATTTCTGCTCTATGGAAGTATCTTCACAGGCACTGAAATATCACAGGACCTATGGAATGAGATTTAAAGTTGGAATTTTTTTAAACATGGGATACGATCACATAAGTCCATTGGAACACGAAAACTTTGATGACTACTTTAATTCTAAAATGATTATGATGACGCAATGCGAAAATTTGGTTATAAATAAAGACAGTGATCACATAGATGAAATATTGAATATCGCTGAAAAAAATATCTCTTCCGAAAAAATTTTCACATATAGCATAAAGGATGAGAATGCAGATATGTATGGGAAAGATATAAAGTATGATGTAAAGCAAAACAAAAGCATATTTACGTTGGTAGATAATAGAGATGGGAAAACATATGACGAAGTTTCATTGAATATGATTGGAGATTTCAACGTATCAAATGCTGTAAGTGCAATTCTCGCTGCAAAAATACTTGGGATAAAAGTGGAAGATGCAGCTAAAACACTGGACAACATACTGGTAAAAGGCAGAATGAACATCGTGACAGCTCAAAACGGCAATATCGTCGCCATCGTAGATTATGCACACAATAAGATGAGCTTTGAAAATCTTTTCGATATGATAAAGAGAATCTATGAAGGTTATCGCATTGTCGCAGTTTTCGGTTGTCCGGGTGGAAAGGCTTTTAACCGCAGAAAAGAGCTGGCTCAGGTTGCTTCAGAGTATGCAGATAGGATTATTCTTGTACCGGAAGATTCTAATTATGAAGATCCGGATGAAATTTCAAATGATATTTTAAAATATGTAAACGATGAAAGCAAGGCTGAAATTCTCCATGATAGAGAATTCGGAATCGTAAAGACATTGAAGGAAAGCGAAGAAAATTTTATAAAAACAGGAGAAAAAACAGTGATAGCCATAACGGGAAAAGGTTGGGAAACGACTATGAAAGTCGAGGGAAAAAACGTGCCGATAAAGTCTGATATGAAAATAGTCACAGAAAACTTGTATTGAATGAGGTAATGTGAAAATTACGCAAGATGATTTCCATATTGAAGAACAAAAAGAGAGCATAACATGTTCAGGTTATGCTCTCTTTTCATTGCGAAGTTGGAGGTTGAGAAAAAACATCTCACATTTTTCAATATTTCAACATCAAATATCGATACGAGCGCATACACTCATATTGATTAGGGAGTAGATCTGTTTCAATTGTTCTGATTTCCACCGGCTCCGTTGTTATTTTGAGGATTATCGGCTCCGGCACCCGGCTTGTTTTCAGTTTCGTTGTTATCATTTTCTTCGTCATCGTCGGCCTTTTCCTCAGTATTCTCTTTTTTAGGATTAAATTTGACACCGTTTTCGGTTCCCTTAATGAAATATTCGCCGTCCTTGGACGTTACATTGTCAGGTTTCGATAGCAAACTGCCACCCATTCCGGATGTGGCTTTGTTCATGACTTTCGCCCAAAGGCTGGAGACCAAATCCGATGTTGCATTGATCGTTATATTTACATCGCAACCTATCCACAGAGCAGCTGAATATTGAGGAGTAAATCCGGCGAACCATATGTCCATGGAGTCAGAGGTTGTACCTGTTTTTCCACCGGTAGGTTGACCGGAGACTTTAGCATTTTTTGCAATACCGCTATTCACTGTGGATACCAACATATCCTGAAGAATGAACGAAACTCCCTTGTCCAGCACTGTGGTTTCTTTAGGATTCGTCTCTAATATGGTTTCGCCTTTTCTATTCACCACCTTTGTGTAACAAACGGTATCCTTTCTCTTGCCTCCATTAGGAAAAGTGCCAAAGGCACCGCTCATTTCAAGGGGAGATATGCCTTTAGACATTCCGCCGAGAGCTAGAGCGGCGGGGTTCTTATCGTTTGAAGAACCTTCTTCCACAACAGTAGTTATACCGAATTTTTTCAATTGTTCAATGGCGTATTTTGAACCGATCTGTTGAAAAATTCTAACAGCAATGGTATTGACTGATTGCTCAAGAGCTTTTCTCATAGTCAAGGGACCCTTATATCCGGGATACCAGTTCTTTGGCCAATCTTTGCCGTTGTATTTGATAGGTGCGTCGTTTATACCGCTTGCCGCAGTCCAAAAGTCCCCGTAGTTTTCAGTTTTTTGATTTTTATCAAACTCTTTAAACTTCATAGGATTTCCTTTGGAAGCAGACTCAAAACCCTGCTGAAGTGCGGAAGAGTAAATGGAAAGAGGTTTAATCGAGGATCCGGGCTGTCTGGGTTTTATAGCTCTGTTATAAAGTTTTTTCCCGGAAGTATCCCTACCGCCTATCATGGCTTTCAGATGCCCCTTTTTGTAGTCTGTGATTGCCATTGCGGCCTGAGGTTGTCTGATAGTGGGATTCAGCTTATAATGTTCCTTGCTGACCTTATAACCGTCACCGGTTTCCCTGAAAAACTGACTTTTACCGTTGTGCAGTGATTTATCTTGGAAAAAGGATTTGGATATGACCAAATTTCCATCTTTGTCCAGAGATTTATATTGTTGTGGAACCAGAATGGTGCCACCTTTTATACTATACAATATCCCTTTGTTCATCTTATATAAATCCTTGAAGTCGATGCTGTAGTCAGTTTTACCGTTCACTTTGGTAGTTATGAATTTCAATCGCTTATTTTTTAACAGCACCAGATCACCATTGTCGGATTTTCTATACTCATCTTTACGCAGAGTAAAGACGTCGTTTTTGTCAAAATATGACGAATGAGGAGAAAGGATGACTTTATTTTTCTCGCTCAGAATATTCTTGTTTTTATCGTATCTGATCCCGGACAGTTTAGGGAAGTTCGACGGATTTGCAAATACATCATTTATCGACTTCTGAGCCTTTTGATTCAGTGTCGAATGGATGGTATATCCGCCTGTGTATATTTTTTCAATGGCCTCTTCCCTGGAATACTTGTACTTTTCCATCAGATCTTTCGCAACTTGCTCAATCAAATAATCTGTGAAGTATGAAGTGCTGTCAGGTGCTACGGTAGATGCTATATTCATTTTATCTGCGAGATTTTCTTTAATCGCTTTATCATATTGTGCCCGAGTTATGTAGTTATTGGACAGCATTAATTTTAAAGTTGTATCTCTGCGATGCTTGGAAGCATCACCGTTATAATAGTATATGAAGTCGGAGTTTTCATGTAGTATTTTGTTTTTACTGTCTTTACCTGTTTTGCCCTCGGCAGAATTTACTTTTTTCACCAAAGCATAGTTGTTAGGGGCTTGGGGAAGAGCTGCTAATGCAGCTGACTCCGTTAAGTCCAGATCTTTTGCATCTTTGTTGAAATACGATTTCGCTGCAGACTGTATTCCATACGAGTTATTGCCTAAATAAATAGTATTTAAATAGGCTTCCATAATTTTTTCCTTACTCAAATTGGCTTCTATGACCATGGTATAGTAGGCTTCGGAAATCTTACGGCTGAGAGAACGAACGCTTTTGGTTTCGGAAAGGTACACGTTTCTCGCAAGCTGCTGTGTTATGGTGCTGGTTCCGCTTATTTCCCCACCTGAGAACAGGCTGTTTTTTATTGCTCCCAGCATTCTCCAAAAGTTGAATCCGTGATGCTTCCAAAAAGTTTTGTCTTCAATGGAAACAACGGCATTAATCAGGTTTTTTGGCATATCTTTGTATTTGATATTGGTCCTATTTCCACCTTCTAAAGATACGCTGTCTATGACCTGGTCTTTATCATCCAGTAAAACAGAACGCTCGGACAGATAATCATATATTTTTTCCGGTTGAATTTTCGGTGTGTTAGCAACTACTGTAAAGGAATACAGCCCTAAAAACACAAACGTTGCAAAACCGATTCCAAGCACTATTTTGCATATTTTTTTAATCATATAAAAATCCTTTCTTAACAACGTCTATATTATACCATAAATGCTATAAAAAAATACGTCAATATACGTATAATTTATTCATCATATGCATAAAATTAATCTTTATATTACGGTTATACATCTTCCTTTAAAATTTTGATGAAATTATTTTAAAAATTCATTATAATGCTATAATCTTTTCTAAAAAATGAAGCTGATTGAGATTGAATAAAGAATGAAAATTGAGTAAAAAAGAGGAGATTTGCATGTGTTTACAAATAGGAAGAGCGTACGTATTTGAAGATGATGAAAAAGAGGACTACCGATGAATTGAGACAAAGCAGAATGAAATGAGTGGATATAGCAGAAGACCGATTATTAAAATAGGATTTATGAATTTGTTTGGAATTCTCACGGCAAAACGCTTGTGGGAAGTATCCCATGGAAAAAATGACGGCAGCAGCATAAAAATTTTATCGTATATCGGAACAGCATTGGATAGATATATTGAAAATCTGAGGAATTTCCCTAATTTAATATTCGTTGGTTTGGGAGCAATCGCAATATTTGTGATATTCAAATCGAAGAACAGCATAACCGTGCGGTACAAAAGAACGGTTACCGCAATTGGTATCATATTATTTTTTGTCGGTGCATACAAAACTTTCGATATGGAATCACAGATGGAGACTTTCAATAAAAGTTGGGATAATAAAGTGCATATCACAGGAGAGATAATGCATAAAAGATCGAAAAGAGATAAATTCACAGGAAAAATAAACGAAATGGAATATTTAATAAAAGTTAATCGAAGCATACAAAGGATAGAAGAAAAAAATGCGAATAAAAAAGAGAATGATAAAATCAATAATCCGGATAAAATGAGAAATAAAATAGAGAATAAAAGTGATATCGAAAGTGAATATGAGAGCAATGTCGCAAGAGGAATGCTGATTTTATGCAATTTAAAAACATCACAGAGAAGTGCAAAAAAAGAAATAAGAAAAATGGGAAATCGTAAGTTCGACAACATGGAATTAAAAATCGGAGATGTAGTGAGAATTGATATCGCAAAAAAGAAACTGGAAACGGATCGACTGCCTAATACTTTCCACTATGATGAATATTTGAAATTCAGAGGTGTTGCAGGGAATGTCGATATAGAGAACATCTCAATTGAGAAGAGAAACTATGGAATCCTACAAAAAGTGAAAAATGTTACTATCGACTACTTGATGAATACAGGAGAAAGAATAAAAAGAGAATTTTCCGACTTTTTGCGTAATAATCTGGGAGGAATAGGAATCGTTGAAAGCATAGTATTTGGAGATAAAAGCAACTTAACAAAAGAGGAATACGAGAAGTTTCAAAAAAATGGAGTGGCACCTATATTGGCAACTTCAGGGTTGCATTTGGGTTTTGTGTACGCCATTCTAAAATTGCTGTTCAGAAAGAAAAGAACCGCAGTAAAATCCTTTTTCATTTTGGTGATAGTGTTTGTCTACATGGCAATGTGCGGATTCACGCTTTCCATAACCAGAAGTGGAATAATGATATTTGTAGGAGTAGTACAGGAACATTTGAAGATGCGTCGTGATTTAACTTCCATGGCGATGGTAGCTTTAATAATTCAAACTTACTGCTGTCCTATGTGCATATTTGCCACGGACTTTCAACTTTCATATTTAGCGGTATTCATAATTTCCCAGATTATGAATCTGTTGAACATTTTCATGAGAAAAACGGTTGTGAATACTCTAATCAAAGGATTGCTGTTATCTGTGATATTGCAGAGCTTAATGATGCCTGTAACGGCATACTATTTTAATTATTTTCCCGTGAGCGGTTACTTGGCAAATATATTTTTAACTGCTATAGGAAGTTTTATTTTAGTTTTGGGTATATTAGGGGTGGGAAGTTTTGCGATAATGCAAAGCGAAGTTATGATATGTATTGGAAAAATATTTAAAATTTCATCGGCGATTAAGAATCGATTATGTGACTTTTGGACAAGTACAACAGATTATTTTGTAATGCTGTTTTCCGATGTAAATCAGGGGATTTACGCTAATGGAAAATTCCTTGCGGAGATTAGAAGCCCGAGTTTATTGTGGGTGGTGGCATTTTACTCGATGTTATTTTATTTTTCAAGCGAAGGATTTCTATGGAAAATATCACGTGCCGGAATTTTCGTAGCACACAATTCAACAGAAACAAAACTATATAATACCGTTGAAAGCATAGAAAAGATCTCAAACGAAAGAAGGGATAAAGCGTATATGTGTAATAACCGTATTGCAAAATTCCAGAAGGTCTTTTCAAGAATGATAATTCATGGAATTGCGAAGACATTTGTTGTTGCAATGGCTATTGCATTAATATACAAAGGAATTCCGGTGGGTCACGGAGAGGTAGGGGGCGTGTTTAAAGGAGAGCAGTGGTTGCTTTCATCTGAGATAAGTAATAACAACTGTCTTATTATCAAAAGTGAAAATGAACATGTGGATAAGAGTACATTGGAGCATTTAAATGCATTTTTGCTCAAAAATGAAAAGGGCAGAATAGATGAAACTATTTTGTTGTGTAGAAATGAAACGGCAGCCGTGTACGCAAGTTATCTTTTTAAGAGAAACGAAAATATGAAAATTTTCGTCAGAGAATTTAAAGGTGTGACTGCAAAAAAATACAATTTAAAAAGTGATAGTTTAAACGAACTAAAAGGCAGGAATAAAAGAAAGGCGATGGAAAGATTAAAAGCGTACTTTACGGAGAGATAGTCGTGAAAAATAAAAAAAATAAAAAAATTTCAAAAAAGGTATTGACAAAAATGTCATGTTAGGTTAAACTAACATTATCACAAACAAAGTAGTAAAAAAGGGAAACCTTAATTGCCATTGCTACTTTGACGCATATTTAAAAATATGAATCATATATTTCCAAATTTTATCACTGTGGGGGCGTATAGCCCCTATTTCATTTGTTTAAAAAAATTGAAATTTGTGGTAGAATATTAAACAAGTGATGATTGTATATCAAAAAGAGCGGAGAACTTCAGAGTTTGACGCTCACTTATTTTTAAGGTGAAAAATCTGTAATTGAAAAAGCCTTGTTTTTATATGAATTTAATGCAATTGTAAGAGCTATTACAGCACAACTTGGAGAACTTAAAGAGGAAAATACATCATGTTCACACAGAAAACTAATTCATTTCAACAATTTCAAAAAGATTTGAGAAATTGCAATGTTTACGGAGCATTGGTTTTACATGGCGAAGAGGAGTTTATAATAAATTGGGCAATAGAAATGATAGTCAAAAAATTCGTGAGTAAAGCAACTGCTATGATGGACTTTGTGGAATTTGATGAGAAGGAAATTGAAATCGAACGGCTGGAAGAGAGTTGCGAGACTCTTCCCATGCTTTCAGAGAAAAAGGTCGTTCTTATAAGGAATTACACAAATAAGTACAGAGACGATATTGTAGATATCATTTCAAAAATAGGAGAGAATACAGTACTGATATTTACAGGGAAGGAAATTGATAAACGAATAGTCGATGAATCTAGAAGCTATGAGTTTACGCGACTTGAGAACCACCAACTGATGAAATTTATAGAGAAGAGATTTAGGGAAAGCGACATAGATTGTAATCGAAGTATATTGAAAACTATCATAGCTGAATCGGGTTATTATAACGATGATATAGATTATAATCTGTATAATCTGGTCGGTGATATAAAAAAGATAATAGCCCTTACAAAGATTAAGGGAGAAAATGGGGAAGTAACTGTAGAAACTGTCAGAAGTGCTCTGTCAGATAACATTGAACATGGGATTTTTAAAGTTATTGACGCCATAAGCAACAAAAGGAAAGACATGAGTTTAGACTTGTTAAATCAGCTCATTTTGTCAGGAGAAAACGAATATACTATTCTAGGAGCGATAATTTCTCAGTTGGAAGTCATGCTGATAGTAAAGGAGCTTATGGAGATGGGACATGGAAAAGATGATATCCGTAAGATGACGAAACTACATCCATTCAGAATTAAAAAGTGTATAGGGGTTACGAGAAACTATCATAGCGAAACTTTGAAGAAGATGCTGATATTGGCATATGAAACAGATATCAGAATAAAAAGAGGTTTGTTGGATAGCAGAACCGCTTTGGAATTGCTCATAGGAGAGATATAATATATATCGTTTGTTCGATATATTTGATTGTAATAAAGCAAGTAGAACATACTTGATACTCAAACGATATGTTGATCTGCAAATACGCACAGCAGTCCGTGGTGTAAAGTGTAAATTACCATGACGGGAGAATGTGAAATGTGAAAAAGGAGATTCTTACACGATGAAAAAAGGAAGAAATGCCCAAAAGATAGCCGATTTAATGATCTTGTTCGTGGCTGTGAGTTGGGGTTTTTCGTTTATGGCTATGGATATAGCATTGACAGAATTGACACCGATAACCTTAAATGCATTCAGATTTGTAGGAGCTTTTATGGTGGCAATGATTTTTGCATTTAAGAAAATGAAAGGAATCAGCAAAGAAACAGTGAGATACAGCATAGTGTTAGGAACTACGCTTTTTTTGGTATACTTGACTTCCACTTATGGTGTAAAGTATACGAGTTTGTCCAATGCAGGATTTTTGTGTGCAATGTCAGTGGTAACAACACCTCTAATAGCTTTTTTGTTCAAAGGGGTGAAACAGAATAAAAAATTTGTATTCGCTATAGTGGTGAGCACTGTGGGAATGGCCCTTTTAATGTTAAAAGGGAGTTTATCCGTAGCGTGGGGAGATGTACTGTGTATAACTACGGCGATAATCTATGGAGTTCACTTGAATATGGCCGAGACGGCGGTGGCGAAATCGGAAGTAGATGCGTTTCATTTGGGCGTTTTACAATTGGGAGTTGCAGGAATTTATAATCTGGTGTTTGCTCTGAGCTTGGGAGAATTTTCAATATCGCTGAGTTACAACGTAGTGTGGTCTGTCATATTTTTATCCATTGTGTGTACGGGCGCCGCATTCATATTGCAGACTATTGCACAGCAGTACACGACTGCCAGCAGAGTGGGAATGATATTCACTTTGGAACCGGTGGCAGCAGGCATAGTGGCATATTTTCATAAAGGAGAAATATTGTCAGTGCAAGGCTATGTGGGGGCGACAATGTTGATAATGAGTATATTCATAATGGAGATGGATTTTGACTTCATCAGGAGAATAACGGGAAAACGACGAAGCACTTCCTGAGATGGTGACAATTATAGTGCTATGTGGAAAATTTAAGAGATGGAATGTAAAAATGGAACAAAATCGAGAAGATGAGAAATTGTCGAAAAATGGACTGATAATTGTGAGTTCAAAAGATAATTATTGATTTTATTTGTAAAAGAGATATAAAAACAGTTGACAATTTGGAGCTTAAAATGTAGAATTGTTCTTAAGTTTTATGAGCGATGAAGGAACCGGTTACTTTGGTAATATCCTTACAGAGAGATTGCGTAGGTGAGAGGCAGTTGGTGAACGAGGTAACAGATCAGTCCGGAGCTTAAAATTAAATAGTTAAAGAGGTGGTCGACAAAAGTCGGCTGCAAGCGGGGTGGTACCGCGGTTTTTAGTAAATCGTCCCTAATCCGAACGGATTAGGGATTTTTTTAGTAAATTTTGTAAAAAAGGTTTTATAAATTTGTGATAGGAGTGTGAGGTATGTTCAAAAATTTATCGGATAAGGCAATAGCACAATTACAGCTGGAACAAGCAGATCGCTGGAAGAAAGAAAAACTATTGGAAAAGTGCGTTTCGACGAGAGAAGGAGGAGAGCAGTTCATATTTTTCGAAGGACCGCCGACTGCAAACGGCAAGCCGGGAATTCATCACGTTATGGCACGAACATTAAAGGATTCCGTGTGCAGATATAAGACTATGAAGGGATTTCAGGTTAGGAGACGAGCAGGATGGGATACACACGGATTGCCGGTAGAAATCGAAGTTGAGAAGCAGCTTGGAATGTCAGGTAAAAAGGATATAGAAAAATACGGAATAGAAGCTTTTAATGAAAAGTGCAGAGAGTCGGTTTTCTCCTATGAGAGCCTATGGCGAGAAATGACCCATAGAATGGGATATTTAGTTGATTTGGACAATCCTTATATAACCTTGGATAACGACTACATAGAGTCTTGTTGGTACATATTAAAAGAGTTCTTCAAGGCTGATATGATATACGAAGGACACAAGATACTTCCGTATTGTCCGAGATGCGGAACCGGTTTGGCTTCTCACGAAGTGGCACAGGGATATAAGGAAGTCAAAACCTTGACTTTAATAGCCAAGTTCAAGAAAAAAGATGAAGAAAACGAATACTTCTTGGCTTGGACAACAACTCCTTGGACCTTGGCTGCAAACGTATCCCTGACTGTAAATCCGGAAGTTGAATACGTGAAAGCAAAGGTTCTCGATGGAGATGAAGCGGGAAATGTATTTTATGTGGCTAGAGAATTGGCAGAAAAGGTTTTAGGAGATAATAAATTCGAGATTTTGAACACCTTTAAAGGTTCAGATATGGAGTACATGGAATACGAACAACTCATGCCGTTTTGTGCTGTGGACAAAAGAGCGTTCTTCGTGACATGTGCGGATTATGTAACTACGACAGATGGTACAGGAATAGTTCACAGTGCGCCTGCTTTCGGTGAGGATGACTATAACATAGGCAAAAAATATGGGTTACCTGTTCCAAATCCGGTGGATGAAGATGGAAAATATGCAGAAACTCCGTGGGCAGGGCGATTTGTCATGGAAGACGGATTGGATGTTGATATAATAAAGTATTTAGCTGCGGAAAACAAACTTTTCCACAAGGAAAAAATGGAGCATAATTACCCTCATTGCTGGAGATGTGGAACACCTCTAATCTATTATGCAAAGCCGAGCTGGTACATAGAGATGAGCAAGTTGAAGTCCCAGCTGGTAGAAAACAATAAAACTGTGAACTGGTATCCGGACTTTGTGGGCGAGAAAAGATTTGGAAACTGGCTTGCGGAAGTGAAAGACTGGGCAATATCCAGAAACAGATACTGGGGGACACCGATACCCGCTTGGAAATGTTCGTGCGGGCATGTCGACTTTGTAGGTTCAAGAACTGAGCTGGTCGAAAAAGCGGTAGAAAGCATAGATGAGAAAGTGGAATTGCACCGACCACACGTTGATCATGTTCACATACGATGTGAAAAATGCGGAAGCGAAATGAGTAGAATCTCAGAAGTGATGGACTGTTGGTTTGATAGCGGTGCCATGCCATATGCACAGCAGCACTGGCCGTTTGAAAATGTAGAGCATTTCGATGAGCAGATGTTCCCGGCAGATTTCATATGTGAAGGAATCGATCAGACCAGAGGATGGTTCTATACATTGATGGCGATATCAACTTTTATCAAGGGTAAGGCTCCATACAAAAATGTTTTGGTAAACGATTTAATATTGGATAAAAATGGTAAAAAAATGAGCAAATCCAAGGGAAATACGGTGGATCCGTTCCAACTTTTCGATAAGTACGGAGCTGATGCACCGAGGTGGTATTTGCTGTATTCATCTCCGGCATGGTCTCCTACGAAGTTTGATGAAGACGGATTGGTGGAAACGGTTTCGAAATTCTTTGGAACGTTGAAGAACATCTATAACTTTTTCGTTTTATACTCAAATCAAGATGATATAAATCCGGCAGAATTTCATATTCCGGTGGAAAATAGAACTGAATTGGATAGATGGATAATATCGAAATACAATAAGCTAATAAAAGAAGTTGAAGATCAAATGTCGGTATTCAATCACATGAAGACGGTGAGAGCGATGCAAGATTTTGTTACGGAAGATTTTTCAAACTGGTACATCAGAAGAGCGAGAAGAAGATTCTGGGGAGAAAAGCTCACAGAAGATAAAAAAGCAGTGTACAAGACTACTTACGATTTGCTTGTAGGAATCAGCAAGATCATGGCACCGTTTGCACCGTTTATATCAGATGAATTATACGTCAACTTGACAGGTGAGGAATCTGTTCATCTGGCTCACTTCCCTGTATGCGACGAGACTTTGATCGATGAAAAAACCGAAAACAGAATGGAACTTATCAGAATATTGGTAACTTTGGGCAGAGGCGTTAGAGAAAAGGAAAAAATCAAAGTTAGGCAACCATTGAAGAGCGTTCTTGTAGATGGGAAATATCAGGATTTGATAGGCGATTTAAAAAATCTGTTGCAAGAGGAATTAAATATAAAGGAAGTTCAATTTGAACACGACTTGCAAAAATATATGAACTTCCAATTAAAACCCAATTTTAAAGTTGCAGGACCGGTAATGGGAAGCAATATAGGGGCATTTAGCGAGTATCTGTCCAAGATGGATAACGAGGAGTTTTTGGCTCATGACATTTTTAAAGTGACGTTGGGTTCCGAGAATTTCGAAGTTACAAAAGATATGGTGGATGTTAAAATCACCGCTAAAGAGGGTTTCGCAGTGGCGATGGAAAACAACGTGTTTACAATTTTGGATACGACCTTGAATCAGGAGCTTCTGGATGAGGGACTTGCAAGAGAAGTTGTATCCAAGGTTCAACAGCTCAGAAAGCAAAATGATTTTGAGATGATGGATAGAATCAACATAAAGTTGGAATGCGATGTTGAACTTGCCGGAGCTGTAAAAAAACATATGGAATACATAAGACAGGAAACTTTAGCCGATGATATCATATTTACTGAAGTTGAAAAAAAGATCGATATCAACGGACACAGTACAGGAATAGCAGTGGAAAAGCTGTAATGTTCAGCATAGACTTACAGCACAATGGAAATGATAAATCGGCGGGTTTAAAGAGAGATAGCGTAAAAGCTATCTTTCTTTTCATATGTTGGCAAAATTACCATTCGTGTTGTTTAGGCCGTAATGTGTAATAGATATGAAATTTTGATAGTATATATGTAATGTGAGCAAAAATTCATATTTAATACAATAAAATTACAAAAATAGAATTTATAATTGAAAAAAAACAACTATGGGATATAGTATCTATAAAGTTTAGATGGAAATCTTGTTATTCAACGTACACCGTCGTAGGAGTAGGACTCTATTAAAGGGAGGATGATTATGACTGATTTTGAAAAGGAAGAAGGAGTATTGCCTGTTTGGCAGAAGGTGTTGATAGGTATAGGAGCTATTTTTCAGATGGTGCCGTTATATATCTGCTGGACTGGCAATTGGAGTAAATACATAGAAATAGCCAACACGATAGATCTTGGAATTTTTGCAATATCAGCTACATATTTGACCTATCTGTACAAGAAGAGAAAGCAGAAATATTGTCACGTAGCTGTAATTCATTTGATGGAGCTCGTCGGAGTAGTTGCATTTATACAATTGCTAAAATTAATATAAGTTAAATATTTAAAGATGCCCCTGGACTGGAAAGTTTCAGGGGTTTTATAGCTTCATCGATTATTCACATCAAGATGGATTCGTGGTAGCTTGTTTTATTGACAACTAAATACTGCCATAGTATACTGTGGGCAAAGTTATCAATGACTAAAGAGGAGGCCAGAATGGAACGGTTAAAACATAGATTTGCAAGGGACCGAGTTGTGCAGGAAGTATTCACCATAATAATCGGTGCAATATTTATTATAGCAGCGATGATTCGCTTAATACATGGGAAAACACAGTACGATAACATCATTCAAATAGTGGAAGTCATCATTTTATTTGCAACCCTCCTGTCTCTTGAGCGATTGCTGAGAAAGGGAAGGTATAAGCCACACAACATAACCCTTGTACATATATCCGTTATCGAATTGCTCGTCATAATAAACCATCTCAGATGAAATAGCGTTTTCATGATAAATGTGGGAGATATGGTTTATGGACAGGAGATACGGTTTATGGACAATAGTAATATTCCGGATAGCAGTGACGCTTTCATGCATAACCTTTACATATAAACAATAAATAGGTGTATACAATGAGATAGAGCCATGCAGTAATTTGTATGGACCCATCTCATTTTTTATTATGCGACACAATGTTGAATGAAATATCAGATTTTTTTTGTAATTTTAGAATTTAATGTTGGTTTTATTGTTTTTGGGGTAAGAAATAACACAGCAAATAGTGAAATACAAAGTGATTTGTGTTAATATTATAGCTGTATAAGTGGTTTTACAGTCAGTAAAAGGATGGTGAGTTTATGATAAATGAAATGATTTCAGCAGTGAGCGAAGCAGAAGAAAACGCAGCGGAAATCATTGCGAGAGCAAAACAGAATAGCGTTGATGCTGTTGAACTTGCTGAAAAAGATGCGGAAAAAGAAATTTTAGACGCGATAAATACCGGCAGAAGCCAATTGGAAGACAACGTTTATCGTAAGAAATTGGAAATAAAAGAAAGAGAAGCTGCTGTGGAGACAGCGATACAAAACGATGTGGAAGAGATAAAGAAAAGCGCTTTGAAGAAAAAATACGAAGCAATAGAAGAGGTGAAGAAAAATTTTTACTGAGTGGCTGAATTTGCAAAAGATGTGATGAAATTTAGCGATACTATCTATAAGTAGATTACGGTAGAAAGGAGGAAATATATGTCGGTAATGGCAATGAAACGCTTAAATATCTGTGGTATGAAAAGAGATAGAGAAAGCATAATCGAAACCATAAACGAATTTAAAGCAATGGAATTAGATGAAAGTGCATTTCAAAATAAAAACTTATCGGACTTTCCTACAAATGATCAGCGAATAACTTTTGAAAAAAAAGCTCATAACATAGAGAATGCCATCGAAGCGATTGAAATGTATGCGCCTGAAAAAAAGGGAATGCTGGCTTCACTGGAAGGGAAAAAAGACATAAAGAGAGTCAGTATGATGTCTATAGTTAAAAGAGAAGATGAGTTGACAGATATGGCTAAAAGAGCCATGGACAACATGAAAAAAATCATTGAAGACAGAGTTGAAATTGACAGAAATCAGGTTAGCATGCAATCTTTAGAACCGTGGTTGGATTTGGATATACCCATGGAGTTCACTCATACGGAGAGGACTTCATTTCTAATAGGAACCATCGTAAAAGTGGATTCGCAGGAAGAAATTTACGACGGTATAGGGCTTCATCTGGTAGATTTATCGGAAGTCGAAATCAGTATAGTGCATAAAGACAAATTTCAAACGTGCATAGTAGCAGTATGCTTAAAGGAATATGAAAATGCCGTGGAAAATGGACTACACACGTTGGGCTTTGCAAGGATATCAAATGCATTTAAAGGTGTTCCGAGAGAAGAACTGGACAAATTGAAAGATGATAACGAAAAATTGCAAAGAGAAATAGAGATGCTTAAAGCGGAATTTAATACTCTTGCAGAAAAAAGGGAGGATTTGAAGATTCTGTCGGACTATTACAGAATAGAGGCCAGTAAGCAAGAAGGCATGGGGAAAAGTAATGATAGTGCGAGTACGTTTTTCATAAGCGGATATGTGCCGAAGAAAGTCGCCGGAAGTTTGGTGGAAAAATTGAATAAAAAATTCAATCTCTATTGCGAACTTGAGAACGTAAAAGAAGATGAAGATTCACCTGTTCTGATGCAAAACAGCGGAATCGGTCAGTCGGTGGAAGGCATTGTGGAATCCTACGGATTACCTAATAAAAAAGAAATAGATCCGTCGAAAATAGTATCGTGGTTTTATGTGTTTCTATTTGGACTGATGCTTTCAGATGCAGCGTACGGACTGATAATGTTCATAGCATGTGCAGTGCTTCTGAAAAAATATAAGAAGATGGAACTTTCCATGAGAAAATCCATAAAATTGTTTATGTATTGCGGCATCTCCACATTGATGTGGGGAATATTGTTCGGAGGATACTTCGGCGATGCAGTCGAAACTGTATCAAAAACCTTCTTCGGGCATGCAGTAATGGTCAAGCCCTTGTGGTTTGCCCCTCTGAGCGATCCGATGAAATTGCTGCTATACTGTATGTTATTTGGGATAATCCATCTTTTTGTGGGATTGGCAGTAAAGGGATATATGTGCATAAGGGATCGGGAATATTTGAATTTCTTTTGCGATGTAGTGCTGTGGTTTTCACTGCTGGTAGGTTTGATAATGCTGTTGTTACCGACGGAGCTGTTCTATTCACTATCTCAGTTGAGAATAAATTTCGGTCCCGTGTTGACTGTTATCTCCAAGATATTGGCAATAGGAGGTGCTTTGGGAATCTTAGTAATGGCAGGGCGCAACAGCAAGAAAGTCGGATTGAGATTGGCATTGGGTGCTTACGACTTGTATAATCTTACGGGTTGGTTAAGCGACTTACTATCATATTCAAGACTGTTGGCACTCGGTCTTGCGACCGGAGTTATAGCATCTGTTATAAATCAAATAGGCAGTATGGGTGGAAACAGTATTGTAGGTATAATATTATTTATCATAGTGTTTATTTTTGGCCATATATTCAATATGTCCATCAATATATTAGGAGCATATGTACACACAAATCGTTTACAGTATGTTGAATTTTTCGGAAAGTTTTATGAAGGTGGAGGAAGAGAATTTCACCCTTTCAGATCCGAAACGAAGTATGTAGATATAGAAGAGGAGAGTTAAAATGGGAATAGGAATCGTATATGCACTTTTAGGTGCAGCTTTGGCAGTGTTATTGGCAGGAGCAGGTTCAGCAATCGGAGTAGGGATTGCGGGACAGGCTGCGTCCGGAGTAGTGACAGAAGATCCGGGTAAGTTTGCGAAAGTGCTTATCATGCAACTTTTGCCTGGCACACAGGGTCTGTATGGACTTATGATAGGTTTTGTCACTTTAGTCAAGATAGGATTGCTGGGTGGAAGTGCGGCAAATGTAACACCTGCAACAGGACTGTTAGTATTGGCAGCTTGTTTGCCAATAGGTCTGGTAGGGCTAATTTCCGGAATATATCAGGGAAAAACTTCTGCAGCTGCAATTGGCATCGTTGCGAGAAAACCAGAGCAGTTTGCAAAAGCCATGCTTTTTCCGGCCATGGTAGAAACTTATGCTATCTTGGCTCTTCTGATTTCGTTCTTGGCAGTTAATGCGGTAGTTTAATAGAATTATGGATAATAACAGAATGAGGAGCAGAGGAGACTTGATATGAGAGGAATAGAAAAAATCGTTTATCAAATTCTCGAGGAGGCTCGTAACGAACAGTCGAAGATACAAGAACAAACTCATATTGAGATAGAGAAAATCCAGGGTCGAACAAGGGAGAGAATCGCAGAGATAGGGAAGAAAAATCAGCAGGAGATACAGGCTGCGATAAAGAGAATTGAAGATTTATCACAGTTGACTACAGATCAGAAAAATAGGCGAGCGAAGTTGGAAGCGAAACAGGAGATGATCGGAAAAATTGTAGATGAGTCTTATAGAGAACTTTTGGATATGGAAAAGGAAGAATATCTGAAGCTGATTTTCGATATGGTTGAGAAATTCGCACTTCCAAAAGAAGGAAAAATCCACTTTAATAGAAATGACTTAAATCTGATTGATGATGAAACAGCGGCGAAAATATCGGAAATAGCAAAGGCAAAAGGTGGAAACTTGACCCTTGCGGGAGAGCCGAAGGAAATTGATAGAGGTTTTATACTGACATATGGCGGTATAGAAGAAAATTGTACATTTAAGGCTTTAATGGATTCTAAGAAAGATGAATTGCAGGATCTAATCCGTAATATACTCTTTTCTTAGATGGCTGCGAAAGGAGAAGAAGATGTCGAAACAAGACTATACATACGCAGTTGCACGCATCAGAGCTCTTGAAAACAATTTACTGAATCAGGACGATTTGAATCAATTGTTGTCGTGTCCGGACGAGGATGAAGCCGTTGAGTGGCTGTTATCAAGAGGCTGGGGAGATGGAGAAGAGGCAAAAGATGGCGAAACTATTTTGGCTTATGAACTCAATAAAACTTGGAAAATAGTCAGAGAACTGGTAAAGGATATGTCGACGTTGGATGTGTTATCCTATCAGGACTTGCATCACAACATAAAAGGGGCAATTAAAAGAGTGGTATCCGGCAGAGATGCACAGGATGTCTATATTGACAACTCTTTTTATACTGATGAGGAACTTTTGGATATAGTCAGAAAAGAAAATTGGTATAAATTACCGTCTTTTTTAGCCTACAAATCGAAGGAAGCCTATGATGTAGCTGTTAAAACCGGCGATGGGCAGATGCTGGATGTGATGATGGACAGAGCCTGTCTGGAATCCATAATGGAAGCCGGAAATCGAGGGCAACACCAGGTCATAAAGGATTACGCAGAAGAGACCGTTGCGGTTACCGACATAAAAATTGCAGTCAGAGCTGAAAGAACTAAAAAAAATGGGGATTTCATGCGAATGGCGATGGCGAAATGCGAGACCATAAACGTGGAACTTTTGATAAAGGCGGCTTTGACAGGAGAGGAAGCCATCATAGAATATATTGAATCTACAGATTATGCAGATGGAGCCGAGGCTTTGAAAAAATCCTTATCAGCTTTTGAGCGATGGTGTAACGACAGAATTATCGATTTAATTAAGCCGCAGCTGAGAAATTCTTTTTCAATCGGTCCTATTTTCGCGTATATATATGCCAGAGAAATAGAAATAAGATCCGTTAGAAATATATTGATGGGAAAGAGAAGTAAATTGCCGGTAGAAGAAATAAGAGAGAGGGTGAGAAAGACATATGTATAAAATTGCAGTAGTAGGAGACTACGAGAGCGTATATGGATTTGCAACTCTCGGACTGGAGATTCATCCTGTCACTTTGCCTGAAGCTGCCAGAAACACGCTTAAAAAGTTGGTAGATGAAAACTATGGAGTCATTTATATAACAGAAGTTTTGGCGGAAGCGATAAAGGACGAAATAGAACTTTACAAGAGCCAAATTTCACCGGCTATCGTTCTCATACCGGGGACGTATGGAAATACCGGAGATGGTGTTCAAGCAGTTAAGAATTTTGTGGAACAGGCAGTCGGGTCTGATATTCTCTTTGGAAACGATTAGAAAGCAGGTGTTTATCAAAAATGAGCAAAGGAAAGATAAAAAAAGTCGCAGGACCTCTGGTAATTGCAGAGGGAATGAGAGATGCCAACATGTACGACGTGGTTCGTGTTAGCAGTCAAAGACTGATAGGAGAAATAATTGAGATGCACGGAGACGAAGCATCTATACAGGTATATGAAGAAACAGGTGGATTGGGACCGGGAGAGCCGGTTGAATCAACTGACAGACCTCTTTCAGTGGAGCTGGGACCGGGGCTGATTTCGAGTATATATGACGGGATACAAAGACCGTTGGATGAAATTATGAAAGCATCAGGTGGAAACAGCTTGACAAGAGGTGTTGAAGTCCCGGCGCTAAATGAAGAGAAACTTTGGAATTTCGTTCCGGTTGCAAAAGTTGGCGATCAGGTGCGGGGTGGCGATGTTCTTGGAACCGTTCAGGAAACTGAAGTCGTAGAGCAGAAGATAATGGTTCCACCACATGTTGAGGGCGTGATAAAAGAAATAAAAAGTGGAGAATTCACAATAAGAGATGTTGTGGCAGTATTGGAAACGGAAATTGGAGACAGAGAGCTTACCATGGTGCAATATTGGCCGGTTCGTAAGGGAAGACCTTATGATAGGAAACTGCCGCCGACCAGACCTCTTGTAACGGGACAGAGAGTCGTAGATACTTTCTTTCCCATTGCCAAAGGAGGGGTTGCATCCGTGCCGGGACCTTTCGGCTCAGGAAAGACTGTCATTCAGCATCAATTGGCAAAGTGGGCTGAAGCTGATATAGTAGTGTACATCGGTTGTGGCGAACGAGGAAACGAAATGACAGACGTATTGAATGAGTTTCCGGAATTAAAGGACCCCAAGACAGGAAAGTCTCTAATGGAAAGAACGGTTTTGATCGCCAATACATCGGATATGCCTGTAGCAGCTAGAGAAGCATCTATCTATACAGGCATAACCATAGCCGAATACTTTAGAGACATGGGATATTCCGTGGCATTGATGGCGGACTCAACGTCTAGATGGGCAGAGGCGCTTAGAGAAATGTCCGGCAGACTTGAAGAGATGCCGGGTGAAGAAGGCTACCCGGCATATCTGGGATCTCGGCTTGCGCAGTTCTACGAGAGAGCAGGTCATGTGATTTCCATAGGAAGCGAGGGAAGAGAAGGAGCTTTATCGGTAATAGGAGCGGTATCTCCTCCGGGAGGAGATATTTCAGAGCCGGTATCCCAGGCAACCTTGCGTATAGTAAAAGTGTTTTGGGGATTGGATGCAAATTTAGCATATAAAAGGCACTTCCCGGCTATTAACTGGTTGACGAGCTACTCGCTGTACTTACAGGATATGGAAAAGTGGTTTAATGGAGAAATTGCACAGGATTGGATGGAAAAAAGGCAGGAGATGATGAAACTGCTAACTGAGGAAGCTGAACTGGAAGAAATTGTAAAGATGGTAGGGATGGATGCTCTATCCCCAATTGACAGATTGAAAATGGAAGCAGCGAGGTCTATAAGAGAGGATTTTCTACATCAGAATTCGTTTCATGAGATAGACACGTATACTTCGTTGAAAAAACAATACATGATGATGAGTTTAGTTCTGGATTATTTTGATCTGTCCAAGGGGGCTTTGAACAAAGGTGCAAGTATTAACAACTTAGTTAAACTTCCGGTGAGAGAAGCGATAGGAAGATTTAAATATATTCATGAAAATGACTTGGATGAGCAGTTTAAGTTTGTCAATGAGCAACTTGTGGACGAGATTGACGAAGTCGTGAGAAAGGGGGGCTTCTAAATGCCAAAAGAGTATAGAACGATAAAGGAAGTCGCCGGTCCTCTGATGTTGGTGGAAGGTGTTAGCGGAGTAACGTATGACGAGTTGGGCGAAATAGAACTTGTCGACGGAGAAGTTAGAAGGTGCAAAGTTTTGGAGGTTAACGGAAGCAATGCACTGGTACAGCTTTTTGATGCATCGACGGGAATTAACCTATCCAATAGTAAAGTCAGATTCTTGGGGAGGAGTATGGAGCTGGGTGTCAGCGAAGACATGCTTGGTAGAGTATTCAACGGACTCGGTACACCCATTGATGACGGTCCGGAAATTCTTCCCGAGAAGAGACTGAATATAAACGGTGTTGCGATGAATCCGGCTGCAAGGTTATATCCTGAAGAGTTCATTCAAACGGGAGTATCTGCAATAGATGGATTGAATACTCTGGTTAGGGGACAGAAATTACCTATTTTTTCGGCATCAGGTTTGCCACATGCAAATCTTGCAGCGCAGATTGCAAGGCAGGCAAAGGTTAGAGGAACGGATGAGAATTTTGCAGTCGTTTTTGCAGCGATAGGCATTACATTTGAGGAAGCTAACTTCTTCGTGGAGAGCTTTAGAGAAACGGGAGCATTGGATAGAACTGTATTGTTTACAAATCTCGCTAATGACCCTGCAATTGAACGTATTGCCACACCGAGAATGGCTTTGACATGTGCAGAGTACCTGGCATTTGAAAAGGATATGCACGTACTTGTGATTTTAACGGATATAACGAACTATGCGGATGCACTTAGAGAAGTGTCAGCTGCGAGAAAGGAAGTTCCGGGCAGAAGAGGATATCCGGGATATATGTACACCGATTTAGCGACTCTGTATGAGAGAGCAGGTAGACAAATTGGAAAAGCAGGAAGCATTACTATGATTCCGATTTTGACTATGCCCGAAGATGATAAGACGCATCCGATTCCGGACTTGACAGGATATATTACGGAAGGTCAGATAATTTTGAGCAGAGAGCTTTACAGAAAGGGTATAAGGCCGCCAATTGATGTGCTGCCATCCCTATCCCGTCTAAAGGATAAAGGTATTGGAGAAGGAAAGACCAGAGATGATCACAGCAACACTATGAACCAGTTGTTTGCGGCTTATGCAAGGGGTAAGGATGCAAAAGAGCTGATGGTCATCTTAGGTGAAGCAGCTCTGACCGAAATAGATTTGATTTATGCCAAATTTGCTGAGGCATTTGAGCAGGAATACGTTTCTCAAGGATATGATAACGACAGATCAATTGAAGAAACTCTCGAAATCGGTTGGAAGTTACTATCTATCTTACCTAGAAGCGAATTGAAGCGTATAGATGATAAATTCTTAGATAAGTATTATGGAAAGTAGGTGATATTATGGCATCTAAGACTATAATACCTACACGAATGGAGTTGACCAAGCTGAAGAAAACGCTGATAACCGCAGTGAGAGGTCATAAACTTTTAAAAGATAAGAGAGATGAACTCATGCGGCAGTTTTTGGAACTTGCCAAAGAGAACATGGAACTCAGATTGAAAGTGGAAAAGGGAATTTCACATGCCAATAAGAATTTTGTCATCGCCAGAGCGGCGATGAATATTCCCGAAATGAAATTGGCTTTGATGATGCCTAAGCAGGAAGTGAGCTTGGATATAACTTTAGAAAATATAATGAGTGTAAATATACCTAAATATGAGGTGAAAACGCGAACAAAAAATGTTAATGATATATACTCATACGGATATGCATTTACATCAGGTGACCTGGACGATGCCGTCTGGTCCCTCGAGAATATTTTGGATGACATGATCAGATTGGCGGAAGTTGAAAAGGCATGTCAGCTGATGTCTACGGAAATAGAGAAAACCAGGAGAAGAGTAAATGCTTTGGAACACGTTATAATTCCGGAGGCTCAAAAAAACATTAAATACATATCTATGAAACTCGATGAAAACGAGAGAAGCTCTCAAGTCAGACTCATGAAAGTAAAGGATATGATGCTTGAAGAAGCTCATGGATATAAGGAACGAGAGCATATGGAATGACCGGTTGTCGTAGAGATAAGTGAAGATGGGAGATCAAACCGAACGGATGCGATTTGATAACATAAAAATTTATAATGAATTATTGAAGCCTTGATTTTGTAATTTGAAGTCGAGGCTTTTTCTCTGTTAAAAATATTTATATTAAGTTGAATTTTTAGATAGAAAAAGATAAAATATACAGGTTGAATGTATGCCGTCGAAAAATATGACAAAAGTATTCGACAATTGAACAGTTTGGAGAAATTATTATACCTGAGATGTGAAGTGAGCAGATAGATTTTGTGATTATAAACTGATTGCAGTGTAGAGTTGTATGTGCAAACAGAGATATATTGGAGAGGTAAAATGTATGAAAGATAGAGCTTTTGGTATTGCGTATTGTGGAGCAGTATCAATTCCGGCGTGGATTTTAGGTAAATACTTTCCTGTCATAGGCGGACCTGTGTTTGGAATCTTGTTCGGAATGATATTGACTTTAATAATCAAAACTAAGGGAAAACTGGATATGGGAATAAAGTTCACATCTAAAAAGGTGCTTCAATATGCTGTAATTCTACTGGGTTTTGGTATGAATTTTAAAGATATTTTGAACTCTGGAAAAGAATCTTTACCGATAATACTATCGACTATAAGTATTTCGCTAATAATATCGTATTTGATGTATAAAATCTTAAAGATGGATAAAAACACATCAGTTTTAATAGGTGTGGGTTCGTCAATTTGTGGGGGCTCTGCCATTGCAGCCAGTTCACAGGCGATTGATGCAACCAATGAAGAAATTGCACAATCGATTTCGGTTGTATTCTTATTCAATGTAATTGCAGCTTTGATATTTCCGTCTTTAGGAGAAATGTTGAATATGACCGATTATGGATTTGGAATCTTTGCGGGAACTGCCGTAAATGATACCTCTTCAGTTACTGCGGCTGCAAGCGCATGGGACGGTATTCACGGTAGCAATACTTTGGAATTAGCAACTATAGTTAAACTCACTAGAACCTTGGCAATAATACCGATAACTATGGTGTTGACTTTTTTCCATCAGAAAGCCCAAAAAAGCATTTCATCAGAAGAGAGAAGTGAGAATAAGAACACAAAGAGAAGAAGATTTAACATAGTTAAAATATTTCCGACGTTTATTCTGTTTTTCTTACTGGCTGCAGTAGTTACGACACTGATACCTATAAATGCTGAGATTATCAGATGGATCAGAATGATAAGCAAGTTTTTCATAATAATGGCAATGGTGGCGATAGGGATGAATACTCATATTGTAAAGTTGATAAAATCCGGCGGAAAACCGATTTTAATGGGATTTTGTTGCTGTACAGCAATCGCTTTAATGTCGATATTCATGCAAAAGATATTTCATCTGTTCTAATCGTTTCAATGATTTTGACAGATGGAAAAGATTTTGAAAAATCAAAATAGAGTGTATGAAATCGAAAAAAATTCTCGACATTCTTCCATAGAATTCACTTTTAGAAGATTAGCAGAATCATCATGCACTCTATTTTAGCAAGTACAACTTTAGTGGAAATATCTAAAAACACCTTTCACGTGGCCGATTACTTTTACATTGTCAAAATACATAGCTTTCATAGATGAATTTTCGGGCTGCAGTCTTATTCTACCGTTTTCTCTGTAGAAAGTTTTTACGGTGGCTTCAGTTTCAAATGATTCGATCATAGCAACTACGATATCACCGTTTTTTGCGTCTGATGATTGTTCAACCAATATGAAATCACCATCGAGAATTCCGACTTCTATCATGCTGTCACCTTTTACCTTCAACATAAAATTTTCACCATTTCCCAGATACCTTGCCGGAATAGGAAAGAAATCCTCGAGATTTTCTTCAGCTAAAATCGGTGTTCCGGCGGAAATGTTCCCAACTAGTGGGATTTCTGCAATTTCAGATTTAAACTCATGGGAAGAGGCAGAAGTATTATGCGGAGGAGCGTAGATAAATTCTTTTGTTTTGTTCTCAAGCGAGTTATTATCGTCAACGACAACGAGAGCCCTCGTTTTTGAAGGATCTTTTTTTATGAACCCTTGTTCGGCAAGAATTGATAAGTCCTTGTGAACTGTCGATGTCGATTTTATATCAAGAGCCTTGCATATCTCTCGGACAGTTGGTGGATAGCCGTTTGTAGCAATTTCGCACTTCATGAATTCGAGTATTTTTTTCTGTCGTTGTTCAGTTTTTTTCATTGTATAATCCCCCCTGTTTTATTTAGATAATGATATCATAAAATGATGACAATGTAAACAGATGTTCATAAATAAGAAAAATATAGCATCTGAAATATTTGAATGATAAATGTATGAAATTGTAAAAAGTTTCATAAGTGTGTTTAAAGACAGGTGTAACGTAGTATAATATACGTATAAAATTCGGAAATATAAAACTTGGAGATATAGTTTAGGAGGTAAATGATGAAAAAGTTTTTAAGATGCGGACATTGTGGTAATTTAGTAGGTATGATTCATGATGCAGGAGTACCAATCAGTTGTTGTGGTGAGAATATGAAGGAGTTGATTCCTAATACAACAGATGCTGCAAATGAGAAGCATGTGCCGGTAGTTGAAATCAACGGTGATATTCTAACTGCGGAAGTTGGGAGTGTAGAGCATCCTATGTTGGATGAACACTATATTCAGTGGATTTTTGTGGAAACTGAAGATGGCGGGCAAAAGGTAAATCTCAATCCGGGAGAAAAGCCGACAGCAACATTTAATTTAAACGGTAAAAAACCAGTGGCAGTTTATGAATATTGTAATCTACACGGATTATGGAAAACAGACTGCTAATGCAATCACAAAATATAGTATTTATAAATTAGGCGAGACTCAGTTCTCGCCTTTTACATTGAGAAAATCATGGGTTTACGCTGAGATGCTTTTTACTGCGATTAAAAGGATTATGAAATTTATACATAAAGCTATTGACTAATAGGGCGTTCAAATATTAGAATATAATAGAGACAATGTAATATAGCACGAATTGCGGAGGGAAAATTATGAAAAAAATGGGTAGAATACTTTCGATTATTTTAGTTCTTTCGATAGTGGGATTGGTATTCTTTGCAAAAATTAACGATGAGGATGGCGAAAGCTAAATTTAATAAAGAATGTAAGAGATATGGCTATAAGAGATTGTAGGCTGTGTCTCTTTTTGCTTATAAGGAACAAATTGAATTTGATAAATTTAATATTACCGTTTGATTTTATTTATTAAGGAGGTTGGGCATATGAAAGGCTACACCAGTGAAACCATCAGGAATGTTGCACTTGTCGGACACGGAGGATGTGGAAAAACCACTTTTTTAGAATCTGTTTTAAAAGAGACGGGAGCCATAGAAAAAATGGGAAAAGTGGAAAACGGAAACACAGTATCCGATTATGACAAAATGGAAAAAGAAAAAGGATATTCCATTAACACCTCTGTCGTACCTGTGATTTGGAAGGAAAATAAGATAAACTTCATCGACACTCCGGGGTATTTTGATTTCGTTGGGGAAGTTAATGCAGCATTGAGAGCAGCGGAAGCGGCGATTATTTTGGTTGATGCCGGTGCAGGAGTTCAGGTAGGTACGGAACAAGCATGGAAGGCATGCGAAAGGTATAAAAAGCCCAGATTTATAGTGATAAATAAAAGAGATAAAGATGAGTTCGATTATTACAAGACGTTTAATGAATTGAAGTCGAAGTTCGGAGAACATTTAATACCGTTCAGCTGGCCAATAACAACTGAAATAGATGAGGAATTGAAAGAAGCCATAGCGATGACAGACGAAGCTCTGATGGAAAAATATTTCAATGGAGATAACTTTACGGAGGAAGAAATAAAAAAAGGCCTTGTACAGGGAATTGCCGACGGAGCGATGGTTCCCGTATTGTCGGCAGCATTTGAACTTCAAAAAGGATCACAGGGACTGTTGGATCTGTTGGTAACATATGTTCCGACACCGCTACAACATGGACCTTATGGAGGATTTAACGATAAAAATGAGCCGGTTGAAAAGATTTCTGTAGTAGACGGTCCATTTTCCGCATTTGTATTTAAAACTATAATTGACCCGTTTGTAGGTAAAATTTCCATAATGAAAGTAGTAGCAGGAAAATTAAATGCAGGCACTGAAGTATTAAATGAAAGAACCGGCAAAGTTGAAAAAATAGGGAAATTGTTCTTTCTCAGAGGAAACCAGCAGGAAGAGTTGAATTACGCAGAAGCAGGTGATATCGTTGCAGTGGCGAAGTTACAACATACGTTATCGGGAGATACGCTATGTGATAAGAGCGATGTAATAAGGTATTTGCCGTTGGACTATCCGAAACCTGCCTTGTATTATGCAATTGAAGTTGAAGATAAGAAAGATGAAGACAAGGTGTTTTCGGGATTATCGAAATTAAGAGAAGAGGACCCGTCATTTGTAATTGAACGAAATTCAGAAACAGGACAGACTTTGATCGGAGGTCAGGGAGAAATCCAATTAGGGGTTATAATGGCGAAACTAAAGGACAGGTTCGGTGTTGAAGTCAAAGTTGTGCCGCAAAAAATCGCATACAGGGAGACTATTAGAGGAACTTCTGATGTACAGGGCAAACACAAGAAGCAATCCGGTGGAGCAGGACAATATGGAGATGTACATATTAAATTTTCCCCTTCTACAGAAGAATTTGAGTTTACGGAAAGCTTGTTTGGAGGTTCCATTCCTAAAAATTACGTTCCGGCGGTGGAAAAGGGTTTGATAGAGTCCATGAATAAAGGACCGCTAGCGGGATGTAAAGTTGTGAATATAAAGGCGGAATTATACGACGGTTCATATCACGATGTGGATTCCAGTGAAATGGCATTTAAAATTGCGGCATCTATAGCTTTTAAAAAAGGCATTATGGAAGCGAATCCATGTCTTTTGGAACCGATTATGAAGTTGGAAATAACTGTTCCTGAAAATTACATGGGAGATGTAATGGGCGATATGAATAAGCGCAGAGGAAAGATTCTAGGTATGGAGCCACAGGAAGATGGAAGTCAAAAAATTATAGCGGAGGCACCACAAGCGGAACTTTTCGATTATTCTATGGTTCTTCGTTCGATGACACAGGCAAGAGGAAATTTTGAGATGGAGTTTGCCAGATATGAAAATATGCCACAGTCAATTGCAGAAAGGATCATTTCTCAATATCAGAATGGAGAAAACAAATAATTTATTATACAATTTTAAAATTTTGTAAAATAGGCAGAATATTTATATTTTGCCTATTTGTTATTTGAAATGTAATTTACTGGTAAAAAAACACAATAACAAAAATTGAGAAAGGTTGTTATGGGAACGTATGTCAATTTCAGCAATCCTCCTAAATACAGTTTGCGAAATAAAAATTTTTGTAAATAAAATAGATTGGAGTGAAAAGTTATGAATTATAACTTTCGGTAGAGAAACATTGACAACATGAGAAAAGAAGAATAAAATATAAACAAATGTTCATAAAAAGGTGAGTAAGATGGCTAAAAAAATTAAAACCGTGTTTGTATGTCAGAAATGTGGCAATGAAAGTCCTAAATGGATGGGAAAATGTATATGTGGTGCATGGAACAGCTTCGTAGAGGAAAAGATAATTCCGATGAAAGAAGATGACAACAGGAGGAGAGGTACTGCAGTAGGAACAGAAAAGGCAAAGGCGAATCAATTGAGTAAGATTGCCACAAGCGATGGAACCGGAAGAATTGATACAAAAATCGGAGAGCTGAACAGAGTTCTTGGAGGAGGTATAGTTAAAGGGTCTTTAGTGTTGATATCCGGAGAACCTGGGATTGGAAAATCTACCATTATAATGCAGGCTGCCAATAATATTGCAGGAGATGGCAAAAATGTTCTCTATGTTTCGGGAGAGGAATCCGAGATTCAGATAAAGATGAGGGCGGATAGGATTTGCGATAAAATAAATGAAAACTTAATGGTATTATCGGAAACCAATATGGAGGCTATTTTTAGATGTGTAAAGGATGAAAAAATAGATTTTTTGGTAGTAGACTCCATACAAACTGTGTATTCATCACAATTAGATGCAGCACCGGGAAGTGTATCTCAGGTTAGAGAATGTGGAAATGAGCTTATGAAAATAGGAAAAACATTGGGTATTCCTATTTTCATAGTTGCACATGTCACCAAGAGCGGTGAACTGGCGGGACCGAAAATAGTGGAACACTTAGTTGATTGTGTTTTGCATTTCACAGGGGAACGAAATCATGAATTGAGAATTTTGAGAGCTTTTAAAAACAGATTTGGCACTACTAGTGAAATCGGTGCGTTTGAAATGGTTGAAAACGGGTTGATAGAGATTGATAATCTCTCACAATTATTCATCGATGAGATAGATGAAGCGAAGGAAGGTTCAGTGGTAGGTGCAGTTTATGAGGGAACTCGACCATTGCTTCTTGAAATTCAAGCTTTGACGGCACAGACAACGGTGGGGTTTGCGAGAAGAACAAGCATTGGAGTGGACCCTTCCAGGTTAAACATGGTATTGGCAATATTGGAGAGAAAAATTGGGTTATCTCTGTCAAATCAAGACGTATATGTAAATATTGTGGGCGGTTTGAAGCCGGAGGGCACATATATCGATCTTACAGTTGCCCTTGCCATATATTCATCTTATAGAGGAATGAGACCGCCGAGAGATACCATCGTAATAGGTGAAATCGGACTGACGGGAGAGATTAGAAACGTACAGAACTTGGAAAAAATTTTAAAAGAAAGTTACAGGATGGGGTATAGAAAAGCTGTTGTTCCATATAGCAATGAGAAAAAAATAAATGAGAGCGTTAGAAAAGTGATGGAAATACGAGGATGCAAATTGGTAAGGGATGCAATAAGTTTCTGTTTTGATCAGTCTTGATATTGAATTATAGCGAGATCCGAAAAAATAGAGAAAGGAATGATATACGGTGATCGATTGCGGGCACAGCCAAAAAATCAGTCAATATTCTCAAGGCAGTCCGATATTCAGAGTGGAGAGTTTGATAAAATGATAAGTTGCGGAGGATATAGATGTGTTTATACTTTTTTATGTTCTATGTGAGATGGATTTATGATATAATTATGTGCTAGAAGGAAATAATATAAGTAGTAGGAGAATCATAGTATGGAACCCAAATACAAAAGAATTATCTTGAAGATAAGCGGAGAAGCTCTTGCAGGAAACAACAGTTTCGGCATTGATGCCGATACGGTTAAGAAAGTATCAAAACAGGTTAAAGACATTTACGAATTAGGAGTACAGATTGCCATTGTAGTAGGTGGTGGAAACTTCTGGAGAGGTAGAACCAGTAAGGACATGGACAAAGCAACAGCGGATTATATCGGAATGTTGGCAACGGTTATGAATTCCATGGCATTGCAGGAAGGAATAGAGGCACTTGGAGTACCTACGAGAGTTCAAACGGCAATAGAAATAAAAGAAGTGGCAGAACCGTATATCAGGCGAAAGGCAGTATCTCATTTGGAGGGAGGAAAAGTTGTAATATTCGGTGCAGGGACCGGAAATCCATTTTTTTCAACAGATACAGCAGCGGCATTGAGAGCAGCTGAAATCGATGCAGACGTAATTCTTTTGGCAAAGAACATAGATGCCGTATATTCGGCGGATCCGGTTATAGATCCAAATGCGAAAAAATTTGACAGATTAACACATTTTGAAGTTCTGGAGAAGGATTTAAAGGTAATGGATTCGACTGCAGCTTCTCTTTGCAGGGATAACAACATCGATATTCACGTATTTGGAATATCGGAAGATGGCAATATAATGAAAGCTGTGTGTGGAGGAAGTATCGGAACTGTTATTCGCAATTAATAGAAATAAATTGCGAATTATCAGACGTATAGCGTTAAGGAATGAATTTGGAGGAAAAAATGAGTGAACAGATAATTTCTATTTTGAAGGAAAAGATAGACAAAACGACGGATAAACTGAAGGAAGATTTATTGACTGTAAGAGCAGGTAGAGCTAATGTGGCTCTGGTTGATAAGGTGATGGTAAAGTATTACGATGTACCTACGCCGTTGAAACAGTTGGCGAATATTTCAACACCTGATCCCAGAACAATAGCTATAGCTCCGTTTGATGCAAGCATTTTAAAAGAAATCGAACATGGTATAAATGAAGCTAATATAGGAATAACACCGAGCAATGACGGGAAGGTTATAAGACTGACCATGCCACAAGTTACGGAGGAAAGAAGAAAAGAGTTAACTAAAACAGTGAAATCTCATGGTGAAGATGCGAAAGTTGCATTGAGAAACCTTAGGAGAACAGCAAACGATGACTTGAAGAAATCGGAAAAGTCGGGAGAAATGACAGAGGATGAGTTGAAAAGTGCTCTTGACAGAGTGCAGAAGATGACAGATCAGGGAGTTTCCGAAATAGACAGAATCGTTGCAGCAAAAGATAAGGAAATAATGGAAATTTAGTATGCTGGATATGAATAATATCCCATCTTCCGTAGCTATAATTATGGATGGAAACGGAAGATGGGCAGAAAAGAGAAGACTGCCCAGAGTGATGGGGCATAATGCCGGAATGAAAGCCATGAGAGAAATAGTTTCGACAGCAAGCCAGTTGGGAGTTAAATTTTTAACCGTTTATGCTTTTTCAACTGAAAACTGGAACAGATCAGATGAAGAGATAAATGGTATTTTTAAGTTGCTCATAAAATACGTAGATAGTGAATTGGATAAAATTGCTAAAAATAATGTAAAAATCAATATTTTAGGTGATAGGGAAAGACTGGCTCAAAAGGTAAATGAGAAGATAGAACAAGCGATTAAAAGAACGGAAAAAAACGATGGTTTGATATTCAATATAGCTTTAAATTACGGTGGCAGAGATGAAATTTTACGAAGTGTAAAATCCGTGTGCCAGGAAGTGAAATCAGGAGTTCTTCAAATTGACGACATAGACGCAGAGAAGTTTGAAAAACATTTATATACAGGTGAATTGGGAGTCAAAGATCCTGATTTAATCATCAGAACTAGCGGTGAGATTAGAATATCAAATTTTTTACTATGGCAATTGGCATATAGCGAAATGATATTTGTAGATGTTCTATGGCCGGATTTCACACCGGATATATTTAAGAAGACCATTATGGAATATCAACGTAGAAGTAGACGCTTTGGAGGAAGATAGAATATGAAAACGAGAATTATTTCAGGTGTTGTCATGTTGCCTCTGCTCGCTGTATTGTATTTTGGCGGATGGGCAGTGAAGATAGCGGGTTTTTTAGTTGCAGTTATAGGAATTAAAGAATTTTATTCAGGATTTGAAAAGATGGATATAAAACCATCTTTTGCCATAGGAATGTGTTCAGCAGCGATGCTCTATTGTATCAATATCTTCTATCCAAGTCCTGAAGCACATTTTTTATGGCTATTTCTGAGCATATTGGCGTGTCTGTTATATCTATTTGATATAGACAATAGGAAACTAGAGGATGGAATGGCTACAGCAACAGGCATTATTTATATAGTGTTTTTTTCGTACCACATAGTTTTATTTGATCAATTGGGATATTTGAGAATATTTATATGGCTGGCGATAATATCCGCTTTCGGGACGGATATTTTTGCATATTTTGTCGGAATGGCACTGGGGAAACACAAGTTATGTCCTAAAATCAGTCCTAAAAAGAGCATAGAAGGTTCTGTCGGAGGCATCGTGGGCAGTGTGATTTTAAGTGGAATTTTTACCATGATATTCGCACAGAATTACATTATGCACGGATGCGTAATAGGACTTTTAGGAAGCGTAGTATCCCAATTCGGAGATTTAACGGCTTCTGTGTTTAAGAGGAAAATGGGCATAAAAGATTACGGTAAGTTAATTCCGGGACACGGAGGCATTCTGGATAGATTTGATAGCGTGTTATTTACTGCACCGGTAGTGTACTATTATGTCAGTTTAGTCATTCCGGCTGCGAATCTTCCAATATAACTACTAAGTTACGACTCTTAGGTCAGGAAATGTTATAGGACAGCTAAATGAGAATTTGCGATAGAGTCGCTAAAAGCAGAAATAACAGTTATCGTATGAAATTAAGGAAAAGCCTGGGGGTGACTCGGCATGAAAAAAATTTGTATTTTGGGGAGCACAGGCTCAATCGGAACACAAAGCTTGGCAGTTATGAGAGAAAATAAGAATGACTTTGAGGTTTGCGGATTAGCAGCAGGACATAACATCCAACTTTTGGAAGAACAAATTCTCGAATTCAATCCGAGATATGTGTACATAAAAAGTAAAGAAGATGCAAAAAGTTTGTCGGCAAAATACGACAAGCAGAATGTGTATTTTGGAGAAAACGGTATAGAAGAGTTGCTTGATAATTGCCAATGTGATACTGTGATAAATGCACTGGTGGGAATTAAAGGACTTGTGCCGACTTTAAAAGCCATAGAAAACGGAATGGATATAGCGTTGGCAAATAAGGAAACCTTGGTGGTAGGAGGCAGCCTGGTCATGGATAAAGCCAGGAAAAAAGGTGTGAAGATATACCCGGTAGACAGTGAACACAGTGCTATTTTCCAGTCTTTGCAGGGTAATGACAGGAAGAGTGTGAAGAAGGTCATCTTGACGGCTTCCGGAGGACCTTTTAGGGATTTCACAATTGAGCAGCTAAAAAGAGTTACTGCAAAAGATGCTTTAAATCATCCCAACTGGATTATGGGAAAAAAGATAACCGTCGACAGCGCTACTCTTATGAATAAGGGGCTTGAAGTTATTGAAGCGAAATGGTTGTTCGATCTCAATGATGATCAGATAGAGGTGGTAGTGCACCCACAGAGCATATTGCACAGTGCTGTAGAGTATGAGGACGGGGCTATAATCGGACAGATGGGGAAGCCTGACATGAAGTTGCCAATAGCATATGCACTGACTTATCCGAAGAGAAAAAAGCTGAAAAACACTCAGATGAGCAGGCTTTGGGAAATTGGTTCAATGACATTTGAAAGTGTGGATATGAGCAGATTTCCATGTGTGAGATTGGCATTTGAGGCGATGAAGAAAGGCGGCAGTTTTCCGGTTGTTCTAAATAGCGCCAATGAAGTTTTGGTAGATGAGTTTCTAAAGGGAACCATATCCTTCTTAGACATATCAAAATACGTTGAAAAGGCATTATATACTCACGATTATAAAGAAGAGTTGTCGTTGGATGAAATATTGGAATTAGATGAAAAAACGCGTCAAAAGGTCTATGAGTATGTTGGTGTATAAAACGACTTGAATAAAAATAAATACAACAAACTATGTGACAGTTTAGTCAATTGTTTACAGATAGCATTTCAGGTATACTTATTTAAGATAAAACCGTTGTTTCATAATGTGAGATGCGATGATGGAAAAGATTGACAGCAGGTAGAATCTAAAGATGAAGGAGAAAATATGACTATAATATATGCACTGTTAATAATATGCGTTTTAATATTCTTCCATGAGTTGGGACATTTTATGGCAGCAAAGGCTTGTGGGGTAAAGGTAAATGAATTCGCCATAGGAATGGGACCTAAAGTATTAAAAAAGCAAAAAGGAGAAACTCTCTATTCAGTTAGAGCATTTCCACTGGGTGGTTTTTGTGCTATGGAAGGTGAAGATGAGGACAGCCAAGACGAAAGAGCCTTCAATAGAAAATCGGTGTGGAAAAAAGCTATAATAATCGTGGCAGGAGCCGCGATGAATTTGATAATTGCAATAATTCTGATGATAGCTGTAAATTATATGAACGGTGTACCGACGACTACAATATCCCAGGTGGAAGAGAATTCTCCGGCGTATACAGCGGGAATACAGAAAGGTGATAAAATCCTTTCTATAAACGACAAAAAAATCAATTCTTGGGATGATGTGCAAGCTGTCAAAAATGCTGTGAACACTCGAGAGTTGAATATAAAAGTTCAGAGAAAAGATACAGAACTCAACATAAAAACGACATTAAAGGAAAATGATAGAAATAAAATCATCGGGATAGTGCCTGTAAGCGAAAAAAATATAGTAAAAGCAATCGCAAACGGTCCTTCAGCGACGTGGAATATGGCAAAGTCAATGTATTCGGGACTATATTCGCTAATTACGGGAAAGGTTTCTGCAAAGGAGTTGTCAGGACCGGTAGGTATAGTATATCTAATCAATAAAGGTATATCGAGAGGATTTGCGACGGTCCTCTATTTAACATCGCTGATAAGTTTAAATTTAGCTATCATAAATATGTTACCGTTACCGGCTTTAGATGGAGGAAGACTGTTGATGGTGATAATCAGAAGGCTTACGGGCAAAGCCATAAGCAGCAAGGTGGAAGGAGTTATCCACGCGGTAGGGTTAGGTTTGTTGCTGTTATTGACTATATACGTGACATGGAATGACATAGTGAGATTTATCGTTCCGATTTTTAAATAGGGTGAGAGAATATGACAAGGCAGGTTTTTGTCGGTGATGTTGCAATAGGAGGAGATGCACCGGTCAGCATTCAATCTATGAGCAATATTGACACGAAGAATGTGCAAGAAGTACTGAGACAAATTGATGAAATGAGAGATGCAGGATGTCAAATCATGAGATTGGCAGTTCCGGATATAGAAGCAGCGAGCGCTTTCGGGCAGATAAAGGAGAAATCTTCACTTCCACTGGTTGCAGATATTCATTTTGATTACAGATTGGCGATAATAGCCATGGAAAACGGTGCGGATAAAATAAGATTGAACCCCGGCAATATAGGGGGAAAAGAAAATATTAAAAAGGTAGTGGATGTAGCGAAGGAAAGAAAAATCCCCATACGAATAGGAGTGAATTCAGGATCGTTGGAAAGGGATATACTGCGAAAATATGGTGGAGTAACAGCGAGAGGAATGGTTGAAAGTGCACAAAAGAACATAGATCTGTTGCAAGAGTTTAACTTTGATGATATTGTCGTGTCTTTGAAAGCATCAAATCCGAAGTTGAATTTTGAATCGTATAGAATGATGAGTGCAGGGAGTCAGTTTCCGCTGCACGTGGGAGTTACAGAAGCGGGAACTGTTGAAAGCGGAAAGATTAAAAGTGCAGTGGGAATTGGAGCACTTCTGCTTTTAGGAATCGGAGATACTATAAGAGTATCATTGACAGGAGATCCTCTCAACGAAATAAAAGTCGCAAAAAGTATTCTGGAAGCAGCAGGACTACACCTTTCACCTATTGAGATGATAAGTTGTCCAACGTGTGGCAGAACCGGTGTGGATTTGAGTAAAATTGCCGAAGAAATCGAGAAGGCTATGAAGGAAATTGCCGAGAAGAGAAGCCAAAAGGGCATGAGACCTCTAAAAGTGGCAGTGATGGGTTGTGAAGTAAATGGTCCGGGCGAAGCAAAAGATGCTGATTTGGGAGTTGCATGCGGAAAAGGAAAGGGAGCAATTTTTATAAATGGCAAAATTGTAAAAACGGTGGATGAAAGGCAAATTAAAAGTACGATATTAGATATGGTAGAGCATTATGAAAAATATATTTGATAATTGTTTGGTAAAAGAGAAGTACACATATAATTTGGAAAATGCATCCCTGTCGAAAATGACGGGGATTTTAAATCTCACAGTGAAAAGCAATTTCATCATAAGTGATGAAGAGGTGAAGCGTGCGATAGATAATCTGAATGGAAGCATTCCGGGAGTAAGTCAGGTTGAGATAGACTTAGTGTACGAAAAAATGATTGACGATACATTTGAGCTGGCAAAGAAATTTTTACTGAACATACATTCCTTCTTTAGAAAAGAGGAGGTGTTCATGTCCAAAATCTTAAGCGCAAGTGAGATAACTTTTGAGAATGATGAAGTAGTAATTCACGTTATAGGAGATAGAAATGCCGAAAGACTGGAAAGAGAGCTATCTAAAAAATTATCAAATAAATTTTTTGCCGTTTTTGGCGTGAAATGCAATTTTAAATTTGTCTGTCATGAGGAGAACTCGAGCAGGGCTATTGATAAAATTAAAAATACAGAGGATGAATCATTCGTGAGGACTCCGCAAAGGGAAGCCAATATCAAGGTTAACCATGCTTCAAATCATCAGAAAAGAAATAGGGAATACAGTAAGTCAAACAGATATGGAAGAAATAAAACAATTTTAAGAGATGACATTCAGGAAGATATATTACCTATGGTGGAATTTTCTGAAACGAGTGGAGATTGTACGGTAACGGGAGAGATATTCGGCATCACGGCAAAAGATATTGGCAATGACAAAATGATAATAACAGCACTGCTTTCTGATGGAACTACTTCGATTTGTGCAAAGACATTTTTGAAAAAGGAACAATGGGATGAGCTGAAACCAATATTGTCATATGGGAAATTTGTGAAAATCAAAGGTAGAGGAGAATTTGACAGCTTTTCAAATTCTCCCGTTTTACGAATACAAAATATAGCACCAGGTGAGCATATATATAGGATGGACAATGCTGAAAAAAAGAGAGTAGAGCTTCATGCACATACTAAAATGAGTTCTTTGGATGGTTTGGCTGATGTCAAATCATTTATAAATCAAGCTAAATCGTGGGGGCATAAAGCTGTGGCAATTACCGATCACGGCGTCGTTCAGGCGTTTCCAGATGCTGCGAGAGCAGCCGGAGACGAAATAAAGATAATATACGGCATGGAAGGGTATCTTTTAGACGATAAAGATTTGATATTGGAAGATGGGAGCATAGATTACAAAAATAGAAATAAAAAAACTAATCATATTATAATCTTAGCAAAAAATAAGGAAGGTCTAAAAAATTTATATAAACTGGTTTCCATTTCTCATATAGATTATTTTTATAAGAAACCGAGGATTCCAAAATCTATTTTGAAAGCAAATAGGAAAGGATTGATACTTGGATCCGCTTGTGAAGCAGGTGAAATCTTCAGAGGAGTATTGAATAAGTTGCCGGAAGAAGAGCTGAAGGAATTGGTCGAATTTTACGATTATTTAGAAATTCAACCGTTGATAAACAACCAGTTTTTAGTGGATAAAAATCTAGTGGAAAACAGAGAAGGTCTGATCGATTTAAATATGCAGATCATTGAACTTGGGAAAAAATATGGAAAACCTGTGGTAGCAACTTGTGACTCACATTACATAAATGCTGAAGATGCAGTGTATAGAAAAGTGATTATGGCAAGTCAGGGATACAAAGATTTAGGTGCAGGAGGCTTGTACTTTAGGACTACCGAAGAAATGTTCGAGGAATTTGACTACCTGCCAAGAGAGTTGGCAGAGGAGATAATCGTCGAAAATCCCAATAAAATTGCCGATATGATAGAAGTGTTGAGTCCGGTACCGAAGGGAAAATTTCCACCGCATATCGAAAATTCTGAAAATATCCTAAGGGAAGAATGTTACAACAAGGCTTATGAGATATATGGAAATCCACTTCCTGAAAAAATTGAAAAAAGGCTCAAAGACGAGCTGACGGCAATTATCGATGAAGGTTATGCAGTGATGTACGTATCTGCACAAATGCTGGTAAAGAAATCCATGGAAGACGGATATTTAGTGGGTTCAAGAGGTTCAGTTGGATCTTCGTTTGCAGCGACGATGGCAGGTATAACGGAAGTAAATCCTCTTCCGCCGCATTACATATGTCCAAATTGCAAAAATATTCGGTGGGGTGATGAAAACTTGTATGACTGTGGAGTAGATATGCCTGAAAAACACTGTGAAAAGTGTGGAACAAAGTTCAGACAAGAAGGATTCACCATTCCTTTTGAAACGTTTCTGGGGATTCCGGGAAAGATAAAGGAACCGGATATTGATTTGAATTTTGCCGGAGAATATCAGAGCAAAGCACATAAATATGTGGATGAAATCTTCGGAGAGAAAAATGTATTTAAAGCAGGAACAATTGGAACTATCGCAACTAAGACAGCTTTTGGATTTGTGAAAAACTATAGCGAAGAACGGGATATAGACATCAATAGGTATGAAATAGAGAGGTTGGCAAAAGGATGTGAAGGTGTGAAGAGGACTACAGGACAGCATCCCGGAGGAATTATAATTTTGCCAAAAGGACATGAAATATATGAATTTTGTCCGGTGCAAAGACCGGCAAATGATATGTCATCAGGCTTCATTACAACGCATTTCGACTATCACGCAATAGATGAAAATCTATTGAAATTGGATATACTAGGACATGATGCACCATCTATTTTAAGACATTTGCAGGATATGACGGGAATAGATCCTATAAGGGAAGTTCCATTAAAAGACGATAAAGTCAACAGTATCTTTTTAGGAACTGATGCTTTGGACATACAAATTGACGATTATAGATTTGTTCATGGAAGTTTTGGAATACCCGAATTTGGAACTAAATTTGTTCGTTCAATGTTAGATGATACGAAACCGGAAAAATTTGCTGATTTAGTCAGAATTTCAGGATTTTCTCACGGCACGGATGTTTGGTTAGGCAATGCGAGAGATTACATAAAAGATGGAACTGCTACGATGCAAAATGCTATATCGACCAGAGATGATATAATGAACTATTTAATTTTAAAAGGCGTGCCGGCCATCGAAGCGTTTACGATCATGGAGAAAGTCAGAAAGGGAAAAGGCGTAACCGATGAAGAAGCTGAATTGATGATGAAGCATGATACTCCCCAATGGTATGTGGATTCTTGCAGAAAGATTAAATACATGTTCCCCAGAGCTCATGCGGTTGCATACGTCACGATGGCATATAGAATCGCTTGGTTTAAAGTGTATTATCCTTGGGCATTTTACGCAGCTCATTTAACTACCAAAATAGATGATTTCAATTGGAATGTTGTGAAGGAGGGAATAAGCGGTATTTTGTCGCGAATTGACGAGCTGGCGGCAAAAGGTAAAAATGCGACCACAAAGGAAGAAGGCGAAATTTCCGTTTTAGAAATTTGTTATGAAATGCTGGCAAGAGGTTATGAATTTAAGAATCCATCATTTGCAGACAGTCACGCTTTGAGATTTTCTACGGATGATAAGAGGGTTGTCGTTCCCATAAGAGCATTGAACGGAGTGGGGGAAAACTGCGCGAATATAGTAGTGGAAGAGTATAATAGAATGCCGTTTCAAACTATAGAAGAGGTTCAATTGAGAGGAAAGGTGAACAAGTCAGCAATTGAAGTTTTCAGAGAAAACGGGCTGTTAAACGGACTTCCTGAAAGCAATCAAATGACATTATTCTAGAAACGCTGTCTTGTGTAGTGAGGAGCTGTAAAAAATCGCTGAAATATGAAAGTTAGAGAAAATACCCACCTATGTCAACTTATAATAAAAACAGGTTGACACAGGTGGGTATTTTTGTTATAATCATTTGCACCGGAAAAATACATTTTAGGATATTTTAGATATGATATCAAATGGAGGAGAGGTCTGAAATATGTGGCAAGAAAAAACTGATCAGAAGAACAGATTAGATATAAAGAATATGACCATGGTGGGCGTTTTTGTAGTTTTGATAGCAGTAGGTGCTTTTATTAAATTTCCAATTTGGTTTATACCCTTTTCACTGCAATTCATATTTACAAATCTGGCGGGATTGATACTCGGTAAAAAGTACGGAGCATTGGCGGTTATCATATACGCAATCGTGGGACTATTAGGAGTTCCCATATTTACTGCAGGCGGAGGTATAGGGTACGTCTTTCAACCGAGCTTCGGATATATAATCGGTATGGCAGTCGGAGCTTTTGTAGTTGGACATTACACGGAAAACAGGAGAGATTTGAAGAGTATGATTATCGGGAGTCTATTGAATATGATAGTAATATATGCAATTGGATTACCGTATCTTGTTTTAATAATTAATGTGTACTTGTCCAAGGCCGTTGCATTGAAAACTTTAGTCGTAAGCGGGTTTCTAATAACTCTACCGGGAGACATAGTTAAATGTTACATTTCTGCAATATTTACTAAGAAAATTGACAAGCATATCAGATGATGCTAGTATAGGATTCAATTGATTGGAATATTATATATATTGAGGAGGATTTTATGCTGGTAACGACGACACAGGGGCTACAGGATAGAGAAATAGTCGAATATAGAGGAGTGGTTTTTGGAGAAGTAGTGGCAGGAATAAATTTTGTTAAAGACCTTGGTGCAGGTTTCAGAAATTTTTTTGGAGGAAGGAGCCAAGGCTATGAAGAAGAATTAGTGGCTGCTAGAAACAGCGCCCTGGATGAGATGATGAGAAGAGCCAAGGAAATTGGATGTAACGGTATAATTGGCGTTGATTTTGATTTTCAGGCCATGGGTACAAACAACGGTATGATATTGGTTTCAGTAACAGGAACAGGTATTATATTCAGGTAGATGCAATTAAAAATTTAATGATAAGGTGGAGAGAAAAGACTATTGGAAAGTTTGTACCGACCTCAAAAAGTTAGACGAAAAAATTAACGATTGGAGGTCGGTGCAGTTTCGTTAGTCTTTTTCTTAAATTGTCAAGCTGTTATCCATGGAAGAGATTTTACAAAAAGCCTGCAGTATCAACTGCGAATCACAGAACAGACTCTAAAAAAGGAGAGAAAGTCATAAGGAAGAGATGCCTATTTTTTCTCCTAATTTTACTATCGTCTCGTAGCCGTCAGCTGAATTGGCTAAAATATCTTCATCTATGAAAACGGAATTTTCTTTTAAAAGTAGAATTATAGTTGAGCCACCGAACTCAAACATTCCTTTTTCTTCGCCACGTTTCACATGACCGGTTTTTTTATGATTGGATATTTTACCAACCATCAGCGCACCAACTTCCATGAAAATTGCCTTGCCGAAGTTTTCCGTTTTGATTATGGAAAATTCCCTGCAATTCTCCTTGTAGACAGGAGCAAAATCATTAGCTATGGGGTTTACGGTGTGCAGCTTACCTTTTATAAATTTATTATATACCTGTTCTCCATTGTCGAAATATGAATATCTGTGATAGTCATCAACTGTAAGCCTGAAAATTAAAGCGGTGCCACCTATGTATTCACCGGCAAGGATGTTGTCTTGTAAAAGAGAACCTACGGTATAATTGGTGTTCTTTATATAAAAAAGTTCATCTTCGCTGATTTTCGATACGAAAAGCTTGCTGTCACAAGGACTTATTAGATGTTTGGATACCATATCTATATTGATATTATCATCCGTTAACTTTCTGGTAAAAAAATCATTATAGCTTTTAAAATTGACTTTCTCACATTTGTGCAAATCGATGTTATTTTTTCTAACAAACCCTTTAATCATAGGTTTTGAAAAAGGTGATGACATAAAAAGTCCACCTATTTTCGAAAAAACAGGTAGAGTCAATGATTTGATAAAGCAACGTCCAAAGACGGAATTGTAAACTCTCTTTAGAAAGCGATCCTGTTTGCTATCACTATCCCACCGCTTCCCGTTTCTATTTGCATATTTCATTAAAACTCCTAAAAATTCAGAAGGTTGACACCTGAATTCATTTCAAAATTAAGTGTATATTTGGAATAAACGAGAGATTAAAATACATGGAATATTTTGAGTAGTGATATCGCAACAATGGCAATCAAAATACCCAGAGTAGTATTTTTAGGCTTAGGCATCTTAAAGTTCACGATGAACAAAATGCCGGTAGCCAACATTGTGAAATGTAACACCGCAGGGAAGTAATTGTAATCAACCAGTCCGGTTAACATTGACACAAGAGGTAAAATGACAGAAATAGAGGTTATAGGTAGACCGCTGTAATATTTTCTGTTTTCAGAGGTTTCTTCCTGTCTCTTTATTTCCATAACATTAAAGTAACCGAGTCTTATTACACCGGCAGTGATGTAAAAGAGAAGTATGGCAATTCCAAAAGGACCTTGAAGCCCCATCAAATAAGATAATAAAATGGGGAATGCACCAAAACATATTGCATCACACAAGGAGTCAAGTTGAATGCCAAAGCTTTTTTCATCATCTGTTCTATTTTTTTTCATTCGTGCAACTTTGCCGTCAAACATATCGAAAAGACCGGATAGTGCGAGACACAACAATGCCAGTTTGAAGCGATAGTTTACAGCAAATATCATACCCAAACTTGAGCTTATGAGACTCATGTAAGTAAGTATAACAGTGTAATTGTAAAATCCAATCATTTTAGACAATTCCTCCAAATTTTATAAATATCTTAAAAATAGGTTACAAATATCGATTACATCAATTAGTTTAAAAATTTTTCACATGCAGTGTTCCGATAAGGATAAACGACAATAAAACATTTAATTTGCTAATCACTATATTAGCACAATACATATGAAAAATGTTTAATTTATATAAAAAATGTTCAATTTATTTTACTAAATATTATAACATTATTATTTTATTTAAGAATGGAAATAAATTCAAGTGAAAAAGGAAAAAAACATAAATAAAACAATAAAATATTGTAGGATTATCGTCTTGTTTCAATTGTGTGGGAAAGGCAAATTTAGGCAGTCGATATCAATGCAAATATGAAAGTACAAAGAAGTGTGCAGGTGTTGAAATGCATAGTAGAAAAAGTGCATGATAAATAGAATGATGCCAACTTATATTTATTGTTTATATGGTCATGCGAAGCATTGGATATTGAGAAACTTTAAAAGCTTCGGATAATATTTGTAAACGTACAGAAATTCCCGATAAAATAAGAGAAAGCATGTGCGTAAAAAATGAACCACATCAACAGTAAAAAGAGTTGATGTGGTAGCCAGAGCTTTAAAAATTATCGCAGTCTCTCATCGTTTACCAGTCAAAAGATACAAGGAGGACTCTAATGTTCATATCTGCAGTCATATTATCATAAATTTGTAGATGCATGTTCCCAAATGGCAGTAATAGCATATTAGTCGAAAATCGGATGTGTGTATTCCGTTGCCGTTAAAGATATAGTTCGTATTTATGCCTTCTTTTTTTCATAGTAACGGACGAATATATCGTAGGTTTCGTTAAGTTCATCTATTAGATATTTAACTTCGGAATCGTTTGAAGTTTCAGTTATATGTATTACATTTGCAATGAAACTCTTTACATTATTTTTTAGAATTGGAGGCGTATGATAGGAGAAGAAACCGGTATCTCGGTAGAAATAGTATTGATTCCAAATTTCTTTTTCTGCGATTTCATCACTATATACATCATCATATGCATGTTTAATGTTTGTTTTGGCTGTATCAACGAGTTTTTCGAGTTTATTTTGAATTTGTTTGTTGCGATGTATTGCCTGTTTCAAAAACCTCTTACATTCAGAATTTCTCTTTTGCCTTATTAACGCATCAAGTACTTGACCTGCATAAGGAAATACAAAATAGCGGTGTGCTGGCATTATTTGAAATTCTTCAAGAAAATATGAGAGAATTTCATTTTCACCGGCAGCAATATTTCTAATCATATGATTTAAGTCATCTGAGTCAGGCAGCTTTGTGTTTTTTAGAATGCTAGGGGAGAAAGGGGTAATCGTATAAAGCATCGGGAATTCTCTTGCATGAAGTCGGTCGAGCATTTTAATGTCCTTGTGCTTTATGGCGAGAGATATCATCTTAAATCGTAGGTCAGCTTGTTCTTTCATGTGTGAACCCAATGCATCGTGGTTCCCTATTTTTCTTCGTTCAATCTTGGTATCGGCACCGAAGCTGCTAAAGTATTGATTTTTATAATCCCATGCACCACAATACTCTTTTTCATCATTTCCAACAAACCATATATATTCCTCACTAATGAGATATCTAAGAAAATCGTAATTTTCACACTCAAGAGCATAGTCAATGGCAGTTTTATTATACTCGTCGGGATTTAGAATAAGTTTATCATCTCTTGCAATGTAACTTTTCCATTCGTCAGGATCTTTTGAATGAGCAATCAAATAGTTGGATTTTCTATTTGTTGCGGGAACTGTACTCGTTCCGGCGCTGAGAATATTCTCGATTGACACTCCCAAGAGCTCTGAAAAGATGGGAAGATCATCTATCTGAATTCTCTTGTTTCCTTTGTTAATTTGGCAGATGCGATTTTGCATTTTTTGTATATCGTCAGAGTTTTCGACATCGTTACGATCGTCACGCAATTTTAGATATTCGATACAAAATCGTCTATCACTTGAATATTGATCCTTGATTAAACGGGATAGGTATTTTCCAATTTCTGAATTATTTATCTTAAACATAAGTCACCTCCTACGATTCAATTATAATTCAATGTGTATGAAAAAAGATATAACTAATTTGCACATGTTTTTTACATCCATAAATTATATTATAAAATATATATGCATAAAGCATATATTAAGTGCTAAATTATCATTATCGGCCAGATGGATTTATTGACGTGTAGATATTTATTACGCTATAATATCGATGAATAATCGATATTTACAACATTATTATTTAAAGAATAAAATACCATAAAAAATTCGTGTGTGTGCGTTGACCAGAAATAGAGTTTAAATGATATTGCAGGTTAAGTGATAAGATTGTTTCAAAGAGATAGTTACTAAGGTATTCAGTATAAATGCTATCGTTGATTGTGTATAGGATGTATCAGAGAGAGTCTTACAAAATAGATAACTGGAATAAAGGAGGAACTTAGGATGAATTTGAAAAGTAAAAAATATCCGAATATCAAGTATGAAAAAGGACAAGAAATTTTTTTATCACCGGAGGAAATGAATTCTCACTTTTATTTTGATGTGGAAGAAGAATTGACTTCTAACAACGAAGCTATGAATATTGTGGCAGAAATGTTGGATGAAGTAGAGATGTTAGAAAAAACAGCCAAGAACTTTTTGAAAAAAATATTGGATGATAAAAAAAATGAATATTATGACGTGGTTTCATATTTTATGGAGTTTCATAGAGATGAAATAGATTCTGATGTAACAGTGGAGTTATTCCAGGTTGATAATCCTTCAGATCTTTCGTTTGTGGAAATGGTGGATTTATTAAAAATAAAAAGGCTTGGCGGTTTGATTGACAGCGAATCACAGCAACAAATTTTCATTGTTGATTTAAGTTTCAATACAGACTTTACAGATGAATTGATAGTTATTTACTTCAATTTAGAAAAACAGATATTTTATGTAACTCATGAAAGTTGAGCTATTTTGTGAGAAAGGTTTATCAAAGTTTAAACTGAGATGAATCATAGTGTATTGATGATGAGAAACCTTTGATAAAATATGGAATTCTGAAACTTATAGTGAGTGTCCAACCTTTTGTTAGAACAGGTTTGATTAAAATATTTGAAAATGTACTAAAATAAAAAATGTTAGGTGAATATAATAATCGAACAGGTGAATTTGAATATCATACAATTTCATAAAAAATAATGAGTTACGAATAGCTAACCTGATTGAAATTTAGACGAAAAATTGATTAAAAAAATGGAATTTGATGATATAATGATTGTGTTATGGGTAATAATAACGCAGATGCGGTGAAAGGCGGCACAAAGAATGTGAAAGGTGATATGTAAATTCAGTTTGCGTGTGCTTATGAAAAATTAAGATATCATCGCATGAAGAAAGTGATCAACAAGTAAGAGTTGAAAACGGATATATGGTTTGTGATTGTAGAGTGGGAGATATAAAAACACGATACGGAAAACAACGATGAAATTGGGAGGTAGAATTATGAGTAACAAGTATGCAGGAACTAAGACAGAAAAAAATTTGGAAACAGCATTTGCAGGAGAAAGTATGGCGAGAAATAAGTATACATTTTTCGCAAGTAAGGCAAAAAAAGAAGGATTTGAGCAGATTGCAGCCATCTTCACAGAAACAGCAAATAATGAAAAAGAACATGCGAAATTATGGTTCAAAGAACTTGGTGGAATCGGTGAGACTTATGAAAATTTAAATGCAGCTGCTGAAGGCGAAAATTACGAATGGACAGATATGTATGAAACATTTGCAAAAGAGGCTGAAGAAGAAGGTTTTACACAGCTTGCGGCTAAGTTCAGACTCGTGGGAGCAATAGAAAAGGAACACGAAGCGAGATATAGAGCTTTATCAAACAATGTCAAAGATGAAAGGGTATTTGAAAAAGATGGAGAATTCGCTTGGGAATGCAGAAATTGTGGACATATCCATTTCGGAAAAAAAGCACCGGAAGTTTGTCCTACATGTGCACATCCTAAAGCTTACTTTGAATTGAGGGCGGATAACTATTAAAATAATTTTGAATTTGGTATAATGATATAGAAGCTGGATTGAAAAACAGCGGGATAGCATCAATCTGTCTCGCTGTTTTTGCTGTGTGAATAAATATTGAAAATAATTAATTTTACGCAGAACACCTAGGAAGGCAAATCGACATGAAGTTTATATGAATTTTAATTATGCAAACTATAATTTATAGGAGAATACCATAAAATGCATAAAAAATATTAAATGTGAATATTATTTCTTAGACAGATGGAGGTATAGGCGAGCATATTATATTGAAATTGTTGAAATATATGAAAATTTTAGGATGAATCATAAAATGGATGAATATTTACAACATGAATTTTAATAACTTGAAAGGCTGTAAGTAAAGAGATATAATTTAGCGAGAAAATATATCTAAATGAAAGGCATTTTGAGTTTAAATATGACGAGAACAAGGAGATTAAATAGCAGGGTTATATCTTTATGTTTGACAGCAGCAATACTTCTGACGGCATTAATCGGTAAGTATTTGTTATGGAGTAGCCAAAGCGTACCGACGATAGATGAGGTGCCGGAATTTAGTGGCAAGCCATATGTCGAAATAAATGATAATAAACCGAAATTCAATGAAAAGGATAAAAAAAGAAAGGCGTTTGAACGATATAGCGATTTGGATAAACTGGGTAGATGTGGTACGGCATATGCCAAAATCGGAAAAGAGTTGATGCCAAGTGAAAAAAGAGAAAGCATAAGTCACGTGAGACCCAGCGGATGGAAGTCGACGCAATACAGAGAATTGATAAAAGACAGATTTTTATACAACAGGTGCCATTTGATAGGATTTCAATTGGCAGGAGAAAATGCAAATCCTAAAAACCTGATTACAGGGACCAGATATTTGAACATAGAAGGTATGTTGCCTTTTGAAGACAAAGTTACCAAATATATAAAGAGGACAGGAAACCATGTCATGTATAGAGTTAAGCCCATTTTTAAAGGCAAAGATTTAATTGCAAGAGGTGTGCAGATGGAGGGAGAATCGATTGAAGATGGTGGAAAGGCTATTTCTTTTAATGTATTTGTGTATAATTGTCAGCCGGGTGTTAAAATCGATTACGCTACAGGGGGAAGCAAGAGAAAAAATTAGAAATAGTTTATATAAACTGAGTTGCAATGTATTTTGCTGAAATATTTGATAGAATCTGATTTTATAATTCTGAAATGATAAAGCGTTTTGAAACGTTTTTTAGTCTGTTAATCTTTGCAAAAAGGGAAAAATTTGGTATAGTTAAATGAGATAAGTAAAATACTGAAACATCCACACCAGATATACTGTGTGGAGAAAGGATATCGTTATGTATACCGTGGGGGATAAGATAGTATATCCTATGCATGGAGCTGCAATTATTGAGGGGATAGAAGTCAAAGAAATATTGGGAATTAAAAAGAAATACTACGTCCTGACATCTTCATGCAAAAAAGTCAAATTACTTATCGAAATAGACAAGTGTCAAGAATGCGGTATTCGCTACATAATTGACGAAAACAAGGTTGATGAAATTTTGGAGATCCTCAGGACGGGACCGGATAAAATAACAAACAATTGGAACAAGAGATATAAGGAAAACCTGTCAAAACTAAAGAGTGGAGATATTTTAAAAATTGCGGAAGTAGTACGGAATTTACATAGCATTGAACAACTGAAGCACCTGTCCAGCGGAGATAAGAAAATGATGTTGGATGCACAAGAATTGCTTATTAGTGAGCTGGTTCTAGTAAAAAATATTTCAGAGCAGGAAGCGAGAGATATTGTGTCAAGAGAGATGGACAAAGGGTGCTGATATATCATCAAATGAAATTCAATTGAAAATAGTGTGAATTAGCAAAGAGCGTTGAGTGAAATTTACTGGTATATCAATATGTTTAATTGAGATAAAACTGATAGATACCGGATCCCAATGGATTTTGTTGGGGCAGATAACTGGGAACATCAGTTTTATTTTCACTAAAATATTAATTAGCTGAATTTGAAAGAAGGCTGCGAGTTGTTGGAGAAGCATCATGATAGAAAATAAAAAGGTTAGCTGTATAATTTTATCGGGAGGAAAAGGGACTCGTCTGGGATATGACTGTCCCAAACAGTTTGTAAAAATTTATGGCGTTCCTATGATATGTCACACTGTTGAGAATTTGGCAAAATCTGCATATATTGATGAAATATATGTAGTTTCAGAGGCCGATACACTGCAGAAGTGCAAAGAGTTAATTGAGAATAAAAAGTTGCATAATGAATTGTACAACAAAGTTAAGGCTGTTATAGTTGGTGGAGAAAGCAGGCAAAAATCTTCATTTAACGGAGTGAAGTACGTAGATGAGAATACGAATTCCGAGATTGTCACCATACACGATGTAGCAAGGCCGTTTACGTCTGTTGAAACAATCAATGCAAATATTGAAGCTGCACTCAAGAAAGGGTGCGCTGTATCGTGTATACCATCTAAAGATACTATCAGAAATGAACATGAGACCTTGAAAAGAGATGAGCTGTTCATCGTTCAAACGCCACAGAGCTTTCAGATAGATGTTGTGAAGCAGGCACATATCGAAGCCGAAAAAAATGGATTTTCAGGAACTGATGACGTTTCTCTCGCAGAGAGAATTGGGATTGTACCTGAAATTACCTGTGGTAGTTACAGCAATAGAAAAATAACCACAAAGGAGGATTTACCGGTGGAATACAGAGTCGGGAAGGGGTATGACGTCCACAGATTGGTAGAGAACAGGCCATGCATATTGGGTGGCGTAAAAATTCACAATGAGATGGGATTGATGGGGCACAGCGATGCAGATGTGCTGATTCATGCGGTCATTGATGGTATATTAGGAGCGATGGGACTTGGAGACATAGGCATGCATTTCCCTGATACAGATGATAGATATTTTGGAATAAGCAGCTTGAAGCTGCTGTCAAAAGTCGCAAATATGGTGAAAGAAAACGGATATAGAATAATGAACATAGATAGCATAGTAATATGTGAGAAGCCTAAAGTATTGCCGTACGTGGCGGAGATGAAAAGGAACTTGAGCGAGATCCTTCAGATAGACATTGCAAGAATAAACATCAAAGGAACTACGACAGAAAAACTTGGATTTACAGGCAGAAAAGAAGGAATAGCAGCAGAGGCTGTCTGTTTGTTAAGCATATGATTTTGACAGATAATGTGTCACAAAATTTAAAAGGATTGATATTGCTTAGAAGAAATGAAAAAATACGATAAACAGTCAATTCATGAGAGTAGAAAGAGAGATTATACAATGAGATTATCTAAAATGCATCTAAAAACCCTTAGAGAAGTTCCTAACGAGGCAGAGCTTGCCAGTCATATCCTGTTGCTTAGGGGAGGTATGATCAGAAAATTAGCTTCTGGAATATATGGATACATGCCTTTGGGTTGGAGAAGCATCAGAAAAATAGAAAATATAATTCGTGAAGAAATGGACAAGTCCGGTAGCCAAGAGGTTTTGATGTCGGCAATACAACCCGCTGAATTGTGGCAAGAGTCGAAGAGGTGGTTTGCATACGGTCCTGAGATGTGGAGAGTAAAAGACAGACATGAAAGAGAATTTTGCCTAGGACCGACTCATGAGGAGGTTTTCACCGATATCGTCAGAAATGAAATATCTTCGCATAGGCAACTGCCGGTAAATTTATATCAAATTCAGACTAAATATAGGGATGAGGCAAGACCTAGATTCGGCTTGATGAGATCGAGAGAGTTTATAATGAAAGATGCATACTCTTTTGATAAAGATGAAGAAGGACTGGATGAAAGTTACAAGGAGATGTATGAGACTTACGAAAGGATTTTTACCAGATGCGGGCTTACTTTCAGAGCTGTAGAAGCGGATACCGGTGCCATCGGAGGAAGTAATAGCCATGAGTTCACCGCTATTTCCGAAGTTGGAGAAAGTGAAATAACATATTGCAATGCATGCAAAATGGCAGCGACGACTGAAAAAGCGGAGGTTGCAGACGAGTGCTCAGAAGAGGATGTAAAAGAAATACCGTTGGAAAAAATTTATACGCCAAACACTAAAACCATTACAGAAGTTGCACAATACTTAGACATAGATGAAAAGAAAACTATAAAAGCGCTGTTATTTGTCACACATGATGATCAAGGTGAAAAAAGCGGTTACGCAATAGCATTTATTAGGGGAGATAGAGAGCTTAACGAAGTGAAACTCATAAATGCGTTGGGAATTCACGAGCATCAGATTGAATTCGCTGATGAAGCCGAAATAGCCGATGCAACAGGAGCGGTAGGTGGATTTACAGGGCCCATAGGTCTTGTAAATTGTACAGTGGTGATAGATAGTGAATTGACTAAATTGAAAAATTTGTGTGCCGGTGCAAATGAAAAGAATTATCACATAAAAAATGTAAATTACGGAAGAGATTATAAAGGAGATATCATAGCAGATATTAAAACTCTCAAAGCAAATGATCCTTGTCCGAAATGCGGCGCACCGGTTAAACATGCCAGAGGAATAGAGGTCGGTCAGGTATTCAAGTTAGGTACAAAATATTCAGATAGCATGGGAGCAGTATATAAAGATGAAAATCAAAAGGATAAGCCAATAGTTATGGGCTCTTATGGAATTGGAGTATCCAGAACTCTTGCAGCGATTATTGAACAAAATCACGATGAAAATGGAATTATTTGGCCTATGCCAGTTGCTCCGTATGAAGTTATGATAACGGTGGTCAAAGTCAAAGATGACGTGCAGATGGAGTTGGCAGAAAAAATGTACGATGAGCTTGTAGAGGCAGGAATAGAAGTTTTACTGGATGATAGAGATGAAAGGGTGGGAGTTAAATTTAAAGACGCTGATTTGCTAGGAGTTCCTATTAGAATTACAGTGGGAAAGGGTGCGACTAATAAACTCGTAGAATACAAACTTAGAAGAGATGTGGAGAAAGTTGAACTGCATATGGAAGAAGCGATAGAAAAAGCCAAGAAAACAGTTTTAAAAGAGAGATGATAAAATACAAAAATCATTTGCACATATCAAATGTGTAGTATGTATAAGATGAATGATATATTGCGGCAGATTGAATCTGTCGGAGAAATGATACTGAAATGAAAAATGCGTACAAATTGAACAAAACGGAAAAAGTAGGACTATGGTCGATATTTTGGGAATTTTGCAAAGTGGGACTTTTCACTATCGGTGGAGGACTGGTTATGATTCCCGTGATTTCGAGAGTAGCAGTAGATGAAAAAAAATGGATTACAGACGAAGAAATGCTGGATTGTATAGCATTGAGTCAGGCGGTTCCTGGAATGATTGCATTAAATGTTGCCACATTTGTCGGATACAAGAAAAGAGGAGTTGCAGGTGGTGTAATAGCATCTGTTGGAGTGGTGTTGCCGTCGTTTTTAATTATTTTAGCTCTTGCAAAGACGTTGACGGGTATAGGTGATAACAAGTACGTGCAAGGGGCATTTAAAGGCGTAAAAGGTGCAGTTGCGGGTCTAATCGTATGTACAGCATATTTCTTGGCACAAAAAAATCTTAAAAATGTGTTTCAGTGGACGGTGGCAATTGCTGCATTTATTGTAGTTGCAGTGTTTAAAGCTAATGCTATCATAACTGTACTTACAGCAGGAGCGATAGGAGTTATATATAGTTTGCTCGTCGAAAAGAAAATAATAAGCAAGTTCGGAGATAAGAGTTTAGAGTTACCTCAGGGAAGAAAGAAAAGCAAGGGAAAAACACATTGCAATTCAGATGTGAAAGCAAAAGGGGATGATTCAGATGATGAGTAAATATTGGCTGATGTTCTCTTTATTTTTTAAGATAGGAGCCTTTAGCTTTGGCGGTGGATTAGCAATGCTACCGGCTATATACCAAAGTGTTGCCAGTTATAATTTAGTGAACATGGCGGAATTTACCAATCTGGTAGCTATAAGTCAGGCAACACCGGGAGCGATGGTGATAAATGCGGCTACGTACATCGGAATGGAATATGCAGGGTTTATGGGAGCTTTATTGGCAACATTGGGAGCGAGTATTCCGTCAGCAGGAATAGTGCTGTTGGTATTTTCACTGTCGGGCAAAATAAAGAAAAGCAGATGGATAGATATGTTCTTGAAGGGAGTAAGACCTGCCACAGTTGGATTGATTGCCGTCGGAGCCGTTTTTGTATCGAGAGAAGTCAGTTTGGAAATAGTACCGATAGCGATATTTTTTATTACGATGCTGTTATCGATTAAATTTAAAGTAAATCCGGTAATTATAACATTTTTAATGATGATTATAGGAGCGATTGCTTGTGTATAACAATAAATAGTTTTGCATTAGGAGGAGAAACATGAAGAAATTTACAATTAAGATGAAGAATGGAGATTTAATGATAGGAGAACTCTATGAGGATGTTGCACCTGTAACGGTGGAAAATTTTAAAAAATTGGCTGATTCGGGATTTTATGACGGATTGATTTTTCATAGGGTTATTCCGGGATTTATGATACAGGGAGGCTGTCCGAATGGAAATGGTATGGGTGGACCAGGATACAATATAAAAGGTGAATTCGCCATGAACGGTCACGAAAATAACATTTTGCACAAAAGAGGTGTACTTTCCATGGCGAGGGCTATGGATCCGAATTCAGGCGGTTCTCAGTTTTTTATAATGGTGGAAGATGCACCCCATTTAGATGGGCAGTATGCAGCGTTTGGAAAAGTTTCGGAAGGCATGGAGACTGCTGATAAAATCGTTTCAGTCGAAACTGACAACATGGATAAACCGAAGAAAGATCAGATAATTGAAACTATCATTGTAGAGTAGGAAAAACGCATAGTAAAAACTGTATATGCTTTCGAAAAATTAAAATCAGTCAGAATTGTGTCATCGCTATTAGTCGAGAAAATGAAAAGAGAGGGCTAAATATGAGAATATATAAAAATATAACAGAGTTGATCGGTAAAACTCCTTTAATTGCTCTTGAAAATTATGGAAAAGATTTAGAAGGGAATTTGATCGTCAAGTTGGAGAGAAATAATCCTGCGGGAAGCATAAAGGATAGAGCTGCAAAATACATGATAGAGGAAGCCGAGAAAAAGGGTGTTTTAAAAGATGGAAGTACAATTATCGAACCTACGTCGGGAAATACCGGAATAGGAATTGCGGCAATTGCAGCCTCTAAAGGCTATAAAGCCATAATAGTAATGTCCGAGGCTATGACAGTTGAAAGGCAGAATTTGATAAAAGCGTATGGAGCAGAAGTGGTGTTAACTCCGGCAGCAGGAGGCATGAAAGCTTCGATTGAAAAGGCTGAGGAGTTATCGTACAAAGTAGAGAATTCCTGGATTGCAGGGCAATTCGATAACAGAGACAATGTAAAAGCACATATTGAAACTACAGGACCTGAAATATGGGAAGATACAGATGGAAATGTGGATTTTCTCGTAGCAGGAATAGGAACAGGAGGAACTTTAACAGGGACTGGAGAATATTTGAAATCCAAGAACCCGAGTATAAAAGTTATTGCTGTTGAGCCTAAAGCATCGCCTGTTTTAACTGAGGGTATAAAAGCAGCGGCTCCGCATAAGATTCAGGGCATAGGTGCCGGATTTATACCTAGCATATTGAATACCACACTTTATGACGAAGTTATATCGGTATCGAATGAGGATGCGTGGGAGACTACCAGGCAATTGGCTGTAAAAGAAGGATTGTTGTGTGGAATATCTTCAGGGGCAGCGTTGGCAGCAGGAAGAGAACTTGCAAGTAGACCTGAGAATAAGAAGAAAAATATCGTAGTGATTTTACCTGATACGGGAGAGAGATACCTGTCATCCGGTGTATTTGGAGAATGAAGCTTAAAATACGTTAAATCAGATACAAAAAAACAATTTTATGAATTTTTATAGATTATAAAAACAAGGGAATTAGCAATGAAGATATTTGTGAAACACCGGGTTGGAAGCCTTGATTTTTTCATAATCTTAGATTATAATGATATGGATTTAAAAGTTATGAAATCTGCGTTACCCGATAATTGAGTTAAGGGGATATGCATATATGATATGCTGTAAATACAGAAGAGTTATTTATAGATGAGATTAAAATAAAAACATAGAAAAGGAGAATAATCCATGGGATTTACTGAAGAAGTAGGCATTGACTTGGGGACAGCAAATGTCTTAGTTTACATAAAAGGAAAGGGAATAGTTTTAGAAGAACCATCTGTTGTGGCAGTTGATGAGGAAACTGATGAGATTCTGGCTGTAGGTCAGGAAGCGAAGGATATGCTGGGAAGGACACCGGCGAGCATTATTGCGCTTAGACCTCTCAGAGACGGAGTAATTTCAGATTATGATGTGACGGAAAGAATGTTGAAGTATTTCATTAAAAAAACGGTTGGAAGTGGTAGATTTTTCAAACCGAGAATAATGGTTTGCGTACCGAGTGGAGTGACTGAAGTTGAGAAGAGAGCTGTTAGAGAAGCAGCCGCTCAGGCAGGAGGTAAGGACGTTTTTTTGATGGAAGAACCATTAGCTGCGGCTATAGGGGCCGATTTGGATATTTCAAGACCGGAAGGGATATTCGTCGTGGATATAGGAGGAGGAACTTCCGATGTGGCAGTAATCTCTCTGGGCGGAATCGTTGCCAGCACCTCTCTTAAGATTGCAGGAGATAGAATGGATGAGGCAATCATCAAATATATGAGAAAAAAACATAAACTCTATATAGGTGAGAGGATGGCTGAAACTTTGAAAAAGGAAATAGGTACTGCGTGGCCTAGGGAAGAAGAACTATCTGCAAATTGCAGCGGAAGAGATTTGGTTACAGGGCTTCCCAGAGATATAATAGTTACTTCAAAAGAAATTATGGAAGCACTTGAGGAGCCGCTTCACGCTATTTGCGAAGCAATTCACTCCGTTTTGGAAAAAACGCCTCCAGAGCTTGCAGCAGACATAAGCAGTAGCGGGATAATAGTTACAGGAGGTGGAGCGTTGCTGTACGGCATTGATGAAAGGATTAAACACAGAACCGGAATCAATGTAAGAATTGCTGAAAACCCGATGATTTGTGTGGCGGTTGGAACAGGTAGAGCATTGGAAAATATGGATGTATTGCAGAAGAGCACAATAAATAGACGAAGAAAATTTAAATAGAGTTTTGGCTATCTCAAGAGAGAGATAGCCTGTTTTTTATGTTCACAGTACAGTTTGAAATGCAGGAGATGACATGAGGATTAGACTGATAGCTACTACAACTTTCGGATTGGAGGCGGTGGCTAAAAGAGAGATAGCAGATTTGGGATATGAAATTGAAAAAGTAGAAGATGGAAAAATAACTTATATAGCCGATGAAAGAGGTATAGTTCGCAGCAACCTTTGGCTCAGAACCCCGGATAGGATACTTCTGAAAACGGATGAATTTAAAGCGTTGGAGTTTGAGGAGTTGTTCCAAAGGGTAAAGGGATACCCGTGGGAAGAATTGATTCCATTAGATGGAGAGTTTACAGTGACAGGGGTGTCCGTAAGATCAAAGCTGTCAAGCGTACCTGCTTGTCAAAGCGTGGTAAAAAAAGCAATAGTCGAAAGGTTGAAGGATACGTATGAAGTGGACAGGTTTGAAGAAACGGGAGCTAAATATACTGTGAAAGTATCTATACTAAAAGATATAGCTACTATAACGGTGGATACAACAGGGCAGGGTTTACATAAGAGAGGCTATAGAATTGCACCTGTTGAAGCACCGATAAAAGAAACTATGGCCGCAGCGTTGGTGCTTTTGAGCTTTTGGAAAGAAGATAGGATTTTGGTAGATCCGTTTTGCGGAAGTGGGACAATACCTATAGAGGCTGCGATGATCGGTCTTAACATAGCACCCGGATTGAACAGAAAATTTGTCTCTCAAGAATGGCATATTATAGATGAAAGACTTTGGAAAGAAGAAAAAAGGCTTGCATATGAGAAGATAAATAGCGAGAAAAGGTTGGAAATTTACGGATTTGATATTTCGGGAAAAGCAATTGAGGCAGCTATAGAAAATGCCATAGAAGCCGGAGTAGCTCACATAATAAGATTTAAGCAGCTGGCTGTGAAAGACTTTAAAAGGCTGGGCGATAACGGCGTAATTGTAACAAATCCACCTTATGGAAAGCGAATTGGAAAAGACAGAGATATTATTGGAATTTACAAGGACATAAATAAATTTATCACAGAGAATACCGACTGGTCACTGTTTCTGATAACGGCAGATGAAAATGCAGAATATGAAATTGCAGGAAGAAAGGTGGACAGACGCAGAAAACTTTTCAATGGAAGAATCAAAACATGCTATTATCAATTCCATGGAAAAAGACTTCGAAAAATGTGAAATATCACGGTAAACAACATATGATTAACCTGTACGACACATGCTCATTTAAACATTGAAAATGCTTGAAAAAAGCCGATAATGATGATAAAATGTTAATGTTGCAAAATTTACGATTTCGGCTGAAGAACATGCAAGCGTTTTTAAAGCGGAAAGCTTAAAACGGGGATATGTAATGAGCGATAATGAAGCGACAGATTGAAATTTCGAAAAGATAATTGAGGATTCATTCTAAAGAAAAGGAAATCACAAAAAGCGATGTATGGTGAAAACTCTTGAAGAGCCTTTTATCCAGTAATAAAGGTGAAGATATTTTCTCATAGAAAGTTCTTATGAGAACTATTATGATACTATATAAATTGAAAAACAGATTAAAAATTTGAGTCATAGGAGGATACGAAGATGAAAGCAACATTTATTTCAAAGGAGCAGGGAGATGCTAAATTTAAAATAGTGTTTACAGGAGCGGAATTAGAAGAAGCAAAAATTAAGGTTTACCAGAGAAGCAAAGATCAGTTTCAAATTGATGGATTTAGAAAAGGTAAGGCACCGAGGAGCATAATTGAAAAAAAATATGGTGAACATATATTTGTAGACGATGCTATTAACGATTTATTGACGGTTGAATATCCTAAAGCATTAAAAGAGCTCGATATAGAACCCATTGAAAGTCCTAGAATAGAGTTCGGAAAATTGGAAAAAAACGAGGATTTTGAGATTACGATAACTGTAGCCGTTTATCCTGAAGTTGAAATCAAAGAATACAAAGGTGTTGAAATTGAAAAGATTAGCGACGAAGTCACCGATGAAGAAGTTTCAGAAGCTATAAAGGGAATTCAGAAGAAGAATGCCAGAATTGTAACCGTAGACAGAGAAGTCAAAGATGGAGATCACATTGTATTGGATTATAAAGGATTTGTAGGTGATGAACAATTTCCAGGAGGAACGGCTGAAAGTCAGGATTTGATTATAGGTTCAGGATCATTTATCCCCGGATTTGAAGAACAGCTAATCGGCGCGAAAAAAGAGGATGAAGTAGAAGTAAAAGTGACTTTTCCGAAGGAATATCATGAACCTAATTTGGCAGGCAAAGAAGCCGTTTTCAAATGTATAGTGCATGAAGTAAAAGAGGAACAGCTACCTGAATTGGATGATGAATTTGCACAGGATATCAGTGAATTTGATACATTGGAAGAGTATAAAAAAGATTTTATCGAAAAAATGCAGGAGTCAAAGACTGCAACGACAAAGGCTCAGATGAAGGACAAAGCTTTGGAAAAAGTTGTTGAAATCAATGGAATTGAGCCACCAAAGGTTATGGTTGACGATGAAATAGACAACATGATTAGAGAGATGGAAATGCAGCTATCACAAAGCGGTTTAAATTTTGATATGTATCTTTCAATGTTAGGAAGAGATATAAATCAACTCAAAGGAGAGATGACAGAGGATGCCAAGAAGAGAGTTGAAATGAAAATGGTCGTGAGAGCGATTACGGAAATTGAAAAAATCGAGGCGACAGATGAAGATATTGAAAATGAAATATCCGCTTTAGCTAAACAATATGGATTGGAAGTTGAAAAAGCCAGAGAGTTGTTAGGAGAAGAAAATAGAGAATTTTTGGCAAAAGACGTAAAAATGAAAAAGGCCATTGATTTGGTATTTGATAATGCAGTTATCAAATAGATAGATTTTTAAGGGGAAGCATATGTCAATACAAGATGGTACTGCATTCCATCCCTTTACTTAACGAGATGTTACCGGATTTTATCAAAGATTATCTACCGGTGAAAAAGATGAATTAAATTTTATAAAATAGCACTATATGGCATTCTGAAGGTTCGTTCTGAAAAGAGCCGTGATGGAATGCCTTGAGTTTTATAAAAAGCAAATGAAATCGTGCAGCAACATGATGAATGAAAAACTCGAAACTTTAAGGAGGAAATATGGCACTAATACCTTATGTAATAGAACAAACCGGTCAGGGCGAAAGAACTTACGATATATATTCCAGACTTCTAAAAGATAGGATATTATTTATAAGCGGTGAGATAGACAGTCATATGGCAGATGTAGTGATCGCTCAATTGTTATTTTTAAATTCCGAGGATAAGGACAAGGATATTTCAATTTATATAAATAGTCCGGGAGGATCTGTCACAGCAGGATTGGCTATTTTCGATACGATGAGACATATAAATGCACCGGTTTCTACAATTTGCGTGGGACAGGCTGCCAGCATGGGGGCATTTCTGTTATCGGCAGGTGAAAAGGGAAAGAGATTTGCTCTGCCAAATAGTGAAATTATGATACACCAACCGTTGGGAGGAGTTTCAGGTCAGGCAGAAGATATTAAGATTCATGCTGAAAACATTTTGAAAATTCGCAGTAAATTAAATAAAATTTTAGCAGAAAATACAGGTCAACCCATCTTAATAATTGAGAAAGATACCGATAGAGATAATTTTATGACTGCTCAGGAAGCTGCAGAATACGGTATCGTTGACATGGTAATTGAATAACATAGCAGGAGAACCTAGAATATGACAAAGTATAGCGATCCGAACGAGATTAAATGTTCATTTTGCGGAAAAACTCAGCAGGAAGTCAAAAGGCTGATAGCAGGGGTGGACGCATTCATATGTAACGAATGTATCGAGCTCGGTGTAGATATTTTAAATGAGGAAATGTCAATGCAGGGAGGAAGCATTGAAAAACCAAAACTTTTAAAACCGAAAGAAATAGTTGCAGCATTATCTGAATACGTAATAGGTCAGGATGAAGCGAAAAAATCTTTGGCGGTGGCAGTTTATAACCACTACAAAAGGATTCAAAATTTGGGTACGACAGATAGTGAAGTGGAACTGCAAAAGAGCAATGTTCTTTTAATAGGTCCTACAGGATCAGGAAAAACGTTGCTTGCACAAATTATGGCTAAAACGCTGAACGTTCCGTTTGCCATTGCAGATGCCACTGCTTTAACAGAGGCCGGATATGTTGGAGAAGATGTTGAAAACATTCTTCTAAGACTTATACAAGCGGCAAATTTTAACGTTGAAGAAGCGCAAAGGGGAATTATATACATTGATGAAATAGATAAAATTGCAAGAAAATCCGATAATCCTTCTATTACAAGGGATGTGAGTGGTGAAGGTGTGCAGCAGGCACTGTTGAAGATTTTGGAAGGAACTGTTGCAAACGTACCGCCTCAAGGGGGGAGAAAACATCCGAGCCAGGAATTTATAGCTTTTGATACTACCAATGTGCTGTTCATATGTGGAGGTGCTTTTGATGGGTTGGATAAGATTATACAGAGAAGAGTAGGAGAAAAATCAATAGGATTCAAAATTGAAAACATGCCGGAGAATGAAAAGTTGAAAGATGAAGAAATTCTTTCAGCACTGGAGCCGGAGGATTTGCTTCGATATGGATTAATCCCGGAATTCATAGGTAGATTGCCTTCCATAGTGGCCCTTAACAAATTAGATGAAGATGCGCTAATAGAGATAATAACAAAACCTAAAAACGCACTCATCAAACAATACAAAGAGCTTTTTGCAATGGATGGAGTTGAACTCGAAATAGAAGAAAGTGCTATCAGAAAGATCGCACAGAATGCCATAAAGAGAAAGACCGGTGCAAGAGGTCTCAGAGGGATTATGGAAGCGATAATGAGAGATTTGATGTATGAAATTCCTTCAGATGATAACATCAAAAAATGTGTTATCACCGAAGAAATGGTGTAGAATATTATATGGAAGAACGATGGAGGCTCAAGAGGTCTCCATTTTGGACATTTTAAAATAAAAACTTTTCGATGACGGCAAAGAAGCCAAAAGACGGTTACACATTGAAATTAGTGGAAAAGTTCTATCGGAAGGATTTAACAGAGATAAAATGAAAGTATCATTTTGAATTATTTAGTACAGAAAGGGGGCGATTACATGAGATATCCGGTAATCCCTTTGAGAGGAGTAATAGTATTTCCTTACTGCTCATCGAGCTTTGAGGTGAGCAGAAAAAAATCTAAAAATGCCTTGGAGGCAGCTATGCTGAGAGATCAGAAGATATTTCTATCTGCCCAAAAGAATGATGAAATTGAATTTCCAACTTATGATGAAATTTATGACTTCGGTACCGTTGCAAAGATAAAGCAAATGATCAAACTTCCCGGAGATATGGTGAGGGTATTTGTAGAAGGCGTAACACTTGGAAGAATGAACAGAGAATGCCTGAAAGATGATCAGGTGGAATTTATGGAGTGCGATGTAGACGAGGACATTGAAATTGATGTTCCGGAATCCACACTGGAAAGTGCAGCATGCAGAAATGCTATCAATATTTTTAAAGCATATGTCAAGAAAGTGGATACTATACCCAATGAGGTAATAGGTGCGGTATCAAAGAATAAAAGAGCAAAGAGCCTTTCAAATGCAATAGCTTCGTACATGATTTTAGATAAGGAATCCAGATATGAAATTTTGAGAGTTCTGGAACCTATTGAAAGATTGAGCTTCGTTGTGGGAAAATTAAATCACGAAATTGAAGTTATGGAAATTGAAGAGAAAATTTCGGAGATGGTTAACAGGCAGATGTCTGAAAATCACAGAGAATACGTGTTGAGAGAAAAACTTAAAGCTATAAAAGAGGAATTGGGACACGGTAAAAACAGCGAAAGCGAAATCGACACATGGAAGAGAAAAATAAAGGAATTAGAGTTATCGGAAATTTTAGTCGAAAAGCTTAACAAAGAAATCGACAGATATTCTTCAATGCAGCCTGAATCGGCAGAAGGTTCAGTAATAAAAACATACATAGACACTGTGTTGTCACTTCCTTGGAAGGCGATGACAAAAGAGATATCGAATATCAAAAAATCGGAGAAGATTCTTGAGCGTGATCATTATGGACTTGAAAAAGTCAAGGAAAGAGTTCTTGAGTATCTTTCGGTTGTAAATCTTACGAAGTCTCTGAAGGGACCAATTTTATGTTTAGTCGGTCCACCGGGAACGGGAAAGACTTCCATAGCAAAATCCATGGCGAAGGCTACAGGCAGAAAATTCGTAAGAATGTCATTGGGTGGAGTTAGAGATGAAGCGGAAATTCGTGGGCATAGGAGAACTTATATAGGTGCCATGCCGGGCAGGATAATCAACAGCATAAAAGAAGTAGGGGTAAAAAATCCGGTGTTCTTATTTGATGAAATCGATAAGATAGGTGCAGATTTCAGGGGAGATCCGGCTTCTGCACTGTTGGAGGTATTGGATCCCGAGCAGAATAAAGATTTTGTAGATCACTATATAGAGGCTCCGTTTGATTTATCAAAAGTCATGTTTGTTACGACGGCAAACAGCCTTGATACCATTCCGGGACCTCTGCGAGACAGAATGGAAATAATAAGCGTTTCAGGATATACGGAAGATGAAAAAGTGCAGATTGCGAAGAAGTACTTGGTGCCTAAGAAAGTTCAGGAACACGGATTGACCAAATCTCAATTTAAGATAAAAGATGATGCGATTAGGGATGTCATAAACTTTTATACGAGAGAAGCAGGTGTACGTAATCTTGAAAGAGAAATTGCGAGCCTCATAAGAAAAGTAGCCAGGAAAGTAGCAGGAAAGGAAGTTGAGAAATTTCAGGTGACAAGCAAAAATCTCACGGATTTGCTGGGTAAAAAGAAATTCAGGTATGATAAAATTGACGATAAATGCGAAGTTGGAGTTGCAACTGGAATGGCATGGACCGCAGTGGGTGGTGATACTCTATTCATAGAGACATCAGCAGTGCCGGGAACGGGAAAAATTCAATTGACAGGTCAATTGGGAAGCGTTATGCAAGAATCTGCTAAAACAGGAATTAGCTATGTGAGATCAGTGGCTGAAAAACACGGTATAGATAAAGAATTTTACAAGAATAAAGATATACATATTCACGTTCCCGAGGGAGCAGTGCCAAAAGACGGTCCTTCCGCAGGTGTTACGATGGCAGTTGCGATGATATCGTCTTTGACCGGAATTCCTGTCAGAACTGATGTTTCGATGACCGGTGAAGTTACACTGAGAGGTCGGGTTTTGCCGGTTGGCGGAATTAAGGAAAAGGTTTTAGCAGCACATAGAGCAGGAGTAAAAAAAGTACTGCTTCCTGCTGAAAATGAAAGGGATATAGATGATATTCCTGAAACCGTAAGAAGTCAACTGGAATTCATATTGCTAAAAGATGTCGATGATGCACTTCGCGAAGTGCTCGTAAAGTAACTTGGTAAAAGAATATGTTGGAGATTAAAAAAGCGGATATCGTTGCCGTTACAGGAAGTTCCGATCAATATCCGCCTGAAAATATGTGGGAGATAGCTTTTGCAGGAAGGTCGAATGTAGGAAAATCCTCACTGCTGAACCTTTTGACCAAGAGAAAAAAATTGGCAAAGGTATCATCGAGTCCAGGAAAAACTCGAACTATAAATTTTTATGAGATAAATGGCAGTTTTAGAATAGTAGATCTGCCGGGTTACGGCTATGCGAAAATATCTAAGAAGATAAGTCAAACTTGGGGAAAAATGATAGATGATTATCTACAGAATAGACCAAACCTTATGAGGGTGATTCAGCTGATAGATATAAGACATTTGCCAACAAAACAGGATATTCAAATGTATGAGTACTTAAAGCACTTTAACTTAGATGGTATAGTCGTTGCCACAAAATCGGATAAGATATCCAGAAATCATATAGACAAACATTTGAGCAATATTAGAAAAACTCTGGGCATGAGAAAAGAGGATGTGATAATACCTGTATCTTCTCTGAAAAAGACAGGATATGAGGAATTGCTCACTGTAATTTATGATTTGCTGTGCGATGATGGAGAGTGAAACGAAGGGATAAATTCTAATCGTGTTCGAGATGAGATTTAGATAAAAACGTATGGAGTTCTATGAGAGTATTTACGGTATTGATTGAGATCATCAAAAATTTTAGACTGATCAAGAGAATGATGGCTGATGGAAATGTGTCATTTTGGAAAAAAGCATTGATAGTCGTAGGAATAGTTTATTTGATTTTACCGTTTGAAATTGTGCCGGACATTTTATTGCCATTTGGACTTATAGATGATATAATCTTATGGTTGTTAATAATGTATATCTTAAAAGATACGATGAGAAAGTATAGGGACGAAGATTCCCGAGGCGAAAGGGTAAAGTACAAAAGGGGCAATATTATAGAAGGTGTAAGTTACGAAGTTAAGTCTGAAGATGAAGTTCACGAAGATGGAGAGGGAGAAGAAAGTGAAGAGAGAAATTCTGGTAACTCATGAAGAGATACTTAAAAGAGCAGAAGAACTTGGAAAACAGATAACGAAAGATTATAGAGATGAAGAGGTTATTCTGGTTGGAATTTTGAGAGGATGTGTACCATGGATAGGCGACTTGATGAAGAATATCGATTTGCCGGAGTTAAAAATTGATTTTATGGCATGTTCAAGCTACGGATCCTCAAAAAAGACTTCGGGAGCAGTAAAAATTTTGAAGGACATGAATGAGGATGTATCGGACAAAAATATAATAATAGTAGAGGATATAATAGATTCCGGTACTACTCTGAACTATCTGAAAGGATATTTAAAGAATCGAGGGGCGAAGGATGTCAAGGTTTGTTCGTTGCTTGATAAACCTGAGGGCAGAAAAATCGACATTCAAGGTGATTACGTAGGGTTTACCGTTGGAAACAGGTTTATAGTGGGATACGGTCTCGATTTTGATCAGAAATTTAGAAATCTTCCGTATATAAGTTGTCTCGACTGATTTTATTTATCGGATAGGGGTAAATAAGCTATGGAACTTATTGCATATATGTAAAAAAAGATATTGCTATAGATGATATAACAGGAGGAAATTATGAGTTACGAAGTAGGTATTGGCATTTCAAATAAACACGTTCATCTCAGCAGAAAAGATGTGGATGTGTTGTTCGGTGAGGGACATAAGTTGACACCTATTAAAGATTTGGTACAACCGGGTCAGTTTGCGTGTGATGAAAGAGTAGATATTGTGGGGCCTAAAGGAACTTTGAAAGGCGTTAGAGTTCTCGGACCTGAAAGACCTGAAACTCAAGTGGAACTTTCTTTAACAGACGCGAGAACAATTGGAATTAAAGCACCAATTAGAGAATCAGGTAAGTTGGAAGGTTCGGCAGCATGTAAGCTGATAGGACCTGCAGGGGAAGTAGAACTTGAAAAAGGTGTAATTGCAGCATGGAGACACATACACCTATCTGCCGCACAGGCAGAGGAAGCAGGTGTAAAGGATAAAGATATAGTGAGCATAGAAATTGGAGGAGAAAGACCTTTAGTCTTTCACAATGTCTTGGTTAGAGCAGGCAAGGGACACGAGAGAGAAGCTCATATCGATACAGATGAAGGAAATGCAGCATCATGTGGTCCAGGTACTGTATGTAAAATTATTAAATAAGTTTTTGAGGGGCATCTCTTAATGCATTTAGTACAAGGTATGCCTGCGAGTGTGAAAAGAATTTAGAGACAGTAAATCGGTGATATGTATATGAAATCATAGATGCATATCGCAATGGGGATTTGCTGTTTTTTTATAGGAGCGCTATGGTAGCGATATTGCACTTCTATGCATAAGTTAAAATGTATTCAGATGTATCGTTTTCACCATATAGTAATAATCGGTTACTTCCATAAATGAGAGCATTTTGCCCAGTGTGTAATAGCATGTGAAAATCTTGTTAGAAAATTTCATATATGATATAATTGACTTCGAAAAAAGGGGAAATCTCATACGATTTTTATCACTTATGCGATTTGTGTAGCAGTGAAGAATTATTATATTTAAGTGAATAGAAAGGAAAATATGATGAATAATTTTGAATTTCATCTCACCACAGATATTTTGTTCGGTCGCAATCAGGAAGACGCTTTGAAAGAGAAATTGAAGCCTTTCGGAAATAGAATATTGATGACATACGGTGGCGGCAGCATCAAAAAGAGCGGGCTTTATGATAAATTGAGAAATATTTTGAGCGACTTTGAAATATATGAATTGTCGGGAATAGAACCTAACCCCAGAATCGAAAGCGTTATAAGGGGTGTAGAACTTTGCAAAGAACATGATATCGACATGATACTGGCTGTTGGAGGGGGCAGTACAATTGACTGTTCCAAGGCTATAGCCGCTGGGAGATATTTTGAAGGCGATCTTTGGGATATGATAAAGTATAGAAAGTCTATAGATAAGGCGTTGCCGATAGCGACTGTATTGACTATAGCGGCTACAGGAAGCGAGATGAATGGTGGAGGTGTGATAACCAATCTTTCAACCAATGAGAAACTTGGCTTTGGGAGTCCCAAGGTCATGCCGAAAATATCTGTGTTGAATCCGGAAAATACTTTTTCAGTGCCCAAATTCCACACAGCGTGTGGTTCGGTTGATATAATAACACATACATGTGAGAGTTATTTCGATAAGGTCGATGCTCTGCTTCAAGATGAATTTTGTGAGGCGATAATAAGAACTGTTGTGGAATACACACCGATGGTTATGGAAAATCCCGAAGACTATGAGGGTAGAGCTCAGATAATGTGGGCGAGTTCTTGGGCTATAAATGGGCTTTTACGTGCGGGTAAAAATGATAGATGGTCAGTTCATGCGATTGAACATGAGTTGAGTGCATACTATGATATAACCCATGGCTTGGGATTAGCGATAATTCTTCCCAGGTGGCTCAGATACATACTATCGGATGAAACAGTGGATAGAATCGCAAGGTTTGCAGAGAAAATTTGGGGAGTTAAATCTGTGAATGATAAATTCATCATGGCAAATAAAGGTCTGGACAGAATGGAAGATTTCTTCAGGTCATTGGGGCTGAAACTGGAGCTATCAGAACATGGTATAGATGACAGTAAATTTGAAATCATGGCGGAGAAGGCTGTGAGAATAGGGAAATTAGATAGAGGATATGTTTCATTGACGAAAGAAGATGTAATGGAAATTTTTAAAATGTGTAAATAGGTGCTGTAGGGGGTAATATGCAACAATATAAAAGAGATTTTATAGATTTTATGTTGGAAAGCAAAGTGTTGAAATTCGGTAAGTTTACATTGAAAAGTGGAAGAAAATCACCGTTTTTCATGAATGCAGGAGATTACGTTACGGGTAGACAACTTGAAAAGCTGGGAGAATTTTATGCTATAGCTATTAAAGAAAAATTCGGGCTGGATTTTGATATCTTATTTGGACCGGCATATAAGGGTATTCCGCTATCGGTTGCGACGGCTATGGCTATTTATAGATTATATGGCAAAGAAGTGAGATACTGTGCCAACAGAAAGGAAATAAAGGATCACGGAGATGCGGGGATACTTCTGGGTGCCAAAATTCAAGATGGAGATAGAATCGTCATGATAGAAGATGTCACGACTTCGGGAAAGTCAATAGATGAGACTTATCCTATTTTGAAAAGTCAGGGAGATGTTGAGATTATAGGTTTGATGGTATCACTGAACAGACAGGAAAGAGGAAAAGGCGGTTCTTTTACCGCAATTGATGAAGTATCAATGAATTATGAATTTCCTGCCGAAGCCATAGTGAATATGGATGAAGTAATTAAATATATCAGAAGTGTCGAAACTTACAAGGAAATATTAAATGATGAAGTATTATCGACTTTGGAAGATTATTATAGGGAATATGGTGTGAAATGAAAGAAGTTATCAGAAAAATAATATTGGTCATATGCATAGCAGTATTCTTAGTATCCGGTTTTAAAATCGCAAAATACTATTATGACGGCCATGTTGTACAAAAAGATTTTAAGAAACTGGAGGAAGAGTATAACCTGAAACAGCTAAAGGAGAAAAATGGGGACACTTTCGCTTGGTTGAAGGTCTTGGACACGAAAATCAGCTATCCTGTGATGTTCACGCCTAAGAGCCCTGAATATTACTTGCGTAGAAATTTCGAGAAGAAGCATAGTATGGCAGGAACCCCGTTTTTAGATGGTCATACCAATTTGAAAAAATCCAAGCATATGATCTTCTACGGTCATCATATGAAAGACGGAACCATGTTCAACAATTTGTTGAACTACGACGATCCGGAATACGCAAAGGCACATGATACTATAGAAGTCGATTATGTGAATGGCGGGAAAAAAACTTATAGAGTGTTTGCCTATGGCAAGACAGACGCTTTGAAGAAAGGTTTCAATGTTTATGATTATGTAAATATACAAAACAAAGGTGATTTTAACGCATATATCAAGGGCGTGAAATCAATGACTAAGAAGGATACGGGAATCACTCCAAAGTGGGGGGACAACATAATTACTCTATCCACATGTTCTTATCACAGCGAAGAGGGAAGATATGTTGTCGTTGCAGTTGAGATAAAGGATGACAGCAAAAGTCGGGAAAAGTAACCGAGCGGTGTGAGGTGAGAGAAGTTGTTCGTGATATTATGAATAGCAGATGTAGTTGGTGAGGAGAAATTCTCACCAATTTAAATGTATAGATATATCGTATAAAAGCCGATAAGGATGAAATAAGTAAGATGTAAAAGGGGGAATTATGCCAAATCCGATAGCTGTAACTATAATGGGAATAGAAATTCGATGGTATGGCATTTTAATTGCAACGGGAATGTTAATTGCAGGAGCTATTTCGTACTGTAGAGCTGAGAGATTCAGTGTAAAGAAGGATAAGATAATAGATATTATTCTGATTTCAATACCTATCGGAATAATAGGTGCCAGGTTGTACTATGTCATATTTCAGTGGGATTACTATAAGGATAATTTGAGTGAAATAATAAATGTCAGAAACGGCGGATTGGCAATCCACGGTGGATTGATTTTTGGAATAGGAACAGCATATATAATGTGCCGATTGAAGAAAATAAATTTCTTCGATTTGCTGGATTTGGTGATTCCATCTGTGGCTTTAGCTCAGGCTATCGGCAGATGGGGGAATTTTTTTAATGGTGAAGCACACGGTGGTCCGACAGATTTGCCTTGGGCGATTACCGTGAACGGGGAAAAGGTTCATCCCACTTTTTTATATGAGTCAATATGGTGTATTTTACTGTTTGTATTTTTAATTTGGATAAGCAGGAGGAGAAAATTTAAAGGTCAAATTTTGATGTTATACGGAATGCTGTACAGCTTGGAAAGATTTTTCGTCGAAGGACTAAGGACGGATAGTTTGATGATAGGTATGTTCAGACAAGGACAAGTTATAAGTTTGCTTATCGCAATATGTTCTATAATAGGCTATGCCATTTTAGCGAAGAAAGAGAAACACAGGAAGGATTTTAAATAATGGCATTGAAAATAACAAGCTGAAATAGTAAAATAATTAAGTCAATAAACGATTTGGAAGATATAATTTTAAGATGATAAAATTTTTGATGATTAAATAGGAGATAGAAATGAAATTAGGTATAGTAGGCTTGCCAAACGTAGGAAAGAGCACTTTGTTCAACGCTATAACTAAAGCCGGAGCAGAGTCGGCTAACTATCCGTTTTGCACCATAGAACCCAATGTGGGGGTAGTAGCGGTACCGGATGAAAGATTAGACATTCTTTCTAAAATTTACAAAACTAAAAAAGTAGTTCAAACTGCTATTGAGTTTTACGATATTGCAGGACTTGTTAAAGGGGCATCAAAAGGAGAAGGTCTGGGAAACAAGTTTTTGGGTCATATAAGAGAAGTAGAGGCGATTATACACGTGGTAAGATGCTTTGAGGATGAAAACGTAGTACACGTTGACGGAAAGGTAGATCCTGTTGCCGATATTGAAATTATAAACATGGAGCTGATATTTTCGGATATGGAGATGCTGGAAAGAAGAATTCAGAGAACGACAAGGAATCTAAAAGGAGATAAGAGCTTGGCAAAAGAACTTGAACTCCTAAAGAGAGTGTATGAATTTTTAGAAAGTGGAAAATCCGTAAGAGCAATGGAATTAGATGAAACTGATAAAGGGTTTGTAAAATCTCTGGGATTGATTTCATTCAAACCTGTGATTTACGTTGCCAACGTTTCAGAGAAAGATATCGCAGGTGATGGAGAAAATCAGTACGTTAAGGCTGTGAGAGAGTTTTCTGAAACGGAAGGGGCAGGGACAACAGTCATATGTGCTAAGATAGAAGAGGAAATTTCTCAACTTGACGACGAGGAAAAGTCAATGTTTTTGGAAGAGTTGGGAATAGACGAAAGCGGTCTTGATAAGTTGGTAAAGGAATCTTACAAACTTCTCAATTTAATTTCATATTTGACTGCAGGTGTTCAGGAATGTAGAGCTTGGACAATTAAGCGAGGAACTAAGGCTCCACAGGCTGCAGGAAAAATTCACAGCGATTTTGAGAGAGGATTCATCAGAGCCGAAACCATTTCCTTCGATAAGTTGATGGAATGTGAAGGTAGTATGCAGATGGCAAAAGAAAGAGGATTAGTCAAATCCGAGGGAAAAGAATACGTTGTTCAGGACGGAGATATTATGAACTTTCTGTTTAATGTGTAATAAAATAAAGCTGTACAAAAGAATATTGTTCACACGTGAGCAATGCAGAAAAATATATCGGAATAGTGATTTTACAAGTAAAGTTCATAAAAAGCAAAAATACAACTAAATAAGTTTGCAAAATTGTTTATTATGAAAACTATAAATCTATTACAATACGTAATTTACAGAATTATTATATAAACTCTAATTGTGGCGGAGAGTAGGATTGAAAATTGCGTACAATAGAGGTCATTTTATTTCTAATTTAACAGGGCAGTGATCGCTTCCTAAAATGTTGGACAAAATTTCTGCAGATTGCAATCTGCTTTCCAGGCATTTAGAAACTAGAAAATAGTCAATACGCCAGCCGGCATTGTTGGCTCTCGCATTAAATCTGTAGCTCCACCAAGAGTATGCACCTTCTAAATCGGGATAAAAATATCTGAAAGTATCAATAAAACCTGAGTCTAAAAGCTGTGCGAATTTATCTCTTTCCTGTTGAGAAAACCCCGCATTATTTTTATTTGATGAGGGATTTTTCAAATCTATTTCCGTTGCAGCCACATTTAAATCACCACATAGGATAACAGGTTTATTTTTTTCAAGGGCCTTTAAGTATTCTCTGGCATCATCTTCCCATTCCATTCGATAATCTATTCTTTTTAATTTTTCCTGTGCATTGGGAACATAGAAATTGACTAAATAAAAATCTTCATATTCTGCAGTAACAGCTCTTCCCTCATGATCGTGTTTATCTATACCTAATCCGAATGATACTGAAAGGGGCTCTATTTTACTCAATAGAAGGGTTCCCGAATATCCTTTTTTCTCCGCACTGTCCCAATATTGATAATATCCGGGCGTGTCTATGCAAGCTTGTCCTTCCTGCATCTTAGTTTCTTGTATGCACAAAAAATCAGGACTTTCGTTGTACAGAAAATCTGTAAAACCTTTTTTTAAAACTGCTCTCATTCCATTTACATTCCAGGATATGAATTTCATACTACTCCTCCGTTCGTATACAAACATGCTTGTTGCAGTGACTGCCATATAAGAGATTATACACCAAAGATATGCGAGTTCACAACTGCACATAAAACAGATATGAGAATTTGTAAAGGAATCACAGTGGTAAAACTTGAGTGGGTTATGTTATAATATCAGTGAAAATGAGAGTTAAAGTACATGAGATGAAAATATAAAATTTCTCGTAAAGATAGGTAAAAATATGAGTGAATTTGAAATGGAATATGTGACATGTGAAAATTGTAAATCGGAATATACCGTGAAAGTGTGGGACGAATTGGATATAACAGAAAATCCTGCTCTGAGAGAAAAAATTTTAAGAGATGAGATAATAACGAGCAAATGCAAGGTTTGTAATCATGAAAACACTACGGTATATCCGGTCATTTGCATAGATAATAAGATGAAAATAATAATCTGGTACTTGCCTGTAGACGAAAAAGAATTTAAGAATTCATGTAAGGCACTGAACGGCGAACTGCTGGGAGAATATGACGTTACAAGTGATTATCAGCTCAGAGTAACTGATGATTATAACGAGCTTAAGGAGAAAATTATAGCGAGAAATGAAAATCTGGATGACAGGGTGCTTGAGATTGCCAAGGAAGTATATAAAAGTCAGATAGTCTGCGATGGAAGTGAAATTGAATTAGAAGATATCTACGGTATGTATGTCAATGTTGGTGAAAAGGGACAAGTCGTGTTCGATATGCTTCTTTCAGATGAAAGATGTATGAATATACCTCTTGAACAGGAAGTATACGATAAGATTTGCGAAGATGCGGCCCCTTTTTTTGATGATAAGTTAAGATTTCAGCACGTAAATACTGAATTTGCAATTAAAATATTGAGGAATATGGTAGCAAAATATGAGAAAGAAAAAGGCAAGGAGCAGTTTTAGATTTTTTTTAATGTAAAGTTGAAAATAACTTGACTTTAAACATTCATAATGCTAAAATAACTCTTGCAGTATTCAATTTTGAATATTGTGAGGGATGGCGGTGTAGCTTAGTTGGCTAGAGCGTTCGGTTCATACCCGAAAGGTCGGAGGTTCGACTCCTCTCGCCGCTACCATTTATTTGGGCGTATAGCTCAGCTGGGAGAGCATCTGCCTTACAAGCAGAGGGTCATAGGTTCGAGCCCTATTACGCCCACCAAACATGCGGTCCGGTAGTTCAGTTGGTTAGAATGCCAGCCTGTCACGCTGGAGGTCGTCGGTTCGAGCCCGATTCGGATCGCCAATTTTTTTAAACCATGGTGGGTGTAGTCAAGTGGTTAAGACAACGGGTTGTGGCTCCGTCATGCGTGGGTTCGAATCCCACCATCCACCCCATATGCGTTGGGGTATAGCCAAGCGGTAAGGCAACGGATTCTGATTCCGTCATGCGCAGGTTCGAATCCTGCTACCCTAGCCAATATGGCGACATAGCCAAGTGGTAAGGCAGAGGTCTGCAAAACCTTTATTCCCCAGTTCAAATCTGGGTGTCGCCTCCATTTCAAACCGGTATGATATCGGAGTTATTCAATTCCGATATCATACCGGTTTTTGGTGATAAAATAATGAATATTTTCTTTAGAGAATTATTGAATATATGAGAATACAGAAATATTATTGAGACATCCTCGTTATAATAGCTGATGATGATATTCATATATGATAAAATATTTCGTTTAATGCATAATATAACCGGAAACTGTTCGCCACAGTTTTAAATAGTGCAATATTATTGACATAAATAGATATAATATATGATAACCGATACAATTTCAGCGTGCATATGGAACAATAGTAAAAAACGAGTGTGCGAATTTTCTCTCACACACTCGTTTTTCAATATTTGAAGCCTATGACTATAAGTTGCATCACAGATATGTATCAGTTGTGTAACTTATATATTATCTGACAGTTCGGTTTCATTTTTTTCGTTTAGAACTTTTTCATATTCAGCAAATATGGCATCTCTAATCTTATTCCTTGTTTCAGAAGCCAGAGGATGAGCTATATCCCTGAAATCTCCTTCTCCTATTTTTCGACTTGGCATAGCTATAAACAATCCGTTTTGACCATCTATAATCTTAATGTCATGCACGACAAATTCATCATCAATAGTAATTGAAACAATGGCCTTCATCTTTCCGTCATCGCTAATCTTACGTACTCGTACGTCTGAAATATTCATTTTATTAACCTTTCCATGTAGTTTAGTATAGTGTAGTAATATTATAATAATCATAATTATATCCATAATCGATTATAATTGCAACGATATTTTTTTTTATGAATTATTTTTTGTATTACAATGTGCTAAACTCCTTGATAATATCAGAATATAAAGGATTATTAGAACTGTGAAAAGCATATGTTTTATTCATATATCGATTGGAATTATAGTAGAAATATCGTAAGAAAATTTAAGGAAAAAATCCTAAGAGCTGACAAAATATTGAAGAAATTATGATATAATGTAACATGAGAAATTTGGAGGCTGAAAATGGTGGATAAAATCAATATAGAAATAAACAGAAATTTTAATATAGATGAGAAGAAAAATATTCATTTTATCGGTATAGGCGGAATAGGAATGTCCGCTATTGCAGAAATATTAAGAAGTCAGGGACACAATATAACGGGTTCTGATATGAATAGAAATGAAATCGTGGAACGGCTAAAAGACAGGGGTATTAACGTCCATATAGGACATGATCGAAATAATGTAAACGATGTTGATTTAGTAATATATACAGCAGCGATAAGCGATGAAAATCCTGAGCTGATCAGAGCAAAAGAACTGGGAATTCCTTTAATCAGCCGAGCTGAAGCTCTTGGACTGTTGATGCGACAGAAAAAAAACAGTATAGCGGTATCAGGAACCCATGGTAAAACCACGACTACATCAATGCTTTCTTTAATGCTAAGAGATGCCGATTACGACCCCACACTGTTAATAGGTGGAAATTTAGAAGAACTCGATGGTAACGTGCGAATAGGAAAAGGAGATTATTTTGTGACGGAGGCGTGTGAATACATGGATAGTTTCCTATACCTTGAACCAAAAATAGAAATCGTTTTAAACATAGATTCGGATCATTTAGATTATTTTAGAGATATCGATCATATTTTGGAGAGCTTTCAAAAATTCGTGGGTAGAGTTCCGCCGGACGGACGGGTTATAGCTTACAGTGCAAATCCTTTTGTAAATAAGGCAGTAGAGGGGATGGAGAACGTAATCACATTCGGTTTAAACGAGGATTGTGATTACTATGCTGTAAACATAGCATTTGATGGTAACGGTATATCAAAATATGAACTGTATAGAAGAGGAGAAAGCCTTGGAACCGTATCGATGAATATCCCGGGAGAATACAATGTTTTAAATTCTCTTGCGGCATTGGCATGTGCTGATACATTGGGCATAGATTTGAAAATTGCCAAGTCAACTCTATCAAACTTTCAGGGGACACAAAGAAGATTTGATATAGTGGGAACGACTGATAAAGGCGTCAAAATTGTCGATGATTATGCTCATCATCCGACGGAGATAAAAGCAGCTCTAAGGGCGGCAAAAAACATTCCAAGTAAGAGTTTATGGTGTGTGTTTCAGCCTCATACGTACACGAGAACGATAGCTTTATTTGATGAGTTTGCGTCTGCTTTTAAAGATGCGGATAAGGTTATAATGGTTGAAATTTATGCGGCTAGGGAAAAAAATATAAATAAGGTTAGCTCTAAGCTGTTGGCGGATGAAATCAAGAGAGAGCATCCGGAGAAAGATGTGTATTACTTTGAGACATTTGAAGAGGTAGCGAATTTTCTGTTTGAAAATACCCATGAAGGAGATATGGTGATAACGATGGGAGCCGGTGATGTATATAAAATTGGAGAGATGGTTTTGGAAAAACGGTAAATATGTAAGTATGGAAGGAGTGCTCGATGGGAAAAAGATACGATGAGTATTTTAAACGCAGAGAGATTTACAGGGAAAGAAATGTGGACTTTTTGGAAAAAGGGGTAGATTTTCTGGATATAGATAGCGTTTTTATAGATGAAAATGTGGAAATCGGAAGAGGAACTGTAGTTTTTCCTAACGTAGTTATTTCAGGAGATACGAAGATAGGTGATAATTGCATTATCAAGGGTAATAGCAGAATAGAAAATTCGAAAATTGCATCCGGGGTGATAATAGACAGCTCTGTGATATTGCAGAGCAAAGTCGATGAGGATACGAAAATTGGCCCATTTGCATACTTGAGACCCGGTAGTGATATTGGGAAAAATTGTAAAATTGGAGATTTTGTAGAAGTGAAGAATTCCATAGTAGAGGATGGAAGTAAGGCATCTCATTTGACCTATATAGGTGACGCTGAAGTAGGAAAAAATGTAAATCTCGGATGTGGAGTTGTTTTTGTAAACTACGATGGTGTCAAAAAACAGAAAGTGGTAGTGGAAGACAACGCTTTCATAGGCTGTAACTGTAATTTAGTCGCACCGGTAAAAGTAGGTGCGAACAGTTATGTTGCTGCAGGAAGTACGGTTACTAAAAAGGTAGATCCGGAAACGTTATTTGTAGCTAGATCAAAAGGCGTTGTGAAACGCAATTGGAAGTTGAAAAATCGTAGTAATGTAAAAAAGTAAAATCAGTAGCGAATTAATAGAGATTTGTACTTTATGGGAGGATTTGAAAATGAAAAACATTGTGTATTCAGAATGTAAGCTGTTTACGGGAAATTCACACAGGGCTTTAGCCGAGGAAATATCCAAAATAATGCGAATTCCTATGGGAAAAGCTGAAGTAAATCACTTTAGTGATGGCGAGATATCGGTTACTATAGGTGAAACTGTGAGAGGATGTGATTGTTTTATAATCCAATCTACATGTGCGCCGGTAAATGAAAACTTGATGGAAACATTGATACTGATTGATGCGATGAAGAGAGCATCAGCAGGGAGAATAAATGTTGTGTTGCCTTATTACGGATATGCGAGACAGGATAGAAAAGCAAAGGCAAGAGATCCCATCACGGCTAAATTGGTTGCTAATTTAATAGTAGCGGCGGGAGCTGACAGAGTGGTGACAATGGATTTGCATGCAGCACAGATTCAAGGATACTTTGATATTCCGGTAGACCATCTCTTAGGGATGCCTATATTGGTTGATTACTATAAAAAGGAGAATATTGATAATCTTATCATAGTATCTCCGGATCACGGCTCAGTGACTAGGGCGAGAAAAATGGCAGAGCCGCTAAATGCTCCTATTGCCATCATAGATAAGAGGAGACCTGAGCCTAACAAAAGTGAAGTTATGAACATAATCGGAGATATCAAAGGCAAAAATTGTATAGTTGTAGATGATATGATAGATACGGCAGGAACCATTTGCAATGCAGGAAAGGCATTGATGGAGCTGGGAGCTAATTCTGTCAGAGCATGTGCAACCCATGCGGTTTTGTCAGGTCCGGCAGTTGACAGACTGAACGAAGCACCGTTTTGTGAGGTTGTTCTTTTAAATACGATTCCCGTGACCAAAAAGGTTTCGGAGAAGTTTAAAACATTGTCGGTAGCACCGATTTTTGCAGAAACCATTAAAAGAATTCACGAGAATACTCCGATAAGCGAACTTTTTAAATAGGAGAAATTTAATGCATATTATAGTTGGATTGGGAAATCCGGGAAAGAGGTATGAAAATACGCGACATAATGTAGGATTTATAGCAATAGATCAACTGGCTGAAAGATTATGTATAAAAGTAAATAAAATTAAACATAAGGCACTCATAGGAGAGGGTTTTATAGATAGAGAAAAAATAATTCTGGTAAAACCGCAGACATACATGAATCTGAGTGGAGAGTCGGTAAGAGAAATTGTAGATTATTATAAGATAAATATGGAAAATCTCGTAGTGATATATGATGATATCGATATCGAAATGGGAACTGTTCGCATCAGAAAAAAAGGAAGTGCAGGGACACATAACGGCATGCGGTCGGTAATAAGACTGCTGGGAAAAGATAGCTTCCCCAGAGTGAGAATAGGTATTGGGAAGAGCGACGTAATACCGCTAACAGATTTTGTGATAGGCGGATTCACAAAGGGGGAAAAAGAACCTATGGAGAAAGCTGTATTGAGATGTGTGGATGGAGTGATTTCAATTGTTGAAGATGGTATAGATTTGGCAATGAACAGATATAATATGAAAAAATAGTGTGAGTTTAATACGAGAGGGAAAATGTCAAAAATCAGCATAACGGGAATTTATGAGAGTAGATTACCAATTTACCTCAGAGAGAAGGTAAATAAAAATGGCAAGGATATCATCGTAGTTGCCAACGGTAATAGAGTTCAGAGGTTAGCTTCTGATCTCTCTTTTTTCGTAGATAAAAATATATATTGTTATTTTGATGATGAAGATAAACTGATATTTTATGAAGCAAGAAATAGAGAAAAAGCGCATGAGAAAATGGGTGTTGTCAAAAGCATTTTAGAAGAAGATAATTGGATTTTGATAACTGACGGAATATCGGCTATAGAATGTTTGCCCCCTAGAAAAGCGATTGTAAAAAATAAAATAATTTTTAAAGTCGGTGAAGAAATAGACGTTGATGCCGTGAAGAAAAGATTTTTAAATATGGGCTACGAGAGAGTACCTATGATTTTTGCAAAGGGACAATATTCGATAAGAGGGAGTATTTTGGATATTTTTCCAACCCATGAGGAAAATCCGTATAGAGTGGAGTTATTTGATACTGTCATAGAGTCGGTTAGAACTTTTGATGTGGATACTCAGGTATCAATCGAGCGAAGGAGAGAAATTTCGGTATATTGTGTGGCTCCAATAGTGTATGGAAAAGACGAGTTGAACAGATTTATAAAAATAGTGGACGAGAATTACAGAAATTTGCCGAAGCGGCGAGAAGAGTTAAAAAAATATGGAAATGACAGAGAAAACTTAAGTCAATTGGAATTCTATATAGGATACTTCTACGAACGCACTGAAAATATATTAGATTATGTATGCGTTGAAGACAACGCAGTAAATTTTTATATTGAAGATTTAGATAGAATTAAGGATGTATTTGAGTTTAATCGGAGAGATTACTCAGAAAACTTTAAAAAACTTTTGAAAGATGGAAAAGTAGTAAAAAAAGACTTTGAAAATGTATGTGATTTCCGGCAGTTTAAAAATCGAATTCAGAAACTTAATTGTACGATTTTTTCTCCCTTTAATCATTGTGACAGCGGTGGTGACAACAGTTTATTCATAGGTGAAATAGATGAGAAAATAGAAGAAAGAGTGACTGATGTATTGAATTTTCGCGGTGACTTTAAGTTGTTGTCCAAGGAAGTGAGAAAATATATAAGAGCTGAATATAAAAAAATAGAGATAATTTGTTCAAATGAAGATAGAATTGAGACTGTAAAAGAAGTTTTAAAGAAAGCACAGCTGACTGAAAATGTTGTGTTCAGCGAGGGAACTTTATCTAAAGGAGCTGATTTTATAGATGCGAAGGAAGTTTTCATAACGGAATTTGAAATTTTCGGAATCGCTAAAACACCGAAAAAAATTGGCAAGAGATTTAGAAATACACAGGCTATCAGAAATTTCTCGGATATTAAAAACGGAGATTATGTAGTGCATGAAAATCACGGTGTAGGAAAATATCTGGGAATTGTTCAAATGGAGACTCTCGGAATTAAGCGAGATTTTATTCACATAAAATACGCAGGAGAGGATGCATTGTACGTACCGGTAGAGCATATGGAACTGGTACAAAAATATGTAGGTAGAGATGGAATTGAACCTAAAGTATATAAGTTATCAGGAAGTGACTGGAGAAATACAAAGGATAGAGCAAGAAAAGCCGTTTTGGAAATGGCAAGAGAAATAGTGGAAATATCTGCTGTGCGAAAAGCCGAAAAAGGATTCGGATTCAGTAAGGATACCAAATGGCAAAAAGATTTTGAAGACAGCTTTCCATATGAAGAAACTGAAGATCAGTTGAGATGCATACGGGAAATCAAAGAGGATATGGAAAAAGATGAACCCATGGATAGACTCCTATGTGGAGACGTGGGATATGGAAAAACAGAAGTCGCGGCAAGAGCTATGTTTAAATGCGTTATGGATGGTAAGCAAGTAGCGATGTTAGTACCTACAACTCTGCTTGCAAACCAGCACTATAATACGTTGAAAAAACGATTTGAAGCATTTCCTGTGACTGTGGAAATGCTTTCGAGATTTAGAACCCCTAAGGAACAAGAGAAGATTATCAAGGAGATGAAAGAAGGGAAAATCGATATAGTAATAGGAACACACCGACTGTTTTCAAAGGATATGGGATATAGAGACTTGGGGCTTTTAGTAATCGATGAGGAACAAAGGTTTGGAGTGGTACACAAGGAAAACATCAAGAGACTGAAGGAAAATGTAGATGTACTGACATTATCAGCAACGCCTATTCCAAGAACTCTGCACATGTCCATCATAGGTATAAGAAAAATGAGTGTAATTGAAGAGCCGCCACAAGACAGGGTGCCAATACAGACTTATGTAGTTGAGGAAGATGATAAAGTCATAAGAGAAGCTGTTGAAAGAGAAATGGCCAGAAAAGGTCAGGTATTTGTAATATTCAACAGAGTGAGGGGAATAAGAAGCCTGGAAGAGAGAATAAAAAAACTGGTCCCTGATGTTCGCGTTGCAGTTGCACACGGTCAGATGAGCGAGAGAGCATTAGAGAATATCATGATGGACTTTGTAGATGGAAAAATACAGGTTTTAATTGCAACGACTATTGTGGAGTCCGGTATTGATGTGCCAAATGCCAATACGGAAATAATAATAGATGCGGATAAATATGGAGTATCGCAGCTTTATCAGATAAGAGGCAGAGTAGGGAGATCAAATAAAGTTGCATATGCATACTTGATGCATAAAAGGGAAAAAATAATGTCGGAAGTCGCTGAAAAAAGGCTCAAGGCTATAAAGGAATTCACAGAATTCGGAGCCGGCTTTAAAATTGCCATGAGGGATTTGGAATTGCGTGGAGCTGGAAACATTTTAGGCTCGGAGCAACATGGTCACATCCTAAATGTCGGATATGAACTGTATACAAAAATGGTAGCGGAAGCAGTGGCTGCAATCAAAGGAACGACAATTAAAGAAGATTTGGAAGAAATTATAATAGATATAAGAGTTCCTTCATATATCCCAAACTCGTACATTAGGGAAGAGTCGGTGAAATTCGATGCTTATAAGTCTATCTCACAGGTGAGAAACAAAGATGAAGAGAAAGAAATTATATCTGAATTTGAAGATAGGTTTGGAAATATTCCAAAAGAAGTGGTAAACTTAATTAAAGTAGCTCAAATCAGACATTTATGTAGAAGTCTGGAAATTAAAAAGATTTCCGAAAATGGGAATGAAATTTTAATAAGGTATTCAAAGAAAGGTATTAGGCCGATAAAAATGTATAGGAGCGAACATTCTATTTTGGATGATTTGTTGATGTTGCTGAGAGATATGAATAGGTTAAACGAAGATGAAAATGATATTTAAGAATATAAATATTTTAGATGAGAATTTTGAAATAATGGAAGGTGGATACCTTGCTACAGAAAGTGGAAAAATCTCATATGTAGGTGAGAAAAAACCGAACGAAAAGTTTGATAGGGAAATTGAAGGTAGAGGGAAACTGATAATTCCCGGGTTTGTAAACAGCCATTGTCATTTGCCTATGTCCCTCCTGAGAGGATATGGTGAAAGTATGAACTTGCAAGATTGGCTATTTACAAAGATCTTTCCGTTTGAAGAACATTTAAATGGAGAAGCTATATACTATGGTACTTTACTATCATTGGCAGAGGCTATAAAATTTGGAATAACATCCACATCAGATATGTACTATTTCATGGATGAGATAGCACAGGCTGTTACTGAAAGTGGAGCAAAAGCAAATATCAGCAGATCGGTATCACATTTTGACAACAGCGATTTTATGTCTTCTTTTAGGGCAAAAGAGATGATAGATGCCTATGAAAAATACCACGACACAGCAGACGGGAGACTAAAAGTTGATATGAGTTTGCACTCTGAATACACGACTACTCCGATAGCGGTGAGACAGTTGGCGGAATATACAAAAACGATAAACGGTAGAGTGCAGGTTCACGTATCGGAAACCGAAAAAGAAGTTAAAGAGTGCATACAAAGACATGGTATGACACCGGTGGAATATTTGAATTTCCACGGAGTATTTGATGTGCCAACTACTGCAGCTCATTGTGTATGGCTTCAAAATGGAGATTACGATATATTGAAAGAAAAAAATGTAACTGTGGCGTCAAATCCCATAAGCAATTTAAAGCTTGCCAGCGGTGTGTGCAATTTGGGGAAGCTGTTGGACAGGGGTATAAATGTTGCAATTGGAACTGACGGAGTGGCGAGTAATAATAATTTAAATTTTGTGGAAGAGATGAAAATCTTTGCCATATCTTCAAAAATGATGTATAATACACCGGAAAAAGTTACACCGATTGATACTTTGAAGGCTGCTACAATAAATGGTGCTATCGCACAGGGCAGAATGTCGACGGGACTGATAAAAGAGGGGTACTGTGCGGATTTAGTTGTTATGGATATAGATAAACCATATATGAAACCGGTTCACAGCGTTCAAAATAATTTGGTATATTCCGCTGTAGGCAACGATGTTGAGATGACTATTGTAGACGGTAATATTTTATATGAAAAAGGAGAATATAAAACTATTGATATTGAAAAAATTACCTTCAAAGCGGAAGAGATTACAAAGGAGATATTAGCGAAGATATGAATAAGCAATCACTGTTAAAAGGAGCTACCATACTGGGCATTGCAGGGATTTTTGTAAAACTTTTAGGAGCTGTTTTCAGATTACCTCTGGTCAATTGGATTGGAGATACAGGAATGGCAAATTATGGACCGGCATATTACATATATGCATTTTTAGTAATAGTGGCAACATCGGGACTGCCCGTTGCAATTTCCAAAATGGTGTCGGAGAGCATATCCATAGGAAACTACTACCAGGCACATAAGGTGTTTAAAATTTCTATTGGCATGATGATAGGAATAGGGTGTTTATTCTCAGCGATTTTGTTCGTATTTGCTCCACAGATAGCATCTCTCATGAACAATAAAGATGCCGCATTGGGCATGCAGATGATAGCACCTGCGTTAATTTTAGTTCCAACAATGGCAGCGTTTAGGGGATATTTTCAAGGGATGCAAAATATGAAACCTACAGCTGTATCCCAGGTGACAGAACAGCTTTTCAGAGTGGTAATAGGTTTAGGATTGGCATATGTTATGTTTTTCAAAACAATTGGAAATTCAACATATGATAGGTATGCCAGAGGTGCAGCAGGAGCAAATTTCGGTGCTACGGCAGGAGCATTTGGAGGATTGTTAATAATAGGGCTGATATATTATTTGTCCAGGAAGAATATAAATAAAAGAGTCGATAGAACAGAAAGTTTAGGATCTGCCGACTCAAAGAGAATAGTCAAGAGAATTTTACAAATTGCAGTTCCTATAACTATCGGAGCGGCAATTTTACCGGTTATGAATTTGGTAGATTCTGCAATTGTAATGAATAGGCTTACATCTGCCGCCGGATTTTCTCAGGAAATTGCAAAAAGCCTGTATGGTCAATTGAGCGGTTTTGTGGGTTCTTTAATAAACTTCCCACAAATTGTGACTCAAGCGGTAGCAGTATCCATAGTTCCTATCATAGCGGCAGCTCATAAGCGTAAACTCAAAGGTGAAATCGATAAAAATACATCTATGGGTATAAGGATGGCTGTCATAATCGGATATCCTTGCGCTATAGGACTGATCGTTTTAGCAAAGCCTACATTGCTTTTGCTTTATCCAAAGCAGGCTATAAGCGCGGCAAGCGCAGCATCGGTTTTAGCCATAATGGCATTTGGAATAATATTTTTGTCAATAGCATTGACACTAGTAGGTATTTTGCAAGGTATAGGTAGACAGATGATTCCGGTAAAGAACATGTTTATCGGAATGATATTCAAAATAATATTGACATGGATATTGGTGTCGTTCAGAAGTATAAATGTAAACGGAGCTGCGATCGGGACGGTAGTGGCATATGCAGTAAGTGTAGTTTTGAATTTACGAGCAGTGGTACGATATACAAAAGTTAAAATAAAGTATGGGCTGGTATTCGTAAGACCAATGGTATCGGCACTTACCATGGGAGTGTTAGTTTTTGCATCATATAAAGCGGTGATGATGCTTTCACACAAAAACAGCATAGCGACCCTGATAAGTATAGGAATTGGAATAGTAGTCTATGGGTTGATGATTTTAAAGACAAAAGCAATTTCAGCAGAAGAGTTGAGCATGATTCCAAAAGGAGAGAAACTAGCAAAAATTGCAAAAAAAATCACGTGAATACACATTTCGGAAAAACGATAAAAATATATGTAAACCGAAAACATATAATTCAGTTTTAACTTGGGAACTGATACAGATGTGAACAAAAACGGGAAGAGGATGTAAGAGAAACAAAATGGATAAAGAATTGCAAAATTTGGCAGATGAAGAAATTCTAAAATACGCAAATGTGGAAGTCGAGAAAAGACTGAAAAGAGAAATCGTGTATTTGTATAGGTTATTGAGATTTTTGAGAAAGAATTGTCCGTGGGATAGAGTGCAAAATCATGAAAGTTTAGAAAAACATATGATAGAAGAGGCTTATGAGGTGTGCGATGCTATTGAAAAATCTGATAAAATCAATCTGAAAGAGGAATTAGGCGACGTTTTGTTACAACTCGTCTTTCACAGCATATTAGCGGAAGAGACAGATGATTTTACCATTGATGATATGATCTTAGAAGAAAGTCAAAAGATGATAAGGCGTCACAAACATTTATTTTTTAAAGAAGATACAAAAACAGTTGACAAAACCCTTGAAAATTGGGATAATATTAAGCGCAAAGAACATTCATACAATTCTTGTTCAGATGAGATGAAAGATGTACCTAAAATTTTTCCTGCGTTGATGAGAAGTAGTAAGATACAAAGTAAGGCAAGTCGTATCGGTTTTGATTGGAATGAGATAGATGGAGCTTTTCAAAAGGTAAAGGAAGAGTTTAACGAGGTTAAAGAAGCGTATTTGGAAAACGATCAAGATCATATAGAAGAGGAGATTGGAGATTTGTTATTCACCGTTGTGAATGTTTCCAGGTTCTTGGAGGTTGATCCCGAAAAAGCCCTGAACAGATCTACGGACAAATTCATGAAAAGATTTGAACAAGTTGAAAATATGGCGGAAAAACAAGGGAGAAGTTTAACGGAAATGTCGCTGAAAGAAATGGACAATCTTTGGGAAAAAGCAAAAGTAGTTGTTAGCAGAAACTCATAGAATGTGTAATATCGAGTATCTGTACAAATATATATTATCAAGGAGGACAAATTTATGAATAAGGCAGAATTAATTGCTTTGGTAGCAGAAAAAACAGGATTCACTAAGAAAGATGCTGAAAAAGCAGTAAATGCAACTATGAGTTCAATAGAAGAAACTCTAGTTAAGGGCGAGAGAGTTCAGTTAATAGGATTTGGTACTTTCGAAGTTCGTCAGAGAAAGGCTAGAACTGGAAGAAATCCTAGAAAGCCTGGTGAAACAATTCAGATTGCAGCTTCAAAAGCTCCAGCATTCAAGGCAGGTAAAGCTCTAAAAGATGCTGTAAATAAATAAAATTTTAAAGCAACTCTTTCGATTGAGAGGGTTGCTTTTTTATTGGAAATGAACGATTTTGAGTGTACATAATAAAATGAGTTATCATATGACATATTGAAGTTATAACAAAATATGCGAAGAGATTTAGGATAAGATAAATATGAGAATAGATAAATATTTAAAAATTTCGAGAATAATAAAAAGAAGAACCGTGGCGAAAGATGCCTGCTTGCAGGAGAGAATAAAGATTAACGGTAAAATTGCAAAAGCGGGCAGCGAGGTTGCAGAGGGTGATATTATTGAAATTCAGTTTGGACAGAGCAATTTGAAAATTAAAGTTTTAGAACTGTTAGAATCTCAAAGGAAAGAAGATGCGACTAGAATGTATGAAACTATCGACAGGTAAAAATATAAGGTTAAAGGTACAATAATAAGGTAGCGATGCAGAGAAAATGATACATCAGCTACCTTTTTTGTACAATTTGAGTCAAGCTCCTATGCGAGTTTCCAATTTTCCTCTTTTTATGATACTTTCGTATACAAACGAGATAAGAGCAACTTGAATGATTAACATAGTTGCTCCTTGGGCTAGCCGTATAGGAAGCAGTGCCAAATATCCTTTGCCTAAAATTATGTGCAGCCACGTAGTGTCAAGACATATTGTGATAACTGTGGACACTAGAATGGATGCGATGGCAATTTGCATAAATTTCAGAGGTCTGTTCCGCAAGAATATGCCATATATAAGTCCTCTGATAGCAGCGGAAATTGTGAATCCTATGAAATATGGCGCTGTTGGAAATAATGATATTCCTATGAGATCACCGGCAATACCGGCTAATACGCCATAGAATGGTCCAAACAGCATACCTACAACAGCGATTGGCAAAAATCCGAATCCTATTCTTGAAAATGGTAATTGAATGGATAAGAATCTAGTCAGGACAACATCAAGTGCTATCAAAAGACCCAGAATAATAATTTTCTGAACGTTGTTAGACCTTGTTTTTTGCATAAAAATAACTCCTTTCTTATAGTATAGCAACAACCTACACCATAATAAGAGAGGAGTGATATCTTCTCATAATATAAGTGTAGTAGTGGACGCAATATTGTATCGCAGGAAACCGAAAGTGTCATAAAATTACTTGACATTCATTTTCTTTCGTCATTGGGCAACATCCCATCCCAATGCACTTAACGCACAATATTTACTCTACGTGAGCACATTATAACATAAAGTTAGGGTATTGACAACGGTGGCAATTTTGTAATAAAATACAAGGAGCTGAAAATTAGAATTTATGTGCTAGGAGGTTTATATGAAAAAGATTATTAAACAAATTGCAGGTATAGCTATGGCGTTGGTGGTGGGGGTATCTCTAGTAGGCTGTGGAACTGCGAGCCCGGATAAGGCTGCCGACAAAACTCTAAAAGAACTGCAGTCAAGTTTGAAATCTATCGCAAAAGAATTAAAGGAAGGAAAGGACTCATCTTTAGACAAGATTCCGGGGTTGGGAGCAGTTGCAAGTGCTTATAAAGGAAACTCTGATGCCATTAAGGTTTTGGGAGAATTTGCAGATAAAATGTCGGAGTTTGAGTTCAAAATCGGAGACGTTAAAAAGGATGGAGATAGAGCGACTGTTAAGGTTACCATAAAAACTTACGATTTTGGAAATGGAGTAAAGAAAGCCGCAGAAAATGCTAAGTCAAAGGCAGAATCACTTGCAAAGGAAGGCAAGAGTGCTCAGGAAATTCAAAAACAGATTTTAGTTGATGTTTTCAAGGATATGATATCCAATGCTACTGACGGTGGAAAGAGCTTCTCCAGAGAAATAGAAATTAAGATGACTAAAACAAATAAAGAGTGGAAGATTGACACGATGAGTGTAGTTGATATAAATAATGCAGTGCTAGCTGATATGCAGAAGGCTGCAGCAAACTTGAAATAAAATATATAAAAGATATAAAGAAGGGCTTTTAAGCCTTTTTTTATTGGAAAAAATCATGTTAAACACGATTTTACACTGGCTATAAAAACATTGAAAATTATTCCAATATTTCCGCTTAATGTGATATAATGGGTAGAGCATAAAGGAGAGACCAAATGAGTATAATGTTTATATTAAGAATTATATTAGTAGTTCTCCTGTGTATACCAATATGGGAGATGTTTCGGTTCTTATATAAAAAACTTATCAGAGAATACAATGATATACGAGTAGATAAAAGCAGAGAACAGAGGAAAGATAATCATGAAAAAAGGGCTGTTGATAACAGTAGAAGGAACAGATGGCGCAGGTAAATCAACGCAGATAGATTTCATAAACAAATACTTCAAAAAAGAGGGAAGACAACCAATTTTTATAAGAGAACCCGGCAGCACTGCGATAGGAGAAAAAATAAGGGATATACTATTGGATAAGAAGTATGATAATATGTCATATATCACAGAAATGATGCTCTATGCAGCTGCTAGAGCACAATTAGTTGAAGAGATAATAAGACCTTCCTTGGAAAAGGGCCAGGTTGTAATATGTGACAGATTTTTAGATTCAAGCATAGCATATCAAGGATATGGTAGACAACTTGGAGATGTCGTGATGGAAGTGAACAGACATGCCATTCAAGGTATAATCCCCGATTTGACTATACTTTTGGATATCCCCGTTGAAATAAGCCGAAACAGAATGATGAAAAATGGCTGCGATTCAGATAGGATTGAAGCACAGAGTATAAATTTTCACGATAAAGTGGTTAGAGGATACAGGGAACTCGCACGGAAATTCCCTGATAGAATAAAAAAAATTGAAGGGAATCGAACCGTTGAAGAGGTAAGTAGAGAAATTGAAAGATACTTGGATGAACTGGGTTAGATAAATAGGCATTTAATGAATGTTCAGTGAAAGGAATATGCTGTGAATTACGGTTTTAAAAAAGCTATGAAAGACAATACCCTTCATTCCTCCTTTATAATTGAAGCCCCGTTGAGTGTGGATAAACTCAGATTTGCAAAGGATGTAGCTAAGGAACTGTGTTGCCACGAAAGTGAAGATGGGTTTTGTAACAATTGTGCTATTTGCCGACAAATCAATGCGGACAGTTATGCAGATATAATTTTAATTGAACCCGATATCAAATCCAGCAAGACGAGAAGCATAAAGATAGAGCAGATATTATCGTTACAGAAAAGGTTGAAGAAAGTGCCGTACGGTGACTTTAATATAGCCATAATTAATTGTGCGAATACCATAAGTGAAGCGGGATTTAATAAAATGCTAAAAACGTTGGAAGAGCCGTCAAGAAATAGTATAATAATGATGCTGTCTGAAAATATGTATAAAATGCCGAGGACAGTGTTATCAAGGTGTATAAAAGTGTTTGTAGACGATAGCAGGTACGATTTGACACATGATGCAAGGGGTAGAAAAGAAGCCGCGGAACTGATTATGCTAATGGCGGACAGGGAATATTTTTATAGACAGAAAAATCTTATAGAAAGCTTTGTAAAAGACAGAAGCAGAGGATATCTGATTTTAGATAACATGGAGAAACTTTACAGAGAGATGCTTTTGAAAGATAAGGCAGAGTATGAGAAATTTACAAGAGAATATATAATATTGGCTATAGAGCATATTGAAGAAACCAGAAGAGAATTGGATGAAAATGCCAATCCGGGATATGCCATAAAAAAATTAGCTGTAGCCATCGGAGGATAGATTATGAAAAAGGTAGTCGGTGTGAGGTTTAAACACGCCAATAAAACCTATTACTTCGATCCAAACGGGATAGACGTTGAAATCGGAGATAAAGTGGTCGTGGAAACGGCTAGAGGGATGGAATTAGGGACCGTGATTTTTAAAGATAAAGAGCTTTCTAAAAAGCACGACATGGACGTGAAACCGATTTTAAGAATGGCAAATGAACGGGACTTGGCAAATCAGAATAGGAGCAAATCGGAAAAGGCGGAAGCCATGAGATTGTGTAAAGAAAAAATAAAATCACACGATTTGGATATGAAATTGGTCGATGTGGAATACACTTTGGACAATTCAAAGATAATCTTTTATTTTACATCGGATGGAAGGGTAGATTTCAGAGAGCTGGTAAAAGATTTGGCTGCGATATTCAGAATAAGAATTGAGCTTAGACAGATAGGTGTCAGAGATGAAGCTAAGATGATAGGTGGCATAGGTAGTTGCGGGAGGAGCTTATGTTGCAGCAAATGGCTAAATGAATTCCAACCGGTTTCAATAAAAATGGCAAAAACGCAAAATCTATCTTTGAATCCTGCAAAAATTTCAGGAATATGTGGTAGATTGATGTGCTGCCTAAACTATGAAAATGATAATTATTTGGAAGCCGCAAAGGAGATGCCGACAGTTGGTGAAACCATAAAAACAAAAGATGGAATGGCAGTGGTTTTAGATGTTAATGTACTGGAAAATATCATTAGAGCAAAGATAGAAACAAAGGATAAGAGAAATATTGTAGAGGTGAAAACCTATTCAAAGGAAGAAGTTAAGAGGATGGGAAAGCGAAAATGCTGTTGTAAGAGTAAGGAAGACGATTTGCCAGAAGAAGTCAAGGCATTGTTGGAAGAGTAAAATATGCCAGATGAGCATAAAGGAGGTTATCGTATGTACGTAACGTTATCATTGAGAGACATCGCTGTAGGATTGGTATTAATTGCACTGGTTATATTGATAATTTATATTGCCATATTTTTTAAGAATTTGATAAGAACGCTAAAGACGAGCAATGAAATATTAAAAGATGTAAAGACTATGACGGAAATAGCAGAGAAGAGGACTGCGGAAATAGACGGTGTTGTAGACGGCATTACAGAATCAATAAGCAAGGCTAGTAAAAGCAATGTGGGAAGTGGAGTGTTGGCACAGCTTAGCAATATTGCAGCTGCAATAAATTCCATCATAAAGATTATAGGTAGAAAAAAGTGAGAATATAGTAAACAAGAAGATTGAAATGTGTATTGTGAATTAAAAAGGTTGTTTTGTTCATTTAAATGTGAAAGAATAAGATGTGGAAGAAGGGGTTGAAATATATGAAAGCGACAGGAATAGTTAGAAGACTGGACGAACTTGGAAGAGTTGTGATCCCTATAGAGCTTAGAAGAACGTTGGAAATGGAAGATAGACAAGAAATTGAAATCTATGTTGAGGACGATGCCATAATTTTGAAAAAATTTGAAAAAGCATGTCTATTTTGCGATAGTAAAACGGATGTTATGGAGGTTCACGGCAAAAGCGTGTGCAGAAAATGCATAGATGAAATGAAAGAAATATAGATTTATGGAGGAAAAGATGGCGAAGTTTCTAGTTGAAAAAAGTGGACCGCTTAGAGGAGAGGTCGTTATTAGCGGTGCAAAAAATGCAGTCCTTCCGATTTTAGCGGCGACACTTTTATCTAAAGAAAACTGTGAAATTGATGAAGTCCCGGATCTGAAAGATGTACAAGTTCTATGTAGTTTATTGGCATCTTTAGGTGCTGAAGTGGATAAACACATCGAAGAAAACTTTGTGAAGGTAAAAGCTGAAAGGATATTGACTAGCCACGCATCGGAGGAATTGATGAAGATGATGAGAGCATCTATTTTAGTCATGGGACCGTTGCTGGCAAGGACAGGAAAAGCGATAGTGAATTTACCCGGAGGATGTGCTATTGGAGAACGTCCGGTGGAGTTGCATTTTAAAGGATTTAAAGCTCTGGGTGCAAAAGTGGAAATTCAGCCGAACGGAATGGTTATAGCAACAGCAGATGGTCTTAAAGGCGCAAATGTGTATTTAGATTTCCCAAGTGTCGGTGCAACCGAAAATATAATGATGGCAGCTGCATTAGCAGAGGGAACCACCATAATAGAAAATGCGGCACAGGAACCTGAGATTGTCGATTTAGCCAATTTTATAAACAAGATGGGAGGACATATAAGAGGTGCGGGAACAGACACCATAAAGATAGAAGGTGTTGAAACTCTTCACGGAACATCTCACAGTGTAATTCCTGACCGAATAGAGGCGGGAACTTTTATGGTTGCAACTGCTATTACAAGAGGTAGCATATTAATAAGAAATGTGCTTCCACAGCATATTAAACCTATAATTGCGAAGTTGAGAGAGTGTGGTGTAGAGATCTATTACAACGATGAGGAAGGGCTATTAGTTAGAGCAGATGTAAATCCTTTGATAAGTACAGATTTAAAAACTCTACCTTATCCGGGATTTCCAACGGATATTCAGTCTCCGTTCATGGCGTTTCTCACAACAGTTCAAGGGAGAAGTGTCGTTATGGAGACAGTTTTCGAAAACAGATACATGCATGTGCTTGAGCTCAACAGCATGGGAGCGAGAATTAAAACAGAGGGAAAATGTGCTGTCATTGAGGGAAATAAGAAACTTCACGGTTCAGAGGTATCGGCTACGGATTTAAGGGCAGGAGCGGCTCTGGTGATCGCAGGATTAGTTGCCGAAGGACAAACCGTCGTCAACGATATTTATCACATTGAAAGAGGGTATGAAAAATTCGTTGAAAAATTTGAAAAGCTGGGAGCTAAAATTAAAAGAATTGACTGAGTTTAAAAGAGAGGTATTTTTTGCCTCTCTCTTGTAATGTGGGGGAAAAATGGAAAATGTTAAATATTTGGAATTATTGAGTCAGAAATATTCTAACAGACAGAGTGCTTCGGCGGAGATAATAAACTTAAATGCGATACTGGCATTGCCAAAGGGAACCGAGTATTATCTAAGTGACTTGCACGGTGAGTTTGAAGCGTTTAAACACATGATACAGAGCGGATCAGGTGTGATCAAAATGAAAATAAACGAAATTTTTAAAGGAGAATTGAGCAAGGAAGAGAGATATAGGTTGGCTTCACTTATATACAACGCGGAAGCAGAAATTAAGAGAATAAAATTTAACCCAAATATTGATTATGTAAAGTGGTGTAAAGAGAACATCATAAGGTTGGTATATGTGTGCAAAGCAGTATCGACAAAGTATACCAGATCCAAAGTGAGAACGAGGCTTCCCAAAAATTGGGCATACAGCTTGGATGAGCTGTTGCATGCAGGAGATGAAAGCAATAAGGGAAACTATTATAAGACCATAGTAGACAGCATAATTGAAACGGGCATGGCAGATGATTATATAAAACAATTGACAGAAGCCATAACCAGACTTTGTGTGGATAGGTTGCATATAATTGGAGATATATATGATAGGGGTTCTCATCCGGACTATATAATGGATTATTTGATGCAACTGAGAGATGTAGATTTTCAATGGGGGAATCACGACATTGTCTGGATGGGAGCAGCAGCAGGCAGTTGGGCATGTACTGCGAATATTTTGAGGATGAACATAAGCTATAACAACTTCGATATGCTTGAAATAGGCTATGGAATAAACTTGAGACCTCTCACTTCTCTAGCTAATAAGGTGTATGCTGATGATCGTTGTGAAGCGTTTATGCCGAAAATTTTAGAAGAAAATATCTTTGACCCTGTAACAGAGGAAACTGCAGCAAAAATGCACAAAGCGATTTCAATTATGCAGTTTAAAATAGAAGGACAAAGAATAAAAGCCAATCCTAAATACAATTTGGAGAACAGATTGCTGTTGGATAAGATTGACTTCAAAAAAGGCACAGTGATGATCAGAGGAAAGGAATACCCTCTAAAAGACGCAAATTTACCTACAATTGATCCTAAGGATCCGTACAGGCTAACAGACGAAGAACGCAGGGTTATGGAAAATTTACAAGCGTCAATTTTGAGAAGCGATAAACTGCAGACTCACATTAAATATCTGTTCAGTCATGGTGCATTATACAAAGTATTGAATAATATATTGATGTTTCATGGATGCATTCCCGTAGATGAGGACGGTGAATTTGAATATGTGGATTATTTAGATCAGCCGTATAAGGGTAAGGAGCTATTTGATGTTCTGGACCGTGAAGTGAGAAAAGCGTACTTCAGTTCCGATAGAAATGAAAAGAACGGAACTGAAGGAGATATTATGTGGTATTTATGGCTCGGATCAAAATCACCATTGTTTGGAAAAGACCAAATGACTACATTTGAACGACTTTTCATAGCTGATAAGGCTACACATAAGGAAAAGACTACCGTAGGATATTATTCGCAGCGGAATAACAGAGAATTTTGTGAAAAAATTCTACAGGAGTTCGGCATCGACAAAAATGTAGGACATATATTAAACGGTCATGTCCCTGTCAAGATAAAAGATGGTGAAAGCCCGATAAAGGGTGGAGGAAAACTGTTTGTAATAGACGGTGGAATCTCGAAGGCATATCAAAAAACTACGGGAATTGCAGGCTATACGTTTATTTTTAATTCATATATCATGGCGTTGGCTGAGCATAAACCGTACAGTCCGCTGAGAGAAGATGGAAGTCAGGAGTTTGCGGCACCTAGAATTTCTTCAGTAAAAACTTTGGAGAAGAGAATAACAGTCGGAGATACAGATCAGGCACAAGAGCTAATTAGTCAGATTGAAGATTTGGAAAGGCTGATTGAAGCATATAGAAAAGGGATTATAAAGGAAAATTAAACATATAGAAATTGAGACTCAAGGTTATTCATATGAGGCGAGAGAATATTTTAAAAAATCAGTGCGTAAAAAAGAGCATGATCATAATAAGCGCAACAATAGCTATCGTGCTGGTATTTACAGCAGTCGTTGCCTACAAGATGACAATTCGTTCCCAAGACAAATGCGATAAAGATTATTCACAGTACAGAGATGAAAAGGCTCTGGCTGAGGTTATAAAAAAAGAAATTGAAGGATACAAAAAAGATGATATCAACTCAGATGTGAAGATATTGGATATGAGTAAAAGGCATTATTTTTTGGAGAGACTGAGAGGTGTAACATACGTAGAACCAAAGGAAATTGAGTATTTCTCGAAAGTAACCGGAACGAAACGAAAAGCGACTGTGATTTTGCCCAAGGGATACGATCCGAAAAGAGAATATCCACTGATGGTCGCTATGCACGGATATCAGGGAAGTCACAAGACTTGGATCAATAGCAATCTGCATGTTATGCTTTCCAATATGCAAAGATATGAAAAATTGAAAGACATTATAGTTGTCTTGCCGGATAGCAACTTGAATCAAAAAAATAGTGTATTTGACAAGAATCTATATGACGCGACATTGGATTATGACAAAACTGAAAAGGATTTGATGGGAAGTTTACTGCCTTATGTAAAAAAAAATTACAAAATTAAAGGTGGAAGAGAGAATGCGGCTATTTGTGGACTTTCGTTGGGAGGTAGAAATGCTCTGTACATAGGATTTAAAAATTATGAATCTTTTGGATATATCGGAGCATTCAGCCCGGAGGAAGTGGTAAAAGATAGAGAGCATGGAAACAAGCTACCAGTTCTTTTGAGCGATTTCAAGCAGGCGAAAAAGTCACGAGATTTTTTATTGTTAAGTGTTTCAGGAGGAAGAGAGGATGATGATACCGGAGATAAGACGGAGTTTATTCACAAAAGATTAAATATGGACAAAGTGAAACATACATACTATCTTCTGACAGGTGGGCATAGTTCAGAAGTGTGGCAAGGTTCTATGTACAATTTTTTAAGGATGGTATTCATATAACAGAGTAAAAATGAGATAGGGAAAACACATAAGATATGAATGATAGACAGGAAGAAAATAGGGATAAATCATTTGTTTTTATCGGATTTATTGTCGTTCTGAGCATGATGATAATCATCTGTGGAATGGTGTCATCTTGCTCCGACAATAAAACAGTTCAAAACTCAACAAAGAGAAAAGTTGAAAGGGAAATTGCAGGGTACAAGACTCAAAAAAACGGGATCAGAGTCTTTGATATGTCAAAGGATTATTATTTTTTAAATAAACAAAAGGGTTATAAATATCCTTCGAAAGAAAATATGAAATATTATTCAAAAATATTGAATAAAGACAGGACAGCAAAGGTATTTTTACCGGCAAATTACGATAGAAACAAGGAATATCCGGTTTTGTTTTTGCTTCATGGCTTAAACGGTACTAAAAATACGTGGGGAAATAAAGATGCAGATGTTATAATACAGAATTTAACTCACTTTGAAGGTGTCCCCGAGATGATAATAATCTGTCCGGACAGCAATTTAAATAATATGGAAGATTTGGATGGATTGAAATTTGTAGGAACTTTGGAATATTTTGATAAAACCAGAGATGAGATTGTTGATAGTATATTACCAGAGCTGAAAAGACGGTATAAAGTGAAAAGCGGAAGGGAAAATATGGCGATTGCAGGACATTCGTTGGGAGGAAGGAACGCGTTATATACGGCTTATTCATATCCGAAAATATTTGGATATGTAGGAGCCTTTGCTCCGGTTAAAGTGGCAAATTACGGAAGGCAGACATGGTTAAAGCCGTTGCTGAAGACATTTAAATTGGATAGAGGCGATGAGATGAAACAAGTAATTTTATCCGTTGGAACTGAAGACGACAGAGTGGGAAAATCCGTTGATGAATTATCACAATATATGAATAGAGAAGGTGTAAAGCATATATTTTACCATTTGCCCGGAGGTCATGAGAACAAAGTATGGAAAAACTCTCTATATAATTTTGTAAGATTTATATTTAGATGATAAGAGAAGTAAAATCCCTTACCAGAGCTGAAAAATTTCGGTTGAGGTAAGGGATTTGATTTTGTATTTCGCATTTTATTTTCTGTGAAGGCGATAGATTGTTATGGTAAATTGTTATCTAAGCCGTTTAAACTCACCGTTCAGTATGAATTCTTTAAATGCTTCTGCAATAGGTGACAGATAGGCTTTTTTTCTGTAAGCCATATAGAATGTTCTAGGACGTTCATACTCCTTTATTTTATAGCTTTTAAGTCCCATTGAATAATCCATTTCACCGATGGCTGAGCTTGATACGACGGAGGCACCGAGACCGGCAGCAACGGCTTTTCTAATAACCCCTATGCTGTTTACTCTGGCGATTATGTTCAAGCTGTTGGTTTTGTAGCCATGAGTTTTAAGAAAGAGTTCAAAGGACTCTTTGGAAGCACTTCGCTCACGCCAAGAAGGACCTTGCTCGCGCCATATAAACGGTTCGTCAATAAATTCGGATATTGAAATCGTATCACCTTCAATTTGTCCGGCAGGTCTTGTTTTGGAAACTATGAGTCTGGGTTCATCTTCAAACACCGGCTCATATATTAACTCATCACTCATAATGCTTCCGACAAATCCGATTTCGCCGATACCGTTTAATAAATTGTCGGTAACCTTGTAGCTGTCTGATTGTTCTACGGTAAAATGAACATTCCTATGAACATCTCTAAAGCTTTTCAGCACCCAAGGAATAAAATCCTGACCGGGGGTACTTGATGTTTGTATTTCCAAGATTCCCTTTAAATCCAAATTTGAATTGGAAAATACGTTGTTTATATGATTTCGTGTAGAAAGAATTTCTGTTGCATATTTATACAGCGTTTTTCCATGAGGAGTTGCGGTTAACTTTCGATCTTGTCTGTCGATTAAAATTACACCAAGTTCATTTTCTAAGTTTTTAATGTGTACACTTATTGTGGGTTGAGTTAGGAATGTCGCTTCTGCAGCTTTAGAAAAGCTCTTGTGTTTGACGACATTTACAAACGCTTCTAATTGTTTAAAATCCATAGTACTCCTTTCCGTTGTTTTCGCACTGAACATTATATATTTTGAAGTGTAATTCGTTTGTATTTTATCGTAGCCTTCACTACAGATTTATTATATATCCCATAAAAAATATATTCAAGTGTATATTTTTATTCAATCCGCTGCAACTTAATGTTCATATGGACCAAAAGCTGATCAGAGTTCCTTTAATTTTTCTATGGCGTATGACATATCTTCAGGGATAGAAGCAACCAGTGCCAATCTTTCGCCTGTTACAGGGTGAAACAAGGTTAGCTTATGAGAATGCAATGCTTGTCTCTTCATACCGAGCTCCGTATCTTCCGAACCGTATAAGGTGTCTGCAACGATTGGAAAGCCCATATGTGAGAGATGAACTCTTATTTGGTGTGTTCTTCCTGTTTCAAGTTTCAAAGATAAAATCGTGTAGCCCTTACCTGAAATTTTGTTTTTAAATGTAGAGATGACTTTATAATGGGTGATGGATTTTGAGCCATTTTTCATAACTGCACGTTTTATATCTGTGGGAGAAGGTCGACCTATGGGAAGATCAATAGTGCCTTTTGAGTTTTCAACTATTCCGGAGACAATTGCCACATATTCCTTTAAAACGTTGTTTTCAGCCATCTGTATTGAAATTTTATTTTGTGCATTTGAGTTTTTTCCTATTATGAGAAGTCCTGAGGTATCTCTGTCGAGTCTATTGATAAATCGTATTTTAAACTCAGAGCTGTTCTCAATCATGTAGTTAGAAACACCGTTAGCAATAGTTCCGTTCAAATGGCTGGAGGTCGGGTGAACGACAACAAATGGCTGCTTGTTTATAACCATCATATCTTCATCTTCATATACCACTCTGATAGGGATATTCTCCGGATGAAAATTACTCGTCTCCTTGGGAAGATTTACGGTTATAACATCGTTTTCTTTGGGTACAATCCAACCGGGAGCAGATTCACCGTTGAGAAAAAGTCCTTTATTTTTCTTAATTTTAGTCATCAATCTTGAGGAAAAATTAAATTTCTGTCTCAAATAATCTTTCAGTGTCAGGGACATGTTGAAATCTTCCATAGAGACAGTATATTGAAAATTTTTATACATCAAATCAATCCTTAATCATAATAATTTAGTTTTTACCTTGTTCCAAAAATCGTAAGTATCAAGTCGAAGCAGATTTACTGCGTTTTTTACGACAGATGCTTTTATACCGGACACTCCACTGTAGACATTGAAAATTCCATCGTTAGTTATGGTTATTCTCTTACTTCTAAGCTTGTGCGGAACAATTTCCAAATCCAAGTCGTACGGAAGTAAGATGCTGGAAGTAAACGAACGGTAAGCAGTCGTGTTCATAGGAGCGATAGGAGTCACCTGAAGTAAGTTAAGCCTTGGATCGACAATTGAACCTCCGAGAGAATAGTTGTATGCAGTTGAACCTGAAGATGTTCCGATGAGAATGCCGTCACCTGTAAACTGCTCAATAAAACTTCCATCGATGGAGATTCCGAGATGTGCCGCAGAGTGATTGAAACCTCGAATTACTATTTCGTTCAAAGCTCTCAGGTGATGCTGAGTTCCGTCGGAGATGTTTACAGTGGCTTCAATAATTGACAGCGGTTGCAATCTGTATTTGCCATTTAAATAGTTATACACAAAATCATCTAACAGATGAGCGTCAACTTCCTGAAAAAAACCTAAATGACCGGTATTTATGCCTATGATGGGCAATTGCGGGAAATCATATGTATGCAGAGCATTTAATATGACTCCGTCTCCACCTATGCAAATCAAAAGCTCAGAATCTTCATCAAATTCTTCTTTCAAGTAATATTCTTCGTCTCTAAATTTATTTATGAGACTTTCCGCAATGGCGGACGACATAGGAGTATCGTTAGAATATATTGATATGATATTGTTTTTCATAACAGGTCTCCTAAATTGTAAAACATTAAGCGATAATAAACGTCGACGGCAGAGTATGTCGCATATTGCAAATCGTATATTTATGAAAGTTCATCTAACTGTTCTACTAGGCTTCTGAAGACTTTCATAGCTCTTTCTATAGGCTCTTTACCGGACATATCAACGCCGGCAATCTTTAAAAGAGGAATAGGATGATTCGAGCTTCCCGTAGTTAGAAACTTCAAGTAGTCATCAGGTCCCTCATTCAGGATTATATCTGAAATTGCTGCAGCTGCCGAATAACCGGTAGCATATTTGTAAACGTAAAATGCATTGTAGAAATGAGGTATTCTAGCCCATTCATACTGGATGAGATCATCCATCTCGACTTCGTTACCGAAGTATTTTTGATTCAACTTCAAGTAGTATGCACACATGGATTGAGCCGTTAGAGGTTCACCTTTTTCGATTTGTTCATGAGACCACTTTTCAAATTCGGCAAACATAGTCTGTCGGAATACAGTGGTTCTAAACTCTTCAATATGATAATTTATCAGATATTTGCGCATTTCCGTATTTTCTTCTTTTGAGAGCAGATATTTAACCAGGAGATTTTCGTTTACGGTAGAAGCGACCTCTGCTGTGAAGATGCTATGATCACCGTAGGTATAGGGTTGTGTTGCACGCGTGTAGAAGCTGTGCATGGAATGACCCATTTCGTGAACCAAGGTAAACACATCCTTCAGACTGCTGGCAAAATTTAAAAGAATGTATGGCATGGAATCGTAAGAACCAAAGCTGTATGCACCGCTGGTTTTACCTTGATTTTCATAAACGTCTATCCAACCCGCTGAAACGCCGGCTTTAACGTCGCTGACATACTTTTCACCGAGAGGAGCGAGAGCTTCGCACATAATATCCACAGCCTGCTGAAAATTTAATTTTTCACCGGGTATTGATGTAGGATTTTGGGGAATCTTCACCAACGGAACATAGACATCTGTCATATTTAAAGTTTCCAGACCGAGCATTTTCTTTCTAATTGCCATGTATTTATGCATAGTCGGAAGATTTTTCTCTACAACAGAGATTAAATTATCATACACAACTTCATCAATATTGTCGGAAGATAAAGCAGCTGCACGTGAAGATGGATATTTCCTGATTTTGGCATATACCGCATCGGTTTTCGTATTGAAATTATATGTAGTTGAAATGGTGTTAATCAGGTTTTTGTATGAGGTATACATAGCTTCATACGCTTGTTTTCTAACATTTTTATCTTGGTTTTCCATGCAACTTATGTAGTTACCATGAGTTATTTCAATGTGCTCACCATTTTTATCTGTTATTTGACCGAAAGTTAGATCAGCGTTGTTCAGCATAGTGAAGATATTATTGGTAGCAGACATCAATTCGCCCATTTGAGCTAAAATATTCTCTTCTTTCTGAGATAGAGAATGTTCTTTTTCTCTAAACATATCATCTATCAGAAATTTGTATTGAGAAAGTTGAGGAAGTTGATCTATGAATTCATCGATAACGTCTTTTGAAGATTCCAATAATTCAGGTGTGAAAAAAGACATGTTGGCACTGATTTTAGAAATTGCACTCTGAGCTTTGTCGCACATACCCTGATAGAGCTCATTTCTATTATCTTCATCGCGACGCATTCGGCTATACACGAAAGCTTTTTCTATTTTTTGCCAAATGGCATCTCTGGCAGTGAAAGCATCAAATAGTGATTGTGCAGAATCTATTATCTTACCCTTTAATTTTATAAATTCTGATGACATCGCAAGGGAAGTATCTACATCTCTTTGCCATAAATCATGATTTGGATACATATCCTCTATATTCCATTTGAATTTGTCATCGATATCATCTCTTGTTTTTATCGAAACTGCACCTGAGGATGAAGTTTCATCATTGAGCTTTAAGTTTAAAACGGATTTCTTTATATTTTTCATAATAACTCCTTTGTCATAAATATATTTTTTATAATATTCTCATAGATAAAAAGTTGTTAGTTTTAGAGGCAATTGAGAATAGCACCGATTTGCAAAATATTTTCTATGAAAGCTACAATACACATTCCAAAAAGGATAAAATGATTGTAGGTATAATTGAAAAAATCGTGAAAACATCCAGTTTAAGAGGATTTTTTGATGCTGAAATTTTATTGTGGCTTTATTTACTTTAATACTCACATAGTGTAGAATAGTAAAAATAGTATACCACAAAAATGAAAGGAAATGGCAAATATGGACAATAGGCCAATAGGTTTTTTCGACTCTGGTTTAGGGGGATTGACTAGCATACCATATTTAAAAGAGGAGTTACCGGGAGAAAGAATTATTTATTTCGGAGATACTGCCAGAACACCTTACGGTTCAAAGGCGGATTCTACTATTATGAATTTTGCAAGAGAAATATCGGATTTTCTGATTGCAAGCGATGTGAAGATGATAGTGATAGCATGTAACACGGTAAGTGCGATATGTTTGAAGGATCTGCAGAAGAGACATCCGCAAATCCCTATTGTGGGTATAATAGATTCGGCAGCTGAAAAAGTTGTTAAATCTTGTGGTGAAATGAATAAAATAGGCATCATAGGGACGAAGGTCACAGTAGAGAGCCATGCATACCTAAAATCCATAGAGAAGCTGGGTGATAATTTCAAGGTATTTGAAAAAGCATGCCCTGCATTTGTGCCGTTAATTGAGGAAGGTATTATTAACAACGATATTATGGATTTGACTATTGAATATTATTTGGATGATTTTATCTTGGAAAACAGAATAGATACCATGGTTTTAGGATGCACTCATTATCCGCTACTTATGAAAACTATAAGAAGAAAATATCCTAACCTGAAGATTATAAATCCTTCCAAAGAAGTGATACATCCAATAAAAAAAATCCTGAAAGAGAAAGACGGATTAGCTGAAAGTTCACAGGTGGAAAGCGTCTTTTATGCCAGTGATTTATCCGAAAATTTTTTAAATATGATAGACACCATATTTGAAAATACCAAAGCAAAAGTGAAATTTAAAAGTTTTGAATTGGAAAAATAGCTCAAAATAAATACATGTTAAATTCTGAGATAATATTTGTGTAAAAATGAAAATTATAAATTTATGGAAAAATTAAAATCTAAACATTGCAAACATGATAAAAATTATCAAATCGGTATAATTGCAGCCCTTATGAGTTCTACATTGTGGGGAATATTACCGATATATTGGAAAAGCATGAGCCCAATTCCACCACATGTGATTATATTGTATAGAATTTTGCTGGTACCTGTAGTAACATATTGCATCGCATGCAAAAGACATGGATTTAAAAAAGTCATGTTCCCTTTTAAAAACAGAGATAAGAAATTTTTATTGAGAATGCTGCTAATCGGTGTGTTGATAACGCTAAATTGGAGCATTTACATATGGGCAGTAAATACGAATCAAATAGTACAAACGAGCATAGGGTATTATATAGAGCCGATTTTTGTGTGTCTGATAGGAATGTTATTTTTTAGAGAAAAGATTACCATGTTCAATTTAACCGCAGTGGGATTTGCAGCGGTGGGAATGGTCATTTTGATTGTTCATTATATGCAGGTACCCGGAATAGCTATTGCGATAGGAATAACCTTTGCGATATACGCAGCAGCGAAGAAAAAATTGGATATTGAACCGGAATTATCTTTATTTTATGAAACGATATTTTTAGCTCCGATTGCTCTGACAATTATAATTTACTTGGAAACATCAGGGACAGGAGCGATAAGTGCAGGAAAATGGTATCAATACATGCTGTTGATGTTCTCAGGATTGGCAACGGCGTTGCCCTTAGGATTGTTTGCAATTGCGGCAAATAAACTCTCGATGATAACCTTGGGTATAACATCATATATTTCTCCATCACTAGCCCTTTTACTCGGCGTGCTTTTTTACGGAGAGCCTTTTGACGAGATGCAGTTCATAGCTTTTGTGGTGGTGTGGATAGGTCTTGCCATATTTACCGTCGGCGAGTATAGAATGATGAAAACTAGAAGAAATGCAGGTGACGAAAAAATGAAAGATTACGTCATATGATTGAATGCAGGAAAAGTGAAATCGGTCGAACATAATGTGTTGATTCAGCATTTAAATAGGGTATAAAAGTTGTGTAAGATTGGAATTGCACATTGATTGCGGTTTGTCTGTAAGCCGTGATATAAATTGTATGCGGCGTTCAAATACAATAGAAATTTTAGAGAATATTAGAGAAGTAAGATAGTATTAGAGAACATAGGAATAGATTTTGATGAATGAATCTGAAATGATTCCAAAAAAATTTGGAATATTTACGTTAGCCTTTACATACATTGGAACAATTATAGGTGCCGGGTTTGCATCGGGAAGGGAAATCTGGCAGTTTTTTGGTGCGTTTGGGAAATCAGGACGTGTTGGAATTATAATTTTTGCATTGGCATTTTTCATGGTTTCGGTGATGACGACGTTAATAGGCAGGCATTTGAGAACTAACGATATGGGCAGAATAATAACACCGGAATTTTTATTGAGTAAAAGATCAAGTAAGGTCGGAACGACTAAAACTATTAAATTTGTTGGATATTTCATGGCAGGAATTTTATTTTTGGCAATAGTAAGCATGTCGGCAGCAGCAGGATCCATGGCTAAGCAGGAGTTTGGGGTTCCATCAATTTTTGGAGGGATTATATTGGTAATCTCAGTAACGCTGACTTTAATCGGTGGATTTGACAGAGTTAAGAACGTTCTCAGCAAAGCTGTTCCAGTTCTGATAATGGTAATGATCATAGTAGGTTTGATAGAAATCTTCAGAGGAGAAAATGTTATCGGCTCACAAAAATCGGGTTTATACAGTTTAATAATGAATATTCCGGATAAAAATCTGGGTGACCCGAGCCCATTAGCTGATACGTGGATAAAAGCGGCAATAATATATATGGGATATAATATATTAGCAATAATTCCCATTGTAGGAAGTGGTGCATATCGAGCGAGATCCAGTGAAAGTGCAATTTACAGTGCTGCACTTGCCAGTATAGTAATCGTGATATTGGTTTATGTCTCTTTTATTGCAATGAGCAAAAATTCGGATGTTGCCAACTCTTTTGATATGCCGATGCTGGCGATATCGGAAAAAATTGGAAAAATTGCAAACTATTCATATATAGCGGTGATGTTCTTTTCCATATATTCATCCACTACGGGGATGTTCTATGGGTTTTCAACTAAATTAAAGGATGATGAGAGAAAAAATGTGAGAATAGGAATATTTGCCGTATTGGAATTTTTATTAGGGCTGGTCGGATTCAGATTTATAGTAAAGTATGTATTTCCATTGTTGGGATATGTAGGTATGCTGATTTTGGTAATGCTTGTAATCAACTTTGTAAGATTGATTCTGGTAAATAAGTTTACGCTGCAGGAAATGAAGAAAAACAGATATTCAAGCTGGATGAAAGATGCAAAACCCGGATATGGAGGAGAAGCGATATTGGTTTTGGGCAGTGAAAAAACTGCTCTAATTGATTGCGGAATGCCATACCAGGGAGAAATGCTGATTGAGAAATTGAAGAAAAGGCTGTCGGGTCGAAAATTGGATTATATATTTTTGACTCATTCTCACTACGATCATATCGGAGGGTTGTCCGCACTGAGACAGGAATGGAAAGATGTTGAATCATATGGAACACAGCACTGTAAGGAAGTGATAGAAACGGATAAAGTCAGAGGAAAGATAGAAGACCTGAGTTATGTTGTTTTAAAAAAGGACAAGGACATACCGATGGAAAGTAAGCTTAAATCCATGGATAAATTCGAGAGAAATGATTTTACCATAGACCATGTAATCTCTGACGGAGATGAGATTTCGCTCGGAGATGTAAAAATGAGAGTTATCGTAACGAAAGGGCATACCAGATGTTCCACGAGTTATGGGGTGGAACGAAATGGAGAAAAAGTTTTGGTAGCCAGTGAGAGCGTAGGAGTTCTGGACAGAAAAGGCAAATGTCAGCCGTCGATTTTACACAGCTTTGATGAAGGTATAAAATCCATAAACAAGTGTGTGGAATACAATGCAGATAGGGTTGTTATAGCACATTATGGATTGGTGCCGAAAAACTACAACAAGAGATTATTCGCTTTGCTTAAAAAAGAAGCATTGATCGAAAGAGAAATCATAATGAAAATGGCATTGGATGGAAAATCCCATGAAGAGATTGTTCAAGTTATGACGGAGAAATATTGGGATAACGAAAGGAGAATAGAGCAGCCTTTTGATGCATTTTTGCTAAATATGCAGGGAACGGTCAAAAATTATATGAAAGATGCCCAGGAATATATGGAAAACGGGTTGTATGACGGATATGAATACAGATGATATCGCATATAGTGAGAATCTAGAATTCACCTGAATGTTGAATTTGAAATACATCGCATAGTAATGTTAAAATACAATTAGAACAACGGGAGGTACGATGATTAAAATTAAAAAGTTAGACTGTGGAGTCAGGGTAGTTATGGACAAAACTGAATTTGTACAATCTGCAGCAATAGGCTTTTGGATAAAAGCAGGATCATTTGACGAAGATAAAAAAAATTGGGGAATATCGCATTTCATAGAACATATGATGTTTAAAGGGACAGAGAATAGGAGTGCGAAAGAAATAGCGGAAGACGTAGATAAAATAGGTGGACAAATAAATGCTTTCACCGGCAAAGAAGCGACTTGCTACTATATAAAAACTCTGAGTGCGAATTTGGATAGAGCCATGGAAATTCTGGTAGATATGATGGTTAACAGCAAATTTGACAGCAGAGAAATGACGAGAGAGAGAAAGGTGATTTGCGAAGAAATAAAAATGATAGAGGATACGCCAGACGACTATGCCCACGATTTAATAGCCAGCATAGTAAATAGGGGAAATCCTTATGAGAAAACTATAATAGGAACACCGACTTCGCTCAGGGGAATATCCAGGAATACAATCGTAGAATATATTGAAAAACAGTATACAAGGGACAATATCGTAATTGCTGTGGCAGGTAATTTCGATGAAGGATCGGTGTGCAATTATCTTGAAGGAAAACTCGGAAGATTTCGAGAGAAAAAGCCAGAGAGAAAATTCGATGCTCAGCCGTACAGGGCAAATTATAAAGTTAAGGTAAAAGAAATAGAGCAGACACACATTTTTTTAGGTTGTCCCAGTGTAAATTTGGAACATGAAGATTACTATAAAGTATCAATTCTTTCAAATATACTTGGAGGTTCAATGAGTTCCAGATTATTTCAAAATTTGAGAGAAAGAAAGGGGTTGGCATACTCTGTGTATTGTGCCAACAGCTCTTCGATTTTCAACGGAAATTTCTTGATATATGCAGGTGTAGCACATGAAAATATAGCACATGCTCTAGGAGAAATCAAAAATCAGTTGAATATTTTATCAAGTGGAAGCATAACCGAAGATGAGTTGTCAAAGGCAAAAGAGCAGATGAAATCCAATATTATATTCGGGCTTGAAAATGTATCATCAAAGATGTTTGCAGTGGGTAGAGCACTTACGTTGACAGGAAAAGTGAAAACGGAGTCTGAAATATTGGAAAACATAGATAAGGTAACATTGAATGACGTGAACAAAGTGGCAACATATTTAGGAGATATTGAAAATTACAGCGGTGTTGCTGTTACCAACAGAAAGTTTAACATGGCGAGGATGCTGAAAAAATGAAGAGTTTGTTTTAACAACAAGAATTACATGCAATAGGTATACATGGTAATTTTATAAAAATGATTAGGAGAATGAAATGACGGAGAACAACAAAGTAAAAGTTAAAATAGTTACAAAGACAGGTGATGTTCCCAAATATGAAACGGCGGGATCGGCAGGTATGGATTTAAAAGCCGATTTAAAGACTTCAGTAACATTAAACCCTATGGAAAGACAGTTAATACCTACGGGATTGTTCATTGAACTTCCGATAGGTTATGAAGCACAAGTGAGGGCGAGATCAGGACTGTCTATAAAATATGGAATAACTTTAATAAATGCCATTGGAACTGTAGATAGCGATTACAGAGGTGAATTGAAGGTGCCGCTGGTGAACTTGGGAAACGAACCGTTTGTCATAAAACACGGAGAGAGAATTGCACAGTTGGTAGTAACAAAACATGACATAGTTCAGTGGGAAATCGTAGAGAGATTGGAAGACACAGACAGGGGAAGTGGTGGATTTGGTCACACAGGTAAATAGCAATTTTAAAAATTCACTTATAAATAGGGAGAAGATTGAAGAGCGAGAATTTGAAATTCTCAGTAAATTCGCATTTAAATCTGCTAATTCAGAGGGGAGAGATCGCTTTGAAGAGAAAGATTACATCAGAACCGAATTTCAGCGAGATAGGGACAGAATAATTCATAGCAAGGCATTTAGGAGACTGATGCATAAAACTCAGGTTTTTCTCGCTCCGGAAGGAGATCATTACAGAACGCGATTGACCCATACCATAGAAGTATCTCAAATTGCGAGAACTATTTCTCGAGGTCTTGGATTGAATGAGGATTTGACAGAAGCGATTGCTCTGGGGCACGATCTTGGACATACCCCGTTTGGACACAGTGGAGAGAAGGCATTAAGTAAAATTCATAAAAAAGGGTTTAGACACAACGAACAGAGTCTGAGAGTGGTGGAGTTGCTGGAAAATGGTAGAGATAAACGAGGACTGAATTTGACTAAAGAGGTGAGAGACGGTATTTTAAATCATACAGGAGCTGAAAAACCTAAAACCCTTGAAGGGCAGGTTGTCAAAATCAGCGACAGGATTGCTTATATAAATCACGATATAGACGATGCTATCAGAAGCGGAGTGTTGATGAAAGATGAGCTACCCAGAGAATGTTTGGATGCTTTAGGTCATACACACAGCGAACGAATCAATTTTTTGGCTATTGATATGATAAGAAACAGTTTGAATGAAAATGAAATTTTTCAGAGTACAGAAGCAAAAAAAGCTATGGATAAGCTGAGGAGTTTCATGTTTCAAAAGGTGTATATGAATCCGAAAGTAAGAAGTGAAGAGCAGATTGAAAAACTTGAAACAATGATAAATGCGATGTATGAATTTTTTGGAAAAAATGAAGAATTGCTTCCCGAATATCTTCTAACTTTAAAAGATGGTGATGAGAATGACACAAAGGTTTTAGCGAAAGATTATATTGCAGGTATGACGGATAGGTATGCGATGAGTGTATATGAGGAAATTATCAACAAAAGATTTGTTTCACCGGATTTTAAATTGTTATAGCGAGATGCGTATGGTATAATGTAGATTTGAGTGATTCGGTAGGATTTTACGGATTAAGTTCGATATCTGTATTGTATTATTCAAAAGTTGACTTTTTTGTGAGAAAGTCGTATATGTGAAAACGAAAGGAGGGGACATGAAAAAAGTTACTGGTAACCAAATCGTCGATGAGATAAAAAGCGTTGCAAACATAGTGGATGTGATTGGAGATGTGGTATCCTTAACTAAAAAAGGTGCAAATTACCATGGCCTTTGTCCGTTTCACAATGAGAAAACCCCTTCTTTTGTCGTTTCTGAAACCAAACAGATTTTTACATGCTTTGGATGTCACGCAACAGGTGACGTAATTGAATTTGTGAAAAAATATAACAACATAGAGTTTGTAGAAGCGCTGGAAAAATTAGCTGATAGATATGGAATTAAGTATGAAAAATTCAACAGAAAATCCGAAAACAGCAATAAATATTATGAGATAAACAAAGAAGCAGCGATTTTCTTTTATAAAAATCTGATATCTAAAAAGGCTGAAAATAAAAGTCAGGGATTGTCGTATGTGAAGAAGAGAAACCTGCTTCCTGAAACGATATTGAAGTTTGGTATCGGATATGCGGATGCGACGTGGAATAGCCTGTATAAGCATTTAAAAAATAAAGGATATGAAGAAAAACATATGATGGAGTTGGGATTGATTTCGCAATCTAAAGGTAAATATTTCGACAAGTTCAGAAATCGATTGATATTTCCGATATTCAATGTAAGAGGTGACATTATAGGGTTTGGTGGAAGAGCGATAGGAGATGACATGCCCAAATATCTCAATTCGCCGGAAAATTATGTGTTTTCAAAAAAAAATAATCTATATGGTTTAAATGTTGCAAAAGAATTCATAATGAAAGAAAACATGGTAATCATGGTGGAAGGTTATATGGATGTTGTATCTTTATATCAGCATGGAGTAAAAAATGCAGTTGCTTCGCTGGGAACCGCACTCACAGAAAATCAGAGCAAACTTGTTAAACGATATACTAAAAATGTTGCATTGTGCTACGACTCGGATTCTGCGGGAGTGAATGCTGCGATAAGAGGTGGAAACATACTGTACAGAGATGGAATCAATGTCAGAGTCGTCAATGTAACTGATGGAAAAGATCCGGACGAATTTATAAAGGGACATGGAAAAAGTCAATTTGTGGCATTGATTGACAAGGGAAAAACATATGTCGAATATGTAGTGGATAGTATCAGAAAAAAGTTCAATATTGATAAAATAGAGGAGAAAATAGCTTTTATCCGTAAGGTTGGAGAATTTTTAAACAGTTTAAGCCCGGCGGAAAAGGATATATATATAGAAAGCCTTGCCAATGATTTAGCAATGAACAAGGAAGTCTTATTGATGGAAATCAGTAGAGACAGCGACGATAATCTTCAAAGGGTGACCACCGAGAGAAGAATAAGAGAAAAGAATGAAACTGCTGAGGTGTCAGGAGACATGTTGAGAGTGGAGGAGAGTCTTCTGAGGGTGTTGTTTGAGGATGACGAGTTCGTGGAACGATTGAAAACAGAATTTATAAATAGAGAAATTCAGTTTAAAAGCATACTGGCAGGTAGGATATTTGAAACCGTTTTAAGAGAATATGAATCAAAAGAGAAGGTAGTTCCGGTAGAAGTTATGGAAAAACTCCATGATTCTGATGCAAGGAAAGTACAGCGAATATTAAATAAGGAATTGAAGGGCAATCTGGAGGGAGAGTTCCGCGGAAGCTTGGACAATTTGGAAAAGATAATACTGAACCACAGAATGGACGAAATAAAGAAAACGATTGCCGTACTTGAACAGGAAGAAGATGGAGAAAAAGTGCAAGAGGAGATAGGTAAACTGGCACTGGAACATAGAAAAATACTGGAAAAAAGTAGGAGGAATAGCAAATGATAAACGAGACGAGCAACGTGGAAAGAACTGTTGTTAAAGAAGTTGCGGATGAGTTGAAAAAAATGTCTCAAGATAATAAGGTATCCATGGAAGATATCGAAAGAGAAGGATTTATTAACGAGCTTAATAAAGATGAAATGGATGAACTTTATGACTTGCTAGTTGGAGATGGATATGTAATCGAATCCTATGAAAATGATGAATTTAAAATTGAAGATGATAAGAATGATGAAAATATTGAAAACATCGAAAATATTGAAACTGAAAACATAGATATGTTCGAAGAGGATGTGCAGTTGTCGAAAGGTGAGTTAGAGATGGATACGGCAATTGTACAAAACATCGCAGTGGATGATCCGGTCAGAATGTATTTGAAAGAGATAGGGAAGGTTCCGTTGCTTTCGGCTGAAGAGGAAATCGAACTTGCAAAAAGAATGGAACAGGGTGATGAATATGCAAAGAAAAAACTTTGTGAAGCGAATTTGAGATTGGTTGTAAGCATAGCAAAGAGATATGTTGGAAGGGGAATGTTGTTTCTGGATCTCATTCAAGAGGGAAATATTGGACTTATAAAGGCTGTAGACAAATTCGACTGGAGGAAAGGATATAAGTTTTCCACATACGCAACATGGTGGATCAGGCAAGCCATTACAAGATCCATAGCTGATCAAGCCAGAACTATAAGAATTCCGGTTCATATGGTTGAAACAATCAACAAGTTGATGAGAATACAAAGGCAACTTTTGCAAGAATACGGCAGAGATGTGAAACCGGAGGAGATAGCTAAAGAAATGGATCTGACCGTTGAAAAAGTGAGAGAAATTTTGAAGATTGCTCAAGAACCCGTATCTTTGGAAACACCAATAGGAGAGGAAGAAGATAGCCATTTGGGAGATTTTATAGAAGATGATAAGATTGCATCTCCATCCGATGCGGCAACTTTTTCTATGCTGAAGGAGCAGCTTATGGAAGTTCTGGGAACTTTGACAGATAGGGAACAAAAGGTGTTGAAGTTGAGATTCGGATTGGAAGATGGAAGAGCGAGAACATTGGAAGAAGTAGGAAAAGAATTTGATGTGACCAGAGAGAGAATCAGGCAGATTGAAGCTAAAGCGCTCAGAAAGTTAAGACATCCGAGCAGAAGCAAGAAACTAAAGGATTATTTGGAATAAAAGGAGCAGAAGTTCATGTTGACAGAGAGATTGGCAGCCATTGCAAATGAAATTGAAAAAGGGGAAAGCGTAGCTGATATAGGTACCGATCATGGATATCTGCCAATGTATCTAACTAAAGAAGAAATTTCTCCCAAGGTTATTATGGCGGATATAAGCAAAGGTTCTCTAAATAAAGCGAGGCGTAACTGTAGGGAATTAATGCCTGAAGTGAAGTTTGATTTTAGAAACGGTAACGGTCTTAGAGTTATAAAAAAGGGAGAAGTGGATGTTATCGTCATAGCAGGTATGGGAGGCAATCTGATCTGTGATATACTGGGCAGAGATTTAGGCAAAGCAAAGTCTTGTAAAAAGCTGATTTTGCAGCCTAGGACTGCTCAGGGTAGACTCAGAGCGTGGCTGGTTAGAAAAGGTTTTGACATAGTTAACGAGCAACTCGTTAGAGAAGGCAGATTCATATGTGAGATTATTACCGCAGTCCCCGGAGAACCGAGAGAATCCATTAAACTAAATTTGGAACCGGAATCCATTAAATGGGAAATGCCTTATTGGGTGGCAAACTTGAAAAATCCACTGGTTAATGAATTCATTTCTTACAAAATAGATAGAGAAAACAGAATTCTGAAATCCATGGAAAACAGCAAAAATATTCCGGCTGAGGATGTTAAGGCAATAGAGGATAACATAGTATATCTGGAAAGTCTTTTATAGTTTAAATGAATAGATGCATGGGAGACAGTATAGCATAAATAGAGATTTTGTTGGAGGAATAGCATATGGAACTGCATGAAATCATTAAAATACTGGAAAGGATTGCTCCACCCGAACTGGCAGAACCTTGGGATAACAACGGTCTTCAGATAGACGTAGGAAATAATGACATTAAAAAGATCATGTTTACCATGGAAATAAACGAAGAAATAATAGATGAAGCTATAGAAAAAGAAGCGGATTTAATAATTACTCACCATCCGTTGATTTTTGTGAAACCGGCGTATATACGAATGGATGACGTAACCGGAAATAGGATAATAAAGCTGATTAAATCCGGAATTAGCGTATATGCAGCACATACAACTTTCGACAAAGCACCGTTAGGGAATAACTATTACATGGCAAAGCTTCTTCTTTTGGATAATATTGAGGATGTTGAAGGAGAGGTTGGAGTAACGGGATATTTACCTTGGGAAATGGGTCTGCATGAAGTGATTTCACATATTGAGGAATGTTTAGAGTTGCCGAAAGGGTACGTTAGAGTTGTAGAAACGGATAATTTAATAATGAACAAAGTGGCGCTGTGTACCGGTGCCGGTGGAGATTTGATTTACGCTGCGAAGAAACTAGGATGTGATATAGTTGTAACCGGAGATGTCAAGCTGAATATAGCGCAGGATGCCAAGGCCATGAATTTGGCTTTAGTAGACGCGGGTCATTACGGAACGGAAAAAATATTCTCTGAGAACATCAAGAAACAGTTTGATGAAATCATGGATGATAGTATTGATAAAATTCAGGATTCCGACGATGTAGATGAAAGAAAAGTCGAAACTTTCATAGCGGATTCAAATACAAATCCATTTAATTTATAGCAAGTTAATTTTGGGTAAGCCAGACAATCGCATTTTTAATGAGGAAAGTCCGGGCTCCGCAGGGCGAGGATGCCAGATAACGTCTGGCGTAGGTAACTATAGGGAAAGTGCAACAGAAACATACCGCCGAAACGAGTAATGTCGTGGTAAGGTTGAAATGGCGAGGTAAGAGCTCACCGGCATTGCGGAGACGCAATGGCCGTGTAAACCCCATCCGGAGCAAGACCAAGAGAAGCATTAAAAGACGGCTGCCCGTCGTCGCTTAAGTGGTAGGTTGCTAGAGCATGTTGGCGACGGCATGCCCAGATAGATGATTGTCTAATACAGAACCCGGCTTATAGACTTACCCAAAAATTTGAAACAGCACTTCACAGTGCTGTTTTTTGTATATAGGGAAAACCTCTCGTTTGTGAGGTAATCTCAAAAAAATTCAACTTTTTGGAGTCATCTCATTTTATGGATGGTTATGATTGAAGATGCCAAAATTGTATTGATTAGTATGTTTTTCATGGCAAAGCGAAGTAGTGGAAAGAAGTCATAAAATAGATAATGAACTGTTTTATAGCAGAAGGAGATTTAAGAGTGAAACAGAAATGTACAAAGCATTTAAAAGATACAGTACAAGAACAAATAATATAGCAAGAAGAGTATTAGGTTTTAAAACACCAAATGAAATAGTAGAAAATTATTTTAAGAGAGTAGCTTAGATTTAGACAGGATGGTTTTGTCACAAATGTTTGACAATCCTAAATGCGAAAATTTCATTAACAGCTCAGAGTTATTGAAAAAATCAGATAAAAAGAATATAATACTAATTATATAAGCAAAAGATAAAATAATTAAATTTGATAGCAAAAAGGAGTAGAGTTGAAGGAAGTATTACAAGGGGATTTAGCTAAGATTAAATTAGCGCCAGATGTTGAAATAATAGATGTTTTCGGAGTAGGCGATAACAATGTAAAAACCATAGAGAAAAGCCTTGATGTACAGATTTTTGTGAGAGACGGATACATAAATATCATAGGCGGTAATGCGTCGAGAGGAAGGAAAATTGTAGAAGAGCTTTTACAGTTAGTTGAAAACAATCAAAAAATCGATAGGCAAAAAATTGAATATATAATATCTCTAGCAGAGGATGATAAATCATATGTTATGGAAAAGCTGGATCAAAATGTAATATGTTATACTCACGTAGGAAAACCGCTGGTACCTAAAACTGTAGGGCAGAAGAAGTATGTTGAGGAGATAGAAAAAAATGATGTGGTCTTCGGAATCGGACCTGCAGGGACAGGAAAAACGTATTTGGCAGTAGCCATGGCAGCAAATATGTATAAACAGAAAAAAGTTGAAAAGATAATATTGGCAAGACCTGCTGTTGAGGCGGGAGAAAATTTGGGATTCTTACCTGGAGACTTGCAAGATAAAGTGGATCCTTACCTGAGACCGTTGTATGATGCCCTTTACGATATATTTGGCAGAGAAACTTCTTCAAAACTGAGAGAAAAGGAAATAATTGAAGTAGTGCCTCTGGCATATATGAGAGGAAGGACGCTGGACAAGGCATGTATCATTTTAGACGAAGCGCAGAATACGACAAAAGAGCAGATGAAAATGTTTTTAACGAGAATGGGATTTTATTCAAAGATGATAATTACAGGCGATATCACTCAAATAGATTTGCCAAGAGGTAAGAAATCCGGACTTGTGGAAGCGATGAAAGTATTGAAGAACATCAAAGAAATATCGTTTTGTCACTTTAAGGATGTGGATGTAGTCAGACATCAACTGGTCAAAAAAATTATTGGAGCATATGATAATTATTACAAAAGACAAGGGGAAAGGGATTGATAAGAATAATTACCAACATTGAGGTTGCTCAGGACAAAAAAGCATTTCAGAACTTTGATATTGACGGAGAGATAAAGAATAAGATGGATGCCATAGTGGAAGAGGCATTGATACAGGAAGGTGTTGCTGTAGAGATAATTCAATCGAAGCACATTGAATTAGAATTGAGTTTCTCCATGGTTACGGAAGATTGTATTCGGAGAATAAATGAAGAATTTAGAAATGTAGATAAGGTTACAGACGTTTTATCCTTTCCGCAGTATGAAGACATAGATGAAGTCAGAACTGAGATTAAAAAAACTATGCAAAACGGATGGAGTAATGAAAATGTCAATGAGGCATCATGCGCTTTTAAGGTACCGATATTTATTGGAGATGTAATAATCTGCTACGATGTGATAAAAAAGCAGGCAGAAGAGTTCGGACATAGTCTTGAGAGAGAATTTTTGTATCTGTTTACTCACAGTGTGTGTCATCTGTTAGGTCATGATCACATGGAAGAAGAAGAGAAGATACATATGCGAAAAAAAGAAGAGAGCATAATGAACGTCATAGATGTAAGTAGGAAATTGTAATGCGTAAAGAAAACTTGGGAAAAAACTTGTCACAGACAAAATCAAGCGTAAGGCTGAATGTTGAATCAGATAAAAACGAGTTATATGAAGAGCTGTATAAAATTGCACTAAAAAATATGGACAATGCCTACGCAAAATACAGTGGATTTAGAGTGAGTGCAGCACTTTTAGATGAAGATGGAAATGTCTTCAATGGAGTAAATGTTGAAAATTCGTCATACGGTGCTACGATATGTGCGGAGAGAGTTGCGATTTCGACTGCTGTTACCGATGGAAGTCGAAAGTTTGTCGCCATTGCTGTTGCAAGTTCAGACGGAGAGGTTTGGCCTTGTGGAATTTGCAGGCAGGTCATTTTTGAATTTTCAGAGAATTTAGATGTGATATCAATGGATTCAGATGGAAAGATGAAAGTTTTAAAAATAAGCGAGTTATTGAAAAATGGGTTCAAATTAAAGGATTGAGCTGATTGAGGAGAAGTTATGAAAAGCGGATTTATAAGTATAATAGGCAGACCTAATGTTGGAAAATCAACTTTATTAAACGGTATATTAGGAGAGAAAATTGCAATTGCAACATCAAAACCGCAAACTACGAGAAATACCATCAGGGGCATTTACACGACAGGTGATTGCCAGATGGTATTTATAGATACGCCGGGAATCCACAAGCCGAAGACGAAATTGGGAAATTTCATGACTGACAGCGCATTAAATACTTTCAAAGAAGTGGATTTGGTGCTATTTTTAGTCGATGATAGTCTGTCACAGGGACCAGGGGATAAATACATAGTTGAAATGCTGAAAAATATCAATACTCCAAAATTTTTAGTGATAAATAAAATGGATAAAATAAATCCTGAAGACTATGAAAAAATTTATAATGAATATGAGCAAACGGGCATTTTTGATGAAATTTTTCCGGTTTCAGCGTTAGAGCAAAAGAACATAGATATTTTGTTGGAGAGTATAGAGAAATTCATGCCTGAAGGACCTCAGTACTTCCCGTCAGACATGATTACGGATCATCCTGAGAGATTTATAGTCAGTGAGATATTGAGGGAAAAGGTATTGATGTTCCTGGAAGATGAGGTCCCCCATGGAGTTGCCATAGAAATTGAATCCTTTCAAGAAGAGGAAAGAGTTACGAGAATCAGTGCAGTTGTTTATTGTGAAAAAAAATCGCATAAGGGAATTATCATAGGACAAGGCGGGAGAAAATTGAAAGGCATCGGAAAAAGCGCGAGAGAAGAAATAGAGGCGTTGCTGGGAAACAAGGTATTTCTGCAACTTTGGGTAAAGGTCAAAGAGAACTGGAGAAATAGCGATTTTGCACTCTCAAATTTCGGATATAAAGACAGGTAGTTTATGCGTGTAGAAACGGAAGGATTAGTTTTAAAACAAGTAAATACGGTAAATAACAGAAAAATTTTGGTTTTATTTACGAAAAAATTCGGAAAGATAAGTGCAGGGACTAATCTCGGAGAAGGTGGAAAGAGAAAGTCAAATCTGGGAATTAGACCGTTCACTCATGGGAGATATGACATATATTCCAACAGAGATTCATATAATGTCATAAGAGCAGAGACTATAAAAAGCTATTACAGCTTTGGAGAAGATGTGGACAAATATATGAATGTATCTTATTTGTTGGAATTTACAGAAAAGATTTTGTCCCAACAAGAACCGCAACAGAAGCTATTTAATTACCTGATAAACGTGTTTGATGCCATGGAGAAAAGAAAAAGTAAATATTCAACTTTAGTTATAGCATATCAGATGAAAGTCCTGAAAGAGTTGGGATATATGCCGAATTTGGATTCATGTGTAATATGCGGCACAAAAGAAATGCTGTCATATATAGATATTAGGCAGGGTGGTTGCATATGTGAAAATTGCGAGAGAAATTCTAACAGCCGCAAAGATGCATTGATTTATCATGATGGCTTAGGTATAATGGATGTAATGCGATACTTCATAAAAATGCCGTTGCATAATTTTGAAAAAATCGGACTGGACGAAAATAGAACAGAAGTTTTGAGAAAGATTATCGATGAATTTATGGAATATCATCTGGACATAAGGGATTTGAAGAGCCAGGGATTTTTATCCAAGAGTTGAGTCAAATCGAGAGTAGAGATGAAAAATTGCAATTGTGAAATTGTGAACAGTGACAGCAGCAATTGTAATCTTTCACCCTCTGTTACAAAATCGTATATGAAAAGCAATGAAAGCGTAAAGATAGATATTACTAAGAAGAAAGTGGAGGACGGATCATGGAAATTACTTTAGAAAAAATTGAATTGGTAAAGGATAGGACGGGAGTGAGTTATAAGGAAGCTAAGGAAGCTCTGGAGACAGCCAACGGCAGTGTAGTAGATGCGATTATCAGTATAGAAGAGAGCATTGATGAAAGCCAAAGAAACAGTTTGGGAGATCAGAGTACTGCATTGATTGATAAAATCAAAGAACTTGTAAAAAGAGGTAACGTTGCGAGAATTCAAGTGAAAAATCCAGATGGGGAGACCGTTTTGAACATCCCGGTAAATGCCGGAATCGCAGGAGCGGTAGTTGCTCCGTGGGGCATGCTGATAGGTGGTATTGCAGCGTTCGGATTTAAATATGTAATTGAAGTTATCAGAGATGACGGTACTGTAATTGACATAAGTGATAGGACAAACGATGCTGTTGAAAAGGCGACTGAAAAAGGGACAGAAATGTATGAGAAAGTCATTCACAGCGATGCTTATGAGAAGGTTAAAGGTAAAACCGAAGAAACTCTTGGAAAGGCAACTGAGGCATTGAAGAATAAGTTTTCCAAAAATGATTCAGATGATGTGACTGAATTTGCAGAGGACTTTGATGTTAAAAATTTTGAAGAAGATGAAGAGTGATTTTCGTTATTATAAATTGTAGATAAAGGAAAGAGCAGGAAAAAAATAATGTCACAGATAACCATGGAGAAAGTAGTTGGTTTAGCAAAGAGCAGAGGGTTTGTGTATCCCGGATCGGAAATTTACGGGGGACTTTCAAACTCGTGGGATTACGGTCCGCTGGGTGTAGAGCTTTTAAACAACATTAAAAAGGCTTGGTGGAAGAGATTTGTTCAGGAGTCCAAGTACAATGTAGGATTGGATGCAGGGATATTGATGAATCCTCAGGTATGGGTCGCATCGGGACATGTAGGAGGTTTCTCTGATCCTTTGATCGATTGTAAAAGCTGTAAATCAAGGTTTAGAGCAGATAAACTGATTGAAGAGGATTTAGAAAACAAAGGAAAACCGGATGTAATTGTAGACGGATGGAGTAATGAAAAATTGGAAGATTATGTGGTGGAAAATCATGTGAAGTGTCCTGAGTGTGGAAAAGAGGATTTTACGAAGATAAGACAGTTCAATCTGATGTTTCAGACATATCAGGGCGTAACTGAAGATTCCAAGGCCATTATTTACATGAGGCCGGAAACGGCACAGGGGATATTTGTAAACTTTAAAAATGTTCAGAGAACTTCTCGTAAAAAACTGCCATTTGGAATAGCTCAAATAGGCAAGGCTTTCAGAAATGAAATAACACCGGGGAATTTCATTTTTAGAACCAGAGAGTTCGAACAGATGGAAATAGAATTCTTTTGCAAACCGGGGGAGGATTTGAAGTGGCATGAGTACTGGAAAGAACAGTGTAAAACGTTCTTGAGAGATTTATCTATGAAAGAAGAAAACTTTAGGCTTAGAGATCACGATAGAGAGGAATTATCCCATTATTCCAATGCTACAACGGATATTGAATACAAGTTTCCATTTGGATGGGGTGAGCTCTGGGGAATTGCCGACAGGACTGATTTTGATTTGAAAAGTCATGCAAAACATTCAAAACAGGATCTAAACTACGTGGATAGCGAAACGGGAGAAAAATATATTCCTTATTGCATTGAACCGTCTTTAGGTGTAGGAAGAGTAGCTTTGGCATTCTTGTGTGATGCATACAGCGAAGAAAGCATAAAGAAGGAAGATGGAAAGACAGACAGCAGAGTTGTGATGAAATTCCATCCGGCTTTAGCACCGTTTAAGGCGGCTGTATTGCCCCTCGCAAAAAAACTTGGAGAGGTGGCGGAGCCTATACACGAAGAACTGTCTAAATACTTTATGGTAGACTATGACACAGCCGGTTCTATAGGAAAGAGATATCGAAGAGAAGATGAAATCGGTACACCATTTTGCATATGTGTGGATTTTGACACGCAAACGGATGGTTGTGTTACAGTAAGAGATAGAGATACTATGGAGCAAGTGAGAATTCCCGTTGCTCAGGTTAAAGATTATATAGAAAAAAGACTTGTATTTTAAGGAGAAATTTTACAATGAAAAAGTATGCTTATTCATTCAATGAAGGTTCAAAAGAAATGAAGGCCCTTTTAGGCGGAAAGGGTGCGAATCTTGCAGAAATGACGAAGATTGGATTACCTGTGCCTTTCGGATTTACAGTGACGACAGAGGCTTGTAATAAATATTACGAGGACGGTAGAGAAATCGATGAAAGTATAATTGAAGAAATATTTGCAAAGTTGAGAGAACTGGAAGAAGTAACCGGAAAAGAGCTGGGAAGCCTTGAAAAACCGTTATTGGTATCTGTTAGAAGCGGAGCTGCATTTTCTATGCCGGGAATGATGGATACAGTGTTGAATTTAGGATTAAACGATAATACAGTAGAAGCGATGGCAAAACTTACCGAAAATCCCAGATTTGCATATGACAGTTATCGAAGATTTATTCAGATGTTTTCCGATGTTGTAATGAGCATCGAAAAGAAAAAGATGGATGAGATCTTTGATGCGAAGAAGGAAGAAAAAGGATATGAAAGCGATATTGAGCTGAACGTTGATGATTTGAAAGAAATCATAACTTCTTTCAAGACAGTATATAAAAGCGAGGTAGGAAGTGATTTTCCACAAGACCCTAAAAATCAGCTTATTGAAACAATTAAAGCGGTATTCAAGTCTTGGAACAATGAAAGAGCAGTTCTATATAGAAAGCTGAACGATATTCCGGATAATATCGGAACTGCCGTAAATATTCAATCTATGGTGTTTGGAAACATGGGAGAAACTTCAGGAACGGGAGTTGCATTTACGAGAAATCCCGCTACGGGAGAAAACGTTTTATTCGGTGAGTTTCTGGTAAATGCACAGGGAGAAGATGTAGTTGCGGGCATAAGAACACCACAACATATTTCATCTATGAAAGATGCTTTTCCGGAAGTATATGACTCTTTTGAGAGAATTGCGAGGCTCTTGGAATCTCACTACAAAGATATGCAGGACATGGAGTTTACCGTTGAAAATAACAAACTGTACATGTTGCAGACCAGAAATGGAAAGAGAACTGCGGAAGCTGCGGTTAAAGTTGCAGTTGAAATGGAAGCGGAGAATCTGATAGACAAGGCAACTGCGATTACAAGACTGGAGCCATCACAGATAGATCAGCTGTTGCATCACAAATTTGACAACGAAGCGTTGAAAAAAGCTGAAGTGATTGCGAAGGGATTGCCTGCATCTCCGGGTGCTGCTTCAGGACATATATACTTTACTGCTAAAGATGCGGAAATTGCAGCTGAAAGAGGGGAAAAAGTCATATTGGTTAGACAAGAAACTTCACCGGAAGATTTGGCAGGGATGATTGCTGCTCAGGGAATACTCACTTCTCGCGGCGGTATGACTTCACATGCAGCTGTAGTCGCCAGAGGAATGGGAAAGTGTTGCGTTTCAGGATGCAATGAGATAGTAGTAGATGAAGAAAAGAAGGAAATGAAAACCAGGAGTATTTCAATCGGCGAAGGAGAGTTTATTTCTCTCGACGGCAATACAGGAATGGTTTATATCGGTGAATTGGAAACTGTGGAACCTGAACTCAGCGGAAGCTTTGAGACTATAATGAAGTGGGCAGATGAAATCAGAAAGATGAAAGTGCGTGCAAATGCTGATAATCCTGTAGATGCTGAAAAGGCAATTGAATTAGGAGCAGAGGGAATAGGTCTTTGTAGGACTGAACACATGTTTTTTGAGGAGACGAGAATTGCGGATGTTCGAAAAATGATTTTGGCTGCAGATACAGAAGAAAGAAAATTAGCCTTGAGCAGATTGTTACCTTATCAGAAAGAGGATTTTAAGGGTATCTATAAGGTGATGGAGGATAGGCCTGTTACAATCCGATTGCTGGATCCGCCACTTCACGAATTTTTACCACATGGAGATGAAGAAATTGGTAAGCTCGCTGAAGAAATGGGAATTACTTTTGAAAAATTAAAGGATAGAGTTGTAGAATTGCACGAATTCAATCCGATGTTAGGACACAGGGGTTGCAGGCTTGCGGTAACTTATCCGGAAATTGCATCAATGCAAGCAGAGGCTATAATTAGAGCTGCAATTGAAGTCGAAAGAGAGATGGAATGCAAAATAGAACCTGAAATTATGATACCTCTTGTCGGGATTGAAAAGGAAATAGAAAATGTTAAAAAGACTGTCGTAGATAAAATTGAGAGCATTTTAAATTCTGAAGGTGTTGAAATGACCTATCAGATAGGTACTATGATAGAAATTCCAAGAGCGGCGATCTTGGCAGATCAGATAGCGAAACATGCAGAGTTTTTCTCTTTTGGAACAAACGATTTGACTCAGATGACATTTGGATTCAGTAGAGATGATACCGGAAAAATCATAAATGAATATCTTGAAAAAGGGATATTTATTGACGATCCGTTCCAGACCATCGATAGAGAAGGCGTGGGAGAACTCATGAGACGAGCCATAAGATTGGGAAAAGAAGAAAGACCTAATATTAAACTTGGAATTTGCGGAGAACATGGAGGAGATCCAAAATCCGTAGAATTCTGTCATGAATTGGGACTTCAGTATGTATCTTGTTCCCCTTTTAGGGTTCCTATTGCGAGACTTGCAGCTGCACAGGCGGTATTAAAGGAATCAGAGAATAGCAAGGCGGAATGATAAACTACATTCAAACGTAAGAATAAATAATATTTCATACATCTAAATGCAAATGGCAAATAGTTGATTTGATAGATGCTGGCTTCGGAATGTAAGCGATTTGACTTAACATTTCCATGCCAGCATTTTATTATTATCAGAATATTTTAGAATTTATGAGTTGTTCATTTACAAAAAAAAGAAAAAATGATATAATATGAAAAAGGTTTTCAATTTCGCTTGAACGATTTATCAAATGTAGAATAGTGGGATAAGAAATGACTAGAGGGAAATATAAAACGAGACAAAGACAGGAAATTTTGAGATATTTGAAATCATCTAAAAATATTCACAAGACAGTAAAGGATATTCAGGAGTACTTTCAAAGAGAAAATATTGATGTAGGATTGACAACTATATACAGGCATTTGAATGCGCTGATAAGAGAAGGCTTGGTAAAAAAATACAGGCTCAATAACGACAGTGGTGCGTATTTTGAATACGTTGAAGAGGAGAGTTCATACCACTGCCATTGCAATAGTTGTGGTAAGACAATCCATATAGATTGTGATGAGATTACTGCATTTCAGGAACATATAAAAGTATGTCATGGATTTCAGGTCGATTCTTTTGAAACCACTTTTTATGGAATTTGTTGCAGTTGCAACGAAAAAATGAAAAAGTAGCTGAAAGGGAAGTTTATTATGACATATGAGAGAATAACAGGAGGCAATTGGTTGCATATAAAAAAGATGTGTGCCACTGCATCAATATTGCTTTTAATATCTTTAACTATCATAGTTTGGCAAAAGGATATTTTACACATGAAACACTGTCATAAGGATAACTGTTTAAAATGTACAATTACCATCGTTGCCGAAAATATATGGAATTCATTGAAATTAAATAATGACAGCGATGGCATAAGACAGATATTATCCTTTTTCGCAGTGTTATTGACGCTGGGGATTTCGTTTGATCTATTGAAAAGAACTCCGGTTTTGATGAAGTCTAGAATGGATATTTAGGAACAGCATATGAGATAAAGTAAGTTGGTTATATATTAAAAAGTTATAAAGGAGAGATATAATGAAAAAAATATTAGCTATGGCGATGGTTGCTCTGCTCGTAATGACTACGTTTGTTGGATGTGGTAGCAACAAAAGTGCAGATAACGGAAAAAAGATGAAGATCGTAACGACGATATTTCCACCATATGACTTCGCAAAGAAAATCGGCGGAGACAAGGCTGACGTATCACTGCTTTTAAAACCGGGTGCGGAAAGTCACACGTATGAACCTACACCTCAAGATATTAAAAAAATTCAGGAAAGTGACATTTTTATCTATACAGGTGGTGAAAACGATGATTGGGTTAAAAAAATTCTAGCTTCTATGGGAGATAAAAAACCTAAAGTTTTAAAACTCGTTGATATGGTTAAAACAGTAGAGGAAGAGCATGTGGAAGGAATGCAGGAAGAGGAACACGATCACGATAAAGACGAACATAAAAAAGGCGATCATGATAAAGATGAACACAAGGGTAACAGCCATAAAAAGGATAAGCATGAAGAAAGTGAACATGAAATCGACGAACACGTTTGGACTTCTCCAAAGAATGCAGATAAAATAGCAAAGACAATCTATGAAGAAATGGCTAAAGTTGATAAAGACAGCAAGGATAAGTTTGAAAAAAACTACAAGGAACTGAAAGGTCAACTTGATGATTTGGATAAAGAAATAAGAGAAGTGGTTAAGAACGGAAAAAGAAAGACAATATTGTTCGGTGACAGATTTCCTTTCAGATATTTGGCAAAAGAATACGGATTGAAATACTATGCCGCATTTTCAGGATGTTCAAAAGATGCTGAAGCAAGTGCACAGACAGTTAAGTTCTTGATTAACAAAGTTAAGAAAGAAAAACTTCCTGTTGTATTTACAATAGAAATGTCTAATGGTAAGGTGGCAAAGTCAATAGTTGAAGCGACCGGAGCGAAACAGTTGATGCTTCACTCCTTGCACAATTTGACAGAAGATGAATTGAAGGCAAAGAAAACATACGTTGATCTGATGAAGGACAACATCAAAAACTTGAAGCAGGCACTGAACTAAATTAGAAAGATGACCGCATTGCGTGTATCGTGACTCAAAAAGACGACTTTTGGAGTTTACAAAACATGCAGTGCGGTCTAGTTTTTTTATATGAAGTAAAGCTATGCGTACGGTAACATTTGTGTTATAAAACTTCAAAATGAGCAAGTGCAGATTATGATACCCTCAAAGAATATATGTGATATAAAATCAAAAAAATTAGATAAGTGTCAATTTAGTAATGTAGTAATTTGTGTGATGTAGTATAATAGGATGTGATTATTTCTTTATAATACTTTTTGTGGAGGAGAAGAGAGATATATGAATTTATTGGAATTCAAGTCGGTTTCTTTTGCATATGACGGCAAAGAAATCGTTAGAAAAATAAATTGCTCGTTAGGTAAAGGCGAATATATGTGCGTCGTGGGAGAAAACGGCTCCGGAAAAACTACTTTTGTCAAAGGCATACTCGGATTAAAAAAAGCCAGCGAAGGTAAGATAATAATGGAAAATGGGCTCAGCAGAAATAAAGTGGGATATTTGTCTCAACACTCTGCAATACAGAAAGATTTTCCTGCTACAGTTCATGAGGTCGTTTTATCTGGCAGATTGAATAGTCTCGGCTTAAAACCTTTTTTTTCAAAGAGGGATAAGGAAATAGCGGATGAAAATATGAGAATACTGGGTGTAGATCATATGAAAAGAAAGTCTTTTTCAGAGCTGTCAGGTGGGCAGAAACAGAGAGTTTTACTTGCTAGAGCTTTGTGTGCTACAAAAGAGTTGATAGTTCTGGATGAACCGGAGGCAGGTTTGGATCCGATTGTCACAAAGGAATTATATAAAATAATCAACAGTATAAATAAAGATATGGGGATAGGAGTAATCATCGTTTCTCACGATGTGAAGGAAGCAGCCCTTTATGCCAACAAGATATTGCACATTCACGATGGAATAGGAACAGTCATGAGCAGGGACGAATATCTGAAAAGCGAATTAGGATTGAAATTTATGGGAGGCTACAAAGATGATAGAGTTGGTTAAGGAAATCGTATCATATCCGTTTATGGTAAGGGCGATAATAGTTGGTTCATTAGTAGCTGTATGTTCAGCACTGCTCGGTGTGAGTTTGGTGCTGAAGAGATATTCAATGATAGGTGACGGGCTATCTCACGTAGGATTTGGAGCCTTGGCTATTGCAGCTTCAATGAACGTAGCACCACTGAAAGTATCAATACCGGTAGTAGTCATAGCTGCATTCTTCCTTTTGAGAATGAGCGAAAATAGCAAACTGAAAGGTGATGCGGCAATTGCGATGATTTCTACGGGCTCATTGGCAGGCGGAGTTATGATAATATCCATGACTACAGGAATGAACACGGATGTGTGTAACTATTTATTCGGAAGCATATTGGGAATGACCAACAGCGATTTGCAGCTTACCATAGTGCTGTCAATCTTTGTGATAGCGACATATATATTCATGTATAACAGAATTTTTTCCGTGACGTTAGATGAGAGCTTCACCAATGCAACAGGAAATAAAGGACAGAGATACAATACGGTAATAGCTATTTTAACAGCAATCATAATAGTGTTGGGAATGAGAATGATGGGTGCAATGCTGGTTTCAAGTTTAATAGTAATACCAGCGCTGTCATCTATGAGAATATTTAAAAGTTTCAAAACGGTGATAATAAGTTCAGTATTTATAGCACTGATATGCTTATGGATAGGAATTATAATATCCTATGTGTTTGCGACACCGACAGGAGCAAGCATCGTAGTATGTAATTTAATTGTATTTTTTATATATACAATAATAGGCATGGCTAAGGGGGGACGGATAATTGGTAAATAATAGAGTTGAGAGTGTGAGAAAAAAAGAAAAAATTGATATGTTCAAAATAATTTTACTCTGTTTTATAATTGCCGCAACGATGATTTTATCTGGATGTGGAAAGAATAAAAAAGATGGATATGGAGTGACTCCGTCAAGTGATATATCGAGCAATGACAATTCAAACAGTACTGGTTCTGATCAGACTCAAAATGGCGGATCGCACCAGCAGGTTGATAAAAAGGACTTAAGCTCCACAAAAGACGATGTTATCAACATTAGAGAAAAGGTATTCTTAGCACAGATCAACGATATTTACTCTAACTTTGAAGATTACAAAGATAAGACGATAATTGTAGAAGGAATGTTCTCTCACTTTAAAGATAACGGAACAGGAGACAAAGTGCCAGTTGTAGACAGAAAAGGACCGGGATGTTGTGGAAACGACGGCTGGGGAGGATTTTTGCTGAGAGGATTGAAAAGTGAGCCGAAGGAAAACGATTGGGTAAAGGTTACAGGAAAACCCATTCTGGAGAAGAGCAAAGACGGATACTACAGTTTGTATCTAAAAGTCGCAAATTTGGAAGTAAAAAAGAAAAGAGGAGCAGAAAATGTGACACAGTAATGGTTGTCTAAAGAAATGTTTTGAAAGGGATGGTGGATTTTTAAGAAACGGTTAAAATCTTTAAGGTATAAAACAACCGAGATGAAAAAACGCAATGTGATGAACAGAAAATGTAATATGATGGTATATCCAGAGAGGTATGCCATTTTTTGTTGAGAGAATATCGATTTTAATATACAATTTAAAAAAATTGGAGGAAAGTATGGATAGAGTAAAAGGGATTATAATAACCGATGACAGGGAATATGAAAAAACGGTAAGTGAATGTATAAGAAAAGAAAATGATATACTATCGTTGAATACGACATTGTCTATACCAGGAATGGAGAGGCTTAAAAAACTGAAAGATATAAATACACAAGAGCTGTTCAATTATGCCTTAATTATGATAGATGAAAAATGGCTTGAAAACAGGTGGGATTATGCGATAAATATTGAAGACGACAGCTGTGACGCAAATGATAAGTGGAAAAATTCCAATATGGTAAAGAAGTTGAAATCTGCATGGAATTTGGGAAAAAATCAGAGTGTCATAATATTGTGCTATGATATATATAAAGAGGGTGGAGAATTTATTTACAAATACAACACTTTGCAAAATTTAATGAACAAAGTGATTGTTAACTACGAAAATGAGACAGGTAAAAAACTTATCAAGAGAATTTCGAATAGTACGAAAACAAAAATCGTATCTGTTGTATCGGAAAGCGGTGGAACAGGTTCCTCAGTAATTTCTATGGGAATATGTCAAAATTTAGCTGTACAAAATAAGAGAAAATGTTTGTATATCAGCATGGGAAAAATTCACCAGGAATTATTGTTCATCAAATCTACAAGGCAGTGCAATTTACGAGAATTGTTATATAATATGTTTTACGGTAACCCGGAATTTTCTACATCAATCCAAAACTCAATGATGATTACTGGCGGAGGAGTGCTGATTTTTAAAACGACAACGTTAAAAAATAAAATTTTAGAGTTAGAAGAAAAGCAATTATCGGAATTTATAGAATATTTGCTGAGATGTGAGTTATTTGACATAATAGTATTCGATGTAGGAAATAATGTGGATGAAGCATGTAAAATCGTCGTAAAATCCAGTGATAAAGTCATAGTAACTTCAAGAGAAATAGGAAGTAACTTGAGAAGAGAATACATGGAATATATGGGAATACATCAACTGAATGAAGAATTTGATGAATTTTCAGAAGGTGAGAAGCATATGGATGAAAATACGAATTTAGAAAATTGTAAAAATAACTTTAAGAAGGTAATCAGTGTTCTTAACAATGTGTACACCGGCGGACCTAAATTTAAAGAATTCTTTGCGGATGAATATGAAGATAAGAAGTACGATGATATAGATATCTTGATTGAAGAGGATAAAAACAGTTTTCAATGGGAGAATGGAATTATGAACATATACTTAAGCGGGAACTTTGGTGAAGGAATCGATAAAATTTCAAATATGATTTTAGAAAATTGAAATTTCCGTACAAATCTTAACATAAACTTAACATAACTGAATGTTTTATGGTGTATCATATATTTAAAATGTTAACTATATATATAATCATAACTTTGTGCAAGTTATTAAGTTTGAGAGAGGGTAGTATGGAAAATAGCGTTTTTATAATAATTTCAACACTATTAGGCGGGTTGGCAGTATTTATTTTCGGTATGAATTTAATGTCCGAAGGTCTTCAAAAAGCAGCGGGAGACAAAATGAGAAAAATTCTTGCAATGCTTACAAAGAATCCCGTAATGGGCGTTATAGCAGGCGCATTGGTTACAGCGGTACTGCAGTCGAGCAGTGCTACAACAGTGATGGTAATAGGATTTGTAAGTGCTGGACTCATGAAGTTGCCACAGGCTATAAGTGTAATTTTGGGGGCAAATATTGGTACAACAATAACGGCTCAACTCATAGCTTTTGATATAGGAAGCTATGCATGGATATTCGTGTTCATGGGTTTTGTATTCATGTTTTTTTTGAAAAAGAAAGAAAAAATAAGAGATATTGGTCAAATAGCATTTGGTTTTGGAATTTTATTTGTAGGAATAAATACCATGTCAGCAGTGATGAAGCCATTAGCACATGCGCAGGCATTTGCGGACTTAATGGTGAAGGTTTCAGACATTCCCGTTTTAGGAGTAGTATTGGGAATGGTTATGACTGTAGTAGTGCAGTCGAGTTCCGCTACAATTGCAGTTTTACAAAATTTGGCATCTACTCCCATGGCGGATGGAGTAACCAGTTTAATCGGTTTGAAAGGTGCGATTCCGATTATGTTTGGAGATAATATAGGAACGACGATAACGGCTTTATTAGCTTCAATAGGCGCATCGGTAAATGCTAAGAGAACAGCGTTAGCACATACTATTTTCAATATATTCGGAACTTTAATTTTTATATGGTTCATACCGCAAATCGTTGAATTGATAAGGTGGATATCGCCGAAAGGAGCTGAAATAAGCGTTATTTCACGACAGATAGCCAATTCTCACTTGTTGTTCAATCTCACAAATACGATTATATTTATACCGCTGATTTTCGTTCTTGTGAAGGTTGTTATAAAACTGATTCCGGGAGAAGATAAGGAGAAGATAAGCGGAGAAACGAAATTCATAGATGATAAAGTGATAGATAAGCCTGTATTTGCAATGCATTTAGCGGTGAAAGAGCTCGTTGAAGTAGGAGGAATTGCAAAAAATATGATACGAAAAGCAAAAGATGCTTTTATAAAGGGGAATTTGGAAAAGGTTGACGAAATAATAGAGGAAGATAAAGTTGTCAATGAGTTAAGAGAAAAAATAGTGAGATACCTCTCCAAAATACTTTCGAGCGAAAGCATAACGGAGGATCAAAAACAGACAGTTTCGACACTTTATCATGTTGCAAGTGATGTAGAGCATATAGGAGATTACGGCAAGAATTTAGCTGAGTTTGCCAGAGAGAAAGTTAAAAATAAGTACGTTCTTTCAGGGGAGGCGTTGGAAGAGGTGGAAGAGTATTTTGACTTTGCAGACAATATGTTATCTGAAACCTTAAATTGTCTCAATACAGGGAATAAAGAGCTGGCACAAAAAGTATTTGAAAAAGAAAAGCAAATAGATGAAAAAGAGTTGATTCTGAGGAAAAAGCACATGAAGCGTTTGGAAACCGGATTGTGCTCACCTGTTGCTACAGTCTTGTACATTGATGTCATTCACAATTTAGAAAGAACGGGAGATAGTTGTAACAATATTGCCGAGGCGGTTTTGAAAGGTTATGATTTTAAATATAAAATTCGAACAGCGCAAAAGAAAAACATATCGGAATAATATTGTTTAAAGATATCCCCCATCATAGAAAAATTCGATGATGGGGGATTCGTATATACATATGTACCGTTCTCAGTTTTTCAAGCTCTGAATAGGAGCGGGAATTCTGCCACCACGGGAGATCATTTTTAGAGGAGACATCGTGTTCACTTTCATAACGGGACCGTACCCTAGAAGACCTCCAAAATTGAGCTCGTCTCCTTCTTTTAATCCAATTGCCGGAATAACTCTCACAGCAGTAGTCTTTGAATTTATCATGCCTATAGCAGCTTCGTCAGCGATCATGGCAGAGATGACTTCTCTAGGAGTATCACCGGGAATGATAATCATATCTAAACCTACAGAACATACGGCAGTCATCGCTTCAAGTTTTTCAATAGATAGTGAACCTGAGCGTGCGCCTGCGATCATACCTGCATCTTCCGAAACGGGAATAAAGGCGCCTGATAATCCACCAACATTGGATGATGCCATGACACCGCCTTTTTTTACAGCATCGTTTAGCATGGCAAGAGCGGCAGTGGTACCACATGCACCAACTTGCTCAAGACCGATTTCTTCCAGAATATGGGCTACGGAATCCCCGATGGCAGGTGTAGGTGCTAAAGATAAATCTATGATTCCGAAAGGAACACCGAGAGCCTTTGAAGCTTCTTCACCGACCAGTTGACCTACTCTTGTAATCTTAAACGCAGTCTTTTTAATAGTATCCGAAACTTTTTGTAAATCATCTGTGTTATCTAATTTTGAAAGAGCGGATCTGACAACTCCCGGACCTGATACCCCTATGTTAATTATGCAGTCGGGTTCACCTGGACCGTGAAAAGCACCAGCCATAAACGGATTGTCTTCCGGTGCATTACAGAATACAACTAATTTAGCAGATCCTATACATTGCTTGCTCTTTGTGATCTCAGCAGTGTCGTAAACTATATCTCCCATAATTTTAACAGCATCCATATTTATGCCGGCTTTTGTACTGCCTATGTTAACTGAAGAGCAAACGAAATCTGTTTCGGATAATGCTCGTGGAATGGATTTTATCAATTCCAAATCACCGGCGCTGAATCCTTTCTGTACGAGAGCTGAATATCCTCCTATGAAGTTAACACCGATGTCTCTCGCAACTTTATCAAGAGTTTTTGCGTACTTTACGGGATCTCCACCACTGGAAGCGACCAGCATGGAGATGGGAGTAACTGAAATTCTCTTATTTACAATAGGAACACTGTATTTCTTTTCAATGCTTTCTCCGACTTTTACAAGATCCTTTGCAAGTCTGTAAATCTTATCATATATTTTTTGACATGAAGCATCAATACTTGAATCTGCACAATCAAGTAGAGATATACCCATTGTTATAGTTCGAATGTCTAAATTATCTTCTTGAATCATTTTTATGGTTTCCAAGATGTCGGTCATATTTATCATATTATTTTAATCCTCCTAAACTTACCGGAATTTATATTTTGTGCATTGTGTTGAATATATCTTCATGCATGACATGAATATCCATACCCTTAACATTTTTCTTCAAGTTTTCTCTCAGTTGATCGATGGAAATATTCATTTCAGTTATGTCTATTAACATGATCATAGCGAAGAAATCCTGCAGAACCGATTGGGTGACTTCTACGATATTTCCACGAGCTTTTGAAACTTCTGCACTTGTTCCCGCCAGTATACCGACCTGATCTTTACCAATTACTGTAATTACTGCTCTCATACAAACCTCCAAATTTTATTTTCTCTATTTTTGTATATAGTTTATCATAAGAAATAATGATATTTCAATGTTAAAAAAAATGGAATATCGCTACATATAGAAAAAAACTATTAAAAAATCTAAAAAAGAGGGTAAAAATAGAAAAAAACTCAAAATATGATAGAAAATATAAATAATATATTATAAAATCTAGATATAGGATTTAAAAGTTGTATCGGCAGCATGTAAGAAAACGAGTATAATTAAAATATATCGGCGTTTATTTTATATTTTCCGATGGGAATTGACGAATCTGATCTAAAGTTCAGTTTGATATTTGATAGTTTTTTTTCAAAATAATATCTATTTTTAGCTTTGTGCCCGATTAGGTTTGAAAAAGACTTGGGATTAGCGGAAAGAGTATAGGCGGTAATGTCAACCGAATTTAATAAATCTAACTGAGAGTCGATGGATTCCCTCGCGATTTCTCCTTCAACAAGCTGCCGGAATGCCGGATGATAGTTTGATAACAGGGGATTATCAAAGTTTATCAAATCAGAACTTTTAAGACCGACTCTGATGATATTTATATTTTTTTCGGTTAAGATCTTGTACATTTCCTTACAAATTTCAATAGCATCTTTTTGAGAAAGGGGAGAGTATTTTCCCAATTTCATCATTTCAAAAAGTTCCGTATCAGGAAGGACCAAGGTCGGATAAAGCCTCGCTATGTTAGGCTGTATTTGTGCGGCAAGTCTTGCACTCTCAATGGATTTCTCCTTAGAGTCATTGGGAAGTCCGATCATCAATTGAATTCCGAGGGAAAAACCGTAGGTCTTAATTAAGTTGCAAGCATAGTATATGTCAGAAATTTCATGACCTCTTTTTGAAGCTTTCAAGACAGCTTCATCAAAAGACTGAACACCCAATTCAATGATATCTACTTGATGTGCTTTGAGGTTATCTAAAATAGCAGAGTTTATGTAATCCGGTCTCGTGGACATATGTATTTTATCAATTTTACCGAGACGCTTATATTTTAGCGCCAAATCTAAATATTTGTTTTGAGTTTCAATATCAAGGCCGGTAAAACTTCCCCCATAGAAGGCAATTTCGACAGTAGGGGGATTATCGCATTTTTTAATATCATCATAGACTCGCAATGTAGATAGGTATTCCAGTATAGTCTGCTCAGCATCATTTGGCGATACAGGATCTGATTTAGCCGTTATAATTTTTTGATTACAGAAAACACAGTCGTTTTCACAACCCAAATGAGGTATAAATATCGGTATTATGGCATGTTTTTTCATTTAAATTCCTCTTTCAGACTTTTACTATTTTAACGGTTTGATGGCAATGGTTGGCAGTAATAGTGTAAAGAATGTATATGTTATTTGAGCCAAGTGTCAGCTTTATCTTGTGTTGTTTTCGATATAATTCGAGAAAATAATCTTCGCACTTTCTGTATATTGTTCCGGAATTATCTTGAATTTGTGCAAATTGTAAATTAGTGGCTTTCCTATGTGACAGTATCCATTGGGATTTTTAATAAGATATTTTTGATGATATTCTTCTGCCGGAAAAAAATTTTTCAGAGGTTTCAATTCAACAAAGAAATTCGGATAATGTTTCTTTTCAACATCAAAAATTTTAGAGATGATGCTGTATGCGGACGGATCTGAATAGTATACACCGGTTTGATATTGACTGCCTATATCGGGACCCTGTCTGTGAAATTCAGTAGGATTAATCGCAACGAAAAAAATGAAGAGAAGATTTTCAAGCGTTATTGAATCTTCGTCGTACACCACTTCTATCGATTCTCTAAATTGACTTTTTCCGCTACAAACATCATTGTAATTAGCATATTGTTCATCTAAACCGTTGGCATAACCGCAAGTTACATCGGTAACAGCGTCAACTTTTGAGAATAGCAGTTCCATACCCCAAAAGCAACCACCGGCAAAGTATATTTTCCTTTTCATATTCGACACTTCCTTATAAACTGTATATGTTGCAATTAACAAAAACGGCATGCATCGGCTTCATTTGAAAATAATGCTCCCTTATGGTATTATATCACAGTAAAGGAGGTAAGTGCATTAAGCCGATAAACATGACTTTAAAGTAAGATACACGAGTATTATTCAGTTTAAACAGAGCTTTTGCGTTTAATTTAAATATGGTCAATATAGGTAATACGTGGGATGAAATTTTAAAAGATGAATTTCAAAAAGATTATTATTTGGAACTGAGAAACTTTTTGAAAAAGGAGTACTCAACTAGGGTTGTATACCCGAATATGTATGATATATTTAATGCATTTAAAAAGACTTCTTACGAGGATGTGAAAATTGTCATTTTAGGACAAGACCCATATCATGGAGAAGGGCAGGCACATGGATATGCTTTCTCCGTAAAAAAAGGGATGGCGATACCTCCATCGTTGCAAAATATTTACAGAGAATTGAGAGATGACATAGGATTTGATATACCGAGTCATGGATGTCTGGAAGAATGGGCAGAGAGAGGCATATTGTTATTAAATACCGCATTGACAGTTAGAGCAGGACAAGCCAACAGCCATAAGGGAAGAGGTTGGGAGATTTTTACAGATAACGTAATAAAGAAGTTAAATGAGAGAGAGTCAGCGATAGTATTCATATTGTGGGGCTCAAATGCCAAGAGCAAAGAAAAACTCATAACAAATAAAAATCATAGTGTGATTTCAGGTGTGCATCCAAGTCCTTTGTCAGCACATAAAGGCTTTTTTGGTGGGAGATTTTTTTCCAGAGCAAACGAATATTTAGATGAGAAAATAGATTGGCGAATAAGCGAATAGATTGAAATATACAGAAAAACCACGTGGATGATGCACGTGGTTTTTCATTGTTCAGCATGGATATTCAACTGATTCTATAATATGTCATACAAGTTCACCTTCGTCTGCTTTGCTACGTTGTTCAGAAGTCATCTTCGTAACGGTAATTCCAAGAAATGCAAATATTATCGTAACTATAGGCATGGTGTAGTTAAATACAGCCCATTTAAAATATTGATAGGTTTCAATTTTTAATGTGGACGCTATGAACATTGCACATGTATTCCAAGGGATAAGAGGTGAAGTTACCGTTCCTGCTGATTCCAATGCATTTGATAATGACATCGGATGAATTCCAGCTTGCCTGTAGGCTTCAGCATACATCCTACCCGGAATTAAAATAGAGATATATTGTTCAGGCATGGTTATGTTGGAAGCAACACAAGTGAGTTCCGTTGCAATAATAAGTGCGGGACCGCTTTTAATAATTTTGGTCAATTTGCCTACAATCACTTCCAGCTGATGAGTAAATTCCATTATTCCGCCGAACATCATAGCGATAATGGTCATCAAAATTGAACTTGCCATGTTCATGAGTCCGCCGGTAGTCAAAAGACTATCTAATGCAGTTACACCTGATTTAGCAATAAAACCGTTTTTAGCAGCGTACAATATATCTCCGAAATTCGCACCCGCATGTTGAAATACAGGACCGTTATCACCATTGTAGAAAATTTGCATATTGCTTTGAAAAATAGGGGCCAATACAGCGCCGACAATAGCACCGAGTGCAATCCCGGGAAGTGCGGGAATTTTCAATGCTATAGCTAAAATTACAACAATGGGAGGTAATAAAAGTATAGGGTTTATGTTAAACGTGGATTTCAGTCCATCCATTAAACTCGTAATTTGACTGGTGTCCATGTTGCCGTTGCTTGAGAATTTGAAACCGTAAATTCCAAAGAATATCAAAGCGATCACATAAGCTGTTATAGTGGATTTGAGCATGTATTTCACATGAGTAAACACATCTGTACCCGCCATAGCAGGTGCTAAATTAGTGGTATCGGATAGAGGTGACAGCTTATCTCCAAAGTATGCACCGGCAAGGATTGCACCTGCTGTAGGACCGATAGGCATTCCTATACCCTGACCTATACCTATTAAGGCAAGACCCATAGTTCCCATAGTTCCCCAAGACGTACCTGTGGCCAGAGAAGTGACGGAACAGATGAGCACTGCAGCGATTAAGAAAATAGAAGGGGATAGAAGTTTTAAGCCATAATATATCATAGTGGGAATGGTTCCGGATAATAGCCAAATTCCTATCATCATACCGACGATTGCGAGAATCAAAATAGCTTGCATAGCCCTTGATATACCTGTAACCATCATCTCTTCTATTGCAGACCATCTGTAGCCTATCTTCAGGGCCATCAACGCTGCAATGATCACACCTATGAACATTGGAATGTGAGGATCAACCTTAAATATGATGATGCCTGCCGACATTACTGCAATAAGTGCAAGGAAAGAGAATATCGCCTCCCATAAATGTGGAGCACGAGGTTCACGAACATTTTCGGTTTGTTCCATTGAGTTTTCTCCTCTCGTTCTGTTAAGTTATAGGTTAAACAACTGTTGTATAGTCAGTGTTAATATTCATCAAAGAAGATTGTACCATAAATTTATAAAAAAAGTAACTCATTTTAATAAATTAAATCGATAAAACGCCAAAATAAACAATAAAAATAAATAAACTTTATTTGGAAATACAATTTGCAATATTCACACACAAAAATCTTGAAATGAATGAGATTAAAAATTTGATATTAAGTGACAGAAATGATATAATTACGAAGTTATAGTTATATAAGATTATAGTGAATTAAATGGAGAAATCAGTATGAAAAGCAAATTGTATTCATTACTACCTATTTTTGTATTCATCATACTTTTTGCAGGTGGTGGAATTATAGCGGGTGATTTTTATGCAATGCCCGCATTAGTAGCGTTTTTGGTGGCATTATTCGTTGCACTATTGCAAAATAGAAAACTTTCTTTCAATAGAAAATTGGAGATAATAGCTAAAGGTGCAGGCGATGTCAATATCATCACTATGATTTTGATATTTTTAGTTGCCGGAGCATTTTCAGGAATTGTAAGTGCGGCAGGTGGTGTAGAGAGTACGGTCAATTTTGGATTGTCAATACTTCCTGCGAAATACATGATAGTAGGTCTGTTTTTAATAGGATGTTTTATATCCATATCGATGGGAACATCGATGGGAACAATAACAGCTTTAGCACCGATAGCTGTGGGAATAGCCAAGGAAACTAATTTTCCAGTTGCAATTTGTATAGGTGCTGTAGTATCAGGAGCGATGTTTGGAGATAATTTATCGATGATTTCAGATACTACCATTGCATCGGTTAGAACACAAGGAGCGGAAATGAAAGATAAATTCAAGGAAAATTTCTTCATAGTTCTGCCGGCAGCTATTGTTGCTATAGGATTATTTTACTTTAAAAGCACGACGCTGATGGTGGCACAAAGCGGCAGCTATGAATATTCGCTATTAAAAGTAATTCCTTATTTAGTAGTTTTAATAGGTGCGTTAATAGGATTTAATGTTTTTGCAGTTTTGTTCTCCGGCATAGGGTTGTCTATGATTGTTGGGATGGCTACAAAAAGTTTTACATTTTTCAAGGGAATAAGTGCTATTGGAAAAGGTATGGGCGGACTGTTTGAAATTTCCATAATATCTATTATTGTCGCATGTATTGTCGCGTTGGTAAAGGAGAACGGTGGAATTGAGTTTATAGTTAACGGTATAAAGACAGCGACAAAAGGCAAGAGAGGCGCTGAGTTCGGCATAGCGATATTGGCATTTTTAGTGGATTTATGTACTGCGAATAATACGGTAGCAATAGTGTTATCCGGTCCTATAGCCAAAGAGATAGGAGACAGTTTTGAAGTTGAACCGAAGAGAGTAGCGTCCATCTTGGACATATTTGCATCAGTTGGACAAGGGTTGATACCATACGGTGCACAGCTGTTGACGGCGGCGGCTTTGGTCGTAGAGGGCGGATTTAAAATAACACCTATAAATATTATTCCTTATCTCTACTATCCTATATTGATGGGAGTTAGTGCGATTATGTTTATCTTATTCAGACCTCAGACTGCACTGAGGCAAAAAAAATAGAACTGTCTATGATATTGAATTTTTGCAATCATATTCACGAACTTGTATGTTGTGATGTATAAACATGCGACTTCTAAGATACATATAATTGTAAATAGATTAAAATAATGAATTGAGGTTAATTTATGGAAAATAAAAGATGGATTTATGCGGTGACAGGTACTGTAATACTGTTGTTTGCAGGTCTTGTCTATGCGTGGAGCGTAATTGCATCGCCGCTTATAGCTTACTTTACAGAATGGAATAAGGCACAGATTTCATTGACATTTACCATATGTATGTCATTTTTCTGTCTAGGAGGGTTAATAGGCGGCATATTATCAAAAAAAATCAGCATCAGGACCAACCTTTGGATAAGTGGAATATTGTTTCTGGCAGGATTCTTCTTGGCATCCAAGACCAATAATCTTACCATGCTGTATGTTGGATATGGAGTTTTATGCGGATTTGCATCCGGCTTCGTATATAACGGAATTATGAGTTGTGTAACCAGATGGTATTCAGATAAGCCGGGGCTGATTTCAGGCATACTTTTAATGGGATTCGGTATAGGAAGTTTCATCATAGGCAAAGTTTATCAGGCGGTTACTCCCGCAGGGGTAGGGATGGAAGTATGGAGAAATTCATTCTTTGTATTCGGAGTTTTGTTGTTTATAGTACTTGTTGTGGGAGGACTTGTAGTAAAGGCTCCGCCGGTTGAATTTGTACCGAAATCGCTCGCACAAGTAGAAACTTCAAAAGCCATAAATGAAGAAGGAATAGAGGCAGGTCCTGGACTGATGTTGAGAAGACCGGCATTTTGGTTGTATTTTCTGTGGTCGATCTGTCTAAGTGCAGCCGGTTTAGCTCTCATTTCACAGGCAAGTGGAATTGTAGTTGAAATCGACAATGGAGTATTGCCGGGAAGCGTTGCAACCATTGTCGGATTGATTTCAATATTCAATGGAGTAGGAAGGGTTATTTGCGGATTTTTATTTGATAGAATCGGCAGAAGAAACACTATGTTTATAGTTGATTTTACATTTTTAATCGCAGTTTGCATGCTGATTGCAGCACTACTGGCTAAATCCATCGTAATTGTCATCATTGCATTTGTTATAGGAGGATTGGCATATGGTGGAATTACGCCGATGAATTCTGCATTTATCGGTGCGTTTTACGGTAGTAAAAACTACCCTGTGAACTATCCGATAATTAATATGAATTTGTTATTGGCTTCATTTGGAGGGACTATTGCCGGAGCGTTGTATGATGCCAGCGGTTCATATTTGAGCACTTTCTTTATCATGATAGGTGTCGTTGCAGTTGCAACGATAAGTTCGGTATTCATAAAGAGACCTTGATATGTAACGTGGCAGAAACTGAAAAAATAAAATTGGCATATGGTTGAGGATTGGCTATGTGCCGTTTTTAATTGTAAAATATAAAATTTCAAATATGTCATTTTATATTTATTTCTTGAAAGGATATTTTGAATAATATATAATTTAAGGAAATGAAAATGATAAAATTTGAATATATGTGGATTTGAGAAGTTGAGAGGAGCATGATGACAGATGTGTGGAATAGTTGGATTTGTCAATGAGGAAACAATAGAAAATAAAAATAAAAATATTAAAGCTATGATGGATAGAATAATTCATCGTGGTCCTAACAGCAGTGGTCAGTATGTAGACGATAGTGTAGCTTTAGGATTCAGACGATTGAGCATTATCGATATTGAAGCAGGCAACCAACCAATGTATAGTCCTGATGGAAACGTAGTTTTGATTTTTAACGGTGAGATATACAATTTTTTAGGACTGAAAGAAAAGCTGGAGGAAAAAGGTCATACTTTTTTAACTCACTCAGACACGGAAGTGCTGCTTCATGCCTATTTGGAATATGGTGAAAAAGTCGTTGATCATTTGAGAGGAATGTTCGGTTTTGCAGTTTGGGATAAGAGAGAAAAAAAGCTGTTTATAGCCAGAGATCATTTTGGAATAAAACCGGTCTACTATGGAAGATTTGGCGATACTTTTATGTTTGCGTCAGAAATAAAAGCTTTTTTGGATAATGAGAAATTTGTAAAAGAACTTAACAAAGAAGCCTTGAAGCCTTATCTGACTTTTCAGTATTCCGTCTTGAACGAAACGTTTTTCAAGGGAGTATTCAAGTTGGATCCGGGACACACCTTAGTTTATAAGAATGGAGAAATTGAAATAAATCAGTATTACGAGTTCTCCTTTAAACAAGATGAAAACTCCACGGAAGAGTATTGGCTAAACACCCTGGAGGGTACGATGAAAGAATCAGTTGCCTCTCATAAAATCAGCGATGTGAAAGTGGGTGGATTTTTATCAGGTGGAGTTGATTCGAGTTACATAACTAATATATTGAGACCCAATAAAACATTTTCGGTCGGATTTGAACAAGTGGGATTCAACGAAGTTACAGATGCAAAAGCGCTGAGTGAGATACTGGGAATTGAAAATAAATGTAAGATGATAGGACCGGATGAATATATGGAAGTTTTACCTAAAGTACAGTACTATTCCGATGAGCCTCATGCGAATCTGTCAGCAGTAGCCTTGTTCTTTTTATCAGCTTTGGCAGCAAAAGAAGTTACGGTAGTTTTATCGGGAGAAGGTGCTGATGAAATGTTTGCAGGATATGATCTTTATGTGGACTCGGATTTCACTAAAAAATATAGGAAATTATCTCCCAATTTTAGAGGTAAGATGAAAAAGATAGCTGAGAAAATGCCTAACATAAAAGGTAAGCAATTCTTCATAAGAAACGGTGGTACTGTGGAAGACTCTTTTATCGGTCAAGCTAAAATCTTTGATGAAGATGATGTCGACAACTATATTACAGAGGATTATAGAAAATCGATATCCATTCCGGAGATTGTAGGACCTTATTATGATAAGGCACAAGAGTATGATGAGCTTACAAAAAAACAGTATCTTGACTTTCACCTGTGGCAACCATATGATATTTTGCTGAAAGCGGATAAGATGACTATGGCGCATTCTCTGGAACTTAGAGTTCCATTTTTGGATAAAAAAGTTTGGGAACTTGCGAGAAGAATTCCAAGTAAATATAAGGTGAACAGAGGTGTGGGCAAATACATCCTCAGAAAATCCGCACTCAAAATGCTTCCGGAAGAGTGGGCAAAGAGGAAGAAGAAAGGATTTATGGTTCCTTTCATTCACTGGATCAGAGAAAAGAAATACTGTGAAAAGGTGAGAAATATATTTAATAAACCTTTTACGAAGGAATTTTTTGATGTATATATGTTGAATAAACTTCTAGACGAACACTTTGACGGTGAAAAAAACAATGGTAGAAAGATATATACGATTTTGGCGTTCTTAATTTGGTATGAAGTGTATTTTATAGACAATGAACAGCTTCAATAGAAAATACGGTTTATAAAATAGAGAAGTGCATTCGAAAGACGGGTATGATTGAGAAAATTTGCAGATAAAATAAATATTGAGGTAGCGTGGAAAGTTTGTTATAATGAATTCGTAGTTAAAATGGAATATTGTTACTTTAATGTAACAAGGGGAGCTGTAAGGCTGAGAGTTAGCGTTGAAAATCGCTAAGACCCTTAAACCTGATTTGGATAATGCCAACGTAGGAATGTTAAATGTGAGTGTGAGGCGATTAGTATCAGAACAGGTACTGATCGCTATTTTATATTAAAGAGAGGATAAAATGGACGGAAAGAATTTAAGGGAAAACCGGAAGTTGAACCAGAAGAAAATGGTTGTAACAGCAATGCTAATTGGAATTACAGTGGCTTTGTCACCACTATCAATTCCTATTGGGACTTCCAGATGTTTTCCAGTACAACACATGATGAATGTTATAATAGCTGTAATTTTAGGACCCGGATACGGAGTGAGCGCTGCATTTGTAACATCAGTCATACGCAATTTATTAGGAATGGGAACGTTATTGGCATTTCCAGGAAGCATGATAGGAGCGTTATTATGTGGAATCGTGTATAAATATACAAGGAATATATGGATGACGTTAGCAGGAGAAATTGTAGGAACAGGAGTTATAGGTGGCATTGCAGCTTATCCGGTTGCAGCGTTATTTATGGGGAAACAGGTTGCAATATTTACATTTGTCGTACCGTTTTTGGTAAGCACTACAGGAGGATGTATTTTGGGAATCATATTAGTTAAGATATTGGAAAAAACCGGAGTAATTAGTTATCTATCTGATTCATTATTGAATTAGTAAAAGGATAATAATCATCAAATGTCTAATATAAATAGTTTTGCGATAAAATTGAGGAAAGTAGAGGAATACCATGAGTAAAAATTATTTCACACAGATGGAAGCGGCAAGGAAGGGTATAGTTACCGAAGAGATGAGAAGAGTTGCACAGAAAGAAAATCGCAGTATGGAGGAGCTGATGCCGTTGATGGCAGATGGTAAAATGGTTATACCAGCTAATGTAAACCATAAAGCTCTTGATCCTAACGGCGTAGGAAGCATGCTAAAAACCAAGATAAACGTCAATTTAGGTGTAAGTAGAGATTGCAAGGACTACGATTTGGAAATGAAAAAAGTAATGCGAGCTGTAGAATTGGGTGCAGAAGCAATAATGGATTTATCAAGTCATGGAAATACTCAACCGTTTAGAAAGAAGCTATGCGATGAATGTCCTGCGATGATCGGAACAGTACCTATCTACGATTCGGTTATACATTATCAAAGAGACTTGAATACGTTGACTGCAAAGGACTTCATAGACGTGATAAGGCTTCATGCACAAGATGGAGTCGACTTTGTTACATTGCACTGCGGAATTACGAGAAAAACTGTTGAGCAGATAAAAAATGGAACCAGAAAAATGAATATCGTAAGCAGAGGAGGCAGTCTCGTATTTGCTTGGATGAGTATGACAGGAGAAGAAAATCCTTTTTTCGAATATTACGACGAAATTTTAGAAATTTGCAGAGAATACGACGTGACTATAAGTCTAGGAGATGCTTGTAGACCAGGTTGCCTTGCGGATGCGACTGACGGAGTTCAAATAGAAGAGTTAATCAGATTAGGCGAATTGACTGAAAGAGCTTGGGCAAGAGATGTGCAGGTTATGGTGGAAGGACCGGGACATGTTCCGCTGGATCAAATCGCCGCAAATATGAAAATTCAGGAAACCATATGCAAAGGGGCACCTTTCTACGTATTGGGTCCCTTAGTAACTGATATTGCACCGGGATATGACCATATTACGGCCGCGATAGGTGGAGCTGTAGCTGCATGGTCGGGGGCGGCATTTCTGTGTTATGTTACACCTGCAGAACATCTGGCATTACCCAATGTAGACGATGTTCATCAAGGTATAATAGCAAGTAAAATTGCGGCGCACGCAGCTGATATTGCAAAGAAGATTCCGGGAGCAAGGCAGCAAGATGATAGAATGGCAGATGCCAGAAGAATTTTAGACTGGGACGCGCAGTACAAAGAGGCATTGGATCCTGAAACTGCAAAGGCTATTAGGGACAGCAGATTGCCGGAAGAAGATCATGGTGATACATGCAGCATGTGTGGGAAATTCTGTGCTGTGAGAAGTATGAATAAGGCATTAGCAGGAGAGGTAATCGATATATTGTAGGTGGACATTAGAGTTTTAATGAGAAATAGAGAGAACTTTATGCAAAATTAAATGAGAATGGCGTTTAAAAATAAATAGTAAAAAAGAGCATAGATGACGACATATCAACTTCAACGTATGATCAATCAAATGAACTATGCTCTTATTTTATTGAAAAATCACAACTTTCATATAATATTAAAATCTATATCTGTGAATTTGCTTCATAGATTTTCTTCGCATTGTGCGTTTTCTATTGATAAATCTGAGAAATATAATTATGATTACAAATAACAACAAAAGTATAGGAAGAACAATTTTTGAAATTCTAATCAGTACGTGGGAAAAGTAATTGAATTTCGAAAGGGACTTAGCAGCCTTAACAGGGGTTTTGGCAACTATATTTCCATCGTATTTTACAAGGGCAAAAGCGACAGTATCTCCCTTTTTAATAGGATATTTATTGTTGTTGGCTTCAATATCAAATTGTAATTTCGACTTATCAAAATCATTAGGTAGAAGTGCTGAAACTTTTTCAGTGTTTTCACTGACAGTTCTGACTTTATAATTGGATTTTGACAGCAGCTTGTTAAAAGTGTTGTTTTTGCCGTCCTTTGTCACATCAGTTTTCTTGTAATTGGCAAATGCAAAATCAAACAGCTTCTTTGTATCATCATATGTGCCACCGACGGAATTTGTTGCGACATAGGCTATTAAAGTCACATTGTCTTTCTTTGCAATGGAAACTAAATTACCGCGAGATTCTTCCAGATATCCGGGTTTTCCACCGAGAAAATATTCATAGTAATGACTTTTGTATGGAAACATTTTATGGGTAGGATAAATATCATGACCCTCATTCAAATTGGTTTTAGATACAGTGTGCTTGGTTGCCATCAAGATTTTTCTCAATTCTTCGTTTTCATATGCAGCTTTTGTGGCGAGAGCCATATCATAGGCTGTTGTGTAATGCTTTTCATCATACCAACCATGAGGATTGGTAAAATTTGAGTTTTTCATTCCGAGTTCTCTGGCTTTTTGATTCATTAAATTTGAAAATCCTTCTAAGGAACCACCTATATTTTCGGCAACGGCAATGGCGGCATCATTTGCTGATTCAAGGATCATTCCATACAGAGCATCTTTTAAAGTCAATTTTTCGCCGGATTTTAATCCTATGTGTGTTCCACGATCCTTTTGACCTTCCAGAGCATTTTCTGAAACAGTTATATCTTTAGTATTATTGCCCTTTTCCAATGCTACTAACGAAGACAACACCTTGGTTGTGCTGGCAGGATATATTCTTTTATCTTTGTTGTGAGCATATAAAACGGCGCCAGTTTCAGCATCTATTACCACAGCAGATCCGGATGTTATTTTTAAGTCCGAAAAAGTGGATGTAGCAAAACCTCGCTGTGCAAATACGATGGAAAAAAGAAATGAAACTACAAGTATAATTAGAGTTTTCATCAATATATATTTACTTTTTTTCACTTTAAATATAAAATTCATGTCCTATTTAAAATCCTTATACATTTCAAAAATATCATATACACTACATTATGAATAATTATAATTTTTAAGGCAAGGAAAAAGCAATAAGTTCACAAAGTTTATAAATTTAGATGGAATAAATTTTAAAAATAAATTTATTTGACTAAATGAGTATAGTATAATTGTGGATATGGAGGAAGTTATGAGTTACATTAAGTTTGAAAAGGTATGTAAATCATATAAGCTGGGACATCAGAAAGTATCTGCGTTAAACGATATGTCCTTTGAAGTGGAAGATGGGGAATTTTGTATTGTGGCAGGTCAAAGCGGTGCAGGGAAAACCACACTGTTGAACGTTATGGGCGGAATTGATACAGTAGATGAAGGAAAGGTTATCATAGATGGAAATGATATAACGAAATGCGCACAAAAACAGATGACCGACTACAGGAGGCACCATGTGGGGTTTGTGTTTCAATTCTATAATTTGGTTCAAGGATTATCAGCCAAGGAAAATGTGGAACTGGCTTCGGAAATTTGCAGAGAACCTTTTGATGCAGACTATGTATTGGAATTGGTGGGTCTCGAAAAAAGAAAGAATAATTTCCCTTCTCAACTCAGCGGAGGAGAGCAACAGAGAGTGGCGATAGCGAGGGCAGTCGCAAAAAATCCGAAATTGCTGTTATGTGATGAACCGACAGGAGCATTGGACTACAACACGGGTAAAAATATTTTAGAACTTTTGCACAGAATATGTAAAACTGAAAAGAAAACTCTGGTTTTAATAACTCATAATTTGAGTATAGTATCTATGGCAGATAGAATCATAAATATGAAAAACGGCAGTATAACTTCGTGTGAGAAAAACTACAACGTAAAGAATATAAGAGATTTGGAATGGTAAATTATGAAGAAAATAGTAAAATTATGGTTCAAAAATATTAAAAACAGTCTCTCACAATTTATTGCGGTAATTGTGATTATATTCTTCGGTGTGGCATTTTTATCGGGTTTTCTCGCATCTAATCCCAATATAAAGAAAAGTATGAACGACTATTTGAAAAATGCAGATACATGGGATATAAAGGTGAGTTCTCCGCTAGGATATAAAAACGAAGACATAGAGAAAATAAAGAAAATTTCAGGTGTCAAAGGAGTTAGATACGGAAGAGAAATAGATCTTTGGGTTGAAGACAGGGAAAAGAATAAAGCGGAAGCCAGGATATTTTTTTATGATGCAGACGGATACAATAAAACTGAGCTTATAGAAGGTAGGATGGCAAAATCCGATGGAGAATGTGTAGTTGAGATAGCTTCACCATATGGTTCAAAATTAAAGATAGGAGAAGAAATAAAAGTAAAGGGTAGGAGTGAGAAAATATATAAGATTGTCGGAAAAGTGATTTCTCCCAACTTTACTTCTGCTCATGGAGAAGTCACTCAGCTAGGGATAGGAAAAGCGTATTTAGGTGTCCATTTGGCAGAGAGTCAAAGAAAACATTTGGTAGAAAGTCTGTCTGTAAGAGAGAAAATTATAAAAAAATCTAATGGGTTTGGTCAATACAATATATTGCATGTGCAAATTGAAAAATCGAGAATGTCAATTTTCTCAGAGAAATATAGCGATAAAGTGCATAGAATAAAGGGGCGAATAGAGAAAATAGGTGAAGCGAGTCTCAGGAAAGTTGAAAATAATTTAGGAAATTCTTTTAATAGTAATAAAATATCATGGAATGTGTCATCGTTGGAAGACGGCATAGGAATCAGCAACTTCAAAACGGATATAAAGAAAATAGAATCGATAGCAAAGGTGTTTCCTGTGTTCTTTTTTCTCGTGGCGTTTTTAGTAGTTACAACTACGATGACCAGGATGATAGATGATCACAGAAAAGAAATGGGAATTTTGAGATGTTTAGGATATTCCAAAGGAAGTATTTTTACATTTTATCTTACATATGGACTCTTTGCAGGGATAATAGGTATAATAGCAGGGATTCCCGTTGGATTTTCGTTATTTCCCAAGTTCATTACAAAGGCATACGCATCAACATATAACCTAATAAGTGAGAAGACCGTTTTCTTCTGGGATATAGCTATAATTGTGTCAGTAGTTGCAATAATTGTAATTTTTATAACAGTGACAGTTGTGGTAAGAAAGACATTGCATGAGATACCGGCGAGGTTGTTATTGCAAAAAACTCCGGAAGCAGGTAAAAGAATTTTACTGGAAAGAATTGGATTTGTTTGGAAGAGACTTAAATTCAGTAGAAAAGTAACTTTTAGAAATATATTCAGATATAAAAAGCGATTTATCATGACCGTTTTTGGAGTCGCCGGATGTATGGCATTGCTCATAGCTGCATTTGGGCTAAGGGACTCAATAAAAAATATTTTGGATATACAATACAAGCAAATAAGCAGATATGATGTTACGGCAGTTACAGCAGACGGCACGTGGAAAAAACAGAATCATGATCAATATGAAGATTTGCCGCTTCATATGAAAAAGGCTAATGTTACGACAAAGACGAAAAACTATGTGGATTCAGGAGATGATGTGTTGACACTAAATGTTGTGGATTCGACAAAAGACATTGAAAAATACATAGTATTCAAAGATGGTGAAACGAAAAAGAGAATGCAACTGGATGATAAAGGGATTTTTTTATCAAAGAAAATCGCAGAAATATTTAATGTTAAAAAAGGAGATTTCATAAAATTAGATATAGGAAATAAGGAGAAGCAATTTAAAGTTTCCGGTATATTTGAATATTATACAGGGCATCAAGGATTTATGACAAAGAAATACTACAGAAAAATTTCAGGGAAAACCCTTGCAAATAATAGTGCTTTCATAAAGATAAAAGAAAAAGTATACGATGGACTTTCAATAAATGAAAGGAGACAGGCAACACAAAATATCGTTGAAGATATAAAGAATATAGATGGAGTCAGTTACGTAAGCTCCTTGGATGATATAAAGGAATCATTCTCGAAATCGGTTAATAACATAAACGGAATAATTGCTGTTTTGAGCATATGTGCAGGTCTTCTAACATTTATCATTTTGTATTGCATGTCAAATATAAATGTTTTGGAACGTCAAAAAGAATTATCTACCATAAAAGTGTTGGGACTCTACAGACAAGAGATTAGAGGATACATATTTAGAGAAATAAATATAATTTCTGCGATTGGTATAATATTCGGTATTCCGTTAGGATTTTGGTTGCACAAATTCGTAATCAAAAAAATAGAAAATGGTGGAGTTATGTTTGTAAGGAACTTTTCAAACACGACATATGTTTACGCCATACTAATTACGGTATCTTTTGTCATTCTAACCAATTTGGTTATGGCGAGAAAAATAAATAAAATAGATATGGTTTCGGCTATGAAAGCTAATGATTAGAGGTAGCATGGATACAGACGAAAATGCAGGTATAATTTAGATGTCCAAAAGAAGAGAGGTGAATGAATTTGAAAAATCGTAATATAATTTTAATAGGAATGCCGGGATCAGGGAAGAGCACTATAGGCGTTGTTTTAGCAAAAAGTTTAGGTTACAATTTTATAGATTCGGATATCGTAATTCAAGAGAAACTCGGAAGACGTCTATGGGAAGTGATCGATAGCGTAGGCAAAGATGAATTCAATAGGATTGAGGGAGAAATCAACTGCGATATAGATCCTGAACTTGCCGTAATCTCTACGGGGGGAAGTGCAATATACAGTGAAAAGGCAATGAAGCACTTTAAAAATATAGGAACAGTAGTCTTTTTAGACGTAGATTTGAAGATTATCAAAAGGAGGCTCGGAGATTTGAAAAGGAGAGGAATCTCCATGAAAGAGGGAGAAACCATAGAAGACATATATCGAGAAAGAATAAATTTATATAGGAAGTATGCTGATATAATTTTTAAACCTCAAGCATTTTCTATAAAAGATAATGTGGAAGCCATAAAGGCGTTGTTTTAAATATTCTGAACAAAAGAAATATCAGATAGAGAGTTGAAGTTTTGATTGAATGAAAATGGGTATCCATAGAAGTGTGCGGATAAGATAAATTTTCATAGTTTTAAGCATTATATCGAGGAGGAAATTTATATATGAAACAGTTAGTTTGCAATCCTATAGGTTATATTCATTCTCCGTTTCGTGATGTGAGAGATACACCTAAAAACGGAAAGGTTTATCCTGAGAAAGAGGCGGTTTTAGAGCTTTTAGAAGAATATAAAGAAGGAATGGCAGATATGAAAGTGGGAGAAAAGTTCATGGTTTTATTCTGGTTTGACAGAAGCGAGGGATATAAGTTGACAGTTCCTTTCCATGGAAACGGTCCTATGACAGGTTTATTTTCTACTCATGCGCCGTTTAGACCAAATCCTATAGGCGTGACAACTATAACGATTAAAAAAGTTGAGGGAAGAAAAATTCATTTTACAGGAGTTGATATGTTCGACGGAACTCCCGTATTGGATATTAAGTCTGCGGGTCATGACGTGTGATGCATGAGATATAAATCAAAACAGCAAAGTGATACATACTGTAAAACTGCCCATAGAGCTACGTTTGTTAACGTTGATATATGGGCAGTTTTCGTTCAATTGTAAATTCAATACCTTGCATTAGGATCATCTATGAGTACTTTTTTTATCTGAATGATTAGAGTGGGTAAGAAAGACAATAAAATTATACAAAGAAAAGAATTTCTATCTACCTTTGATATCGAAAACGCATTTTGAAGTTCGGGAACGAACAGAAGCAATGCCAATAACAGAAAGCCCAAAATAAATGCCCCGATAGTGTATAAATTTGTAAATATTCCCAGTTTGAATACAGATTGACCACCACGAGAGTTAAAACCATGCCAGAGTCTTGCAAGACATAAAGTTGAAAATGCCATAGTCGTTCCAAGTTCCACATCTGATCGATAACCTATATAAAAAGCTGACATGGTTGACATGGATATCAAAAGACCCTGTATACCTACGTCAAACATGAATTTTTTGTCCATCATCGGATCTGAACGTCTTCTCGGTCGCCTATTTAGAAGTGCTAAATTATTTGGTTCCATGCTTATCGCAAGAGCAGGTAAGCTGTCGGTAATTAAATTTATAAATAATAGATGAACTGCAGCAAAAGGAGCAGGCAGACCTGTGATAGATGCATATAACACTGCGAGAATACCGGCTGCGTTGCCTGACAGTAAAAATTTAATAGCATTTTTAATGTTTTCATAGATGTTTCTGCCGTTGACGACGGAATTCACAATAGTTGCGAAGTTATCATCTGTCAAAACCATGTCGGAAGCATCTTTTGAAACTTCGGTTCCGGTAATCCCCATAGCAATTCCGATGTCAGCTTGTTTCAGTGCAGGAGCATCATTAACACCATCTCCGGTCATAGCGACTATATGTCCCAGTTTTTGCCATGCATCTACTATTCGTATTTTGTTGTTTGGAGAAACTCTTGCGTAAACAGAGATGTGTTCTATTTCAGCCATTAGCTCGTCATCGTTCATAGCATCTAATTCAAGACCTGTGATTGCTTTATCTCCGGAATTTAAAATTCCCAATTTTTTAGCAATGGCAGAAGCCGTAGTTTTGTGATCACCTGTAATCATAATGGTCTTTATACCGGCTTTAATACAGTCTTCAACGGCTTTAGCAGATTCTTCCCTAGGAGGATCCATTTCTATCTCAAGACCGATTAAGGTTAAATCGCTTTCATCTTCAAAACTCAAAATGTCTTTCTCGATAAAATCCTTTTGTGTAAATGCCAAAACTCTAAGACCGTTCTTTGAGTATTTATCATTCGCCTCAATGACATAATCCAAAAAACTTTTACTGATCGTTTTTTTATTACCGTTGACGTCTAAGTAGTATTTGCATTTTGAAAGTATAATATCAGGAGCACCTTTCGTAAACATCAACATGTTACCATCGATGTCGTGTAGCGTGCTCATGAGCTTTCTGTCAGAGTCAAAAGGTAGCTCAGAGAGTCGTCGGTAACGCTTAATTACACTGAGGTAATCGTCATTTAACTTGGTGTAGTAATCAACTAAAGCCGTTTCGGTAGGGTCACCGATAATTTTCCCATCAGTCATCAAGGAATCATTGCATAGAATAGAGCAGAGTAATAATCTGGGTTTGTTTATAAGAAAACAGAAAGTGTCCTCTACTACCATTTTATTTTGAGTAAGAGTGCCGGTTTTATCAGAGCAAATTATTGAAACGCTTCCGAGACCTTCGACGGATTTTAACTTTTTTACTATTGCATTTTCCTTAGCCATGCGAGAAGTTCCTATGGCAAGAGAAATCGTAATGATAGATGACAGTGCCTCAGGTATGGCAGCTACTGCAAGGGCAACAGCAAATAAAAGAGCGTTTATCAGACTTTCTCCACGTAAAAGGCTCATAGAAAAAACTACGATGCAAATTAGAATAATCGACAGAGATAGTTTTTTGCTAAAGGAATCCATGCTTTGTTGTAAAGGCGTTTTCCTCTCCTGAGCATTGGAAATCAAATTGGCTATTTTACCGAGTTCAGTTTTTTCACCTACGCTGGTTGCAACAAATATTCCGCGACCATAAGTAACCAATGATGATGAAAATACCATATTGTGTTGATCTCCTAAAGGTGAATTTTCCAATTGGATAGTATCGCTATTTTTTTCAACGGGTTCCGATTCACCGGTCAAAGCACTTTCGTTGACTTTCAAAGAGAAAGAGGATATGATTCGTCCATCGCATGGAACGATATCGCCGGCCTCTATTTTAATTAAGTCTCCAACTACGATATCGGAGGCAGGTATTTCTACAGTCTTTTCATCTCTAAGCACTTTTGCAAAGGGTGCAGAGAGATTTTTCAGGCTGGCCAGAGATTTTTCAGCCTTTACATATTGCACAGTACCTAAAATTGCATTGAGAATTATTACTGAAATTATTACGATTGTGCTTTCAACGTTTCCGGTTGTAAGAGAAATTATAGCCGCAACTATTAAAATAGCTACAAGAACATCTTTGAACTGATCTGCCATTACAGAAAAGATACTTTTCTTTTTTCCTTCAGGAAGTGTGTTGGAACCGTTAATTTTCCTGCTCTTAATTGATTCGGATGAAGAAAGCCCGGATTCTCTGGAAGATAATTCCCTGAGAGTTTCTTCAATACTCTTGTTATAAAACATCTGACCTCCGCTAAATTTTTAATGAAAACTATGTGTGAAACACAAATTGATATGGTAAATATTTTAATACTATAATTAAGTTATTGCAAGGAGAATTTTACAGTGGAATTTTATTTTTTCATTTGACATTTTATAATGGATTTTGTTAGAATTACTTGAGAGAAAAGAAGGAGGAGAAGGTAATACTATGAAGAGAATCAAGACTTTAGGGACTAAAAATCTGAAGGCTTCAATAGCAACCGGCGGTTGTGGAGAGTGTCAAACTTCTTGTCAATCAGCCAGTAAGACATCTTGTAGCGTGATAAACCAAAAATGTGAGCAAAGCAAGGTTAAATAGTACTAAAAGAGCTGTCTCCAACGAGTCAGCTTTTCTATTTGTAAGGGATATCTTATGAAGGCACAGGTATCGTGAAAATATATGAGTGCAATTTTTAAAGATTTAAATGTGAATAGAGATTTAAAGGAAATATGAGATGATACATCGATATAAGAAAAAAGATTATAATGTTATAATAGATGGAAACAGCGGAAGTATTCACATCGTAGACGATTTGGCATATGATATAATAGGTCACTATGATAAAATTTTAAATGGAGATGCATGTACGAGAGATAACGATAAGGGAAGAAGCTCTATGTTGGAGCATAGGCTGCAAAGCGAGATTAATGTCGAGAAACTCAGTGAAATTATATTTGAAAATATAAGAGATAAGCATGAAAACGCTTCAATAAATGACGTTGTTGAGACAGTAGAAGATGTACAAGAATTGAGAAGAAGCGGTAAACTGTTCAGTGATGATGAATTTAAAACGATTGCGGAGAATATGAAAAGCAGACTTTTAGTATTGAAGGCAATCTGTTTACATGTGGCTCACGATTGCAATATGAATTGTCAATACTGTTTTGCAGGAGAGGGAGAATACTGTGGTACAAGAGGATTGATGTCGTTTGAAACTGCGAAAAATGCCATCGATTTTTTAGTTGAAAACAGTACCGGAAGAAGAAATTTAGAGGTGGATTTTTTCGGTGGAGAACCGTTGTTAAATTGGGAAGTATGTAAAAAGACTGTAGAATATGCAAGGAGCATCGAGGATAAAAAAGATAAAAATTTCAGGTTTACATTGACAACAAACGGGTTGTTGATCGATGATGATGTCATTGAATTTGCAAATAGGGAAATGAGTAATGTAGTTTTGAGTTTGGATGGAAGAAAAGAGATAAATGATCGAATGAGAAAAATGAAAAACGGACTTGGAACATATGACATTGTAGTTGATAAATTTAAAAAGCTGGTTGATAAAAGAGGAAATAAAGATTATTACATAAGAGGTACATATACGAAAAATAATTTGGATTTCACACAGGATATACTGCATATGGCGGAGTTGGGATTCAGAGAGCTGTCGATGGAGCCTGTGGTTGCAGAAGATGGAGAAAGTTATGCTATAGATCGAGGAGATTTGGATATAATTTTTGAGAATTACGATGAGTTATCAGAAGAGATGGTTAAAAGATATGGCAGTGATCAGGAATTTTATTTTTATCATTATACCGTTGATTTTACAGGGGGACCGTGTATTGCCAAGAGACTGTCAGGTTGTGGTGTAGGTACTGAGTACCTGGCAATTACTCCTGATGGAGAGCTTTTCCCATGTCATCAGTTTGTCGGAGATAAAGAATTTTTGCTAGGAACTCTGGAGACAGGCATTGTTAAAAAAGATGTGATTGATAAATTTAAAAATTGCAATGTGTACTCTCATGACGAGTGTCAGGATTGTTTTGCAAAATTATATTGCAGCGGAGGATGCAGTGCCAATGCATATCATAAAAACGGTGATATTGAAAAGGTCTATCAGCTTTCTTGTGAGATACACAAAAAAAGAATAGAGAATGCCATTGTTATGGAACTTGAAAAGCAGAAAAACGACAATTCGGTTTAAAAAATATCAGAAAAAACTTTATTATGATAATAGAAAATGGTAAAATGAGTATAAATTGTGACATTTATGATGTGTAAGTGATAGAAACATAAATAATGTATATACATACGAAAATAGAGAGTGCGTGTTTCATTATTTGGTGAATGTTTGGAAAAGATAGAGTAGTATTCAAAGGAGAGATGTATGGCAAGATATGCAAAGCATACTTTCAGAAGTGGTAGATACACGAACGGTATAGTTAGAAGGCGTGGAATGGGAAGATACATTTTCCTCGTGATTTTAATAGTTATATTAGTCGTTGGAGGAGTGTTCCTGTTTAAGTTTTTTGATAGCAACAGCTACGATGACGAAAATTCATTTACGAAATATGCGAAAAGATATTTTAGCAGTGCTCAAGATTCGAACTCTATAGGGGAAGCACAGCAGGAAATAAAATATGGAAAGCCTTCATCGGTGGGATTGAACTATCCAAAGGTGAAGATAAATTCTATAGATAAGCAGATAAAAATACTGGCGGAACGTGAAAAACAGAGCTTTTTAGGAGAACACGATCAAGGGAGCAAAGATGAAAAATTTGCGATGTTAATGACATATGATTCATACAAAGGGAAGCAAAATATTGCCAGTGTAGTGTTGAAAACGGTAGTCAGAGAAGAGAAAACCAATGGGAAATTGGAGCAAGTATCTTCCAAGGTGTCTGTTCTTAATTTCGACAAGGAGACCGGATCAAGAATATATCCGATAATGGTGTTTGAACCGGGATATCAGGAAAAATTATACAGATATTTAGACGAGTACTTAAAGAAAAATTACAAAGATAAGTTAAGTAAGAATTACAAGAAATACATCGATGCAAAGAGTAGCAAATTTGAGAACTTTGCATTTGATGGAGATAAGGTTGTATTATACTTTGCCGGCAATACCGTGACAGACGACAGTCAGATTATAAAAGTAACAATTTCGGAGTCAGACATAAAAGGGCTTTTCAGAAAAAATATAAACAGTAGAAAAATAGATCCTTCAAAGCCTATGGTAGCGTTGACTTATGATGATGGCCCGGCAGAGGGTACAACTGCTAAAATATTGGATATTTTAGAGCAAAATAAAGCAGTTGCGACGTTTTTTGAATTGGGAAAGAATATAGAAAACGTTAGCGACTCCGATAAATTGCTGAAGCGAATGGATAGGATGGGATCGGAAATTGGCTCTCACAGCTATTCACATCCTAACTTGTTTACATTAACAGATGAAAAAGTTAAAGAACAAAGCGATTTAACAGATAAGGCGATAAAGAGCAGAATCGGATATGTGCCTACATTGTACAGGCCGCCGTACGGAAATGGCAATGAAAAAACGACAAAAATATTCAACAAATCGGCAATTTTATGGTCTGTTGATACATTAGATTGGAAACACAGAAATAAAGATAATGTCATTAAAATAATTAAAAACAGTGGAAATTTGGATGGTAAAGTAATTCTGATGCATTCACTATACGATTCCACTGCAGAAGCGACGAAAGAGATAATCCCTTGGTTAAAAGCACAGGGATATCAGTTGGTAACCGTTTCAGAGATGTTATCATACAAGTATAACGAGGATCCGAAACAGGTTAAATTCTATGGATATAACTTCTTTTATCCAAAGGATAAAAGCAATGACAAAACCAAAAAAAGCAATTGAAAAATTTGCATATTAAAAAAGATCAATGTCCAAATGAGAGATTCATGGAAAGCGACTTGATAGTCCATCGAGTCGCTTTTAAAATTTAGTGAGAGGTAGAGTATTTTGAACAGTATCATTATCGTGTGTATAGCGACATTGTGTGGCTGTGTTATGGGAATATGTGCCGGGAAAATATTAAAAAAAAACATATATAAAAATATTTTGAACTCGGCAGAGATTCAAGATGATTCAGGAAGTTCGTACGAGATTTTCAATAACGCCGGTGTAACACGCGAATTTCGTCAATTTGAGATTAAATCTGCAGAAGTTTTTTCGAAAGAATTTGTATCAAAACTTGCAGAAAAAATTAAAAATATTGCATCTAAACAAATTGTGGATGTTTTAAATAAAAATGAAAATTCAATAAAGAAACGGATTTCAGAGGAAATAGAGAAATATTTTGAAGAGAGTATCCGAGAATTTTTATGTAGAGTAAGGAAGGAAGAAAAATCCGTATATGAAGTTCTATCTGATGAAAGGTTATGCTTTTGCGATGTGAGTATCAGTGATATGATAGTTAAAATAAGAAAAAATCTTTCAGAAAAGATATATTTAGAAATCAAAAATGCACAAATTGAAAAAATTTTAGCAATCAAGGTAAGAGATGGCATCAGAGATAAAGTTAAACAGAAACTTTTGATGTCCATCGTTGTCAATGAGGGATTGCTGAATGAGTTTGAAACAGGCGTGGAAAAGAGCATTGGATATTACTTAGAATCGCAATTTAAATGTGATTTAAGCACTAAGATAGATGATAAATTAGATGAGATATTAAAAGTAAAAATTAAAGATTATTTCACGAAATTTGTAAAATACTATTTACAATTGCTCGAATCTAAATATGAAGGAAGACAGAACTTAAAGATAGAAAATCTTGAAATTTTATCAAAAGATAGAGAGGATATATTTGAGAAGCCGGAGACAGAAATTTCAAGAATTTTGTATGGTAGATTTGTTAGGGAAAAAATAGAGAGAATTTTAGATGAAATTTACGGAAATTCCAAAAAATGGACGAATTATTTAATAGATTACGTATTAAGAGAAGATAATGTTCAGTTGTTGGCGAATGCTGTTAAAACAAATATGAAGAGAGTCGAGTTTTTTTTAGTGGCAACCGGAACAGCAATTGGTCTGGTTTCATCAGTTGTTTCAAATATTTTATTTTTTCTTTAAAATATGCCGATGTTGAGAAAGGTTATATTGTGAGAAAATATTAAAATTATAAACTTTAAGTTATTTTGAGAGGAGATAAAAATGGAAGCAAAGAAAAAGAAAATTTCATTTCCGACGGCATTTACCGTGCTGTTTATAGTTCTAGCTTTAGCGTGTATTTTGACCTTCCTAATTCCGGCAGGCTCATATTCAAAGTTACAATATGATGCCGGTGATACAGGGGCAAATGAATTTACGTTGACGAAACCGGATGGAACAACAGAAATTTTACCTGCAACACAGGACACATTGAAAAAATTGGGAGTGGATACTCCAATTGAGAAGTTTACGAAAAAAGAAATCAAAAAACCCATAGGTATTCCTGGAACTTATCAAAAATTAGAGAAAAACCACAAGGAGTGAAAGCCTTTCTCTCAGGTTCTGTTAAGGGAGTATACGAATGTATAGACATAATTTTGTTCGTTCTGGTATTGGGTGGATTGATTAACATATTAGACCATTCAGGTGCTTTTGGTGCAGGTATAAGTGCTTTGTCGAGGGCGACTAAGGGCAAGGAGTATATTCTCATAATCGTGGTAACTATTTTGATATCTTTAGGAGGGACGACCTTTGGCCTTGCAGAAGAAACCATAGCACTGTATCCGATACTGATACCAGTGTTCATCGCAGCTAAATACGACGTATTGGTGTGTATTGCGGCGATATATATGGGATCTTCCATAGGAACCATGATGTCAACAGTAAACCAATTTTCAGTGGTGACAGCTGCAAATGCTGCAGGTATTAATTTTACAGCGGGAATGGGTTTCAGATTAGCAGGACTTATCATAGGAACAGCCATAACTATAATTTACATCTTAAGATATGCTGGCAGAATTAGAAAAGATCCTACAAAATCACTCATTTATGAAGATAAAGAGCGCATAGAAAAGAAGTTTGATAAACATGCAGAAGACCTTGTTATGACTCTTAGATTTAAGATAGCTCTGATATTGTTTTTAGCGGCATTTGTTGTCATGGTATACGGTGTAGCTATTAAGGGATGGTGGTTTGAAGAAATGACCGTATTATTCTTGGTCACTTCCGTAATAATAGGAATTGTTTTGAGAGTATCGGAAAAGGAATTTGTTTCCAAATTCATTGAAGGTGCAGGCGGACTCATCGGTGTAGGTCTCGTAATAGGTATTGCCAGGGCTGTAAATATCATTTTGGAAACAGGAAAAGTTTCAGATACTATTCTTTACAAATTGTCGGGAATAGTGTCAGGAATGAATCCGTTCCTATTTATCGTGATAATGATGTTAATCTTCGTAGTGCTCGGTTTCTTTATAAACTCATCTTCGGGGCTTGCCACATTGTCGATTCCAATCATAGCACCGCTGGCTGATGCGGTAGGCATGCCTAGAGAGATAATAATTTCAGCTTATATTTTCGGTTTAGGTATGATTTCATTCATAACACCGACAGGATTGATTCTTGCAACATTGGATTTAGTTGATGTAACGTATAATAAATGGATTAAGTTTGTACTACCTTTAATGGGAATACTTACAGTGTTGAGTATGATATTATTAATCTTACAGGTTGCATTTTCGAAATAGAAAATTGATTTTAGATGACGGATAATGAGGTAATTATGGAAAATTTCAACAATGTAAATCATATAATTGATGATTTAAAAGAAGAAATGTTAAACGACTTATCTGACCTGATTAAAATTCCAAGTGTAGGTGATGAGCCGGTAGGAAGTTGTCCTTTTGGAAGCGAAGTTCAGAAGGTATTTGAATCGTTTTTAGAAATCGGAAAAAGAGACGGTTTTGACATATGCAATGTGGACAACTATGGAGGACACATTGAATTCAAAGGAGAGAGCGAAGATATTTTTGCACTGCTCTGTCATGTCGATGTAGTACCGGCAGGAAGTGGTTGGGATCAAGATCCGTTTACGGCAACTGTCAAGGACGGCAAGCTGTATGGCAGAGGTGCTATAGATGACAAGGGTCCTACCGTGGCAGCTTACTATGCCATGAAAGCACTGAAGCAGGCAGGATTTAAGCCTAAAAAGAATATCAGGTTGATAATAGGACTAGATGAAGAAACTAATTGGGATGGAATTAAATATTATCTGAAAAAAGAAAAAACTCCGTGTATGGGATTTGCACCTGATGCTGATTTCCCGGTTATACATTGTGAAAAAGGTCTTATAGTATTCGATCTGATAAAGAAAATAGAAAAGGCGGAAAATTTAAATGAACATAGAGTAAAACTTGTCAGTCTGAAAGGAGGAAATGCTCCCAACATGGTGGCTGACAGGGTTTTAGCTTCCATAGAAAACGCAGATTTGACCAATATCGTAAATTCTTATGTTGAAAGGACCGGACATACGGTGCAATGTGAAAAAACTAAGACAGGATGTGTGATAAAAGTAGCAGGAGTTTCAGCTCATGGTGCCATGCCGGAAAAAGGTGTAAATGCAATAACAGTTTTCTGTGAATTAGTTAAAGATGTGGAGTTTTCAAATGATAGAATCAATGATTTTATAAAATTTTACAACGAAAAGATAGGGTTTAATTTTCACGGAGAAAATTTTGGAATAGACTTTGAAGATGTGCCATCCGGCAAGCTTAATTTTAATGTAGGTATGTTATCCATATATGAGGATAATATAAAGTTGACAATAAACATAAGATATCCTGCAACTATGACAGAAGATGATATTTATGCCGGAATGGAAAAAACGGTAACAGGGTACGAAGTTGTAAAAATCGATCACTTGGCACCGCTTTATGTTGCAAAAGATCATGAACTCGTAAAGGTTCTTATGGAAGTTTACAAAGAATTTACGGGAGATAACAAAACGGAGCCACTGGTGATAGGGGGAGCAACATATGCGAGAACTATACCAAATTGCGTGGCTTTCGGACCTGTGTTTCCGGGAGAAGCATCAGTTGAACATCAGCCAAATGAATTCATATGTATTGAAAGCATGATAAAGTCTACCAAAATGTATGCTGAGGCGATATATAGACTATGTAAATAGGTGAAGTTTTATGAAAAGGATATGTGTATTTATAGATAACAAAAAATCTGTAAAAAAATTTATGACGGGTGATTTTTCAAAGAGCATTTTGACGGAGAATACATGTCAAATAAGTGATGAAAATGATAATGTTGAAAATGGATACATCGTTCACATAACATCGTATGATATGTATTTTATGAAAAAAAGTGAAGAAAAAGAGGATTTAAGCTATTTACACAGTGCGGCGTCGAAGCTTGGAATGGAAGAAAGGGTAATTCGTTCAAACAATCTCAGAAACACCATAGAAGAGTTTTTGAATGAAAATCAAATACAAAAAGTTTTCGTGGATCGAGATGAGACATCTCACAATATGAAAGAAGTGATTTCTATTTTAAAGGCTCAGAGAGATTTGGAGATTATCGACATATAACTTTTTATGCGATTTAGGTAATTATGAATACCTTAAATTTAAAGGTGAAAACAGCAAGATTTACATAAGGTGAATCTTGCTGTTTTACTCTATTTGAGTGTAGATTTATCTCGTGATGATTTCTAAAGCGTATTTAAACATATTGTCATTTGCGTACATACGTTGTTCCACTGTAAATTCTTCACCGGTCAATATGTGATCAGATATGGTCATCATAGCGAGGGCATCTCTCTTGTGAAAAGCTGCGTTCAGATACAGTGCAGCCGCTTCCATTTCAACAGCTAAAACGTTCATATTAACCCATTTATTAAACCATCCATCGGTTGTATCGTAAAATGCATCAACCGATAGAGTGTTGCCTGCTCTATAATTCAGTTTTAGTTCATCGCCAACAGCCGTAGCTTTTTTTAACAATTCCCAACTTGCACTTGGTGCGTACGAAGGTGGAAGGTCAAAAGCTCTATGAAAATTTGAATCTGTAGAAGCGGCAATGCTCAAAATTATATCGCCAAGGGATATATCATTCTGAAAGGCACCTGCAGTTCCGATACGAACCACCTGTTCGACGTCATACTCCTTGAAAAGCTCCCAAGAATAAATTCCCATAGACGGCATGCCCATTCCTGAACCCTGAATGGAAACGGGAACACCTTTATATGTGCCGGTAAATCCCAGCATGTTTCTAACCTGGCTGTATTGTCTTGGCGAATCTAAGAATTTTTCAGCTATATATTTAGCTCTCAGCGGATCCCCGGGCATGAGAACACGACTGGCTATTTCTCCTCTTTGTGCTGCAATATGAGTACTCAAAATAATTGCTCCTTTCTATTCTAAAAAAAAATTTTTTATGGTATCATATAAAGGGTATAGATATATGATTACGACTATTATACACAAATGTAACATATATTACAAACTCGACGATAGGAGAAATATATGAGTATCGAAAGTAGATTACATGAAGTTAGAAATTTGAGCAGCATAAAGGAACTACTGACACAAAGTGCGGAAATTTTTTCAGATTCGCCAGCATACCTAGTCAAAAACAAAAGAGGCGGAGAATATGTCCCCGTGACTTATATGCAGTTAAAAAAAGACGTCGATGCATTAGGTACAAAATTGTTAGAAATGGGGTTACAAGGGGAAAAAATCGCCATTTTAGGTAATAATTGTTACCAGTGGATCGTTGCATATTTAGCTGTTGTCGGAGGTGTTGGAGTTGCAGTGCCGTTGGATAGAGAGTTAAAAAAGGGTGAAATAGAAAATTTAATCGATACAGCTCAGTGCAGTTGTGTTTTTTATACTGAAAATTATGCTAAAAATTTGGTGGATATAAACGTGAAACACATGATTTCCATGAATGCATATGAAGTTGAGGAGGATTTCAACAGAGAGAATCACATTTTAAATCTGGTAAAGCAGGGGAGAGATTTGTTGGAAAATGAGAATAAAGCATATTTAGAAAAGAAAATAGATTTGGATGAGATGGCGTTGTTGTTATTCACATCAGGCACAACAGGAACACCGAAAGGAGTTATGCTGTCCAATACAAACGTGTGTCATGTGGTTAGAGCCACCAGTCAAATATACATGATAAACCCAGGGGAAGTTACACTTTCCGTTCTGCCGATTCATCATACCTTTGAATCTGTAATAGGAAACTTAGTCACTCTTTTTCAGGGAGGTACTGTAGCATTTTATGAAGGACTTAAATATGTTCTCAAGAATATGCAGGAAGCAAAAGCAAGCTTCATCGTAGGTGTACCTTTGATAATAGAGTCTTTGTACAACAAGATTTGGAAGGCGGCTGAAAAAAGTGGAAAAGACAAAATGCTGCAGAGAGCAGTAAAAATTAATAAGACTTTGATGGCATTCAGAATTGACCAAAGAAAGAATATTTTTAAGTCTGTCAGGAAAAATTTCGGAGGGAATTTCAGCAGAGTTATAAGCGGTGCGGCAGCAATAAACCCGACAGTTCTCAGAGGATTTATAGATCTCGGCTTCAGCGTAACACAGGGATATGGTTTGACGGAGACTTCTCCATTGGTGGCAGGTGTTCCGGATTTTGAGAGACTGTATAACAAGGCAGGGTCCTGTGGACCGGCTATTCCCGGCGTAGAAATTAAAATCCACAATCCGGATGAAGATGGAATAGGAGAGATCTTGATAAAGGGTCCCAATGTGATGCTCGGATATTACAATATGCCTGAAGAGACTGCCAAAGCAATCAAAGACGGATGGTTTTATAGTGGAGATTTGGGCTTTTTGGACAAAGAAGGTTGGCTGTATATAACAGGTAGACAAAAAAATGTTATTGTAACCAAAACCGGTAAAAACATATATCCAGAAGAGATAGAAGCATTGATAAAAGAAAATAAGTTCGTAGCAGATTCAATGGTATACGGATTGAAGGAGGAGAAGGGCGAAGAGTACTATGTAGCTGTACAGATACAGCCTGACAGAGAAGCTTTAGCGGAAGAAAAGGGTGAAATATCTCAAGAAGAAACATATAATTTATTCAAAGAATGGATTGATGAAGTCAATGAGAAGCTGGCAATTTACAAAAGGATTAAGAAAGTTCAGATAAGGACAGAAGATTTTGTCAGAACCACTACTAGAAAAATTAAGAGACAGGAAAATATATAGTGATTTATAGCGATGTTACAGGATGGGTAATTCTACTCTGTAACATCACTTTTTATTTTAGGACTTTTGCAACAGATTCGCATATAGCACATTTGCACTGGGATGATATCATGTTCAGGAGAAATATAGAAGTTATTATCTATGAGAACCCCTGCTTTGATAGCACAACTAAATAGAACTAAAATGTCTAAATGGACTTTGACTTTTTATTCTAAAAGAAGTAGTATACATAGAGATTAGACCTTACTAACTATCAATTTATTACTGGAGGTGCTGAAATGAGCTTAACCATGGAATTGGGCGATAACGTAAAGGTTCTGGCACGAGACGAGAGCCACGCCATTCTTGAAGTTAAAGACGATACCGGAGAGGGTCTCATGACGATGTATACACCCTTTGCAGGAGTCTATATCAATATCTCTGATATGCACATGCAGCAGTGCAATTCAGGCTTTCTTTTGGAAGAAGATGCAGATGTTGTCTGTTTTGACCATTGCAAGGAGGGACGGATTGAGTTGGAGACTTCGGAAGGCGTTTACAGCGTCCTTCAGGAAAAGCAGCTTCGAATTGATGATCGTAGGCATCATAGCGGACATGTGGTCATGCCGCTTAATCATTTTCACGGAATCAGTATTTATATCGATCTTGCACCGCAGGGAATTGCTGCGTTTGTTCCGAAGTTCTCTGTTGATATTCACCGATTGAGGGACAAGTTCTGCAAAGAAGGCGAGCCTTATATTCTAAAAAATGACACGGCGGTGGAAGGGATTATGGCATGTCTCTATCATCCGCCCGCAAATCTCGGTCCGGATTACTACCGGCTTAAAATTCTTGAGCTGTTACTGTATCTTAATGCTGTGGAAATGCAAGAAGGAAACCGAAAAGAGATTCGCTTTTTTCGCAGCTCTGCCGATAAGCTTCGGGAGATCCATGCACAGATTACAGAAAATCTATCCGTACACTTTACGATTAGGGAATTATCTGAAGAATATGACATCTCACAGACAGAACTCAAAAACAGTTTTAAGGAGATGTATGGGGATTCCATCTATTCGTACTTAAAGCGGTACCGTATGAATACTGCGGCTTCTTTGCTGATAAAAAATCTGGACATGAGCGTATCTGAGATTGCGCATTTTGTCGGATATGAGACAACAGGAAAATTCGCTGCCGCATTTCGGCAAATCATCGGTACTACGCCTTTGGACTACCGCAAGCATCGAACAAAGCTGGCAGATAATTTGATAAATATATAGGAGGCTAAAGAAATGATAAGTCAAAACCGAAAACTGACAGGAAAAGATGTAATCGCAATCGGTATCTATTCTGCAATCTACTTTGTGATGAATTTTGCCGCAATGATTACGGGGTTCATTCCACTGTTCTGGATTTTACTCGCCGGAACCGCAGCAATCCTCACCAGCATTCCATTTTTGTTGATGGCAGTAAAAGTTCCTAAGCCTGGAGCTGTCTTAATTATGGGCTTCATCACTGCTTTTTTGTATTTTATTACAGGGCAATTTACAGTGCTCATTCTGATAACGATGCTGATTGCCTGTGTTCTTTCAGAAACATACAGGTATATAACGAAGTATGCTCTTAAATTCAGAAATCTTGTGGTCGCTTTCATCCTGTTCAGCTACGGTATGGTAGGATCGCCGCTTGCCTTATTTGTGTATCGTGAGAGCTTCTTGGCACAGATTAGCGAGACCATGAGCCGGAAATACGTTGTGGCAATTTCTTCCTATATCACTACACCTATGTTGATTCTTTTGTTGGTTTCACCAATCGTAGGCGGATTACTGGGTGCGCTGATTGCCAAAGGGATGTTCAAAAAACATTTTGAGAAAGCTGGTATCGTTTAAATGCACTATCGGAAGATTGATCCTCGTGCCGGTCTTTTCATTCTCCTTCTTGCCAACATCGGAATGTTCCTGGAAAGAACCAGCATGCAGGGAAATGCTCTGGCTGGAGTAATTATTGCAGTGCTAATCATGTATGGCTGTCCGAAAATTGCGACAGGCGGAGTAGTATTCATGTTGCTGTTATATTGTTTGCAAACCTTTGTTCTTCCTGTATTACCCATAGCTTTTACTAATATGTTTTCCGTATTTGTGAATATGACAAGACGTATGCTTCCCTGTCTTTTGACGGGGGCATTGCTGGTAAAGAAGTGCAGTGTCCCTGAGTTTGTTGCCGCCATGCGCAAACTGCGGCTGCCTCAAAATCTCATTACTGCCATGGCTGTCACGATTCGTTACTTTCCAGCTATTTCAGAAGAGCTTCATCACATTATAAATGCAATGAAGCTCCAGAAGATTACGGCGGAGAGAAAAATCGAGTGTTATCTGGTGCCAATCATGCTTTCTGCGACAAAAACCGCAGAAGAACTCTCTGTGGCAGCAGTAGTCAGGGGGGTTGACAGTCCGAAGAAAAAGACCAGTGCAGTAAAAATCGGTTTCAGTGTGACAGATATTTTCTGTATGCTGATGACCGCCATAGGAGTAGTACTTATCTTGATATTTGTGAAAGGGTAAAATGATTGAGCTTATTGATGTGAATTATAGAGTAGATGAATATGCGATTCTGACAGAAATCAACTTGAAGATATCCACTGGTGAATGCGTCCTCCTTGCCGGAGAAAGTGGCAGCGGTAAGACGACTTTAACGCAACTTATCAATGGGCTGATTCCTCATTTCTATTCATGTGGGCAGCTTGACGGAGGTGTATGTATTCAAGGAGTCCCGTTAGCTGAGACGTGTATGTATAAACTGGCGGAAAAAATCGGTAATGTATTCCAAAACCCTAAATCACAATTTTTTTATACGGATTCTTCCGCTGAAATTGCATTCGGACTGGAAAACCGTGGAGTTCAGCCAGAGAAAATCCGGAAGAGGATTGTGACAACAGCGAATGATCTTGGAATTGAAAATCTGCTTGGCCGGAACATTTTCAAACTCTCGGGTGGAGAAAAGCAGATTATCGCATTTGCTTCGGCATATGCTGTGGAGCCGGAAATTTATGTACTCGACGAACCATCATCCAATCTGGATAACACATCCATCGAGCGATTGAAGGGACTGCTTCATTATATTAAGTCGCAGGGGAAGACCGTGATTATTGCGGAGCATCGGCTGAATTATCTTCAATCTATTGCAGACAGAGTCGTATATCTCAGGAGTGGCCGGATTGTGCGGGAATTCAAGGCAGAACAGTTCCGCGCACTCTCCGAAAGGGAACGGATTTCGATGGGACTTCGCACCTTAAAAGAAACGCGAATAACGATTCCTGAATGCACAACCATCAAGGGGGAGCTTTGCATCGAGCGGATTTACAATCGTTACACGAAACAGGAAATCTGCTTAGGGGCTTCTGCAGGTGATGTAATCGGAATTGTGGGAAAGAACGGAGCAGGAAAAACAACGCTGTGCAAAATGATCTGCGGGTTGTTGAAGGAGCAATCCGGTACAGTCAGTTATCAGGGAAAAAATCTGACGCGAAGACAAAGACAGAAGCTCTGTGCCATGGTCATGCAGGATGTAAACCATCAGTTATTTGCAGACAGTGTTGTGAACGAATGTAAGCTGGTGGCACCAGATGCGTCGAAAGAAATGATTGATCAGCTTCTGTGTAAATTTGATCTGTTTACCTATAAAGGGGTGCATCCTGCCGTCCTGTCGGGAGGTCAGCGTCAGCGGCTTGCCGTATGCCAGGCGGTGCTGTCGGGAAAAAAGGTGATGATATTCGACGAGCCGACGAGCGGGCTGGATTATACGCACATGATGCAGACAGGTGAGATCATTCAGAAGCTGTCTTGTGAGGGATATATCGTTCTGGTGATTACACACGATTATGAATTCCTGAATATGGTCTGTCACAGTGTGATTCAATTAGATGGGCAAGGCCCGGTCTGTGCGAGGAGGGATACCGAGTGAAGAGGAAAAAAAGAAAAAACTGGTTTAGAGCACTGCTGTCTTATGCAGATGGAAGCGAGCGCAGGATGTGGTTTTCAGTTATCCTCTCGATTGTCAGCATTGTGAGCGGACTAATCCCTTTTTACTGTGTTTATCGAATGGTTGACGCATACCTGGCTGGGTCGCTTGAAAACTCAGTCATTATTTTTTGGGGAGTGATTGGTGCTATATCCTACGTGGTCAAAGTAGTCTGTTTTGGATTTTCAACTGGGCTTTCACACCATGTTGCATACCATGTTTTAGAGGGCTTGAGACTTAAAATTGCAGATGCATTTTTGAAAGCTTCTCTTGGAGATGTGCAGGAGCATTCCATCGGGGAGATTAAAAATGTGATTGTAGACAGAATTGAGGAGATTGAGCCGCCTCTGGCTCACATGATTCCGGAGGGCAGCGGACATCTTGTACTTCCAGTCGTCAGTCTGATTGCGTTGTTCTTCCTTGATTTCAGAGTTGCGTTAGGTTCTCTGCTATCTCTGCCGCTCGGTTTTGTATTCATGCTGATTACCTTTGCAATCAGTGGAAAGAGCATGAAAAAGTATATGGAATCCAATGCGCGTTTGAACAGTGTAATCGTTGAATACATTGAGGGGATTGAGGTGATTAGAGCCTTTGGAAAAGCCGGTAGCAGTTATAAAAAATATGCTGACGAGGTCCTTGAATACAAAGGATTTGTAATCGACTGGATGAGAAACACCTGGGTGACAATGAAACTCGCGTTTGCCTTCATGCCAGCCACACTCTTGGGTGTTGTTCCCGTCAGTCTCTTTCTGGTTTACTGCGGTAGACTTTCCGTGTCTGAGATGACGCTTGCTGTTATGCTGGCCATGTCTATGATTGTGAGCTTTGCAAAACTGGAAATATTCGCTAATAGTATACGTCAGATGAAATATACCGTAGATCAGACGGAAGCCTTCTTAAACATGACAAGATTGTCCGAGCCGAGATCTAAATCAACACTCAGAGGCAGGGATGTGCACCTAAAAAATGTTCACTTTTCTTACTCAGTAAAGAGCGGAGAGATCCTTCATGGAATTGACCTCACACTGACTCAGGGGAGCTATACCGCCCTGGTCGGTCCCAGCGGAGGGGGAAAATCTACCTTAGCGAAGTTGATTGCACGATTTTGGGATGTTTGTGACGGAAGCATCGAGATAGGAGGAGTGGACATACGAAACATTCCCATTAATCAGTTATCAGAATTGGTGAGCTTTGTTATGCAGGATAATTTTCTGTTTCAGACTTCCGTTAAAGAAAACATCCGCATTGGCAACCCTTACGCAACAGATGAAGAGGTGATAGCCGCCGCAAAGAAGGCTCGCTGCGATGAGTTTATTTCAAAGTTGCCGGACGGATACGATACATCTGCGGGTGAAGCGGGGAAAAAACTTTCCGGCGGAGAAAAGCAGCGCATCGCCATTGCGCGTATTATGCTGAAAAACGCACCGATTGTTATTTTGGATGAAGCCACCGCTTTTACCGATCCGGAAAATGAGCACTTAATTCAACAGTCAATTTCGGAGCTTACCAAAGGAAAAACCCTTCTTGTCATTGCGCACCGGCTGTCTACGGTGAAAGATGCGGATAAAATCGTTGTTTTAAATGACGGTACGGTGGAGGCTATAGGTACCCATGAGGAACTTTTGAAACATACACCGCTCTATAAGAAAATGTGGAGTGCTCACATTGAATCAAAGGATTGGAGACTACAAGGAAAGGATGGTAAGATCAATGTTTAGAACGATAAGTCGAATTATTCGTTGGTGTGGAGATTTCAGAAAACGTCTTTACATAAGCTTTTTTTTCTCATTTCTTTCTGGATTGTCTCTCGCCGCTCCCGTTGTATATACGGGTTATATCATTGGAAAGGTTGTGCAGTGGCGAGACGAAGATTGCGGTGTTCCAATCAACCTTTGGTTGCAGAGTCTGGGTGTGATTTTTATCGCGATTCTACTGCGGTTTCTGCTCGACTATATGAAAGCGAGGTTTCAGGAAACCATCAGCTATGAGCTGGTTGCACGGGATCGATTGGCGATAGGGACAGCATTGAAGAGGGTTTCTCTGGGGTATTTTCAAGAGAACGATACGGGCACTGTACTCAATTCCATTACCACAGGACTGTATGCTTTGGAAAATATGGGAATGCGGATGATAGATACCTTTGTCGGAGGATATTTGAGTTTTTTTTGCATTTTCATCATGGTTCTGATCATACATCCCTTTGGTGCATTGCTTTGCCTGGTAGGCGTCCTGCTGTCCTTTCTCTGTTTATCTCTCATTTCAAAGTACAGCACAAGAAATACACTTGTTCAGACCGGTGTAAACGAAAAGCTGACAAGAGCGGTCGTCGAATATACCCGTGGATTGCACGTGGTGAAATCGTTTGGTATGGAGGGAGCATCTTTTTCCGCATTACGGAAGGCTTGCCTGGAAACGAGAAAGATTGCCCTGAAAATCGAAAGGGGCTTTATTCCATTTAACTGTCTACACCTGCTTGCGTTAAAGGCCGCTAGTATCGTTATGATTATTTCTGTTATGGGAGCCGGACTATCCGGTAATCTTTCCCTGCCAATGGTTTTGGTATTCTCTCTGCTATCATTGATGCTCTTTAATTCGCTTGAGCCGATTGCAGACAGCGCACATATCCTTTCCGTTATCAATAATGCCATGGATCAGATAGAAGCATTGTCTCCCGACAACTATATTGATGATGATGGAAAGGATATTTCACTTTCGGGATATGATATTCATTTTGAGCAAGTGAAATTTTCTTACGACAAGGGGAATGAAAAAAGGAATGTTATTGAAGATATGAGCTTCCAAGTAAGAGAAGGAACGACAACAGCAATTGTAGGACCGTCCGGTAGCGGAAAGACAACGCTTTGCAGGCTTATGGCGCGCTTCTATGATGTGAGCGAAGGACGTATTACTCTCGGTGGACATAATCTCAAGGAATTTACCTGCGACAGTCTGTCATCGAATATTTCCATGGTGTTCCAGAACGTTTACCTGTTTCACGACACCATCAAGGCAAATATCTGCTTTGGAACAGAGCAGGCATCTGAGAAAGAGATGATCCGTGCTGCAAAGCAGGCGTGTTGTCACGACTTTATCATGGCTCTTCCAGAAGGGTATGATACCGTAATCGGTGAGGGAGGTTCCACACTTTCCGGCGGAGAAAAACAGCGCATTTCCATCGCTCGCGCCATTTTAAAAAATGCTCCTATCGTCATACTTGATGAAGCCACGGCTAGCCTTGATCCTGAAAATGAACATCTGATACAGGAAGCATTGACAGAGATGACGGTTGGAAAGACCGTGATTGTAATAGCTCATCGGTTGGCAACGATTGAGAATGCTGATCAAATTCTCGTGATTGACGGTGGTCGTGTCGTACAGAAAGGTACGCACCAACGGCTAATCGGGCAGGATGGACTTTATCAGCGTTTTGTCAAAATCCGCAAGCAGGCGGAGAGCTGGTCGATTGTCTGAAAGCGAGAGACCGAAATGAAACTTCACATGTCCGGAGAAGATTATTTAAAAGCAATTCATGTCATTCAAAAAGATAAAGATGTGGAGAGTTCCATAGATTTAGCTAGACATATGTGCATATCAAAGCCCAGCGTCAGCCATGCGATTGAGTTATTGCAAAAGAATTAAAAAAGTTCAGATAAGGACAGAAGATTTTGTCAGAACCACTATCAGAAAAATTAAGAGACGGGAGAATATATAGTGATTTATAGCGAATAGATGTTTGGTTTATTCGCTATTTTAATGCGTTTTAATTAAGTAGTTTTAAACTTTTATAAGAGAAAAGTGACACAAAAGTAAAAATGTATCATCGGTTCGCTATTTTAATGCAATATATAATTGACAAAAAGTAAAATATAATATATATTTATAAATGAGAGGGGGATTACAGTGAAGAATATAAAGATGAAAATCGCTAGGATTGAATGCAATATGAAACAGGCAGATCTTGCAAATGCAATAGGAGTCACAAGGCAGACGATTAGTTTAATAGAATCCGGTAACTACAATCCTACATTAAATTTGTGTTTAGCAATTTGTAAAACCTTAAACAAGACTTTAGATGAGTTATTTTGGGAGGTATAGCCATGAGAAACGATTACGTAAAAGATGAACGCTTGATATTCGAAAAGAGAAAAGCACAAAGCACAGGCTTTGAACTGGTTATTCTGATTTTAAATGTGTCAATCATTGTTCAGATGTTTTTTATGAGGGCGAATTTGGAGCAATATTGTGTAGAATTGTTTATGCTTGTTGGATGTGGTTTATACAATACTGTTTTAAACTACAGATGTGGGATTTATAATTTTAAAGATACGCAAAGGAAAAAAACTGTCTTTAAAACTGTTGTAACCTGTGGAGTAAGTGCTGTGTTTTTCGTGCTATTGACCGGAGATTCTAAATTAAACAATATACTCCTATTTATCATTTTATATCTTATCTTATTATTGGCAGCCGATGTTATCGTTGGAAATTTAGTACAAAAAAGACAGAGGGCAGTGGAAAAAAAATTGGACGAAGAAGAGAAGTTAGACATTTGAGCTATGTTATGAAGAGAAAGAAAATTTCATTTTAATGAAGAATTATCCCCGGGTTAAACTCGGGGTTTTCTTTAAATAAAAAACCGGCCTGAGACAAGAACCGGTTTAATCTCATGTGTATTTAACTTATACACTGGTGGGGACGGATGAGATTTATTTTGCTTTATTAAGTTTTAGTTGCAATCTTGAAACTTTTCTTGAGGCAGTCTTCTTGTGAAATGTTCCCTTTGCAGCAGCCTGCATAAGTTTCTTTTCCGCTATGGAAAGCTTTTCCTCAGCACCTTTAACATCACCTTCGGCTAATGCGATTTCAAAAGCCTTTACAGCTTCTTTTACATGATTTTTCACACGTTTGTTTCTAGCTGTTTTTCTGTCGATTACACTAATTCTTTTTTTTGCGGATTTAATATTTGCCATTTTTTACCCCACTTTCATTTTAATAACACAAATTCGCACATAACAGTATATATTAAACTTTACTATAAATCAAGTATTTTAAGGTGTTTTATTGAATTTTACGAAATTTTAATGTAGAATATGATAAGATATTTTTTTGATGAAATTATGATGTTTAACAGAAATTCAGCACGGTAAAAATGAGAACATCGCGGAATAAAATGTGATATGAAAAAGCAATTTGATTTAAAATATATTTATGAAAGAGGAAAGAATGAATTCATACCAAGATAAAATAAGAAATTTTAGTATTATAGCACATATAGATCATGGAAAATCAACACTTGCAGATAGAATATTGGAAAAAACCGGCAGCGTTTCACAACGCGAAATGAAGGATCAATTTTTAGACAATATGGAGTTGGAGCGAGAGAGGGGAATAACGATAAAATTGCAAACCAGCAGGTTGATTTATAATGCAAAAGATGGAAATGAGTACATATTTAACTTGATAGACACGCCGGGACATGTGGATTTTACCTATGAGGTGTCCAGGTCTCTGGCAGCATGTGAAGGAGCTGTTTTGGTAGTTGATGCCACACAGGGTGTAGAGGCACAAACCCTTGCAAACGTTTATTTGGCACTTGACGAGGATTTGGAAATTCTTCCTTGCTTGAATAAAATTGATTTACCAAGCGCAAGGTGTGATGAAGTAAAAGAAGAAATAGAAGATGTTATAGGAATTGAAGCGATGGATGCACCTCTGGTTTCGGCTAAAGAGGGACTGGGAATAGAAGATTTATTGGAAAGCATAGTGAAAAATGTACCGGCACCGAAGGGAGACGTCAACGGAAAGTTAAAAGCACTAATATTTGATTCATACTACGACAACTATAAAGGAGTAATAATATATGCAAGAGTTTTTGACGGTAGAGTAAAACCGGGAGAAATAATCAGATTGATGAATTCAAAGACCAAGTATGAAGTTACAGAAGTTGGAATCCTGTCTCCGAGACCGGTTATGAAAAAAGAATTGAAAGCAGGAGAGGTAGGATATATTTTAGCGAGTATAAAACAAGTTAGAGATGCAAGAGTTGGAGATACGATAACGTTGGATGAAGATCCTGCTGATGAACCGTTACCGGGCTATAAAAAGGCACAGTCTATGGTATATTGCGGAATATATCCGGCAGAGGGAGAAAAATATGAAAATGTAAAAGATGCATTGGAAAAACTTCAAGTTAACGATGCAGCGTTTAACTTTGAACCGGAAACCTCAAAGGCACTGGGATTTGGATTTAGATGCGGTTTTTTGGGATTATTGCATATGGAAATCATAGTGGAGAGACTTGAAAGAGAGTTCAATCTAGCGGTAATCACAACTTCACCAAGTGTAATTTACAAAGTGATAGGAGTGGATGGAAGTGAAACGATGGTTCAAAATCCGAGTAATTTGCCGGATTTAACAACGATAAAACATCTGGAAGAGCCCATAGTAAAAGCAGATATAATGATACCTAAAGAATATGTAGGAAATATTATGGAAATATGCCAGGATAGAAGAGGTAAACTGTTGCATATGGAGTACATAACAGAAGACAGGGTGCAGCTACACTACGAAATGCCTTTAAATGAAGTCATATATGATTTTTTTGATGCCCTTAAGTCTAAAACCAGAGGCTACGGTTCTTTGGACTATGAATTTGTGAGATACGAACCATCTAAGTTAGTCAAGATGGATATTTTACTCAATAAAGAGTTGGTAGATGCATTTTCTATGATTGTACATGAGTCAAAGGCATATCAAAGAGGGAAATTTGTGTGTGAAAAATTGAAAGAGGTAATTCCTATGCATCAGTTTGAGGTGCCGATTCAGGCTTCAATAGGACAGAAGGTAATTGCCAGAGCCACAGTTAGAGCATATAGAAAGGATGTTATAGCAAAGTGCTATGGGGGAGATATTTCACGTAAAAAGAAGTTGCTGGAAAAACAAAAGGAAGGAAAGAAGAGAATGAGACAATTCGGTAGAGTGGAAGTACCGCAAGAGGCATTTACAGCAGTTTTAAAGTACGATGAAAATAAATGACGAATCTACGGTAAAATGCAATAAAAATATGATGGACATGTTTTAATTTTCAGATGAAATGCAGGATAGCGAAAATGAAAAAAACTTTAGGGTTGTACATACACATACCGTTTTGTGAGAGAAAGTGCAATTATTGTGGCTTTCTTTCTTTTGTCATGAAGGAAAATAACAATAATTATTTCAGGCTGAGGGAAAATGATGTCATTGTCGGAGAAGCATCAGTAAAAGGTTATTTCGATAATTTACTTAAAGAAATTGACAACAGGGGGAAGTATTTAAGAGACAAATACGTCGTGGATACAATTTTTATAGGTGGAGGAACACCTTCCGCAGTAGATGAAGAATATATTGAAAAATTGTTAAAAAAAATAAAACTGCATTACGATGTGCATGAAGATGTGGAAATAACCATAGAAGCCAATCCTAATTCTCTGACTGAGAAAAAAATTGTATCGTATAAAAATGCGGGAATAAATAGAATTAGCATAGGAGTTCAATCTTTTGATGATGATGAATTGAGAATGTTAGGACGGTTGCACAACGAAGAGATGGCAATTGATAAGATAAATCTGTGCCGAAAATTAGGAATAGAAAATTTGAGTGTGGATTTAATTTTCGATTTACCGGATCAAAAACTTGAATCTTGGCACAGAACATTGATAAAGGCAATTTCATTGGGAGTTGATCACATATCAGCGTATAGCCTGCAAATAGAGGAAGGAACCGAATTTTACAGAGAATTTAAAATGGGGAGTTTATCCACGGCAGACGATGAAAAATTGCGGAAATTTTACGATTTAGCAGTGAATGAACTCACTAATGCCGGTTATGACCATTACGAAATTTCAAATTTTTCAAAGATAGGTAAGGAATCAGGACATAATATTAAATACTGGAAATATGAGGAGTATCTAGGTATTGGAATAGGAGCATCCAGTTATATTTTAAATAAGCGTTGGGAAAATCCCAAGGTGTATTCCGATTATGGTAAATACTCCAATTTAGATTTGGAAGATTTTGATATGTGGCTCGATGGAGTAAAAGAAAATTCTGAAAAGGAAGAGATGGGGATTTTCATTTTCACTGCCTTGAGAATGAAAGAGGGAGTGAATTTAAGGGAATTTAAGAAAATTTTCGGGAAGTCCTTCAGAGAAGTTTACTCAGATAAGCTCGACTACATAAAGAAGGAAGCAGAAAAAGGAAATTGTATTTTAGATTGCAGTGAAAAAAGGCTATTTTTAACAGAAAACGGATTTTTGAAATCCAATGATATAATGTGTGAATTTGTTTGATTTAGAGATCGCCAACGATGATAGATACAAAAGCAGAGATATTTGTCAGAAGTATTGAGGCTTATGTAGAAGTTGAAAGGATGATTTAAATGAAAAAATATATTATGGCATTTGACCAGGGAACCACTAGTTCAAGATGTATACTTTACAACAGGCAGGGTAGAGCCATAAGCGTTGCACAAAAGGAAATCACACAAATTTATCCTGAAAACGGATGGGTAGAGCATGACCCTATGGAAATTTGGTCCATACAGGTAGGATTGGCTCAGGAGGCAATGTATAAAGTGAATTGCACATATGAAAATATTGCGGCAATAGGGATAACCAATCAGAGGGAAACCACAGTCGTTTGGAACAAAACTACAGGGAAACCGATATATAATGCTATAGTGTGGCAGTGCAGAAGGACAGCGCAGTATTGTGATCAATTAAAAGCGAAAAAAGAGTATTACGATATGATCAAGGAAAAAACGGGATTGTTTATTGATGCGTATTTTTCGGGAAGCAAGTTGAAGTGGATTTTGGATAACGTGCCGGATGCGAGATCTGAAGCGGAAGCGGGGAATTTACTCTTTGGAACTATAGAAACTTGGCTCATTTGGAAGATGACAGGTGGGAAGGTTCATATAACGGATTACAGCAACGCTTCCAGAACTATGATGTTCAATATTAAAGCTTTAAAGTGGGATGATGAAATTTTAGAACTTTTGGATGTACCGCTAAATATGTTACCATCGGTAAGATCTTCCTCAGAGATATATGGATATACGAAAAAGGATTTATTCAGCGGGGAAATTCCAATAGCCGGTGCAGCGGGCGATCAACAAGCGTCTTTATTCGGTTTGACGTGTTTTGGAGAAGGCGATTGCAAAATGACTTATGGTACAGGCGGATTTATGTTGATGAATACTGGAAATATTCCAGTTATTAGCGAAAACGGACTGATAACGACCATAGCGTGGGGCATCGAAGATAAGATCTTTTATGCTTTGGAAGGCTCTGTGTTTGTTGCAGGTGCAGCAGTGCAATGGCTGCGAGATGAGATGGGATTAGTAAATTCTGCAGAGGAAACGGAGACAATGGCAAATTCCGTAGGCGATACGGGAGGGGTATTTTTCGTTCCCGCTTTTGTAGGTTTGGGAGCACCATACTGGGATCAGTATGCCAGAGGAAGCATTCAAGGTCTTACCAGAGCTACGAATAAAAATCATATTGTGAGAGCTGCCTTGGAATCTATGGCTTACCAGACAAAAGATTTAGCTGATGCGATGTCAGATGACATTAAAAAGGGTATCAGTGAGTTGAAGGTGGATGGAGGTGCTGCGAAAAACAATTTTGTGATGCAGTTTCAAGCGGATATTATGAATAGCAGGGTTATCAGAGGATTTTCAGTTGAAACCACATCTCTAGGAGCGGCATATCTTGCGGGATTGGCAATAGGATACTGGAAGGATACTACGGACATCGTTGAAAATGTTTCCATTGAACGAGTTTTTCAGCCTGGTATCGGTGTTGAAAAGAGAGAAGAACTTGTAAGAAATTGGAAAAAGGCTGTCGATAGAACGAAAAGCTGGATAAATTAAAAAATAGGTAAAAAGATAAATAACTAACCTCGCGCTTAACGCGAGGTTTCTTTCAAGCAATATAAAAACGGTAGCGTTGTATTTCAAGACGTTACCGCTTTTTAGAGAATCGTTCGCACGACTCCGATTAGCCGTTATCTTTGCTTAATATCGCATTAAGCATTTTTACGTTTAGAGATTTTATCAAATATGTATATCATTACAATCAGTGATAATACGCCACTTCCGATAGTAGTGAACACGTTGAACTTGGTTAAAGCGCTTACAAAATACCCTATACCCGACGCTGCCGCAACAGTTAAAGCATATGGAATCTGAGTTGAAACGTGCTGTATATGGTTGCAGTCTGCACCGGTAGAAGATAATATCGTAGTATCGGATATCGGTGAACAATGGTCCCCAAATACCGATCCACCTAGCGTAGCTGCAAGGGTAACTATCATAATTGAAGGGTTAGTTGCGATTATAGGTTCGCAAATTATTATTACAATAGGAATTAAAATACCGAAAGTTCCCCATGCTGTTCCCATTGAAAATGATAAAAATGAAGCGACAATAAATACTATTAAAGGCAAGAATATTACAGGGAAATGGCTGTGCTGTACCAAATTGCCTATATACTGACCGGTTGATAACAGATCACGGCAAACGCCGGATATAGTCCAGGCGAGAACCAAAATTGTAATTGCAGGAACCATCATTTTGATACCTTCTGTAAAACTTCCCATAAAATCTTTGAAGGAAAGAATCTTTCTTGGCATATATAAAATAAAAGTTACTACGATTGCACCAAATCCTCCTAATGCCAATGACTTTGGTGCCTCACTGTTACCGAATGCTGAAATTATTCCGCCAGCCTTGCCGGAGAAGAGTCCTCCAGTGTAAAGCATTGCAAGAATTGAGAATACTATTAAAGCGATGATGGGAATTAAAAGGTCTTTAACCTTGCCTTCGGTTTCATCAGTTTCTTCATTTATGGTCAAGGCCCCCAATTCATTATTCAATTCTGCATACTTTTCAATTTTTCTCATAGGACCGTAACTGATGTTGGTGCATGCTAAAATGATAACCATCAATATAGTTAATATTGCATAAAGGTTGAAGGGTATTGTTGCACAAAATGCCAGTAAGTCACTTTTGAAAATTTTTGCAGCTGCAAGAGTAGAACCTACAGCGGCAGCCCATGAAGAAATAGGTGCTATGATGCATATAGGGGCAGCGGTGGAATCTATCAAGTATGCTAACTTTGCCCTGGAAATTCTGTACTTATCGGTAACGGGACGCATTACAGTGCCGACAGTCAAACAGTTGAAATAGTCATCGACAAATATGATGAATCCCAAAAGAGATGTGGCAAGTTGTGCCATTTTCTTGTTCTTTATCTTGGTAGCAGCCCAGTTCCCATAAGCCTGTGATCCGCCTGCAGCAGTAACCAATACAACCAAAACACCGAGAAGAGATAGGAATAATATCATTGTAGCGTTGTCGCCAATTTTTTGTCCCATCAAGTTTAATGTTGTATCAAGTCCTCCCATGAAGCCTTTGCCACTGCTGAAAGAATAGGTGAAAGTTCCAACGAAAATTCCTATTAAAAGTGAAGAAATAACTTCTTTTGTAATAAGCGCCAATGCAATCGCAATGACCGGTGGTAGAATGGATAATATCCCTACATTAATAGCTTCCATAAAATAAAATCTCCTTTCAAATAAAAACGTCATAAACATAAAAAAACCACTTTCCTTCTACAGAAAGTGGTGAAACGACTAAAATGTTTACAACTCGCTAAAAAAAATACCATTGACTGTAAAAGGATGATAAATGCATTTTATCTGTTTTTTTGATTTTTTGCATTTCAAAGGAGCAACAGTTTTTTCTGCTGCAGAAGATTTTTTGTTTAGATTTAAAGATAAGTTTGAATTTAAAAACGTACTAAACATAATTCTTCATCCTTTACTTTCACATACAATAGTTTATAGCAAATACTATACAATAAATAAAATATAATTGTCAAGAAAAATTTATAAATAATCAAGATTTGATTTCTAAATTGACTTTTATTCGGCAATGTGGTCTAATCTAATTAAGTTAGAATTAGAAAATGATTTGCAGAAATAATGAAAATTTATACATAAAAATATAATTTTATAATTAATAAGAAAATATATTTGCCTACTGATTGTTACATACATTTATTGAGGAAAGAGAGAAACAGGTGAAATTTCATGTAAAAGGAATTGAATTAAAAGTTGTTCGTAACAAAATATTTTTGCCGTGGATAATTACATATTGCATTTTTGCATTTGCTATGCTCTTTCTGTTCCTGCGATATAGACCACATTTAATGTTCCATTTAGAAAAGGTGTTATTTGCAGCAATTTTATACTTAACAGCGGTTTTTACGATGTCGATATTTCAATATACAAATAGACATAAAATTAAGCTGTTCACTTTCGAATTAAACGATGAGGAAGTGATAATAGAAAGCGATGATGTGAAGAAGGTAATTTCATTGGATGATATCAAAGAAGTTCAATATCGTTCGGGAAAATTTTTAGAAGTCCGAGGATTCAGCATAAAAACTGATGAAGGAGTCGAGGGCGTTTCGTGTTTTGGTGACAGGTTGAATTTAAGCAGCAAGACAGATATTCTACAATTTGATGACTTCTTCAGTACATTTGAAGAAAATACGAAATTATTTCTCAGAGAATGCGGAAGCGAGTACGGAAAAATAAGCGAACGTATTCGATTGAAAAGGAAATGAGAATGGGCATTTATTGATAAGATATCAGCCTGAATTTTGTTTCGAGAAATATTTTAATTTAAATCAACAATATTTTGAGAGAGATAAGGGGTCATCAATGTGACAATTCGATTTTATGTAAAATATTCATCGTATTACTGTTGTTGATCTTCAGATTACGAATTTTACTCTTTATATGCATTCCATATTGCGACGATTCATATTAGTGATATAAAATATGGTCAAATGAATCTATAAAAGCATTTTGTGATTTTTTGAGAAAGGAATGAGTGTTTGAGGATAGTGATATGGATAAAAATGATTTACGCAGATACGGCATTATCAACTCTGAGATTGAATCTTTACAGAGAAGCATTGGCAGATTAAAAAATAAGAGAGATGATATTTTATCAAATAGAGCTGAAGAAAAAGAATCGGTTGCAATGATACCAAAAAGAGATTATACGTGTTTAACGGACGGCTTTACACAAGAAAAATTAGATATGTTAGTTTTAGAACTGAGAGAGAAAGGCAAGACATTGTTGATAGCTGTTGAAGAGATAGAAAGATATTTGGATTCAATAGATGATAAGACAATGAGACTGATTCTCAGAGAGATTTACATAAAGGGACATACACAAAGAGAGGTGGCTGAAAAAATTTGTTGTTCTCGGAGTGCGATTGCGCAGAAGTTGAAAAGACATTGGGATAAAGAAAAACGCAGTAAAATATCTTTGCATTGAGCTGATATATTCCGTAAAGTAAAATTATCGCATTTAAAAATGAATGAAATATGCGTGTAGAGTTACATACTATAGAGTGATGTGTGCGTATGTGATGTCATAATAAAAAATGGTAATTGTATAGAAAAATATTTTGAGAAAGGATAAAAATATGATTGAAAGAAAGAGAAAAAGTAAGTTGAGGAAAATATTTTCCTACGTGATGGCAATGCTTTTAATGTTTAGTACATTTTTACCATTTACCGTAGGTATAGTCCATGCACAGGATAAAACCATAACGGGTAAATGTGAAATTAAAATGATAAAACACGCATTTGCACCAAATAAAACGGAATTTGCAGTGAAGATGCCGGACGGAAAAACTTACCATGGATATTGTATAGATCTGGGGGCACCTACCCCGGCAGATGGAGCGTACACTTTTACAGGTACTTTAAACGGTTCCGATTCGTACGACATAGTGGTTAACTCGGATAAAATAACAAGGGATAAATCAGATATTCACCCGGCAGACAGAGATCATCTTAATGGGAAACCTCCTTGGAAACTGCAACGAGTGGGAGGCTTTACGTACAAAGTTGATAAAAATGGGAAATTAAAGCTGAAGAAAATAACAAAGAGCAACAAAAAATTAACAGATCTATGTCCGGAAAACTACTCTATTGCCGGAGCACAATACGGCGTATATAAAGATTCCAGCTTAAAAGATAGAGTTGGTACGCTCGAAACTAATGAAAGTGGCGATTCAAATGAAATAACTTTAAAAAAAGGAACATATTATATAAAGGAAATAGCTGCTCCAAAGGGTTATAAGTTGGATAAAAAGACATATCGGATAACAGTTAATGCCGATGATACAGCAGTATTGAAGGTCGCTGATGAACCGTTATTTGACCCGTTGAGGCTTTCAGTTGAAAAAAGAGCCGCGTCAGGAGCAGATAAAAGTTTATCTTTAGAAGGGGCAGAATATACAATTAAATATTATAAACAATACTTTAATAAGGAATCGGAAACTGGAGGAAAAACGCCATTTAGAACATGGATATTCAAAACTAAAAAAATGTCTAATGGTAAAATAGGCTTTTTATTGGATGAAAAATATAAGATAGGTGGAGATAAGTTATTTAAGGATGAAAATGGCAGAGCGGTAGGCTTGCTAGGAACATATACCATCGAGGAAACAAAGGCTCCAAAGGGTTTTGTAAGAACTGAAGGATTGATATCTGTTCAGCAGGTAAAACCTGGAAATACAAACGAAGGAGTGACAACTCTAAAAGATGTAACAGATATAGAAAAAGCACAGACAATATCTATAACTCTTAGAAAGATAGATAAGGAAACAGGTCAATCTAAACCTCAGGGATACGGCACTATCAAGGGAGCTAAATATAAACTATCTTATCGAAATAAAACAAGTAATTCATGGGAAAAGATAGCAGATTTAGTTACTGATAGAGATGGAATATCTAAATATGAAAATGGAAAACCCGGATTGTACAAGCTGGAAGAAATAGAAAGTTCTAAGGGATATGTACTCGATAAAGAAGTACATGAAATAGAGGCAGAAGTGAAAGAAGGAAACAAAAAGAACTTTAATTATGATGTTGTGAGCAAAGAACAGCCAACTACAGTAAAAGTATTTAAAGTCTCAACAGATAAAAAAACTGGAGAAAAAATTAACCTGAAAGGTGCAAAACTTCAATTGCTGGATTCCAGAGGGAATAAAATAGAGGAATGGATAAGCGATGGAAAAGGTAAAATCTTTAAGGGTCTTGAAATAGGAAAAAACTACAGGATAAAAGAAATTAAAGCTCCGAAAGGATATGAAATAGCTAAAGATATTGAGTTTACAGTGTCAAAAGATGGCAATCAGATAATTACCATGACGGATGAAAAAATAGTAAAGAATAATGTGACTCCTAGGACTGATGACGGTAGATTCATGCCGGAAATATGGGGATGCATATTAATTCTGGCTGCAGTTTCATATAGAAAAATAAAAAGACTGAAAATTTGATATATAATATGCAAGCGAGAAATATGATGTATCGGAACAGGTAAACGGGTGAAAAATACTGATAAGGTATACAAAATTTGTCGATAGTAGATAAAAGAGAAGAGCGATATGTGATAGAGTGCAGGATAAAATGAGAATGTCCGCAAAGTCACAGTCGCTCTTTTATGTATACAGATATGTTGGGATGAACGGGACCATATTCATCTTGGTTGAATGCAATGAAACTCATATGTGACAAAACATTCATATAATTTTATTTCGAAAGGTGTTGACTCTTTAAATAAAACGTGTATAATAAAATAGTAATTAGCACTCGATTACAATGAGTGCTAACACAAGGAGAGTTGCTTATGGAATTAAGTGAAAGAAAATTGAGAATATTACAGGCTATTATTGGTGATTTTATATCGACAGCAGAGCCTGTCGGTTCAAGAGCATTGTCAAAAAAATATAATCTCGGAATCAGTCCTGCAACAATTAGGAACGAAATGGCTGATTTGGAGGAGATGGGGTTTTTGACTCATCCGCATACATCTGCAGGGAGAGTACCATCTGAAAAGGCGTACCGATTATACGTCGATGATATAATGAAAAAATCCGAAATACCTGAAGAGCAGAAGGAAATCATCGCCGAGGGACTGGTTAAGAATTTTCAAGCATTGGAAAAAACCATTCAGCAAGCGGCAAAAATACTATCAAATATAACGAATTTAACCGCATTTGCAATAACTCCGGACACACAGGAAGATGTGCTGAAAACGGTAAATCTTCTTCCGGTGGATGATGAGAGAGTGGTCATAATGATAGTGTCGGAGTCGGGCAAAGTTTCTAATACAACGCTGTCAGTCGATGTTGGATATTCTGATGAAATGTTGGATTTACTGTCAAAATCCTTAACTTACAATTACAGAGGAAAGACTGTTGATCAAGCCTTGAAAATGGATATAATCAGTTCATTTGAAAGCGATGTAGAGGTTATGTCAAAGTTGGCAGAGAACATCATGCCGAACTTTTTGAAAACTTTGAAAGATATGTTAAATGTCAACATCTATATGGATGGTTTAACAAATATATTTTCTATTCCTGAATACAGCGATATCAGTAAAGCTAAATCATTTATGGAAGTGGTTCAGAAGAAAGATAAGTTGCTAAAAACTATCGCTGATAGAGAAAACGGAACAATTATAACCATTGGAACGGAAAATAATTACGATGAGCTGAAGGATTACAGTTTGATTACGGCGACATATCATGTCGATGGAAAGTATGTGGGCAAATTAGGTGTTATTGGACCGACGAGGATGAAATACGATGAGATAACTTCTGTTATTGAGTATTTAACAAATAATATAAGTAACCTATATAAGTTGACGGAGGGTAACAATCGAGATGAAAAAGACGAAGAATGATAATTTAAATGAGAATACTAAAGAAACTTCCAAGGATGTAATAGATGAAACCTGTAGAGAATCCATTGCAATGGATGAAAAAGAAAAATTAAATGAAAAAAAACAAGAAAATTTTGAAAAAGGCGATAGCGATGGAAGCAGTCTAGACAGTGATCAAAAGAGTGCCGATACAGACATGGAAAATGGCGGTGAAGATGAGAATACGAAATATATGAGACTTATGGCGGATTTTCAAAATTACAAGAAAAGAGTGGAAAAACAGAGAAGTGAGACTTTCGCATTTGCCAATGAAAAGATTATGCTAAAACTGTTAGATGTTTTGGACAATTTTGAAAGAGGTCTGGAAGCAGATCATGAAAATGAAAGCTTTAAAGAAGGAATGGAAATGATTTTGAAGCAGCTTAAAGATGTTCTCTTAGACAATGGACTTATGGAAATAGAAGCTGAAAATATGGAATTTGATCCGAACATCCACAATGCAGTCTTGATGGAAGATACAGATTTCGTGGAAAGCGGAAAGGTTTCAGGAGTTCTTCAAAAAGGATATTCTCTAAATGGCAAAGTCATAAGACCTGCGATGGTGAAAGTCGCAAAATGATCGATATAGATGCGTAGAACACTAAAAATATAGTTTCATTGACGGTTGATTCCTTGTCATAGCAAGACCATGCGTGGCAAGTTAACAAAAATAAAAAAGAAAATAATTTAAATATAAAGGAGATTGGAAAAATGGCAAAAATTATAGGAATTGATTTGGGAACAACAAATTCATGTGTTGCAGTACTGGAAGGTGGAGAACCGATGGTAATCACCAATGCAGAGGGAAACAGAACAACACCTTCAGTAGTGGGATTTGCAAAAAATGGAGAAAGGCTAGTGGGAGAAACTGCTAAAAGACAGGCAGTTACAAATCCTGAAAGAACTATAGCTTCAATTAAGAGACATATGGGAGAGGATTACAAGGTATCAATTGATGGAAAGGATTATACTCCGCAAGATATTTCCGCAATGATTCTCGGAAAATTGAAAGCGGATGCAGAGGCCTATCTGGGAGAAAAAGTTACAGAAGCGGTAATTACAGTGCCGGCTTATTTTACAGATAGTCAGAAACAGGCGACAAAGGATGCGGGAAAGATAGCAGGTTTAGATGTTAAGAGAATTATAAATGAACCTACTGCTGCAGCTTTGTCCTATGGGCTGGACAAAGAGTCAGGACACCATAAAATTTTGGTTTACGACTTGGGCGGCGGTACATTTGACGTATCAATTCTGGAACTTGGCGATGGCGTTTTCGAGGTGCTCGCAACTTCGGGAAATAATAAATTAGGTGGAGATGATTTCGATAATGCGATATTGAATTTTATGACAGAAACTTTTGCACGAGAGAACGGTATTGATTTGAAAAAAGATACTATGGCAATGCAGAGGTTAAAAGAGGCTGCCGAAAAAGCGAAAAAGGAGCTTTCTAGTGCACAGAGTACAAACATTAACTTACCGTTTATCACTGTAAATGAAAACGGACCTCTACATTTGAATATGGATTTGACAAGAGCAAAATTCGATCAGTTGACCGCGAAACTGGTAGAAGGAACAATTGAACCGATGAAAAAGGCTATGTCAGATGCCGGTGTAAGCAATTCTGATATCGAGAAGGTAATTTTAGTGGGAGGTTCGACAAGAATTCCGGCTGTTCAAGATGCAGTGAAGAAGATTACGGGAAAAGATCCATTTAAAGGAATTAACCCTGATGAATGCGTGGCAATAGGAGCATCAATTCAGGCTGGAGTTCTAACAGGTGAAGTTAATGATGTATTGCTGCTTGATGTAACACCTCTATCACTTTCCATTGAAACTTTAGGCGGAGTGGCAACTAAACTGATCGAAAGAAATACGACTATTCCTACAAAAAAGAGTCAGGTGTTTTCAACAGCTGCAGATAATCAGTCGGCAGTAGATATTCACGTAATGCAGGGAGAAAGAGAAATGGCTGCCGGTAATATCACTTTAGGTAGATTTCAGCTAACAGGAATCCCGGCTGCTCCAAGAGGGGTACCGCAGATTGAAGTTACTTTTGACATTGATGCAAACGGTATTGTGAATGTAAGTGCAAAGGATTTAGGTACAGGAAAAGAACAGAGCATAACAATCACTTCTTCAACTAACCTTTCAGAAGATGAAATAAATGCAAAGGTTAAAGAAGCGGAACAGTTTGCGGAAGAGGATAAAAAGAGAAAAGAAGAGATTGAAATTAGAAACCAGGCTGAAACCCTAATATATGAAACTGACAAAAACTTAAAAGAATTAGATGGTAAGTTGAGTGAGGCTGAAGTAAAGGATATTACGGAGGCGAAAGAGGAACTTTCAAAGAAACTGGAGAACGGTACTGTGGAAGATATCAAGTCTGCTGTTGAAAAGCTGACTGAAAAATTCCATACAATGTCAACTAAGTTATATGAGGCTGCACAACAGGCTCAGACAGGAGAGAATGTTGCAAATAATCCCACTGATGGACAAGCAGGAACTTCTCAAGGCAAAGACAATGTAGTTGATGCGGACTATGAAGTGGTAGATGATAAGGAAAGTAAGTAATGGCTGATAAGAGAGATTATTACGAAGTTCTTGGTTTATCCAAGGGAGCTTCAGATGATGAGATTAAAAGAGCTTTTAGAAAGTTGGCTATGAAATATCATCCGGATAGAAATTCAGGGGATAAAGAAGCAGAGGAAAAGTTCAAGGAAATCAATGAAGCGTATGGTATATTGAGTGATCCTGAGAAAAAACAAAAGTATGATCAATTCGGTCATGCCGGTGTTGATCCTAACAGTGGATTCGGAGGAACGGAGGGTTTTGGCGGATTTGGTGGATTTGAGGATATTTTCGGAGCTTTTGGCGATTTCTTCGGTGGTGGGTTTTCGTCATCTTCAAGGAGAAGAAACGGACCGGTCAGAGGCTCTGATATTCACCAGCACATAGCAATAGATTTTGAAGAAGCGGCTTTTGGTACTAAAAAAGATATTAGGGTAACCAAGGATGTGGATTGTAGTCATTGTCACGGAAGCGGTGCGGAAAATGACGCTAACGTCAGAACTTGTCCAAAGTGTGGTGGAAGCGGTGTAGTAAATGTACAACATAGGACTCCCCTTGGCGTTATGCAGAGTCAGACAACCTGCGATCAGTGTAGAGGTAGCGGTAAAATTATCGATGATCCTTGCCACGTATGTCATGGAAAGGGCACAGAAAGAAAGACAGTAACTCTTTCTGTAAATATTCCCGCCGGAGTTGACAATGATTCCGTAATAACTCTAAGAGGACAGGGAGAAGCAGGCAAAAGAGGTGGTGAATCCGGAGATCTATTCATAGTCATAGGTGTGAGACCACATAAAATGTATAAGAGGGCAGGTCAGGATTTACAAATAGAAATTCCAATCACATTTGAACAAGCAGCACTTGGAGATGAAATTATAGTACCGGCATTAGATGAAAAATTGAAATATAAAGTTCCGGCCGGAACTCAGTCAGGAACGGTATTCAGACTCAAGGGAAAAGGAATGCCAAGTGTGAGAAATGGAAGAAAAGGAGATTTATACGTCAAGGTAAATCTCGAAGTACCGACTAAGTTGACAGGTAAACAGAAAAAATTCATACGGAAAATGTCAGAGGAAATAGGAATAGATTGCTACAACAAGAAGAAGGGTTTTTTGGAGTCAGTCAAAGAATTATTTAAATAGCTGATGTGAGCTGATGGTGGTAAGATGATGGAAAATCATCTTACCATTTTTTATAGCAGAAATCTGGTGATACCCACGAACTATAGTAAAATCAAAATACAAAATTCAGCCAATAAGCGTAAAAAAACAAATTTAGTATTTATTTTTTCTAAAAATAATGATAAAATCATACAGTAGATTCTATGTCTATTAAATTTTGGGGAATTGGTGCAGAGGGAGCACGTTTGACTGGCAGTCAAAAGGTCACGGGTTCGAATCCCGTATTCTCCACCATAAAATATTGACTTCCATTTGTTGGATTTTTATCTGACTTTGGAAGTTAATTTTTTTGCCGTTTTTATTAAATCAATAATGAATATTTTATTCACAATTATATGAGGATAAAGTTAAAAAAATATATTAAAACCAATGAAATAGAGATAGAAAATGATAAACCTTGAAAGATTTTAGTAAATATATGATAATTGACAATTAAAATATTGTTAAAAATATTTCGAAAAACTATTGACAATAGAAACTAAAAGGTGTAAGCTAACACTATAGTTAAAAAAATGTCAATAAACTTAAAGCTTGTTGGAGGTTTATCGTGAGAGAGAATTCAAAAGTGAAGGAAGAAAAAACAAAGAGAACCGTTGACAGTATTGAATCATTGAGAACAAGAATGGATCAACTTAAAAAAGCGCAGGAAAGTTTTTCAAGCTATTCTCAGGAACAAGTAGATAAGATTTTTTTTGAAGCGGCGATGGCTGCAAACAAAGCTCGTATTCCTCTGGCAAAAGCTGCAGTTGAGGAAACGGGTATGGGAGTTTTAGAAGATAAGGTTATAAAAAATCATTACGCTTCTGAATATATATATAACGCATATAAAAATACTAAAACTTGCGGAGTATTAGAACAAGATCCGATTTATGGAATAACAAAGATCGCAGATCCAATAGGAGTAATAGCAGCAGTTATCCCTACAACTAATCCAACATCTACGGCTATATTTAAAACATTGATATCCTTAAAAACCAGGAATGGGATAATAATAAGTCCACATCCTAGAGCGAAAAAAAGCACTATTGCCGCAGCAAAACTGGTTTTGGATGCAGCTGTAAAGGCAGGAGCACCGGAAGGTATTATTGGATGGATAGATGAACCTTCAATAGAATTGACCAATGAGGTTATGAAAGCGGCAGATATAATCCTGGCAACAGGTGGTGGCGGAATGGTTAAAGCTGCTTATTCTTCAGGAAAGCCGGCATTGGGCGTTGGTGCAGGAAATACGCCTGTAATTATAGATGAAACAGCAGATATTAAAAATGCTGTAAATTCCATTATCCATTCGAAAACTTTCGATAACGGGATGATTTGTGCATCGGAACAATCAGTTACGGTTATGGAAAGCATTTATAAAGATGTTAAAAAGGAATTTGAGATAAGAGGATGTTACTTCTTGAAGAAAAACGAAATAGATAAGGTTAGAAAAACTATAATTATCGATGGTGCACTAAATGCAAATATCGTAGGTCAGACTGCGTATAAAATCGCAAAGATGGCAGATGTAGCAGTTCCAGAATCAACAAAAATTTTAATAGGAGAAGTGGAATCAGTTGATATTTCAGAGGAATTTGCTCATGAAAAACTATCACCGGTTTTAGCCATGTACAGAGCAAAGACCTTTGAAGAAGCAATATCAAAAGCTGAGCAATTGGTGGCAGATGGCGGTTACGGACACACATCTTCCATATATATAGATGAAAGTGAAAAAGAAAAATTAGGCATGTTTGAAAAAGCTATGAAGACTTGTAGAATACTCGTAAACACCCCTTCTTCACATGGAGGAATCGGGGATTTATACAACTTTAAACTAGAACCGTCTCTAACTTTAGGTTGTGGATCTTGGGGAGGAAATTCGGTTTCCGAAAATATCGGTGTAAAACACCTGATAAACATCAAGACTGTGGCAGAGAGGAGAGAAAATATGCTTTGGTTTAGAAGTCCAGATAAGGTCTATTTTAAAAAAGGTTGTCTGCCGGTTGCGTTGGATGAGCTAGGTACAGAGCTGAATAAAAAGAGAGCTTTCGTTGTAACAGACAGTTTTCTTTACAAAAACGGATATACGAAGCCGATCACAGATAAGTTGGATCAACTGGGAATTACCTACACCTGTTTCTCAGATGTAGAACCGGATCCAAGTCTTGAGTCAGCTCAGAAAGGTGCAAAAGCTATGGAAGCGTTTGAACCGGATGTAATTATAGCTTTAGGCGGCGGTTCAGCCATGGATGCTGCGAAAATAATGTGGGTTTTATATGAGAATCCGGAAGCAGATTTCATGGATATGGCGATGGATTTCATGGATATCAGAAAAAGAGTTTATAGATTTCCCAAAATGGGTAAAAAAGCTTACTTTATTGCAGTTCCAACGTCGTCAGGTACAGGTTCGGAAGTTACACCATTTGCAATTATAACTGATCGCTCAACAGGTGTTAAGTGGCCTTTAGCAGATTATGAACTGCTTCCTGACATGGCTATAGTAGATGTGGATAATATGATGAATCAACCGAAAGGATTGACCAGTTCTTCAGGATTAGATGTTTTTACGCATGCATTGGAAGCATATGTGTCAATGCTGGCCAGCGATTATACAGAGGGACTTTCATTAAAGGCGATTAAAAACGTGTTTGAATATTTACCTAGAGCATATGAAAATGGTGGAAAAGATGTAGAAGCAAGACAGAAAATGGCAGACGCATCTTGCATTGCAGGCATGGCCTTCGCTAATGCATTTTTAGGAATCAATCATTCCTTAGCACATAAATTAGGGGCATTTCACCACATTCCTCATGGCCTTGCCAACGCTCTGTTGTTGACCAATGTGATGAGATTTAACGCAAATCCCGTTCCAAAGAAAATGGGTACTTTTCCGCAATATAAATATCCACACACGTTAGAAAGGTACTGTGATTGTGCAAAGGTTATAGGCATTTGCGGAAAAACAGATGAAGAAACGTTGGAATTATTCATAGCTGAAATAGAAAGATTGAAGGACACATGTGGTGTTCCAAAATCTATAAAAGAATATGGAATAGATGAGAAAGAATTTTTGAAAACCATAGATGAAATGTCAGAACAGGCTTTCGATGACCAATGCACAGGTGCAAATCCGAGATATCCTTTAATTTCGGAAATGAAACAAATATATCTGGATACTTATTATGGAAACAAGACTAATATATAAATGCCAAACTGAAAATCATTATGCTTCACGAATGATTTAATGCAAACGCATGAGCAAGATGCAGCCGTTATGGCTGTATTTTGCGTTTAATGGAATAAGGAATTATATAGCTGTTGAAATGAAAAATTTTTCGAAATATATATGTGTAGATTATTAACCGTTTCGCCAAGATCATCTTTGTACTTATGTATGTTTCTTCTTTGTTATTCTTAAATTTGTGACAACAAAAAACAGCGAATCTATTTTGATATACAGACCGTTCGGTAAATGGAGGTATGTCATTTTGATTTGCTGTTTTTATTTTTTGCTTTCTTTTGCTATAAGTTACGTATTGAATGCTAATGTTATAACGGATATAGATATTCCGATAATTGAAAGTATCAAATATTTTTTCCACGCATCTTTCGAAAAATAGTACGCCAAGCCACCGCCGATAGACAGAAATACAGGACATATGACCGCCCAAAGTTTAGGAGAAGTATTTGATGGGTTACCTGAAATATTTATCTGGACAGTTACTGTATCTGGTAACACAAAATAACCATAAACTCCTAACGCAATTGATACAGCGACTATTATCCACAATATAATTTTTTTATTCATTTTTTCAGCCTCCATGTATATAAAAAATATTTTATATGTTTAACAATATTCCATCAGACAAGTTGGAGGTTACATATTACTTTTTCAAAGCAATTCTACTTCAATATTGGCAACGTGAAAAACTTCTTTCACTTTATCAAAATTGCTGCTCAAAATGGTTGCTTTCCTGAAATTTGGGAATTGTTGCAGTTCTGATAAGGTTATTTCATTTAGATCAAAGCAGTTGTCTTCACCGTCCCATTGAGGAATTATGTTCATATACACATCGTTACCCCCATCCATATATATCATTTCTACATGAGGTGCAAACTTCTTAGGAATTGGCAGTTCTTTAAAAAAATTGATTGCAGGTTCGATGATAGTATAACTATCTGTATCAATTGCTTCCTCTTTATGTCGATTGGCAAAGTCATAAATATCAAAATATGGCTGTAATAACTCCAATTCATACATTAAAACTTGAATAATAGCCAGTTTGAAATTTATATTATAAAAATGGAGAAAATCTTCATTAGTCTCCTTATTAAAATCTGTCAAAGACTCTTTGTGTGTATCATTATTTTTCGTTATACCTGCAACTTTACCAATCTCAGATTTGAGACATTTATTCTTATATGAAAAAGCTAGAATTAAAGGTAATGCCACGATGGAAAGGGATACAAGCCCACCTGTAATTGCTACTCCTCTATAATGATTTCTCGTAGAACTCGCTTTTGAAATATTATTGAGGAAACCTGCTATCAGATCGAAAATTTTTCCACCGCTTAATATAAATAATAAAATGCACTCCACGGCAAATAATATAAAAAACGCTATTGCCATTTTCTTGGCTACTTTGTTGCATATATCAATTTTTGTTTTAATGCTGACGGAATCAGCGTTGGGTACATTACAAAACCATTTTTTTGCTCGCTCTTCTTTTGTCATAGCCTGTTCTCCTCAATAAAGTCAAATACACTTCATGCAATACTGTTTTACCTGATACATTTTGTAAATCATTTTTTCTTCTTGGGTTTTGGTTCCGGTAACTCTTCGTATAGGACATCAAACAATCCGCTTAGATATTCTTTATCATCGACATCGTCAACCAAAAGCATGTCTTTACCACCTTCATATGGCAACTGCAGTTGCGCGTCAGAAAGATAATTCATAGCTGATTGAGTCGGTTTTACCAACAGTCTGTCATCATATATGCCACCGACAATTTTTTCTCTATAGTATATAATGTATTCTCCCATCATTGCTCTATATCTTACACCTTCCAATTGAGATAACTGCCCCAATATAAATTCTAAATATGCTTTGCTTGATGCCATTTTTTAATCGTCCTCTCTAAAGTGGATTTCTCTCTCTAAATATTTGTTATATTATACTATTTTTGCGAGCGCTTTTCTACTGACAGATTGGTCCGGTGTTCTCAAAAAATACATATAGATTTAGAAAAAAAGAGAGAGCAGAAGGAAAACAGAAATTTTATACATATGAAAAATGGAAAAAATAGATATAACGCCAAGTGACATTAAAATTACCAAATATAAATATTAAGTTCATCATATATTCATTTTGCTGTAGTAGAATAGGTGACAAGTTAAGAAGCTAGCTAAAATAACTTTTAATATATATGAAGTGTAGAGTTAAATAAATTTATAAATTAATGAAGGGAGATTTTATGAGCAATAAGGAAAACAATGAATTTAATAATCCAAATATGAAAGAGAAATGCGAGACTCATAAAATGGAGAATGAAAATTACAACTATGCAGATAACAGAAATATAAATCCCAATTATGCCGACTATGAAAATGCTATAAAAGGGGAAACAGTATCGGTTAGCAAGAGATGGCTTAAAACCGCTGTCGCAGGAGTTTTGATATTTGCAGTGGCAGGTGGCAGTGGCTTTGCTGTGGGTAGAGTGACCAATCATGGACCTGGAATGGATGGGACGGGGCAGGACACAGGGAAAAACATTCAAAAACATCATGGAATGAGAAATGAAGATAAAAATCATAATAGTAAACCACCTGATAATGGACGAGATAACGATGAAGATAACAATAGGAAAAGAAGAGATAATGAAAGGGATGGACCTAATGAGAAAATAAAAGATAATGAGAAGGCAAGTAAACCGAGTGATAGTCAAAAAAAACGAAATAATGTAATAAATAAAGGATCAAAAAACAATAACGTATAACAAAGAAATGATGGAGAACATAAAAAAATCGGAGGTGATGAAAATTAGACTCACTAGAAATAAATATTAGATACACGTTATGTAATACCTTTGAGAAGTATTCACTAGATATACGCTCAGAGGTATTATTTTATGGTAAAAATAATTCTTTACTATGTGTTTAAAAATCATTTTTCTGTTATAATATTACAGAGGTATAAAAAATGGAGAATATGGAATTTACTTATATTAAGGATGTTTCAGAGGATAAAATTTCAGACTATCCGCTCGTCGTATGTGCGATAAATGCAATTTTGAGAGTAAAAGATGTGGTGAGAATTATCGGTATTAAAAATAATAATGCTGCATCGGAACAATTTGGAAAAGAAAAATTATCAAAGGGAATAAAAGTCGATAGGGATAGTGAGGGGATTATCTTTCACATAAATGCGGTTATCAGATATGGGGCAAAGATTCCTGTGGTGGCATGGAACATACAAGAAGCGGTAAAAAAAGAAGTTGAAGAAATAACTGATAAAAAAGTAAAAGCTGTTAATGTAACTATAGTGAAAGTAGAATTTTAAAATGAATAGGACACGGTTGAGAGAATTGCTGATGCAGTGCATTTTCCAAATGGATATGCAAAAAGATAAAACTTTTGAATTGGTAAATAAGCTGATAGATGAAAGGAATCTATCAAAGAAAAATGAAAAGTATTTGGTAGAAAACTATATGAATCTTTTGGATAATATGGATAGAATAGATGAAAAAATCGACAAATTTGCTCTGACTTATAAAGTGGATCGGATGGAGAAAGTGAGTTTGGCAATTTTGAGAGTTGCTGTATATGAGATGTTTTATGTCGATGATGTACCGGTTGCAGTTGCGATAAACGAGGCCGTAGAAATGGCAAAAAAATTCGGTTCAGCGGAATGTAAAAATTTTGTAAATGGAATTTTAGGGAATATATCAAGAGAAGGACGATGAATATTTTTTTGGGAATCGATACCAGCAATTACACGACATCAATTGCAGTGGTAAATTACAATCAAGGAGTTATTTGTGATTTTAGACAGTTGCTAGAAGTCAAAAAAGGATGTAGAGGTATCAGGCAGAGCGAGGCTTTCTTTAGACATTCGCAGAATTTGACTCACATATGGTCAGAAATTGTCAAAAAAACAGATTTGGAAAAAATAAAAGCGATAGGTGTATCTACAACGCCGAGAAGAGTGGAAAACTCATATATGCCCGTATTTACAGCAGGCATGCATTTTGCAAAAAATATTGGAAATGCTTTGGGTGTACCGGTATATGAATTTTCACATCAAGAAGGACATATTAAGTCTGCGGAGTTTGATTTATTATCATCTGAAAGGGAGCAATTGGATTTTAAAGATAATCATTTCATTGTTTTTCATCTCTCCGGCGGAACGAGTGAAGTTTTGGAAGTCATGAGAAATCACAATTTTCAAAAAAATAAAGTGCCATACATATGTAAAATCATCGGGGGCAGCAAAGATATATCTTTTGGACAATTGTTAGACAGAATCGGAGTTGCAATGGGATGCGAATTTCCGGCAGGTAGATATATTGATAAATCAGCATTGGCATACGAATGTAAACCCGGAAAGGCATCATTTAGCGAAAAAGTGAATAAGCTATTAAAACCAATAGAAACACATAAAAAAATTTACAAAAACAGTAGTTTTGTAAACATATCCGGCTTTGAAACGAGCATACAAAGATTGCTGTCAGAACTTGATAAATTGGAAAAAGAATTTGCGGTGAACAGAGAAGGCGAATTACCGAAAAAGGAAATCTATAATTATATTGCATATACTGTATTGGATGAAATTAGCGATACTTTGGAGAAATTCATAAACGTCATTCAAAATAGCTATAAAAACATGAACATTATTTTGATTGGCGGAGTATCAGAGAGCTGTTTTATAAGAAATCGTATTTTACAGAAATGCAGCAATGTATTTTTTGGGAAAAATGGCAGAGATAATGGGATAGGTGTAGCCTTATTAGGAGGAGAATTATGGAAATTAAACCCATAAGAGTGGGGTTGTTAAATGATTATATAGGAGATGTTTTGAGTAGAGACGGGATTCTTTCAAATGTGAGGGTAATTGGAGAAATAGCCAATTTAACAGAACATTCTACCGGGCATTCATATTTTTCATTGAAGGATGAAGATAGCACCATAAAATGTTTTTTCTCAAAATTTTCAAAAGAAGATATGAAATTGTCTTTGGAAGAGGGTAAAAGTGTAATTGTAGAGGGCAATATTTCGGTATTTAAAAGAGGTGGCTACTACTCAATTAACGTAAAATCTGTCGAAATTGAAGGTTTGGGAGATGTGAATCGGCAGTTTGAACTGACTAAAAAAAAGCTTATGGAGGAAGGGCTGTTCGATTCCATTTACAAAAGAGATTTACCTGAGTTTCCGAATAAGATTGCAGTTGTGACATCGCCGACAGGTGCAGCGATAGAAGATATCTTGAAAACTTTAAGCGAGAGAAATAAGGCGGTGGATATTCTGATTTTTCCGGTTTTAGTTCAAGGAAAAAAAGCACCGGAAGATATTGTTTTTGCAATTGATTTTATAAATGAAAATCTATCCGATGAGATTGATTTGATCATCGTTGGCAGAGGAGGTGGATCAGCAGAAGATCTATGGGCTTTTAATGATGAAAACGTTGCAAGAAGCATATTCAATTCCAAAATTCCAATTATTTCAGCAGTGGGACATGAGATAGATGTTACCATTGCAGATATGGTTGCCGATTATAGAGCTGCAACGCCGACAGCGGCTGCAGTTGTTGCGGTTCCATCGAAGGGGAATCTGCTAGCTATATTGAATCAATTTAGAAAGAGAGCTGATGATTATTTTGAAAACTACATGGATAGAGGAAGATATAGATTATGTGTTTTGCGAGAGAAAGTCGGAGGTTTAAGTCCTGAGAATGCATTAAAGCGAGGTTATGGAGCAATTTTGGATGAGAAGAGAAATCTCATTACCTCCATAGAGAATGTGAAAAAGGATGATTTGATTTCGGTTTTGATGAAAGACGGAGAGCTACTGGTTGAAATTAAACAGATTAAGATTAAGTGACGTGATAAAATGAATGAAATCAGAAGAAAACTATATGGTTTTCGATAAACGATTGAGAGATATACGGTATACTTGACCTGAGAATATGTCAATGTATAGGAGGAGAAGCAAATGGCGGAAAAACGTAGCTTTGAAAGTGAAGTAAAAGAATTGGAAAAAATAATAAAAGAGTTGGAAGAAAATTCATCAAATATTGATGATGCTATTGATCTTCATAGAAAAGCAGAGAAAAAGCTAAAAGAGTGTGAAGAAATATTAAATGAAGCGAGTCAGAAAATTGAAATGTACAAGCGAGATGAAAATTAATCTTATTTTTTAAATATTAAAAATTTACGAAAAAATAAAAGCGGGGAAATTATGTACGATAAAATTTATGATGACTATAAAAAAATAATAGATGAAAAAATACTTTCTTTCATGCCGGATATAAATGAGAAGAGTGAAATTTTAGAGAAGAGCATGGCATACAGTTTAAAAGCGGGCGGAAAGAGGATTAGACCTGTAATAGTACTTGCAGCCTGCCAATTTGCAGATGAAAACAATCAGGTGGGGTTGGAAAAGTGCTTGCCTTTTGCCTTGGCAATTGAATACATCCATACCTATTCTCTGATTCACGATGATTTGCCGGCAATGGACGATGATACTCTCAGGAGAGGAAAACCCACAAACCATGTTGTGTTTGGTGAAGATATGGCAATTTTGGCAGGTGACGGTTTGTTGAATTCCGCATTTGAGATAATGATTAGAGCGACATTACGGGAAAATGAAGACAGAGAGATGACCAAAAGAATGCTGAATGCAATGAATTCCATTGCTACAGCTACCGGTTGCAAAGGCATGGTAGCTGGGCAAGTATCGGATGTACAATCTGAAGGGAAAAGCGTTTCAAATGAAATGTTGGATTACATAAATGAGAGAAAAACAGGAGCAATGATAGTCGGTGCAATTCAGGCAGGAGGATACATAGGTGGAGCCGATGAAAAGTCGATTGATGACTTGACTCGATATGCCGAAAACATAGGACTCGCATTTCAAATTAGAGATGATATATTGGACGTTATTGGAGATGAAAAACAGCTGGGCAAGAATATAGGAAGTGACAAAAGACAGGATAAATCTACCTATGTAACAGTGCATGGATTGAGATATTCAGAGGAAAAACTTGCCAAGATTACGAACAAAGCAATTGAATTCATGAAAAAATACGGCGACAGAGGAAAATTTTTTATGTATTTGGCTGAAAAATTAGCTTTGAGAAAAAGTTGACCGAGTTCATTCATCTATATTTCACAATAGCGGAATACGATTTCATGTGGAAAGAAGTTTGATTATAATATATTATTATTATTGAAGATAAAGTTGGAATAATTATGAAAAAGGATTTTTTAAACTATGATTTCCCAAGAGATTTAAAAGATATGTCTCTCAGGGAAATGGATTTGTTATCAATACAGATTAGAGAATTTTTAGTGGACAGCATTTCTAAGACAGGAGGACACCTGGCTTCCAATTTAGGTGTTGTTGAACTTACCGTTGCACTGCATAAATTTTTTGACACTCCCAAAGATAAAATAATATGGGATGTAGGACATCAGTGTTATGTTCACAAGATTCTAACAGGGAGAGCTGATAAATTTGATAATTTGAGGAAAATTGACGGAATAAGCGGATTCCCAAAGACCAGTGAAAGTGAATTTGATGTATTTGATACAGGTCATAGCAGTTGTTCCATTTCTATCGCAACGGGATTTGCGACTGCCAGAGATATGAAAGGGGAAGATGGAGAAATAATTGCCGTTATAGGTGACGGAGCATTGACAGGAGGGCTTGCATATGAAGGTTTGAACAATTTGGGAGCAAGCAAGTCAAAAGTAATAGTGATTTTAAACGATAACGGCATGTCTATCAGTAAAAATACAGGTGGTCTTTCACGGCATTTAAGCAAAGTGAGAGTTTCAAAGAGATATTTGGGATTTAAAAAACATTTTGGAAAGGTTCTTAAAAATTTACCTGGAGTAGGCAATAGAGCTTATCATGGAGCTACGAGAATTAGAGATAAAATGAAATACTCTATTGTAAAAGGTGTGATGTTCGAACAGTTGGGATTCACCTATATGGGACCCATTGACGGACATAATTTGGAAGAACTGATGTATAATTTGAAGCTTGCAAAGGCTGCAAATGATTCGGTTTTTCTCCACGTGGTTACAAAAAAGGGTAAGGGATATCCCATGGCGGAAAGAAATTCATCCAACTTCCATGGTGTTGGACCGTTTGATAAAACTAGCGGAAAAGTGGCAAAAAATATTGGAGCCGGAAAATCATATTCATCGATTTTCGGGAACAAGTTGACTGATCTAGCGAAAAAAGATGAAAATATAGTGGCAGTATCGGCAGCTATGATAGAGGGAACAGGTCTTACGACGTTTGAAAGAACTTTTCCAAACAGGACTTTCGACGTAGGCATAGCCGAATCTCATGCGGTCACATTCGCTGGAGCTATGGGCAAAGCCGGGTTGATACCAGTAGTTGCCATATATTCAACATTCTTGCAAAGGGCTTATGACAATATAATAAACGATGTATGTTTGCAGAACTCGCATGTCATTTTTGCAATAGATAGGGCTGGAAATGTAGGAGCTGATGGTGAGACTCATCATGGTATGTTTGATATATCTTATTTGAAAAATATTCCCAATTTAGTTTCGTTTTCACCGATTTCGGGTGGGGATTTAAGAGGAATCTTGGAGTATGCCATCAAATTGAATAGACCTGTAGCGATTAGATATCCGAGAGGAGTTGACGATAATATGGATGACAGGGAAGTCGTGATGGACGGTAAAGATAGAATTTTATTTGACGGAATGAATTTGGAGTACGATTCCAATGAAGGCGTAAGCGTGAAAAAACATTCAAAAAACGACTTTGAATATGAAAAAAAATCCGTGGCGATTTTCGCTTTGGGAAATATGGCAGAAAGAGCATTGGAATTAAAAGATGTTCTCAAGGGAGAAAATATCAGAAGTACAATAGTAGGGGTAAGGTGTCTGAGTCCTATAGATTCCGAAACTTTAGATGCAATTTCGCGAAATCATCGATACATAGTTACCATGGAAGATGGTGTTGTGGAGGGGGGTTATGGCGAAAGTATAGCTTCTCATATCATAAATAATGATGTTGATAATAAAATTTTAAACATAGGATGGCCAAAGGCGTTTATAGAACATGGAGATACTGATAAAGTTATGGCTAGATATGGAATGGGAGAAAATGAGATTGTGGAAAGGATAGTTAAGTTCATTGAAAAAAACTAATGAGAAAATACGACTGGATGTTCTATTGGTGGAAAAGGGATACTTCCCATCACGAGAAAAGGCGAAAACTTCCATTATGGCAGGAATCGTATATGTAGACAATCTTAAAGTGGACAAAGCCGGTACATTGGTCAATTGCAAAAGTGAGATTTATATTAAAGAAGACCTTTGTCAATATGTTAGCAGAGGTGGACTCAAGCTGGAGAAAGCGATAAATTTATGGAAAATTTCACTGAAAAATAGAATTTGTACAGATATGGGGGCATCGACAGGAGGATTTACTGATTGCATGCTTAGAAATGGTGCAAATAAGGTGTATGCTATCGATGTGGGCTATGGACAATTAGATTATTCACTGAGAACGAACAATCGAGTGATAAATTTAGAAAGGACCAATATAAGATATCTGGATACGAGCTTGATTTTGGAACCGATAGACTTTATCAGCATCGATGTATCATTTATATCTTTAAGGCTGATTTTGCCCGTAGCAGGGAAAATTCTATCCGAAAAAGGATTGATTGTATGTCTCGTAAAACCACAATTTGAAGCGGGTAGACAGCAAATTGGGAAAAAGGGTATAGTTAGAGATAAGAAAACCCATGAGGAAGTAATAGAGAAAGTTATGGAATATGCGATGGAAAATACATTATATCCAGCAGGCTTAACATATTCTCCGGTTACAGGAACAAAAGGAAATATAGAGTATCTTTTGCTACTCGGAAAGAATGAGAAAATTTTTAATAAAAGCATGGTAAAGGATGTAGTTGAAAAAGCTCATGAAGAGCTGTATAACGGATGCAAGTGTTTTAAGCGTTGAAATATGAAAGAAGAGGTATGAAATGAAATTATCAAAAAGAGTAGAAGAAATGCAGTTTTCTCCCATTAGAAAGTTCAATCCCATAGCCCAAAAAGCAAAGGATGCAGGAAAGAAAATTTACCATTTAAATATCGGTCAGCCTGACGTTGAAACGCCTTCGGTATTCATGGAGGCTATCAGAAATTTTGATCAAAAAGTCATTGCGTATGCAGAGTCGGGGGGACTTCCCGTATTACAGGATGCAATAATTGAATATTTCAAAAAATACAACATGGAATATATAAGAGATGAAATAATAGTGACAACGGGAGGTTCTGAGGCTCTTACAATGGCATTTTTAGCCATTATAAACGATGGCGATGAAGTTTTGATTCCGGAACCTTTCTATACGAATTATCATACTTTTGCAACATCGGCAGGAGGTAAGGTGGTACCTATTACCACAAAAGCTGAAGACGGATATCACTATGCGCAAAGAGAACAAATTGAAAGAGCCATTACGTCTAAAACTAAGGCAATCTGTTGTATTTCACCTGGAAACCCTACAGGTACGGTATTGACCCTGGATGAAATTAAACTAATTGGCGAAATTGCGAAAAAACATGATCTGTATATTATAGCGGATGAAGTTTATAGGGAATTCGCATATGATGGAAGGGATGTTACATCATTTGGAATGGAACCGGGAATTACTGACAGAGTGATTATAATAGACTCTGTTTCCAAGAGATTTTCAGCTTGTGGAGCTAGAATAGGATGTATAGTTTCTAAAAATAAAGAGTTCATGGAGGCTGTTATGAAAATTGCCCAAGGTAGGTTATGTACATCCACCGTAGATCAAATAGGTGCGGCAGCTTTATATAAGTTGCCGAGGTCATACTATGATAAAGTAAAGGCGGAATATTGTGCCAGAAGAGATGTAGTATTTGAAGAATTGCAAAAAATCCCCGGAGTAGTTTGTCAAAAACCGGGTGGATCCTTCTATATAACGGCAAAATTGCCAGTTGATAACGTGGAAGATTTCTTGATGTTCCTGCTTGAAGATTTTGATGATAATGGAGAAACGGTAATGTTTGCTCCTGCAGAGGGGTTCTATGCGACGGAAGGTTTGGGAAGAGATGAATTGAGAATAGCATATGTGTTAAACAAACAAGATATGAGAAGAGGAGTTGAACTGATCAGGCTAGGATTGGAAGCATATAATAAGAAGTAGCACAAGGAGTAAAGATTATGGCATTATCACCGATGATGAAACAATATACGGAAATCAAGGAAACAGTCAAAGATTCTATTTTGTTCTTTAGACTGGGTGATTTTTATGAAATGTTTTTCGATGATGCTATAACTGTGACTAAAGAATTAGGACTAACTTTAACAGGTAGAAATTGTGGATTGGAAGAAAAAGCGCCCATGTGTGGAGTACCTTTTCATTCAGCAGAGGATTATATATCGAAATTAGTGGAAAAGGGCTATAAGGTGGCCATTTGTGAACAAGTTGAGGATCCAAATAGCGTGAAAGGAATTGTGCGTCGTGAGATTGTTCAAATAGTTACACCCGGAACATTGATTAGTGGAAACGGACTGAAAGATGCGGAAAATAACTTTTTAGCATCTGTATATGTTGGAAAAGAACGAGTTAGTCTCTCATATTGCGATATTTCAACAGGAGAATTGGAGGCTACAGAGTTTAAAAATCACCACTCAGAAACCACATTGATAAACGAATTGGTTAGAATTGCGCCGAAAGAATTGATAGTTAATAAAAACGCTGAGACATTTCTAAATATATCCAATATAAGGAACAACATCGATGTGTATATAAATATTTTGGATGAAGAATTTTATGGTTATGATTCTATGAGGGAGTTGATTAAAAGTCAATTCAAAGTGCAGACTTTGAAAGGTGTTTCAATAGAAAAAGATGAAAAATCCCTCGTATTTGCACTAGGAGCTCAGATATCGTATTTGAGAGAGAATAAAAAAGGTGATTTATCCAATATTTCTTTTCTAAAGAGATATAGTATTGGAGAAACGATGGTATTGGATAAGGCGACAATAAGAAATCTGGAGATTACAGAAACTTTGATGGAGAAAAAAAGTTACGGCTCACTATTATGGGTACTGGATAAGACGCATACTGCAATGGGAGGTAGGAAAATAAAAAAATGGTTACGAGAACCGTTAAATAAAATCGATGAAATAAACAAAAGGCTTAACGGCGTCGAATTTTTAGTGGAGCAACCGCTGGTTAGAAATCATATAAAAGAAGATTTAAAGGCAATATATGATTTTGAGAGACTCACAGGTAAAATTGCATATGGCAGTGCAAACGGAAAAGATGTAATAGCTTTGAAAAATTCATTGGAAATACTTCCGGATATTAAATATGATATAGAGGATAGCGGATGTAAAATAATAGAAGAACTCCATGAAAATTTAGATATTTTGCAAGATGTTACAAAGATGATAGATGATGCGATTGTTGAAGAACCACCGTTTTCGCTGAGAGAAGGCGGGATTATAAAACAGGGATACAGCCCACAGCTGGATGAAATGAAAGCATCGATAAGAGAAGCTAAGGAATGGATTTCAAGTCTTGAAGCAGTTGAAAGAAAGAGAACGGGAATCCCAAATTTAAAAGTGGGATACAACAGAGTATTCGGATATTACATAGACGTAACAAAATCACATTTCGATAAAGTCCCGGAAGAATATATAAGAAAGCAGACTTTAGCAAATTCAGAAAGATATATTACGCCGAAACTAAAAGAAACTGAAACGATTGTTCTGAATGCAGAAAGCAAAATAAATCAGAAGGAATACGAAGTATTCGTTGAAATTCGAGATCTGATTAAAGAGCAAATATACAGAATTTTAAAAACTTCCTCAGCAATTGCCACACTGGATGTTTTGACTTCTTTTGCTCATGTAAGTGAAATTAACGGATATGTTAAACCGACCATGACTACAGGAGATGAAATTTTACTTGAAAAAGGGAGACATCCGGTAGTTGAGAAAATAATGAACGACGGAGTATTTGTGCAAAATGATTTGTACATGAACAGAAATGAATCATCGATGCTTTTAATAACAGGGCCTAATATGGCGGGGAAATCCACATATATGAGACAGAATGCAATTATAGTATTGATGGCACAATCAGGGTGTTTTGTACCTTGTGATAAGGCGGTTATAGGTGTTGTGGACAGGATATTTACCAGAATAGGAGCAAGTGATAATCTGGGCGGAGGACAGAGCACTTTTTACGTGGAAATGAACGAACTGGCATATATAATAAATAACAAAACGCAAGATAGCTTGATTATTTTAGATGAAATAGGCAGAGGGACCAGTACATATGACGGGCTTTCAATAGCTTGGTCAGTGGCAGAACATCTTTGTAAATCAGACTGTAAAACCAGGACTTTATTTGCGACGCATTACCATGAACTCACGCAACTGGAAGGAGAGCTATCAGGATTTAAAAATTTAAATGTCGACGTTGTTGATGAAAATGGAAAAGTTATATTTTTGCACAAAATAGTTGAAGGAAGTGCTTCGAGAAGCTATGGTATTCATGTTGCCAAAATAGCTGGAGTTCCAAAAGATTTATTGGATAGAGCGGAGGAGAAATTAAAAGAATTGGAAAAAAATCAGAGAAAACATTTGAATATGCATGAGGAGCAGATTAGATTTAATTTTTGAACAAGAGGACAGATATGATTAGAGTACTGGAAAAAAAGATTGCAGATAAAATTGCTGCCGGAGAAGTGGTGGAAAGACCGCTGTCAATAATAAAGGAATTGGTTGAAAATTCCATAGATGCAGGCAGTAGCAAAATAACTGTGGAAGTAAAGAACGGTGGTAAATCATATATTCGAATCACAGATAACGGATGTGGTATTGATGAAAATGAGGTGGATATTGCCTTTGTTCGTCATGCCACATCTAAAATTTTTGATGAAGAGGATTTGAACAGGATAGGGACTTTAGGATTTAGAGGTGAAGCTCTTGCAAGCATAGCAGCGGTTTCAAGAGTGGAGATGATAACCAAGACCGAAGATGGCAGTGTGGGGAGAAAAATACTTATTTATGGTGGTGAAACAGTTGAAAACAGTCCGATAGGAGCACCGAATGGAACTACAGTAATAGTCAGAGACTTATTTTACAACACTCCTGCGAGACTAAAATTTTTAAAATCCGATAAAGCGGAAAGCAGCAAGATAATTGAATTCATTACAAATATGACATTGGCTTATCCTAACATCAAATTCATGCTTATAAACAACGATAAAATTCTGTTTTCAACTAACGGCAAAGGCAATAGAATGCAGGTAATTGCAACGGTTACAAGTAATAAAGAAATCGAGAATTTAATAGGATTTAACTATGAACAGGATAGTATAACGGTAAATGGGTACACATCAAAGCCCAGCTATAGCAAGGCGACGAGAAAAGATCAAATATTTTTTGTAAACGGTAGAGTTGTTGACAGCAAGATTATAGAGAAAGGAATTAACATAGCATATGGAGATAGGCTCTTTGAGGGGAGATTTCCAATCTGCTATCTTTTCATAGATGTAGATTTGGAGAGAGTAGATGTAAATATACATCCCAATAAAACTCAAATCAGATTTTTTGATGAAGAAAGAGTAGTTGAAACTGTTGCGAAAGGGTTAATTTCAGCACTGAATTCAAAGGAAGCGTTAACTGTGGCGCACAGTAGCAGCGGGCAGGGGGGACTGCAAGTTGGATATGGTATTGGAAATAAACAGGGAAATAAAGCAGCTGAAAATAGATTTCAAATACTTGCAAGTGATCAAAACTCAGTGGAAGATGCTGCAAACACATTTGATACAGTGAATACTTTGCAGGAAAACACTGATAAAAAAACGGATTTAGCTTACAATAATTCAAAGAAAGAGGAGCAACATTCTTCAGTTAGAGAAAGTCTGAAAGAGGTAGATTTATCAGAAAAGGAATTTATTCAAGTAGAAGAAATTTTGAAAGGGTATAGGCAGGAGGAAAAATCAAGAATTCAAAAAGAAAAAGATACTTCGATTCAAACCGAAATTTTAGACGGATTTAAAAAGAAAAATAGATTTGATTTTTCAAATATGGAAATAATAGGTCAATTTTTTGGAACATACATACAGTTAAAAGATGAGAATAGTATATATTTTATTGATCAGCATGCGGCCCATGAAAGAGTCTATTTTGAAAAATTTTTAAATAATTACAACTCTTCACAAAAGAATAAACAGGTAATACTGTTTCCAATACTAATAAATGGGGACTATAGACACAAGGAGCTGGAGTCTATATGGATGGAAATTTTAGATAAATTGGGATTTACAGTGGAAGAATTTGGAGTGAATACCTATAGAGTAACAGAAATTCCAATGTTTTTGAAAATAGATGAGGCAGATAGATTTTTATCTGATTTCATGGACAGCATAAACGAGTATGGAGATTTTTCTAAAAAGGATACAATAGATAAAATTGCGACTAAGGCGTGCAAAGCTGCTATAAAAGCAAACGACATTCTTAAGACGGAGGAGATATCACAACTTTTAATAGATATGTCTAAATGCGAAAATCCCTTTTCGTGTCCCCATGGCAGACCGACATTTATAAAGATGACCAAAAGCGATATGGAAAAGAGGTTTAAAAGAACATAACATATATGATGTGAAATGTGTTGAATTAAATTTTCAAAGGGAAGAGAAGAAACAGTTTGCTTAATATTTAATTTTGCAAATCAGTTATTATGACATATTAGAAAATCGAATATGTTTTATTGTAGGTTGAATGTGAATTCCATACAAATCAAAGGATAGACGAACAAGTTAAGGTTTAGATATATGAAAGATAAATTGATAATAATAGCAGGACCTACTGCTGTTGGAAAAACCCGTTGTGCAGTAAATATAGCTAAATATTTTCGGACGGAGATTGTATCATGTGATTCAATGCAGATATACAGGGAGATGTCCATAGGTTCAGCAAAACCTACAGAGGAGGAACAAGACGGTGTTAAGCATTATTTAGTAGATGAAATAGATCCGAAGGAAAATTTCTCCGTTGCAAAATATGCTAAATTGTCTAAAAGATATATTGATGATATGATAAACGAGGGTAAAATTCCAATAATTGCAGGTGGAACAGGACTTTACATAAATTCTATAATTTATGACATGGATTTTTCAAATAGCGAAAAAAACGATGAAATACGAAATGAATGCAAAGCGATTTTAAAAGAAAAGGGAATAGAAGGCCTATATGAAGAGTTGTTGAGATTGGATGAAGATGCCGAAGAAAAAATCCACAAAAACAACGTTCAGAGAGTTATCAGAGCAATAGAGAGAATTAAGAGCTCCGGTGGTAAATTGCGTGACTTCAATCAGAGTAAAACGCTGAGAAAGGAATATGAACCGATAGTAGTAGCTCTAATAAGGGATAGAGATGAGCTCTATGACAGGATAAATTTGAGAGTAGAACAAATGATGAAATGTGGTTTGCTGAAAGAAGTTGAATGCTTGTTGAAAAACGGATTAAAGAAAGAAATGATCTCAATGAAAGCTATAGGCTATAAGGAATTAATCGAATATTTGGAAGGCAATATAAGTTTAGATGATGCTATAGACAAAATTAAACAATCGAGCAGAAGATATGCCAAAAGACAGTTGACCTGGTTTAGAAAGTATGAAAAAGATGGATTGGATTTTAGATGGTTTAATTTATCCTACGAGAATGAAGAGGATGTGATTAGATGGCTAAGAGAAAAATTGTAAAAATACACAATAAAAGCGATAAACCCGACAATATAGTGTCAAAGGAATATGAAATAGATCGGAAATCAAAAAGTATTGAAGAAACTCTACCGACCTTTTTAGGTGGATTCTTTCAGTATTTGCGTGGAAATGTTCTACCGATGACGAGACTTGCCTATCTACACGATATTTCTTTTTTCTGTAAATACATCATAGAAAACACAGGACTTTCTTCAGCTAAAAAAACCAGAGATATATCGTTGGAAGAGTTTAACGATATTAAGGCCATCGATGTAAATATATTTTTGGATTATGCCAGACAATACGAAAAAGAAACTTCAAAAGCTGTTTATATTTATGAAAATAGTAACAAGACGTTAGCGAGAAAAAAATCCTCCATTTCAGTTATGTTTAAACACCTTTACAGGGATGAATTGATAGATAAGAACATTACGGACGGTTTTGATCCTATAAGGGTACCGAAGGCTCATGAAAGGGAAATTAAGGCTTTGCAAGATGATGAAGTCATGATAATGCTCGATGCAGTGACTACGGGTGTGGGATTGACCGATAAAGAAAAACAATACTGGAAAAAGACCAAAAAACGAGACAAGGCAATTTTGATAGTGTTTTTGACTTACGGTTTGCGATTGTCAGAATTACAGCAGCTGAACATATCATCATTTAATTTTAACAGAGGGGAATTTACAATTTACAGAAAAAGAGGTAAAGAATCCACTATGCCGTTGAACGATTCGGTTACAGCGGTTCTGACGGATTATATAGAGAATGAAAGAGCCGGAAACGGTGAAAGCGATGTGGATAATAAATCGGATGATGATGCTTTGTTTCTCTCGTTGCAAGGTAGGAGACTCACAGATAGACAAATAAGGCAGCTTGTTAAAAAATATACTTCCATAGGTATGAAAACATCCAGAAACTCCGGATACAGTCCTCATAAACTTAGGGCTACAACGGCAACCAGCCTTATTTCGAGAGGAAATTCCATATTTGATGTGCAAGCTCTGTTGGATCATGAGCAAGTGACGACTACACAGCTATATGCTGCCCATAAAATGAATGTAAAAAGAGATTTGATTCGCGATATGGAGTGGGAGAAGGAACGTTTAGAAGGTAGAGAGGATACAGATATTTCTCAGGATAAAAATTAAAATAGATTGGATGTAAAACGATGAAATTCACAGATGAATATTTACAGTGCAACTTCGGAATAGATAAGAGAATTTTAGAGCTCGTTTCAAAGTCAGAAAAAAAAATTGAGCATATTTTTGGAAAATATGAAGACATTTGTGCGTACAACCAGTATAAAGTTCTTGATGCTTTTCAAAAAAATGGTATTTCAGATAGGCATTTCAACTGGAACACAGGCTATGGATATGACGACATTGGAAGGGAAGTTACAGAGAAAGTATTTGCAGAGGTGTTCAAGGCAGAAAAAGCTATTGTCAGAACTCAGATAGTAAATGGTACACATGCTCTGAGCTTGATTTTATCAGGAATTTTGAGACCTGGAGATGAAATCATATACATATCAGGTAAACCGTACGATACTTTGGAAGAAGTAATCGGCATCAGAGGAAATGAAATGGGTTCGCTTAGCGAATTCGGAATAACGTATAAGGAAGTTCCTTTAAAAAATAATAAACTCGATTTTACAGGCATAAAAAAGGCAATATCCGATAAAACTAAAATGGTAACTTTACAAAGGGCAACGGGATATAGCTGGAGAAAAGCCATTGAAATAGATGATATAGAGAATGCTGTGCAAGAAGTGAAAGCTATAGATGATAAGATTGTATTCATGGTAGATAACTGTTATGGAGAATTTTTGGATATTTTAGAGCCGACTGAAATAGGTGCGGATGTAATGGCGGGATCTCTTATAAAAAATCCGGGCGGAGGACTTGCGTTATCAGGTGGGTACATCGTGGGCAAGTCTCAACTTATAGATAAAATCATGTACAGATTAACTTGCCCGGGAATAGGAGGAGAATGCGGTTTGACATTTGGGCAGACGCGAAATATACTGCAGGGGCTTTTTATGGCTCCAAACGTTGTAAAAGGAGCAATAAAAGGAGCAATACTATGTGGAGAAGTATATTCGCAATTGGGCTACGACACATGTCCCAAAACAGGAGATGCGCGGAGCGACATAATACAAGGAATTAAATTTTTGTCAGAGGAAAAAGTTATAGGATTCTGTCAGGGCGTCCAGGAAGCAGCGCCGATAGATTCTTTTGTGAAGCCGGAACCTTGGGATATGCCCGGATATGATACACCTGTGATAATGGCAGCAGGAGCTTTCATTCAAGGTTCTTCCATAGAGCTAAGTGCCGATGCACCTATCAGAGAACCATATATAGCTTATTTTCAGGGTGGGCTAAGTTATGAACATTCAAAATTCGGCATAATAAAATCCCTGGACAATTTATATAAAAAGGGGCTTTTAGATTTAAAATAGAGGTGCGTGCATGAACAAAGAAAAAAAAAGAAAAATTGTTGCAATTGTTAAATTGGTCATTTTAGGAATTATACTTATAGGTATTCCGTTATATATATATTTGTTTCAAAGAGAGCTTATAAAAGAATTATCGAATTTTGATAACATAAAAGGCTATTTTGAAGCACACGAAATAGGCATGGTTTTCTTTTGTCTATTGGCACAATGTATACAAATAGTAATATCGATAATTCCAGGACAATGGATACAAATCGGAGCAGGATATTTTTATGGTGTGGTAGTGGCATATGGTATATCGGTCATAGGAGCCATATTGGGATCTGTTATCACGTATTACATAGCAAAAAAATTAGGTAGAGATGCTATGTACTTGTTTTTCAAGGAAGAGCAAATTGAAAATTTGATTAAAATGCTAAATAGCAAAAAGGCGATGATAATAATTTTTTTGATATATCTGATACCGGGAGTGCCAAAGGATTTGTGCAACTATGCAGCGGGACTATCCAATATGAAGTTCAAGCCGTTCCTCCTGGTTTCAATATTAGGCAGGACGCCGGGGATGATGGGGAGTATTATAATCGGAAGACAGCTTTACACACATAGTTATACCAGTGCGATAATCATAGGTGTAGCTGCCTCAATTTGTTTTGTTTTAGGTATAATTTATAGAAACAAAGTAAACGGATTTTTAGATAATATGTATGATAAATATTTAGAATAGATTGGGAAGGTGAAAAAGTTTGGCAAAAGTAATAATAAATAGCAGAAAGTACAAATCAGATGGATGGTGTAAGATAGAAAGTGGAGCACTTTTGTTTATCTCCACGTGTCTACACTACCATACATTTTCAAAAGTTAGTATTCTTCACTAAAAATTTTCACTTAAATTTTAAATCTTTTTTTATTTTCGAAAAATGACATTTTACATAGATTTACAAATAAGTTTAAAAATGTTAAAAAGCCGTATAATTACACTTTATCACAATAGCTGAATTTATATTTTTCAATATTCAAAGAGAAAAAAATATCATTAATTATTATTTAGAACAAACTCATAACGATCTAACCGAATTTAAATTGAAAATTATAATAGAAAATTTTAATTTGATTATATTTTACAACAAAAATATATATTCAGGATTTAATGCGATAAAATATTATCAAAAAAAGTATTGATTAAAATTTATCAAGTGCTATAATTAATGTAAAGAGAATAATATTTTTAAAGTTTGCATGTATATTAGGAGGTATATGTATGTCAAAGAAAAATTTACCTTTAGCGGGCGTACGAGTAATTGAGTACGCCAACTTTGTTGCAGCACCTATCTGCGGAAGATTACTAGCTGATTGGGGTGCTGAGGTAATCAAAATTGAACCTGATTTTGGAGATTCAATGAGGGTCGTGGGAGTACAATGGTGTTTCCCTACAGACGTCGAAGAGAATGCGATGTTTGAAATTGAAAACTCAGGTAAGAAAGGTATTGTGGTGGATACTACGAAAAAAGAAGGTGTTGAACTAATCTATAAACTTCTTGAAACTGCTGACGTATTCCTCACAAATACTAGACAAAAAGCTTTAGATAAGAGTGGACTGAACTATGAAGAAGTAAAGAAGAGAGCACCTCATATAGTCTATGGTCATCTTCTTGGATATGGAGATAAGGGTCCGGCAAAGGATAATCCCGCATTCGACTATACTGCATACTTTGCAAGAGGAGGCGTAGCGATGGGGCTGATGGAAAAAGGCACTTCTCCGGCAAACCCTGTAGCGGGTCTTGGTGATCACTATGCAGGAATGAGTTTGGCGGCAGGCATAGTATCGGCTTTGTATAAGAAAAAGGAAACCGGAAAAGGAGAAAGAGTGACTGTGTCACTGTTCCATACCGCGGTGTTTGGAATGGGTATTTTAGTGTCGGCTGCACACTACGGATACAAGCTTCCGATTACGCGTCGTCAACCGCCAAATCCGATAAACACTACGTTCAAATGTTCCGATGATAAGTGGATTCAGATAGCATTTTTCCAATATGATAAATGGTTCCCGAATTTCTGTAATCTGGTTATCGAAAGACCTGATCTGATTGGTGGAGAGTACAGCACTCTCAGAAGTGCAGTTAAAACAGGTGAAACATTCGTAATCATGCTTGAAGAAATATTCGCTACAAAAACTAGCGATGAATGGTGCGAAAGATTACAAAAGGCAGGTATTCCTTATGAGAAATTAGCTACACCTGAAGACGTATTGAAAGATGAGCAATGTTGGGCTAACGATTATTTGATCAGACATACATATGAAAACGGACATGAAGGAATAATCTTCAATACTCCTGTAATGTTTACAGAAAATCCTAGAGGAGCTTATGAAAAAGCACCTAAATTAGGCGAACACACTAAAGAAGTATTTGGTGAAGTTGGTGTGAGCGATGCAGAAATTGAAAGATTAATCGCAGACGGAATAATCAAATAATTTTGGAGGAAAGAGTCATGGGTGAAGTAAAAAAAGATGCGCGAGAGGTTATAAACGACCTTCTTGCCGAACAATATAAAAACGCTTGGGATGCGAAGAAAGCGGGTAGGCCGGTTGGTTGGTCCACTTCGGTATTCCCACAAGAGTTAGTTGAAATTTTCGATTTGAATTTGTTATATCCTGAAAACCATGCAGCCGGCGTTGCTGCGAAAAGGGAATCCAAAGAGTTAATTGAACTTGCTGAAGGTGAAGGTTACTCAATTGATCTTTGCGCCTACGCGAGAACAAACTTCGGAGTTTTGGTAAAAGGTGGCTCAGACACATTACCAATCCCTGAACCCGATTTTTTATGTTGCTGTAACAATATTTGTAACGAAGTAATCAAGTGGTATGAAAACATTGCCAGAGAAAGGAATATCCCTCTGATAATGATAGATACTACTTATAACTATGATTATGAAGTTTCAGACACTAGAATTAAATATTTAAGAGATCAGTTTGAAGAAGCTATCAGACAGCTTGAAATAATTTCCGGCAAGAAATTTGATCCGAAGAGACTGGAAGAAGTTATGAAAATATCTTCTGAAAACGGTAAACTTTGGAAATACTCTATGAGCTTACCTTCAGGTAATTTTCCATCACCTATGAACGGATTTGATCTGTTTACTTACATGGCTGTAATAGTTTGTGCAAGAGGGAAAAAAGAGACTACTGAAGCATTTAAGTTGCTCATAGAATATTTGGAAGAAAACGCCAGAAAAGGCGAATCAAGCTTTAGAGGCGAAGAAAAGTACAGAATAATGATGGAAGGAATACCTTGTTGGCCGTATATAGGTTATAAGATGAAATCTTTAGCTAAAAAAGGCGTAAATATGACAGGTAGTGTGTATCCACATGCATGGGCACTTGTGTATGAAGCAAACGATCTCGATGGAATGGCTAGGGCCTACAGTTCAATGTTTAATAATGTAAATATTGAAAAAATGGTTGAATACCGCGTAAATGCTCTTAAAGAAGGCGATTGTGCAGGTGCATTTTATCACATGAACAGAAGCTGTAAACTTATGAGTTTCATTCAGTATGAAATGCAGAGAAGAGTATACGAAGAAACAGGCCTACCTTATGCCGGATTTGATGGCGATCAAGCCGATCCAAGGAACTTTGCAGAAGAGCAATTTGAGACGAGATTAGAAGGTCTAGTGGAAGTTATGGAAGACAGAAAAAATAAAGGGGGAGAAAAATAATGAAATTGCAGGATATTATTTTAAAATTAGAAGATGCTTCTAATAACCCTAAAAGACTTATGCAGGAGTATATTGCACAAGGGGATAAAGTTGTAGGTTGTTTACCAGTTTACACACCAGAGGAATTGGTGCATGCAGCAGGCATGGTACCTATGGGAATTTGGGGTGGAAACATTGAACTCAATGAAGCGAAACAGTATTTTCCTGCATTTGCATGTTCTATTATGCAATCAATAATGGAGAATGCCATGAGAGGATCTTATAAGGGGTTATCCGCAGCGATTATTCCTTGTATGTGCGACACTCTGATATGTATAAGTCAAAACTGGAAATCCGGTATCAAAGATATCCCGATGATACCTTTGGTATATCCACAAAATAGAAAGCTTCAATCAGGTATTGACTACTTGGTTACTGAATTTGAAGGCGTGAAAGCAAAACTTGAAGGCATTTGCGGCCATGAAATCACAGAAGAAAAGATAAATGAAAGCATTGAAATTTACAATGAGCACAGAAAAGCGTTACAAGAGTTTATAGAGTTGGTTCCAGATTATCTAAATACTATAACACCTTACGTAAGAAGTACTGTGATGAAGAGCAGTCACTTTATGAAAAAAGAGGAACATACAGCTTTGGTAAAGGAATTTAACGAAATTCTAAAAACGATGCCTAAAGAAAAATTCAAAGGTAAGAAAATACTTTTGACAGGTATTATCCTTGATGAAAAAGAAATTCTAGACGTTCTATCCGAAAATGATATGGCAGTCGCTTATGATAATCTCGCTCATGAAACAAGGCAGTTTAGAACACTTGTTCCGGATGGAGATAATGCTTTACAAAGACTTGCAAAACAGTGGTCTTTGATCGAAGGATGTTCCCTAGCATACGATCCTCAAAAGTACAGAGGAAAAATGATAGCGGAAGATGCTCAGAGACTGGGCATAGACGGTGTAATTTATGCATTGATGAAGTTTTGTGATCCGGAAGAATACGACTATCCTATAGTTAAAAAAGATTTGGAACAAGCAGGAATACCAGAACTTTACATTGAAGTTGAACAACAGTCAGTTAATGTCGAGCAAATTAGAACTAAGATTCAAACGTTTGCAGACATTATCGCATAAATCATTATAAGTGGAGGTAAAAATGATATTTAACAAAGAGCACGAATTAGTGAGAAAATCTATTACAGATTTCTGTCAACGTGAACTGTACGAAACTGATTTAGCTGAAAAAATGGACAGAGAGGGTCTGGAAATGCCACAGGAGTTTGTGGATAAATTAGCCAGATACAAGTTCTCTTGTCCAATAGTTCCAAAGGAATACGGCGGAGCAGGTGTAGATTACGTTTCGTATGTAATCATCATGGAAGAACTTTCAAGAGCGGACATGTCTTGTGGTACTATCCTAACTGCCGGAGCGACATTGGTAGCATTACCGTTGATAAACTTCGGTACTTCTGAGCAGAAAGAAAAGTACCTAAGACCTCTGGCTGAAGGTAAGTTTGTCGGAGCGTTCGGTCTAACTGAACCTGGTGCAGGTTCCGATGCCGGAGCAACTCAGACAACAGCAGTTCTAGACGGAGATCACTATATTTTAAACGGTAGAAAATGTTGGATTACGAATGGACCTACATGTGACTTTGCAATAGTTACAGCGGTTACTGAAAAAGGTAAAGGTACAAAAGGAATCTCTACATTTATCGTTGAGTCAAAGTGGGAAGGATTTTCTCATGGTGCCCATGAAGATAAGATGGGAATTAGAGGTACCAGAACATCTGATCTTATCTTTGAAAACGTTAAAGTTCCAAAGGAAAATCTATTAGGTGGGCTTGGAAAAGGATTTAAAGTAATGATGAACACTCTATCAAGTGGCAGAATCGGCGTAGCAGCTCAGGCTGTTGGTGTTGCACAGAGTGCGCTCGATGAAGCTATTAAATATACTCAGGAAAGAGTTCAGTTCGGAAAGACTCTGTCTAAGTTCCAAAACACTCAGTTCACAATTGCTGACATGGCTACAAAAGTCGAAGCTGCAAGACTGTTAGTATATCAAGCAGCTCAGCAAAAGGATAATGGACAAGATCCTAGCTTAACATCATCTATGGCAAAATACTATGCTGCAGAAGTTGCAAATGAAGTAGCTTATAAATCATTGCAACTTCATGGTGGTTATGGCTTTGTTAAAGATTATAGAATAGAGAGAATCTTCCGTGATGCGAGAATTCTCCCTATATACGAAGGTACTTCTCAAGTACAACAGATAGTAATTGCAGGAAATATTTTAAAATAGAAGGTGGTGTGAAAGTTGAAAATTATAGTATGCGTAAAACAAGTACCAGATACTACAGAAGTTAGAATCGACAAAGAAACAAACACTCTTATAAGAGAGGGTGTTCCGAGTATATTGAATCCTGATGATGCTAATGCTCTAGAACAGGCATTGCAACTAAAGGATAAATATGATGACGTTACAGTTACAGTTTTATCAATGGGTCCTCCGCAGGCAGATGTGATGCTTAGAGAATGTTTGGCAATGGGTGCTGATGAAGCGGTATTGTTAACTGACAGAGCATTCGGCGGTTCTGACACATGGGCAACATCAAATGCACTAGCTGCAGCAATCAAAAAAATCGGAAAATACGATATAATTCTCGCTGGCAGACAGGCTATAGACGGAGATACTGCTCAAGTTGGGCCTCAAATTTCTGAAAAGTTGGATATTCCTCAAGTCACTTATGTTGAAGGTATGGAATTGGAAGGTAATAAGGTTAAGGTTCAGAGACAATTAGAGGATGGTTATGAAATCATAGAGGCTGAATTGCCAATCTTATTAACTGCTGTTAAAGAATTAAATGAACCTAGACATATGTATATTGATAAGATTTTTGAAGTTTATAAAAAAGAAGTTAAAATTCTTACAATTAACGATGTTGACATCGACACTACACAGGTTGGTTTGAAAGCTTCTCCGACAAGAGTATTTAGATCTTTCACACCGGAAGTAAAGGGTGGCGGAATAATCTTGGAAGGCTCTGAAAAAGAAGTTGCTAGTAAGTTAGTCGGTGAATTTAAAGATGCACATATAATTTAGGAACTTGAGGGAGAAATATATTATGGAAAGACAAGATATAAATCAGTACAAAGACATTTGGGTATTTGCTGAGCAGAGACAAGGTAAAATTACTCCGGTTGTTATAGAACTACTAGGTGAAGGTAGAAAACTTGCTGACACCAAAGGAATTAAGCTAAATGCAATCTTACTTGGTAAGGATGTAAACGGTTTAGCTGAAGAATTGATTGCATATGGCGCAGAGACAGTTTATGTTGCTGATGACCCATTGTTGGAAAATTTCACAACGGACGGATACACAAAGGTAATAGTTGATGCCGTTAACGAAATCAAACCTGAGATCGTTTTAATCGGTGCGACGAACATCGGCAGAGACTTAGCTCCAAGGATTGCTTCAAGACTTAATACAGGTCTAACTGCAGACTGTACAAAGCTTGAAATTGATCCGGAAGATGGAAAGATTAAACAGACAAGACCTGCCTTTGGTGGAAACATCATGGCTACAATCATATGTCCGGATGCCAGACCTCAGATGTCTACAGTAAGACCGGGGGTTATGGATAAGGCGGTTAGAAACGATGACAATAAAGGTAATATAGTGCCTTTGAAATACGATATCAAAGAATCAGATATCAGAACAAAGATCATCGAAATAGTTAAACATGCCGTTGAAAAGGTTTCCTTGACAGATGCAAACATAATAGTTTCAGGTGGTTTAGGATTGCAGAATGCAGATGGCTTCAAGCTGATTGAAGAATTGGCAGATAAATTAGGTGGTGTTGTAGGCTCATCAAGAGCTGCTGTAGATGCAGGATGGATTGATAAGAGTCATCAAGTTGGTCAGACAGGCACAACTGTTAAGCCTAATCTGTACATCGCTTGTGGTATCTCTGGAGCTATTCAACATCTGGCAGGTATGAAGGAATCAAGCATTATCGTTGCCATCAACAAAGATCCTGATGCGCCTATATTCAGCGTGGCAGACTATGGTATCGTTGGAGATTTGTACAAGGTAATTCCTGAGATTATCAGTGAAATTGACGCAGTGACAAAATAGTCGATTTTGTAAAATATTTACAGTGTTAAACTTTACTGCCTTCTCATTTTGAAGGCAGTGGGGTTTATAGTATTGCACTTTAAGAAGATGAGTGCGATGTATCTAAGGAGGGAAATATGAGAATTCTTGCGTTTAATGTTCAGCCGTATGAAGAAAAGGCATTTGTAAAATGGGCAAAAGATAATGATATAGAAGTTGTGTTAGACAAAGATTTAATCACTCCGGAAACCATAGAGAGAGCTAAAGGGTTTGATGGAGTTACTACACAGCAGGTAATTCCTGTAAAGGATGAAGCGGTCTTTGACAAGCTAAAAGAGTTCGGCATTAAACAGATTGCTTCGAGAACAGCGGGAGTTGATATGTTTGGATTGGATATGGCTAGAGAAAGAGAAATTGCGATTACAAACGTTCCTAGATATTCACCAAATGCAATTGCTGAGCTTGCAGTATCACATACAATGCAGCTTTTAAGAAATGTAAACAGAATCAGAAATGCCATGTCAAAAGGTGATTTCAGTTGGAACAAAGAACTTATTTCAAGAGAAATCAGAAGTTGTACAGTAGGTATTATTGGTACTGGTAAAATCGGTCTGACTACAGCTCAACTATTCAAAGGATTAGGAGCTAAAATTATCGGTTATGATAAATTTAGAAATCCTGATGCAGAAGGTGTTTTGGAATATAAAGACACAGTTGAGGAGCTTCTAAAGGAATCTGACGTAGTATCTTTGCATTTACCGCTCAATGATGAAACTTATCATCTGATCGATAAGGAAAAAATCGATATGATGAAAAAAGGAGCAATTTTAATTAACACAGGTAGAGGTGCTTTAGTTAATATCGAGGATGTAATTGATGCACTAGAATCAGGTAACTTGTCCGGTGCAGGAATAGATGTATTAGAATGCGAAACTATTTATGTAAATCAGAAAATAGATGTAAACAACATTAAAGATACGGAAGTTGAAAAACTTATGAACATGGAAAACGTAGTTTTAACAGGTCACTTTGCGTTTTTCACTGAAACAGCTGTTGATAATCTTGTTTCTACCGCTCTTGACAATATCAGAATCCAAGTGGAGACCGATGAAATAAGAAATTGTATGAACTGATTTTTAATTTTGACATACATTAATACTTAGTAATGAAGCACAGTCGCTACATCTCTAGCAACTGTGCTTTTACATTGTGATGCACATGTTGTAAGTTCATGACATGTAATATAAATATGGAATTTGCACATAGTGTTTTTGTACGTAACATTTACTGAATTTAATGTTGAAGTCAAAGAAACTTGATTATTCCGGAAGAATTAAAACCGTTTCAGCAGAATTATTGACTTTATAATAGTTTTATGTTAGAATCTAACACTGTAAGCCGCACAGGAAAGGTTTGAAAATTTTCAATCAGGTGAAAATTACCTTGATGGCGAGATTGGTACGAGGAGGAAAAAATGTACGCAATAATTGAGACTGGTGGAAAACAGTACAGAGTACAGGAAGGCGATGTAATCGTTGCAGAAAAATTGAATTTAGAGGTCGGTGCAAAAGTTGAATTTGACAGAGTATTAGTTTGCGGTGAAGGTACTGACTTATCTGTTGGAACGCCCTATGTAGACGCTAAAGTATACGGTCAAGTAGTCGAAAATGGAAAAGGTAAAAAGGTAATCATTTTCAAATATAAGGCTAAAAAGGATTACAGAAAAAAACAAGGACATAGACAGCCGTTTACGACGATTCAAATTACGGGGATTGGCAAAGATGGCAGTTCTACAAAAGCAGAAGTGAGAACTGAAAAAAAATCTGTAGAAAAAAGTGAAGCAGTGAAAAGTCCTTCTCTTTCGATGAAGAAAGATGAACTGATTGCATTTGCAAAAGAACATAATGTTGAAGTAGATGTAAAAGCGACAAAACAGGTCATTTTAGACACAATTAATGAGAATTTGAAGTAATTACCTATTATATAAGGAGGTGTAATCCAGATGGCAAGTAAAAAAGGAGTAGGTAGCTCTAAGAACGGTAGAGACAGTCAAAGTAAACGTCTTGGAGTTAAAACAGGAGATGGACAGTATGTTAGTGCTGGCAGCATCATTGTTAGACAGAGAGGAACTAAAATTCATCCTGGTAACAACGTAGGCAAAGGCGGTGATGACACTCTATTCGCTAAAATAGACGGAGCCGTTAAGTTTGAAAGAGCCGGAAAAAATAAGAAGCAAGTGAGTGTATATCCAAAAGAAGCATAGATTTACCAGCCCCTGTCAAAGGGGCTTTGTTGTATTTTAGGAGAAATATTATGTTTGTAGATAGAGCAAAAATAAATATTCGTTCAGGCAAGGGTGGAGATGGAGCTGTCACCTTCAGAAGAGAACCGTACGTTCCGGAAGGAGGACCTGATGGCGGTGATGGAGGCAAGGGTGGAGATGTAGTTTTCAAAGCGGATAACAGTCTCAGAACCTTAATGGATTTTAGGTATAAAAGAAAATATCAAGCCGAAAACGGACAAAATGGTATGAAAAAGAAGCGATTCGGTAAAAAAGGGGCAGATCTCATAATAAAGGTGCCACCGGGAACCATGATAATAGACGAAGAAAGTGGAGCTTTGATGAAAGATTTGATAAATCATGGAGATAGCTTTGTTGCGGCAAAAGGCGGTAAAGGTGGTAAGGGAAATGTGCATTTCAAAAGTTCCATCAGACAGGCTCCGAATTTTGCTGAAGCCGGAGGCGTTGCCAAAGAGAGAAATGTAATTCTTGAATTAAAGTTAATCGCAGATGTAGGTTTAGTTGGATTTCCAAATGTTGGTAAATCTTCTCTTTTAAGCACCTCGTCAAAAGCAAAACCTAAAATTGCAAATTATCACTTCACTACTATTGAACCTAATCTAGGAGTAGTGGAAGTTTCCAATACAAGTTTTGTGCTTGCAGATATTGCAGGTATAATCGAAGGTGCTCATCAGGGAGCCGGCATGGGATTTAAATTTTTAAAGCACATAGAAAGAACTAAGATTATAATCCATGTTGTGGATATATCAGGAAGTGAGGGAAGAGATCCTATAGAGGATTTTGAAACTATTAACAAGGAGTTGAGAGCCTATTCCAACGTATTGGCGAATAAGCCACAAATCGTGGCTGCAAATAAAATTGATTTGATAGAAGATAACAATAGTGGATATGAGTTATTTAAAGAATATGCTGAAAATCAGGGCTATGCAGTTTTTCCCATTTCAGCACCTATAAATCTTGGAGTTCCCGAGCTTATGGCATATGCGGCTAAGATTCTTGCAGAAGTTGAAAATACTTCCATGGAAGAAATTATGGAAACATTTGATTTCGAAAGAGAAGATACCGATGATAATTACAGAAAAGTCGAAGTTAGAAGAGATAATCACAAATATGTAATTGAGGGTAAACAATTGACTAAAATCTTTAATTCGACTAATTTTAACGATATTGGTTCAGTGAGATATTTATATAAATACATAGAAAAAAGTGGAGCCATTGATAAATTGAAGAGTATGGGACTGAAAGAAGGCGATACTGTATGTATCCGAGATTTCGAATTTGAGTATATAGATGAGTTTTAGTCATGAATAAAAACAACAATATTTCAGCTATGAAAGAAGAATGTGAAAGAATTTTATGTAAATTCGGTACACCTTCTCACGTTATAGAGCACTGCAAGGCTGTATGTGAAGTAGCTACAGCAATAGGAAACCGTTTAAACGAAAGTAATAAAATAGATTCAAAAATTAACATTGAATTGTTGCTTTACAGTGCCATGCTTCACGACATTGCAAGGGTACATGAAAATCACGAGGAAGTTGGAGCAGACTATTTGCAGGAATTAGGTTATGATGATGTTGCTACGATTGTAAGACAGCACACGACCTACAGCAAATTTAACGATATATCTAAAATTTCTGAAATTGACATATTGTGTATTGCAGATAGAACTACACTGGAAGATGAATTTGTAGGTATAGCCAAGAGAATGGAATATATTAAAACTAAGGCTGCAAAAATGGGAAGAAAGGAGTTTCTGCCTCATATGGATATCGTTAAACTTGAAATGGAAAATTACGTTAAAGAATTAGAGAAAGTAATGGGTATAACTGTCGATGCACTCATAAAGACCCATGCACGGTCAAAGTAGGTGAGTCTGACGAAATCAACACAGATTAAATTAAAATTTAATATTAAAGTTCACCCTGTTTTAGATTGAATTTGAAATCACATTACACCTTTTAAATTAGAGATTTCATAAATTTTGAAACAGGTTTATTTTTTTGCAATTACTGATATAAATGTATTTAATTGGCCTGCTTTGATTGCAGTGAAGAATAAATTTGATGTTATGTTTACATTAAATTTGTTTTGTAAATAGTTTTATGTGAATTTTTTTAATAAAATAGAAAAAAATAAAAAATCATATTCATTGCAAATGAGATACAGCGTTGAGATTATGCGTTTTTTAATAAAAAAATGCGTTGTGAATTTCTTATTGACTCGGTAGATGATTTGGAATAGTATATTATCCACAGAGGAGAAGAAGATTATGAAAAAGAAATTTAATTATTGTTTTAAAAGGATATCAGATAAAATTAAAGATTTCATATTTCGTTATAATTTGGGAGAGCACAAGAAAAAAATAATTGTCATAACGCTGTTATTTTGCATAGTGTTGACAAGTTTTATCATTGTACATAATAAAAAAGAAAGTGCGATTACAAAGGCCATATCTGAGAAACAGGGTGAGAAGGCAAATGAGAACACTAAAGACGATTTACCCGATGAAACGAAAGACGAGTCTATCATTGTTGATATTGACGGAGCGGTTGAAAAACCTACAATGGTAGAGTTACCCGGAAAATCACGATTGGATGATGCAATTAAAGCGGCCGGCGGATTGAGTAAGAATGCTGATACTACGAAAATTAATAGAGCTGAAGTTTTAAGAGATGGACAAAAAATTTACATTCCTAAAAAGGGTGAAACAAATTATGAGAATAAAAGTGGTAGCGTAACAGGAAAGAGCGGGAAAAAAGTAAACATAAATAGCGCTACAGATGACGAGCTGAGAACGGTGAAGGGTATAGGACCATCTATGTCCGAAAAAATATTGAACTACAGAGAAAAAAACGGTCCATTTAAAAAAATTGAAGACTTGAAAAAAGTTGATGGAATAGGTGAAAAGACTTATGAAAAAATAAAAAATTATCTTACGATATAATCGGATATGAGTTGAGATTTGAAGATAAAATCTTGTGTAGAGATTGCATTCTCAGCGTTGATATTATGAATAAGATTTTTAGGTTCGCTGTTTTAGAGATGCGAGATAAAAAATCTAATAGAGCGAAAAGGTAATAATTGTGCTAATTACCAATTTATGTCAACTCTTCTTAAAATATATATTTATAACATTTTAGTGCAACTGCATATTGTAAAATATGTGGTTGCATTAATTTTATGAGATTTTACTTCGCCTAATAGTCAATCGATAGACTGAAAATTACTATTTTCAATCGCGTTTTCAGATTTGAAAGATATATAAAGACATATAATTTAAGTTAGTGTATATGTACATAAATAAATTTGGTTTTAAATATATGTGTTTCGTGGTATCTAAAGTACGTAAACATTTTATTGTTCATTCAAATTTTATACTCCTTGAAATTTATGCTTTTTCACGGTATAATTATATAGTTAAATGTATAGTTGAGTTGAGGAGGTTCTATGGTAAGCAAAGAAACTGTAGAGAGAATAAATCAATTAGCAGCTAAAAACAAAGCTGAAGGTCTCACGGAAGATGAAGTTGCGGAAAGAGAAATGTTGAGAAGGGAATACCTGAAGAGCATTCGTAATAATGTGAAGGGACATCTCTCCAAAATAAAATTCGTTGAAGATCTTTCGCAAGAGGAAATAGATGAACTTGCTAATAAAAACAACAAATAGATGAATAAATTAAAGTTTAATTCAATTATTGTTTTAAAAGAGTATTTCAAGGTATAAGTATCTTGTGAAGAAAAGAGGTAGATGATTATGAAGAATGTATATCTAGATTATTCGGCAACAACTCCCGTAAAGAAAGAAGTTTTGGATGAGATGCTGCCATATTTCTCAGAACACTTTGGAAATCCTTCCAGTCTTTATTCGATCGCACAAGAGTCAAAATTTGCGGTGGATCGAGCAAGGGAAAGGGTTGCAAAACTTATAAATGCAAATGTAAACGAGATATTTTTTACTGCAGGCGGTTCGGAATCTGATAACTGGGCTTTGGAAGGTGTGATAGATGCTTTAAAAACTAAGGGAAATCATATGATTACAACAAAAATTGAGCATCATGCAATTTTACATACTGCAGAGTATCTCGCTAAACGAGGCGTCGAGGTGACTTATTTGGATGTTGATCATGAGGGCTTCGTAAATTTGGAGCAACTTGAGAATTCTATTACGGATAAAACCGTTTTAATTTCTGTAATGTTTGCGAACAATGAAGTGGGCACTATTCAGCCGATAAAAAAAATAGCTGAAATTGTAAAAAAACACGGCGTTACATTCCATGTAGACGCAGTTCAAGCTGTGGGCAATGTGCCGATAGACGTTAAAGATTTAGGAATAGATTTAATGTCTATGTCCGGTCACAAAATTTATGGTCCAAAGGGCATAGGAGCTTTATATATAAAGAAAGGAACTAAGATTAGCAATTTCGTTCATGGCGGGGCTCAAGAAATGAAAAGAAGAGCAGGAACTGAAAATCTCGCCGGAATTGTTGGATTCGGCAAAGCAGCAGAACTTGCTATGGAATCTTTAGATGAGCACATAGAAAAGATTTCCAAGTTGAGAGATTATTTAATAAGTGAGATTACAAGCAAAATTCCTCATACTATTGTAAATGGTTCTGTAAAAAGCAGACATCCGGGGAATGCGAATATTACTTTTGAATATATCGAAGGGGAGTCGATGTTGATTTTACTCGATATGGCTGGGATTGCAGTGTCTACAGGATCTGCATGTTCTTCGAAATCGCTGACACCTTCCCATGTGTTAACTGCAATGGGGATACCTGCGGAGATAATTCATGGAACATTGAGATTAACAGTTGGCGACTTTACTACGAAAGAAGATATTGACTATGTTGTAGAAAAACTCGTAGAAATTGTAGAAAAATTAAGGAGATTTTCTCCGATTACCAGTGAGAAAGGATGGAAATAATTATGGCAATGTATAATGATATAGTAATGAAGCACTTTACAGATCCGCAGAATGTGGGGGAAATTGAAAATCCGGATGGAATAGGTACCTATGGAAGTCCGGTTTGCGGAGATATGATGCAAATTACCATCAAAGTTGAAAATGATGTGATAACTGATGCTAAATTTAAAACTTTCGGATGTGGCTCTGCCATTGCATCGTCTTCTGTGGCAACAGATATGATCATAGGAAAAACGATCGATGATGCACTGGAAATTTCCAATAAGCAGATTATAAATGAGCTTGGTGGACTTCCACCGGTAAAAATTCACTGTTCTGTTTTGGCAGATCACGCCATCAAAGCGGCTATATATGATTATGCACAAAAGCATAATAAAACCTATGCAGGTTTGGAAGGGTTTGATCCGAATGCGGAAGAAGATGATCATCACGATATTGGAGACGAATAATGAATTCAAAAAATAACTTAGATTACAAAAAAGTTGTTTTAGGTTTAAGCGGTGGCGTAGATAGTACAGCTGCCGCTTTACTGTTAAAATCAAAAGGTTTAGAAGTCATCGGACTGTATTTTAACGTTCACAAGCAAGATAAGCGCATAGAAGAAAAATCTAGAAAAAAAGCACAAGATATCGCTGATGAACTGGGAATAAAATTGCATACCGTAGATGTAAGTGATGATTTTGAAGAATGTGTAATAAATAATTTTTTGCTGGAATATACAAAGGGAAGAACTCCGAATCCGTGCATAATATGTAATCCCAATATCAAATTTAAAACTTTGATAGATGTCGCAAACAGTGAAAATGCTCATTACATAGCAACAGGACACTATGCGAAAGCTATGTACAGTCAAAAACAAAATTGTCATGTAATCTGCATGGGTGAAAATGAAAAAAAAGATCAATCATATATGCTGTACAGGCTTCCTGAATGTTATATAATGCGGCTGATTTTACCACTCGGAGAAGTTGAGAACAAAGATGTAATAAGAAATTTCGTTAGAAATCACAATTTGTCTAACGCTGATGCAAAAGATAGTCAGGAGATATGTTTTATTACTGATGAAAAGTCGTATACGGATTATTTAAAGGAGAGAGGCGTAGATTCTAAGGAAGGCAATTTTGTAGATTCTACAGGGAGAGTGCTGGGAACTCATAAAGGTATTGTACATTACACAGTTGGACAGCGAAGAGGTCTAGGGATTACCATCGGCAAACCGGCATTTGTCACTGGGATAAACAGCGGAGCCAATGAAATCGTAATCGGTGAAAATACTGATTTATTTACCGACACGATCAAAATTTCAAATTGCTATTTTCAGAGTTCAAACAGCAAAACATTCCCTGAAGTGTTTTCAAAAGAGGTTCTCAGATGTAAGATAAGGTATAAAGCTGCTTCAGCATTTTGCCGAATACGAGAATTTACAGACGACCATATCATCATTGAATTTAACCAAAAACAGAGAGCTCCGGCTCCCGGACAGTCAGCAGTTCTATATTGCGATGACGAAGTCATAGGTGGTGGATTTATCGAATGATTCAAATGTGTTTGGATGAAAAATATTCTGAATTTTAAGTATATCATGTGTAAAATGACGTTTTATAAATTTAAATATGATATAATAAATAGTCGAGTAAAAGATATGTTAAACAGGAGAAGTGCGAAATATATGAAAAAATTAGGTTTAAATGAAATTAGAGATTTATTTTTAAATTTTTATGAGAGCAAAGAGCATTTTAGAAGACAATCGTTTTCTCTTATCCCAAAGAGCGATAAGAGTTTGCTTATAATAAATTCAGGTATGGCACCGCTCAAGGCATACTTTGCAGGAATTGAAAAACCTCCTGCACCCAGAATGGTGACATGTCAAAAATGCATTAGAACAGATGATATAGATAACGTTGGAATCACTTCAAGACATGGTACTTTTTTTGAAATGTTAGGCTCATTTTCTTTTGGTGACTATTTTAAAAAAGAATCTATAACATGGGGATGGGAATTTTTGACGAAAGTTTTACACTTGCCGGAGGAAAAACTCTGGGTTACTGTATATGAAGAAGATGAAGAAGCATATCACATCTGGAAGAATAGCATTGGTTTTCCTGAAAATAAAATTGTAAAGTTGGGAAAAGACGATAACTTTTGGGAGATAGGCACAGGACCCTGTGGTCCTTGTTCTGAAATTTACTTTGATCGCGGTGAAAAATACGGATGCGATGATCCTGACTGCAAGCCAGGATGCGATTGTGACAGGTATATTGAATTTTGGAATCACGTTTTTACACAGTTTAATAAAAAAGAAGATGGAACATATGAGAATTTGGCCCATCCGAATATTGATACGGGAATGGGGCTTGAGAGAATATCATGTATTATGCAGGAAACGGACAGCATTTTTGATATTGATACCATTAGACTCGTTTTAAATGAGATTTGCAAAATTGCATGCATGGAATATAAAAACGGTGTAGATCCAAACGACGTTTCTATTCGCATTATAACGGATCACATAAGGGCGGCTACTTTTATGATAAGCGATGGAATTATGCCTTCTAATGAGGGAAGGGGATACGTCTTACGTAGACTTATAAGAAGAGCTTATAGACACGGCAGAAAGCTGGGAATCTCCGGCGAGTTCTTATCAAAATTGGTAGATAAGGTAGTTGAAAGCTCAGAAAAAGCATATCCTGAATTAGGCGAGCAGGAAATATTCATCAAAAAGATTATATCTCAGGAAGAAGAAAAATTTATTAAAACCTTAAATCAGGGATTAACTATTATAGATGAGTATATAAACGATATGAAGATGAGAAACGAAAGGTTATTGGATGGTGAGAAGGCATTTAAATTGCACGATACCTATGGTTTTCCATTTGAAATAACCAAAGAGATATTGCTTGAACAGGGCTTTGATGTAAATAAAGATGAATTTGATAGATACATGAAAATTCAAAAATCTTTAGGTAAATCTGATGCCAATAAAAAAGATTTCGGTTGGAAAGAGAACAATCTCGAATTTTTAAATAATTTGTCTACTGAATTTTTAGGATATGAGTTAAATGAATGTGAAAGTAAAGTAATTTCGATTTTCTCTGTAGAAGATGGTAAAATACGGGAGCTGTCGACTGCTCACAAAGGAATGCAAATTAATTTAGTTCTTGATAGGACTGTGTTTTACGCAAAAGGTGGAGGACAAGTCAGCGATATCGGTAATATAGTATCAAAAAAAGGACTAGAGATTGTAATTAGCGATGTATACAAGGTTAACAATAGCTATGTTCACGTAGGTAAAATTCAAAATGGAGAAGTGTCCATTGAGGATATTGTAACAACAAAAGTGGATATCATACACAAGAATAACAGCGCTAGGAATCATTCTTGCACTCACTTGCTTCATAAATCGCTGAGAGAATTGTTGGGAGAACACGTAAGTCAAGCGGGTTCCCATGTAGATAGTCAAAATCTGAGATTCGACTTTTCTCACTTTGAGAGTTTAACAAAGGAGCAAATCGCAATTATAGAAAAAAAGGTAAATGAAAAAATTGATGAATTCCTTCCCGTGACATCTGATATAATGTCTTTATCAGATGCCGAAAAAAGCGGTGCAATAGGCTTATTTGAGGACAAGTATGGAGATACCGTAAGGGTGGTTTCCATTGGAGACTATAGCAAAGAACTGTGCGGAGGAATTCACGTATCAAATTCAGGTCAAATCGGAGGATTTAAAATATTATCAGAAAAGGGTATTTCGGCAGGTATAAGAAGGATTGAAGCGATTACAGGTAAAGCTCTTAGGGAATATTTGAATTCCCGAGATGACATAGTTACAAATGCGGCTAAAATTATGAAGACTACTGATTTTGAACTTGAAAATAAAATCAATGCCAATTTAATTCAAGTGAAAGAGCTTCAAAATAAAATAGAAGAAATAGAAAGTAAATCCAGAGCGAAAGTTGCAGACGACCTTTTGGATAAAAAGAAAACTATCAATGGAGTTGATTTGATTTGCCATAGATTTAATGGTTCAGATGTTTCTTCTGTCAAAGAAATTTGTGATAATTTAAGAGATAAGCATGAAAATGTGATACTCGTATTTACGAGCAGTTTTGAAAATAAAAACACTCTAATAATTGCCATTTCTAAAAATTTGGTAGCAAAAGGTTACAGTGCCGGAAACATTATTAAAGAAGTTGCCAAGATTGCCGATGGCAGAGGCGGAGGCAAACCTGAAATGGCACAAGCAGGTATAAAGTTAATTGAAAAATCTGATGAGATATTTACAGCAGTATCAAATATGCTATAATATAAGTGCGGGATGCGTTTATAAAAAAATAAGGCATCGATGTCAGATATTTAAGATCAATAAGCAATTGTATTGAGTGGTTGCACAAGGACATACTATTGTAGAGTACATGTTGAAGGAATCGTACTGTCGGGATGTCCAAAGCTGAACAAAATCTTATATAACACATTAAAAAATGTGCCTTTAAAATATATTACGCTAGGAGGATTGTTATGGAAAATAAGAACACGATTATGTTTGGTACTGCAAATAGTGAAAGAGACAAAACAACTTTTGAAATCTTATCTATAGTTTATGATGCTTTGGAAGAAAGAGGATACAACCCTGTTGATCAGATAGTAGGTTTTATATTATCAGGAGATCCTTCTTATATAACGAGTCATCATGATGCCAGAAATCTGATTCGTCAATTAGACAGAGACGAATTGACAGAAGAGCTTGTTAGAGCTTTCTTGAATAAAAAATAATACTCAATATAAAAATGCTACAATTTGCACAGTTACTTTTCACAGTTATCTGATCTAAAAATTGATAGCATTTTTATTATTTTATAATAAGTGAAAAGGAATACTATGAGAATAATTGGATTAGATGTAGGAGATAAGACAATAGGCATAGCAGTATCAGATCTTTTGGGCATTACAGCTCAAGGCATTGACACAATTTTGAGAGTAGGGATAAGAAAAGACTGTGACAAAGTTATCAGTTATATAAGAGAATATGATTGCGATACAGTTGTAATTGGATTAAACAAACGATTGGATGGTAAAGAGACACCACAGACTGAAAAAGTATATCAATTTAAGACTATGCTTGAAAACAAAATGAGAAGTATGCAGCTTGGTCATATAGGGATTGTTTTCCAGGATGAGAGATTATCCACGGTGGAGGCGGAAAAAATATTGATTGCAGCCGATGTGAGCAGAAAGAAACGCAAATCGGTTATAGACAAACAAGCCGCCGTTATAATATTACAAAGATTTTTAGACAGTCAAAGATAACTTAATTGCAAATACTACATACACGTCCGAGTAAAACAGGGAAGAAGCAGATTACCGGCGGTTTAGCAGTATAGGAGAATTAAATGAAATGTGCTTTATGCAATAAGTAACTATTCCTAAAATCATAATTTTGGGAATAGTTAAATCCGATAACGACTTTATCCACGCCAAGCATAATACATTCCTTGACTGAGAGCACGATTAACATTTTCACTATTTAGCCAAGGATAATTATCTTTAATCCATTTTTCACCTTGTTTCCGCAACTCGCTGTCTACATTTTCATTTTTACAATCATATTGATTGCAGAAATATCTTTCTATAGAATCTCTTGTTTGTTCAATATAGTTTGCAGTGGAAGTTTTTTCTTCATCCGAAATATATGGATAAAGTTCTTCAACGATTTCAAGTATAGATTTATGGAAATTCTCTCCAAACTCTAAAGAGGCACTATAAATTGTGTTCAAAATTTCTTCATTCATATACATCATCTCCTTTGCAAATTATCGGCACATTTATCTTTTCAAAATGCATGAGAATATTTCAAGATATCCACATATATTCATTATACCATACTATATTCATAATCTGTAAAATGTTAATCCGTATAATAAGAAATACCGGATTTTAATTAAGCCGGTATTTCTTATTATATATTATAAAAATTTAATGAGCTAATAATTTTGATCACATTCTAAAGGCTCTTAGGAATCTTCAATTTCGTACCTGGTTTTAATACTTCACCATTTATATTATTAATCTTACAAATTTCATATATTGCTTGTCTTAAATTTGATTCTTCAGATTTATAATCACTGGCAATTTGCCAAATGGTATCGCCTTTAGAGACAGTGACTGTGGTGTATTCATTTGTCGTTGCGCCGACAGAACTGGAATTTCCCAAATATCCATTTAGAGCGACAATAGAAAACATCATAAAAACCACAATATACAAAGATGCGAGAAATCTATGTTTGAAACCATTTTTAGGATAATATTTACGTTTTACAGTTTTACGGTTAACGTTCTTCATACAATTGAATTTATCAGCTGATTTAACTACTGCATAATTCGAATTTTTTTCTGAATGGCTTTTTTCAAATTCATGCTTTGATATGTGATTGTTACGAGATATCAAATTCTTGCTCAAAGTATAATCGTATACATCTTCACGATTTTGTATTACTATATTACTTAAACTTCTCATATTCCACCCCTTAAAACAAACTTATGTTCTCTTATATTTAAAAGTATAACAGAACATAAGTTCTGAGTCAATACAAAAATAAACATTTGTTTTATTTTGCTTTGTATATAATCACAATAATGCGAATTTAGACAGAATAAAAAATACCCTCTCAAACTTCAACTGATTGAGAAGGTATTAAAATCTTAAACTATTGATTTGTCAATCCAATACTACGCCGTCTTCATCTATTTCAAAAAGCTGTTCTACACTCTTTTCCGGGCTGTCATTTTTTTGATTTTCATTTTCTTCAAGGTTGTCATCTCCATGCAATGTATCTAATAATAATCCCTCGATAGTATCAGCTAACTTAGGATTTTCTTTTAAAAAGGCTTTTACATTTTCCTTTCCCTGACCAAGCCTTGTTCCTTTGAAACTATACCATGAACCTGATTTATCAATTATGTTCACATTTATAGCACTATCTATTATATCTCCCATTTTAGATATACCTTCACCGTACATAATTTCAAATTCGGCTTGTTTGAATGGAGGTGCAAGCTTATTTTTAACTATTTTAACCTTGACCCTGTTTCCAAGCATCTCATCTCCTTTTTTTATCGTTTCCACCCTTCGAACATCAAATCTCATAGAAGCATAGAACTTCAGTGCTTTACCACCTGTTGTCACCTCAGGCGAACCATACATAATACCGATTTTTTCTCTCAACTGATTTATAAAAATTACGGAAGTGTTGGACTTATTAATTATGGCAGCTAATTTTCTCAGAGCCTGTGACATCAGTCTCGCCTGTAAACCGACGACGGAATCACCCATAGCACCCTCAATTTCCGCCTTTGGAACTAAAGCTGCCACTGAGTCTATAACAACGACGTCCAATGCTCCTGATCTGACGAGCATTTCACAAATTTCCAGAGCCTGTTCACCCGTATCAGGCTGAGAAACGATTAACTCATCTATATTAACTCCCAGATTCTCAGCATATTCGGGATCAAGTGCATGTTCAGCATCTATAAACGCTGCCTTACCACCATTTTTCTGTGCTTCCGCTATTATATGCAACGTTAGAGTGGTTTTACCGGAAGATTCCGGACCGTAAATTTCCGCAATTCTTCCTTTTGCAATTCCACCTATACCGGTTGCTAGATCAAGACTTATAGAACCTGTCGATATAGTTTCTATATTCATTCTCTTCCTATCATCTCCCAAGGTCATTATAGAACCTTGCCCGAACTCTTTTTGTATCTGTGCCAAGGCTGCTTTCAATGCCTCATCCTTTCCTTCCCTAATATCTTTGACTTGTGTTAAAGCTTTTTTACTCGCCATATTTTTTTCTCCATTTTCTTAAAATAAACTTTTGTTCTTACTAAATATATAATAGTTCATGTAGTATTATTTGTCAAGAACATTCGTTTGCTAATTTTGCTCTTTGTTTTACATTTTTTGATTTTCACATTACGATTTGAGTTCTTCGTATGGAATTTTGGCATTATACTGAATTTAGGTAAAAATTAAATGCAATATCTCTATTGCATTTAATAAAAATTATGTAAACTATATCTTAATCATTATCATTTCAGACATCTATTCCGAGACATCGGTTCCCTTAGTTATTCTAGTTTGTTTAATGATTTTGTTGTTTATCTGTTTTAATTGTTCTGAAGGTGTATAGTTCTTTTGATTAAATAGCTGCTCATGTAGCTTAGTCGCATTTTGTACCAACGTGGTCGGTACAGCTAACCATTTTCCGTTTAGAATGCCTCCCCAGTAATTGGATGGATATCCTACGGACTTTTCTATATCGAAACTCAAAAGTTTTGGCGCCAGCTTCAAGAAATCCGCCGTCTTCATATTGGTTTTTATTTCCGGAAATACTTTATCAGCCATTTTCGAAATATATGTCGGATGCTTTTTAGCTTGCTGAATCAAAGCGATGATGACCTTCCTCATCCTTCCCGTTCTTCCGGGATCTCCGCCGGAAGTCTTCCTTATTCTACAGTAAGTAGCAGCCTGTGCACCATCAATTCGCTGTACACCCGTCTTTGTGATCGGTTTCCATTTTCTCTTGGTATTTTGAGCCGTTTCGGGACCCCAAATGTTCAGATCACGAATTTCGTTTTTCTGAACATCAACTTCTACACCGTCCATAGCATCGACAATGTCGGCAACAGAATTCCAATTTAATACCATGAATTTTTTTATATTTAAATCGAGACCTTTGTTCAGCATGGTTACAGTATTTACAGGACCTCCAAAAGCATGGGCGTGAGTCGCTTTATCTAAAATATCTTTTCCTGATCTATTTTTCATCTGCAAGAAAGAATCTCTCATAATAGATGTCAAGGCTACCTTTCCGGTTTTTTTATTGATAGTCGCCACTATAATCGCATCAGTTCTAGTCAAATTAGGATCTTCACCTGCTCTTGCATCAACGCCCAGCAGTGCGATGTTTTCATAATCTTCCAAAGATTTGTCGACAGAGTCCACAATCCCGAAATTCGTATTTCCGGTATCGACAAAGTTAAATTTTGAAAGCTGCTCATCTATATAAAGATATGCTCCTGCAATACCCGCCGCTATTAGCAATATCAAAAGAAGAAGAATTATAGGCCATTTTCTTCTCTTTTTTCGTTTTTTATTTTTCTTTTTGGTTTTTGAAGATATCTCTCCCTCGTAAGGATTTTCTTTGTAAATGTGCGACTGATCGTCGTTGTAGTAACTTTTATCATAGGCTGAATTACTCTCCATATTTCGGTATTCAGCTAAAAAATCCTCTGTGGAATTATTTCTCGATTTTTTACTTCTCATCTTTTTCTCCCAAAACTTCGTATATATACCTAAACATCCATAAAACACTTTGTTTTCTAATGGAATTTCTATCTCCCTTGAATAATTTTTTGTAAGTATTAAGTCGTCCCCGGTAGTAAATACCGAAACATACAGTACCGACAGGTTTATCAGAACTTCCACCACCGGGACCTGCAATTCCCGTGACTGATACACAAATTGGACTTTTTGATACTGTGTTTGTACCAATTGCCATCTCTCCTGCAGTTTCTTCACTCACGGCTCCATATGAGTCCAGAGTCTTTTTAGATACTCCTAAAATATTTGCTTTGGATTCATTGCTGTAAGTTACCAATGACGTTTGGAATACTTCCGAAGAGCCGGGATACTTCGTAATAGTTTCGCCGAACATACCTCCTGTGCAGGATTCGGAAGACGAAACGGTCAAATTTTTTTCTTTCAACTTTTCTATTACTATTTCTTCAATATTTTTATTTCCTACATAATAGATATACCGTCCGATTCTGCTTTTTAGAATTTCTATCATCTTTGTGACGGAATCATGGGCCTCTTTTGCCGTCCTTCGCTTAGAGGTTATTCGCAGGTATACTTCACCGTAGGTCACATATGTGGCAATTGTAGGATCTGTTTGCTCATCTACTAAATCCATAATTTTGCTTTCTAAAAGCGATTCCCCTATTCCGGAAGTTCGCACAAATTCATAAACTATGTGCTCATCACTCAACGATTTTATGAAAGGAATCACATCCCTTTGGAACATGGGTTTCATTTCTCTAGGTGGTCCCGGTAACGTTATGAGATATCTGCTCTCATCGTTATAATTGATAGTGTTTATCATGCCCGGAGCGGTTCCGTTATCATTGAGCATTATGTCGGCACCTTCAGGAAAATAACATTGTCTGTAATTATTTTCGGTGATATTTCTACCTGTTTTTTTGAATCTATTTTCCAACCAAATTTTGACATCACCATTCAACACCATAGGTTTATTTATAGCGATGGAAACTCCTTCTTTGGTTATATCATCTCTGGTAGGGCCCAGACCGCCTGTTGTGATTATCAAATCACATTCTTTGAGCAAATGTAAAAGATTGTCAGTGAGTCTGTTAAGATTATCACCTACAGTATTGTGATACATAACATCAATTCCCAAGTTATTAAGCTCTCGTGATAAATAAGAAGCGTTGGTGTTTTCTATTTGACCAAATAATATCTCTGTACCAACGGTTAAAATTGCTGCTTTCATATTTTTATATCCCACCTTTTAGAAAGATTCGTCTGTTCTTGTAAATATATTCTATACCGCTGATTACAGTCAATGCAACACACAGCCATAGGAGAATTTGATCTACGGGAATCCCTATCATTTCAAAAGGCCAGTTATCTACAATGAGAAAAGGAATCGCTAACATCTGAGTGGCAGTTTTCAACTTTCCCCATATACCAGCAGCAATCACTATTCCATCTACAGCAGCAACGGTTCTAAGCCCTGCAACTATAAATTCCCGTGCAAGAATCACTATGATCATCCAACCCGGAATCTTTCCACTTTGAACCAGTAGAATAAAGGCTGCGATTACAATTATCTTATCTGCCAGCGGATCCATGATTTTACCAAAGTTAGTAACAAGTCCACGTTTTCTGGCTATATATCCGTCTAAAGCGTCTGTAGCTGATGCTATGCAAAATAATATAGCTGCAGGAAATGCATAATTCAAGTTAAATAGCACGACAAAGAACGGAACTGCAATTACTCTAATTATTGTGATTTTATTAGGTAAATTCATTTTAGATCTCCCTTCCCAAAATATCGTAATCATAAGCATCATATATTTTAACTTCTATAACATCACCGGGCTCATGGTCAGATTCAGTCACTATTATTACACCGTTATCAATTTCCGGGGCATCGTAGCGACTTCTGCCTATATACGCCCCGTTCACGTCCTTCTCTTCGACGATGACTTCCAGGGTTTTCCCGATAAGCGCTCTGTTTTTTTTATTCGAAATTTGCATCTGCAGATTCATTATAGCATCTTTCCTATGTTCTTTCACCTTTTCATCAATCTGGTTATCCATCAAAGCTGCAGGAGTATCTTCCTCCTGAGAATATGTGAACACGCCCAGTCTATCAAATTTGTATTCTCTGACAAAGTTATATAACTTATCAAAGTCCTCTTCTGTCTCTCCCGGAAAACCAACTATGAAAGTCGTTCTTATTCTCATATCGGGAATTTTTTCTCTAAGCTTGTTCAGCGTAGTTCGTATGCTTTTTTCTGTTGAATGTCTTTTCATAGATTCAAGAATATTATCAGATATATGTTGAAGAGGAATGTCCATATAATTACATATTTTTTCTTCTCGATTGATAACTTCAATCAGTTCATCGGTAATTCTGTCTTCGTAACAATACATAAGCCTTATCCACACTAAATCATCTATTTTAACCAATTCTTCTAAAAGCTCGTGCAAATTGTACTTGCCATATATATCGATTCCATAATTTGTCACATCCTGTCCTATCAAAATCAATTCTTTTATTCCACGCTTTACGAGAGAAGATGCTTCTGTTACAATATCGCCTATACTGCGGGAACGATACGGCCCTCTGATGCTAGGAATTACACAGTATGTGCACATGTTATTGCAACCTTCTGAGATTTTTATTGTAGCCGAATATGTCCCATGCGACAACTTTCTTTTATCACTCTTCAGTTCTTTTTCATATAGAGAAATTCTCTTTTCTCTGTTTCCGGGTTTGTACTCTTGCAATATTTCAGGTAGATTTTCATATTGATTTACTCCTATAAGAAGATCTACCTCGGGCATTTCCGAAAACAGTTCATCACCATATCTCTGCGACAGACAACCACTGACTATTAACAGTTTGTCATCATGAGATGACATTTCAAAGATCTTATCTATTGACTCTATCTTTGCATCGTTTATAAAACCGCACGTGTTGACTACTATCGCATCCGCTTCATATGGATTGTCGACTATATGATGTCCGCAGTTCTCCAATATTCCTTCTGCAACTTCCGTATCATTGAAATTTTTAGGGCAACCCAAAGTTTCAAAATAAATATTCATATATTCTAAATTTTCTCGCTTTCATCATTTTTAGACAATGAGCTTTCATACTCTTCCAAGCTCATTGTCACATTTCTCGGTTTTGATCCTTCCTGCTGTCCGATGATGCCTAGTGCTTCCATAGTGTCTATCATTCTTGCTGCTCTGTTATATCCGATTCTGAACCTTCGCTGCAACATTGATGCAGATGCCTGGCCTGCCTGTAACACCATTCTGATCGCATCATCCAGAAGTTCGTCTCCCTGATTGTCACCTTTCAAAACATTACCTTTGTCGACCTGACTGACAACATCATTGTCGTAATTTTCAGAGAGACCCTGATTTTTAACGAATTCGATAATTTTATGAACTTCTTCATCGGATATGTATGGCCCTTGAACTCTAATAGGTTTATCGGTATCCTGAGGTTTATACAGCATATCCCCGTTACCTACCAGTTTCTCTGCACCTGCCATATCGAGAATAGTTCTGGAATCAATCTGAGAGGATACCATAAATGCTATTCTGGAAGGAATATTGGCCTTTATTATACCTGTCACCACGTCTACGGAAGGTCTTTGTGTCGCAACTATCAAATGCATACCTGCTGCTCTGGCAAGCTGAGCTAATCTGGCAATGGCATCTTCAACCTGGCTGCTTGCGACCATCATTAAATCAGCTAATTCATCTATTATTATAACTATTTTAGGCATTATCATGTCACCATCGCCATTTTTTGTCATAAGTCGATTGTACGATTTCAAATCTTTTACATTTTTTGAAGCGAACTTTTTATATCGTTGAGTCATCTCGGACACTGCCCAATTCAAGGCTGCAGCTGCCTTATTGCTATCTGTAACAACGGGAATTAACAGATGAGGTATTCCGTTGTAATTGCCTAGTTCTACCATTTTCGGATCTATTAAAATCAATCTCACTTCATCAGGCGTAGCTTTATACAGTAAACTGGCTATTATCGTATTTATGCATACGCTTTTCCCCGATCCTGTTGCCCCTGCAATTAGCATGTGCGGCATTTTGGCAAGATCGGCAATTACAGGCAATCCACCTATATCTTTACCCACTGCAAAAGCCAAATTTGAGTCGTGTGATTTAAATTGATTAGACGAGAGAATTTCCTTTATGGTCACCATTTCTCTGGTTTCGTTTTCTATTTCTATACCTACAGCAGCTTTTCCCGGGATAGGAGCTTCTATCCTGATGCTTCTGGCTCTCAAATTCAAAGCGATATCATCTGCCAATCTCACTATGCTCGCAACCTTTACGCCTATAGCAGGCTGTATCTCATATCTTGTCACTGAAGAACCTTTTGTAACATTGATCACTTTTGCATCAACATTAAAGCTTTTTAACGTTTCTTCAAGCAACATCGCATTTGTTCGAAGACTATTGCTACCTCTTGAGGCTCGATTGGTTTTATTAGGTGTAATCAACAAACTCAAAGGCGGCTTTTTATATTTCTCTAAATCGTTATTCTCCAACTTTTCACATCTAGGAGTACTACCTTTTACATCATCACATTCTTTACTCGTATGTCCATTGTTCTCTGAAGAAATAAATTCAACATCCATATCGTTTACAGTTTTACTAAATTTCGAATCAGATTCTCCTGGAAAATTGTTTTCGTTTCCGTCGTATGGATTATATCCTAACGACAGAGATTGACCAGTTGACGAAAACATGTTTTTGTCAATTTTCTGTTCATCACCTGTCCCATGTACGGCATACTTCCCTTCTCTTGAGCTTTCGAAGCCCATGGATAGTTGCTTTGACATATCATTTGGCATAACACCATAATTTTCGTCGTTTTTCATAAGATTTATAATAGATTTTTTCTTTTTCTTATCCTCAATGCGATTTCTATAGTCATCCAATGGATCTTCATGCTTTTGACGGTAGCCGTTTCTATAGTCATCTGATAGTTTTTCATCCTGTTTTTCTCTTCTCTTTTCGGACATAACATTTTTCTTCTCTACAGCTTCTTTATATGCTTTGGAAAAAGGCTTGTTTATAATCAGCATAATCGATATGACAAGAATAACTATCGAAAATAGGTACAGACCGATTTTTCCAACCAGTCCTATGATAGCGGCCCCCATGTACATTCCCAGTACACCACCGCTTTCAAGCCTTTGACTGTTGGCGTAAATTTGAGAAAAATACCCTCTAACACCACCATAATCTAAAAATTGTCCCGCACTGATCAAGTTGATGGACGTAAAGACTATCATCAATAGAATTATCGTTTTTATACCGATAGGCTTAGTGTGTCCTGTAAATATCATTATTCCATACAGTATCAATAAAATCGGTAAAACATAAGCACATATACTGAAGCAGCCCTTTAACAGCAAAGCGATGTTTTTACCGAGGTTTCCCGTAAAATTCCAACTGAGAGAAATAAGAAAAAATACTCCCACTGTAATGAGAATAACAGCAGCAATTTCTTCTTTCAACTTCTTTCTGTTTTCAATATAGGCATCATTTCTACCGGATTTACCACCTTTCCCTCTATTTTGTGTCAATCCGTAATTTTTAGACTTTGTATTAACTTTTTTCGTAGAAGTTCTATTTGAAGTCTTCTTTCCAGCCATTACAACATTCCTTTTCTATAGTCTCAAAACAATATAAAATAAGCTGCATTGCATATTTACATGAAGAACAAACCATATATCAAAGTGATACTTCCAAGTATAAATGTGTAGAATGAAAACACTGATAATCTCTTTTGCGATACCAGTTTAATCATAAATTTTATTGCCAATATACCCGAAATTGCCGCTACAATCATACCTAAAATAATGGGAAGCCATACGGAAGAATCTATTCCTTGTGATAGAGCTTTAGGGAATTCTAAAACAGCTGATCCTAAAATGGAAGGTATCGATATTAAAAACGCAAATTTTACGGCAAATTCCCTGTTTAAACCTGCGATAAGACCACCGAACAAAGTTGAGCCCGATCTGGACACTCCGGGAGCAATTGCAACTCCCTGCATAATGCCGACAAACACGGAAGTTCTATATTTCATCTTCCCTGCCTTTGTCCTTCCACCCCCCATTTTTTCTGCTATAAAAAGAACGGTTCCTGTCAATATAAGTCCTAATCCTATCGCAACAAATGAGCCGTAGAATTTGGTGAACATCTTTTCAAAGAAAATACCTATTATTCCCGTTGGAATCGTAGCGACTATAATTAAAAAACCCAACTTTCTGGTTTCGTTTTTATTTATATTAAATCCTTTGCCGGTGCATACATCCTTTATAACAGCTATTAGTTCCATGAATAAAGCACATATGTCTTTCCAATACATGATAAATACCGATATAAGGGTTCCTATGTGAAGCATTACTGCAAACAATAAAACCTTATCACCAGTTATATTAAAAAAATATTGCAACAAAGCGAGATGACCTGAACTGCTTATGGGTAAAAATTCTCCAAGCCCTTGAACTAAGCCCAGCATAATGCCTTGAAAAATTGAAATACTTCCCATTATTTCCTCCCTAGATTTATATTTAACCTTATAAATTATATCATAAAGCACTAGCAAATGCATTATTTTTACCAAATATACAGAAATTGTTCTCATAACACTGTGATGATTGTATCATGTATAAAAATTAAACCGTAACTCAATTGTTACGGTCTTTTGGCTTATTTTCTCTTCTTGATTAGAATAACTGTATAGGATTAGCTAAATTTTTTAATAATGCTACAACGCTCCATGCAGCAGTGACACTTGATTTCGGATTTTTCGAGTCGGCTTTTGCCGTTACTTCAACAACTGCTTTTGCATTATCATTTTCGATGGTTATGCGATGAGTATTACCCATAGCTGAAGGATTGCTGATAACGCGTACGGCGACCTGACTCACACATCCGCTTGCTAAACCTGTAGCCACAGCGACATTGGTATTTTTTGGAAATCCTCTTATGGCTTCACTGGCATTACCTTCAAATACGAGTTTACATCTGTCAATAGGCAGATCTTTTCCTTTAAGATACGGTGCTCCGTTTAAACTCTTAGGAGCCTTGGTACTTTCAATAGATGTGACGGCGTTACCCATCAGTGATATAGTTGAAAGTATATCAAATCCGCCGACAGCCCCGGAAGTAATATGTACTTTACATCCGTTTATATCAGCTTGTTGGGTTATGCTTGTGAGCAATTCATTATCAGATAATGCACCTACCGAAGTTATAACAACATCTTTTCCTGCCTCCAGTAAAGGCAGTATCATTTCATTTACGGCATTTACTCCGGCAATCTCCACGACAATTTCGGCATCAGAAGTCAAAATTTCATCGAAATTTGCAAACATTTTGACGGTTTTTCCCTCTATTTCCACTGTAGCAGCTTCCATAGCACAGTCGTAAATACCTGCTAACGTATATTCTTGTGCAAGTTGTTTTATGATAACTGAGGTCAAAATTTTTCCCAGAGAGCCATATCCGATTACAGCAATTGATTTCATATTTTCTCCTTTATTCATGAACCAGAAGTCCTTCTCTATCCAATAGTTTTTCAATTATATCCAACGTTTCTTCATCATCTGCCGATACTGTATGAAAGTGGTAATCGTTAGTTACGTGCATTAACGGCGAACTCACGCTGTTTTTAATGTCCTTCAAAAACTCCGCCACATCTTTTCTTGACTTTATATTCATATCTGCACGAATGGTACCATAAACGCGATGACACACAAAAACATCCTCTACCGTTCCGCCCATATCCACTATCATGTGTAACTCTCGTTCAATATCTTCATCTTTATGATTTACCTTGAATATACGTTTATGTCGATCGGATGTGACAAAATAATATCCTCGATTGGTAGAAGCGATTGGAACATCTTGTGCACGAAGCAGACTGATGTCCTGAACTATAACCTGCCTTGAGACCTCAAAAGTTTTTGCTAACGTGGTACCTGAAACAGGAGATTTGGAATTTTGCAATATTTTTATAATTTTTTCAAGTCGATTATTCTTTATGCTATCCAATTTTTTTTAACCCCTTTAATGAAAAATCCAATACAGTAGCAGAATGTGTCAGTGCTCCGCTTGAAATTATATCCGCACCTAATCCACAATATTCATGAATATTTGTCATGTTTATATTGCCGGACAGTTCTATCATCGCACGACCGTCAATGTAGGCGATGGCTTCTTTGATCTGATCGATTGTCATATTGTCCAACATTATGATATCCGCTTTTGCATCTACAGCTTCTTGAACCATCTCCATAGTCTCTACCTCAACTTCAATCTTACGTACGAATGGAGCATATGAGCGAGCCTGCCTAACAGCCTCTGTCACGGAACCGGCTGCTCCTATATGATTATCCTTTAGCAGTACACCGTCTGACAGATTGTATCGATGATTGCCACCTCCTCCTATGCGTACAGCATATTTTTCAAAGGGACGCATCAGAGGGGTTGTTTTCCTGGTGTCCACCAAAAGAACACTCTCATCTCCCAATCTATCTATCATTTTTTTTGTGTATGTTGCTATACCGCTCATCCTTTGCAGATAATTCAAAGATACGCGTTCACCGCTTAAAAGGATATGTATAGGACCTGTTATGGTTCCCAGCTTCTGCATTTTCTTCACAAAACTGCCATCATCCACATTAAGATCAAAGGTTACATTGTCATCTAGCAATTCAAATACTCTTTTGAATACTGACACACCTGCTAAAATGCCTTCTTCCTTGCAAATCAGATCAGCTTGACCTGTGGCACTCCTATCGAGAATCGCTTGTGTGGAAATATCTTCACCATTCATGTCCTCGCGTAGAGCCGCTCTGAGGATGTCATCGATATTCAATGAACTCAACATCGGTTTTTTCATATTATTCCTCCTAATTCGCACATGCTGCCAGCATGTTATCCAAAGCTCTCTTCGCTTTTATGCTAACATCTTCCGGTACAAAAATTTCTTCTTTTTCACCCTGCAGAATAGATGCGATATCTTTCATATGAACTTGTTTCATACCATCACAGATTATTTCATGAAAATAAAACTTCTTTTCAGGAAAACGACGTTTCAACTCCCATAAAATACCGGTTTCAGTCAATATAATACATTCATCTGCATCGGTCTTTTCCACCGCTTTCAATATTCCACCTGTACTGCCCTGCACATCGACGTACTCCATAATTTCCGGTGGACACTCCGGATGGGCAAAAACAGGTGCAGCCGGATGGGCATTTTTAAGCATTTTCACATCTTCAGGTGTTATTGCATGATGCACGGGACAATTCCCCGTGTGACAAATGATATTTTTTTCAGGAAATAGATGTTTAATATTGGCACCTAAATTGCCATCGGGCACAAAGAAAATATTCTTTTCCTTGACGGCACTGATAACTTTCTGTACATTAGCAGAGGTACAACAATAATCGGAGTGTGCTTTAATTTCTGCTGTGGAATTGACGTAACAGACAACTGCAAGATCATCGTATTTATGTCGCATGTCTTCGATTTCCTCTATGGTAATCATATGTGCCATGGGACAATCCGCCTCTATATCAGGTAGATACACGTGTTTCTCAGGGTTTAAAATTTTCATAGTTTCCCCCATGAAATATACTCCTGCCATTATAATATTATTTTCTTTTACCGTCGTCGCTTTTTTCGCTAGGAAAAAGCTATCTCCTACGTAATCAGCAATGGCTTGTACATCTTTGTCTACATAATAGTGTGCAAGAATTACCGCATTCTTATCACGCTTTAATTCCATTAATTCCTGTAGGTTCATTTTAAATTTTTACCTCTTTTCTTTTTTCTATAACAGAACATGCTGTTTATATTTTTAATCGCCCTCCTATGATATCACAAAACAAAACTACTGACAAGACAATTGTCTTGTCAGTAGTGAATTATTTTATCGCAAATTGATTCACGAGATGTCACAATGAAATGATTTTATTTTAGCACAAAAAGAGCAGGTAGCTAGCCTGCTCTCAAATCACATACTGCTTTGTAGAAATTTAATTTTACTAAATTCCTATTTATATTCTTCCATTAACTTTTTAAATACAGGAAGACATTTCTCAACTTTTGATTTTTCCACGCAATAAGAAAGCCTCATATATGATGGTGTTCCAAATCCTGTTCCGGGAACCAACAATACATCCTGCTGCTTGGCTTTTTCGCAAAACGCTTCCGCATCCTTGTCCGGAGCTTCAATATACATGTAGAAGGCTCCTGACGGCTTAGCAACATTGTATCCGTATTCTACCAACGCATTGTATAGCAAATCTCTGTTTACTCTATATGGTTCAATATCAGGCATCACATCTACACATTCTTTAACGACCTGCTGGAATAGAGATGGTGCGCACACATAACCTAATACTCTTCCCGCTCCGTTGATCGCAGGAATGATTAAATCGTAATCAGCAACTGACTTTGGAACAGCTATGTAACCAATCCTTTCTCCAGGTAGAGAAAGTGATTTTGACCACGAGTAGCATATGATAGTGTTATCGTATATTGATGGAATAAACGCCACTTTTTCTTCTGTGTAAACCAATTCTCTATAAGGCTCATCGGCGATAATGTAAATCGGATGACCGTATTCAGCTTCTTTAGCCTTTAGGACTTCACAAGCAGCCTTAATGTTAGCTTCCGGATAAATAACTCCTGACGGATTGTTAGGAGAATTTATGATGATAGCTTTGGTATTAGGTGTAATTGCCGCTTTTAGTTTTTCAATGTCCAAAGTTAAATCTTCAGCCGGCTGAATCTGTACAGGAATCCCTCCCTGCGCTTTAATAAATGCGGTATATTCCGGGAAGAACGGTATTACTACTGCAATTTCATCAGTTTCTTTTGCAATAAGAGTTTTTAATACTATGCTCAAGGATGCAGCTGCACCACAAGTCATATAGAGATCTTCCGGACCGAGGTTTGAACCGAACCTCTTATTTAGATTGTCGGCAATTGCTTTTCTCGTAGCCGGTGCTCCTGGACCCGGAGTGTAACTGTGATATTCTTTTGGCTGTAAATTGTTGATTATTCTGATAATAGTATCCTGAACTTCTTTGGGTGCCGGAACTGAAGGATTACCTATGCTGAAATCCATTACATTTTCCGCTCCTATGACAGCAGCTCTTTCACATCCAAAAGCAAAGATTTCTCTGATTACTGATGGTTCAACACCCATCTGATAAACTTTTTCATTAATATTCATCTTTTCCCTCTTTTCATTTATAACCCCAGCCATCGATATAGAGGACGGCTGAGGAATAATTTCATAAACTGCGATGCTTTTGACTCATAATTCAACTGAAATAGATTTTAAACTGATACCCGGTCTAAACATCTCCTCTGGTCTTGCCCACTTTGCCGACAGCACTGATTATTGTAGCGATTACAAATCCGCAGATTGCAGGCAACAGCCAGTTAAATCCGTAGTCATTTAGCGGTAGTTTACTAAGGAAGCCCATGTAATTACCTAAAAATTCTGGAGGTTGCATTTTTTGAAGTCCAAATGCAGCTGTAATACCTGAAGGTATGGAAATCAAAGCTACAACGATTACTGCGCCGCCGTATGCCCAGTTGTACTTAACCCATTTATCAAATAGAGTTATGATAAATAATACCATATAAATCGGATAAATAGCCAGCAGAATCGGAGCGGCGAACAATATCAACTTTTGTACTCCAAATAATGATAAGAAGAACGCGATACCTGTACAAATACATACGATAATCCTGTAGAAATTCTTATCATCTTCTTTATGAAACACTCTTGTGAAGAAGTTACCTGCTGTCCCGACAAGACCGATAGATGTAGTGAGACAAGCTAGTGTAACTGCGAGACCTATTGCATACTTACCAACTGATCCGAACATCTTTCCGAAGATGCCAACTAGGATCGCAACTTTGTTATCAGCGAGCACTTGTGAGCTGAACTGGTCGGATACAGTCGCACCTACATAGGTCAGACCACCATATACGATAGCCAATAGAATAGCCGCAACGATACCTACGCCACAAGTCATTTTAAAGCGTTCTTTTTCCTCTTTGTAGCCCTTGTTGATGAGATCGGTTACTACAATACCACTCATAAGGGCTGAACCCAGAGCATCCATGGTCTGGTAACCATCAGAGAATCCCTTTTTAAATAAATTATCGACGTTCAACTTTGATAATAAAGAAGTGGTATCAACTACATTCCCGGCAGGTTTGAATATTGCCATCACAATTGCCACAACGATAATTAGAATTAAAACCGGTGTCAAAAATTTTCCGATGATATCGATGAATTTTGACGGATTGATTACTAAGATTAAAGTTACGGCAAAGAATACCACTGAAGTAATCCAGGGTGAAATAGAATCTTTATCACCGTTGCCGAATACCTGCACTGTGAAAATCTCATGAGTTGTAGATGCCGTTCTAGGTACTGCAAAGAACGGTCCAATTGTCAAAATTGAAACTGTTCCTATCAAAACTGAGAATTTTCTTGAAATTCTTTTGCCCAGGTCATCGGCCATGCCACCCACCATAGCGGTGGCGACTACGCCTATGATTGGAAATACCGGATCCGTAATCAGAAATCCTAATGCTGAAATTCCCCAGCCATTACCTGACATAGCACCCAGGTACGATGGAAAAATTAAATTTCCAGCGCCGAAGAAAATTGCAAATAGGGCAAATCCAACGACTAACATGTCTTTTGTTTTGTTCTTTTGCATTGTCAAAACCTCTCTTTTTTTTATTTAACCAACTGAAACAAGATTATTTCAGCCCATTAACTACATTATTCGGGGTTTCGCCAGCTACAACTTTAACCATGTTGTCATATGACCATTGAGACATTCTCGTAAATGCATCGTTTGTCGTACCGGCGATATGAGGGGTAACGCTCAATCTTGAGTTACCTATCTCATTTAAAGTAATCAACGGATGATCTGCAGCCGGAGGTTCAGGTGCTATTACATCCAGACCCGCAACTACTTTTCCGTCGTTTAATGCATCTCTAAGATCTTCATTGTTCACAATTTCTCCTCTAGATACATTTATAATAATTACATCTTTCTTCATCTTGGCTATAGTATTTTTGTTTACCATTCCCCTTGTTGAATCCAAAACAGGAACATAATATGCCAAGATATCACAATTTTTATACAATTCATCCAAAGTCGCAAACTTTAGACCGTATTGTTTTTCAAATTCAGAATCTGCTTGAATAACATCATAATAGTACAAATTTGATCCAAATGCATGAAGGTATTTAGCAGCACATTTACCTATGGCTCCAAGACCTATCAATCCAACTGTTCTAGTTCCCAATTCGAAATGACCTACTTTACGAGAATCGTCCATCGCTTCGCCAAATTCCCCTTTTTTAATGCGAGAATCTCCATATGGAAGTCTCTTCAAAGCCGATAACATCAATCCCACAGAATGTTCTGCAACGGAAGCCGCATTGACAGCTTTATTGTTACAAACATAGACACCTCTCTCCTTGGCAGCATCTAAATCGATTTTGTCAAAAGCTACACCTAAAGATTGAATTAGTTTTAGATTTGGAATACTATCTATAACTTTTTTGGAGATTACATCTACGGGACTTACCCAGAGAATATCTGCATCTTTAACACTTTCAATCAGCTCATCATCTGAGCAAGGAAAATTAACGAACTCCAATTCCATACCTTCCGGAACCGGGACTCCAAACCTTTCTACCAGAGGGGGTTTGATAGTACTTTTAATGCGAATCATTTTAGTCCTCCTTAAATGACAACGAAATAAAACATATAAACTCAATGCCGACTTTTCAGCACACTATACTATTTATACTATTTTAGAACATCCCTTGCGATAACCATTTTCTGTACTTCAGAGGTTCCCTCATAGATAGAAGTTACCCTGATATCCCTATACATTCTCTCAATTGGATATTCTCTGATATATCCATATCCACCATGTAACTGTAAAGCTTTATCAACTATCCACTTTCCTTCTTCTGAGGCGAAGAGTTTAGCCATAGAAGCTTCTTTATCAGCGGCTTCTCCCTGATCCATTCTAAACGCAGCATCGTACACCAAATGTCTCATTGCGCATAACTTCGTTTCCATTTCGGCAATTATAAATTGAGTATGTTGAAAGTCTGCGAGATTTCTTCCAAACTGTTTCCTGGTCTTCACATATTCCTTGGCTTCTTCCATAGCACCTGTTGCTATGCCAAGCGCCTGTGCAGAAATACCCAATCTACCTAAAGACAGTGTTTTCATAGCATTGATAAATCCCTTATCAACCTGACCTAAAATGTTGTCAGAAGAAACTCTGACATCTTCCAGTACTACATCGGATGTCGCACAACCTATCATGCCCATTTTATCTTCATGTTTACCGAACGATACTCCCTTGAGTTTGGAATCTACAATGAAAGCGGTTATTCCTTTCACTCCATCTTTAGGGCTCGTTTTAGCGAATACGATTATATAATCCGAAAACGGTGCTGCAGTGATAAATGTTTTTCTTCCGTTTAAGATGTAATCATCACCATCCTTAACTGCAGTTGTTAAAATGGAAGCAGCATCTGATCCCGCCCCCGGTTCCGTTAGACCAAAAGCCAAAACAATCTCTCCGCTGGACAATAGCGGTAAATATTTTTTCTTCTGTTCCTCTGAACCGAATTTTAACAGCGGTGCAGCATACAAAGAGTTGTTTCCTGAAATGTAAATCGAAGCAACTCCCGAAGCCTTTGCAATTTCTTCCATTACGATGACATAAGAAATGTGGTCACCACCACTTCCACCATATTTCACAGGAGTCTTTACTCCCAAGAAGCCGACCTCTCCCATTTTTTTATATAGTTCCATCGGGAATTCAGCTGTTTTATCAACTTCTTCCGCAATAGGAGCTATTTCTTTTTCTGCGAAAGACTTAGCCAGCTTACGCACCAATTCATGTTCTTTTTTAAAAATCATGTATGTCCTCCTAAAATATACTTATAGCATCTCTGCAAATGTTTGCAACGATGTACGTGCCTGCTCAAAATTTGTCATCTGCTGATCTGTTTCGATCATCAATAACTTAATTCCTTCATTTTCAAGAACTTTTTTGAAAAGCGGATAATCAAATTCCTCCGGATCGCAAAATTTAGCCTGAACATATACAATTCCATCTGCTCCGGTTTCCTTCACTTTTTCAATGAGCATATCAGTTCTCTTTTTATCAGGATCAAACAAAATAGAGTCTCCCTCTATATCACCCAAATATTTGGCTAGAGCTCTAATCGGATTCCCCGTGTTCTCTTCGACAAGAGTTCTGAATTGTCTTGATTCCTGTGCAACTTCATCTTCTACTATAGCCATTTTATTTTCTTCAAAAATTTGATTTAGACTATAGGAATTTGTAAGAATTCCAGTTGTAACTATTTTTAAACCTTTCCAAGGAACCTCATCTTTTTCTTTGAGGGCATTATTCAATTCCTCAAGATTTTCCACATACTCAGCTCTATCCATCGCATTGGCTATAGTTAAAACTTTACTCCTCCATGTAGGTGTGATAACTTCTGGATGTTTTGCTGCCAACTTTACAAATTCTCGCATTAAAATTTTAGATTTATTATAAAGTTTAATAGCCTTCTCAATATCTTCATCTTTAATTTTTTTTCCTGAAATTTCCTCAAGTTGCGCTTTCACCTTATTGTACTGAACTTCGTTGAAATCCACACCGACATCAATTTTTCTATGCTGTGCCATAGCAACGTGAATATATGGAATATTCTTTCCGAGAGTTCTTTTGATATTCTGTCCTAGTGCCTTTAACGAGTCGCATTGAATTGAAACCATTATACCTGATAGACAGTCAAAAGTGCCATTTAGAGACAATTCCAAAATTCTCTGAACTATAGAACAATAAAATGCCGGAAAATACTCTTTTGCCATGCTTATTTCTCCATAGCTACCCCAAAGACCCATTGGACGCATTCCTGATGCATATACCAGTTCAACCGGCAGATGATATGGCGAACATCCGATTATCTTTCTTCCATCTTTCTGATATTTTTTCACTATATCAGCTTTTGTTAGGTCAAATTTCTTTAAAATAGGTAGAATGTTGCTCATTTTATTTGCCCTCCTTATTTGCAGACATAACTTCGATTAAACCTTGTACTCTGGTATCGTACTGGGCTTCTGAGAAGTTACGAGGATCAGCTTGGTCGCCATCAAACACAGCTGTTGGAATGCCCGTTTTTTCTCTAATTTCTCTTTCCATCTCGTACATAATACCGGACCATTGTTTACAACTTCTGTTAATATGTATTAAAGCACCGTCGCATTTGGTTTCTCGAATTGCCTTAATTCTCATATCTACAGCTCTTTCAAAGCTAATAGCATTAGGAGTTCTGCAATAAGCCTGCATCAGCTCTCTGGTATTTTCATAGATATATCCGAAAGCATCTGCATAAACCGTACCTACTACATTTACTCCGGCTTCCTTAAGCTCTGTAAAGGTATGTCTTAAATGAGGCCAGCAAGCAATACCTTCGAATAGGATTCTAAACTTTTCTTCTCCTCTGAAAGTTGATTTCCCTTCTTTTACATTTTGTTTAAACTCTTCTATGAGCATTTCAAATGCTTCAGCAGATTCCTTCTTACCTCTCGCACACACGGCAACAGCCATATGATTAAATACGTCAAAACCGTTAAAAGGAGAAGGTTCATACCTTGACATGCTGGTAGCTTCCAGCCACGCTCTACCTGTTCTTTGGGATATTTCCATTACTTCTTCAAATTTCTTGTCATCCCATTTTTTCCCTGTGATTTCTTCCAACTGTTTAATTGCATAATCAAACTGTCCTTTCACATATGCGATTCTGTCATCTCCCGCATCGTAATCGTTATTGTAAGGAATATCTATAAGGATCATTGGAATATTAAGCTCTTTAGCGATATTTTCATACCATTTTATCATGCAGTTGCAAATGTTGTTGCAACACAGCACAAAATCAGGCTGAGGCATATTCAACTCCGGAGCATCCTTAACATCCATATACGCAAGGCTTATTCTCGCATACGCACAAATATCATTGGAATATCCACTGTTTTCAGCAGTTTCGCACATTCTTTCTCCACCACCCTTGGCAGCAATTGCAGCTGCCTGGTTTTCAGGGTAAACTACTTTGATATCCATAGTTTCAAAAATTTCCTGCGGGAAATTTGATGCACACCAACCTACCTTTTCACCTGCATTTTTTGCTTCCCATGCAGATTTATAGTGGTTTGCAACTATGGCGTTAAGCAAATCTTTTGCTCTTACCGGTTTAGCTTCTACATTGCTCATACTACATCTTCCTTTCTTCTATTTTTGATTTTTTAAATAATACTCATAGGCGTATATAGCTGCACCTATGGCTCCTGCCAACTGTGATTGACTGGAAACTTCTATTTTCGTATCTAGTTCCTTTTCAAGCGCCCTTACGATGCCTGCGTTTCTTGAAACACCTCCTGTCATAGCAACTTTTGGCACCACTCCAACTCGCTTTGCCTGACCTGCCACTCTGCTCGCAATCGATTGGTGTATGCCTTTTATGATGCTCTTCACATCTTTTCCCTGAGCCAGTTGTGATATCACTTCCGATTCTGCAAATACTGTACATGTGGACGAAATCGGTAATTTATCCAATGCCTGTTCGTCATACTTTCCGAAATCTTCTAAACTTACATGTAGAACATTTGACATAACTTCCAGAAATCTTCCTGTACCTGCTGCACACTTGTCATTCATAACAAAATTTTGCAACTGCCCGCTTGCATCCAACTTTAGAACTTTGGAATCCTGTCCCCCTATGTCGATAATCGTTCTGATTTCTCCAAATATGTAGTGACCTCCTTTCGCATGACAACTCAGCTCACTCATCGTTTTATCAGCTCTCTCATAGCTGTTTCTACCATATCCGGTAGAAACGATAGCGGCAAAATCCTCGAATTTTAAATTCATTTTTTTGAGAGCCTCTTTTACCACGATATCTATACCGTCTGTACCCGCTCCTTTTGCAATAATAGCAGAGCTTTCAATAGTTTTACCATCAGACATTATCACACATTTAGACGATGTAGATCCGATATCTACTCCTAACGTATAAACTTTACTCATATTTTTTTTAGTTTCCAAAACTTTATTGATCTCCTATATATATAATTCCTTTTTCTTTAAATTCAGCTATCTTTTCTTCAGAATAACCTAATTCCTTCAACACATCTTCTGATTGTTCCCCGATTAAAGGTCCTTTCTTGTACTCAGGAGTTCCCATTTCAGCGAATTTTACCGGTAATCTAACCAGAGTTCTTTCAGCGCCGTTATCATATGTCATCTTGTAGAAACAGTCGTTATCCCACGCTTGTGGATCTTCCAACATTTCTTCCCACGATTGAGCGATAGAAAAGGCGATGTCAGCCTCTGTGATAATTTTGTTCCATTCCTTTGCAGTCTTGGTTCTAAAACTTGCCATCAAAAGATCATATAGTTGTGTTCCCAAATTATTTGCATGGAGATTTGATACGGGATAATATCTTTCATCTTCAGCTAATTCAGGGTGTCCCACTGCTGTGATAAATTTTTTGAATGCAACGTTATAATCAGGCATGCAAGTTTGCAGATATCTTCCATCAGATGTTTCCCAAGCGGCATTCAGCGGATTTGTCGCTTCTCGAATGTTCATAGGATAGTGTACTCCAATTTCAGGATACTGAGCAGCTTGAACCATCATACCCATATTGTGTACAGCTGTTTCAAACAGAGATGTGGCTACTTTCTCGCCTTCCCCTGTCTTTTCAGCGTGATACAGCGCAGCGAGAACTCCTGCAGCCAAGTTCATACCTACGTTGTGATCACCCAAACCCGGACAAACGTTCATAGGAACTGTACCCTTTTGCCTTAAAGTCTCCAAATATCCACCTCTCGCAAAGAATGCAGTGAAGTCAAATCCAGGAAGATCTTTATCAGGACCGAATTCACCATATCCTGTGATCATTCCATAAACCAACTTAGGAAATTTAGCTTTCAACGTTTCGTAATCCAAACCGGCTCTTTCCAAAGCCTGAACTCTCCAGTTGGTAATAAGTATGTCCGCTTCTTCTAAAAGCTTAAGGAATGCCTCTTTCCCTTCAGGATCTTTCATGTTTAATGATAAACATCTCTTATTTGCATTTTCCAATTCCCATGTTGTGTTTTCGTGGAATAACGACCACTTGTCCGAAGGTCTTCCTTCCGTCGGTGCGGTGTATCTCAAAGGGTCTCCCTTTGGTGATTCGATTTTAATAACATCTGCACCCAGGTCCGCTAAGAATCTTCCGGTTGTAGCTGCTGCAATAAATGTAGCCAGTTCCACTACTTTTACGCCATGTAACGGCTTTGTTCTGTTACTCATCAAAATTCCTCCTCATTTCAATCGCTTTTGAACCTTACAAAACTTTTTAATAAATTTATACTGAAGAAAGTTTTACTTTCCCTCATACTGATTTTATATCATATCATTTGTATATCCTTTGTTTATTGAAAATACAGCATTTTTTCATTATCGTACCACCGGTGTGCAATCCATATAAATCGGTGAAAATCAATCCTCATAAAAATTGATAAAATTTATTTTTAATATAAGTATATTATACTATTTTTAATTTTAAATTACAAAAGATTGTGTTTGCTATTTTTCCTTTTTATGTTTGTAAACTCAGAAATCATCTTACCTCTTATGATTCTTTCGTTGATTTTTCCCGTGCTGTTCCTCGGAAACTCACTCATAAAAGCTATGTATTTAGGTATCTTATAGTCGCTTATTTCATTTTTCAACGCATTTACAATCTTATTTTGAAGCTCTTCATCGCCTTCACCTTCTATACACGCGACAATTTCTTCTTGTAAAACCTTCGTCGGAACGCCCATTACTTTCACTTCCCTGTCACCTACAGTTCTCCTTATGGCATTCTCAATTTCCGTAGGAGATATGTTTTCTCCTCCTCGTATAATCAGATTTTTTATTCTTCCTGTGACGACAAGATTACCGTCTTCCTTTATATAACCCAAATCTCCGCTTTTAAGCCAACCGTCTTTCGTAAACGCTTTTTTTGTAGCTTTCTCATTGTCTACATATCCAATCATCACATTGTAGCCTTTTACTTGAATTTCGCCTTCGACATTTATTCCACAGATACTTCCATCCAACTTTTGTATTCTCACTTCTACTCCATCAATAGGTCTTCCTGCACATTTTGATTTCGTCTCTATGGTGTCATCCAAATGACACAGCGTAACGCATGGAGAAGTTTCCGTCTGTCCGTACGAAGGTTGCAGTTTCATATTTGGGAAAACAGTTAGAATTTCAAAATAATCCTGGGGGAATATATGAGATCCGGCTATCAGTCCACTTTTTATTGATGAAAGGTCGAAAGCATTTCTTTTTCCGTTTCTATACATAGCTAAAAACATGGAAGGAACACCATTCATTACGGTGCATTTTTCTTTCTGAATTCCTTCACAAATATCTAAAGTCCTCGTCGATTTTGCCAAGTACATTCCACAACCACACTGCATAGAAGCCAGTACGCAACCGGTTATCCCAAAGCTGTGGAATAACGGCACTGCAACGCACATTACATCACTGCTGTTCCAGTTCAAGGTGGTTTGTATAGCTTTTGAGTTGTTTACTACACTGTAATGTCTCAGCTCGACTCCCTTGCTCGCACCTGTAGTTCCGGATGTGAACATTATCGTCGCTGCAGAACTGCTGTCCGCAAAGATATCCATGTTAAACACATCTTTTCTCAGTTTATTATCAATGCAAATTTTTCTCCACTCTCCATAGGATTTATCCATTTTTGAAGCTGTTATTTCACTATAATTCGACTGTATGATATTTTGTAACATATTTTCATATGATACATTTTCAAAATTTTTAGAAAAAAATATGTGCTTTAAATGAGTTATATCTATGCAATGTCTTATCTCTTTTTCCTTAAACCTCGTATTGAACAGAACAGATACTGCACCTATTTTAGCAATCGCAAAAAAGTAAAACATCCAATCAGGACTGTTTACGCCTATTATCCCTACTTTGTCTCCTTTTTTTATTCCTTTTTTCATCATCTGTACTGCCAGGTAATCTGACATTAAATCTATCTCAAGCCAAGTGTACCTATGTTCATCTGTTATTACCGCTAAATTATTCGGGGTTTTTTTAGCTCTTTTCTTTAGTCCGATACCGATGGTTTCATCTAAAAATTCCAAAATTTTCTCCTTTTGTGCGCTATGAAATCCATTCTTGTATACAAGTTTTATACTCGCTTTATCATAGTATATTATATTGTTAAAAATATTGCAAGATTCTATTTGAAATAATCCCAAAATTCTTTCTGGTTTTTACCTATGTTGAATATGGTTTTATTGATGTGTATATCGAGCATTTCCAAAAGCCCTGTCTTATTTCTGAGTTCAATCATTCTGATAATTTGCTGATGTTCTTTTAAAATTTTGTAAATGCCTATGGATCTTTCAACCGCATAGTTTCTCCATCTATCTATATGTAGAAGATGAGTATTTATAATATCCGTCATCTTGCTTTCGCCGAATCCATTTAGAATGCAATCATGAAATTGAGTATCCAACGTTGCAAACACCTTTGTATAATTCTCATGATCCGTGCACTTGGTCTGCTCATTGTAAATCTTTTTCAATTTCTCCAGCAAACTGTTGGTCTTCCCTTCATCCTCTAACATTTTCATGCAAGATTCTTTTTCTAATGCCAGTCTTACAATCAATGCCGCTTTTATGTATTCCATATCCATTTTCGTAACAAAAGAGCCACTTTTGGCTTTTATTTCAACAAAATTCATTTCTGAAAGCTTCAGTAAAGCACCTCTTATAATAGTTCTGGATACTCCGTACTTCGTGCCTAACTGATTTTCACTCAATTTATCCCCGGGCATTATTTTGAGATTTACAATATCCATCAAAAGCTCATGATATATTTCATTCGTCCTGTTGTTTTGCTTCAGCACATCGGCATTTAACTCAGGTTCTGAATCAAGTTTTTTCTCTTTTATATCTTTACATCCTATGTTTAAATAACCATCTTTTAACTTAGCTTCGTTCATAATACCTCTTTTTCCTGAATAATTCTCATGTTTGACTCATATTTTTAAAATAGCTTTTTATCCTTACTCCCACGTTGTGTTCTATATTCTTATAATAAAAATTATAATCCATTTCATGATAGCATCCGAACGGGAAAATTTTCATTTGAGATGTATATTCCTCTTGGTTAGCTGTGGAGCATTGTAAAGAACTTCTCAATAAATTTATTTTACCGTCAAACTTTCCCTCTACGATTTCACCTGATTTAAGCTTTCCACCTAAGTTCATGCTTTTATCACCATAACTTTCATCTCTTTTCCAATTTAACGGATTGATAACTAAAGTTTTTTCAAAGATCACAGGATTTTCTTCCTGCATATTTGCCATTTCCGTATTCCATGAAATTATCACTCCCACATCATCTTCTCCTTCTGCAAATTTTAAATGTCGATTTATCTTTAAATAATTCTCATCAACGGTTTCTCCTACAATGTATGCAGCTATCATCTTTTTATATATATGAGGATTATCTTTCAAATAAGTGGATAAGAGAATCATCAACATTCTGCTTCCTTGAGAATGTCCTGCCAAAATAAACGGTTTGCCACCATTTAAGTTTTCGACGTAATACTTAAAACTGTCGACTATGTCCTTAGCCCAATATTTTTCAATAAATTGATGTTTCTTCCACTTAACTAATTTAAGTCCATATTTAGGATCCATTTGTCGATAATAAGGGGCGAATACATTTGTGTGTTTTTCAAACGCACTTCCTTGATGAATATAACAGAGATTTGCAATTTTTCGCATTTTCGGATCATCTATTTTACAAAGTGGCTCATATTTTAAATTGGAACTCTTATATGCAGAGGGATACACATAAAATGTATCAACTGATTTTTTCAAATTAACATTTATTTCCCTCTCATTGATTTCATTTGTTTCATCCTCTTTTTTTCGACTTATAATGCCTTTTCTAAGCCAATTTATATCGTTTCCATAATCAACTTTATCCAATGCACACCTCTCATAAAATACAAATTACTGATTTTGATTTTTTTATTGATACAAGTATATCACATTTCAGATGACTTGTTATTATATTTTCAATCTTCATCTCACTGTACTTTGAAATATGGATTAGAAATTGCTTCATGTCATTTAGCGCATTTGATAAATTGTTGTTCGATACAATTTGTGCGGATGCGTTCGCGTAAAGAAATGAATCTGACCTATTTGTCCGGAGCTCCGACTATCAAGGCGTTTATTTCCCTTGTGGATATTTTATGTAGATGATATAATACAGTATAAACGTGATTGGAGGATAATATGGACAGAAAACCTAACATAGCCCTTGTCGGGGTAACAGGTGTAGTTGGAACTACATTTTTAAAAGTTTTAGAAGATAGGAATTTTCCTTTTGAAAATCTCTATATGATGGCATCTGCCAAATCTGCCGGCAAAATTATAGATTTCAAGGGAAAAAAATATGAGGTAGAAGAACTGACGGAGAACAGTTTTGACAAGGATATCGATATTGCTCTGTTTTCAGCAGGTGGCAAGGTAAGCGAAAAATTTGCTCCAATAGCTGCGTCAAAGGGTGTCATCGTTGTGGATAACAGCTCACAGTGGAGAATGGACGAAACAGTTCCTTTGGTTGTTCCTGAAGTAAATCCCGAAGATATCAAAAAGAACAATGGAATTATATCAAATCCCAATTGCTCGACTATACAAGCTATGGTTCCTCTAAAACCGCTACATGATAAATATAAAATCAAGAGAATAGTTTATTCAACATACCAAGCGGTTTCCGGATCAGGTGTAAAAGGGATTGAGGATTTAAAAAACGGACTTGCAGGGAATGATACGACGAACGCATACCATCATCCTATTGCAGGTAACTGCATCCCTCAAATTGACGTATTCACAGAAAACGGATATACCAAAGAGGAGATGAAGATGATAAATGAAACTCATAAAATACTCAATGATAACTCCATAAGGGTAACTGCTACTACGGTTAGGGTTCCAGTGTTTGACAGCCACAGTGAATCAGTAAATTTAGAATTTGAAAAGCCGTTTAAATTGGATGAGCTGGTAGGAGTTTTAAAAAATGCAAAAGGAGTTGTCGTATGTGATGACATAAAACATAATATTTATCCTCTTGCAAGAGATGTCACCGGCAAAGATGAAGTCTATGTCGGTAGAATTAGAAGGGATTTTTCCGTTGACAACGGTGTAAATCTTTGGATTGTAGCTGATAACATCAGAAAAGGTGCAGCGACTAATACAGTGCAAATTGCAGAAGAATTACTGAAACTTCTGTAAAAAAATGATAATATAGAGAATACAGAAAGAGACTGCCACTCCAACGGCTATTAAACCTGACGCGGCAGTCTCTTTCTTCGTTTTCAGTTATTATTTAGAGAGGTTATCTTTACAAGGATATGACCTTGTTTATGTTATAGTGAATCTTTCTTTCCATCACCTTAACACAACTTAATTATAACTTGTCTTTGTTACACCTCTATGACTTTAAAATTAAATAAGTGTCATTTTTCAATAAACTTAAATAATTGTGAATCCACCGTTTGGACTTATTATTTGTCCAGTTATAAACTCGGATTTTTCGGAAGCTAGAAAATTGACTAAATTGGCTATATCCTCCACTCTACCTAATCTGCCTACAGGAGTTTCATCAATGACTGCATCTAAAATTTCTTTACCAAGGGGCTTTAACATATCAGTTTCCACTCCACCAGGTGCTATACAGTTGACTCTGATTCCTGAATATCCCACTTCCTTTGCCAAAGCCTTTGTAAATGACAAAACCGCACCCTTCGATGTTGAATAAGCCACTTCCATAGCTCCACCTATAATTCCCCATATAGATGCGATATTTATTATATTTCCACTTTTGTTTTCAAGCATATAGTCAATAGCCTCTTTTGTGCAATAATACATGCCGTTCACATTTGTATCGATAATGCTCAACCATTGTTTTTCATCTGTATTCTGAAATAACATGCTGGTTGCAATTCCCGCATTGTTAACAAGCAAGTCAATTCCTCCAAATTGCCGTTTTATCTCCAAGAACATGTTCTTAACTTCCTGAGAATCCCTTACATCCGCTTTACATGCAATTGCTTGTCCACCTCTATTTCTGATTTTTCTCACAACTTCAAAGGCTTCTTTTTCCGATTTATTATAATTCACAACACAGCGATATCCAGAGTTGGCAAGTTCTAAAATTACAGCTTTTCCAATACCTCTAGAGCTTCCTGTAACTAATGCTGCTTTTCCCATATTCTACTCCATTTTACACATAATATTATTTTCATTACATATAAATAAAAAAATCTCAAGTTTCCCTGAGATTCTTACTTTTAAATTACTCACCCATTACGTTCTTTCCATCATAGTGGTTGCAATTTGGACAAACTCTATGTGGAAGTTTCGGTTCATGGCACTGTGGGCATTCTGATAGTCCGGGAGCAGACATTTTCATATTCTGAGCTCTTCTGCTATCTCTTTTTGCCTTAGACGTTTTCCTCTTAGGTACTGCCATTTCTACACCTCCTTAAAAATTGTGTATATTAAATCTACATATCTTCGCAACTGCTTTAGTATATAATAACAACGATAATATGTCAATATTTATTTCAAATTTCCAACGATTTCCTTTGTATCTCTGGCGATTGTCAATTCCTCATCTGTCGGAATCAATACAATTTTCACTTTTGAATTATCTGTCGAAATAACTCTATCTTTACCTCTAACATTATTTTTTTCATCGTCCAGCATTATACCCAAGTTATCTAATCCCGCACAAATTGTCTTTCTCATATCTATTCCGTTTTCACCGACTCCCGCAGTAAATACGATAGCATCTACACCATTCATTTCAGCTATGTATGCGCCTATGTATTTTCTGACTTTTTGTGCGAAAATATCTATGGCTAGCTTTGCCCTTTCATTGCCTTCAGCTGCTGCAGTTTCAATGTCTCTAAAATCTGAAGATACTCCGGAAATACCAAATACTCCAGATTTTTTATTCATGATGTCATTTACCTGATCAGATGTTAAGTTTTCAGCATCCTGTAAGAAAGTAACGATAGCCGGGTCGATGTCTCCGCATCTGGTTCCCATTACAAGTCCTTCTAGCGGTGTAAATCCCATAGAAGTATCCACGCATATGCCGTTTTGAACCGCAGCAATAGATGCGCCGTTACCCAGGTGGCAAGTGATTATCTTTAGATTTTTGATATCTTGTTCCAATATCTCTGCACATTTTTGAGAAACGTATCTATGAGAAGTTCCGTGAAAGCCATATCTCCTAACTCCGTATTTCTCATAATATTCATACGGTATAGCATAGATGTACGATGCAGGCTTCATTGTCTGATGAAATGCGGTATCAAATACGCCTACCATTGGAGTTGTCGGCATCAATTCTCGACATGCTTCAATGCCAAGCAAATTCGGTGGATTGTGTAACGGTGCTAATGCAACACATTCCTCAAGGGCCGCCATAACATCTTCGGTAATGAGCACAGAGCTTGCATATTTTTCTCCGGCATGAACGACTCTATGACCTACAGCCTGAATTTCACTCATATCGTTTACCACACCATGTTCTTTATTTATAATTGCTTCCAGAACTAAAGCTATAGCTTTCTTGTGATTTTCCATCGGGGTCGTTGTGACAACCTTATCCATTCCGATTTTTTCATGGGTTATAACAGAACCTTCCAATCCAATTCTCTCAACTAAACCCTTAGCTAACAAAACTTCTCCATTCATATCCAATACCTGATATTTCAGAGAAGAACTTCCACAATTAATTACTAAAATTTTCATTTTTTCCTCCTAAGCATATAAGTCTTCGCACTGTCGCATCATTTTAAATTCCATACTTATTTAGTATATATTAAAAACTACATAAAATCAATGCTGATGGGTAATAATTACAGGTTTTTTCACGAAATCGCTGTTTTTATACAGGTCTCTACCTGAAATTAAATTGTACAAATCCGTCGCCTTAATATCTGTAGATAAATCGACTTTTTCTTCGATATTTGCACGCTCATCTCTGTGTTTATTAACATTTGTGACAATAGGTGCGGAGTTGCTCTTATCTTTTTTGATTTGTTTCAACAGTCTAGCTCCATTATCCGTAAAACCTAAAATCCTTACGTACTCATCTTGTGAGTAGTCATTTTCAATACCTAAAATAAAATGTATCATAGCTCGTCTAATTCTTGCAGAAGTATAGCGTTTACAGGTAACGTGATTTATAAACTCTTCTGGAGAAGAATTTCTGATATGTTTTTTAAATAAATTTTCCATCCCCTCAGAAACCGATTTGCTCTGACTTTTACCCAAGGGTTCACACATTAATTTATATTGTAAAATACTGTATAAATTTTTGTGTCTGTCTCCATTTAAGTCTTCTGAGTTTCCAAGGAGTATTTTCCCGGTTTCTAATGGAACCTTCAACATGTCACACAGTCGTTTCACTTCAATTTCCGAACGATTATGAAAAGTATAAATTCTTTGAAATCTTTTGCTTTCTAGAATTTTCCTAATGCTTTTACCACTATTAAACTCTTTATCGTCATCTATATTTGTAGAGTTGTGATCTACATTATTTCTATCGATATGTACTATATTTAAAAAATTTTTTTCAATATTTCCTATAGTATTCGCACTATTTCTTTTTTCAAATAATTCAGTATATTTTAAATATTCCATCGCCAGCAAATTATTCGGTGTAAAAAGTACTGCGTATTCATCTCCTAGACTTGCAATTACAGCCTTTTCAACTGTCCTTGGATAGCTTTCTCCATTTTTTATGCTTTCCTTTATGAAAGTTGAAAACTCGTTGGTTTCTTCTTTCAGCAGATTAGATACCTCTATAATTTTCTCATATACTTTTCCTTCGATTCCAAAACACATGTTATTTACGCATCCTATGAAAGACAAAGTCTTCATAGCACCCTCTGCAAATATACTACTTCCATTGCAACTGTAATAAAATGGCAATTCAATAACTAAATCCACCCCATTTTTCAGTGCCATTTCTGCCCTGTTCCACTTATCTAAAATTGCAGGTTCACCTCTCTGTGAAAAGTTACCGCTCATCACAGCCACCACAACGTCCGCCTTTCCAATTTTCTTGCAGTATTCAATTTGATATTTATGACCATTATGAAAGGGATTGTATTCAGCTACAATCCCCAAAATATTTTTAAATTCCTTTTTCAACATTTTTATTTATCTAATTCCACCAAAATCTCAAATTTTAGTTTTTATTCATCTGAGTTTTATATGCCATATCCTTTATCTCTTCTCTGTTATCAACAAGTAATTTTTCCACCTTATCAAAGCTGTTATTTAACGTCGAAAACATTTCTTCGTATAATTTATTCAGTTCAACCATCTGTTCTTGAAAATTGTAAAGCACGTTGTCAATGTAGTCATAGGTTCCCATTTTCATTTTTCTGATATTTTCATCGGTCACCTTCATCAACTCCTCAGAGCGTTTTCTCGATCTGGATAAAACCTCATTCTTGTCCACCAAAGCTTCTGCGTGTCTCTTGGCATCATTCACGACAGTTTCGTATTCTTTTTTCGCCTCTGTCAAAATTCTATCTCTTTCGTTTTGAATCCATCTGGCTTGTTTAATTTCATCCGGTAATACTTTTTCAATTTCATTCAAAATGCTGATAACTTCTTCACCATCTACCATAACCTTATTGGTTAACGGCACACTGCTCGCATTATTGACGATATCTTCCAATTCTTTAATCAATCTATCTACGTTCATCATCCTTCTTCTCCTCCATCGCCTTTAAAATATTTTCCGGTACCAATCCTGTTAAGTTTCCGTTCAAAGAATATACTTCTTTTGCCATACTGGAGCTTAAAAATGAATACCGAGGATCAGTCATCAAGAATACCGTTTCAACGCAATCATTATACAATCTGGCATTCATCTGTGCCATCTGTATCTCACAATCAAAATCAGAGGTTCCTCTCATTCCTCTGATTACCACATCAAACTTTCCGTTGTTCACATACTCAGCCAGTAAGCCTTCAAACGAGTCCACAGCCACATTTTCTAAATGTGCAACGTTTTCCTCTATCAGCTTCACCCTTTCTTCAACTGTGAAATATGGGGCTTTCTGCGGATTTCTAATAACTCCTACTACTAATTCGTCGCATATGCTGGCGGCACGCTCTATGATGTTAACATGTCCGCTGGTAAGAGGATCAAACGATCCCGCATATAGGGCTTTTTTCATAGATTTTTCCTCCAAAATCGCTAATTATCATAATTCTATCACATATATATAGATAATTCAACACTGCCGTATCTTCTCTCTTTTATCCTGGAAAATTTCTCTATTTTTTCAGGAAGACGAATTCCCTTTTTATGTTCTACAACTATCACTCCACCTTCATTTAAAAGATTCAATTCACCTATTTTTTCAATGGCTTTCTCTTCCAATCCAAAACCGTAAGGCGGATCTATTAAAAATATATCGATTTTATCTCTTATTCTGTGTAAATTTTTGATGGAATCCCCTTGCAAAACAACTGAGTACTCATCTGCTTTACAAATTTTGATATTATTCCATGTCGTTTTTATGCTGTTGCTTGATTCATCCATAAAATAGCACTTATCACATCCTCTAGATAATGCTTCCAACCCTAGATTGCCGGTTCCTGAAAACAGATCGCAACATATGTTGCCGTCCAAGTGATTCATAATAATTGAAAATATAGCCTCTTTTACCTTATCACCGGTCGGTCTTACTCTATCGTCAAGCGGTCCTTCTAACCGTCTCCCTTTATAATCTCCCGCAATTATTCTCATTTCATCTCCTGTCATATATTATATGTCGCCTCTAGCTTCGCTAATATTATAAATTCAATTTTTCGCTATCGTTATACAACTCTTTAACCATGAATATCAATTCATCTGAAAGTTCTCCTCTTATGCTCTGTACATCATCTTTAGCAAGTTTCATAACTTCTTTATATCTGATGGCTAAATTTAAAATTTCGTCAAGTTTGCCGTGTTGTCTGAAGCCGAATATTTCGCCGGGGCCTCTCAATTCCAGATCTTTTTCCGCTATATAAAAGCCGTCGTTGCTTTTACACATTAAATCAATTCTTTCACTGGCAATTTTTCCTTTTCTGTCGCTCACCAAAAAGCAATACGACTGATGTTCGCCTCTTCCTATTCTTCCTCTGAGCTGATGTAACTGTGCCAAACCGAATCTGTCAGCATCTTCTATAATCATAACCGTAGCATTGGGAACGTCTATTCCCACCTCTATGATTACTGTAGATATCAGAACGTGAATCTCACCGCTGTAAAATTTGTTCATAATATCCTCTTTTTCTTCTTGCTTCATCTGTCCGTGTAAGATTTCCACTTTAATGCCCCAAGGTCCGTATAATTGACTTATCTCTCGGTAAAGATCCTCTACCGACTTAAGTTTATCAAAATGTTTATCGATAGTTTCTAAATTGATATCTTCATTTTGATGCATGAAACAGCTCATCTCCACATCTTCCATTTCATCGTTATCTTCTTCATGAATTCTGCTGGCAACAACATAAATCTGTCTACCGGATTTCACCTCATGAATCATATTTAAATACATCTGCCTTCTATTCTTTTTAAGTATATTCTCAGTTATTATCGGCTTTCTTCCCGACGGCAAGGCATCTAATATCGAAATATCTGAATTTCCATACATCAGCACTGCCAAAGTTCTGGGAATCGGCGTTGCAGTCATGACTAGTACATGAGGAGTTTTTCCTTTTTCAGTGATTTTAATCCTCTGATTTACACCGAATCTGTGTTGTTCATCAGTTATTACGAGTCCTAAGTTATCAAATTCAACATAGTCTTGTATAAGCGCATGCGTGCCTAAGATTAACTTTGCATCTCCACTTTTTATTGAGTTGAGCGCCTCTTCCTTTTCTCTTTTTCTCATACTTCCCTTCAGCAGAATGGTCTTGTATCCGCATTTTTTGAAAAGACCTTGGAAGCTATCGTAGTGCTGAGTTGCCAATACTTCAGTAGGTGCCATCATCACGCCTTGAAAACCGGATGCAATTGTCACATATAATGCCAATATAGCTACTGCAGTCTTTCCCGAACCCACATCTCCTTGTAACAGTCTATTCATCTGCATTCCTGATTTCATGTCTTTTCTGATTTCTTCGACTGCATTTTTTTGTGCTGCGGTCAGCTTAAATGGTAGTAATTTTTCCATCGCATCATATTGCGCATCTATCATATTACCTCTAAAATTTTGATTTCTCATAGTTTCTATGCCGAGTTCCATCAAGAAAAGATTTTGATATACCATTCGATATTTTGCGCTTTTATACTTTTCTACTGACCTTGGAAAATGAATATTTAGCAGAGATTCTCCATACGTCATCAAATTCCTATTTTCAATGATGTTCTCCGGTATAGGATCGTGAATTTTTTCGTTCAATTCATTCTTTATTATATTTATAATTTCTTTTTGGGATATTCCTTTCGGAAGTCTGTATACAGGAACAATTTCTTTTTGTAATCTATTTTTTTCTATTATCTCCGGTTGAATCATGACGAAAAAACCGTTTACCATTTTTTTAATCTTGCCATAAAAATAGCATTCCTTACCTCTGTATAGGATTTTTTCTACATATGGAGTATTAAAAAAATATATTTGGATTTTGCCTGTATGATCTCCAACGGTAACTTTTATCATTCGATTTTTTTTGTGATGTCCTTTTCTAAATGCTGAATTTGCAGAGTTATTTGAAACTACTCTTCCCAATATCAGTCTATTGCCCTTGCCCTGGCCGTTTTCGATATCTTCTGACCTTTCTTTTTGAATTTGAGCAATGTCAGAAACGTATCTCATATCTTTATAGCTTATAGGCAGATTGTTTATCATATCATATGTGTTGTAAAGTCCCATTCCTTGTAACAGCATTTGTTTTTTAGGTCCAATACCTTTAATCTTATCTAGAGTTTTACTTTTTAATAGCATATATTTGAATTACCTCTATTTCTTTTCTGACTATTATCTTGGATTCTATTCCTGTTATTACAAATTTTATTTTGGATACCGGTATATCAAAACTCGTTTCTATTATATTTTTTATACTTCTACCTATTGTATCTGTTGTGTTCTTTATGCTAGTACCGAATTTTAAAATCATGTAAACGACGATTTCTACATCTTCCGTGGAACAGCTCTTTCGCTTATTGAAATGGAATTTTATTCCCGCCGATGTATTAAATCTGCTGATTTTTTTACCTTTAGAATTTGTCAGAAAAACGTTTTTCAAATACTCTTTTCCTAAAGAAGCTATTGTTTTATCGACTATGATACTTCTGATAATATCTTGAGAGATTGATATATTGCCCAATTTATTTTTTTCTATTGTCTTCATAAAATACCCTCTTTTTTATGCAATAAAAAACTGCACTAAAAAAGTGCAGCATGTCCATACGAAATTAGTTGGCACGGGTAATTTTGTTTGACCTGATACATCTGGTACAAACGTTAGCCTTTCTGACTTTACCATTTTCTTCAAGCCTAACTGACTGAATATTGGCATTCCATTTTCTTCTTGTATGTCTGTTAGAGTGAGAAACTCTGTTACCAGATACCTGTCCTTTGCCACAAACTTCACATTTTTTTGACATTTGCCGCACCTCCTTTTCCTATAGTATATAAAGATTTTCTCGCATTCATCTCATAATAACAAAAAATATTCTAACATATCACTATGGGTTTTGCAAGCAAAATAATAAAATAACTGTTCGTTTATCAAAAGTTGAACAAATTAACAGATCGTTAAAACGATGCGGTTTATTTATCTTTTGTTTTGGTATTTTCCTCTACAAATTTTTTCAACCCTCTCGCAACATCTTTCAGTTTATCAAAGTTAAATCTTACTTCTGCTACATTTAAATCAGTATATTTGCCTGCGACATAGGAGCCCGGGCTCTCTACGAACAGTTCCTTATTTTGATCTGTATTTTTACCCAAAACGTCATATATTCCGCTTTTCTTCCAGTACTCTTCTGATTTTTTCTTCCAAGTAGTTGCTCTTTCTTCACTTTGCATTGAAAATCCTAAGATTCCTGAAGTCATTTTAAAATTCTCTCTCATACTGTCCATAGCTTCATCACTCACTGCTCTCGCCATAATGCTCAATTCGAGTTTGTTATTTTCAGTTCTGATGTTTGCAATTGTGTCCAACGCTTCAATATCTCCTTTATAATCCCTTTCTGTAGTCATAAATATTCCGTCTTCCAATGTATATATTAAACTCAATATATCCATTGTCGCTCCGTACGAATATGCTTTTTTCGGCATTTCGATCTGCTCGTAATCAAATGTCACATCGGGATTCAATTTTTTATTTTTTTTAAGAAAATCTTCTTTTGCATTCTTGAGTCTTTCTTCAAATTTTTCCTGGCTTCCCTTTTCTATCACCACTTCAACAAAGCCTTCATATGGGTATTTGCTGATATCTCCTGTGCTGCTAAAATTGACTATTTCAATATTGATATCTGCGTTTTTTGCTCTCAATAAAATCCCACCTAAGTTCGTAATCGGATTAGCATGCTTTTCACTTCTATTTCCACTATCCTCTTTCATCAAACCCTTTATACCAATTCTATATGCAATTTCTCCCTTGGGCTTATTTTTTACTGCTTTTTTACTTATCTTGAAAACTTCGGTTTTAGGTGAGGAAATTGCAGTACCCGTATCTTTAGATGATATTAAATTTATGAAATCATATCCGGCAAATTCTTTTTTCGGAATTGATTCAAGACCGTATTTATAGCCATCCCTCACCGGTGTTATCATAACTTTTATATCGCCATTTTTCTCCGAATTTTTTAAGACTCCAAGTATTGTTGCAATAGCCTGACCGCTTCCCTTTGCAGTCTCCTTTGAAAATGAAATATTGAAAATCCTTTTTTCATTATTCGCACTGTTTTCTTTTCTGTTCACGTATACAACTATGCTTTCCTTCGAAAAGACCCTTGTTTTGAATCCTTCTCTATCCAAATATTTCTTTATCCTACTTGCTATATCGCTATAACTGTCACCTTCATCAATAGAGTTTTTCATATTTTCATAATATGCATCAACCGTATTCTTAATCTTGGCATCTATATCTTTTTCGGAGCTGTTGCAACTTGCCAAAGATATGACTAAAATAGCCGACATAAGAATAGACATTGTAATTTTAAAATATTTCTTCATTTCGTTTACCTCTGTTTATCAATGAAAATACGTCATTTTCTCTCATTAATTTTCATTTATTCTAAAATATCCGTTTTACATAAAAATACGTCGAAAAGCATTTAAATGAGACCTATTTTCTCTAAATATTTTTTATCCTCTTCAGTTTGCAGATACATTCGGTATGCTTAGTATTGGGAAAGTTGTCAAAGCCCTTTAAATACTCAACTGTATATCCGTAATACTCCATATAATACAAATTCTCCACCAGGGTTTTAGGATTGCAAGATATGTATACTATTTCATCTACTTCATATTTTAAAATTTTATCTAATGCCTTAGCTTCGATTCCCATCCTCGGTGGATCTAAAACGATCACATCCGGTTTTTCTTCTATCATATCAAGAACTTCAAACACGTCGCCTTCTATAAATTTACAATTATCAATGTTATTAAGCTTTACATTTTCTTCTGCAGCCAAAACCGCCTCTTTTACAATTTCCACACCTACTACCTGCTTCGCACTCTTTGCCATACTCTGACTTATGGTTCCTGTTCCACAAAAGAGATCGAATACTACCTTGCCTGACAAATCATCGATTAAGTCCATTGCTTGTCTGTATAATCTCTCAACAGCTGCGATATTGGTTTGAAAGAATGAGAATATGCTGACCTTAAACTGTAAACCTAATAATTTCTCAATATAATAATCTCTGCCATAAATGACTTTAACTCCATTTTTTTGAACAGCGTCAGCTTTATCATCGTTAACGGTAACCATGATGCCTACAACTTTGTGAAGTAACTCAAGGGACATTATCATTTCTTTAAATTCACTTTCATCTAAAGAATCCTGACTTGAAACAACTAAATTTACCAGCATCTCACCGGTATTGTAGCCTGTTCTGACAATCAGATGCCTTAAAAATCCCGTATGCGTTTTTTTATTATATTTTCTATAACCTTTCTCTCTGACAAATTCCAAAACAGCTTTTAATACCTTGTTGTAATCTTCGTGAACCAGTTGACACTGATCGACGGTCACGATTGACATATGAAACCCTTTTTTGTGCATTCCTAATGTCATTTCTCCATCTTTCACAAGATCGCCAAAGGTATATTCCATTTTGTTTCTATATCGAAATTTAATTGGACTAGGCTCAATTTTTTCTATTAAATTCACACTTAACTTTTTCTTATCTATAAGGGTTAAAATCTCGTTTTCTTTAATTTCAAGTTGCTCTGCATATGAGATGTTCTGAAAAGAACATCCTCCACAAAATTCATTGTGAACGCATACGATATCATCGAAATTTTCCGTTATTCCATTTTTTTCTTTAACTTCCATCATATTATTTCTAAAATCCCATCCGGTTTGCATAATATAAAGTTTTGTAATCTTAAATCTTTCAAAAATTTAATTTGCATTATCACCTTTACTCATCATATCCATATTTACTGTAAAATTCAGTTTTGTACTCAAAAAATCTATCTTCGAGTATCGCTTTTCTAATATTTTTAGTCATTTTAACAAGAAAGTGTAAATTGTGCGTAGAAAGCAATATTGATGACAGTATTTCGTTTGCTTTAAACAAATGTCGCAAATATGATTTCGAATAATTTCTGCACGTATAACAATCACACTCTCTATCCAACGGTTCAAAATCTCTTTCATATTTTGCATTTTTTATATTAACTCTGCCAATTGATGTCATCGCAGTTCCGTTTCTGGCAATCCTGGTAGGCAAAACACAATCGAACATATCTATCCCCCGTTGAATTCCCTCAAAGATGTAATCCGGTGTTCCTACTCCCATCAAATATCTCGGCTTGTTTTCAGGTAAAAAATCGACGGCATAATCTAATACTTCGCACATCAACTCTTTTGGTTCTCCCACGCTTAATCCACCTATTGCGTATCCCGGCAAATCCAAGTCTACAATCTGTCTCGCACTTTCCTCTCTTAAATCCCTGTACATACCACCTTGCATAATTCCAAACAATGCCTGTTTTTCAGTATCTTGTTGTGCTTTTATACATCGTTTTAGCCATCTTGTGGTTCTCTCTAAAGAATTTTTCACGTAATCCCTATCTGCCGGATAAGGTGTGCACTCATCAAATGCCATCATTATATCCGAGCCCAAATCGCACTGAACTTCTATGGATTTTTCAGGAGTCAGCGTATGTTTTGATCCGTCTATAAATGAACGAAACTCAACGCCTTGCTCTGTTATTTTTCGCATCTCACCGAGGCTGAAAACCTGAAATCCCCCACTGTCCGTTAATATGGGTCTATTCCAATTCATGAATTTATGCAATCCTCCCGCATCTCTTATAATTTTACTTCCCGGTCTCAGATACAGATGATATGTATTGCTTAAAATTATTTCGGCGCCCAATCTTTCTACATCTTCAGGCTTCATCGATTTCACCGTAGCAGCAGTTCCCACGGGCATGAATACCGGTGTTTCTACTTCTCCGTGAGGTAATATAATTTTTCCTGCCCTCGCCTTATCACTTTTATCTTTCTTTTCCAATATAAATTTTAAAGCTGACATACTTCCTCTCATTCCTCATTGTAACTGTTTAAAATTCCAATTCATTTATAATTTATATCGCCTTATTTCCCACAAAAAAACAAATCTACTTTTCTCGAGAGTGTGTGATGAGCATGAATTCAAAATTCAGAACTATGGAATTTCTCTAAGAAATGCTCTCTCAATAATTACGAAAAAAGCAGAAAGGTTCTAAATATATGCCTTTATCGTTTAAGTTACTTATCTCTGCTCCTTTTATTTAAAATTCCGCCAATTATATACAGCAAAGGAATGATAATATACACTAAATGATACCACACATCTTTGTATATATCGCTCTCGAAAAATACACTCTGATAAGCTGCCAATATTACGTTGAACACCAATACAAAAATTCCCCTATTTATCAGTGCTTGCGCCGCATCTACATTTTTGCTGTGTTTGAATCCAAATATTGCAACCGAAACATAAACTAGAAGAGCAAAAAGCGAAATTGCCACGGTAAATATCAAATGCATTGTGGCGATACTCCTATTTTCGCCTGTGATATCCATTATGCTTTTAACTCGCAAAACGATTCCCCCTAAGAGTATTAGAGGACTTGTAATTAAAATTAAAACTGAACCTCTTGATCTATTTTCACTCATTAATAAACTCCTTCCGCATGCAAAATCTTAATCATTATACTAAAAACTCAACTAATTTTCAATTTTCTGTAGCTGGTATATTTAAAATCATCAACTAAATATCGTAATAAATTAAGTCCTATATCAAAAGCATACTATCTCCGTAACTGAAAAATCTATATCCTTCTCTCTTTGCCACATCATAACATTCCATGACTTTTCCCCTGTCGTAAAACGCTGAAATCAACATCAACAATGTAGATTTTGGCAAATGAAAATTTGTAATTTGTGAATTTACAATTTTGAAATCATAACCTGGATATATAAATATATCTGTTTCCGCATTTCCACTTCTAACCAAATACTTCTTTTCCTTTTCATCGTAGTAGCTTGAACTTTCGAGGGTTCTTGTAGATGTCGTTCCAACAGCAATTACCATATTGCCCCTCAAAATTGCTTCATTTATTTTTCTTGCGTTGTCTTCTGTTATAAACAAATTTTCCTTGTGCATCGTGTGAAATCTGATATCTTCAACTTTCACCGGACGAAATGTTCCGATTCCCACATGTAATGTAACATATGCTATTTCGACACCTTTTTCTCTTATTTTCTTTAAAAGCTCTCTTGTAAAGTGTAATCCTGCAGTCGGAGCTGCCACAGAACCTTCATTGAGCGAATATACAGTCTGATATCTGTCTTTATCAAATTCTGTGCTATTTCTTTCTATATATGGGGGTAACGGCATACTCCCTATTTCATCCAGCCTCTCCATGAATACGCCTTCATATTGAAACTTCACTATTCTCGTGCCGTCTTCTCCATAATCGATTATCTCGGCTGTAAAATTATCAGCAAAATCTATAATATTGCCTTTTTTTAATTTTCTTCCCGGTTTAACCATAACCTGCCACAAATCATTTTCTATGGGTTTTATAAGTAAAAATTCTGCATTTGCACCTGTTTCTCTTTTTTTACCGAAAATCCTCGCCGGTATAACTTTGGAATTATTTAAAACTAAACAATCACCTTCATTTAAATATTCCAAAACATCCGAAAAAATTCTATGTTCAATGGTTCCTGTATGCCTATTCACAACCATCAATTTTGATTTGTCTCTTTTGCTTGCAGGAGTTTGAGCTATAAATCTTTCAGGTAAATTGTAATCAAAATCGCTAACTTTCATACGTTCCTTTCACACATTTTCAATTTAATCACTTCTAAACATCAATTCCAAGATGATTATATGCCATCTCCGACACCACTCTGCCTTTAGGTGTTCTATGAAGCAGTCCAACTTGAATTAAATACGGCTCGTACACATCTTCTATCGTTATACGCTCTTCTCCGATTGAAGCTGCTATAGTGTCTATTCCTACAGGACCTCCTTTAAACCTTTGTATTATGGTTTTGAGAATCTCTCTATCTAAAAACTCCAATCCCAAGTTATCTACACCAAGAGCTTCCAGAGCCTTTTGAGTAATGCTCATATTTATATTATTCTGTCCTTCTACCTGTGAAAAGTCTCTCACTCTTTTTAATATTCTATTTGCAACTCTAGGTGTACCTCTAGATCGCTTTGCCATCTCTTCCAACGACTCATCATCTATTGTTATACCGAGAATGTTAGCCGATCTCATAATAATAGTTTTAAGCTCTTCTACAGTGTATATTTCAAACTTTGAAATTACTCCGAACCTATCTCTCAAAGGTGCCGATAAACTTCCCGCCCTGGTTGTCGCACCGACGAGGGTAAATTTTGATAAATCCAACCTTATTGAACGCGCGGCAGGACCTTTTCCTATAATTATATCCAACGCAAAATCTTCCATAGCAGAGTATAGAACTTCTTCTACAGATCTATTCAACCTATGTATTTCATCTATAAACAGCACGTCGTTGTCGTTCAAATTAGTCAATATTGCTGCTAAATCGCCGGCTTTTTCAATGGAAGGACCTGATGTTATCCTGATATCTACACCCAGTTCTTTAGCGATTATATTCGCCAGAGTCGTCTTTCCGAGCCCCGGAGGACCATAAAACAGCACATGATCAAGGGGTTCTCCCCTGAGTTTTGTTGCTGTAATAAATACTTTCAAATTATCCGTTACAGTTTTTTGACCTATGTATTCATCTAACGTTTGCGGTCTAAGAGTAAATTCCACTCTCTCTTCTTCAAAATTCTGATGAATATCAGTAATTCTGCTCTCTTCAAACATTTCTTCTCCTAAATTCCCTGTTTAAGCACCAATTTTATATATTCTTCCAGAGACAAATCTTTCCCATTTACTCTATCCACCGCAACTATAGCTTCATTTTTAGAGTAGCCCAGTTCTTCCAAAGCACTCACTACATCATCCCTAACGTTTCTCTTAAATGAAGAGGAAATAAAATCGTTGGGTTTGTCTATCACATCACTCAAATCAGTGGAAACATCTCCAATTTTATCCTTTAAATCAATTACGATTTTCTGAGCTGTCTTTTTCCCTATTCCATTGGCTCGAGTCAAAGAGGAAACATCTTCCATATATATTGCCTTTTTTATATCTAAATAAGACATGGCTGAAAATATTGACATAGCAGCTTTTGCTCCTACACCGTTGACCGTTATAAGTCTGTTGAACAAATCAATCTCTTCCGATGATTCAAATCCAAACAGGCTGATATCATCTTCTCTGACTATCATAACTGTGAGAACTTTGACGATATCGCCATATTCTTTCCTGTGGAACGAACTGGTTTCTGGAACATGTATAAAATATCCCATTCCGTTATTTTTTATTACAATACCGTTTTCGCATTTCACATCTATGCTACCTTCGATAAATCTAATCATTTTTTCTCGAACCTTTCAAGTATAATCAAACGATGCCTATACACTGATGGTCTCCATAAAGTGAATCATTGCTCTCGTGTATTCATCCATCGCATTTTCTGGTATTCATGACTTAACAGAATTTGAAATTCACGACAGTTAAAAGCCATACCCGCTGAAATTGCTATGTCCATGACAAATTGCAATCGCCAACGCATCGGCTGTATCGTCAGGTTTCGGTACCTCTTTCAGATTCAAAATGGTTTTGGTCATATGCTGAACTTGCTTTTTATCAGCTCTGCCATATCCTGTCAGTGCCATTTTTACTTGTAGCGGCGTATATTCGTTTGTTTCAATACCTGAATTGGCACAAGCCAGTATTGATACTCCCCTAGCCTGTCCCACTTTAATCGCTGTGGTAGTATTTGTGTTGAAAAACAGTTCTTCTATTGCCGCTACATCCGGATCTGTCCTATTTATCAGCTGCATCAATTCATAATATAGATGTTTTAATCTATCTGTCATATTTTTTCTGCTTTCTGTCATAATCGAGCCGTACTCTATAACCTTAAATTTATTTCCAATAAGCTCAACTACACCGTAACCCATAATCGCATATCCCGGATCTATCCCCAAAATTCTCATTGCTTTTTCCAATCCTTCTCCCTTTTCATAGCTACATTAGATTATACCATAAAATGAGAAAATTTGTTCATTTTTTCAGAATATACTTTTATCATAAATATTTGCTCTATATTTACATTATTGTTGAATGTTGCAGGTTTATAGTGGTATACTTAACTAAATAGAAAATACGTTTAGGAGGTTTATTGTGAGATATTCAAGACAGAATACCATATTGGAAATTATTTCCAATCATGATGTGGAAACTCAGACAGAATTGTGTAATATGTTGATCGACAAAGGGTATAAAGTAACTCAAGCTACGGTTTCCAGGGACATTAAAGATTTGCAATTGGTCAAAGTGCTGACCAACTCAGGAAGATATAAATACGTACTTCCAACAGCGCATAGCTCAGGTCCCATAAGCGACCGATTCACAAAGATTTTCAGAGAAACAATTTTAAACATTTCTTCGTCCGGAAATCTGATATTGGTTAAAACTCTATCCGGTTGTGGTCCTGCCGCCGGTGAGGCTATTGATTCTCTCGGTATCACTCACACTATAGGCTCCGTTGCGGGTGATAACACCGTTCTCATAATACTTGATGATCCTTCAAATAAGGACGTAGTTTTAGAACAATTCAACGTCCTTTTAAACTGAATTTATTTTTAGAGGTTATATATGATAAGTTTTTTAAGTATTAAAAATTTTGCAATAGTTGAAGATGCTGAAATCAGTTTTAATAAAGGATTAAATGTGATGACCGGTGAATCCGGTTCCGGAAAATCCATCATCGTAGAAGCTATGAGTCTGGCACTGGGAAGTAGAGCCGATTCTTCATACATACGAACAGGTGCGGATAAGGCTGTAATTCAAATGGTCGCTGAATACCTTAACAAAGAATATGTCATAACGCGGGAAATAACAGGCAATGGCAAGAATTTATGCAAAATAAATGGAGAAATTGTCAGTTTGAATCAGTTACATCAACTTGCATGTAAGATTGCCGATATCCATGGACAATATGATAATCAATCGCTCCTAAATTCTAGCCTTCATTTAGAACTCGTTGATAAATATGAGAGTGCAGCTATAACGCCCTATAAAAACAAAGTGGCAGAATTATATCAATCTTATAAGAATATACTGATTAAGGTTGCGGAGCATAAAGAGAAAGCTCAGAAATATTTTTCACAAAAAGAATTTATGGAATATCAATTATCTGAGATTCGATCCGCACATCTCAAACCAGGAGAAGATAAAGATTTGGTCGAAAAACTAATCGAGGAACAGAATCGCGAGAAAATCTTTACAGCTTTTCAGAAAGCCTACTCTCTTTGCAACAATGATGAGAACTCAATGTTATCTCAAATAGATAAAATACAGAGTGCTTTAAGAGAAATTTCAGATCTTTCGCGCGATGCCTCCGATTTGGAAGATGAGTTTTCCGATGCTTATTATAGACTTGAAGACACAATGAGAAAAACGAGAAAAGTCGTCGACAGTCTAGTTTATTCAGAAGAAGACATCGATGGAATAAATGACCGTTTGGATACTATCAACTCTCTCAAGAAAAAATATGGTGATACTATAGAAGATATCCTTCTGTTTGCAGACAAACTTTCTATTGATATTCAAAAGATAGACCGGTTTGATTCAGACATAGGCAGTTTGAAAATCGAACAGGAAAGAACCGGTGAAATGCTGAAAGCTGCTACTGAAGCTCTGTCAAATTTAAGAAAAAGGAGTGCAGCCACTTTAGAATCTAAAATACAAAATGAATTAAAAGATTTAAATTTTAATAATTCTAAGGTATCCATTGAAATTCAAAGTATGAATAAATACACATCCAACGGAATAGATAAGGTTGAGTTTATGATAAGTACCAATCCAGGTGAACCGTTGAAACCTTTGTCTAAAATTGCCTCCGGTGGAGAGATGGCAAGAATCATGCTCGCCTTCAAAAATATAATCGGTGAATACGATGGCATAGGTACTATGATATTCGATGAAATCGATAGCGGGATCAGCGGACAAGCCGCAACCACCGTTGGAAAAAAATTGCTGGAAGTTTCAAATAAACACCAAATAATTGCAATAACTCATTTACCTCAAATTGCAGCTCTTGGAAACCACAACTATAAAATCGTAAAAAAGACTCTAGGATTTACTACTACAACCAATGTTATCCATCTGAGTGAAAAGGAAAAAATTATTGAAATTGCGAGGCTGTTAAGTGGAGACGCCGTAACCGATATAGCAATAGAAAATGCCAAAGCACTGATAAAGTGATATAAAAAGGTGATGGTCGGCTAAAATACCGACCATCACTTTTTATATTTATTGGTTTCAGTATGCGAATTTTATTGATCATTCTTCATTCTATCAATCACTAATCTGTATCCGTCTGCACCATATTTCAAACATTTATTTATTCTGCTGATAGTAGCAGTTGAAGCCTTCGTTTCTTTTTCAATGTCGGCATAAGTTCTATCTTCATCCAATAGAAATGCCACTTGTAGTCTCTGCGCAATAGCGTGTAATTCTGTTACCGTACAAATATCCTCGAAAAATCTATAGCAATCTTCTTCGGTTTTTAAAGTTAAAATTGCCTTGAATAACTCATCAATATCATCTCTTTTCAATCTGGAATAGAATTGCATAATCTCTTCTCCTTTCAATCCTTTAGCGGTATGAAGAGATACTATCATATTTGTTAATAAATGTCAACATTCTCTACTAAAATCTGCATATTTTCTCGATTTTTCCATCTATTTATTGTGCACTTTCCTATTATACTTATTTTATTATGGCTTTCTATATACTTTTTAACATCGTCAGAAACATTGAATATAATGCAATCAATTGGATTATTTACAACGTTTTTCTGCATTTTTACATCGTTGTATTTCAAATTCACCGCCACATTTTTTTCGTCAATAACGCTCATTTTTGCATGCTCATCATTTTGACCTATATATGTTATATTTTCTACAATGCAATTTTCAAATGCAAATATCGGTGCGGGATTTCCTTCTCCGTGAGGCTCTAAAATTTCTAAATCCTTAACCAGCTGTAGTTCTACTTCTCCAATAGGCAGCTTCAAATCATATTCCAACTTTTCTGAGAATGCATCTGTTGCCAACTGATCCATTTGTTTATCAATTTCTCTAACGAAATCTTCATAGTTTTCAGCTTTCATCGAAAAGCCGCACGCTCTTTTGTGTCCTCCAAATTTTTCAAAAAAATATTTCATATCATTTAAAACATTAAATATATCTATGCCTTCCAAACTTCTGCTTGTGCCCTTTATAAATCCTGTATGTCGTTCTTCGGTGACTATCGCAACTGGCTTTTTCGCATAATCTTTCATCTTTCCTGCCACTATTCCTGTTATCCCCTCATGAGCATCTCTCAGTTTAATAATCGGAAATTTCTTAGTTTCATATTTTCTATGATATTCTTCCCTGCAGATTGAATAGAGTTCTTCTTGTTTTTCCTTTCGTATTTTATTCAGTTCTATCAACTCGTTTGCAATCCTTTCGGCTCTTTTTTCATCCTTTGTCAGAAATAATTCCACTCCCATCCCGGCATTTGCTATTCTTCCTGCCGCATTTAGGTGTGGAACAAAAACAAATGATATATCCTGTGAAGTTATCATTTCTTTATTTGCCATAAGCTTTTCTCTCAGCTTTTTGATTCCAACTCTGCGGTTTTTATTTATTTCATACAAACCGAACTTAACGAGAGTTCTATTCTCATCAATCAGCGGCATAATGTCTCCAACAGTACCGATTGCAACTATGTCGAGTACCTCTCTTATAATGTTCCTATCAAGATTTACTCTTCTCTGGATTCCCTGAAACAACTTGAAAGCAACTCCACAACCGGCTAAATATTTAAACGGATATTTGCAGTCGTCTCTTTTGGGATTTATAACCAAGCAATCCGGTTTGCACCCTTCCACGTTATGGTGATCTGTAATGATTATTTCCATATCTATGCTTTTGCAAAATTCAACTTCATCTATTGCCGTAATCCCGCAATCCACCGTCACAATCAAATCTGTTCCTTCGTTTTTAAGCCTTTGTATGCAGTTTTTGTTTAAACCATATCCATCTTCAAATCGATCAGGTATAAAATAGATCGCTTTATCAGTCAATTTATCCAAAATAGTTTTTAAAATACTTATAGATGTTATACCATCTGCATCGTAATCACCATAAATACATATTTTCTTCTCATTATTTACAGCATTTAAAATTAAATCCACCCCCTCTTCCATGTCTGAAAGAAGGAATGGATCGTATGTCGTCTTAGGTGATCTTGAGAGAAACTCATTTATCTCAGCTTCTCCCTTAATCCCTCTCCTATTTAAAATCTCCAACAATATTCTATTTGTATCCATAATATGACTATGTGTCTCCAAAATTAACTAAACATAGGATAACGGATTTACCACTCTACCGTTAATTCTCACTTCAAAGTGACAGTGAGGCCCTGATGAGTTACCCGTGCTTCCTACTTTAGCAATAATCTGCCCCTGAGATACCTCTTGACCTACACTTACATTTAATTGACTGTTATGTCCGTATGCCGTTGCAACACCGTTTCCATGATCTATCACAACCAAATTTCCATAACTGCCTTTCCAACCCGACCAAATCACTCTACCGGCCTTGGCAGCTTTCACCGGTGTGCCTGTTGGAGCCGCAATGTCTATACCGAGATGAAAGTCTGAATATGTCTTGTTGCCGATTTGATATGTTCTATATCCGAATCCCGACGTTATGACTCCGTTAACTGGTCTGATAAAGCCTTTTGCACTGGCACCGCCCGAATTGGAGCCTCCGCTGTGACCACCACCCTGCTTTCCTATATGATGATTGCTGTTTCTTTTGATTGTAGCTTCTATATCTGCTGAGTCTGCCTTCCACTGGCTTATCTGCTTCTGCAATTTTTTACCGTCTGCCCGCAAGTCATCTTTTTTATCATCCAGTCTCGCATAATCCTTACCTAAAGACTTTTCTTTTTCAGCGAGTTCATCCTGTTTTTTCTTCAAAGCCACTTCTTGCTGTTCAACTGCTTTCTGCTCTTCTTTTATAGCTTCATATGTCTTAGTAAGCTGTGCAACCACTTGGTTATCATTTTTAAATATGTACTTAACCATCTCCAAGTTGGAGAATAAATCTGAAGCACTGCTTGAACTTAAGATGACGTCCAAGAAACCGACTCCTCCGCTCTTATAAATATTTCTGAGTCTTTTGCCTAAATTTTCATTTCCTTTGTTCAGTTTTTCCTTTTCAGCTTGCAGCTTATCGCTGGCCTCTACCAATTTATCATGAGCATCTACAACGTCTTTTGTGAGGGTCTTTATCTCTTTTTCAGTCTTATTAATCTTATTTTTTACACCCTGCATCTCTTTAGTTACGTTGGCTTGATCTTTCTTGTTCTTATCCAGCTGGTGTTGGGCATTATTTATTTTTCTATTATTGTCTTTTATTTTCTGTTCACCGGTAACGGCATATGAAAAATATGTAAAACTTCCTACCAACATTGAAATGAAAAAGAACAAACAAGTATATCTTATGATTTTTTTCATCTCCTTTGATGATTTACAGAATCTTTCCATATTATTTTCATCGGAAGTTTTAGAATAAAATTCATCCCATCTTTTCGTGTCAATTGAGCTATTATTCTCTATATTTGGTATCACATTCATAAATTCTCTCCTAATTGGTATCTAAAAATCTTCTCATAGATATAATACTACCCCATGCTCCTATACTAACACCTAATGCCAAAAATATCAAGATTATGTTAACCGATAAAAATCCAGCCGGCACCATCGGTGTTGATAGTATTGCAAGAACCTTATCACCTATAGCTTTTGAAATGCTCTTGTAAATCAACATGACTATTCCTGATGCCAGAAGCGATGAAACTATGCCAATCAATATACCTTCCAGCAAGAAAGGAGCTCTTATGAACCAGTTCGTCGCTCCTACATACTTCATTATGACTATCTCATCAGATCTGTTGAAAACCGTCAATTTTATGGTGTTTGAAACTACCACTGTCGCGATTACAATCAGAAATGCCATTATCACTACAGTGGCAATTTGAAATCCCCTGGTGGCACTAACCAATTTTTTTATAGTATCCTGATAATATTTCACATCTTCAACTCCGGCTACTTTCTCCGCTTTTTTTGCTACCGCGTCCGATTTCTCTATTTTATCAACAGTTAAGACCAGAGAATTCGGCAATGGATTCGATGCTAATCCATTTAACAGATACCCGTTTTCTCCCCATCTTTTCTTCAGGATTTTCAGCGCATCATCCTTGCTGCGAAATTTTACTTCGTCAACTTCTTTCCATTTCGCAATTTCTTTTTGCAGCTTTAATATATCGTCTGTTTTAACACTGTCCTTGAAAAATATTTCAATGTTGTTGTAATCTTGTTTCACAACTTCCGCAGCTGTGTTTATATTGACTATAATCATCATGAAAATACCTAAGATTATCAACATTGCCGCTATTGCAAACACCGATGTAAATGCCATTCCTTTGTTTCGCTTTACTTGTTTTATGGTCTGACGGAAAGCGTACATAAACTTGCTCATCGTCGTTCACCTCCAATGCCGATACTATCAGGAACTCTGTATTTTCCAATACAATCACCTACTATTTTACCGGATTCTATAGTCACTACTCTCTTCTGCATTTTATCAACTATATCCTTGGCATGAGTTACCATAACTATGGTGGTTCCTCTCTTGTTAATCTCATCTAGTAGATTCATTATTTCCCAAGCTGTTGCCGGATCCAAATTACCTGTCGGTTCATCTGCAATCAACATTGCCGGTTTGTTGATGATAGCCCTTGCAATGGCAACTCTTTGCTGTTCACCTGCCGAAAGTTCATCGGGAAACATATTTGCCTTGCTTGAAATTCCCATCAGTTTCAACGCTAACGGTACTTGTCTTTTTATCTTTCTCTGAGATTTATGCACTATTTCCATTGCAAATGCCACATTTTCATAAACCGTTTTATTTGGAAGAAGTCTGAAATCCTGAAATATCATCCCGATATTTCTCCTGTGTTTGGGTAAACTCCGTGCAGGCAACTCAACGATCTCATTTCCCATGACTCTAATGCTGCCCACATCCGCTTCAATTTCCTTCATCACCAATTTTATAAACGTGGATTTTCCTGCTCCGCTCGGTCCGACTAAAAACACGAATTCACCTCGATCTATATCAAGTGAAACATTGTCAATACCCGTGTTGGCACTGTATTTTTTTGTTACATTTTCAAAATGTATCATTTATTGCTCTCCTAATTCAATACCTTTTTCACTGCATCAATTATATAATCTTTTGTCATACCGTATTTTTTCTTCAATTCTTCCGGAGCTCCTGATTCACCGTAGGTGTCCATCTGTCCCACTCTGACAACTTTACAAGGTGCCATATCAGCTGTGACTTCACAAACTGCACTTCCCAGTCCTCCTATGATTGAGTGTTCTTCGGCTGTAACAATCCCCTTAGTTTCTCTGCTAGCCTTGATTATTGCCTCTTCATCTAATGGTTTTATCGTATGCATATCTATTATTCTAATCGATATACCCTCAGCATTTAATTCTTTTTCTGCCATAAGTGCTTCATTTACCATTATCCCTGTCGCAATTATTGTAACATCTCTTCCTTCTTTTAAGAGTGTTGCCTTTCCTATTTTCAACGGTTCATCTTCGTCATAGACCATAGGTACACCGGCTCTTCCAAGCCTGACATATGCCGGACCTTTCATCTTGATCACTTGCTCAAGCAATATGCTCGCACTATTGCCATCACTTGGATTTACAACTACCATTCCCGGAATGGTTCGCATCAATGCCAAATCTTCAAAAGTCTGATGACTGGCACCGTCTTCTCCTACAGTTATTCCCGCATGAGTTGCACATACCTTGACATTTGCTTTCGTATATCCTATGGAATTCCTTATTATTTCAAATGCTCTTCCTGTAGCAAACATCGCAAATGTGGATGCGCATACAGTTTTTCCTGAAAGAGATAATCCTGCTGCCATTCCATAGAGATTCTGTTCAGCAATACCTGCATTAAAAAATCTGTCAGGATAAATCTTTTTAAACTCTCCAGTTTTTGTAGAACCGGATAAGTCAGCATCCATAACAACCAGTTCTCGCATTTCCGCTCCAAGTTTTACAAGTGTTTTTCCATATGCTTCTCTCGTTGCCATCTTTTTATTCATCATCATTCTCCTTCAATTTCTAAAACAGCTTGTTGGAGCTCCTCTCTATTGGGTGCTTTCCCATGCCATCCGGCATTATCCTTCATGAAGGACACGCCATTTCCTTTATGAGTCTTTGCAACTATCGCTACAGGTTTCCCACTTTTTTGCGCAAAATCAAAACCTGATTGTATTGCTCTAAAGCTGTGACCGTCAATGACAACTGTATCCCATCCAAATGCTCTGAATTTCTCATCTACAGGTTTCACCGTCATAACATCGTCATTTTTTCCATCTATTTGCAACCCGTTCCAATCCACTACAGCAGTTAAATTTTTCAACCCGTAGTGATTGGCTGCCATAGCTGCCTCCCATACTATTCCTTCTTGTAATTCTCCATCTCCCAGCAAAACGAATGTTTTGTTGTCTTTCCCGTCTAATTTATCAGCTAGTGCCATTCCTACCGCAACTGAAAATCCCTGACCCAGAGATCCTGTTGACATTTCAACTCCTGGAACTTTATCTCTACATGGATGTCCTTGAAAATTTCCTCCTATCTTTCTCAGACTCATTATTTCGTCAATTGCAAAAAATCCTCTTTCTCCCAAGGTTGCATACAAAACAGGTGCTGCATGCCCTTTTGATAATACGAACCTATCTCTTCCATCCCATAGGGGATTTTTTTCATCGACTTTCATTTCACAAAAGTACAGATAAGTTAATATCTCAACTGCCGAAAGGGATCCGCCAGGATGACCTGATCCTGCCTCACATATCGCTTTCAACAAATTTTTTCTTATGTTTTTTGCAGAACGTTCCAGTTTTTCAAACTCCATTTTACCGCTTCCTCTCTCGCTTTCAGTTTTACTGTAAATATAATTTACATATCTTCATTTTAGCCCAAAACGTGCAATATGCTGCTACCCATTTTTTCCCTGTATTGTTTTAAACGCTTTAGGTACTTTATCTAATATATCTATCGCTGTCATTCCAATTTGACCGATTTCGGCTTCACATATATCACCTGCCAAACCGTGAACGTAAACTCCGATTTTACTAGCTTCAAAAGGTTCATATCCCTGTGCCGCCAATGCTGCAATTACTCCTGTCAAAACGTCTCCTGCACCACCTGTTGCCATTCCCGGATTTCCGGTTTCATTAAAATATATCTCTTCATTTGAAACTACAATTGTGTTGTTGCCCTTCATGACAACTGTGGAATTAAAACTCTGACTTAACTCCAATGCCTTTTCTTTTCTCTCATCATCCAAAACCCGATCTACTTCCAGAAGTCTGGCTGCTTCTGCCATATGTGGTGTCAAAATCACATTTGCCTTTGACTGGGTTACGTTACCATATAATGCATATTTCATTATGCAGTTCAAGGCATCAGCATCTACGATGAGCGTTCCTGTATATTCATTGAGAACTCTTTTGATAATCCCTATATTGCTTTTGCCCTTACCAATTCCGGGACCGATAGCAATTGATTTATACTCATTTAAATCTATATCATAATGCAATTTCTTGTCCATACAAGTTGCTTCCGGCACTTGAGACTGTAATACATCAAACAATTCAACATCGACTAAAAATCTAACCAATCCAACTCCTGACTTAACTGCGGCTTTGCCACACATCAGTGCTGCACCTGCCATTCCGTATGAACCCGCCACAATCAGAGTTTTACCATAGGTTCCCTTGTGGCTGTTCCTTTCTCTTTTCTTCAAGATAATCTCTTTCATCACTCTCACCATCCACATAACATGCTGAACTAAATTCCACAGTTTATCATGCTATATTTATATACTTTTCTTTCACTTCAATGTACGCCCAGGAATATTCCTGCCAACACGAGATATACGCTTATTGAAACCATGTCAGTAAGCGAAGAAATCATGGGACTCGCCATCAATGCCGGGTCGATTCCTATTTTTTTTGCAAATAACGGCAACATGCTTCCAATGCATTTTGCGGCAGCCACTATTGCCAACATAGCCACTGAAACAGTGAAAGCTATAGTCACTTGGTTTGCATTTCCTGATTGTTCAAACATCACTCTCACAAAATTTAAAATACTCAAGGATAAACCTATTAAAAAGCTTATCCTTATCTCTTTCCACAGCACTTTTAAGCCATCTTTCAACTCTATGTCTCCCAAAGATATTCCTCTTATTACCAAAGTTGCTGATTGTGATCCTGAATTCCCTCCTGTTCCCATGAGCATAGGCATATATACTACCAAAGCCGGGATTTGAGCTAAAGTGTTTTCCGATGCGGATAGAATCTTTCCGGTTAAAACATATGATAACATCAAGAAAAACAACCAAGGAAATCTATTTTTTACATGACGCCAAACGGACATATCCAAATAGTCTATATCGGAGTCGTCCAATACCCCTGCCATTCTTTCCATATCTTCCGTAGCTTCTTCTTCAATTACATCGAATATATCATCAACTGTTATGATTCCCACCAGTCTCTGCTCATTGTCCACTACCGGCATAGCTAAAAAGCCGTACTTCATAAATTTTTCAGATACCGATTCCTGATCCTCATAGACGTTTATCTCCACAAACTCTCTGAGCATCAAATCACCTATTATGGCATCATCGTCGGATATTACCAGTTTCTTCAGTGAAATTATCCCCTCCAACTTTCTGCCCGCGGATTTAACGTAACAAGTGTATATAGTCTCTGAATCCATACCTTCTTTTTTAATATGATCCAGAGCTTTTCTCACTGTCCATTCCTGTTTCAGACTTATGTACGTAGGTGTCATCAGCGTTCCCGCAGTTGATTCCGGATAATTTAGGAAAGTATTTATCAACTTTCTCTCGTTTCTGGGTGTTTTTTCCAAAATTTTATCGACTACATTTGCCGGAAGTTCTTCCAAAACATCTATTTTATCATCGAAATCCAATTCGTCTATTATGTATGAAATTTCCGTATCGGTTATCACATTTATAATTCTGACCTGATCATCTGCCGGAAGATATGAAAATACTTCTACAGCAGTGTTTTTTGGTAAAAGTCTAAAGATGACGATAGTTTCATTTATGCCTATTTCTTCTAAAATATCCTCAAGAATTTCACCTATATCTGCATAATTGAAATTTAGGAGTTCTTCTCTGGCTGCTTTAAAATGTTTTTCTCCTACTAGATCCAGAATTTTTTTCTTGGCATCTTCAAAGACCATTTTTTCTTCCATAATGACTCCTTCCCTATGCACAAATTTTGCTTTTGCAAATTTGCATACATTAGAATTATACTGTTTCTACAGTTTTTTTTCAAGGCTTAACCATATGTTTTCAGCAAATCTCCTACCTTTTTCCTCTATATTTTCGCATTCTAAAATCTCATTTGCTCTATTTGCTCTTTCGTAAATAACAAACTTGCTCGGTAAAAAAAAGCCTTTGTTCATGGACATCGCTCCGATTATCTGTTCTGCAACAATGTCGCTTCCGCTATACCCTGACACTATTATTCCGAATATCGCTTTTTCTTCTATGGCGTTGACTTTGTATAGAGATGTCAATCTATTTATAAATGCAACTAAATTTCCGCTCAATGAATCGTTATAGTTTGGTGAAATCATAACTATTGCATCGCTCTCTAAAACCCTTGGAAACACTTCATCGACAATATATCCTCCGTAATAACAGCTGCTCTGCTCGCCAAAGTGCAAACAGGTATCATGTGTGCATCCTCTGCAGTCGTCTACGTTGTTCTTCGCCAATGATATCTGAGTGACTTCAATATTTCTATTGGCAATATTCTTCCTGACGATTTCCCAAAGCCCCAATGTGTTTGATTTTTTAAAATGGCTGCTGTGAATCGCTAAAATTTTCCTTTTAATTCCGTTTTTTCCACAAGAGATATTTAGCTCTCCATATTTGCGCTTTTCTCGTCTGACAATCTGCTCGCATTTATAATCTACAAGTCTGTTTACAAGCTCTACTGCACTGTTTTCATACGCCTCATCACGTGAAATACCGCTTAACCTGCTCTTTAAATCGTAATTGCCCAAATCACCGATTGCTTCCACGAGACCACGACCAACAAAGCTGCATCCTGCCATATTTGCGGCAAAAACCATCTCTCTTCCAATTTTTTTCGTAAATAATTCAGATTGTCCATCCACTATGATTCCACCTATAGAATCAGCAAAGAAATTTCCTTCATTTAAATCATCCCCACAGCGTCTATCTGCACCTCTTTCTGTAATTGTCGCTTTATAATTTTCAGATTTTGCATAATCTCTCAGCAAGAACAACATCTTCTGATATTCTAAATTCACTCCATATTCACCTGCATCAATGATGAATAAATTTATGCTGTCTCTCAGTTTTAATGTTTCCATCGCAAACTTTAATTCTTGATGATTTCTAAGCAGATTGTATTTCAAAACTGCTTCAAACGGCTGTAATTTCATTTCTTCCAAGCATTTATTAAGTTTACATAATATTTTTTCTATTCTACTATTTTGCTCGGTTTTGGATATTATCCGAGTTTTTTTATGAATATCTTTCTTCTGTTCCTTCCGATTTATATCACATTTTGCATTTTTGCCATCTACACAACCGTTTCCGTTACAATTCCATAATTCTTCCTTTATTCGCAATGAATTTAACTGCTCCGGCATTATTACGTTCAATGTGATTATCTTCTCTTTAACTGCCTGCATGTCATCTAAGGCTCTATATATTTTCATATCTCATCCTAATTCTACGACAAAAATATTACCGCTACTTCCTATCAGTTCCGTCCATTATTCTGAATTTCTCATTTTTCTTCTCTATTTATATTCTTCAAGTTATTGATAGCATTTTCTATCCTACATAACAATTTTATGTCCAATTTCGGGTTTTCGAAGTATACATTTTCATTTTTCAATTTATTTTTTATCCCCAAAAATACTTCTCCGAATGAAATTGAACTGTAGTGCCAACGATTTTTTAAAAATTCTATCACACTGATAGCCCCACTGCTTATTGCAGGTGCAATATAAGGTTTAAACCCTATCTTTCTAATTTCTAAATTGGCATTGACCGCCAATTCCGTCAGCTCTTTCGACAAATCATCGTCATAGTTATCTATGTCGTTTGCGATTACTAAATCCTTTCCATGAGGTCCATAAGCCCTTCCTTTAAATTTGTATTCTCCAAATTTTTTATTTTTCATGCTGTGATACAAGGCTCTCGCATTCATTACTCCAAGACCAAATCCTCTTACTTTCTCTCGATTCAACCCGGCATTGACGGCACATTGGCACAAAGGATCGACAGGATCCGACATCACTGCAAATATGCCGTTAAATTCATTTTCTTTCGCCTTTTTCACATATTTTTCCACCAATTTTTTGTTTCCCTCATATTGGACCATTCTGACATCTTCAGTAGCTTTTTTATCCACTTCAGGTACCATTACCGATGGACAGAATAAAAATACATCGCAGTTAAAAATTTCCTCCTCTTTCAAAACTTTCACAGCGGGCATGTATTCAAGGCTTTCCATTTCATCACAGCCATCTCCACTGAAAAAAGGATAAGATATCTGGTTCATTTCCATCTCAAACCTGTGTGTCACTTCTCTATTTATATCGAATATCCCTATTGCTTCAATGATATCACCGCCTAAAAGTCTTAAACCTAATAGCAATGTACTGCCAACATCACCCATCGCTAATATGTTTACCATGTATTTTTTCTTTTTGCATAAAACATTTTCATATGCCAAAAATTCATCCGTATTTAAATTTTTAGAAATTTTTTTCGATCCAATATCATGGCAATTATAATCTGAAATATTGCCTGCGATGAAACCTGTATCAAAAAATTTAGATACTCTATCCATAAACTAAATCAACCCTTTCAATCTGTATAATCTATCAATATCTTCTTTTATATAATCAGATGGCGACTTGCTGTCATCCCATTTTTTGTCCATAATTTCATCAGGAATGCTAACTTTTGTGAAGACCTCAGACAATCTGCTCAAAGTTAATTTTCTCTCAAATTTTTCCTGATATATCTTCTCTATTACCGTAAAAATATCTTTTGCATTCAGAAGACAAGTCATAGAAAATTGATATAGCTCTTTTTTACTTTTATCCCTTAAAAATAACGGAGCTGCATATGGAAGTATTAAATTTATGGAACCGTAATTTATTTCTTCATTACCTCTGTCAATTACAGCATCTTCTCCTATATACGGATACTGACCGCTCTCATTGAACCATGCTTGTAAGTTAGGTAAAAAATACGCGCTCTGTGTGTTTCTACCTCCCGCGTTTGCAATATCTCTACCGTTGGCTGAGATTATACCTGCTACGATGGAATCTACCTCTATTTCTTCTCTCTTTAAAATCGGATTCAGCTTTTGTATCTTATAACCCTTATGCATAATATCATCTATCAAAATTACAGGCCTTTCAAAGGCTCCTATAGTTTTTACCTGGTTTGAAATAGCGGCATAATGCTTGCTCTCTATCATGTGATATGTTGTAACTGTAGGATCAAATACCTTTTCCATATGAATCGATTTGGTCACGGTGTTAGGAATCATGGTATTTTTCATAATCTGTCCAAAAGGAACTGCCATGTTCCTTCCTAACGCTCTGTTTTGTGCATTCACTCCATTTTTGCCGTCATTTTTCTCTTCCGAATATTCTTTGTTTTTATTTCTGACGAGTTTTATTATTTTATTTTGCATCAAACCCGAATTTACAGTTAAAATAAGATTATCCGAATACATATTTCTAAGTGATTCTTGAAGTTTGATTCTAGTTCTTTCCATCGTCTTAATTACTTCTCTGTCTTTGTTAAAAGGTGATTTCAGAAAATTTTCAATATTTTGTATCAAAACTACCGGATTTTTCATGTCCACAGCCATGACTTCCAATTCACCTTCTCGCAACTGATTTTGATTAAACTGATTATTACATTTTAGACTGCTGAAGCCATATCTTTCCAGAACATTCTTCAGCTTATGATCGTGTTTATGTAAAACTTCTTTTCCTAAAATCGGCGCGTATATACAATATGTGAACTCATCTTTCATTGCAGCTGCAAGCAATTCTGTCATCAATATTCCATGTAGATCTCCATAATCTTTCTTGTCACTCACAAATATATGTCCTATTATCAGAATTTTCCCTCTGACCATGGTACGAATCTTTCTAGTCAATTCAAAATCTCTCAATTCATCGTATAAGTTTGATGTTGTAACTTCTTTCGCTATGGCAATTGCTACAGCATTCTCCTTGCCCTTACCGCTCCTTATGACTACGCTTTTTACCATTTCATCAGACATATAAATCTGTATATTGGACATTTCTTCAGTTGAGAGTTTATCCTCAAAATTTTTGATTTTATCCAAAAATGACGGTTTTCTTCTTCTGAAATTTCCTACCCTCAAATCTCGAATTTCAGCCATCGATTTATACTGTGGCTCTCTCATATAAATACACTTATCATATATATAGTTTTGAACCACTCTATCTACTAGAAATCCAATATCTCTGTTGGTATCAATATTTTCTCTTATTTTTGTCGAACTGATGTGACTGAACTTCTCCGGCAATTTTAGTCTTATTACGATACCTTTCAGTATCTTCAAATAATCTTCTTCTCCTTTTTCATTTTCACTTGAAATATTTTTGTCAAAATATTGTTTTCCTCCTGAATTCTTCCCTCTGTCTTCAGTTGTTCGCTCAAATACTATGTGGTTTAAAGTATGAATAGAATCTTCTTGTGGATCTTTCTTGTAGGAAGAAGCGTTTTTTACCACATCGCTTCCTACTGCCAAATACACATTTTCACATTTTAAAGTATTTTTCAAATTCCTTATCGATCTTGAACTTGCAATATTTACAGGAATATTCTCCGGAAATAAATATATGTTTTCTTCATCTGCCACCGACATCATAGCTATTTTTCTTCTGATATTGTGCGGTTGAGTTTTCTTAGACCACGAAAACTCATCTATTGCGAGATAAACTTCAAATCCCAAATCCCTAATTTTTTTTGCTATCTCCTTATGTCCCAGTGAAAACGGATCGAAAGTCCCGGGGAAAAATGCTTTTTTATCAATTTCTTTTAAATCCATCTTTTCATTGAGATGCAAGTAGTCTGAAATAAATCTGTACATATGATTCAATCCTGCTGCATTGTTATAGAACGTCAAGGTATTTTCATTTTTATTCGCAATTAAAGTAACTATTTTTTTGTAAAAATACTTAAAGTATTCAAATTTTACATCGATTGGAATTGTTTTATCTCCGAAAATCTGCTGTCCTATCACTACGAACGCCTCTTGGCTCACAATTTTCCTATAATCTCCCAATCCACGTAGAATCATGGACATGATTCTCTCTTTTTCCTCCTTTTTTCTTTCGTCGTCCAGTCTGGTATTTTCGATTGAATTCCTAGTTTGATTTATTCCCTTTAATCCAGTTGAATCCAATTTTCCCAATATCTGCATCTGATATTCCTTCAATATGTATCCTGCTGTATTCAAGGAAACAGATGCAACTTTCTCATTTCTGCTTTCTATCAATCTTCTTATCTCCGTTAAGAGTTGATAAAAATCCTCTCTCTGCAATGTGACAGCTATCTTTCCCAAGTATTCTGGAATGTATTTTGAGTATTCATATTCACCTATTTCAAGACCTTTCGTCAATTCAATTGCCAACTCATTTCTCTCATCAGCTGATAATTTTTCCATTATCCTTACCAATCCTCGCCCCGCACTGTGTCTTACGGTAACTTTATCTCCTACTTTTAACAAGTTCGCAAAATGCGTACCTACTTGCAACACGGAAGTATCAGTATCCCCACTCAAAACTTTCTCAACTAAACGGTCTATGTTGTAGTTTTTTTGAATCCAAGGCATATCAAACTTGAGATTCTCTCTGAACATTTCAGAATTGTTTCTGCAATATCCTCGTTTTCCAAATCTGCCTTGTGTAATTTTGAACAATGCTGTATCGATTTCAAAATCATTTCTCTTAGATGCAGTCTTGATAAACTCTCTGACCGTTTCAATTTTGGAATTGTTTTTCGATGACTCATCTTTAAAATTCTCCCAATCCAACGGTATGTAGTTCAATGTTTCTACTAAAATAAATGTCGTCAAATTATCATAATCTTCTCTTTTCAAGAAGTTTAAAAATATCTTTATGAATTTTTCTCTATCATTTTCATTGCTGTTCTGCAAAACCGTTCTTATAAATATTCTGAGCGTATATCCAATCCATCTTTTTTGCTGAATTGTGCTGGTATAATCAGGATTGATTATCTTTTCTAAATATGCTTTCCAAATGGTAAATCTATTAATCGCATCGATTTTTAATATGACTCCATCTGGAAGTTCTTTCGTGTATTCCTCATCAAATGAGGTTACTACTACACCCATCAAATAAGCTGCATCTCTTCGAATATCACCTTCCCTATTCTGTAATAATTCGTATGTGAACTTCAACGTCATCTGCTTTTGTTTTTTAGTCATATACGTATGATATTCCTTGATTATATTCAGATAACTCCTAAGGTTTTTCCAATCCCTTTCACTTCTTGCCGCTTCTATAATCCCGGCAAAGTTGCTCTCTTTATTAAATTGATTCATAACTTTAATATTATGTTCTATAGCCAAGAATTTAAGCCTGTTCACCACATCCATTCCATGTAATACATTTACATCTTCTATATTTTTTTGAACTATGACAGAACCTGATAAATCAACGTTAACACCGAGTTCTATCATATAGTTTTCAAAATCTTTCAGCTTAGCATATACTTTCCTATATCGTTTTTCTTTTTTGTCATCTACGTTATCAAGTTTTGATAATATTACATCAAAGGATTCTTCCAGCGAATAGAAGTGTACCTTTTCTTTTCCGTTTTCCCATGTACTTTTCACTCTGAAATCCGAGTAAATTAAGAGTAGTGATTCCGCTGATAAGTTTTCCAATTCCAAATCCCAAGTGCTATGGTTGCTGGCAATATGACTTATCTGATTCAGTCCCCATCTTTTACAAAACTGATCTGTATAATAATAATGCAAATAAGGAATTCTTGAAATCTCCTTTTTGTTGCATCCAAATTTTCCTATATCATGAGTTATCGCCGCGCCTGATACAAGTGCTAAATCCACATCTTTTTTCAGTTGCTTCAATTGTTTTCCACAATGCACCGCAATATAATGAACACCACTTATATGTGCTAACGTATCAAACGGGTTGATTTCTCTGCTGATTTTCATCATCTCGTATACGTATAAAGCTTTACTTATATTCTTCAATTTTTGATATTCTTCTTTGTAGTAGCTGTTTACCAAATCCGCACCTCTGATAAACTTTAACTCTCTACCTTCCCAAACGGGATTTTTTCTGTTTGAAAATTCAAGACAGACTCTTAGCGTTTCCACGTATAAAAGCACAGCTGCTCTATATTCTTCTTTGCTGGTTCTACTTATAAAAGTTTCTTTTTCAGGATAAATATCCGTTATCAAATACTCGTTGATGTAATTCAACCAGCTCGGTTCCGGTCGCGAATTGAGCTCATCCAACAAGTCTTTAAGAATTTCAAATACGTCAGTGCAACTGATATGTGTCTTTTCCATACTCACATTTGATTCACAGTTCAATCCCGTTTGTTCTACCTGACGATGCATGTTCTCTCTGTTCTTCTTAGCATTGACAAAAGGTAAATCTCTGAGTTTATCCTTTATTTTATGTTTCTTCATAAGATAATTTACATTTTTTTTCTTTAGACCGATCTTATCCAAAAAACTCTTATCTAATATTTTATTTTCTATGTTTTTATACAATAGAACGACATCATTTTTAGTCATGGCGATTCCTCCTATAATAAATATAATTATACCATTTTAATCGTATTGTGTGGTAATTTTCCTATCATTAACTCCACTCAATTTTACATTTTTTCCATAATTTCACAAAACATTATAAACAGCTCTGAATTTGCAAAAAACATAAGAAAAATTGTATACATTTAGTACAATTATTGACGATTTAGCATAATAATGTTATCATCAGATTGATAAATAATTTCAAATTACAATAATTAACAAAGAGGAGACGAAAAATGTCAAACAAGTACATCGAAAGAGTAATTGAAGATTGTAAGAAAAACAATCCTGGCGAAGTTGAATTTCACCAGACTGTAGAAGAAGTTCTACACTCTCTAGCACCAGTTGTTGAAAAACACCCAGAATACGAAGCAAATGCTATTTTGGAAAGACTTGTAGAACCTGAAAGAGGTATCACATTCAAAGTAACTTGGGTTGATGACAACGGTAAAATCCAAGTAAACAAAGGGTACAGATACCAGTTCAACAGTGCTATTGGACCTTACAAAGGTGGCCTAAGATTTGCGCCTAACGTATATCCAGGTATCATCAAGTTCCTAGGATTTGAACAGATTTTCAAGAACAGTTTAACCGGTCTTCCTATAGGCGGCGGTAAAGGTGGTGCTGACTTTGATCCTACCGGAAAATCAGATGCAGAAGTGATGAGATTCTGTCAGGCTTTCATCACTGAACTTTACAGACACATTGGTCCTTCTACAGACGTTCCTGCAGGAGACTTAGGTGTTGGCGGTAGAGAAATCGGATACATGTTCGGTCAATACAAGAAAATCGTTAACAGATACGAAGGAGTATTAACAGGTAAAGGTCTAACTTGGGGTGGTCTATTTGGAAGAGCTGAAGCTACCGGCTATGGTATAGTGTACTATGCTAACGAAATGCTGGAAGCATGTGGTGAAAAACTAGCAGGTAAAACAGTTGCTATTTCCGGTTTTGGTAATGTATCTTGGGGTACTGCTCTAAAATTAAACGAATTAGGAGCTAAGCTAATCACTATTTCCGGTCCTGACGGATACATCGTTGACGAAGCTGGTATCTCTGGTGAAAAAGTTGATTATCTACTTGAACTAAGAGCTTCCGGAAAGAATATTTGTGCGCCTTACGCTGACAAATTCCCTGGTTCTAAATTTGTACCTGGTAAAAAGCCTTGGGAAGTTAAAGCTGATTTATACATTCCATGCGCTACTCAGAACGAAATCAGAATCGAAGATGCTAAAACAATCGTTGCTAACGGAACTAAGTTCGTTTGTGAAGGTTCAAATATGTCTTCAACTAACGAAGCTATAGCCTACCTACAGGAAAAGGGTATAGTTGTTGGTCCTTCAAAGGCTGCTAATGCCGGTGGTGTTGCTTGCTCTTGTATCGAAATGGGACAGAATGCCGGTAAAACAGTTTTCTCTCCTGAACAAGTTCACGCTCAACTAAAAGATATTATGGTTAACATTCATAAGTCTTGCAAAGAAGCTTCTGAAAAGTATGGCTTTGGTTACAACTTGGTAGCAGGTGCTAACATTGCAGGATTCCTAAAAGTTGCCAATGCAATGATTGAACAGGGTATCGTTTAATTGATTAACTTCTCATTTGTTGTAAATCAAATTTGAAATCAAATGCGATTAAATAAAAAATTAGGGATGATTGCAAAGTCATCCCTTTTATAATTTTTATTCCTTTGATATTTTCATCTATATTACTCTAATTTCTTCACCAGTCTTAAACATGTACAGCCAGCATTCCTTCACCGTTTTTCCCGTGGCTTTCTCGACAGCTATCTTATAAAGCTCCAACTGTTTTTTATATTTTCCCTTTATGTTGTCGCTACTGGAGTTCGTCTTATAATCAATTATTACAATTTGACCGTCTTCCTCAAACATGCAATCAATTACACCTTGCAAAATAGTTTCTCCGCCATCTAAATCGTGCTTCATTTTAAATCCAAGCTCCTTTTTATGTTCGCTGCAAATTGCACGTACACCTATATTGCTCATAAAAAAATTATAAATCTCATTTTTATCTACATGACTGATTTTCTCTTCATCGTAAACACCTCTATCAACTAGTTCCTTCATGGTGTTTTCAATTTCAGCAACCCCTTTTTCACTAACTTTACAGAAGTCCACTTCTTCCATAATTCTATGATATATATTTCCCTTTTCAGATGCTGACAGAATTCGCTTATCCCTTTCCAGTTCATTTTCTTCTTCGTCATCGTACCTATATTGATCATCTATGGAATTTAAAATAAAATTCCCTTTGCTGTCTGTAAATGAACTGTCCATTCTATCATATCTGTTTTTAGATAATTTTTTTTGAAAATTGTCATATCTACAGCATTCATCTCTGATATATCTCAAATATTCTTCTTCATTTAATTGACTGACTGTAACCTTTGATCTTGTCTTCGCATCTTTTTCGTATTCATATTTGGAAGTCATGATGTTTTCTATGTTGCTCAATAAATTTTCATCTGCACTGTCAGATATACTAACTTCTTTGAAATTCGCCCAGTTTTCCCTTTCATTTCCTCTTAATCGGTTTTGTGGAATATACTTGCCATAATTTCTAAAATCATACTCTTCTACAAAGTCAATACTTTCATCGTTTTTATTTTTCTTTAAACTCTCAAACAGTATTTCTTTATAAGAAGAATATTCTCTTGTAACTCCATCGTTTTCAGACTCATTTCGAGTTCCTACCATAATGAGTTTTTCTTTCGCTCTAGTCATCGCCACATAAAGCACTCTGATTTCCTCTTCAATATTTTTTTCTCGCTCCAGCTCTGATACCGCTTTCTGAATTACCGTTTTTTTCTTAGTTTTTTCACGTAAATCCACATCTTTTGACAACACTCCTATATCCTTATTAAATATGAAATTTGAAGTGCTGTTTCTAAGATTAAATCTGCTGCTCACACCTGAAATTATGATTATCGGATATTCAAGACCTTTGCTTTTATGTATGGTCATCATTCTCACAATATCATCGCCTTCTGACGTATTGCTGCTCTCTCCAACTTGGATTCCCTTATCTTTTATATTGTCTATATAACTCAAAAATGATTTGAAATTTGATTCACCTATCAATTTAAAATAAGCTGCCCTATCAATTAAAGTTCGTAAATTCAATTGTCTTTGACTTCCATTCGTCCAAGTCCCTACAGTTTGATATATGTTACTTTCAACCATCACATTCCATAAAAATTCCTCAATATCGATTTTCCTGCTTTGATTTTTCCAAACTTTTAACTTTCTCAAAGTGTTATTGCATTTAAACTTTAACTTTTCATCTTCACCCGACTGTGCATATTCTCCGAATGCAACATGAAATTTCTGTTTTTTATCAAGTGCTCTTATCTGAGCGAGCTCAATTTCGCTAAATGAAAATGCCGGTGAAGCCAATGCACCGACCAGATACAAATCTTGATTCTTATTATCGATGGTTTTTAGAAGATCCAACATAAGTTTTAATTCTAAATTATCAAAATATCCTTTATCATTCTGCACGTACACAGGGATATTGTTTTTTTCCAAAATATATTTCAACTCTTGACTCTTTGTCATGCTTCTCATAAGCACGACAATATCTTTATACGAAATTTTCTCCACTCTATTTTTTTTTGCATTAAAGTATTTTTTGCCGACAGAATTTTTAATTATATCAACTATTGTCATACCTTCTATTTGGATATCTTTTAAGCGTCTGATACTTATTTCATCATCTGTATTTTCAATATCCAGTTCATCTAGATAATTGTAAAAATCCCTTATTCGATTCTCCAAGTTTTCTTCATTACCTTTAGATTTTTCGAATTTATATGGTAAATATACGGATACACCACTTTGCAGTAACTCGTCTTTCGAGACTTTTTTTAAATTTTTTTCTGCAATCGTTCCGATTATTCCCGGATTCAATCTCGCATTTTCATTATAATTTTCCATAGCATTTTCAAATACCAGGTTAACTCCATCTAAAATTTCTTTTTTACTTCGAAAATTACTGTTCAAATCAACTCTCACGCTGTTAAAATTATCTATTTTTATTCTTTGAGTTGCCGGTGCAACCTCAAACTCGGCATTTATATTTTCATTTCGATCTGAGCATTCTTTTTTTTTGCAAAGTTGCCAATCTGCGAATTTCATATATTTACTCTCAAATATGTCAGGATCTGCCATTCTGAACCTGTATATACTCTGCTTTATATCTCCAACCATAAAAAGGTTGTCTTCTCTTTTTACAGAATTTATGATATGCTCTTGCACACTATTTGTATCTTGATATTCATCTATGAAAATATATTTGAATTTTTTCTTGTATCCGTCTGCAATTTGTCTATCTTTTAATATGTCGATGGCCATATGCTCAATATCGGAAAAATCTATTGCATTTTTTTTAAACTTAAGCAGTTTATATTCTTCGTGGAAGGCCTTCAAAATTTTCAGTAAAATACAGTTGTTTTCATACGTATGTGAAATCTCTGCAAAAATATCATCGTATGAATGCACATTTTCAACGATTTTAAGTTTCTCTTTATATTTTTTAATATTTGCTTTTACGCTTTCCAAGGATTCTCTAATCTTATTAAAAGCTTCCTTTTCATCCTTGGTCGCTCTCAACTGTGAAAATTTCAACTCAGCAATCTCTTCAAAATAATCCGTTCCATCTTCTATAGAATTTTTCATTTTTTTCAAAACTTCGATATCTATCTTTTGCTTTTCTGACATCTTCAAACACCCTGCATTTGAAAGGGTATTTTGCAATAAGATTTTTTCCTCCTTAAGCCAAGATAAATATTTTAAAACTATGCGGTTTACATACGCTTTAACTTTATTTTTAAATTCTGAAACTTCATATCTCTCAAATGCCGTGAGAACTCCTTCTTCGCCATATTCCTTTTGCATTTTCATCAGTCGCTGAATTTCGAGATTTGCATACAAAAACTCGAAAGGATTTGGAATTGCCATTATTTGAGAATAAAGCTGTAAAATTTCATCTTTTATGCTTTTTTCATTTTTTGCCGAACTGAAAGATTTTAAAAACTTTTTAAAGTCAACACTGTTCTCTTCTGCAAACATCTTTTGAAAAATTGTGTCAATTGCCTTGTATTTTAAAATATCGCTTTGAATTTCATCTATAACCTTCATTTTAGGAGAAAGACCCAGATCAAAATAATTTTCCTTTATGATGCTCTGAGCGAAAGAGTGAAATGTTGAAATTTGAGCCTTATTTATATTTTCAAGTTGCTGCTTTAAATAGGTAACATCTCCCTGATTATTACAAATCATTTGCTTTATAGTAGAAATTAATCTTGATTTCATTTCAGCAGCCGCTGCTTTGGTAAATGTCAACACTAAAACCTCGTCCACCTTTGCTCCAAGCGGACTGCTGTCAACTACTATATTTTTAATTCTCTCAACTAACACGGATGTTTTACCCGATCCGGCACCTGCTGCTACTAAGATATTTCTATCCAGCGTATCTATTGCAAATTGTTGGTTTTCGCTCCAAGGCATAATTTTACTTCCTCATGATCATTTTTTAACTATTAAAGATTCTCCCGTCATATCTGCAGGTTTTTTTATTCCTAACAGATCCAACACAGACGGTGCAATATCTGCTAAAACTCCTTGCTTTTTCAACTTTATATCCCTATCACCTACATACAGCAACGGTACTCTGTTCAGCGAATGTGCCGTTACTACATTTCCTTCCTTATCCATCATTACATCCGCATTACCATGGTCAGCTGTTATAAGCATCTCTCCATCCGCTTCCTTTAATTTCGTGACAATTTTTTCTACAGCCACATCCAATGTTTCTATTGCTTTGATAGCTGCGTCCATTTTGCCCGTATGTCCTACCATATCAGCATTAGCAAAATTTACGATTACAACATCAAATTCATCCATGACTTCATTGATTCTATCAGCTATTTCCATAGCTTTCATTTCAGGTTTTAAATCATAAGTTGCAACTTTTGGAGAAGGTATCAAAATTCTCTCTTCAAATTCATACGGTTTTTCAATTCCACCGTTAAAGAAAAACGTCACATGAGCATATTTTTCAGTTTCGGCAATTCTCAGCTGTCTTATTTTATTTTCACTCAATATTTCTCCCAATGTATTCTGTATATTTTCAGGTGGATACGCAACCTCTACGTTTTCTATTGTCTTGTCATACTGAGTCATGCACACATATGTTATATCTATCAGCTTATCTCTATTAAATCCGGTGAAATTATCGTCAACTATGCTCCTTGTGATTTCTCTCGCTCTGTCAGGTCTAAAATTGTACATAATTACGGAATCACCACTGTTTATAGTTCCCGATTTTTCTATAATTGTCGGTACGACAAACTCATCATCTTCACCCTTTTGATATGCAAGCTTTATTGCATCTTCTGCCGTTTTCGCCTCTATTCCTTTTGCGCACACCATGGCATCATATGATTTCTCAACTCTCTCCCATCTGTTGTCCCTGTCCATCGTATAAAATCTTCCTGAAATGGTAGCAAATTTACCTACGTTCAATTCTTTCATATAGCTTTCAATCTGTAAAACGTATTTTTCGGCACATCTTGGTGGAACGTCTCTTCCGTCTAAAATACCGTGAACATAGACCTTTTCACAACCTCTTTCCTTTGCCATCTTTAACAATGCCTTTAAATGATTTATATGACTATGCACACCTCCATCTGATAACAATCCTATCAAATGAAGGTTCTTATCATTCTGTATCGCCTTGTCCATAGCATCAATAAACGCTTCTCTCTTGAAAAAATTGCCGGTTTCTATTTCCATCGTAATTTTACTGAGTTCCTGATAGACAATCCTGCCCGAGCCTATGTTCAGATGTCCTACTTCCGAATTTCCCATTTGCCCTTCGGGCAAACCTACATCTTCACCACTTGCTCCTAAGGTTGACATGGGACACGTTTCAAAAATTGAATCAAAGAAAGGCGTCTTTGCCCTGTATATGGCATTTGTTTCATTGTGTTCTCCCAATCCGAATCCATCCAAAATCATTAAAATTACCGGTTTTTTTCTCAAATAACTCATTTTCTCTCCCCGCATATCTATAGCCAATTTATTTAATCTTCACTTTCAATAATCTTCTCAGCCACTTTTATACCGTCCACACCGGCAGACATTATGCCTCCCGCATATCCTGCACCCTCTCCTGCAGTGTACAATCCTGAAATATTGCTCTCAAGTTGTCTATTTCTAACGATTCTAACCGGAGAAGAACTTCTCGTTTCTATGCCTTTAAATACAGTTTTCGAATTGTCGAAACCCTTGAGCTTTCTTCCCAAAATAGGCATTGCTTCAAGTATGCTTTCCCTGATAAATTCAGGTAGAACTTCCCATAAATCAGAATTTTTAAAACCATTCCAAGTTGTTTCCAAAAGCCTGTATCCACCGCTTTTTTCATATGCCATTTTTTCATATTTTTCCTGAAAATCAATTCCTGCCAGCACATCTTTGCTCGGATAATCCTCAGTTCTGACATCTACTAAAAGCCCGCTATTGGCATATTCTCCGCTTCTTGCACTATAACTCATTCCGTTGCTGACCAAACAGCCCGGCTGGGAAGCGGACATTATAACCTCTCCTCCAGGACACATACAAAACGTATATACCCCCCTGCCATTTTGAGTCCTGCAATTTAATTTATATTCTGCCGGACCCAATATTTCAGCTATCTTTTCATTTCCGTACTGAGCTTCATTTATGAATCTTTGAGGATGCTCTACTCTAATTCCCATTGACATAGGCTTTTGTTCCATTATCACTCCCTCTCTATTAAGCATGCGATACGTATCTCTTGCACTGTGTCCCGTGGCAAATACTGCTGTATCCGTGTATATCACATATGAATTTTCTTTTGCTGAATTTCCATCGTTTAAAGTACTCTCGTCATCGGTTTTAACCGCTTCTATTCCCATTATTCTCTCTTTTTCAGCATCTAAAATTATATTCTCCGCTCTGGTGGAAAACCTCACTTCTCCACCTAATTTGATTATCTCCTCTCTGATGTTTTCTATTATTTCTCTTAACTTATCCGTTCCTATATGTGGTTTTTGCTTATATAAAATTTCTTCCTTGGCACCGTGCTTGTGCAGTTCACTTAAAACTTTCCTCGTGCGAAAGTCTTTTATTCCTGTAGTGAGTTTTCCATCTGAAAAGGTTCCCGCACCGCCTTCTCCAAACTGTACATTTGATTCGGGATTCAAAGTTCCTTCTCTCCAGAAATTTTCAACGTCTTTGCTTCTTTCATCCACTTTCTTTCCACGCTCTAAAACTATGGGATTATATCCCGATTGTGCCAGGATAAGGGCAGCAAATATTCCCGCAGGTCCAAATCCAACAATAACAGGTCTGTCAAGGGATTTTCTGTTTTTATTTACCCATTTGTACTCTACCGACTTCGCTTGTTGTAAATGCAATTTTTCAGGGAAGTCAAAATCTAAAGTATACACCAGTTTTATATCATTTTTACGTCTGGCATCTATTGACTCTTTTACTATTTTAAGATTCGTTATGAGTACTTTCTTAGAATCATCCATTTTTAGTTTTCTGCATATTTTTTCAGATAACTTCTCCTTGCTTTCAAATGGGGTTAACGTTATCTGCTCAATTCTATACATATGGCACTACCTGCCTTTCTACCTGTGTTCCAAGCGTTTTCAAGGTTATATCCCCCACATGGACCATCCAGATCTATTACTTCTCCCGTCAAATAAAGTCCTTTGCATTTTAACGACTCCATGCTCTCATAATTGAATTCGCTAAAGGTAACCCCTCCCGATGTTACCTGTGCCTTTCTCCATCCTTGAACTTTCGAAACGATAAAGTCCACATTCATAAAAGCGTAAACTATTTGCTTCAACTGATCATCTGTCAACTGACAGGCCTTCTCAGTAGACTTAATCCACGGACTCAAAAGTTTTTCCGCAATGTTTCTATTCACAATTGACATCATCAAATCTTTAGTATCTAAATCTTTTATTCCCCTTCTAATATCTAAAACTAAAAATATTTCCTGTGGTTTATATCTACTTAATAAGTTCAGTTTCACAGTATAATCTTGAAACCTGGTCATTTCATCTATGACTATTTCTCTGCTCAAATTGAATACGCAGATTCCCGTTAAACCATAATCTGTAAATTGAATTTCTCCTTTTTCTACGCTTTGCACGCACCCTCTTAGCAGTAAGCTCACTTCGCCTTTAACCCTTGTTCCACTGCAGTCTGTGAAGTCACTTTTACATTCTATAGGAGCTAAACTGGGCCGTATTTTATTTACAGTATGTCCCAGTTTCCTTACAAATCTATAGCTGTCACCTGTAGTTCCAAATTCCGGATATGATTTCCCTCCGGAAGAAATAACAACCTTTTTTGCAGTTATTTTTTCGACTTTTCCGAAAGAATTGTCCGTCTCACCCATAATCTGAAAATATCCATCCACTTTTGAAATTTCAGTAACTGTAAAATTCTTTTTTATTATTATGCCGTATACATCAGCGGCTCTCTCAAAGGCATATGCTACATCTTCGCCTCTCTCGGATAAAGGAAAAGCCCAACCTATTTTATTAGATTTTATTTCAACACCAATTTTTCTAAAAAACTTTACACTGTCTCCAAATGTAGTAGTCTTCACATTGGATATATTGCACCTACCGTTTCCTGCCGCTTTCACCTTGCTACATATGCAACTTTTCTTTTCCAATACTACGATTTTTAAATTTTGAGCTTTCATTCCAATGGTTATCGCTGTAGCCATTCCCGAGGCACCACCGCCTACTATGCAAACATCATACATTCAATTTCCCCTCATGAATATCTTATACACTTTCAGCATTATATACTCCTATTTGCAGTATAAATTTATCTCTTTTCCTACTGTAATATTATACAATAAATCCCTGTATTTTGTAAGGTTTTATCTTTTGTTACTATTTCTCATGGTCAATTAAATCGAGCCTGCCGCCATATACTGATTTTTTACACAAAAATAGACGACATCTCTATCGTCTCTATATTGCGAATATCCATGTTGAATTCATATTCTGCTACAATCTCGGTCTACATTGAGATAAACTCATCCCACAAAAATATACTCAATAACAATATCGCAAAGTTCACCATTTTCGTCATACCCGAAATATACAGGATAAAGTCCATCTCCGAAACCTGACTGTATCATCGGAACAGATAATTTCGTATTGGGAATTCTAAAGTTGATCCAGTCTCCATCTTCTCTTTGGTACAGTGGATTTTCTACAGCATTTCTCCTAAATGCATCTGCGAAAAAATCATCGTATATATTTGAATCCGTATTCTCTTCATACCAATGGTCCACAAAATCACAGTAAGCATCTCTGGTTTTAATATCGACAACAGTTGCGAGCCCTGCGTCGACAGCAAAACCAAAAATGCTGTCTTCTTCGACAGAATCCAGATTTTCGTCACCTTTTAACGCTTCGTAGTAAATTACCGGCTTTTCCTCGGTAAATTTTATTCTGCTCATGGCATACCGATAATGGTTTTCATCCATCTCCGCTACGAGAGTTTCTATTCTGTAAGTTCCTATAGGTACTGTTTGTAAATACGGTTTTTCACTTCTACCCAGCCATACCAGGGGGTCCCTCACCAAAATTTCTCCACTTGGAAAACTCACTTCTCCCATATCTAAAACAAAAACTTTGACACCTTGTATTTCTGTCTTTTCAAAACATTCTGCGTAGTTTATAGGCGACTTGAGCAACATTTTAACCTTTTCATACTTCTCTATCCACTTTTTTGATGGTTGTAATCTTTCCATAATTTCTCCACAATTCTCCAATGACATTTAACTTCTCATCAATTAAATTTCATCTATTATATCATACGATAGCTAATAAATATAACTTTTTATATCTTTTTTACACTTATTTTAAAGAAATAATCATAACTACCGCTTAGCTGGTAGTTTGTGCGGCCTCTATAAGGGGTCTTTTGCTAGCAACATCTCAAGATGTACTGAATTGTTCACCAATCGCACATCTTTTTCTACAAGCCTAAAATGCTATTTATTTTTCTTTTCTGTGAACGGATCTATATACTCTTTGAGGCTTATCTGGTCCTCTACTATATCTTTCTGAAGTTATGTACGTATGTATTCCTATATTCTTTTCTTATTCTTCCCTACTGTATCAACAAAATAATATCGGCACCAAAATGTCTACTTCCATATTTATATTTCAGATTTGCATGTTTGTCGAAAATCATCAATGAGCTTTTTCCTCTGAGATAATCAACAATTTGGGACACACTGTATTTGGATGTGATCTCTACAAACATATGTATATGATTAGGACAACATTCTGCTTCGACCATATGTATTCCTTTTCTTTCACAAAGAAGCTTTAATATTTTCCCTATGTCTACTCTTATCTTTCCGTAAATTACTTTTATTTTGTACTTTGGTGCAAACACTATGTGATACTTACAATTACACGATGTATGTGATAAACTATTCTTATCCATATTAGATTATCTCCTTGTTTTGATATGCGGTTGGTGACCTCATTTATTTTAACACAGGAGATTTTTTAAACCAAAGCTATTCTAATTACACCGGTATAGCCGGTGGTTTATTATTCATCTCACATTCGTTCAATTAACTGCTGCTAATGCAATATAAAAATATGGCTACCATCTGAAATTACAGATGGTAGCCATATAACCTTTCATATTATTTATACTGCCTATGCGGAAAAAATTTATACAATTTCTGAAGATTTATGTAATTTTACATAAAATGCCCTCAATCCATCAATTTATAAACTTATGTTTTATCATTTACTATTTTAAGTTGTAGACCAATACTGCTATTGCGAAATCCTTATGAACACACAAAAGTGTCAATTTGTTGCATATACCCATGCAAAAATTTATCTACTTTTCTCACCCACAAATAGAAAATGGCTAGTTGCAGATAAAAAACTTGGATTTTCACACATATAAAAGTGAAACTTTTTATATTCTTCAAAGTTTTTTCTATCTAGTTGATCAATTTCTTTCGCACAAATCCGACTTAATCCATCGGAAGCAATCTCTTTAATTATTTTTATTCCACTTGCGTTTATCAAACTTCTTGCTTCATCCAATGTATGGAAAATATATGGAAAGTTTTCCATTTTAAATGTTTCATGATCAAAACAAGAACTGGTAAAATAATTACTTTGATACTGCATTTCGACCATTGGTACCATATCATTATTTATAAGTGTTATAAATATATACCCATCATCTTTTAAGACACGCAAACTTTCTTTTAAACAATTAATTCTATCCTTAAATGAACTTATATGATACAGCGGGCCAAAAGATAATACTGCATCAAAATACTTATCACAAAGATAATCCATTTTCAAAGCATTACCAGTGATTACATCAACTGAAATTGTATCAGGGATTTTAGACTTAAAAATTGAAACATTCCGCTTGCTTAATTCCACAGCTGTAACATCAAACCCTTTATTAGCAAAATATATACTGTATACACCAGTTCCCGCTCCGAGTTCTAGTATTGAAGATTTATTTTCTAGCATATTTTCAACATATTTAGTATTGGTTAAAAATTCAATGCTTGAGCTATTACTTAAATTTAATCTTGTTTCTTCATTAATCTTATTGTATGTTTCAATTATCTGTTGCTCCTCATCTTGTAATCCTTTTATATCTATCCAATCCATTCATTCCCCCTCTATTTAAAAAGATCTGCAAAGAAACCTTTCGCAATTTTTTCTATCCCTTCAATACTCTGAGCTGATGGAAATAACTGTAATGAAGGAACTATAATATATCTCTTATTTTTTATAGCATCAACTCCTTTTAATTCTTTTATTTTTTCCAAATTTTTTATTGTATTTTTCGCTGGAGTTGCTGGTAAATCAACAACCACAATATGGGAAGGATTTTTTGAAATAATTTGTTCTATACTAACTGTTGGAAAAGGCTCCTTTAAATTTTTAAATATATTTTCCCCGCCTGCTCGTTCTAACATTTTACTTCCAAAGGTTTTTCCGCTGTCAACCTGTATTTTATTACTTGTAACTCCTTCTAAGATCATACTTTTTACAGTTTTTCTGTCTTTAATCTTTTTCTCAATTTTATCAACTCTCTCCTTCATATCTTTGACGATTTCATTCGCCTTTTTCTCAACTCTAAAAATTTTACCTATATTTTGTATATCATTATATACGGAATCAATATCAGGATTTTCCTTAACAGTACCTTCTGTGGCATAGATATTTATTTTTTCTTTTGTAAAATCCTGAACCTTTCCACAACTTTTTTCAGTAAAGCTATATCCTGTTCCATACACAAAATCAGGTTTCTCTGCCAAAATAGTTTCCAAACTCGGTACCCCTGGCCAATTTCCATCAGGAAGTATTTTTTTATCTTTGATTTTTTTATAATACTCTGGCCTAATAGAATCTTTACTATATTCACTGGTTGCAATCGCTATTATTCTATCCTCTAAACCAAGTTTAATCATTATTTCCGTTGAATCATATCCCAATGCAACTACCCTTTTAGGTGCTTTATCATACTTAAATTCTACACCCAACGATTTCACTTTTACGCCATCGGAATTTTTGGCTTCTTTGTTACCACAACCCACAAAACTAAGTGCCATTACCATAACTATTGCTAGTGATAAAATTTTTTTCATAAATACCCCTCCTTTAAATTTATGACATAATCTTTGCTACAAATGATTAAGTATAAAATTTCTCATTTATTCTTTTATCTTATGGCTAAAATATTTATATAGCCCCTTTAACAATAATTGATTTATATTTATCTCTTTCTATAATTTCTGCATCTATATGCATAACCTCTCTAAGCATATCAACATTGATAACTTCTTCTGGAGCTCCATGTGAATGAACTTTACCATCATCAAGTACGTAAATATAATCGCAAAATCTAAATGATAAATTCATCTCATGTAAAATTGCGATAATGGTTTTACTTAAATCTTTTATGAGCTTAATTAAACTCCATTGATAATACATATCAAGGTTATTTGTCGGTTCATCTAACAAAAAAATATCTACATCCTGAGCTATGGAACGCGCTAGAAGAACCCTTTGCTTTTCTCCACCAGATAAATTTTTAAATGAACTGTACATACGATCTGATAAACCGACATATTCCAATGCCTCTTTTACTTTTTTTAAATCTTCATTCGTATCGTTTTCGTAAAATTTTCTATGTGGAGCTCTTCCCATCATTACCATTTCAATTATACTGTAATCAAAATCAATTTGATTCTCTTGTTTCATAACTGTAAGTAATTTAGACGACTCTCTAAAGGTCAAATCGTTAATATCTCTGCCACTTATAAAAGCCTTGCCTCTCTCTACAGGAATTGTCCTGTAGATATGCTTTAGAAGGCTGGTCTTGCCACTTCCGTTTGGTCCCAATATTCCTATGAATTGTTTTTCTTGTATTGCAAGATTAATATGATCCAGAATTTGTTTTTCTTGTATTCTATAACTTAGATTATTTATTTCTATGTTATTCACTGTATGTTACCTCTCCAATCCTTTGGTGTTTTTATATAAAAGCCATATAAAAAATGGTCCTCCACAAAGTGCTGAAAACACACCTACTGCGATTTCTCTTGGAGCCAAAATTGTTCTAGCCAAAATATCCATACTAACTAAAAAAATACCCCCTCCAAGAAATGCAACTTTAAACAACATTTTATGATCTGCTCCTCGTATCATTCTAACAACATGTGGTATGATAAATCCAATAAAGCCGATTAGCCCACTAACAGAAATCAAAATGCCGGTTAAAATTGATATTATAATCATCACATACATTCGCATCTTTTTGACATCTACACCTAATGTTGTAGCAGTCTCATTACCTAAAGATATGAGATTGAAATTAGTGCCTAGACACGTGAATATAATCACACCCAAAATAGATACAATTGTCGGAATCATGATGTTATCCCATCTTGCCCCTGCTAAAGAACCCCACATCCACATAGTTATATTTTTTAGCGAAGAATTAGATGGCAAAAAATGTATCAATAAACTAGACAGTGCATTAAAAATTATAGAGATTGCCATTCCAGCTAAAATCAACTTATTATTAGATCCTACTCCACCAATTTGATATACCAAGTAGGTCGCTATAATCGCTCCCACGAATGCAAATCCCGGAATCAGTGTATTTAACAAAACTGTGTTTGAAAAAAACAGAAGATTTGCTAATACAACTGTAAAAGATGCTCCACTGGCAACACCTAATATGTATGGCTCTGCAAGAACATTTTGAGTCAATGCTTGCATAGCAACACCACAAATCGCCAAGCCTCCACCAACTACAAATGCTAAAATTATTCTCGGAACCCTCAAATTCCATATAATCATATCCATCTGGCTCGCTTCTGAGTTCAATTTTGAAAGGCCTAATTTATCGGCAAACACATCAAATACCTCTTTAAAGGTAACATTTATTCCACCAAGTTTACAACCTATAATTGCCAACAAAATGAATAACAACAAAGCAACTAAATATATTCTTGTTTGTTTATTTCCTCTATTCATAATCATGTCCTATCAAATAATTAAAATATTTACTTCTTTCGGTAAGTGCTTCATATGTACCGGAGTCCTCTATTTTTCCATCTTTTATAATAATTATCTTATCCGAATTTTTTATAGTAGAAACCCTATGGGCAATCATTAGAGTAATTCTCCCCATTTTTAATTGATTTATTGATTCATTGACTATACTTTCGTTTTCAGAATCTAAATTAGCAGATGCTTCATCAAGTAACAATATCTTTGAATCTCTTAGGAATGCCTGTGCAATTGACAATCTTTGCTTTTCTCCACCAGATAAACTGATTCCTCTTTCTCCCACAACTGTATTTAGGCCATCTGCAAGATTAATTACAAAATCATATGCATTAGCCTTTTTTAATGCATCAATAATTTCTTCTTCAGTAGCATCAATTTTTGCCAAGCGCAGATTATCCAAAATGCTCATATTGAAAATATATGTATCCTGTGGAACTACACTTATCATTTTTTTAAGCTCACTTAACTTTATATCTTTGATATTTACTCCATTTATTAAAATTTCTCCTTGATCTACGTCCCAAAATCTCTGTAACAACTTAATACATGTGGATTTTCCACATCCAGATTTTCCAACTAAAACTGCTGTTTCATAATTTGCTATCTGAAAACTTATATTTTTACAAATATTATTATTTGCTTCACCAATGTATGTGGGATAGGTAAAATTCACGTTTTTGAATAGAATCCCAGAATTACTTTTTTTATTGATAATGTCTTTATGTGTCAAAGTACCATTGTCAGAAACGAAAGGTTTCCTTTCTAAAAATTGAAGTACTCTTTTTGCCGCACCGAAAATTCTTCCGTAATTACTGCTCATTGATAAAGTCTCCTGTAACGGAGAATAAATGGTAGATGATAAAATAATTAATGGTAATACCCATTTGAATTCGTAATTACCTTTTGTGTATAAAAATAGAATTAACGCAGTGGACGCTACATATGAAATCCCAATCAAAAAAACTGTGATTATCGTTTCATTGTTTGCTCTAAGCGTGTACTTTTCCATAGCTTTTGAATGACTTCTACTCACTGATGACATATGTTTAATATACTCAGAGTGCCACTGAAATGTAACAATATCCTTAAGTCCTTGAATGCCGTCTATTATAACTGCATTCAATTTACCCAATCTATTTTGTAATTCTATCCCCTGTTTGTTGGATTTCTCTTTCATGCATATAGGTACGAATAAAATAAGAATAATAAATACGATTACTAATAAAGAAATCCACAATGAAAAGCAACCTAGAACAATTAAACCGCTCACAGGCAGGAGCAGTGCAACTATTATCTGATTTGTCGTATGTGCGAAGAACCATTCGAGTATTTCTATATCCTCCAAAATTGTGGACATTATATTTCCACTTTCCTCGGAGTCAATTCCTCCTGGTGCAATTTGAGCTATTTTTTCAAAAGATCGCCCTCTTAATTGAGTTAATATCCTATATGTCATATCATGTGATACGAGAACATCTAAATAATTAAATACTGCATTTACTATAATTAGTCCTAAAACTATATAGAAGTATTTAAATGTACCTACTAAATCGCCAGATACAGCCTCACCAATTATCAAAGCTGTCATAAATCCAATTAAAATTGGCATTAATTTAAATATGCCGTGTATTATAACAGAAAGCAATAATTTAATTTTGTAATTACTTATATATTTGCTCAACGCAAACACATATTTTATTCGCGTTCTATTATTTTTCATCAAATTGTTCTCCCATTATCTTTTTATAGAGCTCCGATTTTTTTATTAATTCTTCATGAGTACCTCTTCCAATGATTTTCCCTCCGCTAAGCACACATATCTCATCTGCTTCCAGTACAGTATGTAGCCTATGGGCGATAACCAAAACAGTTTTATCTTTTCTTAATTTTTCAAAGTTGCGTTGTATTTTTATTTCATTATTCCTATCTAAAGATGAAGTTGCTTCATCAAAAACAAGCACTGGAGCATCTTTTAAAAAAGCCCTTGCCATTACAATTCTTTGTCTTTCTCCTGCTGACAGCAATTTTCCATTCTCACCCACATCAGTTTGATACTTATCAGGTAAAGATAAAATGAAATCATGTATTTCTGCTCTTTTAGCCGCTTCTTCAATTTCAATTTTTGACGCACCAATTCGTCCAATGGAAATATTATTATATATGGTACTGCTAAATAAATGTCCATCTTGCCAAACAGCAGTAATCATACTTCTTATTTTATCAATATTTTTTTCTGATAATTCTTGCCCATTTACCCTTATATGTCCCGATTTTTTTTTGTAAAATCCTGATAATAAATTCGCTATGGTAGTTTTACCACTGCCGGAGCTTCCAACCAAAGCGACCATTTTATTAGGTTCTATTTTAAAACTTATATTTCTTAATTTAAATTTATTTTTCTCTCTATAACAAAAGCTAACATCGTCAAATTCTATAGTTACTTTTTCAGCAGTCCTATTGATAAATTTATTTTTTTCAATATATTCTAAAAGAGAGTCATAAGAAGTCAAGGTTCTAGGAACAGCTTCGCCAATAAAATTTCCTGTGGCTTCTAAGTTTAATAAATCATCTATAGAATATGCTGCTGATATACCTTGAAATCCCATGTGCCAAGCGTTAATAAGAGCTAGCATTGGCATAAATGCTGCACCAACAGAAAAAAAGGCTAAAATAATTATTCCATGATTAACTTCTCCCATTGAAAATCGTATAGCCAAAATTACTAATGTTAAGGCACTACCAATTCGCGCAAAAAATTCGGAAAATGCACCTTCCAGCATTGTGATCTTTAGATGACTCATTACTGCTATCCTGAAATTTTCGCCTGATTTTTTTATATTTTTTATATACCAATCATCTGCTCCTAATGCTTTTAGATTTATCATTCCTTGTATTCCATCTAGACAATTACTATAGTATTCTGCGTGCATATTCCATTCTTCCATTCCTCTTTTACGCATTATATTAAAAAAGAGCATAGGAATAACAATCATTGCTATACAAGCAAACAACGCTGTTACTCCGGTAAAATAATCAACATAAAATAAAAAAACAACAAAAATAACCGCATTTATTATTGCAGAAACTACCACTGGTAAATACAACACATAATAACTCATTAACCACTCTACTCTCGTGGTCATTATGGATGTTAATTCACCTGTTCTTTTTCTTTCTGCATAACCTGGACCTAGTAAAAATAACTTTTGCAGTAACATGCTACGTACGTTGTTTTTTATTTCTATTCCCGCATTTACAATAATTTTTGCTTTACAAACACTTATAACTGCAATCAACATCAACAAAACAATAATAACTATAACATAAATGCCAATTCCGCGACTAGAAGAAATTACTTTTCTAACCATTTCACCAGTCAATAGGGCAGTTATAGATACTAGCAAAGTTATCATAGTCTGAATCAATACAGCAATAACAATCTTTCTGCTTGTCAATTTGGCGAATTTTAGTAGTATTTTGTTAATGAACATTTTTAGCCTTTCTTAATGTGGATAAATACCCATATATAAATCCTCATATTTTGGTTCATGTGAGCCATATTTTTTACCCTGTAAAAAAGTTCTGGGACTTACAGATATCATAGGCAATGCTACAGGCTGAAAATCGCCTACAACCAAAACTCTAACAACAGGAATTCCTATGGCTTTCCTTGTTAAATCTACAAAAACTATATCTATATCCTTGATTTTATTTTGCAATATTGCCACAGTCTGCCTTAGAATATCACCTACATACTCTTGACTTAAATATTTATATTTTTCAATTTTTACAATTTTCTCATCTTTTGCTTGTTTTATATCTTTTGTTATGAAATAATTCAAATTATATACAGAACATGGGTCGTTAGATAAGTGCTCTGCTTTGCCTCTTTCATATATTTCAATATCGACTAAATCTTCTCCTCCAGCTGATTGTACTGCCTCTGTAACTGACCTTTCAAATGCTATTTCAGGATCAAGAGAGGCACCGAACCCGTTTGTGGCATACTTACTATAATTTTCTGGATTAACTATCCATGTCCTAAACACAGGAATCTCCAAATCATTTGTGTAATCCCTAGTTATTATTTCATATCCAGCTTTCTGGATTTGCCTAATTTTTTTTAACAATTTAGAATTTTTAGAACCATTAAAATCTAATATCGGTAATTTTGAAGGTATACTTTGTCCCATAATCCAGGCATCATGTTCAATTAATTCAAATAGTCCTTGGAGCACGGCATCATCAAGGGTTCCACCTGCGGCTAGACCTGATGATGATAAAGGAAAAAAATTCCCTTGAAACATGACGTTAGAAAAAAATACCATTGATGCAGGAACTAATTTCTCTTCACCAGTTACAAGTGATCTTCCTCGTACCCAATCCACATATTTGTCATTATCAAAACTATCAAATGGTGTATTTCTGTTATATACATTATTATCTAATTTGGATAACTCTATAGCGTAATTTTTCACATCTCTAGGCCTTGCTGATATAATCTCTTTCTCGCCAAAATATCTAGAACTAATTCTCTCAAATATTTCAAACCCTGCAGAAAAATATGCTTGCTCTTTATTTATCCCCTTCCCATGAGAAACCTGTTTTTCTAATATTAATCCCATCTCATTTTCATGAGAATCTTTTAAGTATGAATCATAAACTGGTATAATATCACCAAATGGATTATTCTCATTCAATAAAATTTCAATACCAATCCCTGTCTTTTTTAAAGCATTCATTAAAACTTCTTTTGTTTCGCTTATAGACAAACTTCTCATACCCGCAGTAGAGTATTTTATTTTGTCACTGTGGCGACATCCCATATCTATATTTTTTTCAAATTTATATTGATCATGATAAACACTATATTTTTTATTATATGCATGGCAACAATTACACATAGTAATTGGAGTATACCTTTTTACAGTTTCATCCAGTATTCGTTCTTTTTCATATCTGTATTCACAACCAATAAGCTCATGTATACTTCCCTTTACGCCTATTTTATTTACAGTTAACACAATTTTATTAGCGATTGTATTAAAATCCAGATAATTAAATTGTTCATCTTCTATTTCAAATGATAAATTTAGCTGCTTAAAATGCTTAATGTCTATTTCTTCTTTTAAATTTTTTTTGAGTTTTTGTACATGATGTTCTGCTATACATTCTAAACATATGGTTTTCCAAGGGAATACCAATGGGCCCAGCACTATGCCTTTACCATCAAAATAACAAAACAAATATGGTTTTTCTAAATTATATAACTTTTTATTTATATGCAATGCTTCATTCCATATAGTTCCACTCATAACTATAACTATAATCTCTGATTTACAATTATAATTTAAATTAAAATTATCAAAATTAAATTCTTCTCTTATGTCTAACGATTGCTCCAAAGATTTTTTAATTTTTTTATATAAACTCCCTTTGTAAATAACTGACACAGTTTTTTTTAATTTCTCTTTTCTTACGTGTTCACTATTCAATAACAATTTTTCATTAACCAACGTATTGATAAAATTTTCAATTTCTTTCGCAGTATAACGATTTAAAAAATATTTTTTTATTTCATGTAGTGTTTTTCCCTCACTAGCATTTAAAGTTTCCTCAATTACATCATACTTACTAATTAAGGTTTTATATTTTCCATCAACGTTCGCTATGCATAAATTTTCACTAACCTTTTGTATTGATTTATCTGTATTATTAATAAATTTTTTTGACATATATTCACCTACAATGCTAACCCCAAGACTAAATTTTCATCTACAAATGCTATCTTAAGTTTGAAAAATTTTTCAATTATCTCATCTATGACTATTTTTTCACATTCGGAAAATTCTTCATAAATCTCCTGAATAGAGCGAATCTCATCTACAAAGTCATATACCATTTTCTCCACACCATTCAATTTATAAACTTCCATATGACCCATTCTATAATCTACTATTTGAAAAATATCATCATAATAGCTCTTAACTAACATTTTTTCTCTCTGTGGCTCTGACAATCTCTGAAAATAATAATATCTTTTTCTCCAGATATCCACAGCTTCTTTCCATTCATCTTCTTTGCTATCATAATCATCTCTTTTTTCAAAATCATAAAAAAAAGGAATATATCGTTCTGCAATATCATCAGAAAAACATTTATAAATTTGCTTCCTTTTCACAATTTTTTTGATTCCATATTTTTTTCTGTTATTAAAGATCAAAGAATTAAAAGTTAATCTAAACTCTTCAATATCAAACGGTGGCTGTAGATGATATATATATTCAAAAACAAATTTATTTTCGGCAAGATGTGTATCATTTTCGAAAGGAAGATTGTACATAATATTGTGAAAACAAGGTACGTTCCATCTTTCTGCAAATTTTAAACTCTGTATGTTTTCTATTACGGTCTGCCCCTTATTTAATCTTACTAAATAATCACTAGAAAACGATTCAGTCCCAATTAAAACAGAAGCTCCTATTTCGCTTAAAATTCTAAAAGATTCTTCATCCTGTAAATCCTTTACTTTAAAGTTTAGAACTAAATTCTTTGATGTGTTTTTAGTAAAATCTGCAATTCCAATAATTTCTTCTTTCCAATTCTCAGAAACAACAAAATGCTCAGGAATAATTACATTTGTCTTATATTTTTTGCGAATTCTCCTATAATCTTCTGCAATTTTATTTTTTGATTTAGTTCTAAAGCTATGAGTATGGCAATTAAGCGTACAAAACGAGCATTTATTCCATCTACAACCTCTGGAAAATTCCACTAAGTACCCAATGGAGTTCTCATTTATGTCCATACCTTTTTCTTTTAATTTCACAATTTTATTGTAAGCATCTTCATAATCAGGCAGTGGTAAAAAATCCAAAGTTTCATGATAATAAATCTCTGTTTTTCTAATATATGCCAATAAATTTTCTTCAAAATTTTCGCCTATTGTTTTACTTAAAAATGGAAAAATTTCTTTTAAATTCTCCCCCAATATATCACCGCAATGAAATCCCGTTAGTATAATTTCCGCATTTATTTTTTTCTTAATTTCTTTGGCGAAATATAATGCTGGTATCAATTGACTATACTGCACATGAATAACAACATAATCAAAGCTATATTTCTCAATATTTGAAATAAATGATTCAGTAAAATCTATAGTCTTTCGGTATAATTCATACGGATATCCTTCTTTCTCTATCTTGCTCCATTCCTCACACAACAACATACCAAAAAGTTCATTTCCCTTATCATCCTTCTGTAGGTATCTATATGCTTTTTCTCCTATCATGTATCTATATTCATATGAAGGGAATTCCGTATGAACCTCAATATCATTCGCCCTAAGATATCCTAGAATTGATGCAAATTGTTGTGACGGTAACATTAATGAAACAAACGGCACTGATAGCATTAAAATTTTTTTATTTTTAGAAGTAATCGTATTTTTCATAATCCACCTAATAGGACCTAATAGGATAGTCAGGAAAAATCCTAACTATCCCCTAGACCTAAAATAATCTCTCAAGATTATTTCGTACTGTGAGTACCACCATGATGATGTGCATTAACATTCACAGGTACTTCTTGTTCGTTAATAATTTTGATATCCATCCTATGATTCTCCTTTCAAAAAAAATTACTACTAACAGCTATCAGTTTATGTTAGTTAATACTAACATAAACTATGCATCATGTCAACTATTGTAATATTAATGATAGTGTCAAGTTGTTTTGAAGTTTTTGCTTTACGCAATCTCCAAAATGCTAGTTTCTTGATTGTACGGTTTTCCTTTTTTATTTATTTTAAAACTTTTGAGATAACCTTTATTTTATTTTCTCTAAAAATTCCCCAATTATTTTACACTATTACTATTAATAACATTGTTAGACTACGTTGTATCATAAAATATAATTTACTGTAATAATAAATATCGTGTAAGTTAATTATAACTTTTTTATCAATTTATTCATTCTAATTAGTCTTAACTTTATAAATATCCATATTACTTTTTAAACGAATCTCTAAATATTTTCTTCAAATCCGTAATGCAATCTTTAAAGAATACTATAAAATTATGTAAAATAATATACTCTTTTTCATACTTATTTAAATAAATAAAAATATGGTGATGTTGCAAAATAGATAATTCTATTTTGCAACATCACCATATAACCTTTCAAATTATTTATAATGTTCTATGCGAAAAAACCGGCTACAATCATTACAACACCCATCACTCCAAGGGAAAAACCCATTTTCTTCGCACTGTTTTTGATTATGTCAGCTCGTTCTTCTCTCTGTTGCTGTGTCAGCTTTTTATAGCCTGGAATCAACCAGTACTGCCTTACAGCACCTAACAATATCCCTACTAATATCATAACAACCCCAATTCCCATGAATACATATCTAGCCATGTGCACATCCTCCTCTATGTAACTTTATTATGATTTCACTCTTATGTATAATTGAAAATTTAGAGCATTTTTAATTTTCAATTCTCTTCGGTACTATAAACTTAATGGATTTAGGTTCCATCACCGCTTCCAACCAATCTGCTCGTTCCAATTCTCCGTCGACACTCACTAACAAATCCCCCATACCGTTGCTTTTTATGATGAGATTATCTGTCTGCACATAGGTCACCAGCTTTTTCCCAAGTTTCGTATTTAAATGCTCACCCTTTTTATATTTCCCAAAAAGCTGTGCAACTTCACGTCTTTTGCAATTTTTTACAATCCCTACATCCATCAGACCGTCAGTACAACTTGCCTTGGGTAACGCTTTTATACCGCCTCCGCAAAAGCATCCATTTCCTATAGCTGTCAACAATGCCTTCCCATCAAATAACACATGTTTTTCATAATTTTTAGCATGATTGCTATCATCGACTATTTCATTGAAGTCTCCCTTTCCTTTCGACTTTCTAACGACAGCTATATCTATCGCTTTTTTTTCCAACAACGTGCCTGCTACACCTAATGTATATGCAAAGTTTCCCGAAATTCCAGGCAATTTTTTCAAGTTACCTGCTTTTTCCACCACTGTTGAATCAAATCCTATGTTAAACATATTTATGCAATATCTCTCCTGACTATAATCGTTTTTATAGTATCTGTATCTGATTGTATCTACTTCAATACTGTCTCCATTTATCTGCGCCTCGATATCGTTAAACAGCTCCTCTCGTGCAAAGTTTCTGATGAAATCATTTCCCGTACCTGTTGGAATAATTCCTATTTCCACATTGTCAAAGCCAATTACGCCATTTATTATTTCGTTTAACGTCCCGTCACCGCCGCAGGCATATATTCTGATAGAACAATCATCATCTTTTAACTTGGCAAAATCTCCCGTGATTACCTGACCGTCTAATTCTTCCTTAGTTTCATATATTTCAAAATCCAAATTGGCTTTTTTTGCAATTTCCTCTATTGAATCTCTCAAATCCAATGCCTTGCCCTGCCCTGCTGCAGGATTTAAAATAAAATAATATTTTTTACGCATATAATACCTCACATAGAGTATTTTACATTTTTTTCCCCTTTAACACAACTTAATTTTTTCTTTAAACCCTCTCTTTTGCAAATTATGCAACACTGTGACTTTAAACTAATCGGTTAATGTAGTATAATGTATATTGGAAAGAGGTGAATAATATGGACTTGAGAATTGAAAAATTATCTAATTTACTGGTAAACTACTCCACGCATGTCGAACCCGGTGAAAAGGTTTTAATACATTACGAAGGAATCGAAACCATTCCTTTGGTTAAGGCTCTTATCAAAGATGTCTATAAGTCAGGTGGTTTACCCTATACGTTGAACAAGGACTCTTCCATCTTGAGAGAAATACTCTTAGGTGCTACAGAAGAGCAGATTGAGTTTATGTGTGACTGTGATTTGAAGCAAATGAAGGGCATGGATGCATATATCGCCATCCGTGGTGCCAGTAATAACTCTGAGCTTTCCGATGTGCCGGCTGAACAGATAAGCATGTATGACAGATTGACCAGAAAAGTGCTGGATGAACGTGTGGACAATACCAAATGGGTAGTTTTAAGGTATCCGAACAATTCTATGGCTCAGCTTGCCAATACCAGTTTGGAAGCCTTTGAAGACTTCTATTTCAATGTTTGCACATTAGACTACAGCAAGATGGACAAAGCTATGGATAACTTAGTTGAACTTATGAATAAAACCGATAAAGTTAGAGTTACCGGTAAAAATACAGATTTGACCTTCTCCATAAAAGGTATTCCTGCTATTAAGTGTGCAGGTGGCTGTAATATTCCCGATGGTGAAGTATATACCGCTCCAGTTAGAGAAAGCATGAACGGAATCATCTCATATAATACTCCTAGTGAAGAACGCGGTTTCACTTTTGAAAACATCGTCTTTGAAATCAAAGATGGCAAAATCATTAAAGCTACAGCTAATGATACGGACAGGATAAACCAGCTTTTGGACACCGATGATGCCGCCCGATACTTCGGGGAATTTGCTCTAGGTGTAAATCCGTATATTTTAGAACCTATGAAAGATACTTTATTTGATGAAAAGATTACCGGTTCTTTCCACCTTACTCCCGGTTGTTGCTATGAAGAAGCTCCTAACGGTAATAAAAGTGCCATTCACTGGGATCTTGTGATGATTCAACGACCTGAATACGGTGGTGGGGAAATTTATTTCGACGATGTTCTGATTAGAAAAGACGGCATGTTCGTAATTGATGAATTGAAACCGTTGAATCCTGAAAATTTGAAATAACTTCACATATATAATTCTAAATAAGCCAAAGTCCCTCGATTTGAGTTAAAATCTGACCGAGGGGCTATTTCATTTAAGACTGTTTTCTTATAAAACGATATGTTTCTCTAACTATCGAGTATCCGAATCATTATTTTTCTCCTACCTAATTTTTATAATCATATCACACGATTTAGCAATTTGAAATCCTCTTTGCTATTGTAATTCAATCTGAAATTGATTATAATAAACATATGTTCTTTTATCGCGTGTTGTTATAAAAAATTCGGAGGGATATAAAGATGTTTCACGAAGGCTTTAAATATAGTCACGAACTGTCTGAAAAGATAACAAAAAAAGAAAATATAGATTATAACAGGTGCATTCTCCACTGTGATATGGACAATTTTTATGCATCCGTAGAGTTGCTGAATTTTCCTCAATATAAAAATATGCCTGTTGCTGTCTGCGGCAATCCTGAGAACAGACACGGTATCATATTGGCAAAAAATCAGATTGCAAAAAAATTCGGTATAAATACTGCCGAAACTATCTACAGTGCTAAAAACAAGTGTAAAGAATTGATATGTCTTCCTCCAAATTTTCACAAATATAAGAAGTATAGCCATTTTATAAATAAAATTTATTTAGATTACACCGACTTGATTCAACCCTTTTCCATTGATGAATCGTGGTTGGACGTCACTCACAGCCAACACTTATTTGGTTCAGGCATTGAAATTGCTCAAAAAATCAGCAATAGAGTTAAGTCCGAACTGGGTTTAACTCTATCCATAGGCATTTCATTTAATAAAATCTTCGCAAAGATGGGAAGCAATTATAAAAAGCCCGATGGTATTACACTTATTTCCAAGGAAAATTATCAATCTCTCCTGTGGAACTTAAAAGTTTCTAAGCTTTTTTTCGTCGGGAAGGCAACTGCCAAGAAACTCAATTCTATCGGCTGTAAAACCATAGGTCAATTGGCTAACACATCACCTGATATCTTATATAATTTTATCGGCAAACATGGTATTACTCTATATAACTATGCCAACGGATTTGACATATCTCCGGTGACCGGTTTTAATTCAAAAGAGAATGCAAAATCCATAAGCAACGGAATCACTTTCAGCAGAAATCTAAAAGGAGAAAGAGATTTGAAAACCGGAATTGCCATATTATCAGATAAAGTCGCTCGTAGATTGAGAACCTGTAACCTCAAAGCTTCCGGTCTTAAAATTGACATTAAAACACCTCAATTTACCACTATATCCAGACAAAAACAATTTTTAGTGCCTACAAATTCAACGTATAAAATTCAATTGCTTGCATTGGAAATCATAAATGCGTACTGGGATGTAACAAAGCCAATTAGATTGCTATCTATTGCAGGAATAAATTTAGTTGATGAAAATGCTAACAGCCAGTTGACCATAGATGATATTATCGCCCCTAAAAATCTAAAAGTCGCCCAACTTGACTCCGCGGTGGATCACATCAGGGCTAAATACGGAAATGATTCAATTCTCATTGGCAGAACCGTAAAAACTGACATAATCCATGGAAAGCATCACGATAAAAATTAAAAATGCCGCTTCGCAGTATACTATAAGATTTTTCGTTCATTTTAAAATCGGTACTTGCATATGTTTTATCTTAATTTTTCTATTCTGTCTAGGAAAAATATGTAGATAACAAAACAAATGATAGCTTTCAAATCTGCTTTAACATATAATTTAACGCATTTTGAAAACTATCATATAATCTCTCTTATGTAATTCATTGTTGAAGTCGCTTTTATCCGAAATCAAAATTCTCTTCAACCTGTCTGACGACATCTCTGAGAATTTTTTCAACAATTACTATCATTTTAGGTGCCATATTTTCTTTTTTGTTGAGAATCAACGCTTTCTGACCGTTAATATCACCTATTATCCTGGTGATTACCGTTTGAATATTATTTTCCTTTGCACTTTTACTGCTTATAAAAATTTTTATCGCATTTTTCTTATCCGATTCACTCAACTCTTCATTGCTATTAACGGCATCCATTATCATTTTATCCGCATCCAGAGACATATTGAATTCATGCGATAGAGCTTCTATTATTTCATACATCCCCGTCGGATTTATTTCGTCAAAATTATGTTCCACATCTGAGAAGTATTGTGAAATTATTCCTTTCATCTGTTCATATCTTATTTTGAAAAACTCTATTTCCTCTCTATGACTATCTGCATAATCGTCCATATAGTTTTCACATTCCGATTTTCTCTGCACCAAAGTGAGTGTAAATAAAGATTTTATCAGCTTCTCATATTCTGATTCATCTCCTTTAAAATAAGAATTGAGCAGAGCTTTGCAAATTCCATAACATCTCATGAAATCACAATACAATGTATACAGCGAAGGATATCTATCCATGGCGTAGAGAGCCGAAATATCTTCACCGTAGTTACACATCATGTATATGTAAACTCTAGGATAATTAAAGTCCACTGCCCTGCCAAGTTCTTTGACGTTAGCAATCTCCAGTTCCTGATATCGATCAACTATTTTGGCTATTCCATCTGTCGCCCTATCTGCCATCTCAATGGCTTCAATTTCAGATTTTTTTGCTTTACTTTTAAAAATCATCTACGATTATTCCTTCTTTCATTACGAGTTTCAGCGGTTTTTGCATACAGTATATATCCTTATCAGGCTTTCCGTCCACTACTATCATATCTGCCACTTTACCGGTTTCAATACTTCCATAGTCATCTGCAACTCCTAAAATTTCTGCACTGTTAATAGTCGCCTGCTTAAGTATATCCACATTTTCGAAATCATAGAATTTCTTTCTAGCCACAAATTCATATCCTGGAATTCTCTTGAACGCTTCCATATCTATATCCGAACCAAAACCCATTTTCAACCCGGATCTATATGCGTAATTAATTGCATTTTTTTCCTTTTCTTCATATAGCTTGCTCTTATTCAAAATATCTTCAGTGGCATTCTGATTGTCATCAGATAGACATTCCATTCCTATAGCACCGGTTGGTATAAGAAAACAATTTTTAGTATTCTTTAGAAGTTCTACAGTATCAGGCTCTATAAACACTCCATGCTCAATAGTCCTAACGCCTGCTTTGATGGCACATCTAATCCCTGCATCGCTGTGGCAATGAGCTGCCACATATGACTTTTTCATAGATGCCGTCATGACGCATTCCTCCAGTTCTTCCAGAGTGATAATCTGCATACCCGGATCTCCCGCATTATTTAGAAATGCTCCTGTGCACATAACTTTTATAAAATCATTGCCAAGTTTAAACTGTTCTCTGCACGCCTTCCTAAACTCCATAGGACCATCGGCTTCAATATACATATCTCCGAAACTGCTATTTCCGGTTTCTGTAGGGGTTATTATCCGTCCGCATGAAATTATTCGAGGCCCTATAAGCGTGCCGTTTGCAATTCCCATATTTATCGCTCTAGTCACATTACCTCTTCCACCACAATCTCTTACTGTGGTATATCCCTGTTTCAAATATTCTTTGGCAAATTCATATGACTTTACCAACAGTTCCGGCACGTCATACATGAGATTTCCACTGTAGTCCGTGCTGTCTAATGTCAAGTGGGTGTGAAGTTCAAATAGACCGGGTAGGACTGTACTTCCCTTTATATCTATGACTGTGATATCATCGCAATTAGCAGTTTCTTTAAAGCTACCTGATTTCAATATTTCAACAAATTTTCCATTTTCAATTTTTATATCTGCCGTTATATCTTCCTTCTCGTCGACAGAAATGCCGTCAATTTTCTGCGTCAACTCGGGTACAATTCTGCAATTTCTGAGTAATACTGCCATATCTCCATCCTCCTGTCAATTTTTACATTTTTCCCTCTTTTCCGACAATCTGTTTTCTTATACGAAATAGTCTATTTCACCATTTGATATTTTCTTTGCCGAACATGGTCTCCAATCTATTTATCAGTTCTTGATTTACCTCTACGCTATAGCCCTTAGCTTTCAATATTCTTCCTTGATAGTATACAATTACCGATGTATTCCCTGCATTTGCAGCCAACACCTCCATCAATTCTTCCAGAGAATATTCCGAGTTTTCTTCAATTCTAATTTTAAGTGGATTCACAGTATCTTCTCTCAAATTGTCATCTGCCGAACTTTCACTTACGTTACAATATTTATGATTTTTCCGCATCTTCACATTATCCTGTCTATCGTTCACATTGTCATGCGAGCCGATTTCGCGATTTTTTGAAATATCGAAAGTCTTTAAGTCCTCTATATAGTCTGCTATTATCTTCGGTGGCTCATCATCCTTAAAATTGATAGTTCCGCCAATAGCCACCACCTTGTCTTCCTTTACCAAATGCTGTGATTTATCATATACTTTCGGAAATACTATAACTTCTATTATCCCATATAAATCCTCAACATCGATAAATGCCATCATCTGATTTTTCTTTGTTATGAGCGTTTTCTTGGATGAAACCATACCCGCTATTATAACCTTCTGACCGTCTTTTATTTCACTGTTTAGACCGTTTACAATGTCTTCATGTGCTTTCAACATGATATCGCTGTTTGCACTTGTGATACTTTTAATTTTTCTCTCGTAATCTTTCAGAGGATGACCGGTAATATAAATTCCCATCATTTCTTTTTCCATCGCATTGGTTACGTCTTCTGCAAACGGACTCACATCAGGTAAAACCTCCACATCGACTTTATTATCCCCCATTTCAAACAGAGAAATCTGTCCCGCTACATTGTTTTTCGCCTCTTTGTGTACAGAGTCTATGAGCTTTTCATAAACTGCAATATGCGCTGCTCGATTCTCATTCATGGAATCAAAGGCTCCTGCTCTTATCAAGCTTTCTATGGCTTTTCTATTTATTTTTGATATATCCTGTTTTTTTATAAATTCAAATATATCTTCGGAAGTTCCTTTGCTTTTTCTGGTCTCTATAATTCCATCTATGACATTTTCTCCAACATTTTTTATTCCCAAAAGTCCAAATCTAATTTTTCCGTTTTCCACAGTAAATTTTTTCCCGCTTCTGTTTACATCCGGTGGTAGAATTTCAATTCCCATCTCGACACAATTTCTCACATATTTTGCAATCTGCTTTCCATCATGTATCACGCTGGTCAAAAGTGCTGCCATAAATTCCACAGGATAATGAGCTTTCAAATATCCCGTTTCATATCCTATAACTGCATATGCCGCCGCATGAGATTTATTAAATGCATATTCCGCAAAAGTGACCATCTGATTAAATATGGCCTCCGATGCATTGTCCGGTATTTCGTTTTTCCTGCATCCCTCAATGAATTTTTCTTTTTCCGCCAGCATGACATCCATTTTTTTCTTGCCCATAGCTCGCCTCAAAATATCGCTTCTGCCATATGTATATCCGGCTAAATCCCTAACTATTTGCATAACTTGTTCCTGATAAACCAAACATCCGTACGATACCGATAAAATAGGTTCCAGACTCTTATGTATATATGCAATCTTTTTCGGATTTCTCTTATTTTCTATATAAGTGGGTATTGATGCCATGGGTCCGGGGCGATAGAGTGAAATCCCTGCTATTATATCCTCGAAACAATCCGGTTTCAGATTTTTCATAAACTGTGTCATTCCACCTGATTCCAGCTGAAAAACACCTTGGGTATTTCCTTTTGAAATCATGTCGTACACGGCACTGTCGTCAAAATCCATCTTGGAAAAATCTATATCAATTCCGTGATTCTCTCTTATTAAATCCAATGCATCTCTTATTACGGTAAGATTTCTGAGACCTAAAAAGTCCATTTTTAAAAGTCCCAATTCTTCTATAGTGGTCATCGTAAACTGGGTTGCTATACCTTTATCACTGAGATACAAAGGTACGTACTCATCTATGTTATCCTTTGCGATTACAACTCCGGCAGCATGTGTAGACGCGTGACGAGGCATACCTTCGATTGCCATTGCCGTATCTATCACTCTTTTTATCTCATCTTTTTCATTGTACATTCTAGCAAGTTCAGGGTTGATTTCAATAGCTTTTGCTATGGTCATTTTCAAACTGAAAGGAATTGCCTTTGCGATTTCATCAGTCTCCCTATAGCTCAAATCCAATACTCTCCCTACGTCTCTAATAGCAGCCTTAGCTTTCATAGTTCCAAATGTAATTATCTGCGACACCTTTTCCTTGCCGTATTTTTCTATTACATAATCTATTACTTCCTGACGCCTTTCATAGCAAAAGTCTATATCTATATCAGGCATGCTCACTCTCTCAGGATTTAAAAAACGTTCAAAAATCAAATTGTATTTAATTGGATCCACATCTGTAATTCTCAGTGTATATGCCACTATACTTCCCGCAGCTGAACCTCTACCCGGTCCCACTACTATACCTTTTTTCTTTGCGTAGTTAATAAAGTCCCACACTATTAGAAAATACTCCACATATCCCATTTTTTCGATTATATCGAGTTCATAATTGAGCCTTTCTATTAAATTTTTATCAATTTCTTCGGTGTTGCCAATTTCATTTCCATCGTTGCAACTGAAGATATTCACTCCGTATCTCTCATTTAATCCCTTGAAGCATAGCTCTTTTAAATAATCAAAGTTTTCTTTTCCGTCAGGTGCGACGAATTCAGGTAAATGAAGTTTCCCAAATTCCAGTTCTACATTACATGCATCTGCAACGATTTGAGTATTGTCAACAGCATCAGGTGTATGTGTGAAAACCTCTCTCATTTCCGCTTCGCTTTTTAAATAAAATTCATCGTTGGGAAATCTCATCCTATCCTGCTGATCTACCGTTGATCCTGTCTGTATACACAAAAGCACATCATGCGCATCTGCATCTTCTTTTCTCACGTAGTGAACATCGTTTGTTGCTACCAACGGAACGCCTATTTCTTTGCTCAGTCTCTTCATCAAAGGTAATATCCTATATTCTTCTTCCAGTCCCTGGTCCTGAATTTCAAGAAAATAATTTTCTTTTCCAAATATTTCTAAAAATTCCAGAGCCTCTTTCTTTCCTCCTTCATAGTCTCCATTTAACATATATTGTTGGACATCTCCAGCCAGACATGCAGATAGACAAATTATACCTTCACAATATTCTCTTAAAATGGCCTTATCTATTCTAGGCTTATAAAAAAATCCTTCCGTAAATCCTCGGCTGACTATTTTAGTCAAATTTTTATATCCCTGATTATTCTTTGCCAGAAGTATCAAATGTCCTCTTTTTTTATCCTTATCTGCTTCTTTATCAAGTCGACTTCTTCGTGCGGTATAGACTTCGCATCCTAAAATCGGTTTTATTCCTTGCTTTTTACACTCACGCCAAAAATCCACGACGCCAAACATGACGCCGTGGTCTGTAATTGCAAGAGCATCCATTTCCAGTTTCTTAGCCTGGGCGACCAGATCTTTAATTCTAGCCGCTCCATCTAACAAACTATACTCTGTATGTACGTGTAAATGAGTAAATGCCATATTTCACCCCCATTATTCTATGGTGGCAACCAGTTCTCCTGATTTTACTTGCTGTCCCTCTTTTACAGCTATTTTAGCTATTTTTCCTGTCATTGAAGCCAGTATATTAGTCTCCATTTTCATCGCTTCTATAACTGCTATCGGTTGCTTTTCTTTAACTTCTTCACCTTCCTTAACAAGTATTTTCAGTATGTTACCCGGTATAGGTGCACCTATTTCCGCCGGATCGTTTTCATCCGCATATGCGATTACGTTTCCTGCTGTTGCTATAGCACCATCTTTATCCTTTATTCTGACTGCACTTCTAGTTCCGTTAACTTCAAATGTGACGTATCTGTATCCTTCTTCATCGGTATTTGATGCGCTTATCAAGCTTATTACAAGAATCTTGCCTTCTGCGATTTTGACTTCACAAGTTTCTCCCTCTCTTAGACCATGGAAGAATATATCCGATCCCATATATCTGAACGTATCGCCATTTTTGCTGGCAGTTACGTAATCCTCAAATACTTTTGGATACAGCGCATATGAAAGTAAGTCTTGCTCATTTCCTTCGATTTCCAAATCCTCTATCAGATGTTTTTTTATTGCATCAAAATCTTCCGGTGGCAATAATTCTCCAGGACGACAAGTGATAGGTTCTTTGTCTTTTAGAATCATCTTTTGCAAATATATAGGAAATCCTCCCAAAGGTTGTCCCATCATTCCTTCAAAGTAGGATACTATAGAATCCGGGTAATCAAGTCCCGCACCTTTCTCGAAAATATTTTCAGGTGTCAATCCATTTTGAACCATGAATATCGCCATATCTCCAACTGCCTTTGAAGAAGGTGTTACTTTTACAATATCTCCCAACATCCTATTCACATCTCTGTACATTTCTTTGACATCTTTCAGTTTATGTCCGAGTCCGAAACTTTCTACCTGAGCTTTCAAATTTGAATACTGTCCTCCCGGAATTTCATAGTGGTAAATTTCCGCCGTAGATGCCATAAAATCTGATTCAAACGGTTTGTAAACCGGTCTCACCGCCGCCCAGTAATTTGCAATTTCCTGAATTTCTTCCGTCTTGACTTTAGATTCTCTTTCCGTATTCTCCATTGCCGCTACAATAGAGTTTAAATTCGGCTGAGAAGTCAAACCCGACATTGAAGAAATAGCCGCATCCACTATATCCACACCTGCCAGTGCAGCCATTATCATGGCTGCGACACCATTCCCCGACGTGTCGTGAGTGTGGAAATGAATAGGCACTCCTACCTCTTGTTTCAATGTTGATACCAACTTCTTGGCAGCCATAGGCTTACATAAACCCGACATGTCCTTGATGCCGATCATATGAGTGCCTCTCTTTTCAAGTTCTTTAGCCATATCAACATAATATTTTAAATTATATTTCACTCTTCTATCGTCCAGAATATCTCCTGTATAACAAATACACGCTTCTGCGAGCTTACCCTGGTTCAGCACTTCGTCCAAAGCCACTTCCATACCTTGAATCCAATTTAGGGAGTCAAATATTCTAAATACATCTATTCCTGATTTTGCACTTTCCTTTACAAATCTTCTTATTACGTTATCCGGATAGTTTTTATATCCTACACCGTTAGCACCTCTGATGAGCATCTGGAACAACACATTCGGAATCTTTTCTCTAAGAGTTTCCAACCTTTCCCAAGGATTCTCCTTTAAAAATCTAAACGCTGTATCGAAGGTAGCTCCACCCCACATTTCTAAAGAAAATAAATCTTTTCCATATTTTGCAACTGCCGGAGCAATTTTTTCCATATCCACAGTTCTTACTCTAGTAGCCATTAAAGATTGTTGAGCATCTCTCATAGTAGTATCTGTAAATAACAATTCCTTAGATCCAAGTACCCATTTTGCCAATTCTTCCGGACCCTTCTCATCTAAAATTTGTTTTGTTCCTGTCAACTGCGCAATTTCTTCCTTTTTAATTTTAGGGAATATGGGAACATCAAAGTCGGGTTTTACACCTTTATTTCCATTGATGAACTGTTCTCCGAGGTAGTTTAAAACTTTCAATTGCTTATCAGTTCCAACCTGAATATTAAACAATGATGGATTATTGGCAATAAAGCTGGTATCGCAAAGACCGCTCTGAAACTCCTGATTTCTGAGCACATTTAACAAAAATGCAATATTTGTTTTAACGCCTTTAACCTTAGTTTCACTCAACGCTCTCGCGGCTTTTCTGACAGCTGCTTCCCACGTCATAGCATATGCCGTTACTTTAACTAATAAGCTGTCATAATATGGGGATATAATGGATCCTGCAAATCCGTTTCCACCGTCAAGTCTTATTCCGAAACCTGAGGAAGTTTTATATTCTTCAATTAGACCTGTGTCAGGAGCAAATCCGTTTACAGGATCTTCTGTGGTGATTCTGCATTGAATTGCATGTCCGTTAATTCTGATATCATCTTGACTTTTTATCCCTATTTTATCGCTGTCCAAAGTATAACCCATAGCCACTAAAATCTGAGACTGCACGATATCTATACCTGTCACCATTTCTGTTACCGTGTGCTCTACCTGGATTCTCGGATTCATTTCGATGAAGTAGTGATTGCCGTTTTTATCCACTAAGAATTCCACTGTACCCGCACTTCTGTAACTCACTGCACCAGCGATTTTCAGAGCATCGTTACATATTCTTTCCCTTTGCTCCTGCGTTATACTGAGGGCCGGAGTAAATTCTATTACTTTCTGGTGTCTCCTTTGAATTGAACAATCTCTTTCATACAAATGAACCAGATTTCCATATTTATCTCCTAAAATTTGAACTTCTATGTGTTTTGGCTTTTCAATATATTTTTCAATGAACATATCGTCAATTCCAAAAGCCTTTTTAGCCTCACTTTTTGCACTTCTAAATTCAGGCACCAATTCTTCCGGAGTTCTAACTATTCTCATTCCTCTTCCGCCACCGCCTGCGGCAGCTTTCAACATCACCGGATAACCGCACATTTCAGCGATTTCCACAGCTTCTTCTTCTGAAGTAATGGCCTTCTCAACGCCCGTAATAATTGGCACATTCACACTCTTTGCAACTATTTTAGATTGAATTTTATCTCCCAATCTTGCCATCATCTCGCTTGTAGGTCCAATAAATTCAATACCTGCATCTTCACATGCTTTTGCAAATTCTCTATTCTCAGAAAGCAATCCGTAGCCTGGATGTATAGCATCAACACCCTTTGCCTTTGCCAGTTCAATTATTTCATCAATTGCCAAGTAAGCATCTACAGGCGATTTTCCCTTACCTATCTGATATGACTCATCTGCCTTTGTTCTGAACAGCGTATTTCTATCTTCTTCCGAGTAAATTGCAACAGATCTAATACCGAGTTCTCTACACGCTCTAATAACTCTAATGGCAATTTCACCCCTATTGGCTACTAGAATTCTTTTAAATTTTTTAACTTCCTTCATTTTAATTTCCTTTCTATAAACTCTGTTAGCATAAATTTATAGGATTTTATCACTCTTGCCTAAGTGAATTAATCTCATTTATCACTTTCCTTCTCTTCCATATTTTCACTTGTGGCATCTTCATAATTTGCTATCCCAATTTTCTTTTTCCATAGCGACAAGCACGTTTTCCTCTAAGCCATACACCACTTTATCGTAATCCTCAGTTTTGCTCCAAACTTTTAACTCAATTTGAATTTTACCGTTGTTGTTTCCCTTAACTGCAACAAAAGTTTCCGGTTTTTCAAGTACCATAGGAGTTCTTTTTGCAACCTGATGCATGAGTTCTTTAACTTTTATTATGTCTGTAGAAGATGGTACATCAAATATGCAATCCACTCTTCTCATATCCGCTCTGGAATAATTGGTTATTACGCTATTTGATACTACTCCGTTAGGTATTGTCGTTATTTTATTATCTGTAGTTATCAATGTGGTTATAAACATATCGATCTGCTTAATTCTTCCGGTAGTGCCTCCAATGTCGACAAAATCTCCCGCCTGAAACGGCTTCGTAAATAATATTATTATGCCTCCTGCAATATTTGATAAACTGTCTTTCAGCGCCAGTGCAATAGCGCCGCCCGAAATTCCTAAAACCGTTACTATGCTCTTAGTATCTACTCGTATGCTGTCCAGAAATAATATGAACAAAATTATCAACATCACGGTCTTAATAAAATTGATTATAAATTTATGTAGAGCCTTATCTATATTTGTTTTCTTCAAATAATATCTGACGATGATAACTGCTGCCTTAATCAGTACTAATCCAATGACAACCACCAAGATAGGATGCAAAGATTTTAGTCAAAAATCATAGAATTTATCCATTGTTTCTATTCCTCCTCCTGTCGAGTTCTTTTAAATATTTCTTTCTTATCCTTATGTCATCCGGAACTATTTCAACCAATTCATCGTCGTTGATAAATTCCAGTGCCTCTTCCAATGTGAATCTCTTTGACGGTGGCAACTTCACAGCATCATCGTTACCTGCAGCCCTCATATTGGTCGCTTTTTTTGCCTTTGTCGGATTTACGACCATATCATCTGCTCTGGAGTTCATACCGATAACCATTCCTTCGTAAACTTCGGTACCTGGTTCAATGAACAATTTTACTCTTTCACTTATGTTGGACAAGGCATATGGCGTAGCTACTCCCTGCTCCTGTGCGATTGCCACACCATTATTTCTCTGAGGTATTTCACCTTTATACTCTTCAAAGCTGTCGAATCTTCTGACCATTGATCCTTCACCACGAGTGTCATTGATAAATTCCGATCTATACCCCAGTAAGCCTCTGGTCGGTACCAGATATTCTAACTTTGTAAAGCCGTTTTCACTGTTCATATAATTCATCAGTCCTTTTCTCAGATTCAACTTGGAAATCACACTCCCTGAATATTCGTCCGGAACTGATATCACAACTTCTTCCACAGGTTCCAACAGCCTACCGTTTTCTCCATTTTTCATAATTACTTCCGGTTTCGACACTGCAAGTTCATATCCCTCTCTTCTCATGTTCTCCAGAAGTATTGATAAATGCAATTCACCCCTTCCCGATACTTTAAAACTATCTGTAGATTGTGTTTCTTCGACTTTTAAACCTACATTGACTTCCAATTCCTTTTCAAGGCGTTCTTTTATATTTCTTGTGGTGACATATTTTCCTGCTCTTCCCGCAAATGGAGAACTGTTTACCATAAAGTTCATGGACAAAGTTGGCTCTTCAATATTGATCATTTCCATAACTTGTGGATCATCCATAACCGTAACGGTTTCTCCTATGGAAATGTCCGAAATTCCCGATACTACGACAATATCTCCACATTTAGCTTCTTTTACAGGTGTTTTTTTCAATCCCTTATACACGAATATCTGATTTATTTTATCTTGTCGTATATCATCATCGCTTCTTGCAACTCCTACCGTTTGCCCTTCTCTTATTGTCCCTTGCGTAATTCTTCCGATTCCCAATCTGCCAATATAATCGTCATATCCGAGAGCTGAAATTTGAAGCTGTAATGGCATATCTTCCTTATTCGGATAAGGATCCGTATGCTTTATTATAGTTTCAAACAGCGGTAAAATGTTTCTTTTTTGATTTCCTTCAACATTTTTCGCTATTTTACCATCTCCTGATTCTATATGTATATCCTCGGCATCTTTCGGATCGTATACTACGATTCCCTGCCTTGCAATTCCGTATAGAATCGGGAAATCCAACTGATCATCATTGGCCTCCAAATCCATGAACAATTCGTAAACTTCATCTACTACTTCATCAATTCTCCTATCCTTTTTATCTATTTTATTTATGAGTAAAATGGGATTTAGACCTTGTTCCAATGATTTTTTCAACACAAACCTCGTCTGTGGCATGGGACCTTCACTGCTATCTACCAATAGGATTACCGTATCGACTGTCTTCATAATTCTCTCCACTTCCGAACTGAAGTCGGCATGACCTGGAGTATCCACTATATTGATTTTCGTATCTTTATACATAACTGAACAGTTTTTTGAATATATAGTTATTCCTCTTTCTCTTTCTATATCATCGCTGTCCATTATAAATTCAGCCACTTCTTCATTTTCTCTAAACACACCGCTCTGATTTAAAAATGCATCGACCAGTGTCGATTTTCCCGCATCGACATGGGCTATTACTGCAATATTTACGATTTTTTCTTTACTCATATATTTCAAAATTTCCTTCTTAATATTTTCTTGTATTTTACTATTTTTATAATTTTACACAACTTCTATATTCTACACAGTTTAACTATGTTATTATACCACAAAAAAGCTATTTATGGTATACATATCTGTATCGGAGATAACTATGAAATCTAGGATTGTCACAAATGTTTGACAATCCTAGACAAATTGATATATTTTATGTTATTATGTTATACGTTGAACGTTGCTGGAAGAATTAATTTAGAGAATTTTAGATAGGAGAACAAAAAATGGAAAATCAGCAAAACTATAACAATTGTAATAATTGTAACAGCATGGGAGAAAATAATAATTCTCAACAAGGCAATGCACAGGGAACCACAGGAGAACCGGAATATACATCACACGGAAACGGTAATATGAGACCTGTTATTCAGCGCAATGTTGCGTTATGCATAATCTTTTCAGTTATAACATGCGGAATATATAGTCTTTACTGGCTTGTTGTTTTAAACAACGATATTAACGAACTTGCAGGTGAAAGAAATGACACATCCGGAGGAAAGGTACTGTTGTTTTCAATTATAACCTTTGGAATATATTTATTTTACTGGATGTATAAATCCGGTGGCAAAATTGATAGAATCAAGGGAAATCCAAACGGAAATTCGGGAGTTCTTTATATAGTATTAACTTTTTTAGGCTTGGGCATTGTATCTTACGCTATAATGCAGGATATAATTAATAAAAATGCAGTCAGATAATATCAGAAACAAAAAACAGGGGTTTTTATTCCATCTTATTGGGCATATTGCCCCTTTTTTTATCTTAGGAGTCGTATATTTTATTTGGCTTAAAATTACGGGAATATACGTTCCGTGTTTATTCAGGCAGATTACAGGCTACAAATGTCCGGGATGTGGAATTACTTCAATGTGTGTGAATACAGGTGCTTTCAATTTTTTTGACGCGTTCTGTGCAAATCCATTTATATTTATTACTCTTCCACTCATAATATTTGAAGTTGTATATTGCGAATTTTTAAATTTTAAGAAAAGAAAAATGCCTACGTGGAACAATCTTTTACTGATATTTTATTGCATAGGATTGATAGTTTTCGGTATTATAAGAAATATTATAGCTATATGACCGGGGAACATTATAACCTTAGTCAGTGTAAAATAATTACAGAGTTTTTGTAGAAAAGGAAAGAGCTCTCCTCTATAATAAAATGAGATTACAGAGCTTTCATTTAGCAAATCATCTAAGGAAATCTCTATAGATAATGTTATACTGCAAAAAAGCTATTTATTGTATACTTATCTGTATTGGAGGTAACTATGAAAAAGAGACTAACAGAGCTTTTATTAAATGATAATTTTATTTCTTTAACCTTGAGTAATCCGAGAAAGAAATCACAGAGAATATCCAAGGCAACAGTGAGATACATTACTAATAAAAATTTTGGGTTTTCTGATGAAAACTTTCAAGACGATTTTTTTCAAATTGAAACTTTTTCCAATAATCAAGTTTTTCATGAAAATTTTCCACCTTCTGAGATTATAGATGAAATCGTAGCTTTAATTGAAGATTACTTTAAACAGGTAAATGTATTTTCTCTGGAAAACGATATTCAAATTCTGGTGAATAATCCTGAAAATCCTAAATTCATCACAAGACCTCCGAGCAAACAAAAGATTGATACTTCTCATGATAAAAATAAAAATTATATAATCCCAAATGGTGTTCCCTGTGATTTTTTAATTCATCTGGGCGTGATGAACAGAAATGGGAAGGTACTCAAAGCTCAATACAGTAAGTTTAGACAAATCAACAGATTTTTAGAAATAGTGAAGGACGCCGTTTTAGAATTGGATTTAGACTCTTTTGTAGATAAACCTATACGCATAATAGATTTCGGTTGTGGAAAAGCTTATTTGACTTTTGCGATTTATTATATGCTTCATATCAAGATGGGGCTTTTTGTCGATATAATCGGACTTGACCTGAAATCAGATGTCATAAAATTTTGTAATGATACCGCAGAGGCTTTGAACTATAAAAATTTGAAATTTGAAGTCGGAGATATTGCCTCTTACCATGATACGAATTGCAATATGGTGGTAACACTTCATGCCTGTGATACAGCTACAGACTACGCATTGATCAATGCTGTCTCTTGGAACAGTGAAATAATTTTATCCGTGCCTTGTTGCCAACATGAACTGTTTTCTCAAATTCAAAATGATATCCTCGATCCGATTTTAAAATATGGAATTTCCAAAGATAAGTTTACGGAAATACTCACCAACGGACTTCGCGGGTTAAAGTTGGAAGAACACGGCTACAAGGTCTCCATGCTTGAGTTCACCAGTCTTGAGCACACTGCAAAAAATGTGGTTATTCGTGGAATAAAGAAAGGTCACTTCACCTATTCCGAAAGAAAAAAAGTCAGAGAAATCTACGATAAAATAATTTCTGAATATCACATATGTCCAACTATTGATAAAATGCAATGAAAATATGCATTTTATCAATACCCTATCGTAAAGCCTGAAATATCATCCTTGACTGTTTAACAGTTAAGGATGGATTATAGCTCTAATATTAAGAGTAACCTCATAAAAAACCCACAATGCCGTCATGCAACTTAATTCACGCCCTTACTTCAAGAAAGGTGGTTTCCCCATCAAGCATTCTGTCTTCCTCTCAAAGGAGGCTTGACATATCCTCTTAAACTCCAGAAACCTTGACGATATTGTAGGTTGAATTATATTGCACAACGTACACCGCAGGCATTTTTATATTTTGTTCAATTTAATTTAATTCATTAAAACTCTACTATTTTTTATATTATAATACTATTACTTTTTGTTTCCTAAGTCAATAGCTTTATCCAAGTTCTACGCTGCTGTTATGATAAACTTTTTGCACGTCATCATTATCTTCCAGCATATCTATCATCTTTCTCAGGTTTTTAATATCTTTCTCATCTTTCGGTTCAGCTTCCATAGATGGCAAATATTCGATGTCCGCTTCTATGAATTCATACCCTGCCGATACAAGAGCTTGTTTCACTTCTTCAAACTCTTCCGTGCCTGTCAGCACCTCATAGCTGTCATCATATGTTATGAGATCCTCCATCCCTGCTTCCAGAGCAGTTTCCATAAGCTTTTCTTCATCTATCTCTTCTGTTCTTTCGATAACTATTAATCCTTTTCTTGAGAACATATAAGATACGCAGCCCGGAGTACCTAAATTCCCTCCAAACTTATCAAATGCATGCTTAACAGCTGCCGTAGTTCTGTTCTTATTATCAGTTAAAACATCTACTATAACTGCTACTCCTGCCGGTCCATATCCTTCAAAGCTGCCCGTTTCGTAGTTCTCACCTGCCAGTTCTCCGGTTCCTTTCTTTATTGCTCTTTTAATATTATCACTCGGCATATTTATGGCTTTCGCTTTATCTATAGCATGCTTTAGAGAAACGTTATACTCAGGATCTCCGCCATTTTTGGCTGCAACGGTAATTGCCCTTGCCAGCTTCGTAAACGTAGCTGCTCTCTTTGCGTCCTGTTTTTCTTTCCTACCTGCTATGGTTCCATGTCTTCCCACGTTATTGCCTCCTCTTTAATAACTTTCGCACCTCATTTTCATTAGCTATTATACTCTTGCTTCCTCTTCTTTTCAAGATTTTTATGGGCAGTTGCCATCATGAGCTTTATCCTGTTCAACTGATTTACAGTGCTGGCTCCCGGATCATAGTCAATTGCCGCTATATTTGCCATAGGATGATTTTTTTTCAATGCTTTTATCATTCCCTTACCTGTAACGTGATTTGGTAAACACGCAAAGGGCTGCAAACATACTATGTTGTCCACGCCATTTTCCAAAAGCTCTACCATTTCTCCGGTCAACAACCAACCCTCTCCACACTGGTTTCCCAGCGATAGAATCGTTTCGGCCTTTCTGGCAGTTTCCTTGATGCTTGCCGGCGGATGAAATCTTTTACTGTCCGCCAATGCTTTATTTATCGGCTTTTTCAACATTTCCAAAATAGCTATTCCCGCATTATTCAACGCCATATACTTGTATGAGCCTCCCATTTCTCTGTAATTAAACTCCTCGCTATACATGCAATATGAGAAGAAATCAACTAAATCTAAAACAACGGCTTCTCCACCTTCTCTTTCGATGATTCCAACGATATCGTTATTGGCTGTCGGATGATATTTTACCAAAATTTCACCGACAACACCCACTCGCGGTTTCCTATTTTCATCATCAATAGGCAATTTGTCAAAATCTTTTATTATGTCAATCATATTTTTTCTGAACTGTCTTATGCTACCATTTTTGATATTTCCCTTTGCAGTTTCCGACCACTTTTCAAACATAGTGTCTGCAGCACCCTTTTCCATCTCGTAAGGTCTTGTTCTAAACAGAACATGCATCAGCAAATCTCCATACAAAACCCCAAAGACCATCCTCTTCAAAAGCCCCGCTGTAAATTTAAATCCTTCATTTTTTTCTATTCCACCGGGATTTACAGAAACTACCGGTATATGTTCCATCTTAAGGTCTTTCAAAGCTTTTCTCAGAAGTGGAATATAATTGCTCGCTCTACATCCACCACCTGTTTGAGACATGAATATAGCTGTCTTATCCAGATCTTCTTCACCGGATTTCAACTGTGCTATTATCTGTCCAAGAGCGACTATAGTAGGATAGCATGCATCGTTATTCACATATTTCAGGCCTTCTTCTATGGCATGTTCGCTGACAGCCGGAAGCATTTTAGCTCTATATCCTTCTGTGGATAGTGCTGTTTCGAAGAATTGAAAATGAAGAGGTGCCATCTGCGGAATCAGAATAGTGTAATCTCTTTTCATTTCCTTCGTAAATTCCACTCTCTCCCACTTTGTTGTGGCCTTTTTAAATACTATATTATTTTTCTCTCTTTCCAACATAGCTGCCTTCAAAGATCTAATTCTAATTTTTGCAGCACCTAAATTATTTCCTTCATCGATTTTAAGTACCGTATACAGCTTATTATGTCGTGATGCTATTTCTTGAACTTCATCTGTCGTTACAGCATCTAAACCGCATCCAAATGAGTTTAACTGAATCAATTCAATATCATTTTGATTACCTACAAATTCCGCCGCCTTGTACAGCCTTGAGTGATACATCCATTGATCCAACACTCTGATAGGTCTTTCAAGCTCTGCCAAATGTGAGACGGAATCCTCTGTTAACACAACCATATCAAATGAAGTTATCACCTTGTTCATGGAGTGATTTATTTCAGGATCTAGATGATAGGGTCTACCACTTAAAACTACCACCTTCTTTTTATTTTCTCTGGCATAAGCTATAAATTCTTCACCTTTTGCCCTTATTTCCTCTTTCACCCTAAAATGTTCAACTCTACCTAAGTCAATGGCTTCTTTCACCTGTTTTGCACTAATTTTTCTATGTCTTAAATGCTTCGTCAAAATTTTTGCTAATCTCTTGTCATCATCATAAGGAAGGAACGGGCTGATAAATTCAACATCATTTTCTGCAAAAACATCATCCATATTATTCTTTACAAGCTCCGGATAGGTAGCCACAACAGGACAATTGTAGTGATTTGGAGCTGTTTCATCTTCTATTCTCTCATAGTTGATATTCGGGTAGAAAATTTTCTTCAATCCTTTCGATACAAGGTTCTTGATATGTCCATGGACGAGTTTTGCAGGATAGCATACCGTATCTGATGCTATGGTATCCATACCCTTTTCATACATCTCCTTGCTTGAGTTATCTGATAAAACGACTCTGTATCCCAAATTTGTAAAAAACGTAAACCAAAACGGATAATTTTCATACATATTCAATACTCTCGGTATGCCTATTTCTCCCATAGGTGCTTCTTCCATAGTTAACGGTTCATACCCGAAAATTCTCTTATACTTGTATTCATACATATCGGGAATGTCCGCATTCTTTATAGGTATGCCTGAACCTTTTTCACATCTGTTGCCTGTGATAAATTTCGAACCGTCTTTGAATTTGTTTATAGTTAACACGCAGTTGTTTTCACAAAGACCGCATCTGCCATGCCCGACCTTCACTTCAAATGTATCCAATTCATCCGGATTCATCAATGTAGAGATATCACCTTCTTCCGCGTTTTCTCTAGCTATCAACGCTACTCCAAAAGCACCCATTATACCTGAAATATCAGGTCTTACAACTTCCTTACCCATGACTTTTTCAATGCTTCTCAACACTGCGTTATTCAAGAAAGTACCGCCTTGGACAACTATTTTATCTCCCGCCTCATCAGGGTCTCTCAATTTAATTACTTTATACAGAGCATTTTTTATTACTGAATATGATAACCCTGCCGAAATATCACCGATAGAAGCTCCTTCTTTTTGCGCTTGCTTTACCTTAGAATTCATAAACACGGTGCATCTGGTTCCCAGATCCACGGGACTTGAAGATTCCAACGCTTCCTTTGAGAACTCCACAGCGTTCATATCCACAGATTTAGCATACGTTTCAATAAATGAGCCACATCCTGAAGAACAAGCCTCATTTAACATTATATTGTATATGGCTCCATCTTTAATTTTCATACACTTCATATCTTGACCGCCTATGTCAAGGATGAACTCTACTCCCGGTAAAAATTCCTCGGCACCTTTGTAATGTGCAATGGTTTCTATTTCGCCTATATCCACTTTAAATGCCGTCTTAATCAGTCCTTCTCCATAGCCTGTAACACCTGATTTTGCAATGTACGAACCCTTAGGAATGCTGTTGTATACATCCTTTATTATGCTTTTTACGACATCCAACGGATTACCCTCATTACCTTTATAAAACTCATATACCAAGTTTTTTTCATCATCTATCACAGCGGCCTTCGTTGTTGTGGATCCCGCATCTATGCCCAAATACAGAGGACCTGTAACTGCATCTATATTCTTTCTCCTGATTTTCGCCTTATTATGCCTTTGAATAAATCGATCAAAATCTTCTTGATCCTTAAACAAGGGTTCCATGTGAGTTGTTTCGGATAAGCTGTCGGAAGTTATTGCATTTACTGATTTATACAAATCATCCATCGATACAGCTTTCTGTTTTTTTGCCAGTATAGCCGCTCCGATAGCTACAAAAAATTGGCCATCAGATGGAAATACAACATCTTCTGGCTGTAAATTCAACGTTTCTATAAATCTCTTCCTCAACTCTGACAGAAATGTCAAAGGTCCACCTAAAAATGCGATTTTCCCTTTAATCTGTCGACCGCAAGCCAATCCGCTTATAGTCTGATTCACCACTGCCTGAAATATTGAGGCGGATAAGTCTTCAAGTTTCGCTCCTTCATTTATCAGTGGCTGTATATCGGTTTTAGCGAACACACCACATCTTGCTGCTATAGGATATATTATGCTGTATTCTTTTGCCTTTTCATTTAAACCCATCGCATCTGTGTTCAGCAAAACAGCCATTTGATCAATAAATGCCCCTGTACCACCTGCACAGGTTCCGTTCATCTGTTGCTCTACGCTGTTTCCAAAGAAGGTAATCTTCGCATCTTCTCCACCTAATTCAATTGCGACATCTGTCTGTGGAATTAACGTTTCAATAGCTTCACTGCAGGATATCACCTCCTGTTCAAAGTAAACGTTCATGACTTTGGCGAGAGATAATCCTCCCGAACCTGTTATAACCGCCTGAACTTCTTCATCTCTGAACAAACTGTGTACTTCACCTAACAGTTCTTTTACTTTATCCATCACATTTGACATATGTCTTTCATATTTTTTATATTTAATTTGATTGTCTTCATCAATCACTACCATTTTAACAGTAGTAGATCCTACATCTATTCCCAATCTCATGCTAATCCCTCATTAAACCTTACTCATCACAATTTCATTCTCATATTTTATCACTGTCGATATTTTTCAACCTTTTTTATACCCTCATACGCTCTTAATAATCGCTGCGCAATCACGAATTTTATTTTACCATAAGGTCATTTTTTTATCCATCTTCAACCTATATTATCTTCATACATTTTTGTATTCTGACTTAAAATGGATATTCTCATGCGCATTAGTTCAACATTTTTATAAAAATGCATTTATTATCACTTCTGCTGTTTTTTCTATACCCAGCTTTCCACTGTCAAGCATAGCATGATAGTTTCCTTTTTCTCCCCATGGCCTATCGCAATAATAGCCGTAATATCTACTTCTGAATTTGTCTTGCTTTTTAATTTCATTATGAACGTGATCGGGATCAATCCCATAATTTACAATCGCTCTTTCTTCTCTAAAACTGTAATCCGCATATATGAAAACATTCACAACATCTTCTCTATCTTGCAAAATATAATCTGAACATCTGCCAACTATAATACATGGAGCATTCTCCGCTAATCTATTTATGACTCCATTGAGTGCGTAAAACATTTCATCATTTACTGAAACATCTCCGTTAGCTAAATTCCTTGGATAAAAGGCTCCAATATCTAAAAATTTAATATCCTGGCCCGCTTTCATATGTTCTACCCATTCTCTGACAAATTCAACTTTAAAACCGCTTTCTTCTGCAATCAATGTATTTATCTCATCATCGTATACCGGAATATCCAACTGTTTTCCAATATTTTCTGCAATTACACTGCCTCCACTTCCATACTCTCTACTGATGGTAATAATTCTCTTTTTCATACATTACACCTCCTAAAGTTTACTAAAGGCCCTCTTGTTTAAAATGTACATAAACATCATATAGTATAATAGCCCTAAAATTTCAGCTGATGGGAATGCCCACCAAACTAAGTCTAATCCACCTATTTTACCGAATATATAAGCTAAAGGCAAAATCCCGACAAACTGCCTTATTATTGACCCCCACATGCTTGAAAATCCGTATCCTGTCGCTTGCATCATTCCCGCCGTTATTATTCCATAGCCTGCCGGTAGAAAGCACCAGCTTATACTCCTGAGTGCTTTAATTCCAATTTCGTACATCTCCGGAGAGGCGTTGAACATTTTCAATAAAAGGTCTGGAAATATTTGCATTATTAAAAGTCCTACACCCATTATGGTAAATGCTCCTATATTTGCTAATTTATATGTATCCATCAACCTTTTTTTACTTTTTGCACCAAAATTGTAACCCATAATAGGTAATGCTCCCTGATTTATTCCGAATACCGGCATAAATATGAACATCTGCAATCTTCCATAGATTCCCATAACAGCCACTGCAGTCGATGAAAAAGCCGCTAAAATAATATTTATGCCAAATAGCATGACAGATGACAGAGATTGCATTATTATGGAAGGCGCCCCGACTTTATAAATTTCTTTTACTATTTTAAAATCTATTTTTAAATCCAAAAGATTTACTTTTAAACCTATGTTTTTTCTTTTTATAAAATAAATTCCTACAGACATGCTCACAAATTGAGCAAAAACTGTAGATATAGCAGCACCTGTTACACCGAGTTTCGGTGCTCCGAGCAATCCGAAAATTAAAATGGGATCCACTATGGTATTTACAAGAGCTCCTGTTATCATGGTTATCATCGGATAAACCATATTCCCCGTCGCTTGAAAAATTTTTTCCAACAGCAATTCCAACATACAAAAGCAGCTGATCACCGTAACAATTGATAAATATGATACACCTTGCTTTACGATACTCTGGTCATTGGAAAATATTTCTATAAATGGTTTAGCAAAAAATATGCCAAATATCACAAATATTAACCAATTAAAAATTGCCAATTTCAATCCGCTGTTCGCTGCATTATTGGCATCTTCAAATTTCTTTGCACCTAGTCTTCTGGATATAAGTGAATTTATACCTACACCGGTACCAACACCCATAGATACCATAAAAAATTGAATCGGTCCTCCTATGGTAACTGCTGTCAACGCATCCTCTCCTATTTGAGCTACAAAAATACTGTCAATTATATTGTACAGAGCATTTATCAACATTGAAAATATTGCCGGACCCGACATGGTAGCAAGCAGTCTACCAACAGGCATATATCCCATTCTAACCGTTTTAGAATCCATTTATACTCCTTTCTTTTCCACATACCCTGCGTTCTTATTACGAGTTAAATATTACTTCTAATAATCTCTTGATTTGCTTAAATTTTACGCAACCGCTTTCTTCTTCACCGTGCAGTGGATTCCAACCAGCGAAACGCTGGGGAATCCTTGCATAAAGAGTTTCTACTCAATTATCTTATAAATTCTCGTCTTTATATTTCTACATTTATTTTTTTAATTGTCTATCTGTTACGCAGTAGATTCCAGCCAGCGAAACGCTGGGGAATCCTTGCATAAAGAGTTTCTACAGATTTATTATTTAAAATAATAAATCTGTGAAACTCTATTAAAAAACGGATAAGCAATTACCTAATAATTGCTTATCCCTCATATTTAAAATTATCCTAAAAATTCCATTACTGCTTTTCTTATGCGATTGCCGTCAGCCTTGCCTTTTGCCTTTTTCATAACTGCTCCCATAAGCCTGCCCATGTTTTCCTTTCCCGACTCAATTTTTTCCTCTGATGCTATTTGAGCTATTAGAGTTTTTATTTCATCGTCGGAAAGTTCTTTGGGCAAGTACTCGCTAAGAACTTCTATTTCTTTATTATAGACCTCTATTAAGTCAGTTCTCCCACCTTTTTCGAAGTCAGCGAGAGCATCTCTTCTCATCTTTACCTGTTTTGCTATGATCGGCAGTATTTCATCGTCTGTAAGCTCAGTTCTGGTATCCACTTCAACTTGCTTAATAGCTGCTCTAACCATATTTATAGTATTTTTTCTAATCTCATCTCTGCTTTTCATCGCAGCTTTGAAATCATCCATCAATCTTTTTTTCAAAATCAATTCACCTCGAATCGAAAACCGAAGTTAGTACTTCTTGGCTTTTTTCCTAGCCGCTTCAGATTTTTTCTTCCTTCTTACACTCGGTTTCTCGTAGTGTTCTCTCTTTCTAAGTTCACTCATAACGCCATCTCTAGCGCAAGATCTCTTAAATCTCTTTAATGCACTTTCCAAACTCTCGTTTTCTTTTACGATAACTTGTGCCATCCTTTTCACCTCCTGACTTATTTAAAATTCTTTAAAGCAGTCTATAACAAGGACATTATACTAAAAATCTCATTGAATTGCAAGAAAAATATCAGCCCGGTGGCCAGTTTAGTTTTCTATTTCCAAGAACGTGAACATGTAAATGCAATACCGTTTGAAAGGCATTTTCTCCACAGTTTATAACCGTTCTATATCCGTTTTCTATACCCGCTAATTTAGCAATTTCCTTTATCTTATTCATCATATAGCCTAAAAGCTCTATATCCTCTTCTCTTATATCTTCCATCGATGCAATATGCTTCTTAGGAATCATTAAGATATGAATCGGTGCCTGAGGATCCAAGTCATGGAAAGCTGTAATTTTATCATCCTCATATACTTTTTTTGCAGGGATTTCTCCTGAATTTATTTTGCAGAAAATACAATTATCCATAAACTTCTCCTTTCCATTTTCAGAACTGTTACTCATTGTCTACGTACAATCATTCTATATCATATTTTACAATTTTTCAATTTACTTTATATAAAAGCTAGGCTAAATTTACCAGAACACCATCGCTTATCACATCTTTATTAACTACATTTATGATCTTTCCAACATATTTATCTGCATCAATTTCTGCATTTAATTCACAATATGCTCGCAAGTAATTATCCGTATAGCCTCCAAGATAAGCTTTTCCCTGAATTTTTACGATTTCCTCAAAAATAACTTCAGTCCGCATATGGAGGTTTTTCTCTGCAAATTTTTTTGCAACTTTCTTGCTAACTTCCATAAGCTGATCCATCCTTCGCTTTTTGATATCTCCTCTCACTTGATCGGACATATCAGCTGCCAACGTTCCTTTCCTCTGGGAATATTTAAACGGATGAACTCTGCAAAATCCAACATTTTTTACCATATTCATAGTATCATCGAAGTCATTCTCATCTTCTCCCGGGAAACCTATTATAATATCTGTAGTTATTCCGTACAACGGATCAAAGTCTTTCAAAACTTCAGCTATTTCCAGATAATCTTCTGCCGTATATCTCCTGTTCATAGATTTTAATATCCTATCAGATCCTGATTGCAATGATAAGTGCAAATGATGACATAGCTTATCAAATCTGAAAATTCTCTTTATATAATCCTTATTTATAACTGTCGGCTCCAGTGAACTCAGCCTTATTCTGAAATTTCCTTTTATGCTGTTCAACTTATCCAACAGGGATTCCAAATTTTCATAGAGTGCTGTATTTATCCCCGTCAACACCAATTCACTAAAACCTCTATTGAGTAATTCCTTACATTCTTTTAAAATATCTTCTTCTCTTCTTGAGCGCAATCCACCTCTGGCATAGGGAATTATACAATAAGAACAATACCTGTTGCATCCTTCTTGAATCTTTACATAGGCCCTCGTTCTATTTTCCATGAATATAGTGCTTCCCCATTCTTCAAAATCTCTTATCTCCGCTGTTGGCATTACATAAAATTCTATGGGAAATTTCATTGAATCTTCATCGAAGATGCTTTTATTTTTCATGTGTTCACGCACAAGCTCTACGATTTCACTTTTTTTATTATTGCCCACTATCAGATTTACACCTTGTATTTCAGCTACCTCTTTGGCATTCACTTGAGCATAGCAACCTGTTACAACTACTATAGAGTTCGGATTTTTCTTCTTCATCCTCCTAATGTACTGTCTTGATTTTCTGTCTGCAAGACTGGTTACTGTACACGTGTTTATTATATAAACATCAGCATATTCTTCTTCTCCTACAATTTCTCCATCTGCCTCCAAAAATCTGCCTTTGATAGCTTCACTTTCATACTGATTTACTTTGCAACCTAATGTGTGAATTGCTATTTTCATCTATTTTCCTCTATTTCATCTTTTTGCTTTTCAAAAACTGTCATCTTCACCTGTTCGATGCGTCTGTCTTTAACTTTCAGTATATTGAACTTATAATTTTCGTAGTGTATTTCAATTTTACTATCTGCACCGTCGTCAGGAATTTCTCCTAGAATATCTATTAAAAATCCTCCTATAGTTTCACTGGTCTCAGATTCTAAATCTGTCTCAACCTCTTCATTGATTCTATCAATGCTCATGTTTCCATCGATCAGATATTCATTTTTACCTATTTTTTCTATTTCCGATTCATCTTCGTCGTATTCATCATCTATATCACCCATGACTTCCTCAATTATGTCTTCCATGGTGACAATTCCGCTAAAACCACCGTACTCATCTATCAATATGGCAATGTGTTGCTTTGTTTTTTGTAATTCAAAGAATAGCGAATCTATGTTCTTAGTTTCCGGAATAAAATAAGCATCTCTCAATATTTTTCTTATATCCACCGATTCAAAGCCCTTTTCTCTCGCTTGAATTAAATAGTCCTTTACATTCAAAATTCCTATTATATTATCGCTGTCGTCTTCGTACACAGGAATTCTTGAGTACTTCATTTCCATCAGCTCATCTATGTATTCATCTGTATCATCAAGTATATCAATAGAAAACACATCTGTTCTGGGAGTCATAATTTCATAAGCCAGCTTATCATCAAAAGCGAATATTGAATTTATCATCTTTTTACCTTCTTCTTTCAGTGCTCCGCTTTCCTGACCTCTTTCCAACAACGAGAGTATATTTTCTTCAGAGAACTCCTCCTCAAAGGTAGCGGGATTTTTTCTGAACATTTTCAAAAATAAATTTCCAATACCTTTGATTACGAATGCAAACGGATAAAATATACTGCATACTACAAACAGAAATCCTCCCCATTTTAAAGCCGTTTTTTCCTGATTCTGCCTTGCAAATTCTCTGGGGAGAAATATTACAAAGGTCAAAACTACAAGGCTTCCCACAATTGAGACTACTCCTGTAATAATGTATGTGTTGATCTGAATATTTCTACTTAAAATAAATCTTATCAGATTCCCGCCCAAGGACAGGAGAATCCAAAATATGCCGAGAGTTACCACAAAAATGGAAGTAATTCTCACCCTCTTATAGTTTTCCAATAATTTCAGTACTTTATCCGCTTTTCTGTTTGCTTTTTTATTTTCTGCATCCTCCAAGGATCTCAGAGCGTTTCTGTTAATCTCGCCAACTGCTGTCTGTGCCAACATCACTATATTACAAAAAACAATAATCAGAAGTCCGATTAACCCTTCTCCTATTCCTATGAGATAATCATCTGATACCATTTCAATTTACCTTTCTCTTCCTTATCATAAAATTCTCTTTAACCGGAAATTTCATCTTTATTTTTAAAATCTGCTGAGGGTGTGGAGCGGATTCTATATCTACTCCATTTTCATCCTGCAGAAAATCCAACTTCTGACTCCAAAACTCAGTGTATGGTCCAAAAATCTCTATTTCATCGCCCACTACCATTTTATTCCTCTGTTCCACCACGGCGATTCCGGTATTTTCATCGTAGCTCAAAACTTTTCCCACGAAATCATAATCTCTTGTATATGCACCAGTACTGTAATTTTGTGCCTTATCATCTGCTTTATCATAATAGAATCCCGTAGTAAAATCTCTGTGACTCACCTTTTTAATCTCATCCAACCATTGAGGGTTGAATTTATAATTTTGAGGATTCTTATAGTACTCATCAATAGCTCTTCTGTAAACTCCAACAACTGTCGCTACGTAAAAAGCGCTCTTCATCCTTCCCTCAATTTTCGCGGAAGATATTCCTGTTTCAACTAGATCGGGGATATGCTCCAACATTGATAAGTCCTTTGAGTTCATTATGTACGTACCTCTCTCATCCTCATAAATAGGGTATTCCTCATCCGGTCTTTTTTCTTCTACAAGTTTGTATTTCCATCTGCAGGGATGAGCACACTCTCCCTTGTTCGCATCTCTGTTTATCATAAAATTGCTCAAAAGACATCTTCCCGAATATGAAATGCACATAGCTCCCTGTATGAACGCTTCCATTTCCATTTCTGCAGGAATTTTTTCTCTCATGATCTTCATTTCTGCAAGGGAAAGTTCTCTTGCCATGACTATTCTCTTTAAACCGTGTTTTGCCCAAAACTCAGCTGTTTTATAATTAGTGAGATTTGCTTGAGTGCTCAGATGAATTTCCGCATTCGGTATGATTTCCTGAATCATCATAATCACTCCAGGATCCGATACTATAAACGCATCTATCTCCACATCCTCTATGCTGTGAAGATATTTTTCAATACCGTCTATGTCATAGTTATGCGGAAATATATTCATGGTTAAATGACATTTTCTACCGCGGCTGTGAGCATACTCTATACCTTTAATCATATCTTCCTTGGAGAAATTTCCCGCTCCTGCTCTCAGACTGAACATTTCTCCACCAAAATACACTGCATCGGCACCATAATCTATGGCTGTTTTCAATTTTTCCAAATCACCTGCAGGTGCCAAAAGTTCTATCTTATTCACTCCACTCATTTCATTTTCCTCTAATTTCGCTGTAAATTGTCTGCGTCTTTACTGAGATTTCACCTTTTCTTCATTATTTCCATTTTTATGCTCTCTACATAATGTAGCTCAACGAAACTCCGTCACCTATGGACAAAATGCTCGTATGGACATTTTCAAGCTCTATTATGTAATCTAAAAATTCTCTCATATTCCTTATGCTCGTCTTGTGCTTCCTGTGTATATCATAAGATGAATCCACTGTCATTCCGCGCATGAATACGTTATCGCATACAATTATTCCACCCTTTTTCACAATCTTAACAGCTTCTTGCCAAAATTTAAGATAATGACTTTTTCCTGCGTCTATGAATATGAAATCATATCCGCTTTCATTGTTACCGCTTTCCGATAAGCCGTTCAATTTTTTCATAATTTCCAGGCAATCTCCACAGAGTATTTCAATCTCCTCTTCATATCCTAATTTTTCGATGTTTTCATCAGCCAACTCCAGCATCTGCGGGTGTCTTTCAATTGTTTGAATTTTAAAGCCCTCTCCTTCAGATACTTTTTTTCCTTGTGTTAAAATTTCATTTTCCATATGAATTTCTCTTAACACCTTCGCCATTACCATACTGCTATAGCCAATAGCTGTTCCTAATTCCAATATTTTTCTGGGTGCCGATATCCTGATCAATGATATCAAAAAATTTTCAACATCTCTCTGTATGATGGGGATATATTTGCTCTCGGCTTCCAATCGCAGCTCCCAAAGTTGATCATCTTGTGGCTTAAATTTTTTATCGATAAAATTTATAATTTTATCATTAGTTATATTTCGCAAACTGTACGCACTTTTTTCCATCATAACCGAATCGTCCATTTCTCCAATATGAGATATATCCTGCTGTTGAAATAATCCATTGCAATTTCAAATGATTAACATTTTACGTGCAAATGAAAATTTATTTTTTATCGGGATTCTTTTTTCTGTATTCTGCATAAGCCTTGTCAAACTTGGCTTTATCCTTCAAAAATTCCTCATATGTCTTGGAAAATACATTGGTTCCATCCAGTTTATCACTTGCGACAAAGTATAAGTACTCGGTCTCGTCCGGATTTATCGCAGCTTCAATGGAGTCTTTTCCCGGTGAACAAATGGGTCCGGGCGGTAACCCTTTATTTTTATAAGGATTATACTTGGAATCCACCTGTGTATCTTTTAATGAGGCTTTGATTTTTTCTTCTCCTGTTATATATGCCAGAATTGAGTCCATTTGCAATGGCATTCCCGCTTTCAATCTGTTGTAAATGACACTGGCAACCTTCTTTTTATCTTCTTTTGTCTTAGCTTCTCTTTCAACTATGGAAGCTATTGTAATTATTTCCATAAGAGATTTTTTTCGTTCTTTTATCTTTTCATAATATTCCTTTTTAAATACTCTATCAAAGTTCTTTAACATCATATCGATAACCTGGTGCGGTGTTGCATCAGCAGGTGCATTATAGGTGTCCGGATATAAAAAACCTTCCAGTCTATTCTTGCCTTTTGGAAGCTCTTTTATAAATTCATAATTAAACTTTCCATTTTCAATCTCATTGTAAAAGTCCGTTTTATTGATTACTTTAGCTTTTTCCATAGCATTCAAAGTTTTAAACATATTGTTTCCATCTGCAACAGTAAAAACTTTTCCGGCTATTTTACCGCTTTTGATTAAATCCATCTGCTCTTTCATCGACATAGATTTTTTCACCAAATAACTTCCTGCATGATATTTCCCGCTATAACCCAGCACTTTTGAATTTAACCTAAAGAAAAACTTGCTTCTTATAGTTCCTTTCTTATATAAAGTGTTTGCAATTGCAGAAGTCGAACTTCCCGCAGGAATATTGATTAAAATTCCTTTTCCGTTGTTCCTATCCACCGCTCTTGACATGAAAACATCTACTCCAATAAACGCTACTATCAGGATTATCAGACACACCACTATCTTAAAAAATCTATTTTTCATAACCATTTCTTACATCTACACCTTCTTCATTCCAATGCGTCGACTTAATTCGACATTACCGCTAAATGGGATGCATTTTACTGCATCCCATCATTACTACATTATCTACTTAGATCTTCCCAAATATTCTCCGGTTCTCGTATCGATCTGAATTATTTCACCCTCATCGATGAAAATAGGAACCTGTACTACAGCACCTGTTTCCACTGTAGCTGCTTTTGTAACATTTGTCGCTGTGTCACCTTTTACTCCCGGCTCCGTTTCAACAACTTTTAAATCCACAAAATTCGGTGCCTCTACTATGAACGGTGCCCCTTGATAGAATTTTAAAGTTGCTTCATCGTTCTCTCTCAAAAACTTCATTGCATCTTCACACTGCTCTTTTGATACTGGAATCTGTTCAAAAGTTTCATTATCCATAAAATAGAAAAGCTCTCCATCGTTATATAAGTACTGCATGTGTTTTGTTTCAATATGTGCCTTTGGGAATTTATCACTCGGATTGAACGCTTCCTCTCTAGTTGCTCCCGTAAGGATATTTCTGTATTTTGTTCTAACAAATGCTGCACCCTTACCCGGCTTTACATGTTGAAAATCCAACACAACATGAGGTTCTCCGTTTAACTGAAAGGTAACTCCTTTTCTAAAATCTCCTGCACTTATCATCATATCTCTCCATTTCTATTTTTTTAAATTTCTTTGATTATATCAAAATTCATGGCGTTTTTCAACTTGAGCAACTATTTCAAATTCAAAGTTTCACCTAGAATCGTATACACATCCTGTGCCATAATTGAAAATCTCATTTGACACTGCATGTATTCCGCTGCTAAAGGATCTTGCATAACTATTGCCGATAGTCTTTGGATTTCGCTCAGCTGACTTTCTTCAACAGCTTCACCCAACATCTGCTTAGTTTGAATCTTTATCTGTTTTTCCATGAAATCCTTTATCATCTTATCCAACTCAGGCTTTTCTTTCAACTTATCTGCCGCTGCTTTGTAGTGTTTATATTCTTCTGATTCCTTTATCGCTCTACTTAAATTATGTGCTTCTTCGTAAACGTTCATCAACAAACCTCCTTAGTTTTATACTCCCATAAAAATCGGTAATATGAGAGGATTTCTCTTCGTCTTCTGATATATGTATTTTTTCATCTCATGTCTAATTGATAACTTCAACGCATTCATATCAAAATCATTTTTATTTTTCTTAACGTAATTTTCTATTACTCTTCTGGCTTCGTTAGCAGTATCCGAGATTAAATTTTCATTATCTCTGACATACACGAATCCTCTGGAAATTATATCCGGACCGGAAACTATTTTATTAGACTTCTTATCTAACGCTGTCAAAACTATTAAAAGTCCCGATTCTGATAACATTTTTCTATCGCGCAATACTATGTTTCCGACATCTCCTATACCTAAGCCGTCTACCATTACGAGTTCTGATTGTGCCGTTTCAGGAATTATTTTAGCTGAATTTTTTGTCAACTCAAGACAGTCTCCATTTTTCATAATGAATATCCTGTCTCTGCTCATACCCATATCTTCTGCAATAGCTGCAGCTGCTTCCAAGTGCATGAACTCTCCGTGTACCGGCATATAAAATTTAGGCTTAATCAATGAGTGTATCAACTTCAGTTCTTCTCTACACGCATGTCCTGATACATGAGTATCTGCAATATCCGAATATATTACATTAGCGCCTTTTTCGATCAGCTTATTTATGACAGTCGCAACCATTTTTTCATTTCCCGGCACAGGAGTTGAACTTAAAATCACCATGTCACCTCTTTTGATATCTATGGATTTATGTTCCGAATTTGCCATCCTGGTCAATGCTGACATAGGTTCACCCTGACTGCCCGTAGTAATGATCACCAGTTGATTGTCAGGTATGCCTCTGGTCCTCGTTATATCTACCATTGTGTTCTTAGGTATTTTAAGATATCCCAGTTCAATTGCAAGAGTCACTACATTTACCATACTTCTTCCTGAAAATGCGATTTTTCTGCCGCATTTTACGGCATTATCGACAATTTTCTGAATTCTGTGAACATTTGAAGAAAATGTCGATACTATAATTCTGTTCTGTGCTGTCTGGAATATATCGCCCAGTGCGGCTCCTACTTTCTTTTCCGACTCCGTAAATCCGGGTCTTATGGCATTTGTACTATCAGACATCATGAGTAATACACCTTTTGTCCCAATTTCAGCCAGTTTTGTCAAGTCTATCGGATCTCCATCGATTGGAGTGTAATCAATCTTAAAATCTCCTGTGTGAAAAACTACTCCTATCGGAGTTCCTATCGACAGACAAATGGAATCTGCTATAGAGTGGGTAGTCCTTATTGTTTCTACCTTAAACACGCCCAACTTTATGGTGTCTCCGGCATTTATATTTTTAAGGTTTCCTTTTATTCCATGTTCGTCCAACTTATTTTTAATCAGGCCTATCGGCAATCTTGTGCCGTATACAGGAACATTTATGTGTCTTAATAAATATGGCAAGGCTCCTATGTGGTCCTCATGACCGTGTGTTATTACGATACCTTTAATTTTTTTGGCATTTTGAATCAAATACGAAAAATCCGGTATCACCAAATCTATTCCAAACATGCTGTCATCCGGAAAAGATAATCCGCAATCGACTACGATTATATCATTTCCATATTCAAATGCTGTAATGTTCTTCCCTATTTCATTTAATCCTCCTAACGGGATTACCTTTAACTTATGGTGTCCCCCACTTCCGTTAAATTTCTTCTTTTTAAAATAATTTTTTTCTTTTTCCATCAATCGTCCTCTCCAATTTCTTCAAAGAAAGAACCGTAAGTTTTATTTCACTACGATGTTTAAAAGTTTATTTGGAACTGCGATAACTTTAATAACATCCTTGCCTTGTATTAAATTTTTTACTTCTTCCTTCTCAAATAAACTTTTCTCCAACTCTTCCTTTGATAGCCCGTTCTCAACGTCAACTTTAAATTTAACTTTTCCGTTGATTTGAACTACTATTTCAACTACATCTCTAACTAGGACTTTTTCATCTACAATTGGCCACGCTTCCAAATGTACTGAAGTCTCATTGCCTAGTCCACTCCACATCTCTTCACAAACGTGAGGTGTAAATGGAGCCAATATCAAAACTAACTTATGTATAGCTTGTTTAAACAATTCGGGATTAAAATCTTTACCTTCTTTATATTTATACATAAAATTTACAAGTTCCATTATCGCTGAAATCCCTGTATTAAAATTAAATCTTTCTCCTATGTCTATTCCCACCTTCTTTACAGTTGAATTCAACACGAATAAAAGCTCTTTATCCGCTTTGTTATCATTTGTAAAATCAACGGGCAATACATCAGGATATCTAGCTATATTCTCATAAACCAGCTTATATACTCTATTTATAAATCTATAAGACCCTTCAACGCCTTCATCCGACCAATCTAATTCTCTTTCAGGCGGTGCAGCAAACAATATGAACAACCGAGCTGTATCTGCTCCATAGCTTTCAATGATTTCGCTTGGTGCAACAATATTACCTATGGATTTGCTCATCTTCTTTCCATCTTTTACGACCATTCCCTGAGTTAACAAGTTTTTAAATGGCTCCTGACTTTTGGTATATCCTAGGTCCGTCAACGCCATTTGAAAAAATCTGGCATACATCAGGTGAAGAATAGCGTGTTCTACTCCCCCTATATATTGGTCCACATTCATCCAATAATCAACTTTTTCCTTATCAAATATCCTTTCCGTATTTCTCGCATCGCAATATCTCAAGTAGTACCATGATGAATCGAGAAAAGTATCCATAGTATCCACTTCTCTTTCAGCTTTTTTACCACACTTTGGACATGAAACATCTTTAAAAGTCTTACTTGTTGCGATTGGAGATTCTCCCTTTCCTGTAAACTCGACATCTGTCGGCAACAACACGGGTAACTTTGATTCTTCTTCCGGAATCCATCCACAATTATCGCAATATATCATGGGAATCGGTGTTCCCCAATATCTTTGTCTGGAAATCAACCAATCACGCAATCTGTAATTTACTTTCTTCTCTCCTATATCACGCTTCTGAAGTTCTGCGACGATTTCATCTGATACTTCTCTGTTTTTTCTTCCGTCATATTTGCCCGAATTCAACATAATACCATCTTCAATAATCGCTTCTTTTAAATCGCTCCCTGAAATTTTCTTTCCATCAGGTGAAATTACGGGTAAAATCTCTAAATTAAATTTTTTTGCAAAAGCAAAATCTCTCTCATCATGAGCCGGAACTGCCATAATCGCTCCGGTACCGTAATTCATCAGAACATAATCCGAAATGAAAATAGGGATTTTCTTTTCATTTACAGGATTGATAGCATATCTTCCCAAAAATACTCCCGTTTTTTCACCGGTTGTGCTACTTCTTTCTATTTCATTCTTCTTTTTAACTTCTTCTATGTATGCTTTTACTTCTCTTTCCCTATCACTTCCACCTACTAAATCCAAAACATATGGATGTTCCGGAGCAAGCACCATATAGGTTACACCAAACAACGTATCAGGTCTGGTTGTGAATACTTCAAGATTGCAGTCAAACCCATCAATTTTAAATACAACCTCTGCACCATATGATCTTCCAATCCAGTTTTTTTGCATTATCTTAACTTTATTAGGCCAACCTTCCAGATCATCAAGTCCATCTAAAAGTCTGTCTGCATAATCTGTAATTTTAAAGTACCACTGAGATAAGCTCTTTTTTGTGACGGCAGTTTTACATCTCTCACATTCACCATCTACAATCTGCTCATTGGCAAGTACCGTAGCACAACTGGGGCACCAGTTTACAGGGCTTTCCTTTTTATATGCCAAACCTCTTTTATAGAACTGTATGAAAATCCACTGCATCCATTTGTAGTAATCAGGCTTGCATGTAGCCACTTCTCTATCCCAGTCGTATGATAATCCAAGTTGTTTCAGTTGCTCAGTCATCTCCGCCATATTTTCATATGTCCACTTGGCAGGCTCTACATTATTCTTTATTGCTGCATTTTCTGCAGGTAAACCAAAAGCATCATAACCCATCGGATGAAGAACGTTAAATCCCTTCATTGTCTTAAACCTCGCAACTACGTCACCGATGGAGTAGTTTCTCACATGTCCCATATGAAGTTTTCCTGAAGGGTATGGAAACATTTCTAAAACATAATATTTCTCTCTGCTTTTGTCTTCTGTAACTTTATAAATGTTTTCTTCGTCCCATCTTTTTTGCCATTTTTTTTCTATTTCCTTGAAATTATACATATCTTTCATGCAATTATTCTCCTATCACATCAGCCTATCACAATCAACCCAAATTTTTTCTATACTGTATTTATCTCTCATGTCACTGGTAAGTAAATTTACAATAATGTCATTATAATCAATTAAGATCCACCCGGATTCTTTTTTACCCTCAATATTTTTGTGATGTATCCCCAATTCGGCTAATTCATCATCAATGTATTCTGCTACAGCTCCTAACAATCTCTCATTTGATACTGAAGCTATCAACATGTAATCAGCAATAGACGTCTTTTTACCTATATCAAAGATAATTACATCTTCACCTTTTTTCTCCTCAATTTTTTCCTTAATAAAAAGAACCGTTTCTTTAATATTCATGCTTTATCCCCTCTACGTTTATTCAAAATCTCTTTAAACCAGCATATTGCCTTAATGCTGTCGCGATCTATTTTTTTTATTCCCTTATCGGCAAGATGTTGTACCGTATTTTCAAGAACTTTTAAACATGCTGCATCAATATTTTCGAAAGCCAAATCTCTAATTTCATCTACGCCGTCGTAAGTCCTATTCTCTTCAATGGCATCAGCTAAAAAAACTATCTTTTCCATTAAGGACATTCCTTCTCTGGCTGTGGTATGAAACGATACAGCATCTACAATTTCTCTATTGAGCATGACCTGTTTCTCCAGTATTTTAGCTGCTACTTTTCCATGGGATAAATTGTCGTTACCCAGATAACTGTCATTTATCTTAAATTTTTTGATCAAAGTGTTCATATTTTCTGTCCCTATTTCTTTGACCATATCATGTGCCCTGGCTGCTATTTTAGTTTTTTTTACATCAGCTCCATACCTTCTCGCCAGCTTCTCTGCAATTTGAGATACACCCTCAATATGCTTTCTTCTATCATCGGATACAAAGGTTTCGATGAACTTATAAACATCGTCTAAAGAGTGAATATTTTCAATAATCTCAATTTGATCAATATCATTTGTACAAGCCTTTCTCATTTATGTACCTTTCCACTTTTTCTCCAACCAAATCCGCTAATGCCAACTTTCTGGAAACTCTGTCCCTAATTTTTGTAGAAGAAATATGAAATTTTCTATTGTGAACGATACGTATTTCGCTGCTGTATCTTTTTCTAATCCTATCGATGACTTTCTTCAGTTTTTCTTCTCTGTATCCTATTCGTGAACCTACTAAAAAACAGTTTTCTCTCAAAAGTTCCTCTGATTTATTCCACTTCTCTATGTGTAAAAACGTATCCGTTCCGGCAAGAAAATACACCTTATATCCGTCTCCTAAAATTTTTTTCAAATCTCTCAAAGTTTTATACGTATAAGATATTCCATCTCGACAAATTTCAATCTTTGAAACCTCAAGTCCCGATATGCCTGATATGGCAATATTTAGCATGTTTACTCTGTCTTCATCCGGCGCTACATAATTTCCTATTTTAAAAGGTTGAATTTTCGTAGGTACAAATATCACCTTTTCAAGATTCATCTGCTCTTTTGCATCTACAGCTAAATTTATGTGCCCTATGTGGCAAGGATCAAAACTTCCCCCCATGACGGCTATTTTCTTTTTATCTACAACATTTTCCGTACTCATATTACCTATCTATTTTTTTTAGTCCCAACTCCTGTAACTGCTCAGTATCCACAAATCCCGGGGCTTCTGAAACCATACACTGAGCATTTTGATTTTTAGGAAAAGCTATCACTTCTTTAATCGTATCAGCTCCGAGCAAAATCATCGCCAACCTGTCAAGACCATAAGCTAATCCCCCATGCGGCGGAACTCCGTATCTAAAAGCCTCTATCAGAAATCCGAATTTCTGTTCTATGTCTTCATCTGATATGCCTATAGCTTTGAACATCTCTCTCTGTAAACTCTTGTCATGTATTCTTATGGATCCTCCACCTATTTCAACTCCGTTTAAGACTATATCATATGCGTTTGCTCTCACTTTTTCAGGCTCTGTCAACAACATGTTTCTATCTTCTTCTTTTGGTGAAGTAAATGGATGGTGCATAGAATGTAACTCTCCTGTCTCATCGTCTCTTTCAAACAATGGAAAATCCACAATCCATAAAAGCTTATACTCTCTATCATTTAGGAGTCCCATTTCACTTGCTGTATGCTTTCTCAAAAATCCCAGCGTGTCATATACGACTTTATGTCTGTCCGCACATATTAAAATCAGATCTCCTATTTTCGCGTCAAAGATTTCACCTATCTCTCTCAGTTTATCTTGTGAAAAGAATTTATTCACCGATGATGTTATTCCGTCTTCCTGGATTTTAATCCAAACTACTCCTTTCGCACCATAGTCCTTGGATAAATCAATCAACTTATCAATCTTCTTTCTATTATAAAAAGCACCGCCATCAGCTACGCATATTCCCCTGATGATTCCTCCGTTCTCCATAACTTCTCTGAACACTTTAAACTCTGTGTCTTTAACGTTATCTTGAATTGATTTAAGTTCAAACCCGAACCTTATATCAGGTTTATCACTGCCATATCTTTCCATGGCTTCTTCATATGTCATTCGAGGAAACGGCAACTTTAGATCCACATTGAGCATATCCTTGAAAACTTTCTTTAAATACATTTCGTTTATTTTGATGACTTCCTCCTGATCTACAAAAGATAATTCCATATCTATCTGAGTGAATTCAGGCTGTCGATCCGCTCTCAAGTCCTCATCTCTGAAACATTTTACTATTTGCACATATCGATCCGTTCCCGCTACCATTAAAAGTTGCTTGAACATCTGAGGTGACTGTGGCAAAGCATAGCAATTTCCTTTTGAAATTCTCGATGGAACCAGATAGTCTCTCGCACCTTCCGGAGTCGGTTTAATCAACATGGGGGTTTCTACTTCCGTGAAACCGTTTTCATCAAAAAAGTCCCTTGTCAGTTTTATCAATCTGTGTCTAAATGTCAGATTGTCCTGCATTTTCTTCTTTCTCAAATCCAAGTATCTGTATTTCAGTCTCAACGCTTCTTCAACGTTATCATCATCCTTAATATATATCGGAGGAGTCTCTGCCGTACTGTAAATTTCCATTTCATCCACGAAAACTTCCACATCTCCTGTGGGAATATCCTTGTTTATGGCAGCTCTTTCCTTGACTCTTCCTCTTATACCTACTACATATTCGCTCCGAAGACTTTCAGCCTTTTCAAATAATTCTTCATCCTCTCTGCTGCTGTCAAAAACCAGCTGAACTATTCCCGTCTTATCCCTGAGATCACAGAAAACTAAATCTTTGAATCTTCTGCTTTTTGCAATCCATCCATTTAAAACGACCTTTTCACCTATATCAGAAGCATTTAAAACTCCACACATATGGCTTCTTTTCAATATTCTTGACATACTATTCCTCACTAACTAACATCTCTATAAGTTTATCTCTGTCAAAATCCATCTGATATTGCTCGGATTTTCTCATATTTTTTACAGTTATTTTACCCTGTGCCAGTTCATCAGATCCTATAACCAAAGTGTATTCTACACCTATTCTATCAGCAAGCTTAAACTGACCTTTCAAATTTCTCTCATTTCCATCAATTTCTGCTATTATACCTCGTCCCCTTAAAAATTTGACCAGCTTAACAGCATAAAGCCTTTCCTCTCTTCCTGTAAAGGCAACCAAAACTCTAGGTTGCCTTTCCAAAGGGATCTGAATACCTGAATTTTCCATCAACAGAAGCAATCTCTCTTGGCCCATTCCAAATCCAACACCAGGTATATGCGGACCTCCCAGCTCTTCACTTAAATTATTATATCTGCCGCCCCCACAAACTGTTCCCTGTGCCCCAATCGTGGTGGTAATAAATTCAAAAGCGGTCTTTGTATAATAATCCAATCCCCTAACTATTTTAGGATTTATTTCGTATTGTATCTTCAGCGCATCTAAGTTTGCTTTTAAATCATCAAAGTCATGACTGCAATCTTCGCACAAGTAATCTATCATCACAGGAGCATTCTTCACTATCTCCTGACAAGCAGGGTTTTTACAATCCATGATTCTCATCGGATTTCGTTCATACCTGTCCTTGCAAGTATCGCATAAATCATCGTACCTGTCTCTCAAAAATTCCTTTAGTGCGTTCCTATGATTCGGCTTACACTCTGAACATCCTACTGAATTTATTTCTAAATTCAGGTTTTCAATCCGAAGTTCTCTCAGCAAGTCGTTTGCCAATGCTATTATTTCACTGTCTGCAATCATTGAATCCGATCCAAACACCTCAGCTCCAAACTGATGAAACTGTCTCAATCTCCCCGATTGGGGTTTTTCGTATCTGAAACAAGACGCATTGTAATATATCTTTTGTGGCAGTGATTCGGCATACAGTTTATGCTCGATAATTCCTCTCATCACCGGGGAAGTACCCTCCGGTCTAAGGGTCAAGCTCCTCTTGCCCTGCTCCCACGTATACATTTCCTTTTGAACTATGTCAGTGGTATTACCCACTCCTCTAACGAAAAGAGAAGTGTGTTCAAACACCGGTGTTCTCATTTCTAAAAAGTTGTATCTGCTGCATAAATCTGCAAATTTCCTTTCTATGTAGTGCCATTTGTACGCCTCTTTAGGAAGCATATCCCTGGTACCTTTCGGTGCCTTTGTCAACATTTTCTTCTCCTTAAATCATCATCTATACTCAGAGAAAATTCCTTTAATTTTTCTCTCTTTCATCTCATCTACTCTATTTATATATTCTATGTAGTTTGAAACGTTGGGAACTCTTTCCAATCGATTTTCATCCTCTACATACAATTTTGAAATTCCACCTGCTCCTAAAGCGATTACAGTTTGCCTTTCGTCCATTATTCTATGGTTGTACAAACCTTCAGTTCCTTTTTTAGCAAAGCCTATATTTTCCCCTAATCCAAGCATATTTTTCTGCCTGTAAAGATAATATGGCGTGTAACCTGCTGCTTTCAGTCTGCTGCGTGCCAATTTTAACATTCCATCTATGTCGGCTTCTACAATATAGTTATAGTTCTTGTTTTCCGCAGAAATTCTTGAAGTTCGCTTCAATGCCAACGTGTGAACAGTCACATTTGTCGGATCATACTCTATTACATCATCCAGAGTCTTGGCAAAATCATCCAGACTCTCCTGAGGCAATCCTGCGATTACATCTGCATTTATCTCTTTTATTCCCACTTCCTTGCTCCACAAGAAACTTTCTCTCAACTGCTTATTATTGTGACTTCTACCAATTCTAATCAGCGTTTCATCCTTGGTGCTCTGCGGATTTATACTTATCCTCCGTACCCCGTATCTTTTGATTATTCTCAATTTTCCCTTTGTAATCGTATCGGGTCTTCCTGCTTCTACTGTCACTTCATCTATGCATCTTAAACTAAAGCAACTGTCTAAAGTGCTCAACAACTTTTCTATCTGTATCTCATTTAAAGTAGTCGGTGTTCCGCCACCTATGTACAAACTCTCTATCTTAAGCTGTTTTTCCTTGCACTGATCAGATACAAATTTGATTTCGCATATCAGTGCATTTAAATACCTTTCAATCTCTCTGCTCTCGCCTTGATTTGATGTGAAAGAGCAATAATGACATCTCGTAGGACAAAATGGGATTCCTATGTAAATCGCCACTTCCTTGGCATCATTTTTTTTAAATGCAAATTCTTGGTTCTCATAAATCTCTCGTACCAGTTCTCTTTTTTCATCGCTCAAAAGATAAATCTCTTGCAGATATTCTCCTCCGCATAAACCTCTTTCTTCCGCTCCTCTATACATTTTAACAGGCCTGATTCCCGTCATGGTACCCCATTTAGGTCTCATCCCCGTTTCTGCCTGTAAGGCGAGAAAAATTTCCCTACATAGTTGATCTGCATCACATGAAAGTTCAAATTCAAACTCTCTGATGAAAATTTTTTCCGTACTTAACCTCTGAAAAATCTCATCTTGTACGGATAAGCACCTTGAAGAATTCACATCTTTTTCGTCCAGTATTATATAAAAATCGTCGGGTGAGAGGAAGAGTTTTATCAATTCTTCATATCTGTGAGCCTTGGTCACATTTTTCAAATAGAATTTATACAAAAGGATTATGCTCCTTTTCATAGCCTATAGTGGTAGTTCCCATATGCCCCGGATAAACTTTCACATCATCATCGAGTACAAAGAGTTTTTCTCTGATACTCTTCGTCAACGTTTCCATAGAGCCTCCATAAAAGTCAGTCCTTCCTACAGAAGAGTTGAAAAGAGTGTCTCCGCTGAAAAGTGCTTTCCCAACCTTTATGCACATTCCTCCCTTGCTGTGTCCCGGCGTTAAAATAAATTCTAAAGTCATCTTACCTACTTTTAAGTTATCTTCTTCTCCTACCAGTACATCCGGAGTTATGGTAATATCATCTCCAAAAGCCGATGACATATTGATTCTGCTGTCCTCAAGCATTTCCAGTTCATCAGCCGCCGCTACCACCTTGGCTCCCGTCAAGCTTTTCATCCAATTCACCCCACCGATATGATCACAATGACCATGAGTTAGAATTATATATTTCAATTTTATCCCTTCTCTCTCGATCCAGGTCACTATTTTTTCGTTAAATCCTCCTAAATCAACCATAAACCCTTCCTTGGTATCATCCCAAACCAAGTATGAATTAGCTTGCAACGGTCCTGATGGAAAATTTTTTATATACATAAATCTTTTCTATTCCTTCCTGTTTTATCATTTTTTCAGCTTCTATAAACCTTATAAACTCCTTGTATGCTCTTGATGGAGTTTATTATTTTACTCATGTGTTCTACATTGGTGAGTTCCAATTTCAAATCCAATCTTGCATTTCCTTCGTGATCGGTTTTCACATTGAGTCCCGTGATATTGGTGTCCTTATTTTCAAACAACTTTGAAACATCTAAAATCAATCCTTTTCTATCTTCCGACAATATTGTTATGCCTATCTCATATGTTTCATTTTCACTGTGTTCCCATTGAACTTCGATAAATCTCTGTTTCTCATCATCGGGCATACTAATCATATTGGGACAATCCTTTCTATGCACAGTTATCCCTCTACCCTTGGTGATATATCCGATAATTTCATCTCCCGGAACCGGATTACAGCATCTGGAAATTTTAATTGCCAGACCTTCCACACCTTTGACAGTGATACCGTTACTTTTATTGCTCCTGTTGCTTCTGTTCTTAGGAACCTTTTTCTCATTTATTTCGGCAATGACGTTATCTTCCAGTTTCTCATCTCTTTTGCTATGTTTCTCCAGCTCTTCCTTATGAATTTCAAGAAGCTTTCCAAACACGTTGGCGACGATATTCCCCCCTCCTGAAAGCTGCATATACAGCTCATCGCTGTCTCTCAGACCGAGTTCTTTCGTCAGTTTTGCAATATTGGAATTTTTCATCACTTCCTTAGGGTCCAAGCTCTTTTTCCTTATATACTTATCTAAAAGAACCTTGCCCTTATCAATTCCTTCATCCTTATTTTCCTTTTTTAACCATTGCCTTATCTTTGTTCTGGCAGTTGGGCTTTTAACGATTTTCAGCCAGTCTATGGAAGGACCTGACGAATTTGCGGAAGTTATTATTTCGACTATGTTTCCATTCTCCAACGGATGATCTATAGTGACCATCTTGCCGTTAACTTTTGCTCCCACGCATTTTGCACCCACTTCCGAGTGAACTTTAAAAGCGAAATCAAGAGGCGTAGCCCCTGCCGGTAGTTCCATTACAGTTCCCTTTGGTGTAAGCACAAATACCTGGTTTTCAAACAGATCCATCTTCAGTTCTTCTAAAAATTCCTTCGGATTATCCATGTCTTTTTGCCATTCCAAAGATTGTCTCAACCATGCTAATTTTTTCTCTTCATCATCCTGGCTTATTCCCTCTTTATACTTCCAGTGTGCGGCAATACCATATTCGGCTATTTGATGCATCTCTTTCGTTCTGATTTGAATTTCAAACGGAGCACCGTTATCTCCGATTACCGTCGTATGTATAGACTGATACATATTGCTCTTAGGTGCCGCTATAAAATCTTTGAATCTGCCCGGAACCGGAGTCCAAATTGAATGCACTATTCCCAGCACTGAATAACAATCCTTTACAGAATCAACAATAACTCTGACAGCCATCAAATCAAAAATCTCATCTATCTGTTTATTTTGATATTTCATTTTTCTGAAAATGCTGTATAGATGCTTAGTTCTGCCGTAAACTTCAGACTCTATTTGAGCTTCTTCCATTTTCCCTTTTATTTCATCTATGATGCCTTTTAGGTCATCTTCCATTTCTGCCTTTTTTATTTCAACTTTTTTAACCAAATCATCATATTCTTCAGGCCATAGGTATTTCAGACATATGTTTTCCAGTTCAAACTTCATGGAAAATATACCTAGACGACTAGCTAGAGGAGCGTATATATCCAACGTTTCCCTGCACTTTTCCTTAATTTTGCTGGGTGTCATATAGTTTATAGTTCTCAAATTGTGCAATCTGTCTGCTAATTTGATAATCAAAACTCTGATATCCTTTGACATTGCTAAAAACATTTTTCTCAATGTTTCCGCCTGTCTTGCCTCCTTGTTTTCAAAAGTCAACGATCCTATTTTAGTCACTCCGTCAACTAACAGGGCAACTTCCTTTCCAAACTCCGCAATGAGTTCTTCTTTTGTGTATTCAGTATCTTCTACCACATCGTGGAGAAGTCCTGCGATCAGAGTGTCTTCGTCCATTCCTAATTCTGCCAAAATATGCACAACAGCAATAGGATGAATCAAATATGGTTCTCCCGATTTTCTCATTTGTCCGCTATGCATTTTTTCAGCTATATCATACGCTCGCTCCAAATTTTTCACGTCGTATTTTGGATTGTATTTCAACATATTATCCAAAAATTCACATTTGCCTTCCATAAATAAATCCACTCCAGTTAAACGCACCATCGCCATTTATATCGATGTTATGAGACCTTTATGTCAAAAATCATCTGAAATTAAACATCTATTTTTTCTACAAATTTGCAAGTAAATGCATTTGCATTTACATTTTCACATATTCATTACACCGTGTAATGCAATTGAAAATGCATTTTATCCGCATATGACGCACCACTTGTGTGGAATACATCCACACAAGCAACACGTTCAATACGGTTTTCACACTCACACTTGTGCTTTATCTTTTTCTTTTTTTACATATTTATTTCTTTTCTTTTTCTTTTCTGTCAATTTCTGATATTTTGATTTGGATTTTCTATTGTTGAATTCATAGTAAAGTTGGCTGCAAATAAATATCGAAGATAAACATCCCACACCTATACCGACCATGAGAGGTAAAACAAACTCTCTGAGAGCTGATGTTGTCATCACATACATAGGTATCATGACCACCAAGGTAGTAACTGTTGTCATTATAGACCTCGATAACGTCTGATTAATTGATGTGTCTATTATCTCCTCTTGAGTTCCATGCATCTGATGATTGTTTTCTCTGATTCTATCAAATATTACGATCGTATCGTTTATCGAGTAACCTACTACGGTCAATACACCGGCTATAAACGGATTGTTGACAGCAATTCTAAATATAGCATAGAATGAAAGTAGAATGAGCACATCATGTAAAACTCCCATCAACGCAGAAGAACCGAATTTCCATTCTTTAAATCTCCACCTTATGTAAATCAACATACCGAGTGCAGCTAATAAGACCGCCTTTATTGCATTTCCTTGCAATTCCTTACCTACAGTAGGTCCAAACAGTTCTTGACCTAAAATGCTGTTGTCACTCAGATTGAATTTTTCTTTCAGACTCGATATCAAACTGTTTCTCTTTTCATTGTTTAGAGCTGTAACGGTTCTAATAATAACTTCTTTCTGATTTTTCCCGCTATATATTACTTCACCTTTTATCTTATGCTCTTTTAAAACTTTTTCAACTTTGGAAGATTCTACTTTTTTACCCATATCAACTTGGATCATAGTACCTCCGGTAAAGTCTATGCCATAGTTCATACCTTTGATTAAACCGAATCCTAATCCCACAATTATCACAGCTGCAGAAATTACGTAGAATACTTTTCTATGTTTAACAAATTTAAACTGTTTCTTAAGTTTAAATGTAGACTCTCCGTTTTCTTTCACCCCATAGAAAGATTTTTTAGAAAATATCTTTGAATTTGCAAAGACGCTCAGATATAGTTGCGTTATTACAACTGCTGTAAACAGACTCGCCACAATACCGATTAACAACGTCCATGCAAAGCCTTTTACCGCACTAGTACCGATTTGATACAATATTATTGCTGCGATTAGAGTCGTAACCTGAGAATCTATAACTGTACTCTTAGCTCTTTTAAATCCAGCTTGTACAGCTACTCTAGGCGTTTTTCCTCTTGCGATTTCTTCTTTTATTCTTGAGAAAATAATCACATTAGCATCTACTGCCATACCTATGGATAAAATGATACCTGCGATTCCCGGCAATGTCAGAACACTTCCCATAATCGCCATAACTGCAATTATTATCATTACATACAAGAGTAGAGCTATATTTGCAGCGATACCCATTATCCTATATCCAAACAACATTATTAAGAATATTATCACTATACCTATAAGCCCCGCTTTGACGCTTTGCTCAAATGCATTCAACCCTATCTTTGCACTTTGTACAGAAGATGTCACTTCTTCCAACGGTGCCGGCAAAGCTCCTCCTCGAATCAATGCCGCCAGCTGTGTTGCGCTTTTTTTATTGAAATTACCTGTAATTTCACACTTGCCTCCACTTATTACCTCATTTACGACCGGACTTGAAATGATTCTGTTATCTAAGAGAATTATTATGCTCTTGTTTGATATTCCTGCCTTTTTAATATCATCTCTAGCTACAACTGAACCTGAAACCGCTTTTTTTGTTCCTTCTTCAAAGGCTTTTGCTCCTTTTACATTGAATTCCAAATTTACGGCATATCCGCCTTTTTGTGCCTGACCCGTAGTGGCATTTTTAACAGCACTTCCGTCTAAAACTGTGCTGCCATCAGCCAACACAAATCTCAATTGAGCTGTTTTACCTATTTGCTTTATAGCTTCATCTGCATTTTTAGCTCCCGGCAATTCCACTCTTATTCTCTTGGTCCCCTCAACTCTGACATCAGCATTACTTATCCCCATGCTGTCAACTCTCTTATTGATTACTTCTTTTGTCTGATTCATGAGCTTTCTGAGTTCTTCACCTTTAAGATTCGTCTTGGCTTCCATTACCACATAGACTCCTCCTTTAATATCAAGGCCTAATTGAATCTTATCTTTGATAGGCTTCACTTTTTTCCCCAAGCCGAATACCATGATGTACCATCCGAATACTATCAAGACAATTAGCAATATCGCAATAATTTTTTTAGCACCGTCTCTCATTTCGTTCTCGTATGCATAATAAATATGCAAATACTCTCCTTTCTTTTTATAAAACCGCCATATCTAAAACATTTCTTATATTTATTTTCAGTATAATCCGTACTGGTTTACATCACTATATTATATTAAAAATTCCTTATAAAATCAATAGTTTAAGCAGTTTTTATGGCTTTTTACGTAATTATGGAAAAATTCTCTCCGCTCAAGGCTCTAATACCTCAAACTCAAGAGAATTTTTAACCAAAATATTTTTCTCCAATTGAAGAATTTTAAGCAAATCAAATATTTAAACCAAAATACGATTTTATCATTTTTACTATATCAAAGCCGTAGTTTTTAGAGGCAGCCCAGCCTTTTTTCCTTGGATTTTCATATATCCCGAGCCATTCTATATATTTTGCACTTCCCCTTTCAACATATTTGAACCTGGGATCAACTATGCTATTGTTCATCGGCTCCTTATTCGCATAAGCCTTCAAATGTTGAATTTGACCTCTTATGCCCTCTCTTACAGTTGCAAATGTATGTCCTTTGGCTCCTCCACCTACTGCGCCGATACCTGCAAAATTGTTCTGTTCAATTCTCACATCTCCACCATATCTGAGCCAACCCGTTTCTTTCATAGCCTGTACGAAGGCTACTTCAGCTCTGATATTCTCAGCTTTTGCTTCCTGTATGTACATCTTACAAAATGCTTCCAGAGTAGGTGCATCGGTACTTAGATAGTATTTTGGCAATTCATTTCTCTTTGCCTTGTTTTTGTAAAGCTCCGCCAATTGATTCCACGTCACGGAAGTTCTGCCATCTATCCTGTGTAAATTCTTATGTGGATCATCGGAATTCTGTTTAATTCCGTTTTCATCAAATATATACTCTTTACCATCTATGATTTGACGTCCTGTTGCAAATATTCCATCTCCGTAACAATACGACTCTGTTCCATCAGACCATTTCTTCCAGCCTTTGATATACGCATCTCCATCCACATCGTCATAGAA
>KI535283.1 GCA_000488855.1 Eubacterium brachy ATCC 33089 | reverse complement strand
GGCTTTAAGATTAAGAATACTAATGTTGAGAAAACGAAGATTTCAGTAAATAAGACTTGGGTTGGACCAAAGGCTGATAAGGCAGTTATAAAGCTTTTAGCCGATGGAGTAGAAAAGGAAAGAGTTACATTGAGTGAAGCCAATAATTGGAAGCACACATTTGAAAATCTACCAAAATATGACTCAAAGACAGGAAAAGAAATCAAGTATGAAGTAAAGGAAGAGCCGATTAAAAACTACAGAAGTGAGATTACAGGAAACGCAAAAGATGGCTTTACAGTAAAAAACACCAATGTGGAAAAAGTAAAAATACCTGTTGTGAAGAAGTGGGTTGGAAAAGAACTTGATAGTGTGACTATAAATCTATATGCGAATGGAAAGAAAATAGATGAAGTGAAACTAAGCAAGAGCAACGGATGGAAGCACACATTTGAAAACCTTCCAAAATATGACTTAAAAACAGGAAAAGAAATCAAGTACACTATAGATGAAAACAAGGTTACAGGATATAAGACAGAGATAACAGGAGATGCGACAAAAGGATTTACTGTAATAAATAAAGAGATTCCACCGGCAAAGACCGGAGATGACAGCAGTAACGGCATATATGGCGGATTGATGGGACTTGCATTGGCAGGAATCCTCGGTGCGGGATATGTCGGTAGAAGAAGAAAAGAGATGTAATAA
>KI535282.1 GCA_000488855.1 Eubacterium brachy ATCC 33089 | reverse complement strand
AAAACACCACAGGAGAAAAGGTAACAGCAACTATTACAGATAAGATTCCGCAGTTTACGGAGTTTGTGTCAGCAGAAGATGGCGGTACAAACAATAACGGAACTATTACCTGGACAAAGGAAGTAGAAAAGGATAAGAGCGTTACTGTTAGATTTAAAGTAAAAGTTAAAGCTGATGTAAACGGCGAGATCATAAAGAACAAGGCTAAGGTAAATGACGGCAAAAACGAATATGACACTAACGAAGTAACAAATCCGACTCCAACAAAGCCTAAGAAAGAAGTGTTTAAGAGTGGTACAACTACCAACATCGACGGCAAGAGGGTAGAGCCGGGAGATGAGCTTACATACAAAATAACTTACACAAATACAACAGGAGAAAAGGTAACAGCAACTATAACAGATAAACTGCCTGACTTTACAGAATTTGTATCAGCAGAAGATGGCGGAAGTCATTCTAATGGAATAGTAAAATGGACTAAGGATGTTGACAAGGGAAAGAGCATTACAGTCACATTTAAAGTAAGAGTTAAAAAAGATGTAAATGGCCAGATCATAAAGAACAAAGCCAAGGTAAATGACGGCAAAA
>KI535281.1:637-2349 GCA_000488855.1 Eubacterium brachy ATCC 33089 | reverse complement strand
GACAGACAGACAGACAGACAGACAGACAGACAGAGTCTGGTTTTGTAGTTCAAAAAATAAATATATTTTATAAGGAGATAACATAGGTAGTGCGTAATAAAGACTATTTTACGTGCTATCTTTTTATATTATCAAAATCGGATAAAATTTCTAACAGATAGGAGCTGATAAAATTGGAAGTTGAGAGACATATTGATATGGAATTTCAATTTGACTTTATGTAAATGAATAACATTTCATTTACGTTGCAATTGAAAGAGTATTTAGATTAAAGTGTAGAGGTAATGTAGAAGTATAGATGAATATGGAATATAAACAGTTTATATCAATGTCACAAAAAAATTTAGGGAGGAAAGCATAATGAGAAAGAAAATCATTAAAAAGGTTGTAGCAATACTGACCGTGGTCACGTTGCTCATACCTAATGCAACTCAGGCTTATGCCGCAGATCCCGTCAGAGGAGTGCAAACGAATGTAGATAGCTCCGGATTGGACAAAGCGGTAGAAGATGCTAAAAATGCAGGTGTCCAAGTGACGCAAGGAAATACGGAAGACAAAGGTACCGTAGATTCCAAGGCGGCAGCAGATGCTAAAAGGGCAGAGATCACCGCAGACTATGAACGTCAGATACGGGAATTAAATGAAGCCAGAGCTAAATTGGACGATTACAACGTTAAGAAAGCTGAGTACGACAAGAAAAAGAAACAGTATGACAAAGATTTAGCTCAATATGAGATTGACAAGAAGAAGTATGAGAAAGCTCTAGAAGAGTTAGAAAAACACAAGCATGATGATGGCTATTTGAAATCGCCGATTGGGCAGCCGCTGGTTTTCGAGTCAGAACCTGATGCGGTTTTGAATGTACCCTCAGGGGAAGAATTTAAGCAAGGGAAGTTTTATAACTATGCGTTAGCATTGAATTATTTGAATGGAAATGACAATGCGTCAAAGGCAAAAAGGGATATCGTTTATGATCATATTAAAAATTTTGATGATAACCCAAATCATAAAGGAAAGAAAGTATTTTTAAAAAAGGATAAGACGCTGACTGCAAGATATACCAATCTGAAAAGGTCCTACATGAACGGTAAGAAAATCTCCAGAATCGAGTACAGATATACTCTCAAGAGTACGGGTAATTTGGGCGGAAATGAGATTCCGGCGTTTTTGTATTCTGATCCGACGATTACGTTGAGATATTGGTCGTTCTTCAGCAATATAAAAATAAATATAGAAGTTAAGATGTACGATGAACAAAACAATGAAATCGATACAACCGGTGCGCTTCTTGATTTTCAGTCGCTAAACAGAGGGCATGGATATGCAACATATAACGGGAAAAATGCGATTGAAAAAGTATCATATCACACAGGAGAGCCTCTTGAAATTAACGGATCCTCAGTGAAGGCACATGGCAACGATTTATATGCAGATAAATCAAATTACAGTAAGAAAGATGGTTCAGCGTATGAATCAGGAGAATGGGATTCAGAAACATCTAAGTTGAATTGGTACGGGGCAATAGTAGGAAAACAGACCCGGTCAAATATTAATTTTGATATAGAATCCGACCACTGTGTTAACGTATGGTTTGCTTTCGACAGCAAAGTCAAGCCAAAGGATATACCTAAAAAACCGACACCGCCGGTGCCGCCGGTAGAACCTAAAAAACCGGATACAAAGGTAACATATCACTACAGCGTGTTTTATGT
>KI535281.1:0-537 GCA_000488855.1 Eubacterium brachy ATCC 33089 | reverse complement strand
TAAACTCTTTGGTGTTTAAAGATACTCTGCCTGAGGACTATGCTTTAGACTTAGATAAAACAAAGGCGAAAAGTCCGGATTACGATGTGAGTTATGACCAAAACACAAGGCTTTTGACGTTTGCAGCAAAAGCGAGTCTTCTTGATAAAATAAATAAAGATAAGACGAAAGATGCCGAAGTTCCTTCGCCAAAGATCACAGGAAAAGTGACAAAAGAAGGAAAGACATACGAAAATAAGTTTGAACTTAAAATAAACAACACATATAAAGTGGAGTCAAATCCGGTTAGAGTATATACACCGACAGAACCTGTTAAAAAGGTATTTAAAGAAGGTGATACGACTACCAATATAGACGGTAAGAGAGTAGAAGCAGGTCAAGTTTTAGAATATGCAATTACCTACAAAAATACAACAGGTAAGAAGGTAACGGCAACTATAACAGATAGGATTCCTGACTTTACAGAATTTGTATCGGCAGATAACGGTGGCGTGAACAACAATGGAACTATTACCTGGACAAAGGAAGTAGAAAAGG
>KI535280.1:16721-17122 GCA_000488855.1 Eubacterium brachy ATCC 33089 | reverse complement strand
TTATATTTGTATTTTCCTTAAATACTTCCTTCTTCGGCTCTGTCGGCGTCGGGTTTTTTGTTTCATTCGTCGTATACGTATTTGTTCCGTCTAAAACTTTTGCTGAGTTTGTTAAAATATTTCCGTTTACATTCTTATTTACCCTTACGTTAAAGGTTACTCTGAGGCTCTTACCTTTCTCTACCTTGGCAGTCCACGTAATGACTCCTCCCGATTCTTGTCCGTTATTATCTGCCGATACAAACGTTGTGTATTGTGGTATTTTATCCGTTATAGTAACATTAACATCTTTTCCTGTGGTATTTTTATAGTCTATTGCGTAAGTAAGCTCTTGCCCCGGTTCCACTCTTTTGCCGTCTATATTTACAGTCGTATCACCTTTCTTAAATACCTTTTTAACA
>KI535280.1:0-16621 GCA_000488855.1 Eubacterium brachy ATCC 33089 | reverse complement strand
TTTTAAGTTCAAACTTATTTTCGTATGTCTTTCCCTCTTTTGTCACTTTTCCCGTGATCTTTGGCGAAGGAACTTCGGCATCTTTTGTCTTATCTTTATTTATCTTATCAAGAAGACTTGCTTTTGCTGTAAACGTCAAAAGCCTTGTGTTTTGGTCATAACTCACATCGTAATCCGGGCTGTTCGCCTTTGTTTTATCTAAATCTAGGTCATAGTCTTCAGGCAGAGTATCTTTAAACACCAAAGAGTCTATATCTTCATGACCTTTTGGAAAATCTGAAGCATTTAACGTAAAGTCTACTACCGAATCCTTTTTAACTACCTTCTCGTTTATGTCTTGTCCTTGAGCATCGTATACTTTTTTCTCTACTTTAGATTTTACATAAAACACGCTGTAGTGATATGTTACCTTTGCATCCGGTTTCTTAGGTTCTACCGGCGGCACCGGCGGTGTCGGCTTTTCAGGCTCCTTTGCTTTGATTTCAGGAATGCCTATTGCACGAATCTTCCCGTTTAGCGAATACCATATATTCGGCTTTTTACCTTCAGTATTATTTTTTCCTGGAACTTCCGGTCCATATGGAGCCTTTAAAATTGTCGTAGCAGAAGCTGCTCCCACTGTAATTTTATTGTGAGGTCCTTGTAATCTTAAAGCTCCCGCGCCATACCACGAATTTGGTGCATCTGATGTATCCCAACCCGATCCTTCTTCATCATTTTTTTTATACATCGTATGTTTACAGCCACCTTCTCCTTTTCTAAAGTTTAAACTTTCTGTGGCGTAAATCATATTGCGTGTTATATCTTCACCAACTGTTGATCCTGAAATCTTTACAAATTGTCCAGGAGTATAATCTTTCGCAAGTTCTATCGAATTATGTTCTCGGTTAAGAGATGCCACTGATAACAGTGCATCTTTAAACTCAATTTCTTTACCGTCCTGGTCATAGAACGTAAATTCGTTTTTAACAAAAATTGAAGTGTTTTTCTCGTTTTCTCCCGTATATGCTGATGCAAACACTCCAAGCGTAGGATCTGTGAAAATACCTAACCAGGCTGTTTTATTTGAATTTTGAAATGCCGAATCATTGGTCAATGTATACTTAAAAACAATCTTAGAAATTTTTCTGCCATTATAGTAAGTTTTCTTAAGATTTGTATAAGTCGCTGTTACACTCTGTCCTCTCTTTAAAAGCACTGTAGACCATTTTACCTGACCATTATTGCTCACATTAGTCTGCCAACCGGCTTTGCTGCCGAAATTACCAAAAAGTTCCATGGAGCCTGAAGTTGCTCCTGGTTGTTCCTCTAAGTCTTTAACACTCATGTTATCCAGCTGCAAAAGTTTATTAGAATAATTATTTGTGTCACGACTAAATGCTTTATCCACAGCTTTTGCCGACATGTACTTCCCTTCATTTGCTGATAATGTCAATTTAGCATCCGGTTCTGAATCATATACCAAAGTTTTTGCATATGGCGAAGATAAATAGCCGTCTTTGTCCTTGTTCTTCTCATACTCTTTGAGAGCATCTTCCATTTTCTTCTTGTCTTCTTCATATTGTTTTTTGAAAGATTCATAATCCTTCTTGTATTTATCATAATCCTTATGATACTGAGCCAAATCTTTGTCGTATTTTTCCTTTTTCTTATCGTACTCCGCCTTTTTGGCATTATACTCGTCCATTTTAACTTTGGCTTCATTTAATTTTTTTATCTGTTTTTCATAATCAGCAGCAATTTCCGCCCTTTTGGCATCTGCTGCCTCCTTGGAGTCTACGGTACCTTTATTCTCCGTATCTCCTTGTGTTACTTCAGCACCCGAATCTCTCGCATTCTTTGCTGCCCTATCCAATTTCGAGTTGTCTGCGTTGACTTTTACTCCATTAATCGGATCTGCAGCATAAACCTGCGATGCACTCGGCATTAGCAACGTGACCACGGTCAGTATTGCTACGACCTTTTTAATGATTTTCTTTCTCATCATACTTTCCTCTCTAAAATAAATCTATGTTTTAAGTACAGATATTCTACATTCATCATTTCGACACGGTTACGCATCAAAACGATAAGCATATTTTGCAATATTGTTACATAAATGAAATTATCCACACTCAAACTGCAACTAAATTAGAATATCAATTTCATATATTTTTTCATCTTTCATCGACTTCTACCCGTGTGATACACTGCCTGTTTTAAATCTATAGAATTGATATTCCTAAAAAGTGTTTTTTTATTTGCATAATTTTCTTATTGAAGTTTCTGCAAAATTTATACAATCTAAAAACAACAAAATAAGACTTACGTCTATATCTCAATTGTATGTCCTTATCTCGCATTCTATTTACATTATGTATCATGATATCATAGTTAACATTTTTTGTCAAAAGTAGATTTTAACGCAATAGTGTCAAGTTTGTTGAAAAACTTATCCCTATTTTGCTAAGAAATGCCTATTCTTTAATGGCTCATATCAATGTTTTTATCTTCACGGAGCAGTGGATGATAATTGAAATTTCCACGATTAACACATCTTTTTACAATAAAAGGGTCCAGAGTTTTTATCTGAACCCTAAACTATGGTGGAGATGAGGAGAATCGAACTCCTGTCCAAAGGCATTTTCACTAGAACTTCTACGAGCGTAGTCTCTGTTTTTTTATTTCACACTTGAAGGTTCAAAGACAAACTTATCCAAGAGCTATTCTGTAATTCCCTTACCCTACCAGAAACTCAAGCAAGGTTTTCCTGTATAAATGACACCGATTACCTCTCCCTACAGGTGAGGAGAGACCGATGCGCCGCTGCGTTAATTAGGCAGCAAATGCGAAATTATTGTTATTTTTAGCGTTTATATTTAACGTGCATATTTTTTCGTAGCTAATGCAATCTACGGCTCGCTTATCACGCTTCCACACCCCTGTCGAAACCTTTACATCCCCCTATTTTATATATTTTATCGCCTTTTAGCTGCGATTTTCATTTTGCGTTCAGCATCTTTTTTAGCAATTGAATCTCTCTTATCGTAATTTTTTTTACCGGTTCCGATGCCGATTTGGACCTTCGCCAGGCCTCTCTCATTTATATATACCCGCAAGGGTATTATAGTCTTTCCTTTCAATCTATTTATTTCATCAATTTTTCTAATTTCTCTTTTGCTCAAAAGCAGCTTTCGCTCTCTCAACGGATCTACATTAAAAATATTTCCTTGCTCATATGGACTTATGTTCATTCCCAAAATGAATATTTCACCATCTCTAACCTTCGCATAGCTTTCATTTATACTGACCTTTCCCTGCCTAATCGACTTGATCTCAGTCCCTGTCAAGACTATGCCCGCCTCAAATATATCTTCTATAAAAAAGTCAAATCTCGCTTTCTTATTATTTGCCACTATCTTCTTTTCTCTCATATTCTCCTATATATTTACACCAAAACTCTCTAACCAAACTTCTCTTCAAAAGGTATAGCAATTATCCTATTAGCTTTCAAAGTTAATCACACTTCATATACCTGCTGCTTACATCTACCGAACACGTCCAAATTTTCCAAAAGGATAAAGCCTGACAATCACTTTTCCGGTGATGTTTTTAACATTTATGGTTCCAAACATCCTGCTGTCAGAGCTATTTTCACGATTGTCACCCATTACGAACACTTGTCCCTTTGGAATCGTGTAATTTATGTTGCCGTGGGTTTCCTTTCTCCCAATGTAATCTTCATTTAAAATCTTACCATCTACGATTACTTTATTATTTTTTATACGTATTCTCTGTCCTTCCGTCGCTATTATCCTCTTTATGTACAACCTCTTTCCCTTTTCATCTCCATCCGGCTGCGGAAACACGATTATATCACCTGCCTTAGGTTTAGAAAACAGCGTATATGCCTGTCTGCTTATCAACAGATAATCTTTGTCCGACAAAGTTCCTTCCATAGAGCTGCCGCTGACTATTATAGGTTTTATAAAAAATAAAGTTCCCGCTACAATGATAACGCATATTAAAATGTCAAATATAACACTCTGTCTTAATTTTTTCATTATTCCTATTCACCCGATTAAAATCCATTTATCGGCATTTTTACCGATTTTTACATTTTTATCACATCATCAATATCCATTTTATTTCACTATTTTAAACTAGTTTATCCTGCCCATTTTCTTCAGTGGAAATATCCTAAAAAACGCCTTTCCTACTATGCTTTTTTTATCGATTGCTCCCAGTTGTCTGCTGTCTCTGCTGACCTCTCTATGGTCACCCAGCACGTAGACCTTTCCTTTGGGAACCACGTAATTTTCAACCTCACCTGTAGTCGTCTGATATATGTATTTCTCTTCGATCATACTGCCATTTACGTAGACAAATCCGTCTTTAATGGTAATCTTATCACCCTCAAGTCCAATCACTCTCTTGATGAGCTTCATATTTTTCCCTTTATCGTCTTTAAGTTCTGAATTGAAAACTATTATATCACCTTTTTTGGGTTCTCCATAAAAAACTTTATTTAACAGTACCACATCGCCATCATTTACGGTGGGCTGCATACTGTGTTCTTTTACTTGGGAAGGACTCACGCAAAACAGCACTGCAACGGAAATGATTATCGCGATGATAACATCTCTCACAAAGCCTTTTATTTCTCGTTTTTTATCTCTATTATCATGGAATTTTTCCATTCTGCTCATCACTATAACTCCTAATTTAAATCTATCTATGACTATGCAAACGCACAACTCCACCACCTCAACATATGAACTCATACATTGAAATTATCCTTTACAATCGCTTCAAACCTCTGTGGTAATTGATCCTTAATTTCCTTGCCGTTCAAAACTATCTTGTAAGCGTGTAAAAGCTGTGTAGTCAAATCGTATTTTCGCTTAATTTTAGCATTTATATTTAAATCTCCATATTTCGCATCACCTATTATTGGAAATCCATGTGCTGCCAAATGAGCTCTAATCTGATGGGTTCTTCCTGTCACAAGTTCCACTTCCACAAGAGTCATATCCTCTGATGAACACAACGGTCTCGCTACTGTCTCTATGTTCTTTCCTCGATTTTCAACATCTTTATAAAGTGTGTCACTCTCTTCATCATTTGTATGTGTAATTTTCACAGTGTTGGTTTTTCCATCTTTTACTAAATTTCCCCTCAGTTTCAGCTCTTTTTCCATGATGCCTGAAACCACCGCTAAATAGAATTTACTAATCTCGCTCCTATTTTTTATTTTTTTATTTAACAACTTTAGAGAATCTGCGTTCTTACCGAAAATTACAATACCCGTTGTATTTCTGTCCAATCTGTTTACAGGACTTGGAGCAAAGGTTTTTTCTCTTGTAGGAACGTACTCTCCTTTTTCTATCAGATAGTTTATCACCTGATTAGTCAAATGGTTCTTTTTTTCATTTCTATCTCCATGAGTCAGAAGCCCAAAAGGTTTGGATACAACTAACATGTTCTCATCTTCGTATAAAACTTTAAAGCTCTTTTTAACTTTAACACTTTTTCTCTTTTCACGAAACCTTTCAAACTCTCCATCTGATATATATATGTTTAAAATATCGCCTTCCTCTAAGATTCTTCCTTCCTCACCTCTTTTACCATTTATTTTCAGATTTTTTCTAATCATCCTATAAATCTGTCCGAGAGATGCTTTTTTCAAGTACTTTCTCAGAAATCTATCGAGTCGTTGCCCGCTGTCATTTCTCTCTATCCTTATTTCAATCATAGCTTATATTATACACCAAAACATCTAAATAACCTAGCCATATACCGAAATTTATCAGGATTTTAACCTTCCTTCGTTGTGTTAATCCGTCTTTTATGTTATCATATAGCAATAAAGGAGAGTCTCTGATGGAAAAATTTAAAAATTTTTTTTACAATAAAAATGATATAATCGTTGCTATTTTGATTTTAACTATTGCAGTCTTCGTCATAGCATTTCGTATCAAATCCCTAATGGATTATCCGAAGACTCTATCGGAAGACAAGTATACTACAACTACGAAAACTGAGCAAATCAATCAAAAAAACAACACTAAAAAAGCTAAATAAACAGTGAACTGCCATCTTATAGATATGAGGTATTTCGTCCACTATAAATGAGGTTCTATTAACTTAAACTATGCACAGGAGGTCATCATGGCTTTTATAACTTCAACTGAAATGTTCAAAAAATCCTTAAAAAGCGATTATGCTGTCGGGGCTTTTAACGTAAACAACATGGAAATAATCCAAGGAATCGTAGATGCTGCGAAACAGGAACAAGCTCCGATTATACTACAAGTTTCGGCAGGTGCAAGAAAGTATGCCAAGCCCGCATATCTGTTAAAGTTAGTCGAAGCTGCGATGGTGGATACGGGTCTTGATATATGCCTGCATTTAGATCATGGTGAGGATTTTGAAATCTGCAAACAATGTATCGACGGAGGTTTCACCTCTGTTATGATCGACGGTTCAAAGCATCCTTTTGAGGATAACGTGGCTCTGACAAAAAAAGTCGTCGAATACGCCCATGCCCACGGCGTGGTAGTCGAAGCCGAGCTTGGAAAATTAGCCGGCGTGGAGGACAATATCAAAGTAGATTCAAAATCCGCTACTTATACAGTTCCTGAAGAAGCTGCCGAGTTCGTTGAAAAAACCGGTGTTGATTCACTGGCTATAGCCATAGGCACAAGCCATGGAGCATATAAGTTTTCGGGTGATCCGCAGTTGGATTTTGACAGACTCAGAGAGATACACAAGCTCATACCTGATACACCTTTAGTTCTACACGGTGCATCGACTGTTCTCCCTGAATTCGTAGATAAATGCAATCAATACGGAGGCAACATTCCGGGTGCGAAAGGTGTTCCCGAAGAGATGATTACGGAAGCTGCAAAATACGGCATTTGTAAGGTTAATATCGATACCGATTTAAGACTTGCGATGACTGCGGAAATCAGAAAATATCTAGCTGAAAATCCAAAAGAATTCGACCCTAGAAAGTATCTCGGACCTGCTAGGGATGCGATTTCTTCAATGGTTTCACACAAGATAAGAAACGTTTTAAAATCCTCAAACAGAATATAAAAAAGGTAACTCTAAGCTCTATGCCCATAGGTGTGGAGCTTTTTTCGTACTCAAAGTTTTCATCCACGAAATTTTAAGCATAAAAAATCAGAGATACCTGCACGCAAGTATCTCTGAAATACAATCTCATTCGATTTATATTTTCATTCACTTTACTTTTTAGAAATTTTCAGAAGTCCGACTCCGACTATTACAAAGCTTAAAGCTCCCACTAAATAAGCCATGCTCTTTATTACGATCTGATATGATTGAGCAAGCTCCAAACTGTTTGGCGCGAACATATTCGGTACGAAAAATAACAGCTTTATCATAGCTGCGCCAACAATTATTAAAACAATCCCTATAATTGATACTGCTTTGTTCTCCATAGTCCTATCCTCTCAAAATTAAAATATAATTTAAACAAGAGGAATGAAAACACATTCCTCTTGTTTCGATACTATACAATTATTTATTTAAGATTTGTCTTCGCGACTTCACATAGCTTTGTGAAACCTGCAGCATCGTAAATTGCCATTTCCGACAACATTTTTCTGTTGATTTCAATTCCTGCAACTCTTAGACCGTTCATCAGTTTGCTGTAAGAAATGTCGTTCAATCTCGCAGCGGCGTTGATTCTTGCAATCCAAAGTCTCCTGTATTCTCTCTTCTTGTTTTTTCTACCGATGTACGAAGAACGTAAAGCTCTCATCACAGCCGGCTTTGCAGCTCTGTAAACCTTGCTCTTCTGACCGTAAAATCCCTTAGCCAGCTTTAAAACTTTTTTATGTCTTTTATGTGCATTTAAACCTTTTTTAACTCTTGCCATTTTCTATCCTCCTACTTACTCAATACGCTCTTTATTCTCTTTAAATCCGCACTGGTTAGAACAGTTGCCTTTCTCAAGCCTCTTTTTCTCTTCGCAGTTTTCTTCGTCAAGATATGCCCCTTGTAAGCCTTATTTCTCTTAACTTTTCCTGATCCGGTAAGCTTAAATCTTTTGCAAGCGCCTCTATGAGATTTCATTTTATTTTTTGCCATAATTCAATTCCTCCTATATTTATTTCTTTCTATCCGTTTTCGGTGATAATATCATAGTTAAACTTCTGCCTTCAAATTTCGCACCCTTTTCCACGTCGGAATATTCCTTGCAAAACTCTGCAAATCTATCCATCACTTCATGACCCTTTGACTGATATCCCATTTCTCTACCTCTGAAACGGAGACTTACCTTTACTTTATCTCCATCCTGTAAGAATTTAATTGCAGTCTTTCCTTTAACTTGAATGTCGTGTTCCTCGATGAAGGTGCTGAGTCTGATCTCCTTTACCTGATTATGTTTCTGCTTTTTTTTCGCTTCTTTTTCTCTCTTCTTAAGCTCATATTTATACTTTCCATAATCCAGAATTTTGCAAACCGGCGGCTTTGCCTTAGGAGCAATATTCACCAGGTCAAGGTTTTTTTCATCTGCAAGTGCAAGTGCCTCTTCCCTTGACATAATTCCAAGCTGCTCTCCGTCTTCACCTATTATTCGAAACTCTCTTCCACGAATTTCTTCATTTATCAAAACCTCTTTACTAATGATATTACACCTCCTCCAATGCAACAATAAAAAAGCGGATAATTCAAATTACCCGCCTTAAATATGTAATATACACAATCAAATAACCAAACGAGCTCTCGCTGTAAGGTGAGAAACGGATAATTTCTACTTCATACCATACAATGATACCAGTTCTCATCCTCTGTGTCAATATTTTTTATAATTATATATCGTTAGGTTTAAGGTTCTATGCTGATTTTCAAATGAATTTTATATTTCGCATGAACGTTCTCAAGGTTTAGTATTCTAAATGCGAAATTTAAAAAAGTCACATACACATAAATTCAGTCGACAATCTTACCTTCTAAAACGCATTTTCCAAAGTTTTTTCCAAATTCAAATGCACTCTTTAATTGTTCTTCACTCGGCTTAAACTTCACTCTGTAGCCCTCTCCATAGATTTTCATTTTCAACTGACCCAGTCTCATAATAATGTTTGGAACTGCCTCGCCTGTCCACCCATAGGAGCCGAATGCAGATGCTATCTTATTACCGTGAGTCGATGCAAAAACCGCAGTTGTAAGGTCCCATATAGGTTTTAGAGCTTCGCCCAAAATCGTAGGGGAACCCAACAGAACTCCGTCAGCCCAGTACCACTCTGCCGCAACACTTGCAATCAAACTATGATCAGCATCTTCCAAATCAAATTTTCTAACTTCTATATCACCAGCAGCTTTCACTCCTTTTTCGATTTCTTCTGCCAAAATTTTCGTATATCCATAAGCTGAAACGTAAGGAATTATTACGGTCTTATTCTGATTCGGATTAGTCTCCTGTGCCATGGCATTGTATTTATCAATTATCAGCCTAGGATTTTTATCGATTACAGGTCCATGTCCCGTACAAATCATTCCAATATCAAGGTCTCTAATTTTTTCGACGGCTTTTCTTACGAAGGATTTAAACGGTGACATGATATGCTCGAAGTAAAATTTTAGAGAGTATTCATAGTCTTCGAAATTTTTCAGTGTAGAAAATAACACGGTATCCAAGCAATAATGACATCCGAAAGCATCACAGCTGATCAATATCCTATCCTCTTCCACGTATGTAAACATGGTATCCGGCCAATGTAAATTCGGTGCCGGAATAAATCGTAACGTTTTATTTCCCAAAGATATAACATCTTCATCTTTTACAACGACGTTTTTAAATTCCAAATTTACAATTTCTCTCATAAAGTTTATTGCAGATCTACTTCCCACAATGGTTATATTCGGATTTTTCTCGAGAAGGTATTTTACAGATCCGGCATGGTCCGGCTCTGTGTGATTTACTACGAGATAATCAATCTCGCTGATAGGCGTAACTTCTTCAAGTTTCTCAATATATTCATCGAGAAAATTTTCCTTTGCAGTCTCGAAAATAGCAGTTTTTTCCGAACCTTTTACAACATAAGCATTATAACTTGTACCAAATTCTGTTTCTACAATAACGTCAAATACTTTCAAATTTGGATCCAAAACCCCAACCCAATAGATGTCATCCTTTAGCTTCAATGTTCTCATTTTAACCTCCATCTTAACCGTTAAACCGACAACTTTTGACCATGATTTAACCTACAGTAAACTATTGTGGTTTAACCACACAATAACTCTTTCGATGCACATGCAACACTTTCACATTTCGCAATATATTAACAATCTATATGACACTCTCCATTTTCACTTGAAGAATTTTTCCAAATCATTATTAAATTGGATTGATAATACGTTCACAAAATTGACAGTACAATAATTCTAACATGTTTACAAAGATTTAACCATATGAATTATTATTTTGATTATAGTGTTTTTAAAATAAACTCTAATATGATTTTTAACTATCTTTTCAAAAGTTCTTATATGCCGATATAGCCTGTCTTTACAGGCGTTTTCGGCATTTTGTGTATCGAGAGATACTCACATAATTTCTTAAATCTGCTTGTGTTTTTGCCTTGAAAGGTAGTAAACGAAGTAGTAAAATATCTATTTCCCTTTAAGCCGTCAGCCTGAAAAATTCCGCCTGTGCACTATCAAATGTAGCATGTGCGTAATAGTTCAGGGTCATGGTAATGTTGGCATGTCCCATTAGATACTGTAAGGCTTTCGAATTCATTCCCGCATTTGCCATATTGGTGCAGAATGTGTGTCGCAGTGTATGGGGCGTTGTTACTGTCGGCAGAGGTTCCTTATGGCTCGAATTATACTTTTCTACAAGTTTACGAAACATAATATCATAGTTAATGCAATTTTGAGGTGTTTCGTTCCTTGTGAGAAAGAGGAAGCCTGTATAACCGTCAACCTTAAAAGTGCTTTTTCTTCGGCTTTGAATCACTCTCTGCAAGGCTTTAAGCACTCGGTCGCTCATGGGGATTTTGCGAATGCCGTTTTCCGTTTTCGGTGTTTCAACGCGATAGGACTTTTTACCGGAATACTGAAGCTGATGATCCACATTGATTGTCCGGTTCTCATGTAGACCTACCCATTGCCTGCGACGCTTTGATACCCTAAATGGCACTTACGCTCGGACTGTGGCTATAGGGGCGTATCATTATATATTTTGTGCTGTCATGGCTCGCAAGGTGCTACGCTTGCTTTACGGAAAAATGTTTCTCGCTCGGCTTCCGGGTAGGAAAGTGTCATGGCGCATTTTCCGCATAGTTAAAGCACAAAAGGAAAGTATCCGGTTTGCCCTATGATACGCCGCCGTTATCTTGCGGGTATGTTTGTCAAAGAACAGGCGGCAGATGATTCCTGCCTTGTCTGCGGAAAGGGGAACGCAGACAGCTACATTGTTAAATCTTGAAAATCAGGACAGCCTGCATAAGCTTTGAGCGAAGGCGATCTCGTATATCCTCATCTATGCCGTAATAGGTATTTCCCCGCTCATCACGGAGCTTTCTCATAGAAAGGTGTGCGATATAGCCAGCGTAATGTTGCACGACAATATTCATTGCCTGCGGCTCTCGTTTGGTTGCGACTATGATTACCGGATAAGGTAACAGGCCGTGTTCATCGTTTCCTGTTTTACCAACTTGGGTAAGTCATATGCATGTTCCTCCAAATAGCGTTTTAATAACTCAAAAGAGCTGGTACGCCGATACTGCACGGTACTTCTTGGAATCTGATAGAGTTCTGCAATTTCCGCATCACTCATATCAAAGAAGTAGTAGAGCAGGACGGCTCTGCGTTTTTCTTCCGGCAAGCTGTGGATCGCATCGGCAATCGTCTTTGCATCTCATTCTTTACCGCCTGCGAAAAAGGTTTGTTCTTCTTCACTGCCTGCAAAGAAATCTTCATGGGTATAAAGCTGATTTTCCTCTTTCGGTGTCAGGCCGGAAAAGTTAATTTCATGCTCCTGCCGCTTCCTAATGTCCCGATGGGCATTGATACTTTCATTTTTCAATGTTCGCTTGCAGAAGCCGTTAAATGCGCAGCGTATCTGCCATTCAGTCCGTTCAGGTTCATTCATGATATTCACCTCCTTTCGCAGCCGCGAAAGCGGGTAGAATTTCCCCTTTCGTAAACCCTCAACAACGGGCAGATGAAAACTGCCAAAAAAAAGCGAATATTTTTGAAAAAAAGTTTTTGCGGACGCAAAAAATCCCGACCGCATAAAGCAGCCGGGAACGGACATGAAAAGACTATTATATTGACAATATTTAACTGTTTATTGATATAGGCAAAGAAACATCCACTGAATAGAAACAGCCTTTTTTAATATGGAATTAGATTGATAGAAAATATATACGACGATACCTCCTTTGATGCCGCCAGGTCCTTAAAAAATGTTAACCTTAATACATCCTCTGTAATTCAATTTTTAAAAAGGAAAACAGCGGCTTTGATCTTTATTTCAAAACCGCTGTTAAGATAAGTCGATACTATTTTGAGCAAAACTATTTTGTTACTACAACAACGGTTTTTATTTCCCGTTAGAGTGGTAGATTTTGTTATTCTAATTGTTACTGTTACATCTGTATAAATCCACTTACAACGGCCGCTATACCAATTACAAGGCATATTAAGCCTGCAATAGTTATTCCCTTTCTTCCTTTTGACTTTCTGTTTACAAGAAAAAGAACAATCGCCAACATGATAAGTACAATTCCTATTCCCACACTAAACATATATAGCTCAGATGATATGCTTTCTAATCCATTATCTATTGCTGTTTCTATTGCTTTTTCCATCTACTCAACCTCCATAACTTCCACTTTTTTCATTAAAATGGCAGAAAACATTATCCCAATTAATATCATCACTGCCACGAATATATACATTGCTATCTTGCTTGAAATTGTATTTGCAACGATATTACACATCAATGATGCAATGAGTACAGCTGAAACAATAGTGGTCGGAACAGATTTTTTTATAAACCCAATTCCTACAGCTATAATCCCTATACTTGCGGCGCTGAGTGACATAATGAGCGTAGTTTCAATTGCTTGAAACATAATAGAATATGTAAAATCTCCACTTACAAGATGTAAAAATTTTTCGCTCACACCGAATATAATAAAAATAAGAAAATTGCTTATAAACATTGCAATAACAGTAAAGACAAATACAATACAAAGTTTGGATAGCATGATTTTCTTCCTGTTTATAGGGTATGAAAAAAGTAAAATAGGGCGCTTCCCTGAATATTCCTCAATGATAATTTTTGAATATATAACAGCAGCCAATACACAAAATACCGTCATATTCAAAACACCGTACAAAGGAATAAGATTTTCATATCCCGAAAAAATTTTCATATCTGCATCATTTGTCTCTAACATAGGGGCATATGCGAAAAGGTATAGAAAGCCTAACATTATTACAGCAATAATAAGTGCGGAAATAACGTAAGTGCGAAAATTAGTTCTTCTTAATTCTAATCGAATGAGAGTTTTCATTTGTTCTCCCCTCCATTCATAATATCAATAAAATAGTCTTCAAGACCAGAGGGGCACTCTGCTTTGATTTTTGTCATTGAGACTTCTTTTACAATAGTTCCATTTACGATTACTCCGATTGTATCGGCTATATGCTCTATTTCCGTTAATATATGACTGGAAATCAATAAAGTCATGTTTTGATTTTTCACAAGTTCTATGAATAAATCTCGTATTTCTTTAATCCCCACAGGGTCAAGCCCGTTAATTGGTTCGTCTAAAATTAGCAACTTAGGCTTGTGAATAATTGCTCTTGCGATAGCAAGTCTTTGGCGCATACCTAAAGAAAAGGTGGAAACAGGTTGTTCATTTATGTTATTTAGACCTACACTTGACAATACAGAAGCTATATCGCTATTTGTTTTCCCCATATAAGCAAGATGAATTTTCAAATTTTCCATTGCCGATAGATGTTCATAAAAGATAGGTGTTTCAATAATTGTTCCAATTTCTGATAATATTTTGTTACGCTCAGAAGTTACACTCATACCTAAAACCTGTGCGTTGCCCATGGTTGGGGTAAGTAATCCAGATATTATCTTAAATAATGTTGTTTTTCCTGCCCCATTTGCACCTAAAAACCCGTAAATTGTTCCCTTTTCCACATGGATATTGCAATCTTTGAGGACTTCACGGCTAAGAAAAGTTTTCGTGATGTTTTCAGTTTTTACTGCTAAATTTATATTCATTTATTTTACTCTCCTTGAGGATACAGTCTATGTAGTAAATCTGTTGATTTTTGAATAATAGTATCAGTCAGCACATCTATTCCGATAGACATCATCATATTTTGTAAAAATTTCAAACGCAACAATAATTTATCAGCATTGCAACTAAAAACAGCAGGGTCGCACCATACATTTATTAATAGTAAAAAAACTTCCGCACATTCATCGGGGTAATCCGTGGCAAGTGAACCGTCTGATATGCCTTGCTTTATTATCTCTGAGATTAAATGTGAGTCTTTACAAACGCAGTCTTGCATATAAGCTAAAACAAATTCGGCACTTTTCATACGGGTATTCATCACATCATCTAAGTAGTGTGTCTCTTGACTATCAAGGTTTTTTTCCAAAATGGCTTGTAACTTTTCTTTTCCATTTAAGGAGTTCATTTCAGATAACCAGTTATTCATAGTTTCTTTGATAACTTGAGCTTTTTTTTCTGTAACAGCCTTAATAATTGCATCCTTGGACTGAAAATGATGATATATTGCTCCTTTTGATATTCCGGCAGTAGTGGCAATATCATTCATGCTTGTTTTGTCAAAGCCTTTTTCTAAAAATAATTTTGCCGAGACGGATAATATATCATCAATAGTTGATTGTGAGTTGTATTTTTTAGACATAGCAATCCTCCTAGTTAAAAACCGAACGGTCGGTTCTTAATTATTATATCTCTATTCGCTTATATTGTCAAGCTATAAAAGCAGCACGAAAAGCAAAGGGACATTCAATAAACGCATTAGCGAACGAGCTGAAAATATCTCCCCGATATTGCATCCATTGAGAACAGTGGACAGCACCCAAGCTTACAACTCTTTTATGAGCCTGTCATTCTTTTAGATATTTCGGTAGACACATTCTTTTTTTTCCAATGAGGAAACAGACAAATTAACGCAGAGCAGATGGCTTGATAGCCTGCTCGAAGTCAGCAACAAGGGATCCCGAATAGTTACCGCTACTGCAAAAGAGGTTAAGGAAATCGAAACAAAGGGCAATGAACGCCCCCACACAACTTAATATGAAATTTGAACTGAGAAGCATTGTAATCTTTTTGAGATTGCAGCGTTTTCTATTTGTGAAAGTTGGCAAAATTCTTTTCTTCCTCCGGCGCTTCATAAAAGATATATCCGATCAGGGCACAGTAGAAAAGTCGTTCCGATTTCGTCCAGAAATCCTCAGCGGCTTTTTCGCCGTCGCCTTTTCTTTTGCTGCATACGGTTTCAAGAATCAGGTCAAGAATTTCATCAATGCGATCACGATCAAGGCGTTTTGTGTTTATGAGGTGTCCATACTCGATATTGTCCTTGATAAGTTCCTCATAGATTTTGTATGCATCTTTTTCTTCCTTTCCATTCTTTTCCGGTAATGGCTGCTAACTCAAAGGAGAGGGGTCAGGGGAAAGGATAGGAATGGAATAGGTATTTAATCCATTTTTATTTATTTTTTCTTTTTTTGATAGATCAGTTTTTTGTATATCTTTATTTAATTGCATTGGATTTTCCGACGTCGGCTTATTCGATGTTGGATTTTCCAATACCGGACTTTGCGGCTGTTCATAAATAGTATAGGTAATGGCTGTCATTTTTCCTTTCTCATCTCTGCCTTGCGCCCTTTCGATATATCCAGCCTTTTCAAGCTCCAAGACGGCAGTACGAATGGCATCGATACTTTCTTTGTTGATATGGGAAAGTCCTGCAAGGGTATAGTCCCAGTTTTCCGGAAGTGAAAGCATCTGTGAGAGCAAGCCCTTTGCTTTTAGCGTCAGTTCTTTGTTTCGCAGGTGGTGATTGCTCATAACGGGTATAGCCCTTGTTTTTTTCTACTCTGAAAACTGCCATGCTGATACTCCTTTCATTTTTTATTTGTTACGCAGTTAAAGGGCGATTTTGAGGAAAAAGGTATATTACCCTTACTTTGTCAAAACCGCCCTCTGAAAGCTTTGTATTTCAAGCCCTTATTTACTTCTATTTCGTAACATGGGCATGAAAAAAGCGGCATCTTATGCTTCCTTTGACAGAAGCGAAAGATCACCGCTTTTAGATTTCCTATTTAATTTTGATTCCCACAACATGCCTTATGGCATCTGTGGTAAAATACCTTTATTCGCAAGAGTTTTTACAGCACATCAAGGTTCTTTCCTCAAAAGTAGTAAATTGGTAGTAAATTCAACTTGTACTCTTGCAAATATCCTTGTATTTCAAGGAGTTTGAGGGTTAATTATTAAAGTTTAAAATAAAATTATACAAAAAAAGAGCAACTATCATTGCTCTTTTTCAAACTGGCAACGTCCTACTTTCCCAGGCAGTCGCC
>KI535279.1 GCA_000488855.1 Eubacterium brachy ATCC 33089 | reverse complement strand
TTTGCTGTCAATGCCATTTTTAAACTTTTTTGTTGTTTTTTTCTAGGATTGTCAAACATTTGTGATAAAAACCATCCGGCTTAAGTCTAAGCTACTCCCTTAAAATGATTCTCTACCATTTCATTTGGTGTTTTAAAGCCTAATCCCCTTCTTGCTATATTATTTGTTCTTGCACTATACCTTTTAAATGATTTGTATATCTCTTCTTCACTTTTAAATCTCCTCCTGCTATAAAATAGTTCGTTATCTATTTTATGACTTCTTTTGCTCTATTATTACAAAACTCTCTTCCGTTGTCTGTCTGTATTGTTTTTATCTTAAATCCGAAGTCATTCTCAAGTCTTACCAGCATCTTTGATGTTTCATATGTACTGTTTTCTTTTACTAACTTTAAAACTCTTTTTCTGCTATATAGATCTATTGCTGTTATTTGGTAATATCTTTGGTAACTACTTTTAAAACCTATACATTCAAGCGGTACATATTTTACATCTATCTGTACAAACTCTCCTGGATATGTACCTTTTAATGGCTCATATCTGCTCTTTGGATATCTTATTTTTTCCTATTTTTCATAACTTCTCAGCTTCTTTAGTTGTTTGCACATCGACTCATAGCTACGCTTATATCCGCTATCTTTGCATTTTCTGTATACTTGTCCTAATCCCTCATGCTTGTGTTGCCTATATTTCTTGCTCAAAAGCTCTATTTCCTTTTCCGTATGCTGGTTTGGATGGCTATGGAGACGCCTGGATTTGTTTGCCAATGACTGCAATGTACTGTCATATTTTTTTCGCCATCTTTGCACTTGTTGTCTACTTGTTTTATATCTTCTTGCTGCTTTTGCATTATTGTTATGTTTTATTGCATATTCTACAACCTTCTGGCGAAATTTCATTTCTTCTGTTATACTTATTTTCATAGAAAGCCTTTCTCTGATAATTTTGTTTGTGCTAAAACTTATTTTACCAGATGGCTTTCTATTTTTTTATTTTTTTGTCACATGTGTATTATCTCCTAACACAGCTGACACACTCATCAGTATTCAGAAGGATTTTGCTAACTACGATGAATTGAATCAGGCTTTAGAAAAAGCCAATCTTCCACTTAATGCCAGCCGACATCAAATCGTCAAGATTGAAGATCGCATGAAGCATCTTTCGGTGATGATGGAGTATATCAAAACCTACAAGGAGCTTAAACCTATCTATACGAAATACCAACAGTCAAAGGACAATGATTCCTTCCTGCGAAAGCATGAAAGCGATATCTCGATCTTCGAGGCTACCGGAAGGCAGATAAAGGAACTTGGATACTCCAAACTCCCTTCCTTTCAAGCTCTCAAATCCGAATATAATGCTCTTGACTCAAAAGTGGCTGAACTCTCTTTGAGTTATGAACAAAGTAAATCGCAGGTCAAAGAACTCTCTTCAATCAAAAAAGAACATCGATCAGTATCTCTCGAAAGAGAGAATACCAACCAAAGAAAAAACAAAAAACGGGTTGGATTAGTAGTAGAGTCCAACTCGTTTTTTACAGTTTTACTCTTTCGACTATCTCACTTTATGTAAAAACTGTATGATAAAAGTTATGCACTGATGCATTATTTCATCAACGATATTCGATAAATTTTAACAAAACTTATATTGAAATACCCTCTCTTAATAATCCTAATAAAAAATCTTTGCTGTATCTAAATTCACTGTGAATTAGTTGAGCGCCTCTGTCAATGTGTGCTTTTAAATATTTCTGCATATATTCGTCTTCTGAAATATGACGGTGTTCAAACATTTCAATCAAACTCTTATATAAAGCATCGTATTCACCGGTTATTGTTTGTCTATTCAATTCAAGCCCAAGTGAATCAGTTTTAAAATCATCATCATTCAAAGGCATTTTACTTCTAAGAGACATTGATATTGCAAGTTTTGAAAGGATGAATGGAGCATAATTTGTACTCGCTGAAATCTCTTCAAACAGTTTCATTGTTTTTTCACATGTGCGTATTTTAAAAATCATAAGGCCTCCTCGAAATATATGTTTTCACTGATTACAGTCTTTGCATTGTCAACATTTTCCAACATATATGTTGTCATTATCTTGTCCTTCATCAAAGCCATATGTCTTGTATTGATTTCTTCATTTGTAGATAGTATAAACACTTGCCCTTTCAATCTTCTGAAAAAATATTTTGCAATATTATCTCTATGTTCTGTATCTATTCTCGCAAACGGAGTGTCAATGATAAAAGGAATTTCATAATTACACAGTTGAATCAGCGAGTGATACAAAGCCATAATAAAAATCTGTTTTTCTCCGTTGGATAAGGAGGTCTTATCAATTTCAATTGGTAAACTTATATCATGCTGTATAGAATCCAAATATTTAACTATTGATTCTTTATTATTTTCAGCGGATATCGAACTAAGCAAGTCTATTGCCTTTTCACCAAATATGTTTTTCAGTTGCTCGATAGAATTTGATTTTGCAGCTTCTCGCATTTTTTCAATTGATATGGTCTCTGTTTTGAAAATTCTAATGTTGAAATCTTCATCAATTGACATGCTATCAATAAAATGGGTTTTTCTCATTAGGGTGGTTATTTCACTTTTGAAAAATTCAACAATCCTATTAATTTGCTTTTCATACAATGTTGCTTGAAGCTTGTCCAGCATTACTATCGCTCGGGCTGAAATGTCATTTATGGAAGCATTTTTCAATCTTTCTTCGACTAACACCTGAGCTTTTTTAAATGCAGTATCACAGTCAACAACAACTCGTTGCTGATTCGCTATTTTTGCTTCAAGTTGCGTTTTCTCAGTTAATATGTCATTTATTCTCTGAAGTAGTGATGACTTTTCAGTAAGATAATCTTGAACATGCGCTATGGAACTTGCTTCGAGTTTTTTCCTAATAACTGAAGATTTCTTAATTGACCTCTGTATTTTCTTTTTGTATTTCTCTACTTCCGCATTGTCGAATTCTTTGATTTCCTTAATCTGCATTTTCAGCAAAGCATTTTGTTCTAAAGATAGTCCAAGAATATTATCTGTATCACTTCCAAATAATGACCAAGCAGTTTTTTTGACTTTTTCGACATCAGGAATTAACTTTAAAACTTCACTAGCATCAACCACCTCACAGAAATCTTTATATTTAAGAGAGGATGATTCAGAGATAATTTGTTTTTCTAAATCAATTATTTGATCCTTAATCATCAAAAACGGAATAATGTCATTTGCCCATTTTTTCAGCAAACCATTCCAGTTTTCTCTGTTGTGTTCTTCGTCTTTTAGCGCAACTATTTTCTTGTCCCACTCTTCTTGAGTAATACCGCCTCGTTTTTTGTAATCTCTATCAAGTGATTCAATCGTCGATTTAACTGAATCAAGTTCCGCCGAATTGATTAATAGCTGCTGTTGTAATTCAAGAAGGATATGTTTTACGTTATCCAATTCATCTCTTCTTTCTATGTAATCAGAAAGAAAGATGTTATTTGTGCCATTATTTGAAATAGTGCGTTTGAAATTTTTACGCATTATATCAAATGTGTCATACCCACATAGTGTAAGAAACGCATCTTTAATTCGAATATTACTTCCTTCATCCATAAAATAATCAGCTATTTTTTCACCGTCGAAAAAATAGAGATTAAACAATTCAGGCGGAATCAGAGAAAGCAGGTATTTTTCAAAATCGTGAGTTTCGTCTTCTGATAATTTTGTTCCGTCCTTTATTACCTCGAAACTTTCAGAAAGAGATTCTGATAATAGCCAAGATCTTATTAATATATAATGGTGCAAGTCTCTACCGTTTTTTATATCAAAAGATAATTTGACATATGACTTAACTGGTTTTGACAGCTTTGCAGTGTTATTAACAAGTTTGATAATCGCTTTAGAGTAAAAAGAATTATGGTTTTTGTAGCCGAAACTCATAAACCCATACAAACATAATCTAATGGCTGTAAACAGCGTAGTCTTTCCCGCACCATTTTTCCCTCCAATAAGGACTATATTTTTGTTCGTATTATTGGGCATCTTGATGATATTTTCGCCCTCATATGATCCGAAATTAAAGAGGACTATTTCGTTAATTTTCATTTTTTAATCCCCTTTCTATATTCTCAAAATGCAACCAACCTTGATTTATTATCTTATCAAACGCCTTTGTAACCATAGAACTCTTTGTATAGTTCTTATTTGCATCTATCTCAACAATCAATTTTGAAATGAGTTCAAAATCAACTTCATGTTCTATACACATTGTTTTCACTTCATTAATAACTTCTTCCGAGAATATAGGAGATTTGTATTCGTCCCACGGCAACCGTGAACCAATGATTGAATAATATAATTCAACCAAAGAGCGCCGTGACAAATCACCATCAGAATCCCACATTTCATCAATTTGTTTTAATTCTTCTTGCGTTATCAATTGTAAACCGGTTTCTTTTTCTAATAAGAGTAGTCTTTTTAGAATTTCCTTTCTTGTTTCCATTGTGAAAGGACCTTGTCCTAATTCGCCATCCGGTTTTCTATACATTGATCCATTTCTGCGTTTATACTCACGAGCAGATGGAGTGGTTCTTAAAACGAGTAGCCAATTACGAAAATCTCTTAATGGAGTCAGCCAGTTTGCTCCTTGATCAATAAAAGATTTAAGTGACTTATCTTCTTTTACCATAGTACAAATCCAACAACCAAACCTTGAATTGCCTGTCACTGGGATTTTATCTTTATCTATTTCTCCTACAACACTTTGCTCTTCACCTAATTCCTCACCTTGATAAAGCGAAAACAAATATTTATTATCCGAGCCCCAAAGTGTTTTTCCGTCGCCTTTTAGAAGATAGTTCCAAACTTCCGAATTAGGTATTTCAGTTAGCGGATTATAGACATATGCATTTTCAATATCTTTATGTGGAACAAGAATTTTTCCCTCTATTTCACGTGATTTAATATTATTTGCACGATATACACTTTCTGCTTTCCTTACTCCAAGCAATAATACAACCTCACCGTTGTTTTTTATTTTTTCCAAAGTGTATGCATTCATAGGATGGATTTTCAATCTTTCTGTACACCAACGGAACCCAGGTGCCTCAGGTGTTGGATAGCCTAATCCAATAACTTTGCTCCAAAATGTATCTTCCGTTTTGGGATAAATAATGTCAGTAACAATGTTGAACTCTTCTCCAACAGAGTTTATTAGTTCAGACATCTTATGCATGTAATTTCTTACAATCGGATTCTCTACCATTGTGTCTGATGAAACAATATATACCTTCTTCGTCCTCTTTTCTGGATTTAATCTTTTCAACATTTCCATAACGAGACAACATAAAAGCGTTGAATCTTTTCCTCCACTGAATCCAATCATCCAAGGGCGCTGATCATGAAGGTATACCATCTCCATCTCTGTAATTATTTTTTCAAATTCTCTGAAATCTGACTGTTGGTTCATATCAGTTATTCTCCTGCATTGTCTTTTCTTTTGCCTGTTCGTCTTTTGTAAGCTTTAAACCAATATATTGTTTAATCATTGAGCAGGTGAGTCCTATAGCCTCATCACTATTTAACACCTTTCCATTCTCTCTTATGCTTCTGTTCACCCAATCTTTATTTGTTCTCAACCAGTTAATCTTTTTAAGTTTTGTCAGATATTTTTCCATATCATAACTTGGATTATCATAAAAGAATCTTCCGAGTTTCCCAAAAGCTCCTATAGTTATTCCCAAAGTTACAATATAGTTTTCTCGTAATGCTTTCTTAGTTATTGTTCTTTCTACAAGTTCATTCCATTCACATATGTTGTTTGCAATTAATCTCCAAAAATTCAAAAGGAATGAAAGTTCATCGTCAGAACAAGATTTGCTATGGAGAATTCTCTGATTTGCTTTATAAATTGTATTCAAAGTAAACAGGTTAGAAGAATTCTTCCCAAGAATATCCCTTTCCTTATCAGTATACATATTAAGAAATGGAACAGCCTCAATTACATTTCTTGTGGCAACTGCAACCGGATCTCTAACATCATATAGTGTTGAAAGAGAATTTGATGTTTTGACAGCATGCTTGTTTAAATCGGTAAACATTTGTTGACTTCTAGCAAGTCCATCATCTCGAAAAAGTACGATAGAAATAGTCTCATCGCTCAAAGAGGAATCTTCTTCTAGTGCGGTTTCAATGGCAGCCTTTCTATGTTGACCATCATTGATTAAAAACGTTGACTCCATATCAACTTCCAAAATACCAATATCATCAGAACTGAATGGAATAAACTGAAATTCACCATCTATGGATGCAGATAACGCAGAAAAAACATATGAATCACGATTTTTAAGTATATAATCTTTTATCTCCGGAATTCGCAATTCGTTAATACGACGTTGCGCTCTATACTCTGGAAGAAGAATATCGCTTTCAGCAGGAAACAATTTAAGTAAAAGTCTTAATGGCACCATAGAAATGTAGTATTCTCGTTTTGCTTGTGTTCCCTTTACAGCGGGAAATCTATATGTGTATTTCATGATAACCTCCATAAAAAACAGTATACTTAAGTATATACTTAAGTATACTGTAAATTCATCGATTTGTCAAATACGCCAATTACTCTTCAAGAAGAAAATCATCAGGGATACTATCGATATCAAGATTCCTTCCTTCAACGCTTGAAATAAAATAATTCTTAAGCTTTTCAATCGTTTCCAAAGGTGAATCCGCAATCTGTTCGTTTAGTTTCGTTACACCAAAATTCGCAAACTGCGTTAGAAAAGCTATCTTGTTAAAATCACTTTTATCTCCAAATGCCAAATCAAGCCTCTCTTCTTCGCTCATTGATTCTGTTGTCGTAGATAAAATTGCAGCTTGGAACATAAAGTCTAACTTTCCAACATCATTATTCTGTAAAACATTACGGGGTACACTTTTTGCTTCAACTCCATCATCATCTAACTTTTCAATTCGCTGATCATACATAATGCCTATTGTCATGGCCAAAATATATATAGAATAATGCGTTCTAGTTTTAAAAATGTCACCAAATTTTTCTATTGCTTTTGCCCAATCGGCTCCTCTAAGCATTACATCACTTGTTATTTCCATAAGTATCCCTCCTCAACATGCGCAACATTCTTCTCTTCATTGCTGACAATCGTCCATGTTTTTCCAATGCTACTTTCTGGAAACAACTCATGCAAATCATCTTTGGAAAACAAAATTACCTGCGGAGCAAATTGTGGTATCATATCAATAACATTTTGCCTTTGGTCTGGATCCAACTTTGAAAAAGGCCCATCTAGCACCAATGGATATTCTTTTGATGAAAGAGCAGCTTCACTTTGGAGCATCTTTAGTATTCCGCCGATGTATGCAAACGATACTACCGCAAATTGTCCTTCTGATTTTGATTCATCATTGTAACTATCGGTAACTGTAACAGAGAATTCTGCGCTAACAGATACTTTTCTTTTGCTTGTCAACATATCGTCAATTAATGACTGAATGTTTGACTGTAATTTAAGACTATACTCTACAGATTCCGTCTCCAATTTCTTTCGAAAATAATCTGCAACTTGTTCCATAATCCTGATTTTTTTCAATATCAATTCACCGTCAGAGGTTGCCTTCGTCAGCTGATCAAAATCAGACATTTGTTTCTTTAAGTATATTTCGAATTTCTTTTGTTCAGTCCTTTTGTCAGACAACTCTTGCTCAAGTGATTCAATATCAACCTCCGCCTGCCGCCTTGCTATTACTAAATCTTCAATGTCCGGACTTTTCTTTTCTGCATTATCAAGTTCTAAGATCTGTGTATCACATTGCTGTGCCTGTTCGCGATTATCTAAAACTTGTTGAATAAATGATTGAATCTTTTCTTTATCTAACCCTTCTCCCCAGTTTCTAGCCGTTGTAGTAAACTCATTATATAAACTAGTGAAAGATTTAGGAGGAAGCATATCTAAATATGCTTTGATATGTTCTCGTTCTGATTCGCAAAGAGGGTTTCCGCAGATACATTCGTTTGTATCGTTTGACAATAAGTATTTTATCAATTTATAATTAACTCCCGCCGGAAGTTTGTTATCGCTCACTTTTAAATGTATTTTTCCTCTAGCATCAGACACTGCCTTTGAGATAAACAATTGAGGAAACATTCCAAATACCGCATCACCAAACCCAGACTGTGCCATTTCTGCATTATTAATAAAAATGTCGCGTTGTGCTTTCAGCGCTTTTCGCTGCTTTTCGTATTCTTCCTTTGATTTTGTGCTACCTATTTTTTCAGAAGTGTCACTGACAAATTCTTTTTTTGTGTTTTTTTCTTCCTCCGCTTTTTGAATTCGCTCAGCAATTTTTTCAAGTTTTGATTGCGCTCCTTCTATATTGGTTTTTACTGCTGCAATTTCACTACTGCTAGATATTGTTCCTTTACTCAAGTACAACTTACCGAGCACAGTCGTTTTTAAATCAGTTCTTCCAATATGGTTAATTGCGGATTCTGTAACATCTAAATCAAACATGGAGTAAAGAGCCTTACGCAATTTCCCAGCAGAATCTTTGCCTTTAACTCTTAAGTCTGCAATCATGCTCTCTCCGTCAAAAAAGAAATAGTCTGATAGCCCTGAAGGAATAAGTTTCTCTATTACATCTTTAGGTTTATCAATAGGCTTCCAGTCTTTATCTCCATTCAAGCGAAGTAGCGATAAGTCCTCCGCAATTTTATCGGATTTGTTCAAAGCTTTCTTATAAGTAAATTTTCTAGTAAGGGAATACTGTGATCCGTCATGTTCAAATTCAATTCTTCCCATTACATCGAAAACATCCCCAAACGATGCATTGTTTTCAAATTCAAGATTATAAAGGCGATCAGTTGTTGTCTTATTAAAGTGAACTTGTCCATAAAAAACCCACCGAAACAGCTGATGTAATGTTGTTTTACCATCTCCGTTTTTTCCATAAACAATAGTTACTTTTCCATCAATAGAACACCTAATCAGACCGTGATTTTTAAAATTCCTAAAATTTTCAAACTCAATTGTTTTTATTTTCATTTAATTCTGCCTCCAGTTTATCTAGAATAGCTTTTACCGTGTCGTTTTTCGCTTGAGAATCTGCAAGAAGCTTATTAACTTGCAACTGATGCTCCTTATCCTCTACAAAGCCAATCATATTATCAATAATTTTTTTATCATTCATCTAAAGGTTCCTCCACTTCATCATAATCATAAACATCAATGTCATCAAACGACAAATCATATATCTCCAATAATTCTTCTAGTTTCGTTTTCAACTCTTCCCAGTTTATTGAAAGTCGGCCATATTCTAAAAACCGTCGCAGTTCTATTTTTGCCCATGACTGCATATCATGTGATGGCAACACGATTACATCATAGATGTCTGCGGATTGTTTATCAGAATACTGTCGGAGAATTCTGCCTCGTCTTTGAACGAATTCTCTATAATCATCATTGCTTGATAATATCAGCGCGGCTTTAATCGAAGGAATATTAATTCCTTCGTCCAAACATCTTATAGCTGCAAGTGCTGTGATATTACCCCTATTGAATTCATTGACTAGTTCCATTCTTTCCTGCATATTTTCTTTTGCAGTAAACTGACTAGGTTTATATCCGTGATCATTTAGCTTTCCTTTTACAAACCTAATGTGTCTCATTTCTTCTGTGTTGTTTCCATCAAACAGCTTTCCGTCACCACAGTAAATAACAAAGTGATCTTTCGTTGTTATACCTTCAATGATATCATCAATTTTCTCCTGTTTTTCACTTGACATAGAAATAACTCTTAATCTATTTCTTAACGACTTCACCAATAAATCTGGATTAATGCATTTGTTATTCTTAAAACATGAAATGATTTTCTGCGTATGGTATTTGAATTTATTCTCTTCATCCTCTGTTGCTGAAACAACAATTGGATGATAATAGTAGTTTACAAGATACTTTCCCAAAGCATCTTCAATAGGTAAATTAAAGACTTGACCACCAAAATACTTCATCAATTCTTTGCCTTTTTCTGCTGATGAACCACTAAAAGGCGTCGCACTTAATCCCAGCATGAAACTGTATGTGTTTTTTAATTCCTCGCTCCTATCTGTAAAACGATGTGCCTCATCGACAATTAATAATTTCTTTTCATGGCTTTTATTAATGACCCTATTAAAACGTTCCGTTGAAAACGAGGCTATCGTTGAAACAATGATGATTTGCGTATCGTTGTTGTACTGTTTGCGTAATATTTCCTCCGATATCTGCTTGTCCCAATTTGGGTTCTCCGAAGAGGCCATAATTAGCTTTGCTTTTGGGAAACTCTTTATCAAATCTTCAGCCCATTGTTTAATTAGATGCTTATATGGAGCACATATCACCGTTATAGCCTGATGCGATTCGAATAGTTTCTTTGCTGAGTATATAGCAGTCCATGTCTTGCCAGTACCAGTTGCCATCACATAAAAACCATGGTAGTCATTCTCTACCCAAGCATCAATTGCCTTAACTTGGTAATCCCTTAATTTTACAGGTTGTTCTATATTTCCCTTGCGCAAACATTCTCTGTTATCAATAACCTGTAAGATTTTTTTCTCAGCAGACTCTCGATAATCATAAACTTCTACAAACGGATTTGTTCCATCCCAAAGAGATTCAAACTCCATTTTCTCATCATAGACACGGTCTTTTTCGCTATCTATCCAGCCTTTAACGATTCGTATTTTCTCATAATTATCTCTATATCCGTTCAGCGAAGAGTTTGACGAACCGTAAAACACAATCACATTACCATCAAAGTCTTCTAGAATACCTAATTTGTCATGATAGTCTCCAATTGATGGTGTAATAGCTATTTTTATATCCAAAACTTCTTTTGCTATAAGTGTGGCAAGCAGTTTGAGTTGATCATCATTTAATCCATTTAGACTTTCTAGAAAATCATTAGAAAACGATTCCTCAATGATTTCGTTTCTTTTTCTATATCCTTCACTAATTGCAATAATGTCCTCATTTCTCAATTTGGGGCTAGCTATTAGTTGTATCTTACCGCCATTGCGCGCAATAGCGACGATGCCATCAATAATGGGCTTAAATACACCTGATGAGAAAAAGCCCACACTTCTTTGGTACACTTTCGTTAATTTCAATGCAGGAACCAAAAACGAATCTGCAATGTTATTATCGCCGCGACTGATATAACTTATATTTAAGTCTAAATCTTTATAGTTCATCATTACCCTCCAATATCTCATTGCCTATTATGTCTTCCAGTAAGTCGTCGATGTTGTTTAAATCATCGGCCAACCGCATATTGTCATAAACACTAAGATTAACAAAAGGCCTTATATCAAGTTTTCCCTTTGGAGCAATAAGTGGAACGGCCTGTCGAAGTTGTGAATTTGATGGACCAACATCAAATACTTTACTCCATTTGTTTAGGATGCTATACAATAGCCAATCCGTCCAAGGAACATTCACTTTGGGTAATTCCCCCCAGCATTGCAGACTTCTAATAGGCATAGTATTTACTACTTCATTAAGCAATATCCTTTCTAATTCTTCTGAAAATGTTTTATCAATGTCTAGTTCATCAATCATTTTCAAAGTATCATTATCAACCATCAAATACTTATCATTACATGAGTTTGCGTAGTCTAATAATGATTGTATTTGATAATGGTTATCTCTGGAAAAGGCTGAAATATCTGAAATCGAAACTGTTTCCTCTGAATAAATATACTCATGTAACCTCTCTGCAGCACGACCCATTACAATTCCTTTTCGCGCCAAATATGGCCTAGAAAATTGGTATTGGCTTGTGATACAAATACTCCAGTATACTTTGCAAGCAAAATGGAAATTTAGCAAAATTGCGTGATAGCAATTCTGATTGTTCAAAAGTTACAATCTCAAAAACTTCTTTAATATGATGTTCCCTATCATTATCAGTGACACGATCAACTATTCTCTTGAGTCGTTCAACTTCGTTTTCACGAAATACTAATCTACTTGCATGAAGGTATTCTCCAAAGAAGTTTAATATCTCCTCATCATCTATTGCCATGTTTATAACAATATCCGTAATACCCGGAAATGCATCTTTGATTTCTTTTTTCGAAACAGGAGATTTTGACTCCTTTATGAACGATATGATTGACGAATAAATTGAATGAAATTCTTTGTTTTTCGATACATAATCGCGCCGAAACACCAACTCGTCGCCAAATAATTCTTTTAGTATTCCTTGAAGAAAATACTTGTTATCCACTCCTTCAGCACTCAATTCATCTCGGTAAAGATAATAGAGTGTATTCATCATCACAACTTCGTTTCCATCTTCGTGGATATAAATATGCAGCTTCTCGGCCAAAGCATTTGAAATGTATGTTTTATCCTTATTTTTAGGTTTATAAATACCTCGACCACTTAACATTCCGATACTAGAGATTCTTGCTGTAATTGCTCTATCATTCTTAGGTAATCCGATATCCCCATAATCCTTCCAGATAGCACTCCTTATTTTAGATATTTCTGCTTCATCATAAATATGAACTCCATTCGGGAAATATCGTATTAGAATATCTTCATAAACAGAAGCCAATGTCAGACGAGTTTTATGATATACATTACCCGTTAGTTTATAATTTGTTTCAATGTAACTTTGAATAAATTTTCCAGGTAAACTCTCTTCTATAGCACATGAAATTATGTGTTTAAAATCATCTTGCTTAGATACTTGTGGATGGTCATCAAGAAACAACGCTATTTTTCTAGCGTACTCTTGATCACCAACAACAATTACATCCAATTGAGAATCGTAATAAAAACTCTCGCTTTCTACATTCTTTAAAAGGTAGAAAACTTGATTCCCTATTGGACCACAAAACTTCACTACATCGTCATGCGTTATTATTACTTCTCCATTATTATCGGCAAAAATCTTTTGAACAATATTTAATTTTTTTTGAATTATTTCAAACGAATGCCTTGCTTTGTTTTCTAGTTGCCTTACTCTTTCTCGTGTAATATTCTCAGATTGCCCGACTTCTTCCAAAGTGCATTTTTTTGCTCGTGCATCAAGTATGAAATGAATACGATCGTCCTTATATATCTTTTTCTCAAACAGTTCCTTAACTTGATTCAAAAGATTAAAGGAACACCATCTAAAAAATTTAAGAACAAGCAAATAACTAGATTCACTAATTAACTCTGCATTAATCATGTATAGTTCGGTTTCAGAAGATTCATAAAATGACAACAGAGCATCTCTATCATTTTCATCTAAACTAAACGCCGTTATGAAATTAATGCACTTCCTGTGTTTTCTATCATCAGGAATGTCATTCATTGCATCTTTTATTTGTGAAAGAATAGTGCATCTATTAATATATTCACTAAAACAAGATAACAACTCACACTCTGTTCCTGGATTATCCAAACAACTTCTAACAAGGTCTTCTCCTAAAACCGAATATGCTTCTTTTATTCTGAAGAAGTCATGTCGTTCTAGATCATTTAGATCATCTATATCTACAAAAGAAAAATCTCCATTTTTAATGTGTTCTACATATTTTCCCCATTTTTTTCCACTCTTCAGGCTCTTATTCTCTAAAGTGTTAATAGAAAAATGAGACGAATCATTTTTCTTAAGTTCCCTAATGTAACTATCTATTTGATTAAAACAATTTAAACCAAAACCCGGTAGATTAAGTAAGGCTTCGGGTTTAGTGTTTAGAAGTTCACATAAATTGTTAATGCGAATACCATCTAATCTTTTTTGGACACGAACGGTAAATGGCAATGAAACAACATCTACATCAATGTATTCGTCAGCATTGAGTTCATATTGTTCAGCAAAAGTTTTTTCATCATGCACATCTACCATTACATTTCCTCCCTTCAGTTGTTATTATTAATTCTATTCTCTTTGATAAACTCATTTTCACATACGATAACTTTATTTTATTAAGAAATGTATACCAAGTTTATTTTTCATTTTCGACAATTTCGACTATGTCTGCAATGTCGCATCCCAAAGCAAATTGAACAGTGATTGCAGTAAACATTGCACCTGCAACAGCATGAGAGCTTCTGCCAATTCCGTTCTCGTCTTTTAAGAAATTCGCTTTTTCCTGTAAAGTATGGTTCTCCTTGAAAAACTCGGTAATTCTCTCTCTTCCTCTATCTACTCCGTTTCCCATTGAAAGTATGGCAAGAACTTCATCTTCAGTAATAAAGGCTTTTACTTTTAGAAGTTCAGTCAGATTAGAAGTATATTCTTTTCTCGGCAGTTCAAGCTCCTGTAACTTCTGATAAAGACTGTCTACTTTGTGATAGTGAAACCTAAGCACATCTCTGTTCTCTCTGTATCCTGTCAAAAAGCGTTCATATTCTTTGATTGTTTCTTTTAGATAATGTGAATTTTTAAGTGCTTCCGATAATCTTTTCGTTTCTTCCTGAAAGCTGCCACTTATTTTTAGAAGTTCAAAATTCCTTGCTCTTTTCCTTCTTCGCTTAAATCGTGTGTTAAATACCACTACTCTCAAACATGCTACCTTTTATCATTTATTTTTCGGAAGTTTTTTCACCGTATGGAATCACACTACAAGTTCAAATAACGAATTTTCGTAATCGCCCTTACGGGCCAACTCGCGTAGGCGAGTTTTTTTCTTTAAAATATAATTTGATATGATGTATATTAAAAAAATCATTTCTGTATTAGTCTATCATATTATAGTTAGTCCTGCAAATAGGCTCATTTTTCTCCGCTAGGTTCAGTTTGAGAAATCCAACAACCTCATAGCCCGGATTTATTTAAAGTTGGCAGCAGTACAAGCTTCCAATCTAATGCATCCGGTGGTTTTACACTTGTCTCTCCCGAATCGTACCTAAACTCTCTGACACACTTCCCTTTCAGCGACCTTTATGCAACTTAAAACGGTTCCTCGTCAAATTCAAGGAACCGTTCACTTCACTTTATATTCTTTATCTTTTTAAAATCAGAGTTACGAAAAACTCGCTGTCTTCCACAAACTTTGCGCTTATGGTATTGCTGCCGTCAAAGGAAAGAATCTGTCCCGGAACTAAGTTGAACACATCCTTATCTCCTATGGTGACTTCCATATGCCCTTTCACGACAGTAAATAACACATTGGCTTCGGGATGATCGTGCTTTTCCACGGTTTCACCTTTTTTTCCCGCCTTTTTAACTACTGTATAGTCACTTCCCTGTATCGCAACTCCTAAATTCTCCACTATCTTTGCCATATTGATACCTCCATTTTCTTTTGTACGACTGTTCTCCTCATTTGAGTTTTGCTCAATTTTTTTACCTGTTAATATAGAGCAGGTGCCCTTCTGTGGAACATCATTTCAGTTCTTCCAGAAATTTTGTGAATTCTCTCTGCAAAACTTCCATAGAAAATCCCGTTCTCTTTGAAACGTCCTTTACTGTGGCTACCTTTTTCATGAATTTAAACATGGGAGAGTTCATCATTTTAAACTTGTCAGACTTTGAAATCATATAATCCTTCAATGTCGGATAAGCATCTAAAATCGGTGCAATTTTCATCTCAGGTTTCAGCAATGTGATTTTTCCTGAGCTTTCCTCCGAATTACCATCATCTTCTACTGCACTATCCGCCACCTGTTCTCCTCGGTCACTGCCTTCTGTGCTGTCCTGTTGCCTGTTCTCAGCATCCCAATCTAAAAGAGTTTGGCTTCCTTGTAGATTTCTTATATGCGTGCAGTCTTGCATCATCTCCATTACGCCTTTAAACTTTCCGCTCTCATCTCTCACCGCAACGTACAGAATGTATATGAACACTTCCGGTTTATTGATCCAGAATTCGACTCTGTCCTTTTCGCCGCTTCTGAATTTCTGAATTATTTCTTCCACGGTTTCAACCGAATTTTTCGGATGGCAGTTTTTGACATCCCTACCTATCACTCCCTTGCTTCTCGGAAATACTCTGTGCTTTGTATCACTGTAAAATGCAACCAGCTCGTTTTCATCCACATAGGATATATCCACAGGAAGGTGCTGAAACAGCAAATTTATTTGATTTAAGCTCAAAATCCCCTGTTTTACATTCATAGGCGTATCTTCAGTCCATCCACCTTGAATTCCATATTTTTCAAGCAGCTGTGACAACTCGTCTTTAAAACCGCTGAACTCGTTTCGTTCCGAGCCCCGCATTCCCTTATCATGCAACCTATCGAAACTTTTTTCGTAATCATCTTTTGGAGTGATCAGACAGTACCCTATTTCCTTATCTCCCGAGATCATCTCTCTAAATTCATCTTCGCGGATCAGCTCCAGTGAAGTGGGATACAAAATAGTGTCTTCTTTTTCCATCAAGTCTAGAATATACTCCTTAAAATTATCAAAGGCCTCTTTAATGTGCTGTCTGTCATCATCGTCATTTGCCATTTGGGTTATACTTGTGATTTTATCCCTGATTTCGTTATCGTACAGCCACATAGTCTCTGTCGGTCTATCAAAACCTTTTCTTTCAAGGGCTGTATACAGCTGATTCTGTTTCCTGCTGAGATGTATTTTGAACTGATTTAATTTTTCAAATGCCTCATCCCATTGATTTTTAATATATTTCTTTGCCAACAAACCATCCAATTCCTCTATCACATTTCTGATGGCAACGTTCTCATCCACATAATTCTTGATGGGATGTCCGTCCGGCAAATCCGATAATTTAGGTTCCTCGATAATGACTCCCTCGTAAATAGCGAGCATTTGGGCAATATCCTCGGAAGCGCATTCATCTTCGACTTTTTCCTGGAAGTGCTGCTCTATGTATGCCAGTTCGGCAGGGGTCAGGCTGCCTACGTGAGCCTTCATCTGTGCATTGGCAAAATCCAAAGGAATCTCTCCCTTTATGTACGCCTCTCTTATTTCAAATGCTTCTTTTAACTTTTCTTCATTGAAATTAGTCATATAGTCTTTCATTTTTCTCCTCCCGGTTGAAACTCCTGTCACATCTCCCATAAAAATTCTCTTCACATTTCATTTTCCACTTCACATTTACTTTAAACGAAGTATCTGCAAATCCACCAGTCTACTGTTTCGGTTTTTCTCATTTTTCATCTGCGGTTTCATCCACAGCTGTTTACCCGTTCACGTAATGACCTTCTTCGGGAATTAAGATTTATCACTTTTTGAATTCAAGTTTCAATATTCTTTAGAATTTTTTAGTTATACTCTCATCTATGCAAAAATACAGAGGGCTATTAGGCCCTCTGTACTCATATTCGGATGCGATATTTAAAATTTGGTACTGTCGTTTAATATCGCATCCTTTTCAACACTACTAACTTCAACACTTTTGACTCATCGACTTAATTATATCATAAGTTATGAAAATTTATGCGAATTTATATATTCTTTTATAATTATTTGCCGAAGAACAGTTCCATGTCATCTTCAACGGTGCCGATTCCTGCGATGCCGAAGTTCTCAACCAAAACATTTGCAACGTTTGGTGATAGGAATGCCGGTAATGTCGGGCCTAGGTGAATGTTCTTCACTCCTAGATATAGAAGTGCTAACAATACTATTACCGCTTTCTGTTCATACCATGCAATATTGTAAATGATCGGCAGATCATTTATGTCATCCAATCCAAATACCTCTTTTAATTTTAGCGCTATAACTGCCAGAGAGTATGAATCATTACATTGTCCTGCATCTAAAACTCTCGGAATTCCTCCTATATCGCCTAAATCCAATTTGTTGTATTTGTACTTCGCACAACCTGCTGTCAGAATTACCGTATCTGTCGGAAGTGCTTTTGCAAAATCTGTGTAGTAGTCTCTCTTCTTTGATCTGCCGTCACAACCTGCCATTACCACAAACTTCTTAATCGCTCCGCTCTTTACTGCATCTACAACCTTATCTGCCAAAGCGAGAACTTGATTGTGTGCAAATCCTCCAACGATTTGCCCCTGTTCTATTTCTGTAGGTGGTTGGCACTTTTTAGCCATTTCTATAATTTCTGTAAAGTCTTTTTCTTCGCCGATATCTCCTGCTATGTGCTTACATCCCTCAAATCCTGCTGAACCTGTTGTAAACAGTCTGTCTTTGTAGCTGGCTTTTGGCGGAACGATACAGTTTGTAGTCATCAAAATAGGTCCGTTGAAAGTTTCAAACTCTTCTTTTTGCTTCCACCAAGCATTTCCGTAGTTTCCTACAAAGTGGTCATACTTTTTAAATGCCGGATAATAATGTGCAGGTAGCATTTCTGAGTGAGTATATATATCCACTCCTTGTCCTTCACTTTGTTTCAGCAACATTTCCATGTCTCTCAAATCGTGACCTGATACCAAAATCCCCGGTCTATTTCCTACGCCGATATTTACGGTGGTAATTTCAGGATTTCCATAAGTTTCAGTATTTGCTGCATCTAACAGTGCCATTCCCTGAACTCCGTACTCGCCGGTTTTCAGCGTCAATGCAACCAACTCATCTACAGTTAAATTATCATTTAGAGTCGCTGCAAGTGCTTCCTGTAAAAATGCATCCACTTCTTCATTGTCATGTAACAGCGCATTTGCATGCTTTGAGTAAGCTGACAGTCCTTTCAGTCCATAGATGATAAGTTCTCTAAGACTTCTTATGTCTTCATTCTCAGTTGCAAGCACACCTACTTCTTTCGCCTTGCTTTCAAACTCTTCCTCGCTGCCGTTCCAGAAAGCCGCCTGCGGTAGCGCTTCTTTATCTTTAACTTCTTTCAGCAGCTCTTCCTTTGCTGCCAGCGTTTCTCTAATTCTGCTGATGATGGCTTCTTTGTCGAAGTTAGCGTTAGTAATAGTAATGAATAAATTCAAAGTCGCTCTGTGATTTATTTCCTTTGGAATTGATTTCCCTTCTTTTCTGAGCTGTGTAGTAACAGCTGACAACCCTTTTGTAGTAAATACTAACAAGTCCTGCATCGCTGCAATTTCCGGAGTCTTGCCACACACTCCCATTTTGGTGCATCCTGTGCAACCTGCCGTTTCCTGACACTGATAACAAAACATCTTATTTTCCATCTGACTCTTCCTCCTTGAATTCACTATATTTTCCAAATATTTTTCAGTCGTTATTGACTTGTTGGACACATTATACTATACTTCAAATTACAATTATGTTGTTAAAACAACAAAAAAGGGAGAAAGTTATGTATGAAAATTTTCTAATTAAAACTCCTCTATTTGCAGGAATATCCATTGAAGAAATAGCTGCATTAGGTCCTTGTCTGAAATTAACTGAAAATACTTATGACAAGGGGAAGTACATCTATCGTGCCGGCGATAAAGTTTCGGATATCGGCATAGTGTTGGTAGGAAGCGTTTCCATAGAGCACAACGATGTCTGGGGAAATACCAGCATTATGGACAGCATCGGTCCGGGACAAGTTTTTGCAGAAACCTATGCTTGCGTGCCGAGCGTTCCCATAATGGTCGATGTGGTCGCAACTTCCCGTTCAAAGATACTCTTTCTCGATGCAGCTCACATACTGAACTTTTGCGCTAAAGGTTGTTCTCATCACATCAAACTTATTCACAATATGTTGTCAATAGCTTCTCAAAAAAACTTGAATTTATCGAGAAGAATCTTCCACACCGCTTCAAAGTCCGTTAGAAGCCGATTGATGTCTTACTTTTCGTTTCAGGCGACTCTCCAGGGAAGTTTAAAGTTCTCCATTCCGTTTGACAGGCAGCAGTTAGCCGATTATCTGAGCGTCAACAGGAGTGTGCTGTCAAACGAAATCAGCAAAATGCAAAAGGACGGGCTGATTAGAGTTTCTAAAAAGACTTTTGAAATACTGGATGCAAATATGATTTCCTGATAGAAAATTTTTCACATTTCAACTGAAAAAATTACATGTTCAAACATAAAATACATGTTTAGAACCGGCACTTAAATATTATGGAGGTGGATTTAATGGCAAGATATGAATTAGGAGCAATTTATAAAATAGATGGTGGAGAGAAAAGTTATTACGCACGCCTTCTGACAAGTGATGTCTACGGAGTATTTGAACCTGTTCTCGGAGAAATATGCCAAGCAACTTTTGAAAACACACCATATCGCCTCTACATTTCGACGGGTTCTTTCGCCGTAAAGAGAGGTTTCTGGGAAAAAGTTATCCCTTCACCGGATAAGACAGATGCTGAGAGATGGAGTGGACCGTCACATTTAATTGGATTTGCTCCATGGGATATCGAAAGTTCTCTGGAAAGGCGTAATTCATTTGATCGACACGGCTGCACCGAGATACTGAATAGAGAAGAGTATATCACTTACCTTAAGCTGGGCTATATGTCCAACATTCTACCTATGTATGAAAATATTCCGAAATTTCTCGACATATATTATGAAAATTGGCCGCAAAGCTATATTTACAGCTCCGTCTTGGGCGGCACTCACGAACACGAAAAAAAACAAATCTCAATTCTAAAAGAACTTGGATTTGATGTTTCACAATACGAATAGCATATATCTGAGCGAATCTAAAAATATGAATAAAATTCCATATCCTAAGATTCGCTCTATATTTTATAAAATACCAACCGACTGTTATCGGTTGACATGGTCTGAACAGCCTTTTATTGAGTCATTTCGATAAGCCTTTTCACAAAATCGCCGGAAGGATTGTTACGGATTTCCTCCTTGGTTCCATACTGCTCGATTTTCCCTTCACTCAGAACCAGTATGTGCGTAGCTAACTTAAACGCTTCGTGTATATCGTGGGTGATAAACACCACTGTGCAGTTGGTCTTCCTGTGAATGTCCTTCAAATCTTTTTGCAACTGATACCTGGTTATGGAATCCACTGCGCCGAACGGTTCATCCATGAGGAGAACATCGGGATTGTTGGCATACGCCCTGGCAATTCCCACTCTCTGTTGCTGTCCGCCGGACAGTTCATCGGGATAACGATATTTCATATTTTGGGGCAAGCCTACCAGCTCCATGGTTTCATCCACCGTTTTATCCAATTCCGCTTTGGACCTCTTATCCAAATTAGGAACGTATGAAATATTTTCAAAGACGCTCATATGAGGGAAGAGACCGTTACCCTGAATTGCATATCCTATCTTTCGTCTCAGCTCAATCATATTTTCATCTTCAAGTCTTTTTTCTCCGATGAATACATCTCCCGAAGTCGGTTTAACCAATCCGTTGATCATCTTCATAATAGTCGTTTTACCCGACCCGGAAGTTCCCACTATGCACAGAAAATCTCCCTGATCTATTTGCAAGTTGAAATCTTTTATCACATCCACCGAGCCGTATTTCTTTGTAACATTTTTAAATTCTACTGCTATCGTCATTTTTTCACCTTGATTATCCCCTTGCTTTGCAAGAATTCCATCGCCACTTCCCTAGGAGTTTTCTTTCCTCTTTCCACTTGATCATTTAATTTCGCCATGGTTTTCTCGTCTATTATTCCATCCAGACTGCCCAGCACTTTTGACAGCTCCGGATGTTCTTTCAATATATCTTTTCTCACGACCATTCCAGCCATATATGAAGGATAAAACTTTTTATCATCTTCAAGGACTTTAATCCTCGGATCTGACAGCTGTCCGTCCGTTGTAAACACAGTCATCACATCGATTTGCTTATTCAAAAGAGCCTTGTATTTAAGCCCGTTGTCCATATCCACTTTCTTTCGGAAGTTCAAGCCGTACGCCTTGCTCAAAGCGTTAAAGCCATCTTCTCTTTCAAAGAAATCGTATTCTGCACCAAAGGTCAATTTATCCGAAACTTTTGCCAGATCGCTGTAAGTTTTCAGATTGTATTTATCCGCTATTTCCTTTCTGACTCCCAAGCTGTATGTATCGTTAAAACCGAACATTCCCTTCCATGTTGCATCGTACTTTTCTTCATATTTTGCAACTAATTCCTTGAACATGCTTTCAGAATATTGTGCCTTTTCTTTCAAAACGATCTGCCATGCAGTACCTGTGTACTCAGGATACAGATGAAAATCTCCCTTTGTCAGTGCGGGATGTATATTGGATGTTCCACCCCCTACCCCGTGGGTGATTTTCACGGACAAATCGGTTTTATCTTCTATTAAAATTCCCACGATTTCTGCCAGCACCTGACTTTCTGTAGTCGGTTTTGATGCTATTTTAACAGTTTTTTTCATGTGGTTCATACTTCCCAAAACCGATACCGCCAGCAGTATGGCTGCCAAGAGAATCAGCAACCACTTACCTATTTTGCTCTTTTTACCTTTGCTAAAGGTCACCCTCTGAACAATTCCAAGCAATCCGTCCGATACCAGTGCGAGCAATGCGATCAAAATACTTCCTATGAGCAGTAAATTCGCATTATTTGTCGTTATTCCTCTGTATATTGCTACGCCAAGTCCGCCGGCACCTACGAAAGAGGCTATTCCTGCCAAGGCTATGGTCATGGTGACCATATTTCTGATAGCAGAAAATATCACCGGAAAAGCCAGCGGCAGCTTGACTTTATACATGGTCTGAAACTTGGTGCTTCCCATAGCTTCACTGGCTTCGACTATCTTTTCATCTATATTTACAATTCCTGTGTAGGTACTCCTCACAACGGGGAGCAAGGCGTATAGAGTCAACGCTATGATAGCCGTCTTGTTCCCTATTCCCGTAACTGATATCAACACCCCTAACAGCGCTATGGACGGAATCGTATATAAGACGTTTACGATCGATATGACGATTCCGGCTATTTTCCTCTTCTCGGAAATGACAACTCCAACGGCAACTCCCACGATAATGGCAATTGTGATCGCAACCATAGTTATAAATAGATGTTCTCCAACCAAACTCAGATAGAAGTTTTTATTTTGGAGAAAGTTTTCAATCAGGCTTTTCATTCTCTATTAGCCTCCTCTCAAATTCACACGAATTCCCAAATATTTTCTTGACTTTGAAAAGCGTTTTAATACTTTTACTTCTGCGGATTATATAAAATTTCTTAGTATTCTGCTCGGGAAATTATAAATCATAATATATGGTAATAATACCATCTTATGTTTTCACATAAACCTTTTTTATTGAAATTCCATCTTTTTGACACATTTTCTATAGTTCATCATCTCTATGAAACTTATCGATAATTTTTTCAAAAAAACGGTAAACCGTCGTTGATGTATCCCCTTTTTACCAAATTATCCGGTGAAGATGGTACATGTCATTTCGATCTACCGTTTCTTTAATATTCTATACTAATATAAATTTTATTTTCCCTTATTGCGACATCTCCTTTTAATGGATACCGCAAGATGTTATGACAACTTTCACTTTACCGTCTGCCGCTTATTGCAATAGCCCTTCATGATTATTTCTCATCTCCATGAGAAATTGTTATGAGCACATGCATCTTTATTTGATAATTTTGCAACTATTTCTCCATACTTAACTTTTTAAATGAAACATCATCTGAATTTACAGCTTAAATTCGATTTACATCTCCATATGTTCATCCAGTTCTACAATGTCCAAAATTGCTTGCCGATTCAATTGCATTTCAGCTAATGCGGAATTTCTCAAAAGTCGTCTATCTATTTGTATCTTTCCTACAACGTGAACAGGATTATTTCTCTCCTTAATCATACAAGTAACAAAGGGAGCCTCCATAACTATCAGCATACTTTCATAATCCACATAGTAGGGAGAACTGTCAAATACAGCAGGGGTTGTTATACCCAAGGCAATATTGATTCCGTAGAAATTGGCAACTGAATTATTTTGCTCATCTCCTCGTTTAAATTTTCTGTAGGCTGACAACACATCCATAGCTGTGTCCAAAGAAAGCCATTCGCCTGCATCCGCTTCATTTTTTCCGGTACATTTGACAAATACTACTCTGTGTCCCGGTACTTTTAATATATATGTTGTATACCAAAAAGGCTGTGGGTGTGGAATACTAATTCTCAAGTCTCCCTTTTTGATGAATAACTCCTTATTCTTGTAATATAAAACAGCATGTTCTTCATACAGCTCAATTTTTGCCTCTTCTTCCGTCCTGCTCCACCATTTCTTTGCAATCCATACCGGTAACAACATAGCGACGGGAATCAATGCGAATATCAAAACAACAGCGTGTTTAGGATGTTCTCTGAAATATGCCGGTCCCTGCTCCGGTCCTTCCGCAATGCCGGAAAATATGATAAATTCATATAAAATCAGCAATCCCAGAGTCACTCCAAGTACAACCATAATATAGAACACTCCCGGTGAATATTTGTTATAGCGAAATCTTATTCTTCTCATAGTTTCCAATTCTCCTAACTCAATACTCTCTCAACACTTTTTCCAGATATTCCTTATATCTCATCTTTACGCTTTTCTTTTTACTATCATTGGAAGTGCAAGTTGATTCTGCCAAAACATCCTTCCTGGAGATATCTTCCGTGTCCACAATTTTTATCATCGTGCCGATACCTGTGAGCCAACCGAAAAACTGAGGGCTTACGGACACGTTTACATTAACTATGAAATGTTCCTTATCATGTTCCGAATTGACTATGTTTACGCCGTTGCCGAAACGATCCAATATTATTCCGATGGCATCATTCTTGCATTTCAAAGTAACCGTAGAATCTTCTCCTCCGTACATACCGAAAGTCTTCTTCATATACGTTTCTAAATTCCTATTTGAAAAATTCTCTTCTCCCTTTCTCTCCGAGTCCATCAAGTCGATATCCGTGATTTTATCCACTCGATAATGCTTGATTTTCCCGGTTTTTTCTTCATATCCTACCAAATAATAATTTTCATCACTCCAGGTGAGTTCCCACGGGCTTACTACATATTTCATGCCTTTGTTCTTAGGCTTCAGCTTCTTTTCCAAAGTCCACTCGTTATATTTGAACGAAACTTCCTTGTTTTTTAAAATTGCCGTATGTATACAATCGACGTTGTAATAGATGTTCTCATTGCCGGTTTTTACCGCATCTTGCAAATATATATCCCTGCTCAGCTGTTCCGCTTGCCCCTTACTCGTGAGACTTTTCAGCTTATTGATCAGATGTTCCGATTTCTTCGTAGTTATGAACTTGGATATCTTCACTGCATCCGTCAACAGTTTCAGTTCCGGAAGCTCCAAGTTTCTGCTGCCTATATACGATCCGCCTCCTTTACCTTTAACCTTAATGACATCTATCCCAAATTCCTGTAAAACTTTAATATCATCGTTAACGGTTTTAATGTTTGCATCAATGTTACAACTTTCCAAATATCTCAATATATCGTCAGCTGATCGAATATGCTCCTCATCGCTTTCTCTCATTAAAAATTCCATGACTCTAAGCATTCTAAGTTTATTGCTCATAGCGTTCAACCTCCCGGAGGATTTCCTCTCTTATCGTATTTTGATGATGTCTTTCTCGATACTATCTTACCATTTTAATCCATTAAATCAAAATCTTTTTATTGTGAATTCTCAAAATTTTCTCATCGCTTCTTCTGTTTACAATCCTCGTTTATTATGTCTTGCCCTCTCTACAAGCGTCGTTGCTCTTCCTTTTTCACATAGCTATCTTCAATACTGCCCACTATTCCACAATCGGTAATGAATATTATCTTCCCTATGGCTACATCACCGATTTTATCGTAGAGCCTGCCTGCACTCATACACTCTCCCAGCACGGTGTAGTGGCTGTTTGCAACGTATCCGATCTTACCCAGCCCCTCAATTTTAACGGTAATTGCTTCATTATCGTGCTTATTGTCCACATCTTTTTCCAGAGTGACATTCATACCTTTTTCTAAAAATTTATCACCGTAATAATGATATAAGCCTGTTATTGTAAAATACATTCTGTTCATTTTCACTCTCCTCTTCGTATGATAATTACACTGTTTCACCTGATGTCCTCTCTCCTGATAGTTTTCACTCCGATTTCCTGACAATCCGGATACCTTTGAATCAAATTAACTCTCTAGACAAACTCTACCACATTTACTATCCAAATTTTTCCCTATTTAAGATATTGTCAAAAATAACTGCACCGCTCTTCATCAAAATGTGCGCCTTTCCTGTTACGGTCAAATCTCTATATGACCTAATTATATTCACACGAAAAAAGGATGATCATATACAATATCACCCTTTCCGCAAAATCTGTCTAATTACGCTAAATTTATATCTTCTCCGGCGACAGCTCAATCGATATTGCGTCCTTACCGATACGATTAACTTGTCTCTTCCCTGTCACCTAAAGCTCACTGAAATTCTTTGGTAACTTTAAACTCATAGCTTACACCTGCATCACATATATGCTTCTTTGATTCTGAACAGTCCGTCCTTAAATATCAATCCGTCAGCTGTATAAAGTTCCTTTGGTATAGCTCTGCAAATCAAGTTGTGTTCTATGAGGAATTTCAGCATTTCGGCTTCTGTCACAGCCCTATATCCTAAACTCATCAATGTCCTTATGACCACGTCATCATAGGTTTTTAGAATGCTGTTTTCATCTACGATGATTCCCCTTTCAAATCTTCTATCCACAATGTTCATATCGATGATTTTGAGGCTCGGTATATATCTTTCCACTACTTTTCTCAGCAAAAACGCATTCCACCGGTGTCCGATCTGTGGTAATTCCTCCGGAATTTTGAGGTTTATCATAGATATATACTCCAGCGGTTTCTCTTTTTGCATACACCCGCCTTCACTCCGCTTTTCAACTCCGCATTCACTGACAACTTTTTCCCGTTTTTCTCCCCTTGTCATTAGACTTCTAACCACCGTTTCAATTTGTACGAGCTCTTCCTTTCCTATTTTGAAATTATCATTTTTCATATACATGTCTTCGTTGAGTCTCATATAGTTTTGCTCAATCTCTGCAAAAACCGCACTGGTCGTCGCCGATGACCACCTCAATTTTTTTGCTAAATTTTGATAATCCCCGAGGGACAAGATAGCTGTATCTCCTATTAAATGAGGAACTACCGTCTTAAAAGATATATTTTCGATGAGCCCCTTTTCAAGGATATGCGGTCTCCTGAAGTCAAACTTGTTTCCGAGAAGTTTTTTGCACACGAAGTACAGGTTAATTGCAGCCTTTATTCTGTTTTTCTTCAAAAAATCCTCTCCGGTTTTCTTTACCTCTCCGAAAAGCAAGTTATCGCTGCAATAGCCCTTGTTCTCTTTTGCTATGCTCCTTACACTCTCTTCCAACAGATCTTTATCTTCTTTTGAAATGTCCATCAGAGATAAAGAATAATATCTATTGTAATCCCACTGTATTAACTCGGCATCCCTTTCAATTGCACCGAATATGACTATATCGGAAGCAAATCCCACCACATTTCTTTTCAGTTCTCTACGACTTGCGGGTCTTCCTGCCGATATGATATATTCCTTGATTCTTTCACTGTTGTCGTGTACTTCACAGTCTCCCCGTTTACTGAGGTAGTCTCTGTTGGTGAAATCATAATGCCCCTCAAAGTACAGTTTTAATACTCCATGTAGGAAGTTGTAATTGTCAATATTGCTCTTTTCTCTAATTTCCCCCTCATATTTTGTAAAAATCTCCGAATAATATACATTTTTTCCGTCGTAGTTTTCTATGAAGCCCCTTATGCTGTCCAAAAGCGATTCCTCAACTCGTATATTTGATTGTGCAGTCGCCTTTCCACGCCCTGATAGAACTAAAAATTCCGATAATCTCGCTCCAAAAGATCTTGTGCTGTCCGGAATTCCTATATCTCCATATTCGGTATTAGCGTACTCTCTGAGCTTATCCAAATCATTTTTATTGTATATTCTGATGCCTTCCGGGAATTTTTCCGCAATTACTTTACTGCATAAATATCCATACGACTGCTTTCCCTTCGCTAAAAAGTCTTTATATTTCTTGTAGCCCCGTTGTATCAGGAAAGTTTCAATTGAAGATTCATCCATATATCCGTATCCGTTTTCTTCCATCACCGATTTGAGTTCATCTATTTTTTTGCTCCACTCCATTCCTTCTCCGATAAAACTCTCAGCTATATTCAGGAGTTCCTCTTCAATTCCATCTCTTGACATTCGGCTTCTAACAAACACTTTCGCAAAGTCCAGATACACAAAATCATTGTTCATCTTGCACCACTGAACGAGAATTTTTCCGTAATGTTCATTTTCGTACAGATTCGTCAACTTTTTCTCCTGGATGCAGTCTGTGCTCACATTCAACAGGGGATCGATAACATAACTCTCATCATCTACGACCAGTTTTAATACATGTATCATAAACACATCTATTTTCGACGCTAAATTTTTAATTTTCTGCCTTATGCGTTCCCTGGTCAATTGATACTCTTTTCCCAGCTCCTGCAGAGTTTTTCCATCCATTCTTTTTTGAAAAATTGCGAAATCTCTTTCATTTGTGAAGTTTTCAAGAGCATCTGCAAAAATCGTCACAAAATTTTTGCTCAGTGTTTTTTCAATGTTTCTAAACTCTTTCAGCTTTCTATTTTCCGTAATTCTACTAACTTCAAATTCGAAAATATTTTTCAAATCGCCTATTTGTACATATCCGTTTTCCATAAACCTGTTAATCATCTTCCGCCTTATCCCAAGACCTGATAATAGGCTGATATCCATTTCAGCAAGTTCGTCATTCACATTCTTAAACATCAATCCGTTCAAATTCTCATGGTGTTCAGATTTCGCAGTTTCATATTTTTTTTGCCCATTTCCCAGCGTCTCGTCGTCCGTTTTGCTGATTAAATACGTTTCATATACGGCTCTTATATCTTCGAATTTTCCTTTTCCTATCCCTTTAACATTCAGCAGCTTAAAAAAATCAAATCCTCGAAGCTGCGACATATATGTAATTGACTCTTGTTGACAATACTCCAAAAATCGATTGAATTTATTTTCAAAATATACCTCTTCAATTTTATAATCCTCTTCATCGCAGCCGGTCAATTTGATTTCCTGCTTTTTATCCTTGAAGTTGGCTCGAATTTCTTCTTTGCCATATTCTCTGCGGTTTTCATTATGATCTTGTTCGCATTCACCTATTTCGTCCCCATTTATACCGCTTTTGGTTAAGGTATTTTGCGAGAAGGAATTTTCACCGGACTCTTTTTTATCGATTTCCTCTACTCTATGGTTTTTCAACTCAGACTTAATTTTATCGGATTTTTCAAAAAAAGATCTAAGTTTATCATAAATTTTCTTGTGAAACACTCGCTTTACCTCCCTTTTAAAATAATTTCTGTCCATTCTCTCTTTGCTAAATTCTATTTTCTATCATTTGGAAATATTATACATTTATTTAATGATACCATATTTTTTGCATATTTTTCTAATTTATCTCAATTTAAATTTGTATTTTATATAATTTCTTGTCAATTTAACATATCGAGAGCAATTTATGATCTTTTGATTGCCTAAAAAATTACAGCACACTTAAATTCGGTTATAAAAACCTAAAATAATTAAGTAAGCTGTAAAAATATTTGCTAAATCTTCAGATAGTCGAAACTCAAAATCATCTCCGTTCCCCTATCCTAAGTCTTTGATGTTGTGCAGAGATGATGTTTTACATCTTCTCTCACATCCATATTTAGCTCAACATATATCACTTATATGTCGTCGCGATCAACTCCGCTGTTAAATGCATTTTCGCATTGACTAGAAATCTGTGGCTTATCACTTTATTATTCCGTTCTCATTCATAGGCAATCACGTATTTTCTTGGACTTTCTATTCGACTTTATATTTTGCCCACTATGACAAAAGAACCGTTTCTTCATAATATTCGCAATGGACCAAAAATCATTTTATTGCATATCCTAAATAAAAAAGAAATTGCTCCCCTTCGGCATCTATGTGATATCCAAATAAAGGAGCAATTTCTTATCTCCGGCTACGAGGAGCCGGATTGATTAAGTATACTTCCTTAAGTATACACTAAATTTATCCTGTTGTGTAGGCGTATGCTCAAAAAAAACATTTTAAATTTCTGAAGTTTTCAAACATTTGTGACAAAACCCACACGGTTAACCACCCCTATACAATATTTCCATAATATTGCATGGAAAATATTCTTATTCTGACTCGATTCCATCTTCAGACAATACAGCTCAATGCTTTCAATGATCTTTGACAGCTATTCGTTAAGTTATTTATTCATTATTTTTCGCTAATTTATCTCTGATAATTTTATTCAGATACATTTTATCAACGCTAATCCAATCAACAGCTGCTTCTCCGCCTTCCAGCTCATAATGTCTGAACACCAATTCATCTCTTGTCTGATACAGAGTATTTATACCGCAACAATCACTGTAGTTAGATATGCCTTCTATTGCTAATTCATCAATCAACTCCAGTGTCTTCAAGCTGAATACGTACCACTTCCCTTCAGTAGTACAAAATATCCCAAATGAACCATTGATCATCCACACATTTGACAAAACATCATTTTCAAATATCGAATACGTTTTTATCGACTCTATTTGGAAATCATTACTGGATATTTTATAAAAATCAGCTGTGTAAAAATCCACTGCCAAGGCAGATTTGTTGAAAGTAAAAATATAGGTCAGATTTTGAGGAAATTTATGTACTATTCTCAATTTATTTTGAATAAATGCGATGCAAAAGTCCTGAGATCCGTCTTGTCCTGCTGTCAATGAGACAATTACCATATTTTCATCGGGTAAATTCACAAATGATACGTCTGAATGCCGAAAGTCATCTTTCAATTCTATATGAGAGGATTTTCCGTCTTCATCTGAAACTGTGATACGAATACATGCCTCATTCATTCTGTGTGCAAGCCAAATAAATTTATTGTTGTATGACTTATGCCATCCAATAAAATTATCTCCTTTAGCTAAATTAGGCTCATTTTTCGCATTATATTTTTCAGTCTCTTCAACAAAACAATTTTTATTATTTCTTCTATAATTTCCAATGTGAATCATATAAAATACTCCTCAATGAATTCTATAATGCCACCTGTTTCAGATCACTTCTAAAAATTCTTTAATTCATCAAATAAGTTCAACAATTGCTCTTTATCGACTTTCAGGTCTTCCGGTAGTAGGTCTAACATTTCATCAAGCGCGGTATAAATATCCTCTCGCTCAACGGTATAGATAAAACAGTTTCGCTTATCCATCTTATTGAATCCCTCGGTATACTCTCTTACCAAAGTTTCGGCACTTGTCATAGCGTCTTTATCGGAACCTTCTGCAATCTTGACGATTCCCGCTCTTGTTTTTCTATACAAAGTAGCAGCTTTCTTGGCATTGGCAGGTGTAATATTTTCCTGTCCGTCCCACGAACGAAACGGATTGTCCAGGTTCTGAGCAAGCCATTCCGGTTTTCTCGGCTTTCTAATCCAAAGATTAAGTCCTTCTTCTTTTCGCTTTTTATAGAGTTTCTTCGTCATTTTTGCAGCATCCTCAGGCAAGCTGTCCATCCAAAACATATACAAATTCGGAAGCCTGTCCGGGTTTGGAATATCCTCTGCAGTAAAACCGAACAAGTCCATTGTTGTAAAAACTTCCAACTGCTGAAACTCCGGCAACTTATCAAAATGAACAAGATTTCCCGGTTTTCCCCACAATCTTAACTCTGTAAGTTTTGGATACGCGTTCAAAATCTCCTCAATATCAAGCTCTGTTATATTGATAACATGTAATTTCCCTAAAGCTTCCAAGCCTTTTAACTTAGGAATCACTTTATCACAATGTAACAGCAAGGTCTCTTCATTTCCATTCGCCTGTATGTTGCAATCTTTCCTTACTTCTCCCAATAAAATAAGCTGCTCCAAACCGTCATTTAAGATAAGTTCTTCTACCCCTGTCATATCAACAGAAAGCATACTCACTGATGTTTTTGAGAAATCCAGTTTTGTTTGTTTATGGTTTTCAAGAACCAGTTCATCAATAAAAGGAGTTGATTGTAAATACTCGTATAAATTTTTGTGCCATTTGTTTAATGTTAGATGAGACAAGCAAGGAAAAACCTTTAATTCCATCGCATCTTCAAAAGGTTTCCACTCATCATTTAAACGGTGCTTGGAAATGCCACACCCCTCTCCTGCAAAGATGACTTTTTCTTCGCTCTTATCCGCTTCCTTAAATGCATCTCTCTGTTCTTTCGGTATTTCCTGCCATTTAAGCTGTCTGTAGACCTCATAACCGTTTCCCCATGTTGCATATGAATTTGTACTCTCATCCGTTAAGGGAGTAACATTTCCAACGAAAGTATAGTTTGTCGGTACATTCACATCGACATTCGATAGATGTATCCCTCGGTTCCAGTACATAAAGTCCTTATAAAGCGGTTTTATGGAAGATAATTCCTCCTCTTTCAGAGGCTGATCTCCCATCCAATCCAACGAAAGAATTACCGCCTTGGACTCCTTATCATCTTCTTCTATCTTTGTTATTTGACATGCGGTATATTTCTTTAAGTATTTATTATAGACGCAGTACACATCTCCCGCTTTTGCTATCATATCAATCCCTCCTTATATCTTGTGTATTCACTCCAATATTTCAGCTAAACTATCAGTTCCATGCTTCGCCGATACGCCGGATGCATATCCCAAGAATTGAAGCATCTGAATACTATTTATCACATGTAATTTATCAATCTATATCACATCATACCTATAATAATCCTTCGTTCCAATGCCAATTGTATCCCAGTGTTTGCTTTTATCATTTTTACGCCAAAGACCTATACTTATATTAAAAAAAGAATAACAGCAATTTGCTTCACTATCATCGATCTCATCGTCATGCTCAGTAATTATTTCAATCAATTTGTCAGCATCTATTTCAAACGCTGATAACCCATAAAGATATGGTTTAAGAGAACCATCGTTTCCGGCGAGGAACTCAATGAACTCAAGGAAACCATTTTCATCAAAATCCAATCCCAATTCGCTATTAAAATAATAATGCCTATAAGATTTTGAGCCGTATTGCTCGAAGATTCTATCCGGTATCCCAATCAGTTCTTGTACCTGTTCTGAATTCATTCCAAATATAATTTCCTTGTCGTCAATTTGTATTTTCTCAAGGGGAAATATTTCAACTCTCATCTTATTTTCTCCAAACAATAATTTAATAACTTAAATGTTGATGTCAGAAATATCAAACTCACATGACGTCTGCTTTGATAATACGGTCTCTTCTGCCAGCTACTCCAACATTTTCCTCTGAATCCACACACTGACTTTTATATTATATCATATGAGCAAACTCAAATATATCATTCTCATTATTTTGTATTTTATAGATAGGAAATGTACAGCATATTCTATTTTTGCTTTTTCATCACATATAATTATCGGTATGTAATTCTTAGTTTAATAAATTGGCATTTTTTTTAACTTGTTCTATGGTACTGTATCTCATCTTGATAAACCTTTCTTTTTGACCAACTTATTTACTAACAGTTTCCTTGATAATCTTCACTTTAATAATCTCCAGTAACAATATCAAATTTATCATAGATTATATCTTTTCCTTTTATGGAGTCCAGCTTATAGTGCCCCTTATTGAATTTAAGTCGCTTTTCATAATTACCTCTATTTGTATTCTTCACATTTTCTATTTTACAATCCATTGTTACAGCCAGTTCCTTATGATAGGTCAAAACAACTCTATATTTTGAATCATTTATCTTAATAATTTCATACTTCCTAATATTGCTAGGGTCACTCCCTGTTGTTACTCCCATCAAAAGCAAATACATAAAAATAATTGCGCCGCTCAGAAAAACAAATAATCTATACACATTCGATGTTTTTCTGTTTTTTCCTGCTAAATTGTTCTCTACTGTTTCATTTTCTTTTCTATCATTTCCAAAGTAAAACTCTGCTCTAAACATATATACGTACATAATAAACGATGCTATACTTATTGCAATGCAAATTATAAGTGGGATCCAGCCGAATTCTATTATTTTCAATCTATTATCGAGATACTTATCACAAAATGCTGATATCACCATAAAATTCATAAAAACTATCAGAATCGAGTATATAATACTGGGAATCATGTTAACTTTACCTTTTTCAAACCGTCTTATTAAAATTGGGGAACATAATATTAATCCTACTATTGAAACATATATTAACTTAATAACAATGTTCTCTTGATTTCCCTCAGAAAAATAAAACCTCGGTATTCCATAAAATACTTCTGCATCTCTGGCATATGAATAATTACCGCCTTTATTGACCCACAGAAAAATCACCTGAACAACAGGCAATATTATGGATATCCATGTAATACATTTCCATAAAGTAGATTTCTTTAGTTTATTTATCATATTCACTCCTTTGCAATTAACTGCCTTTTAATATGTTTTCTCTCCCCTAAAAAAATATAGCTGCTCGATTTTGTACCTTGCAGCTATAGTATATCCTTTTTTCTCTGAGAGCGGTCGCACTGAAAGCGACATTTAATTTTCCTCAAGCTCCAATCAAGCTCTGGTCAAATGCAAACAGTGCTTCATTAATCTCATAAACATTGTGATTACCGTGTTCAACAAAATATTCAACAATGATATCAAATTTGCTCGAATGAGATAATGTAAAGCCTGCTTTGTCAAGCATGTCTCGCATTTCCTCAATAGACAATTCCAGAGCCAGCGCAAATGCCAGCACTGTCGGCTTAGATGGCTTGTAGAATTTATTCGATCGAATCTTGGAGAAGAGTTTGCGATCGATGTTAGCTTTTTTGTAACACTGTGAGTCAGTCATGCCACATTCGTCTATCTTCCGCATCAACATTTCCGAAAAACTCTCATCAATGTGACTCAATGCTTCTTCCAGGGACTTGCTCATGACAGATTTGCTCATTGTCTCCTTAGGTATTGATACCTGAACTTTTCCAAAGTAATCAGCTTCAGATACTTCCGCTACACAATCTCTCTCCGTTTGGTGATTGATACGTTCTTCCGCATAGCGATCATCTATGTAAGCAGTTATATCTGCAAATACCTTTTCACCGATTCGATATACATGCCGGTCAAAGATTACGATGTAAACCATCATCTCGTTTTCTAACAGAAAGGTCCCAATGGTATCCACTGCAACTTTCAGCGCTCGATCTTTGGGATATCCGTAAATGCCGGAAGAAATCAGTGGGAACGCGATTGATTCACAGCCATATTTCTTTGCCAGATTTAGCGATATCCGGTAGCAGGATTCTAAAAGCTCCTTTTCATGATGGTTTCCGTCTCGCCACCTCGGACCGACGGCATGAATGACATATTTGCAAGGAAGTCGATATCCCTTTGTGATTTTTGCACTTCCCGTTTCACAGCCACGAAGTGCCTTACATTCTTCAAGCAGCTCCGGACCGGCAGCACGATGAATACAGCCATCTACACCACCACCGCCCAAGAGAGAAGTGTTTGCAGCATTGACGATGGCATCAACGCTAATTTTTGTGATATCATTTCTTACAATTTTTAATGGCATAATGTTCGCCTCCTATTTACTTTTCATCATATATCGGTGGAACAGTAAAAAAACTATCATCTATTTTTATATTGGCATAGAGTATTTCATCTTTATAACAATATCCTTCAAATGGCGGATATTTGTTCAAATTCCTCAATATTTCATCAGGTAAATTCCTGAAATCATAATCCCTCAATGCTCCTGCTCCAATCAATTTGCTCGTCCTGTAAGCACTGATTTCTTTCGCATATTTTTGATAAAATTCTTCTTGAGAGTCTTCATAAAGTGCTATATCCTCTTGATCTATGACATAATATCGGTCATAACCTGCAACCCACGAAATATGAACGCAAAGTAAATAGCGATCTATTTCCGGACAATATCCTATTGCAAAAAATCGCTCTCTATCGATTTTTTGTTTCTCTATGGTTATTTTTTTTATAGGAAAACCCATATAAACTCCTCTCTCCAATAAGGTATAATTTAATTTCCGTCATTCTCAAAAAATAAACTTCCAGATTCTCACCGTTTCCATGTCCAAGATGATACTCTATCTTCAAGCATTAGGGGTTGCTCTTTCACGATTGAGCATTATGCGATAGAGTCGGTTGTATTCATAGCAATCTTCCCTATAGATTTGTTTCTCAGCTCAATTTAATCAACAAATTGTCTACCCTGAATCCTTTTTAATTTAACAATTCAAGCTCATTTTACAATCTGCCTTTTCTGGAAAATGAATTATGTTTATAGAAGTTCTTTTTCAATATCTCAGCAGTTAACGCATATAGAAACGAAACACCGAGTAGAGCCGACAACGCTTTAGCAGGTAGAGCAATCAATCCCAGATATGAATTTATCGGGCTATACACGATAGCAAGCAGAACTGCGGCTATACATACTATGGCAATCACCAATTTATTGCTCGGCTTACTGGATAAAACCGGTCTCGCCGTTCTAACTATGAGCATTACTACCATAGCGGAAATAATGGACTCCAACATCCAGCCCGTCTGAAACAATGCTTCGTCAGCCTTGAAAATAAAAAGCAATAACGCAAAAGTTATGTAGTCGAATACCGAAGAAGTAATCCCGAATAAGATCATAAACTTCCTTATAAACTTCGTATCCCATTTAACGGGTCTTTTTAGCCAGTCTTCATCAACTGAATCCGAAGCAATTTGGAGTGACGGAAAATCCGTCAGCAAATTTGTCAAGAGGATTTGCTTGGGCAATAGAGGTAAAAAATTCAGAAATAAGCTTGCCCCTGCCATCGAAAACATATTGCCAAAGTTTGCGCTCGTAGCCACAAATATGTATTTTAAAGTGTTAATAAAAGTCCTTCTGCCTTCGTTTATGCCTGATATCAACACCTTTAAACTATTTTGTAACAGCACTATGGAAGCTGCATCTTTCGCTGTATCAGCAGCAGTGTTTACAGATATCCCGACATCCGCCTGCTTTATGGCAGGAGAATCATTTATACCATCTCCCATATATCCCACTATTTCACCAGCCTGCTTGTATGCCATAATTATTTTTTCTTTTTGATTAGGGCTTATTTCTGCAAAAATATCCACATCTAAAACTTTCTTGTTAAGCTGGCTCGGAGAATATGAATCCAATTCCTCTCCCAATAAAACTCTTTCGGGATCAAGTCCTATTTGACTGCCTATATTTTTAGCTATGAGACAGTTATCTCCTGTAATCATTTTTAGAGAAACTCCCAATCTGTTCATCTCAGCAACAACATCTTTTATATCATCTTTCAATGGGTCTATAAATAGTAATAGCCCCACAAAGACCATATCTTCAGCTTTTTGTTTTTGAATATCTGTCCCATCTTCTATGGATTTATAGGCAAGTCCTAAAACTCTATAGCCCTTACTTGAATACTTCTCAAATAAATCCAGTATCCGCGTCTTAATCTCTTCGATGTTTCCACCGATCTTATCCGCTCTTTCATAGGTTTTGCATGCATTAAGTACACTTGTTAATGCCCCCTTTGTAACCATTATATTTCTGCCCAAAAAGTCCGGCTCGGTTCTTACCAGAACACTCAAAAGCTTACCTTCAAAAGAGTACGGTATCTCAAATAATTTTTCATAATTGGAAAAATCATCTGTATTCGCTTCTAAAATAGCCTGATCAATAGGATTTGCATATCCTTCCTGGAAATATGAATTTATCGCTGCCAACTTGCTTGCAGTATCCGAGATTTCACCGTCACAATCTAAAGCTGAATCCAGCTTCACCTTTCCTTGAGTTATAGTTCCCGTTTTGTCAGAACACATTACAGTCATCGAACCGAAGTTTTCAATAGCATTCAATTTTTTTACTATGACGCCTTGCTCCGACATTCTCTTAGCACCCTGTGATAAATTTACGCTTATAATCGCCGGTAGCATTTGAGGGGTTAAACCTACTGAAAGAGCCAGAGCGAACATAAAAGATTCTAAAAACGGCTTATTTAAAATTATGTTAAATAGGAATATGAGACCGATCAATAAAGTTGTAACATGGAGTATTAAATTGCCGAAATCTTTTATGCCTTTTTCAAAATCCGTGTCAGAGTCCTTTTCATTTAAAGATGCGGTAATTTTCCCAACCTCCGAATCTTTAGCCAGGTTCACTATTACCGCCTTTCCAGATCCGCCTATAACATGGGTCCCCATCCAAAGTGAATTTTTTCTATTGGAAAGACCTGTATCGGCTGATAGTTTTTCCGGAGTCTTTTCAATGGGGAAGGTTTCACCGGTCAAACTCGATTCGTCCATGGAAAGGGAATTCTCTTCTATAAGCAGACAATCTGCGGGGATCATGTCTCCCGTTTTGACATTTATGATATCTCCTACTGTCAGCATCGCATTATCTATTTCCTTAAACTTTCCATCTCTTAAAACTGATGATTTTACACTCACCGAAGATAGGAGTTTTTTTACTGCATTATCAGCCTTGCTTTCATGACTGTAACTTAAAAATGCAGAGATCATAATAATGACTAAAATGATAATGCCGTCAGAATAATCCTTCAAAAATATGGACAGGACCGCCGCAAAAATCAATATCATGATTATAGGATTTTTAAATTGATTTATGAACATCTCCAGCTTTGAAGACGATTTCTTTTCTTCAAAAATATTCTGTCCATATTCATCCATTCTTTCTTCTGCTTCCCTGCTTGATAATCCATCTTTATCGGTATTCAGTTGTTTTAATATATCATCTATCTCGTAAGACCAGAATTCTTTCATAATCTCCTCCTCGCTATATTTAAAGTATATTGCTAAAATGGACATATTACAATAGGCTTTTACAAACAACCGTTATTAAACCCTTATAAAATCCGTCGGCTTCGACATGGATGATATAATCTGCATCCGATCAATGTCCAAGATGTGCGATGGCTCTGTGTAAGCATATACCAAAAGTTTGAATTTTTAAGCTTCAGAAGAAAGTATCCCTCATATGCTCATATCCGTTTGAAGGTTATGTTTTCCCCTCATCTAAATCCTCGGTTAAGAGCAAAGATATTTTTATGTTTTTTGATATTGATTTGATAAAATCAAAGTGCTAAAATTACAAAGTGAGCTAGTATCGTCTAACTTACTTGATGTATATATATTTTTACTAAGGTTAATCACGATTAGGGAGGAGAGATAATGAGTTATATCAAGAAAAAAGGCATCGCAATAGCATTGTCGCTGGTCTTGAGTATTGTATTTTGCGGAATTAACACAGTTTCTGCCACCAGCAGAACACAGGATGTATATAAGCCTTACGATGTTACGGTGAAGTCCGGAAGCAGTGCATACGGATTTACCGACGGCGATAAGTGGAGCGCGGTATATGAGAAGATTACGGGAAGTGCCGGAACAAAACAACAGAATATATGGTATTCACCAGACGGTTCACATTATTATTCAGTTGAAACGAGCAAGGCGTATAAGTCCGGTGTCGGGTATGTCTATACGTTCAAGGCAAATGGTAAGGTTCTATATGAAGGCGAAAACGGCAGGATGGATGCAGCTACGATAGCTAAGCTGTATGACGGTAAATTGACAAAAACCATCTATAGCGGAAAGGAAACCGTCAACGGCAAGACTTTTGACGGACCTGTAGAGGTTGAAACAGGTGCAAATATTTTTTTTGAAAATTGCAAGTTCAATGCAGGATTGGAGACTTTCGGCGTTTCAAATGTTTCGAATGGTACTTTTACGGATTGTACCGCAGTTAATAAAGGAAATGGCTTAACATACATATCAGATACATATTTCGGTCATGTCGCAAGCTCATCCGGCCTTTACGGACAGACATCATCTGTGGTAGGAGTCAAGGTAAAGAGCAATCGCGTTTCTGATGCTGTAAAGGGCAAATCATATAGCGAATCGCTGAATTTCCCTGATTTCCCTTACACTTACTATCCAAGCACATTTGAACAGAAAGTCACAAAGCAGATGCATTACGATAAAATCAACATTGTAGGCGCTCTTCCTGATGGGCTATCTGCAGAAGATGCAAAGTATGATAAAAATGCACATAATACAGTTGTCAACATCAAAGGAATTCCTTCAAAAGCAGGTGCTGACCAGAGATTCAGCGTTCATTTTCAGGAAGGCATATCCAAGCTTGACATCACAGTGCCGATGTTGATAAATGTCAACACATACAACTTGGAGTATAAGGTGATAGGCGACTCTCCTGCAGGGTTCACTACTCCGGATAGAGTAACCGGCTTGGGGCATGATGATGTTGTTACTCTAAATGAGCCTCCGAAGAAAGTCGTTGCACAAAAGAATGGAGAAAACGGTGTATGGGAATTTATCGGATGGTCTACAGATAAGGACAATATCGATTCCAGCATAGTAACATCTGTAAAGATGACAAAAGATACGGTAGTGTACGGCAAGTGGAAGTTCACACCTATGAATAAACTATACGTGACCAAAAAGTGGGAAGGAAAGAAGCAGGACGAAGCGCATTTCATAGTTGAGAAAACGGTTAACGGCAAGGCTTCAATAATAAATCGAAAAGACGGTAACGGTAATTACATACCGCATAAGGTTGTTACCGGCAAGACAGAGGTCATCGAAGTTGAAAACGAAAATGATACAAGCTATAGAATTATCGAAACTGACAGCACCGGTAAAATGGTGAAAAATGATGAAATTACTATCAATGGTACCAAATATGCCGTAAGTTACAAAACGGAAAACGGCGATAAGTTTGAGATGCTAAATAAAGAGGTTGTCGATCAAGGCGGTGCTCTACCGGGCAAGCAGACACCGGATAAAAAAGTACCGGACAAAAAAGCACCAAACAAACATACATCGAAAAAGCAATTACCTAAAACAGGAGATGACAGCGCTATTTGGCAATATATGCTGTTCTTGGGCAGTGCTTCTGCAATTATTTGCTGCATTGTCAGAAGGCGAAAAATAGACTAAACTTAATAGAATACAAATGAGGGAACCGATATTCTATCGACCGGTTTCCTCTGTACAATAAAACTGACCCCTAAAAGTTAGCTTTCCTGTATAACTTTTGGGGGTCAGTTCATTTCTCCTTTCTATGCAGAATCTATAATTATATATTCTTCTTTTTCAAGCGTTAATATACAAAAGTATATGTGTGTAGAAATCTACACCTTTACTATTAGTTGTACAATTCCGTGTGATAAGTGAAAATGAGCATCGCTTATAAGCACTGAGTTTTCAATAAAAAATTAACTTGTAAAACTCAATTTCACAAGTTAATTTTAACATTCAGCTTTTCTAAAATTATTCTCCATATCTTCTCTGCCGACATCTCCATACATTTCCTGAAGATCAAGCATTATAAAATCAATTGTTTTATCAAATCATCTCCATAATTTTTTGACAGCAACTATTATTTCTTCTCTAAGCCTGCTCATTACACATACTTCCTTATTTAAAACACCCCTAAGTTGCTCAAACATTATCTGTAAGACACTAACAATTCTCAAATTTTGCCCAATCATCAACCGATTCAATAACCGGTATCCAACTGTCTATTTCAAATGTCTCCTGCACATAAGGATCGGAATACCCGTCCACTATCATTATGCCGCTACACCTGACATGAGCCATGCTGTCCTTTATTTCAAGCACTTCTACCTCATATGAAACCATCGGCTCAAATTCGTAAATATAAAACGTATCTTCTCTGTCAGCACATTCTTCTACTGTCGCTACCTTGAATTTTTCTCCCACTAATTCCTCTACTGAATTTTTATCTGTATCTATCGGATTGATACAAATTACAGGCGATACTGTTTCGTCTCCAAAATCTTCCTCTGAAAAGCCAATATCCACTGACCATGACACAGGATCATCTTCGTCAAAGAACATCAGGCAACTCCGTCTGTTTGATAAATTGTCCTCAAATGAGTATTTCCCCCCTATTTTAAGCACTTTCTGCCTCCTATTACTGTTTTCCAATGATATAATTATTTGCCTTTCGTAAAATCATTTTCCTTTTGCAGTTTTTAAAATTCTCTTATGTGAAAGTCTCTGTTTTCCAATTTATTTAAATTAACAAAGATTGTTACAGCCATTTTTTGTTGCCCCTGCAGTCAATTCTGCCAATTCCAAATCTGACAAAGCAGAATTCGTATATAGTTTTTTCAACAAATTGTTGTCGAATTCCATAGAGTAGTATTCTATAACGAATTCTCGAAATCTTTCATACGTATCAAAAGCATATCCCAATAACCAGCGACCTCCGTCATTTCCATCCTTTTGATTTTGATGGACTTCCCCATCATACCAGAGAAAGAAGGTTGTTTTCTCCCTTTCGCTCGCTGAAAAAAGATTCATCCATTTCTCGTCAATCCCTTCGTACATCCCGTCTATAGTACTCTGATTCCATTCGTCAGCAGCAAATTGATTCAGACTGTTTTCGTGGGCAAAGCCTTTTACCAATACAATCGTTTCCGTAAAGACCACTGATAACGAATCCCCTGCTCCATTATCAACAACATAATTGAGATTTGAATCAATCTCCTTCTTTTGTACCAATCTCAAGCCCTCTTCCGACGAGCCGGTCAAAGCATTATCTAAAACATATAACGCTTCCAATCTTGTGCGCATATTATGCCAGTCCATATCCTTCATTCTTCCTCCCACACATTCCTTTGTTGTATCGTCTTTGGGAAAATAACGTATGGGTAAATTGTATTTCCTGCAATTTTAATGTTAAACTCTTCCACATGCTGTGGAGTTGCTTTATGTTTTGTTTATAATTATAAACAAAGGTTACAGGCTGAACAAGAGATATCTCCACTACTTCGACATGGAGCCACTCTATATCTCTTCCCAGCATCCTTTCTGTACGTCATATTTTGCAAACTCACCGGTATCCGTGAATTCAGATGCTGTCATTTCCACTTCAAAAATACAATCAAAGTCGTTTGAAGTGGAAAAATATAATGCACTGTCTGTCAGAAACGCTTCTCCAAAATCAGGATGTTCAAATATTTTCCCGTCACCGTTATTCCCAACTGGATTATACCGATATTTCAACAAACGGTTTTCCAATGCCGTTCGCTGCTTTGGTGTGAATTTTTCCAGATTTTCATCCTTTTCGAAGAAATCGAGTTGCGCCGACTGTCGTTCTTTCTGTTTTGTACCAACAGTGAACAAAGAAATTGTGTAACTCATTTATGATTTTCTCTCCTTGGAAATAGTTTATTTTTAGATTTTTTGACTCGTCTCAGTTCCAGCACAGATAACTTCCAACAATCTTTAGAAATTATAAGGTCTAAATTCCTATAATAACAGTGGAGGGTAATATGAAATCCACAATTCTTAGAAGTATAACTTATTCCATAGTTTCTTATATTCAACTAGTCTCTGACTATTATAGCATTTTTATCGTTATTTTTAAATTGCGAAAGCTTGAATGTTCTCTTTGAGAAAAGCAGTGTAAAGTTTTATGAAAAAGGTATATCCGTTGAGATTCCACCATGTATAAAATAAGCACAGAAAAAGCACATTGCTGAAAGATTTTACTCCTAAAGTAATGTGCTTTGCTTTTACACAATTCGACAATTTGGATAAACTGGGAGTTGTTTATTCAAGTATTTTTAGAATCTATATCCCTCTAGCGATAATTACTTTTAACACACTTTTGTTTGAAGTTTCTTGTTTTATCTGTATTAATTTGTTTTTTCCCAATCTTTTATCTGCAGCCTTTAAAATATCCGTTAGTCTCCATTTATCATCTTCAAAAGTTTTACCAAACAATTCATTAACTGGGGTATCAATATACTCTCGAATCACGCAAGAGATATCTTGAATCTCTGTATAGTATGGATACAAATCTTCCACAGGCAAATCCCTGTTCAATAACCAACTTGAAGTACCCGTTGGACGTAGTTCTCGACTGCCTTCCCTTGGTATTAAATTACTCAAAAAGTCTTTTGGATAGTCAAATATTATTTCTTTGTTCAAAACAATCCAATATCTAGGAAGTGAAGTAGTTCCACGCTGACTCTTCATTCGATATGCATTACAATGTATCTGAAAATCAAGATTTGGATCTACCAATAAGTATAATTGTTTTTGAAGTTTACTCCACGGTTTCATTTTTTATCCCTCTACAAATTCTACCTTGTCACCTTCTATTTTCATAAAAGCCTCCCACCAAAACGATGGAAGGCTTCATAGATAATTATATTAAATTAAACTCTCCTCTTCAAGGATGCTATTTAGAGATCGATTTTGTCCTAGTTCACATCTCGCAGCAGTTCAGTGACTCAACCTTCGTGCCACTGCGTTCGCTTTCGTCTACTGTTCCTTGCGAAGTGGCTACCTATAGCTCAGCCTTCGCAGAGCTTGGCTTCGCCGGATAGCCATATTATTCGAACTCGACATGTCCATCTCTATTTTCTGAAACATTGAGGAATTTTGGAATAAACTTCTTTTGAGTAATCGAGCTGAGCTTGCTTTATATACGCATCCATTTCCTCAGAAAGTTTAACTCCACTATCTGATATAAACCCTTTACCATTTGCTCTGTCATTCATCTTAACCAGCAAATCGGCAAAAGCCTCATTACAACCGTCATCACAGTATTCAGGACCTCCAAATTCATCGTAGTAATAATCAGGTGCGGAAAGCCAATAAATCATTTGAGCTGTTTCAATAGCACAATTAGGATTATTTATAATATGCTCCAGCAAAAAAGTTCCATCGTCATAATTATGGTTTTCTGCCATGAAATGCAACTCTTCGGATGATGAGATTTTCTGAATCTCAGCCATAATTTCATTGGCATAATCATCAAATCCTATTTCTCTTTGTTTCGAAAATTCTTTATACACAATCCCTTCTTCATCTTGCTCAATCTCTTCTGCAAATTCCTCTTCTGACATGTCAAGACAGTCGTCATTTCCGGCAACGCTAGCTTTGAATACCAAGTCTTCTAAAATCTGTTTCCTCTCATCTGTAATCATAATAATCTCCTCCTTAAATTGTAATTTGTCCATACATCAACTAAATTGCTTCTCGCAACGAAGTAAGCTCTGTATCATAGCTAAAACTAAATTTTCCGGTTTTACTTCAAATCCGTCAACTGTAATGCTATTGTTGAAGTATTCAACCGATTTATCGTGATCAAGAAACTTATTGACACTGAGGTACTGTTCAATCTCATCAAGTAAAAAAGCACTTTGTTTTAGGGATAAATCTTCAAAACCATTTGCGTAATGAATGCTTTTCATAGTCCGTTTTAGCTTTGTTTTCGGGTATTTTTCTTTGAGTATATCCCTTAATAAAATCACAAGATCATTAAATGTCTGACTATCTAAATCACCTATTCTCACACTGCCAATAATATTTTCATTGCGTAGATATTCAATTAGTTCAATCAAAGATTGTTTCAAATCAATTATAACATTTTCACTCATTAAAATCATTCCCTACTTGTATATAAAATTCCGACTTACTAATCATTATTTTCGCAAAAGGCTCTCGCCAAAACGATGGAAGGGGTTTAAGCAATTTTGCTACTTTGCCGTCCTGGAGAGAATTAGTATTGCTCCTACTTCGACGATTTTGCTGACTTCAGCAGAATCGTATGTTACTTCATGTCCACTGTTCTCACAAGAATCATTGCTCTACCAATCACCTTTTGCAAATTTCTCCACTGAGAATAATCAAGTACTTCAGTAAGCTCTCTTGTACTCAATACTCACTTCCATCTTTTCTAACGTACTTAATATCTTCAAATTGCTCATATTATTTTGCTTTTAAGTTTGGCATATAACATGCATCTTTGTATCTTTATCCTTGTTATAAACATAAATCCTATGGTAGTAGTTCAAGACCAAGCTCTTTCAAAAATACATTATGAGCATCTTTTTTCTCTCTGATCTCATTCTCTATTCTCCTCAATTCTTTTGCAACTTCTTCAATGTCAATTATTTCTTCTTCAGGCGCTGTATTTACATATCGAGAAATATTTAAGTTATATCCATTCTTTTCAATCTCTTTCATAGATACACGACGAGAATATTTTTTATCATCTTCTTTACGGAACTGATATGTTTCTATTATTCTATCCGCATTTATTGTAGAATTCTCTGCATCAAGTTTATTTTGTCGTTTTCCTTTTTCATAACATTCACTCGCATTAATAAACAGCACATCGTCATGATACTTACATTTTTTCAATACAAGAATGCAAACCGGTATTCCTGTCGAAAAGAATAAATTAGCCGGCAATCCAATTACCGCATCAATATTATTATCTTTCAAAAGTTTTGTCCTTATCTTCTCCTCTGCACCCCCTCTAAACAATACTCCATGAGGTAGGATAATCGCCATTGTTCCATTTTTACTCAAAAAATGAAACCCATGTAATAAGAATGCAAAATCAGCTGCCGACTTTGGCGCAAGTCCATAACTTTTAAAACGAAAATCTTCAGCAAGTGTATCGTCCGGTTCCCATCGATAGCTAAAAGGAGGATTTGCTACTATCGCATCACACTCCAACTTTTTAGCTGGATTCATTTCATTCAGCAACGACCAATCATTAATTAGAGAATCACCATGAAAAATTTGAAACTCCGAATCCTTAAACCCATGTAATAGCATATTCATTCGTGCAAGGTTATATGTTGTTATATTTTTCTCTTGTCCATATATTTGGCTTATACTATTCGGTTCAAGATGTTTCTTTACATTGATAAGTAATGAACCGGAACCACATGCGAAATCCAACAAATTATTAATAAATTTTCTTTTTCCTAATTCCGGTTTTTGGCTATCCAATATAACAATTCTAGATAGGATATCAGAAATCTGCTGTGGGGTATAAAATTCTCCAGCTTTTTTACCGGAACCAGCTGCAAATTGCCCTATCAAATACTCATAAGCGTTGCCTAACAAATCCACTTCATTTGTGAACTCAGCAAGTTTTTCAGCAATTTCCGTTATTATAGAGCAAAGCATTTCATTACGTAATTGATAATTTTTACCCAATTTATCCGAATCAAGGTTTACCTCTGAAAATAGTCCATGAAATGTGCTATCAAACGATTGATTTTCAATAAATTTAAAACCGGCTTGCAAAGTCTTCAAAAGTTGATTATTTTGTGTTCGAGATAACTCATAAATATTACTCCATAAGTACTGTGGCTTAATGACAAAATGAACCTTTTTGCGCATCTGCTTTTCAAAAAAGGATACTTGATCCAAATTATTGATATACCATAAACTCAAAGGAGTTAGCTTCTTACTTTCAAGTAAACTGGTATATTCATCAACAAGAGTTTGTCTTGCTCTTTGGATAATCTCATTATTTATCTCACTTTCCTTTACGGACAGCTTACTCACAGGCAGCATATTAAAATAATTCGTTATCTTTAACTTTAACTCAGATATAACCTTATCTATATTTCCACTATTTTTTATATTTTCAATTTCTTTCTCACAATCTGTATAGTCTTTGCCAAGCTCCTTATTTGCCGCAGTTTCATAATTGTCTGAAAGATATCTTAAAAAAAGGAAGGATAACATATAATCACGAAAATCATCCGCATTCATAGTTCCCCGAAGCTTATCGGCGATTCCCCAAAGGGCTGCTCCTAACTGCTTTTGTTGTGTATCATTCATTACTCTTCCTCCTGATTTTGAGTTTCCTCAAATATTCTCTGATTAAAATTATAGTCTTCCAAAAAGTTATTAAGGATGTTTCTAAAATATTCTTTATTTTCCTCTACCATTTCTTTAGGATCAAATAAAGAATAATTTCCATGACTCAAAAGGTTGACTATCCTTGTATATACTGGCTCATTTTCCGCATCACCTTTTCTAATACATGAAGAAAAATGAGGGTAACCATGAAATGATGCTGTTTTTTCTAATATGTTTCTCAATATATTGAAATGATAAGTGTATAATATACCGGTATCGGACGCTTTTTTTAATTCTTTCAATAATGCAACATGATGAAAAAACGGCGTTTTGGTAGTATCTTTTAAAATATACGTAGCGTTGTCTTTGCTTCTTTGCAAAAATAACTGCTCAGCTCTGCTAATTTCATTACACAAAACATTAAAAAACAATGTGTGATGTGATGATACGATAACTTTTACACCTTCTCCTTTCATAAGTGCCGCCAAATGACTAGCTACGGCAATTACATTGTTATCATCCAAAGAAGATATCGGATCATCTACATAAATATATTTTACCCACTCATATGCCTCCGCTTTGTCTATTACCAATTGGACAATAGCCAAGAAAAAGCACCAAATAAAGATGTTCTCTTCGCCCCGAGACACCTTAATGTTGTCTATTCTTTGCATAGATTTTTCTCTATAAAAATTTATAGATGCATCATCATAATTTATACTAAAATCAAAGTCAGCATATCGCTGAAGAAGAGGGCGAATCCTGTTATCCATATCAAGATCTTTTAATCCATTGAAAAAACGAGAACTCTTATTGAACTTTAACACACGCTCTGTATCATTATCCAAATCATTATCCCAATAAAACAAATCTTCTGTAAAAGCATTGTAATAGAGTGTATCTGCTGTTTTTTCTCCAGTTTCTTCATTCAATTGCTGTCCTAAAGACTTGAATTCACCAGAAAGTCGTGTTTTACCTGTTCCATTATAAGCAAATAAAACAATGTATTTTTTCTCATTCAATAATCTTTTAAAATATTCAGCAATTTCTCTAATTGAATTAAATTCTTTATATCCAATTCTTTTAAAAATAAAATCTATATTTGCAAGTGCTTCATTAGATATTCCTTCTTTCAAAATATAATTTCCAGAACCTCTATCTTTTTTATAATTATCCGTAATTATTTTTTTATATTGTTGGAATGGATTATTATACTGAGGTTTATTACCTAAGGTTTTGTTTGTTAGTTTTTGAAACTCTTCTTTTGTGAAGCTTTTTGGGATATTCAAACTCATTTCCAAACCTCCTCAATGACAGGAAATAATCCCTGCATCAGTGCTTTTTTGTGTTGTTTTAATTCCTCTATTTTATCTTTTTGTCTACTTATCAACTCATCTATCCCAGATAAAAAATCAGCAATTTTTTGTTGCTCTGGTAGATTTGGAACACTTACAATTCTATTTTTATAGTCAGAATAATAAATATGCGGTATTCCACTTCCTTTTACATAAACAGAAAAATCAATCGAATTAAGATAATAATAAATCCACTCTAAAAGATATTTAGTTTTATTTTTTGACTTTATACAAGATAATGTTCCAAGAACAGATGAATGACTTGTATTTAAATTTAATCTTCCTACTCCCGAACCATCTTTAACCACAGAAATATACTTTTCACTTTGTTGAAAATTGTCAATATGCCCAACTACTCCATCTGCTCCATATACAGGATATCCGCTTTGTTTTAATTCTAGCTTATTTAATGAGATTGTAGAATTATTACATATCACAATATCATCCATTATATTTTCTTCCCAGTCTCCACTATCTCTAAACTCCGGGAATCTCCATTCAGGAACTGTCTTCCCTTCTGCTGGGAATAGCTTTTGCATCCAGCCTTTTTTGTAGTTATTTAGCAATAATGCTTTCTTTTCTTCGGCAGAAATAAGGTCATCAATAGAAGATAAACAGTCTGCAATCTTTTGTTGTTCTGGTAGTTTTGGGATTAGAACTTTAAGTTTCGAAAATATTGAAATCCAATGTCTCTTATGGACAAAAACCTCATAATTTACCATTTGCATTATTTCAAATATAAATTTAATATTATAATTATATTTAGCTAACAATATTTTTATTGCTGATGATTTTACTTTAAATGGAAAATCAACGAATTTAGAATCAGTAGTAAAATCATCAAAAATAATTACAGGTAATTTATTATTAAAAATTCCATCTTTTTCATTCGTATACCCTAAAACAAAAGATTTTCCAGCAGTTAAAACAGGTGTTTCATAATTATCACTATAGTTTTCACTTTGAACTAGATATTGTGTTGGTTGCAAATAATCCAAGCTTTCATTCAATTCTTTTTCTTCCCACTCACCACTATCTCTAAACTCTGAAAATCTCCATTTAGGAATTGCACATTTAATGTTTTTACTCATACGCTTTTAACCCCACAATCTCTCGTCCATCTGCCATTTTCTTTAATAACGGGACTAATTCATCCATAAGCTCCAATTCTTTTTGTGTTCGTTCTCTCCAACTAAGATTCAGAGGTTCAAGTAAATCAATCAATTTTTCTCCATCAAAAATCATTCTTTCCATAATTCCATTAACAAAAGCCTCTAAAGAACCAGGCTCAATCCCATACTTTTCAGATATGGAAATCAGCTTCTTAGAAGATTTTTCAGATTTAAATTTCTGGTATCCCTCCATTACTTCCTTTTCACTTAAGCCTTTATTCTCTTCTGAAGACTTAATAAATCTATCAAGTTCTTCTATATACTCTTCAATATCTTCCCGCTCATCCATAAGGTTAGAAGTAGAAGCAATCAAATCAATCAGTTCTTTTTTCGTCATTTTTTCTTTCTTTGGCACATTAGATTGAGTATATTGAGAAATAAGTGCCATAATATAATCATAATCAATAACCGCTGAAGCAAATAACACAAATTCAAAGTCCAATTGCTCTACTTCTGGAGATACATTATAAATATCTTTTTCCTGTTCATCTTTTAACCTTCCGGCAACATCTAAATATGCTCCTCTAAATGCTCGAACTGTATCTTCCGGTAATAAAGCCTCAATAGTAGCTACTTGCTCCTCTTTTATATCTGTGTATTGATCAAGTTGGGTTTTGAGCCTCTGTATTTGTTTAAATTTATCAATAAACATGACACGAGCCCTATCACCTTTAAGATTACTTACTGCTTCAGGCTTGCACTCAAGTCCTTGTGCCTTCATAAACTGCTCAAGTGCATCTACTGCTTTCCCCAACTTTTTAATCATAGTAGGAGCTGGATCCACAAGCCAAATTTCTTTGACTTTTGCACTATTCTCTTTTCCTGAAAACAGTCTAATCGCTGCATCAACTTCATCTTCATGTCCTCTAAAATCAATAATATTGCCATAAGGTTTAGTGGTATTAAGCACACGATTAGTTCTTGAAAAGGCTTGAATCAATCCATGTTGCTTCAAGTTTTTATCTACATACAAAGTATTTAAATATTTAGAATCAAAGCCTGTCAAAAGCATATCTACAACAATAACAATATCTATTTTGTTTTCATGTGGATAATCTGCATTTGGATATTGTTGGTCTTTTATCCGTTTTTGTACATCTTGATAATACAAATCAAAGTCGTTGATAGTATGATTCGTTTTGTATTTTGAATTATATTCATCAATGATTCTCCTTAAAGCTTCTTTTTTCTTGTCTGGCTCTTGTTTATTATCTTCTTTTTCTTGCACAAGATCCTCTTGCAGTTGTTTCACATCTTTATTGCCTTCAGCCGGAGGCGAAAAAACGCAAGAAATATTCAATGGAATAAAACCTTCATCTAAATCTAAGTATTCTTTCTGTACCTTATTAAATAAACCATAGTACTCTATTGCTTCATTGATACTTGCCGTTGCAAAAATGGCATTATACCGTCTACTATATGTTGCCGCATCATGCTTAGATAAAATAGCCTCCACAATTTTCTTTTTGCTTACTTTTGTATCTGCTTTTGCTGCAATATGAGTATCATCCGGCTTAAAATAATCAATGTGAAAACGTAAAACGTTGCCATCATCAATCGCATTTGTGATGGTGTAAGAATGAAGTTCTTTTTCAAAGACATCTTTTGTTGTTTTATAAGAACCAATTGTCCCATCAAATTGTTTATAATTTGAATTTTCTTCAAAAATTGGTGTACCTGTAAAACCAAACAATTGTGCCTTAGGAAAGAAAGTCTTTATTGCTTCATGATTATCTCCAAATTGTGAACGATGACATTCATCAAAAATAATCGCCATACGCTTATCTTGAAGCTTTAATAGCCTTTCTTTAAAAGTTAATTCGCCTCTTTTTCTTTTTTCTTGATTACGCTTACTATCGTCATCAAGTGCAAGTCCAAGTTTTTGAATGGTAGTAACTATCACTTTATCCTTATAATCATCAGATGTGAGACGCTTAACTAAACTTTCTGTATTTGTATTTTCTTCCACACATCCTTCTTGAAACTTATTAAATTCTATACGAGTCTGTCTATCCAAATCTTTTCTATCCACAACAAACAAGCACTTTTCAATATCTGGATTATCTTTCAAAAGTGTTGATGTCTTAAATGATGTAAGAGTTTTGCCGCTACCGGTAGTATGCCAAATATATCCATTACCTCGATTTTGCTCAATACAATCCACAATGGCTTTCACAGCATAAATCTGATATGGTCGCATAATCAATAATTTTTGCTCACTTGCTACAAGAACCATATATCTACTGATAAGTTCTCCAATAGTACACTTAGGCAAAAAACAATTCGCAAATTTATGTAGATTGGTTATTTTGTTGTTCTTCTGATCTGCAAATTCATAAATAGGTAAGAATCTCTCATCTGCATTAAATGAAAAATGCTCCTTGCGATTATTGGCAAAATAATAGGTATTAGTTTCATTACTAACAATAAAAAGCTGAATAAAACAAAGTAGAGAATTTGTATATCCATTTCCCGGATCATTTTTATAATTCACTATTTGTTCCATCGCTTTTTTAGGGGTGATTTGTAAAGTTTTTAATTCAATCTGAACTACCGGGATACCATTAATAAGCAAGATAACATCATAGCGATGGTTACTATTTTCTGTGTTAATACGCAGCTGGTTGATTACTTCAAATTCGTTTTTGCACCAGTTTTTGAGATTCACAAGAGTATATTGCAAAGGCGTATCATCATCTCTTTTAAAAGTATTTATTTCTCTGAGCTTTTTTGCATTCTCAAAAACATCTGGATTTATTATACTATCACGAAATCTTATAAATTCAGAATCACTTAATTTTACACGGTTCAATCTTTCAAAATGCTTTCTGAAATTTTCTTCTAATGAAAATTTATCTGTAATATCTTCACGATAAACATATTTTAAATCTATCAATTTTTTGATAAATTCATTCTCGATTTGCTGTTCGTTCTTCATACTCATCATCCTTATCTAACTTAATTCATATCTTCCAATAATAAAATCAAATCCTGATCCAAATTTTTCTTTTTACAAAGCTCTATCAAGGCATATCTTGCTATTTGATTAGGTTTTGATTTATTATTCTCCCACCGATTCACAGAACTGAAGCCGACATGTAATTCTCTGGCTAATCCTTCTTGAGATAAATTTAATTCTGAACGAATGGTCTTAATAATTTCAGAAAGTTCCATATCAATCTTCTCCTTATTCTTATAATTTCATATTGCATTCTTATGTCATATATTATATCATAAGCTACAGCGCTTGGAAATATAGTTAAGAGTTGTCTGGTAATCCGTTTAACTTGGAGACTAGCTCTAAAATAACTTGAAGTGCTTTCAAGAGATGAAACTCTGAAAAAGAGAATTTAATACTTGAAAGAAGATAATTTATTGTAGCTTTAATATTTATAGATACAACAATATAATGCGAATAAAAGTGAGGTAACATATGAGATTTTGTGATTTATTTATCAGCTATAAAATTGGTTTAAAAGATATCAAGAGCACTATTCCATTTACTAAATTACCCCTCTACCGAAAAGTTTTTTTAATCATCTTTCTTATTGCTCTTATAATTAGTGGTATCTTGCTTATATTTATGAAAAATTTATTTTCATTCATTCCAATCGGATTAAGCTTTCTTCCGATTATAGTATTCTTTATAATTGATTCTCGAAAGAATAACCTCAAGACAATGCTTAAAGAACACTATATTCCTTATTCTGAAAATCGAATGAACATGACGATTGCGCTTTTAAACGAATACAATATTAGCATCGATAATTTAAATGCACTTGACATGCTAATTCATGAAGCAAAACACTCCCAAGTTCAATGTGATTACTTATCACAATTGAAAAAACCCATAAAAATATTAGGTGCAACCATTATTCCTATCATCGTATTTGTTGCTGAGAAAATTGGTAATGCAACTACGCAAACAGAAATGCTTTATATGGCGATAGAAGTAATAATTCTGATATTGTTAATCTTTTCTCTCTTTTTTTCTTTAGCACCTATTATTAAGCACTTACTCTGTCGTGATTATTATAAATATGACCAATTAATAAGTGATTTGAAACAAATAAAACTGTTCTATGCAAGAAAAGAATCTAATCAATAAATTTTACTTAATATAAGTTTCAGAATTACTCTTCAATTCGATATTATAAAAAATAGAACACCTGATTGGTATACTCTACCACTAATACAGGAAAATTTTGGAGAATTATCAAGAGACAAGGCTCTAAAACCTTGTGTAAATACATGAAAGAAAACAATTTGCTATAAAAAATGTATCTTTTAAATTAATAATACAATTTTATATGTGATACAGAAAATGTTAAATTCGAAAAGAGACATGGATTAACGCAGGAAAATTTTATTTAAAATTGAAGAACAATATCTTGATACAATGGTATTAAATCTCGAAATAAAAAATTATGATAATTTACAAATATCTTATTACTGCAAAATTTTAAATAAAGCTGGATTAATTGATAATTATAATGCTCAATATGCTGGCAACTCATTATGCTTTTATGCGCAATAAAGGATACGGCATCATCTATTCGGTTTTTAGAATACTTAATCCTAAATTCTCTTTTAATTTCTACACCTAAAAAATCTGTTAAATGGTCATTCCATTTTCTAATCTCATTTTCTTTCTGCTTTTCTCCCTTAAGCATTCCAAAAAATCTAACTGTCATACTACAAGTATCAAAGAAAATTGTTCCATCTATTATCCACTCTTCTTTGCAAAATAATGAATTTACTAACACAGTGATGATATTTAGTTGTGATACTCTTTATTTATCCCCTTATCTGTGTATTCTAAATCTCTATTAAGATAATCCGCCTGTTCATCGTCATTAAAGTTCAACCAATCAATCGCGACTATCACCCACACCTTTTCTATGATAGTTATAATTCCAATATCTTTGATTTCCATAACAGATTGCTTTTTTAATACTGTCTTCCAAATATCTGATGTAAGCCTCTTCATTTTTTCTTTTACTTTTATCATCAATGCGATTTAAGACAGATTTTAGAAATATATCTTTCATCAACATTTCATTACCATGTGTGTAGCTATTTAATAATAGCATTAATAGGAAATCATCTTTACTTGCATCACCGCTTGAGATAGTTCCCTCAAAGCATAATATGAATGAAGTTTGTCCTTAACCGCTTCAATAAATGACTCATATTCTTCCTGTGTCCAGAACGACATTTCATCTGCTTCTTTTTCTCCCATAGTACCAACATCTCTTGCCACATTAGTTTTCAAACTATAATATCTGCAAGTATGATTTAGGATACTGCTAAGTTGATCATGTATTGTTCGAAGATAAGTTGGCGAATATGTTTGACCTCTATCATCTTTAATTTTCATCGATTCATTCTGCCACTGTATAATGGCTACATTGCTAATTTCATTCATTAACAAATCTCCCAAATATGGCATGATTTTAGTCATAACGATTGCTTCTTTCGTTCGCCATGTGTTCTCTCTAATACGTGGTTTTTTATCTCTTTTATACAGTTCAAAGAATTCCCTAAATGTCATTTCAACCGTTCCGGCTTGTTGTGATAGAAGCTCTTTTTCCCAATTCAAAGCTTCCTTCTTTGTTGAAAATCCTCTTTTTTTCTTATATAGCTTTTCCCCTTTCCAATTCACATAACTGAACTTGCAGTACCAAGTGCCGTTTTTGTTTTTATCTCTATATGCACCCACTTTTACACCTCTTTTCTAACTTCATTTCCATAACAATACTTTTCCATGAAATACTGTCGATTCACTTTACCTCTTTGTACTCGATAGCCGAGCTTTGTCAGTTCTTGATTCATTTCGTTTATCAACTGATATGCAGTCGTTCTGCTGACTTCTAAAAAATCTTGAACTTCTTTTGCTGTCATGAATACCTTTTGCATTTTTAGCTCTCCTTTCAATTCATAGTTTTTGCAAGGTTCTGCATCCATGTCTTGAGATAGAACGAGCGTCGATTTAAATATCTTGCATTCTAACAGTTCATATTTGAACTGTATATCCACGTTATGGTAGTTCATTTTTGTTCTGTTAAGTCCTATTATAATTTTTGTTATTCTGTACAGGCTATTATTACAGGATTATTTCCTGTTATGTACAGAACACTTCTGTTGTGCTGAAGTTCAATCTGTGATAAAATGTAATAGAAAATTTTTAAGAGAGGAGTCTTAAAATGATTTCCGGTAAGAAATTAAAGCAAATTCGCTTATTTAGAAAACTAACACAAAAAGAGCTTGCTATCATGTCCGGACTGACTGATGCTGCAATTCGTAATTATGAATTTGGAAATAGATCACCGAACATTGAACAATTAAGAAAAATAGCCGATGCACTTAACTGTGATATTTCTGCTTTAATCGACCATGATCCAAATTCTATTTTCGAAATCATGCATATTATCTTTGATTATGAAAAAGAAATGAAGTTCCGTCCCCTTGCAGGAAATGGTGAACCTACTGCACTTCTATCTCATAGTCCACATTTTGATGATTTTTTAATTGAATGGGACGAAATGAGAAAGAAACATTATAACGGGGAAATTACGGACGAGGAATTTGAAGATTGGAAGTTATCTTTTCCAAAGAAATCAAGGTTTTTAAAGAAATATAGATAAAATAATAATCATATGCATAGCATAGAACTTTTATAGACTTATGACTCAAAAAAATTTTCCATGTGATAAATAGGAGTGGTCAAATTATAATTTGTAGAAGAGGATACTATATGGGCGAAAAAAATGTATTAGATCCACACCGTATGTTTGAACAGGCTTGTGCTTTTTCTGATTGTGCAAGGTGTTGTGAAATAGAACCTAATAACATTATTGAATATAGGTTTAAATCTCATACTGTATCAGGCATTGTCAATTCCGCTTTTGCCTGTGAGGTATTTATTAAAACACTATTAGTTATTCGTGGTGTATCTGTTAAGGAAATGAGAGATAAAAAAGTGGGTGGTGGTCACGATTTAAAAAAATTATGGCAATTATTCAAAGAAAAAGATTATGATACTGCATTATTAGTCGGGAAAAAAATGCAAGAAATATTTAATTCAGATAATAAAAGTATGTTTGATGAATTATTAGATAGTATTTCTAACGCTTTCGAGTATTGGCGTTATATATACGAAAAAGACAATGGTACTATTAATATCAATTTTCTAAAATTTTTTAGACTATTACTAAGAGAAGAATGTTGCAAGCAATTATATAGCAAAACTTGGAAAGAATATGTAGAATAAGCTTTATTGATAATCATTAAATACTCATTTATATAAATAGCATCCGCCTGGAATACCCACTTCCAAATATATGCAAAAAGACCGTAACGACTACGCTACGGTCTCATTTTTTATCCATTTGTAAAGCCACTTTGAGCTATTATTGGATTTATTCTTTTTGAAATCCTTACCCAATTTTGTCCCAGTTACTCATTCTAATAGGCTATAACCCTTGTAAATAAGCCGTTTTAGATAAAACATCTCCTATTCCCACTCGATATGTCCATTGATACTGTTTTGTATAAACGGTATAAAATCAAGGTTTTTTATATCGGTTTTAGTTCTATTATCCATTTTATTTCTGTTTATCCGATTTTTTGCAAGCATATTGCAAGCACGAAACTATTCCTTAATTTTCCAATAGCCTGTCTTGTTAGAACTCCCTAGTCTATATATACATTTTATTATAAAAATCTAATGTTATTTTCGATAACGGTTATTAGAAATGTATGCGGAAGGAAATGGAGAGATAAGCTATTTTGCTTCTTTCTCTGTTTCCCAATTCATAAATAACGCTAGTTCCTCATACTCAAACTTATACTTATCTCTGTCAATATTATTTTTTAAATTAATTTCATCAACATCACAAATTATACCCATGTTATTCTTTTCAAATGCATCTAAATATTTATCTCTAAGGAAAATTGCAATGTTTCTTGGAAAACCTAAATTTTGTATTTCAATTGCCTTATTATCAGTCGTTCCATACTCAATATAACTTTCCCAATCAGCCACATTAACATTTAAATTCTCTTTATTTTTTAATAATGCCTGATAATTAGAAACATAGTTTTTTATCTTAAATCTCAAAATGTTTTCTATGTCGCTCACAACATCATTGATTAATTTATTTATATGAAATTCATTTTCTTTATCAAATTTAACAGGCTTTAACTTTCCTTCTTGTCTAATATAAAGATTTCTTTCATCTCCATCATTATAAAAATAATCGATAGTTCTTTGTATAAGCACTTTCAAAGGTTTTGTGTTAATCCATGATTCCATCAATGTTGCATAATATTTAAGCTGATTTTTATGTCTAATCATCGGATTTCTACCACCAGATTCAGTTTCAGTCCATTTGTATTGCTCATAAAGTATAGTAAGAACTTTAAGACAATCTTCTCTCTTTGTAGAAGTTGGTAAATTAGGAACATCACTAATTGCTATTTTGTTCTGGTTTGCAATATTTATATCTATACTCGTTGCTAAAATTTCTGGTGCTACTTTTAATGAATTTCTTGTTTTCTTCAATAATGACACAGAATTTTTGTCACTATCAACGAATCTATCCTTTAAAATAGAATCATTATTTATTGAATCATGAAAAAGCAAAATATTTCCATACATCTCTATAGTTTTCTTTTTTTCACTACTTAGATTTTTGTTACTATAACCCTTTTGTTCAAAATAATTGCTTATATTCTTATATAAATTATCATTTTGTCTCGATAGTATTTGTGGTTTAATTTCACATATCTCTTTTGTTCTGAGGATGCTTGCATTTTTTGAATCTTTCCAATATCCACTTTGATTATACAGGTTGACACAAAAGATATTTCCAGAAATATCTTTTCTTAATCTACCAGCTCTTCCTGCCAAATTCCAAAAATCAATATCGCTCATTTTACCATCCCCTATTTTTTCACTTAAAATAAAAATATTTTTAGCTGGTAAATTCACGCCCTCTAACAATGTTGATGTACAAAACAGAAATTTTATTAATCCTTGTTTATATAGATTTTCAATTCTCAACTTTATTTCTTCAGGTATCCCACCAAAATGATATGCAATACCCTTATTTAAACATTTTTTTAAATAATACTGATGATGAATCCTTTCATCTATAAGTTTTATCACTTCATCTATCTCTTCAGAATCAATTTTAGAGCATCGATTTGCAAAATTGATAGCCGTTTGAATAGTCTTATCTACTGTATTACAATAAATAATACTTTGTCTATCTTCAGAAAATGATTCTAAAACCAATTGCAAATTACCAATAATATCATTCTCTTTGAAATCAAATTTAGGAAAAACTATATCATCTCCATAATCTGATATCATGAAAGATTTGTTCTCTATGGTATCAATAAAAAATCTATTTTGAGTAACTGGCGATTCTATTATAGACATGCTTTCGTCAGTGCTATTATTTATCATCTCTAAAAAAACATCCGCATTAGGTATGTTAGGAGATGCAAAATATATATTGACACTTTTCCTCTTGGCTAATACTAATGCATGATAAAGTAATGGTGTTCTCGTATCCTTTTTGCTAAGCAATTTATGAGCTTCATCTACAAAAAGATAGTCAATTTGGGGATTATTTTTATCTGTAAAATATAAGATTAATCTCTCAGCTGTAAATACAAAAATATATTTATTATCTTGATTTAAAAAAACTTTAGGAATAACCGGTGTAGTAGTAACCTTATATCCAAACTCATCTACAATCTCTTTCAACCTATTCCCAACTTGATTTATAAGTGCTTTAGTTGGAACAATAAATGCAATATTATCGGTTTTGTTATGTTCTTTTATTATATATTTTGTAAACGCCTCAAAAATGAACGATTTACCAAAAGATGTGCTGCCAGAAAAGCTATAATGATTTCTTTTCTTCATTTCTTCAAACACATTATATTGTGCGTCTGTAAATGGCTTACCTAATGGAGATGCTTGCATTAGTCCTTTTAGAATATAGTCATTTCTAATTTCGTCAACCTTTAAATACTTTCCATCTCTATCAATAATTGGTAACGATGGGAAATTTCCTAACTTGACCAATGTATTAGCAGCAATAATCCGAAAATATTCTGATGTACTAACATCTTCTAATTCCAAAAGTAAACTTATTATTTTTAGAGATAAATTTCTATGCATACTTTCTTCAGATCTGCATAAAATATCCGAAAATCGTAATAAGTGTAAAATTTCTTTTTCATTTAGCATTAACTGACTTGAGTTTGTATAAAATTTTCTACAATAATCGGTTTCCAATTTATGAATTAAATTCCTTAAATATGGATCTTCATATGCCCTATTAGACATTTTCTGCATTATATTCATTATTCAAGCACCTTTTTTAATATCTTTTTCCTATTCTCGTCAATATTAGTAAATGGCATTATAAATACATAAAAGGTGTATCCCATTAAACCATATTTTTGAATTAATTTATAAACATTACCTTTATAAGTCTCTATCTGATTTACAATTTTCCCCTCTATTTCAATAGGAAATTCATCATTTGAGCATTTCTGTTGCTCATCTTTTATGTCTATCTCGTAACCAATAAATATTGAAAAAGCATCATCTAAAGAAAATTTGTAGTTTGCTTTTTCTTCTGGATATAAAAGCACATTCAAAATTTCTTCCTCATCTTTTTCAAAAATATCCGACTCTATATTGCTGGATATTAATCCCTTTTCAAAGTTTATACCACTTTTATCATTACCTTTTGCATTTACCTCATTAACAAACTCACCAATTGATTTAAAAGCATTATCAAATGCACGATTCAAATCATCATAAGTCTTAGACTCACCAAAAATCAGTTGATATTTTTTATCTGAGAGTTTCTTCAAATGCACTCCATCTGACCCATTTACATAAAGCTGATTAGATGTTTTTAATTCTAGTTTTGTTAATATCTTAGGAGCATCTAAATGCCCCTCCAAAAAACAAAACAATAGTAATTCTCCTAGCTCTCCATCATTTTTTGCAGCTTCCTTAAATTTTTCTCTTGCTTTCCTACTCAGAGTCATTGCCTTATCTTTATATTTATCTCTAATCTTCCATGATAAGGCGTAATCGGCAACAGATTCCATTAGATTTTCAGAAACAGAATTATAATCAAAATTCCTTGCATTAATAGGAAGTAAAAATAAATCTAAAAATCCATCATCTGTATTTTTAGATATAAATAAATGTTTAAGATGCTTAAATGGTTTAATAGCATTCTTTGAATTTGGATTTAGCTTCACTTATACTTCCTCCTAATCTAAAACCTATCCGGGTTTCTTCTATATACATTGTTGTTACATCCAAGAGTATATCTTCTTTTTGATTTTTCTAAACTTTAAAAGCTCTATCAAATATAATATATCCTAGCCATTTTTAATCCCTTTGTTAACAGTGATTTATTCCAAATATATTCAATACGCTTCCTATTTCTTTTTTACTACAACTTGATAATCTCATGTACAAGACTATCTACTTTCTCCGTAGCAATTATTTCATCTTTCATCATCTGTTTAATTTCACAACCCCAAACAACGATTACTTTAATGCCCATGTTTTCAAGTTTGATGTAGTTTTGCTTATCTCTTTCAACATTCCCTTCCAATTTGTTTTTCCAAAAATCATGATTATTCTTAGGGATGGATGAATACCTGCAATTTTCATGCATGTGCCAAAAGCAACCGTTTACAAAGATAGCAACTTTGTATTTAGGAATATATAAATCAGGACTTCCAGGCAACTCCTTATAGTTTAATCTATATCTGAACCCCTTATGCCACAGAAGTTTTCTCAGGAAAACTTCAGGTTTTGTATTTTTACTTTTCACTCTTGCCATATTTTGACTTCTGGTCATGGGCTTCTTTTTCTTCATTATCTGAATCTCACCTGCAAATTTAAGTTAATAAAATCTTCCCCGTTCTCACTATATATTTCTCCAAAACCATGCCTTGAAGTGGATGCCGTTTCATATTTTGTGTTCTTCAATAAGTATTCTTCAAAGTAATTTCTGTTGTATATATGATATGCAAGAACATTACCTTCCTTTGTAACTACAATGTATCCTCCTGTAGCCTCATCTAAACCGTCCCAAACTGTAGCAGGCTTCATGCCCAATGCTACAGCTGTCAGGAATTTCTTGAACTTATACTTATAAGCATTTACATTACCGTAGTTCATAGGATTTTCACGTTCAAGTTTTGCAACCATATCATCACAATTGCTGATTCCATCTTTATAAAAGTATAAAAGAGTTTCGGCTATAATTCTGTCCATATTGCTGTCAATCAATACTAAATTATCGCTAAAAGTCTGATTATTCATTTTCCAATATTTCAATTGTCCGTTTTCGTCAATTATTTTATTGATACGCCCTCTGACATCCGTGTGATTTTTACCTGCCGATACGATATATATTTCATTTGCTTCTCGAACCAAGTCGGGATAACTGTGGATGATTTTATAAATAAAGTTTGTGGTTTTCCCTGCATTTAACAGAGTAGGGGAAGAACCCAATTCTGATTTTATGGAAAACCCTACCGTAGGGCTGTATCCAGTATTTATATCGATTATTTTAATTGTAATATCACTTTTGTCCGTCGCAGGTGCCGACAGCTTATAACACAAAATTTTATCCATAAAATTCTGCGTTTTTTCTACTGAAAATGCTCCTTTTGAAGCTTTACTGTTAATTTCGTTCAATAGATATTCAGATTCTGTTTCAAATTCTGTTGCAGGCAACTCTTTTACTTTTGATCCGTTAATATATATTGATATTATTTCTCCGGCGGTATATTCTTTAATTTCACCTTTGTTTTCTTCTCTAATTATTCTAATAATGGGAAAATATACATCCTCCAATTTATTCAATTCACTGTCGGCTGCATATATCTTTCCGTCAGCCAAAAGTCTTAACAAAACATATATTTCCGACCATTCTCCTTTATTCCCTGTAAGCATTAACACTACCTCCACGCAATAGCAATCTGTTTATATGATTCCTCTCTTGGTTTCATTTCCAGCTTTTCCTTTTCAAGGTACGATTTGATCTGTTCGGCAATTGCACGTATGACGGGAACCGTTACCGAATTTCCGAACTGTTTATATAAATGTGTATCCGCAACTGGCAATTTAAATTCATCGGGAAAACCTTGAAGTCTTGCCCATTCTCTCGGAGTCATTTTACGAATGAATTCCCGATTGACCTCGCCTTTAATATGAGTAACCGGAGTAAAGTCCGTCAAACGCTCATCTATGATAAGATTTCTCTCTCTTCCCATTCCACCGCATACAATAGCTCCCGCCACGGAAGTTGCTTCTCTGATTTCATATCCGAAGCCGTTTCCCTTTGAAACATGCCTTTCTTTGTGTCTTTTTAACGATGCCAGATATGCTGTAGATAAATAATATTTTGAAGACACTTCCTTCTCTTCAATGATATCTTTTATAACTTTTGTATCATCGGTTTTTTGAGGGAATACAAAATCCGAAGGTGCTATGTCATTCCTGAATGCTACAATATATATCCTTTCTCTATTTTGCGGAACTCCGAAATCCTTACTGTTCAAAACTTGATAAAACACCGCATATCCCAATTCTTCCAAAATATTTCTAATCACCTGAAATGTGCGACCTCTATCATGGTTAACAAGATTCTTAACATTTTCACAAAACACCACTTTAGGTCTATGTCTTTTTATAATTCTCGCAACGTCAAAAAATAATGTGCCTCTTGCATCTTCAAACCCTTTCTTATGTCCTGCAAGAGAAAATGCCTGACAAGGAAAGCCCGCAAGCAATATGTCATGCTCCGGGATTTCCTTTTCATCGACTTTGGTAATATCTCCGACTACATCAGCGCTATCATTAAAATTAGCTTTGTAAGTTTCAACAGCTTTTTCATCCCATTCACTTATAAAAACTGTTTTGATAGCATCACCGAATGCTTGATCAAAGCCAAGCCTTATACCTCCAATGCCTGCAAATAAATCTATTGATTTATACATTTTCTTGTCCTCTTTCGTATTCAATAATATCTTCGATGTTGCAATCTAATCTCTCACATATTCTGCCTAATATTTCAAGTCTTACAGGTTCATTACGTCCCATTCTCGAAATTGTTGACGGACCAGTCTCTATCAATCTTTGCAAATCACCTTTATTCATATCTCTGTCAATTAACAACTTCCATAATTTGTTATATGAAAATTTCATAATACTCCTCTTTCCTATTTATTCGCATAGAAATTCTACATTTTATTATAACATTTTTTTGTTAAAAATGAAATCCCGATTTTATCTTTCAATACCTCGATTTTTAGGTGACTTTCTTTCCCGATCTTCTTCCCTGATTTCTTTAATTTGTTTCAGGATGCTTTCCCTCGGCTTTTTCTCTGTCCTTTGTTCTCTACCGAGATAATCATCCATATTATTCTTAAGGTGTTTCAGCTCAGTAAACTCCTCCATTAAAGAATCATGCTGTCTCAATATCCTTTCTTGTTTTAATCCCAAATCCTTGGAATGCTCATTTAACTTTCGAAAAAGGTTTTTACCAGATTTGCTCCTCATCTCTCCCAAAACTACATCTTTTAAATGTGGAAATTGCTTAAGAAAAATATCTATCTCTTCATAAGACTTCTGATAAACTTCTACATCTTTTCTGTTCATCATCATATAAATTTTATCGTTCGGATTTTTACGATAGCCTTCGTAATGTTCTCTTTTGCTGATACAGATTTGAATATGCTTTACTACTTCTTTTATCCTCTTTTGTTCCCACGAAAGTTTGTCAAATTCTCGCTTTAATTCATTTTTTTGAAATGATATTTTTTGGATTCCTTTTTCCAATGCTTCCATAGAGTTAAAGCCTTTATCTCTTATTTTTAATAGAATTTTAGATGCTACTTGCATGTTGGTATGAACTACCCAATCCTGATTTCCATATTTAGTTTTATCAACCAACTCTCCTATTTCTTTGTCTTTATTTCGGATTCTTTCTTTGATTTTTTCTTCTGTGTAATTAGTCCCTATGGTTTTCGCTCTGGTAAATCTCTGCTGATTTTTCTGTTTGAAAGCAATATGCTTTCCAAACTTGATTTCATATCCATATTGTTCCATTATTTTAAGAAAATGTTCCCAGTTTATTGCTTTTTGGATTACTCTATCCATATCAAATTGAAGTCTTGATTTATAACTTTTACCTTTTTTATCTTCATTCCAGTCATACCAATTCACAAATTTTCTTCGCTTAATCTCGTTGATTTCCTTTTGCGTTTCAACATCTATTACCGATAAATTATGTTCCTTGCACAACCTGTCACTCTGATTTCGAATATTCATATATGAGCCATAGTAGGAATGGTAAACTTTGCCCTCATCAACATCTATGGAGTTAAAAATTATGTGATTGTGGATATGGTCTTTGTCGATATGCGTTGCTAAGACATATTCATATTTGCCCTCTAAAATCTTTTCGCAAAGTTCGATTCCCACTTGATGTGCTTCTTCAAAACTGACTTCTTCCGGAACGAAGGATTGGATTAAATGATGGGCTAAAGTTTTTGTCCTTGAGCCAAACTGTTTCTTGGTAATTTCAAATTCCTTGTGAGCATTTTCTCTGCTGCACAAGTGGGTTGTAACATAGATTTCATCATCGGTTTTATCTCCGTTACAGATATAGTCTATTGCCTTTTTCAGTGTTGTTTTAATCGGATGTATCTTCGTAACTGCCATCAGCTTATTACCTTGTTGATGATATAGTCGGAAACTTTTTCTCTAAATTCTGCAAGAAATGACAACTCCAGTTTTAATCCGGAATAGATTAATTCAATATCATTTTTATAGATAACTCCCGTACTGTTTACTGCCTTTGCAATCTGATTCAGGTTCGCCGAGTTACGACTGACAAGGGAAGATAATTCCCTCAATTGTTTTCTAAACTCACTGGATAAATCAATGCTGATAATTCTATTCTTGAAAATACTGTCTCTATAAAACTCCCGTTTACTCTTGAAATTGGTCAATTCAAATCTTCGGTTAAGCTCATTCATATCTTCTTCATTCACCATAAAATGAATAGTACAGTTGTTTTTACGATTAACAGTCTTTGCCATTTTTCATCACTCCTTTCTTTTTCGGGGTCTTAGGGTTTTCCCTAGGGTCTGCCCCAGCCAATTATCTCCAACGAAAATTTATTTGAGTTGCTGAGATAATTAGGCGAGGGTAAAATTGATTAAGCTGAATTGACAGCTTACAAGCCTACTTTTATGACTGTGGTCAAAAAGTATATGCTTGCTATCTACCTATAATTCATGATTTTTATAAATTCATCTTTAACTTGCACAGAAAAAATAGGTGTAAATTCTTCATTTACCGTTTGCACCGTTCATACCGTACGACATTCTCTTATATACGAAACATCAAACGGTACGAACGGTTTGAACGGCATTTTAATAAATCACATCCTCTGAATTATATTTAACTTGATAGTTATTGTTGTTTTTTCCTCGCTTCATTGTAATGCTGATTCCATTTTTCCTGAGAATATCTTTATTACGATTTAAGGTCTTGCCGAATTGTTGCGGACTCTCTATCTCTAATTTTATCTTTGAGCAAATATCAACTATTGTTCCATCTATTTCTTTTAATTTAGGCATAAGTTGGACTAATCTTTGAATGGACGGTTCTAACATTTCAATCGGATCTATTTTATCTAACTCCAATATCTTTTTTGACGGATGAATTTTTACTTGATATACTCTTGATTCAAAAAGCCTACTGGTTACATCTAAGCTAAACTCTGTATCAAATTCCGATGATTTATTAATAGCTATTATGGTGTCTACTGAACCGGATAATGCTTGAGAACCTATCACTTTTTCACTCACACTTTTGATAGATGAATCCTTTTTTGTGTGATACATCATAATAAAAGTGCAACCATATTTTTCTATAAGCTCATAATACTTAGCCATTACTTCATAGGTGTCATTGTAGTCATTAGCATTATATTTTCTGTCATATTTTATCTTAGAAAAGGTATCCACTACGAACACCTCATAACCCAATTCAACATCAGATTTTATAATTCTTTCAAACTCACCAAAGTCTACATAACTTGTGCCTTCATAAAATTTCATAGTTTTTGAACAAGGTATATCTAATCTCTTAATTCTTTCTTGAATAAGTTTTCCGGATAGTTCGTTACAATAGTAAACAACATTTGTTTTACGCACCTTGTTTTCAAGAAAATCAATTCCTTCATTGATACATATCCCAAGATTAAGTCCCAATGCCGTCTTACCTTTTTTGGGTGAAGCTACAATCAATGTAATGCTTTTTCTTGCAATAATATTGTCAACAATATACTTATCAGAGGCATCAAACTCAGTATCTATCGTATATGCTTTCAACGAACTGCCTCCCTTGTTTTTCTGTGATAGTTATAATCCCAATAATTCGTTCCGCCGACTTCCTGTGCCTTCTGAATACTTTGATTTAAGTATTTAATATATGCTGCCTCATTTCTTCTTTTACTCATATCACCCATTCGGTTCAATGATGATTTCAGGAAGATCTCAAGCATTAAATCTGCATTTCCATGTGTAAAGCTGTTTAAGATAAGAAGCAATTGAAAATCGTCTTTGCTTGCATCACCTGTGGAATATTCGCCTCTAAAAAGCTCTCTGCCTTTGCGATTAGTCATATACACTGCCTTTAAAATCCCTTCAATATCCGGCACATCACTATCTATGCTTTTATAGTATGAAATTCGCTCTCTAATCGTTTCTTTAATGGCATATTTTTCATAGTAAAGGTTTAACTTATATTGTTCATTCTTTACTTCTGTGCAAGTTCCTATGACATCACCGGTCATAGCAATGCACTTATTTGATTTATACATTTCAAAATGATCAGCTTGATTGTTGATATTCTTATGAATTCTGCCCTTGGCAAATATGTGGACTCCGTTGCCCGATACGGAAATTTCCTTATATGTTTCGCCAAAATCACTTATGATGTCTTGCACATCCTCAAAGCTGTCCTTAACATTATCTAAATCAATGCAGACAAACGGATCATCTTCAGTTAAGACAAATGATAGTCCATCACAGCCGCTTCTTTCTAGTCCCTCTAAAGCAGTTTCAAAATCTGTCCAGTTCTCTTTTTTGTTCCATTCATTTGCTTCATAAGTGATTGGACTAATTGGAATTTTTACAGTTTTTGTATTCCCATTTTTGTCTTGGTTATGATAAATCTTAAACCATAACCATTGCTTGCATTCTTTTAATTCCTGTGGAATATTGTTAATATATTTTTCTTTATTCATCGTTATTACCTCCATAATCATGTTGATGATAGAAGTACAACCTGATAAAATGTTATTTGAGATTTGCAATCTTATCAGGTTGCTTCTTGGCTCTATCTATTGCCGTAGGTAGAGTCATTTTTATTTCTATTCACCGTTTCAAACATTTCCAGAATATATGCCAGAAGTTCAAGTTTATTTTCTTCAATATCGCAGCCCAAATTAACATTTTTAAAATAATCTTCAAGCATCTTCAGTTTCGTTTTCAGTTCATCAAATACTCTTATATTTCCAAATACCTCAACTTTATGATTTATGCTCATTTGAATCATATAATCCTGTTTGTTTAATCCTGATAATGCTATTTTCTCTTCCAATAAACTTTTTTCTTCCGGAGACATTCTGAAATTCACTATAATATTTCTTTTTCTGTTGTTATCGACTTTCAGTTTTCTACCTTTTGACTGTAGACTTTCTCTTTTAAATATCTTACTCATCTTAATCAATTTAATTCCTTTCTTTCTCTATCGTTTCAATGATTTCCAACTGCTTTGACGGATATAAATGTGCATAGTTTAAGGTTATTGAGATACTTTCATGACCTAATCTTTCTGCAATTACCACAGGAGAAAAACCCTGCTCTATCAAGTAAGCAACATGAGAATGTCTTAAATCATGAACTCTGATTCTTTTTACTCCTGATAATTTACAGCCTCTATCCATTTCATGATGTAAATATGATTTTGTAAATGTAAATAGCCTTGCCTTTGGATCCGGATGATAATACATTCCGAAGAAATCAGACATTTCATCACATAGAAATTGTGGTAGTTGAATTACTCTATTACTTTTTTCTGTCTTTGGACTTGTAATATAATCTTTTCCTTTTAACCTTTGAAATGATTTGCTAATAGTTAGACTTTTTTTCTCAAGGTCAAAATCATCTTTTGTAAGTGCAAGCAATTCACCCTCTCTAATGCCACACCAATAAAGAATCTCAAAGGCATAATATGAAGCTGGCTTGCTTTTAATACTTTCAGCAAATTTTTCATACTCCTCTTTCGTCCAAAACAACATTTCCTGTGCCTTTGATTTTCCCATCTTAGTTGTTTTATGAGCGGGATTGCTTGTTAATCCGTAATATTTATTTGCATGGTTAAGAATCGCATTTAGTTGATTTTGAATCGTTCTCAAATATGTTTGAGAATATGACTTACTTTCACCATCAGACTTTTTGAGTAACTCATTTTGCCATTGTAAAATATCCGGAGCCGTTATTTCAGCTATAGATTTTTTGGCAAAGTATGGGATTATTTTTGTTTCTATAATATGCACCTTTGTCAAGTATGTGTTGTATTTGATTCTCGGTCTTAAATCATTCAAATAGATTTCAACAAATGACTCAAAAATCATATTCAAATCTCTCGACTTGCTTGCCAAAAACTCTCGTTCATACTCCAAAGCCTCTCTCTTTGTAGCAAATCCACGCTTTGTGTGAATCTGTTTCATCCCTTGCCAATCAACATATCTTAAATAGATTTTCCATGTACCTCTTTCTTTATCCTTGCTGGCTGACACATCATCACCTCCTATACTTCTTTCGTTTGTCCATAACAGTTTTCTTCATAAAATTTTCGATTAACCTTACCTGCAATCACTATCAGGTTCGGATTGTCTTTTAGCATTCTCTCATTTAATTCTTTTATCATTTTGTATGCTTTGGGTTTGGAAACTCCCCAATCTTTGCTGACTTCATCAGCATCAACATACATCTTTCTCATATTTTTCCTCCTTCTTCGTTTATTTGAACTTGCGATATATATTAGTATAATAATTCATATAATATATGTCAATATCTATTTGTAGTTTTTATCAGAATTTCTCTTTATTTTTAGTATACGATTTGATATAATAATATATAATAAATATAGGAGATTATAATATGAATAATAAAACTGTATCGGAACGTTTGAAATATCTTCGTTCTATAAATAAAAAAACACAAAAGGAGTTTGCAGAATTTTTAGGAATACCGCAACCGTCAATGTCTGCATACGAAAACGGAAAGAACAATCCTACAATTGATGTGCTGATAGATATTGCCGATAAATGCAATGTATCTTTAGATTGGCTTGCCGGAAGAAGTAACTGCACTTTCGGTCTTTCAAGCATGAGAGATTTTGTATTGTTTATGTATGAACTGGCAATGAAAAAAGAAATCGGATTTGAAATAATTGTGGAAGACAAGTTCCCTAATGATATTGAAACGGATGAAAACAAATGGAATGCTAAGCTTGTATTTTATGGTAATGACAAAGAGCATCCTTTTAATGCTGATGTATGTAATATCTTAAAAGAACTGTCTGATAATCTGTTTGATTTGAAGTCTTATTCTATTACAAAAGAACAGTTTGATTCTATGAAAAATAAATCCGTAGAATACTATTCTCTGCCACTAACACAGAAAGAGTTTGAAGAACTTTCAAGAGATGAGATTCTGAAGAAGAGAATTGAATACTTGAAAGAGAATAACTTACTGTAAGAATAAATTAGATAATTTTGGGGTTAGTTATGTAATAAGTTAAGAACAATTAATATTTGGAGTAATTAATAATGAAAAAATGTGTTATTTGTGGAGAACTATTAAGTGTTCAAAATAAGTCTAAAGAGCATATTATCCATAATGCAATTGGTGGAAGTCTTGAAGATGACGAAATATACTGTAAGTCATGTAATGAATCATGTGGTTCAAATAATGATAAAGCATTTACTAAGATATTTGCACCTATTGTAAGTAAGATCAAAATGCATAAGACAAGAAAAACAAAAGGAACAATCTATACTGGAACTGTGCGTGATCAAGAGGGAAATTTGTATACTGCAACATATAAAGGAAGTAAGATAGTTAAATTAGAAGACAGAAATGCTCAACATGTAGAATATAAAAAAGGGAAATTTGAGACACTATATTATCATTTCGATCTTGATAACATTGCATTTAAAATGGGTTTTTCTAAAATAGCATTTAATTACGCAATTCACTGCGGTTTACCAGTTAGCCGTTTAGAAAAAGTATTTAATAATACTACCAAAAAATTTGTTGAAAAACCTGTTGTTATTCCATTTATTCCGCTATCCTTATTTGACAATGTAATGGAAAAATACCAAACAGAAAAAATTTACCATGTAGTTCGAATTTTTAATAACGGCATATATTTGTATGCATATATCGAACTTTTTAACACTTTTCAATTTTATGTACTTTTATCTGATAAGTATACCAAATATATAGATAAATCGTATGCTAATGTTGTAGAGATGAATGAGCCTCTAGATGAAACACTCAAAGATGATTTAACACCTAGAAACTATAAGGATATGGATATTATTAAAACACAATACAAAATTGATATTACTAAACAAATAGAAAACTTAAAAAATTTTCATAATTATAATTGCCTTGATGAGAATGAAAAGATCAATGCACTATTTAACCATATAGGCAAAATCGCCTATGAACAAATTCGCAAAGAATCGTATATAAAAAAGTATGAGGAACTGATTAATAAGCATTATGATTCTATTGAATTTAAAAATGAATTTTTAATTCCAAATGATATCGAAAGAATGTCAGAATTTTTCAATTCTTTCCAATTTTATACGATTTATGAAAATGACTGTGTTAGAATCGAGAAATATAAGAGATTTTTACCAGATGGTTCAGATTATATACATGCTATTTGTAATATTATAAATAGTGGTAAAAAATTGGATCATTATGGTCACATGAAATTTAATATGCTGATGAGTAGACTTGATTAAAACTTGATAAATATATTTTCAAAAGGATTTTTTTATATGAACAAAACGCTAATCAGCCATATATACCGATTAGCGTTTTTATATGCAATAATAAAATCTGCAAGCATTTTGCAAGCACGACACTCACAAAACGGCTATTTATAAGGCTTTACAGCCTGTTTTTAACTATTCCAACTCAATAGTTCCCGGTGGTTTGCCTGTGCAGTCATACAGCACGCGGTTTACATGGTCCACCTCGTTGACGATTCTGCGGGTGGCGACTTCCAGGACTTCCCAGGGGAGCTGTGCTGCTTCTGCTGTCATGAAGTCCGAGGTTAGAACTGCCCTCAGGGCGATAGCATAATCGTAAGTTCTAAAGTCTCCCATTACTCCTACCGATCTCATATTTGTGAGGGCTGCAAAGTACTGACCTATGTCTCTTGAGATGCCTGCTTTTTCCACTTCTTCGCGGTAGATTGCATCGGCTTCCTGGACGATTTTAACTTTCTCAGGTGTAACTTCTCCGATGATCCTCACAGCCAATCCCGGTCCCGGGAAAGGTTGTCTGAGCACCAAGTATTCAGGAAGTCCAAGTTCCAAACCGGATTTTCTGACTTCATCTTTGAAAAGGTCTCTGAGCGGCTCGATGATTTCCTTGAAGTCCACGTGTTCCGGCAAGCCGCCTACGTTGTGGTGGCTCTTAATCGTAGCGCTGTGTCCCGAACCGCTTTCTACGATATCGGGATAAATGGTCCCCTGCACGAGGAAGTCGACGGCTCCGATTTTCTTCGCCTCTTCTTCAAAGACTCTGATGAAAAGCTCACCTATGATTTTTCTCTTTTTCTCAGGTTCGGATACTCCCTTTAGAGCTTCGTAAAATCTCTCTTGGGCATTCACTCTGATGAAGTTTAAATCGTACTTACCGGCTTCTCCGAAAACCGCTTCAACCTGGTCTCCCTCGTCTTTTCTCAGCAGACCGTGGTCGACGAAAACACAGGTCAATTGTTTGCCCACAGCTTTGCTGAGCATAACTGCAGCTACCGATGAATCGACACCGCCTGACAGGGCACACAAAACCTTTCCATCGCCTACCTTTGCCTTGATTTCTTTGATGGATTCTTCCACAAAGGAGTCCATCCTCCAATCTCCGCTGCACCTGCAAACATCTTTTACGAACTTTTTGAAAACTTTCATTCCTTCCACGGAATGCATTACTTCCGGATGGAACTGAGTTGCGTAAAAGCCCCTTTCCGTATCTTCCATAGCCGCAACCGGACACACGGGAGTGCCGGCAATTTTTTTAAATCCTCTTGGGACCTGTGCTATATAATCCGTATGGCTCATCCACATTATGGTCTTGGCGGAAACTTCGCCCATTAAAAACGAATTTTTATCCACGTCTATTTCAGTTTTTCCGTACTCGCTGACCGGTGCCGTTTCAACCTTTCCACCCAGAGAGTGGGCCATCAGCTGGGCTCCGTAGCATATTCCCAAGATTGGGATGTTCAGTTGGAACAGCTTTTCATCGTAAGCGAGCGCTGATTCTCCATAGACGCTGTTTGGTCCCCCTGTAAAGATTATTCCCTTCGGATTCATCTCTTCAATTTCCTTCACGGTAAACGTATGGGGTTTTATCTCCGCATAAACATTCAGCTCTCTGACTCTTCTCGCAATGAGTTGAGCATACTGTCCCCCAAAATCCATTACCAAAATTTTCTCATGTTTCATCATGGTAAGTTTCCTCTATTTGTAATTTATTTCAATATTTTCTATTCGAATGTTCAATGTGCCCGATATCTGTCCATAGGCGAACGGACAATGTTGCATATGGCTAAGCCGAACTTCAACATTCAATTCGCAAAACTCAGAGCAGACTTTTACAGCAAAGCTCATAATCCGTCGCATTTCAACATTCGATCCTCTAAATTCAGATTTCAACCGAGCTTATCTGTTTGAACCGCTGCCCGTAGTTTCCTTGGTTATCACGTCGTGAGCGCCGCCTTCTACTATGGAAGTCGCTGAAACTAAAGTCATCTTGGCGTTCTTCTGCAGCTCAGGAATTGTCAGTATTCCGCAGTTGCACATGGTAGACTTCACTTTTTGCAGAGATTGTCTAACGTTATCAGACAGCTTTCCCGCATATGGAACATAGGAATCGACACCTTCTTCAAAGCTCAACTTCTTATCTCCGCCCATATCGTATCTCTGCCAGTTTCTGGCACGGGCTGAACCCTCGCCCCAGTACTCTTTAACATAGCTTCCGTTCAGGTTAACTCTCTGTCCGGGAGCTTCATCAAATCTCGCAAAGTACCTTCCCAGCATTATGAAGTCCGCACCCATGGCGAGAGCCAAGGTCATATGGTAATCGTAAACGATTCCGCCGTCGGAGCAAATAGGAATGTATATGCCGGTCTCTTCAAAGTACTTATTTCTAGCCTTCGCTACATCTTGAACCGCCGAAGCCTGACCTCTGCCTATGCCCTTTTGCTCTCTGGTTATGCAGATAGAACCTCCACCGATACCGATTTTTATGAAGTCCGCACCGGCTTCTGCAAGATACCTGAATCCATCGCCGTCGACTACGTTTCCCGCACCTATTTTGACGGTATCGCCGTATTTTTCTCTGACGAATTTCAAAGTGTCCGTCTGCCACTCGGAAAATCCTTCCGAAGAATCTATGCAGATAACATCGACGCCGGCTTCCACCAGGGCAGGAATCCTCTCTTCATAGTCCCTCGTGTTGATCCCCGCACCGACAATATATCTTTTGTGATGATCTAAAAGCTCATTCGGATTCGCCTTGTGACTGTCGTAATCCTTCCTGAACACGAAATGGGTTAACCTCTGATTTTTATCCACTATCGGCAAGGCATTTAACTTGTTATCCCACAGAATATCGTTCGCCTCGCTGAGAGTAACTCCAGATTCCGCATATACCAACTTCTCAAAAGGAGTCATAAATTCTTCAATTTTTGTATCCGGGCTCATCCTGCTGACTCTGTAATCTCTGGAAGTTACCAGTCCAATCAGCTTTCCGTCAGCTGTCCCGTCCTCTGTTACAGCTGTTGTGCTGTGACCGGTTCTCTCCTTGAGTTCAAGTAAATCTTTCAGCGTCTGATCCGGTCTTATGTTGGCATCGGAAGTTACAAATCCGGCTTTGGTATCTTTGGCTCTTTTTATCATTTCCACTTGGCTTTCAATTGGCTGCGAACCGAAAATGAACGATATGCCGCCTTCCTTTGCCAGTGCCACTGCCATTTTATCATCTGAAACCGCCTGCATGACTGCTGAAACCAATGGAATGTTCATTGAAAGTGCAGGTTCTTCTCCCTTTTTAAACTTTACGAGAGGTGTTCTCAGGGATACGTTCTCCACTCTGCACTCCTTAGAAGAGTAACCCGGAATCAGTAGGTACTCATTAAAAGTTCTCGACGGTTCATTGAAATACTGTGCCATAATTCCTCCTTAATATATTCTGTGATAGCTTTTCAAGCTTCTCACACTCTAAAATTTCACACCCGAAAATTTTGATAGATATCCTTGTGAATTCAACGTGAATTACAACATAAAATTATGATGAAATTCTCTTAAAATTCTCTAATCTTTTGAATTTATATTATATACCAGTTACTTTTGTTTTTCAATACATTACAGTTGGAGACACGGGAAAGTTTTTCACTTTTCGCATGAGATTTTTCAGACTGAACTTCAGCTGCTTTCATGCTGTCTTCACGTAGATGATTTTCTTTGAAAACTGTACCAAGTCTGTTCTTAAAACATCCCATTTTTTTCGGAATGCTTCTCTCCTGGAAGCGATACATTTTTTATCTCATATCGACTTCTCTCGTTCGGTGAATCCTATACGCTCCTCTTTGCTACAGCGCTTTTTTTATCAAAATTCTCATCTTTATCGAAGCACTGCTCTTTATCAAATCCCTGCTCTCTATCAAAACACTTCTCTCTGTTGAAGAACTGCTCGTTTTCAAAAATGTTCTTCTTTATATGGATGCTTTTCTTTGATTGAAACGCTCTCTTTCTCTTATTTTATACATTGATGCTCATATAATTCACGTTCTCGTAAAATCGTAATTAAACAATATAAAAAAATTGAATAACTGAACGCCTATGAATACTCTCTTTACTACGCCTTAATTTTCAACTTTTCGAATATTTCTTCTATCTTCTGCTCGCTGCATTTTCTATAGCATCGCTTTATTACGATATTGCCTCTGACTAATTTTGAATTTTGTTTTCTGCCTTTTAATTTCATCAAATCATCTATTTCTCTTTCAAGGTTCAATTCTCTTTCATATACATCGATATGTCCCATGTAATCGCAATTTAACCTCCATGAAAAAAAGCGCTTTTCCACTCCCGCTATTCTGGCTATTTTTGCGCTGTTGATCCCCTTGTGAAACCTGTCCGTATACGTTTTCAAATAGTATAACTCTCCGTCTATATACCATAAAAATTGCTTTCCGTTAAGCCACATGATTTTATCCTGAGAGTACTTTGCCAGCCGGTTGCCGATGAACACCATCAATATGAGACCTGCGGCAGCGAGAAAAAATAAATACATAAATTGAAACTTCAATATGTTCCACACGATGATCAATACCAAAAACACCGATGCCACTGTAAGCCACATCGGCAATGCTCGAACCAAAAACACGACAACTTCAATCAATAATACCCTTAAAATGCTATACCCTGTTATTCTTCCGGCTATATTTCTCACTTTCACCAACCTCTTCTCTATAAAATCACATCTGCTATCACATTTTTTCAATGCTGCTTATTATCTCGTCGGCATTTGCAGGTGGTAGGTGAAGTGTCAACTTATCATTTTGCCTTATAGTCGTATCTCCCTTTGGCAGCATCAACTTGCCGCCGCGATCAATCTGCACGATTATGCTTCCTTCCAACCATTTCAGCTCCCTGATCTTCTTGCCTACAACCGGACTTCCGGCTTCCACGACAGTGACTATTTCAACTTCCACTGCCTGCTCTTTGCTGTCGTCCTCCTTGTCCAAAACTCTGTCCAACAGATATTCATATACCGGTTTTGTTCCAATCAGGTTCGCCGTAAAATACGATACGAGACAGGTCACAGCCAAGGGGAGAAATCCGTTTAAACTCCTGGTCATTTCAAAGATTAAAACCACTGATGTCAGGGGATTTCTAACTACGGCTGTCAAGTAACCGGACATGGATATTATAACGTACAAACCAAGATTGTTTCCACCTAAAACCGTTCCGAACAGACATCCCAAAATTGCCCCCTGGACCAAAATCGGCAGAAAAATTCCTCCGGGCACTCCTGACGTAAACGACACCAGTGAAAATCCCATCTTGAGAAAAAACAATATCGCCAATCCATATATAGTATATTTACTGTACAGCAGCATTTCCACAAGATTATGCCCGCTGCCCAGAACCTGTGGATATACGAAAAACATGATTCCTGATGCCGCATACGCTACGAAGGGTCTTATTTTGACGGATACGTTGAACTTCTTATAAAGATCGAACATACCTTTCATCACTTTGTTGTAGACTGTTCCGAACAGTCCCAGTACAATGCCCAGCAACACTATGTAAGGATATGTGGAGATGGAAACTCTCTCTATTTCAGGAAATGAGAACACGGGTTTGAACCCGAAGATCAACTGACTTATTATATCAGCTACTACAGCTGCACTAAAGCACGATATTATTAATTTTTTAGAGACGTTTTTATGAATTTCTTCCATGGAAAACAGAACTCCTGCCAAAGGGGCATGAAATGCCACTGACAACCCTGCACTGGCTCCGCTGGTCATAAGGTAGTTCTCCCTTATCTTTGTTCTCTTGAAAAGCCTCGCCACAAGTTTGCCGCTCATGGCTCCCAATTGAATTGACGGACCTTCACGGCCTAAAGACAAGCCTCCCAGAGCCGATACCGTTCCTCCTGTCAATTTTAAAATCAGAATCCTTATAGGATTGGTTTTTATTCTGCCGGTTACTTCTGCGGCAACCTGAGGAATTCCGCTACCTCCCACATACTTATCCTTTGAAATTATCCGACTGGACATGAGTCCTAACACTGTCAACAATATGATCAATCCAAATATATATAAATAGCTTTCTTCGGTTTTCCTCACGAAAAAATCAGTCGTCTTTCCACTGTAATCTATGAGAATTCTGTACACGACTCCGACAAATCCCGCTAATATTCCCACTATGACACCGTCTATCAAAAGCGTGGATTCCATCTTCTTGTCTTTCGTTTTTATCGTCTGTTCTTTCACTACTTTCATTTTATCCAAACAACCTCTTTTTCACGGATTTAAAGACATCACCTATTTACAGTTGAATTCATGTTCGCCTACGTTTGTTTCATTGGTTCATCTGCTGTAAATGCTGTTTCCCATGAAATTGCACCGTGTTCCTATTCAATGGAAAACCTTTCTCTATTTCAATGGAAAATCTTTCTCTATTCATTATACATTATTTACAGATTTCGTGAAGTTCATTTTCACCGGATTTATCAAATTATTGCGTGCCTTTAGCACATTGAGGCTTTGAGTATTGAATTTAACTGCATTTCTCATTCCGATTAAAAGTCCGAAGTGCCGTGTTTTGAGATATCTGCATTTCTCACACGTACACAAATCCCCCTTATGCCGAACCTGTTCGGCATAAGGGGGACGGAGCTAAATTGTTACAATTTTCAAAAAATTTAATTCCATATTCAGCACATTGAATTTTTTTCTTTCAACTGTCTATTTATCCGATTTCTTTCTCCTGACAGCCAAAGCCAATCCAACCGCAGAAAGCATAGCCGCTATGAGTCCTATCAAATTTTTACTGTCGCCGGTCTTTGGCTTTGTATCATTCTTTTTCTTTGTTTCTTTCTGTTTGTCTTTAGCCATATTTCCTTTATCTCCTGACTTATCCTTTGATATATTTCCATCCGGAGTCTTGCCGTCCTTATCCTTGTCTTTAGGTTGCTTAATCTCCGGTTTATTATGATTAGGTTTATTAGGGTTTGGTTTATTAGGGTCAACTTTACCTATCAACGATATCACAAACGGAGAAAACGAATCCGTTTCAACTGTTACAGTTCCGTCTTTGACTTTCTTGTCAAAAGTCTCCACGCTACCGTCTTTTTTAAAGTGCGTTATCTTAACATCTCTGTCATCTATATCTTTACCTACATTGAATGTCAAATTCACCTTGCCCTTTGACGTCCCGTTCTCGATGGCTATATCATAGCTTCCCACAGTCTTTTCAACATTTGCAAGTTTTGCCAATTCCTTTTTCTGTTCATCCGTCAACTTATCCGTGATATCTTTTTTAACTGCCAGCTTGCTGTCTTCAGTGAACATTCCCTTCGCAGATATGTCTCCCTCTTTAAGAATCTTTTCGAAGTACGTGCCTGCGGGATTCAAAGAATCCATCACATCCTGAAGCTCCTTCATGTACGCAGCCATCGTGTGCTTTGTCATATCCGTCTTATAAAAATTTTGATTTGCTTTCTTTATTGCCTCTTTAAGTCTCGCAAAAGATTCCTTGGTATATTTTTCAGGATGTTTTTCCATCTCTTCCGCTTTGCCTATAAGGGCTGCGAATTTATCCTTATTTAAAGACAAGTCGAGATTTTTTGAATTCAACAGATCTCTTGTTGCTTTATCCACGGTCTCTTGCGTAGCATCGGGATCTTCCAGAACCTTTAGAGCTTTATTATATTTTTTCAGATATTCAGCTGCTCCTACCGGTTTGTAGACACCAGCATTTACATCATCAAAAGTTTCCTTTTCTCCGTCTATGGCTGCCTTCAACTTAGTCTTATCCGCCTTGGTTCCCACTTCTCCTTCCGGTCTCTTGGAAGTCAAGTCCAACACGAGCAATACAGGCATTTCCTGAATATCAGGTCCCACCATTTTAGCAGCTATTTTGAGATCTATTCTGCCTTCACCCTGCTTGCTTCTGGTAATCCTGAACAGCTTGTTGTATTCTCCCGTTCCCGGCAGTTCCTGGGCCTTTATCTCCTTGCCGTTTTCAATGTGTTTCAAGTATTCCACCTGAGATGTAATTCCCTGAAAACCTCCCTTTTTAAATCCTATCGTATAGATGGCTTTTCCATCTTTCTCTTCCAATGTTATCAGAGGATTCATAAATCCGTTAGCCATTGATGTGGTATCCGGATCTCCCGCCTGAGCCAGCTTCCCCCTTATATTGAACATCTTCCCCTGAGACGCTTTCTTCTCCGCATTCTTTATAGCCTTTTCCAATTTTTCTTCTAATTTTTTCAATGCCTCTTTGTTTTTAGCTCCGATGTCCAAAACGTTGTTCGCTTCGCCGAGAATCTGCTTCAAATAGGCAATTGAAAGAGCTGAATACTCAGCTTCATGTGCGACTATATCCTCAGCCTCTTTCACCAGTTTTTTTAATTTCGTATAGTCCAGAGGTTTCTTTCTCAAATAAGTCGCCGCATCGTCTAAATCGTTCAAAGCGGTCTTGATTTCACTGTCGCCGGGATTGTTTTTCATGAGAACTCTTTCCGCTTTTTCGTACGCTTCTATGAATTCTTTCATTGAACTTTCATCGTATTCGCTGTCATCCCTCTGTGCGTATATGTTAAGTTTTGACAAAAATAATTTTGCGAGTGCAGTCTTATTTTTTTGAGCCTTGATTTCGTCCTTCTTTTCCAATTCTCCGATGAGCTTCAAAATCGCATCGTGAACCTCCCCTGGAGTTTCATCACTGGCTCCCATGATAACCTTCGGCGCCGGTCTCGGCATTTTCTTTATTTCATCAAACGTAAGACCGACATACTTTTTCAATCCGTCTTCGGCTTTAAATTCTTCCCAGATATTTCCCAAATATCCCGGTGCATTTTGTGTCTTATCCTGAATGTAATAACAAACATTTCCGTACTTGTAAATTTTCACGGACATTTTGTATGTTGCAATTCCGTGTTTTATCGTAATATCATGGGAAGTCACCTTGTCGTTGTCAACAGTATACCCCTTATCCGTCGCAGATGATACGGCATCGACAGGTCTACCATCTCCATTGGCAAATGCCATTCCGAAACTGGATAGAACCATCACGAAAGCCGTTATCAAACTCAGAATTCCTTTGAATTTTAATTTCATTTTTCCCTCCGTAAACAATTAAATTTCAATTGCTGTTCAGCAATTTTCATCGCTATTTCTCACAGATATTATCTTCCGCATAGCTCAAAGTAAAATGTGTTTCCTTGCGATTACCCATATTCTAATCGAGCCTTTATGGCGAAAAATAAATCCTTTATCCCAGTTAGTTATTCTATGCTAACTCAGTTAATTGTATCAGAGTGGACGGCTTTTATCAAGGGGGATTTTAGCGGCATATGTTTTATTCTTGTTTTATTTTATCTTTAGTTGGATTTTTACCAAAACAATGATATATTATCTATAACAGATTGCAAGGAGGTATATGTTGCTGGATCAGATCGCAGATTTGCTATCACATACATTTTTAGACATAATAGTTCTGACAATTTGGGCATTTGCAAATATTTACGCTTTGGTCATGTTGTGTTTTAAGTTCAAAAAAATCTTGCAGATTGTATACTTTATCAGAACCGGTATTAAAAACAGGTGGAAGTTCCTTCCGAAACCTAAAGAATAGCAGGTTTAAACGAGCTGATTTAAACCTGCCTTGTCTATGTGAGATATATGAGAAAGATCTCTGAGTTTTACCTTGAACTGCTTTTGCCTATCCGCACTTCTTTCTGAGACATGCTTCTCATCGTCAAACCTATCCCCTCAAAGCTTCAAACTCCTGATTTTCATTGAAAATTTTTTCCGCATACCAACACACCGGTACTATTTTAACTTTTTTCTCTTTAGCTAAATCTATGGCAGCTATTACCAATTTCCTAGCTATTCCCATCCCCTTAAACTTTTCCGACACTTGCGTATGATCGATTAGCAACTTTTCATCCGAAATCCATTCGTATGTCAATTCCCCCATTTTTACTCCATCTTCAAAAGCCTCTATAACTCCTCTTTTCCCATCATCTTTTCTCGTTATCTTCATATTCCGATCCTCCATATTTTTACTATATCACTATAGCTCATTTATCTCAATATGCTATTTTATGTACTTCACATAACCGCATCTCAATTTGCTTTTCACGGTTTTTTGCTCGTTTCGGCTATGGAAGCAGCTCCATTAAAATTTCCTTGATAGTGTAAAATAATTGAGGAATTTTTAAAGGAAGTAAAATCAAGCAACCGGCACTTTGTAGATTGCGTCAAGCGAAAACTCCACAACAACTTAACACTATCCAATCTCCTTCTAAGTCTTGACAAACATTTTATTTTTATTTATAATCATCAGTAATTGAATATCTATCTTCAGGGCAGGATGAAATTTCCTACCGGTGGTACAGCCCACGAGCCGCAAGGCATGATTTGGTGAAATTCCAAAGCCGACAGTTACAGTCTGGATGAGAGAAGATAAAAGCATATCTATGCGCTTTGTATGCTCTGAAATAATTTCATTATTTCAGTTTTTTTTATTTCGACACCGCATCCGGTGAACTTTAATCGCAGTACGCTTTACCTAACATGTCTTGGAGAATTTCATTCAAGGCATGTATTTTTTTACTCGATATCATCAATATCAGGAGGTGCAATTTGAACGATTTGGAGTACATGAAATTGGCTGTAACCTTGGCTCGCAGAGGTTCAGGAAGGGTCAATCCCAATCCTATGGTCGGTGCGGTCATCGTCAAGGACGACAAAATTATAGGACAGGGATATCACGAAAAGTTCGGCGCAGCTCACGCCGAGATAAATGCTCTGGCGAGCTGCACAACTTCACCAAAAGGTGCAACGATATATGTGACATTGGAGCCGTGTTGTCATTACGGGAAAACTCCTCCCTGTACGGAAGCGATCATACGAAGCGGTATTTCCAGAGTGGTCATAGGTACGCCGGACGTAAATCCTTTAGTTTCCGGCAAGGGTGCTTCTCAGTTGCAGCAACACGGTGTTCAGGTCGATACAGGCATATTAAAACACGAATGCGACCAACTGATTAAGGTATTTAAAAAATTCATAATCGATAAACGACCTTTTGTATTGATGAAATACGCCATGACTATGGACGGCAAAATAGCAACTCACACCGGTGCTTCAAAGTGGATCAGTTGCGAGGAATCGAGATTGAAAGTCCATGGACTGAGAAATGAATTTTCAGCTATTATGGTGGGAATCGGAACAGTGCTGAAGGACGATCCCATGCTGAATTGTCGCATGGAAAACGGCAAGGACCCTATTCGTATCATCTGCGATACACATTTGAAATTGCCGTTGACATCCAACATTGCTAAAACTGCCCGCTCCATAGAAACATTCATCGCCACTTGTCAAACGGATGATGCAAAAATGCTTCCCTATAAAAATCTCGGTTGCAAATTCATCACAGTGGATAAAAAAGATGAATTCATCGACCTGAATCAGCTTATGTTAAAATTGGGCGAAATGGACATAGACAGCGTTTTATTGGAAGGCGGCGGCAGGCTCAACTGGAGTGCTTTAAATCAAAGGATCGTTCAGGAAACGGCAGTGTTCATCGCCCCGAAGATATTTGGCGGCAAGGCTCTAACGCCTATATCCGGCGTTGGCGTCTCCACACCGGGTGATGCCGTTAAGTTGAAACCCTACTCTTTTTCTAAAGTAGGAAGCGATTTCTTAATTGAAAGCGAGGTGATATATTCATGTTCACGGGAATCATAGAAGAAGTAGGTAAAATTAAAAATATTCAAGGTGGTACCAATTATAAATTGACCATCGCAGCTTCGAAAATTTTGGAGGACATTCATTTAGGAGACAGTATCGCGGTCAACGGAATATGTCTCACCGCAATAAGCTGGGACAATGGCTCATTCACCGTGGATGTAATGAGAGAAACTCTCGAGAGAACTTCTCTGCACAGATTACGTGCAGGCAGTTTCGTTAATTTAGAACGCGCATTGGCCGCCAACGGCAGATTCGGGGGACATATCGTGTCAGGTCACATAGACGGTACCGGTGAGATTATCAATATCCGCCGTGATGCCAACGCTGTGTTGTACAAAATTAAGACTTCGGAAAAAATTATGGAATTTATCATCGAGAAAGGCTCTATCGCCATTGACGGAATCAGTCTGACGGTGGCGAAAGTAGACAGGAGTGCATTCTATGTATCCGTCATACCTCATACACTGGAAAACACAATTTTATTGAGGAAGAAAACCGGAGATATTGTCAATCTCGAAAACGATATTGTCGGTAAATACATCAAATCATTCACGGATAAAAATTCCAATTCAACCTTGTGTGAAAGTTTTCTGAAAAGCAATGGTTTCTAAATATTTTTGAGCGGGAAAGGAATGGTAAAACTATGAAATATCAAAATGTAAAAGATGCCATCAAGGCATTGCGAGAAGGCAAGTTGATCCTTGTTATGGACGATAAGGATAGAGAAAATGAAGGAGACTTGATTTGCTCGGCAGAACATGCCACAACTGAAAACGTAAATTTTATGGCAACACATGCTAAAGGGCTCATATGCATCCCTATGAGCGGTAAAATTGCAAAGAAATTGAAACTGCAACCTATGGTTTTGGAAAACACGGATAACCATGAAACCGCATTCACGGTGTCAATCGACTATAAGACCACGACGACGGGAATCTCAGCCGCTGAAAGGGCGTTGACTGCTCGAATGTGCATAGATGACAGCGTTAAGCCGGAAGATTTTCGCAGACCCGGGCATATGTTTCCCCTGGTTGCAAAAGACGGTGGCGTTTTAGTCAGAAACGGGCATACTGAAGCCACCGTGGATCTGATGAGATTATCCGGTTTTGATGAATGCGGTCTCTGCTGTGAAGTTATGAAAGACGACGGCAGCATGATGAGAACTTCGGACCTATTGGATTTTGCAAAAAAACACGACCTACCGTTTATAACAATTAAGGAATTGCAGGAATATCGCAAAGTTTTCGACAGCTTGGTCGATTGTGTTTCAATTTCAAAAATGCCGACAAAATACGGTGATTTTACGGCGCATTGCTACGTGAACAGGCTTAACGGCGAACACCATATAGCCCTTGTCATGGGAGACATTTCCAATGGAGAAGATGTACTGTGCCGAGTTCACTCCGAATGTCTGACAGGAGACGTTTTCGGTTCCATGCGATGCGATTGCGGACAACAACTCGATAGAGCTATGGAAATGATCTCTCAAAACGGCAGCGGTATATTGCTGTACATGAGACAGGAAGGCAGAGGCATCGGACTTGTGAACAAGTTGAAAGCCTACCATCTCCAAGATAACGGAATGGATACTCTGGATGCCAATTTGGCATTGGGCTTTGACGGCGATTTGAGAGAATATTACATAGGAGCTCAAATACTCAGGGATTTAGGTGTTAAATCCTTGGAGTTGCTGACGAACAATCCCGACAAAGTCTATCAGCTGGAAGACTACAACATGATCATTTCAAAGAGATTACCTATTGAAATTGAAGCTAATCCTCACGATCGTTTCTACTTGGAAACCAAGAAAAACAGAATGGGACACATTTTAAACTTAAAGGAGGCAAAATAAATGAAAATCTATGAAGGAAAATTAGTATCAAATGGTATGAAAATCGGTATTGTGGCTGCCAGGTTCAACGAATTCATCACCTCTAAATTGCTATCCGGAGCCATAGACGGGTTGCTCCGTGAAAATGTCAAAGAAGATGATGTTGAAATCGCCTGGGTTCCCGGTGCTTTCGAGATTCCGTTGACAGCGGCTATTATGGCTAAGAGTCAAAAATACGATGCGATCATATGTCTTGGCGCTATCATTCGCGGAAGCACAGATCACTACAATTACGTTTGCAGTGAAGTTTCCAAGGGGATAGCTCAAGTGAGCTTGGAGAACAAGATTCCTGTTATTTTCGGGGTTCTCACAACGGATACCATCGAGCAAGCCATCGAAAGAGCCGGTACAAAAGCCGGAAACAAAGGATATGAATGTGCTCATACCGCCATTGAAATGGTCAATCTGTTAAAGAATATCGATATGTAAATTAGAACAAAGCGGAGATATACAACTAGTTCATTGTATATCTCCATTTAATTATGCACTTTATTATAACGGTAAATCTTTTCTCTTAAACCTCATAATTCCTACGACATATAGCACTAATGCCGATATTCCCATCGCTGCAAATTTTATTCCATACCCCTTTCCATCCAGTATGGCTTCGCTGTCAAATAACGTATTTGCCGTCACGTATTTTAAGTATGATAAATTTTCTGAAAGCAACACCAGAATGTGGGTTATAAAGAAAAATAAAGGCAATCCCGCTCCGATCATGAGAGAGTGTCTGGATGTATTAAATACGCATGAAGCAAAAAAACATATCCCGCTGATCAAGAGATGATAAAGCAACATTCCTACGTTGAGCATTACGAATTTTTTAATTTCCAGAGCATCCGGTTGAAATATTCTCGATGATATTATTCCCACAGATGCTATTACGCTGAACATGAATGTCAGTGAAATAACAAAATACAATCCGCCGGTTCCGCTGACCTGATTCCTTGTCATAGGAGTAGCCAGAAGCCCTGCCATTCCACCTTTATCAACTTTTTCCGCAATGAGTCTGTTTCCTACAGCTATTGAATAAGCCATAGGAAAAATTATAGCATTTCCCGCGTAAAATGAGTTTGCTATGAAGTTCACCAGAGTTATTTCCCCCGTCATCTTTCCCATAGTCGAACCTTTAAGATTCTTCAAACTCTCCACAGTCTCGGGTGTGAATACATAAATCATCATCGCCATAAACACGCTGAGAGCAGCTGTGAAAATTATAAGCAATTTAATATTGGATTTAATAACCTGCCTGAAATACACACCGTTAAACATTCTTGTCACCTCCATAAAATTGCATGAAATAATCTTCCAAAGTCTGCTTGATCTCCTTCATAAACTTCACATCACACCTTGCCAAGCATCTCAACAAATCGTTGGTCTGCAAGTCATTTATGGACACGACTACCTGATTATTATCACGAACTTTCACACCATCCGGAAATGCTTCTCTAATTTTGTCTACATTTGCAGCTGCGTTGAACTCTATTTTAAAAATTTTCGTTTTAGCGTGTTTAAGCTCATCTACTTCAACTTCTTTTATAAGTCTTCCCGCCTTGATCATTCCTACTCTATCGCAGATTTTTTCCACTTCTTCAAAGATATGTGAAGATAAAATTATGGTTCTCCCTGCCTGCTTCTCTTTCTCTACCAGGTTGATGAATTTATTTTGCATTAGGGGATCAAGTCCGCTGGTCGGTTCATCCAGCAGTATTACTTCCGGCTTGTGCATAAATGCGGCAACTATGCCTATCTTTTGCTTCATACCTTTGGACATCCTCTTTATTTTGGACCCGGGATCAATTTCAAAATATTCCAAAAGCTCCTCTGCATATGAGAAGTCCTTCTGACCTCTCAATCTGCCTATGAACTTCAAATAGCTGCTCCCTTTCATATCGTCCAGGAATGCTATTTCTCCCGGCAGATAACCGACTTTTTCCTGAATTTTTTTCTGCTCCCTCCAGCAATCCATTCCGAGAATTTTTATATCGCCCTTATCAGCCTTGGAAAATCCCATCAAATGTCTCATAGTAGTCGATTTGCCGGCTCCGTTAGGACCCAAATATCCATAAATTTCTCCTTTTTCAACCCGCAATGACACGTCAAAAACTCCTCTACCCTTGCCGTAATCTTTGGTCAAATTTTCTATACTTATTATTCCCATAGTCAGCCCTCTCGCATTTTTTACAAACTGAATTTTCTTTTCCAAAATCTGTTGTAATATATCCTATCATTTTTGTAATATCAAAACAACCGGCAACATTCTCATGAGTAAATACAGCCGAAATCCGATTTTGTCTTTTGAATATTTTCTCATCGGTGTTATACTATAGTGGAACATGAAAAAATATAATTAGAGGGTTATTTAATGTTTATAAAAGTCAAGGATAAATCTCACATAAGAAATTCTATTTTCATACGTTCATCACAGATGTCGGATTCGATTTTTCTGGGAATCGTCCTGGCTCTCGCCGGCGGTTTCATGGACGCTTATTCCTATATTTCCAGAGGACAGGTCTTCTCTAACGGACAGACCGGTAACCTGTTATTATTCGGTGTCAATTTAGCTTCGGGCAACTTTTACGTCAGCTTTCATTACATCGTTCCGGTAATCGCTTTCGCTTCGGGAATCGCCCTTTCGGAAGTAATCCACATAGTAGCATACAAGAGAAATGAAAAATTTCTTTCAGATACCTCGAAAGATTCCGACAATGTTTGTAACAAAAGCGTTGAAACATCCGGCAGAAGACCTTCCAGACTGATGCCGTCTTTTTCCATGCTGAGTTTTCACTGGAGACAAGTGTCAATTTTGATAGAAGCTGTGATAATAATTTTAGTCGCCTTCGTTCCCGTTGGAGAGAACCAGTTGGCAAATTCTCTCACATCTCTCGCCTGTGGAATTCAGGTGGAATCGTTTAGGCGAATTCACAACAGGAACATAGCCACAGCCATGTGCGTGGGAAATATGCGAACTGCTGTCGAAAGCCTCTGCTCGTACTATTACCACAGGGAGCCGTCGGTCAAGAAGACGTTTTTAATATACAGCTCTGCCATTTTCTTTTTCATAGTCGGTGCCATACTTGGAAACTTTTGCATCAATCTGTTTTCCGAGAGAGCAATGTTGGTCTGTGGTATGCTGTTGCTGATTGGCTTCCTTATTATGTTCATAGATTTAGAGAAAGCCGAGTAAATAAAAAAGCTCAATTGTACCGCGCGTGTCCATTTTCAATAACTGGAATTTTTCAGCTTTATTCGGTTGAACTTCCCTGTATCCATTTGATATAATAGCTTCGTGCGTTTTAAACCGTCGTGACTTATCACGATTTAAAGTTAGGAGTATTCATGAAAAAATATTTGAATAGAGTATTTATAGAAGGGCTTACAGGAATGGCTCACGGGCTTTTCTCCACCCTCATCGTAGGTACAATTCTGGTGCAGCTTGCAAAGCTGATTCCAAATCCCTATGGGAGCTACGTAGCCGTCATCGGGCAAATCGCTATGGCACTGACAGGTGCCGGAATAGGTATAGGTCTGGCGGGAAAATTAGGTGCATCCACCTTCGTAACTCTGGGAAGTGCCGTCTCAGGTCTCGTAGCTGCTCATGCTCAGTCGATTATAGCAGGCACGTTCTCAGTTGGTAAAGGAGTTTTGTTCATAGGTCCCGGCGAACCTCTAGGAGCCTTCGTCGCTTCTCTGGTAGCCGTGGAGTTCGGAATATTTATTTCCGGCAGAACTAAGTTGGACCTGCTTTTGACTCCCGCACTATCAATGTTGGTGGGTAGTTTCACCGGCTTTTTAATAGGCCCGCCTATCAGCAAATTATTGCTGTTAATCGGCAACGCCATAGAATATGGAACTTCATATCAACCTTTCATCATGGGAATAATAGTTTCCGTCATAATGGGAATGGTTCTGACTTTGCCAATCAGTTCCGCAGCTTTAGGCATAGTTCTGGGATTGTCCGGAATAGCCGCAGGTGCTGCCACTGTGGGGTGTTGTTGTCAAATGGTAGGATTTGCTGTTGCCAGCTTTAGAGACAACGGTGTCAGCGGATTGATCACTCAGGGCATTGGAACTTCCATGGTTCAAGTTCCTAATATCCTGCGAAAGCCTATAATCTGGCTTCCGCCTATATTTGCCAGTGCCATTTTAGGTCCTGTTTCCACCATAGCGTTAAAGATGACCAATTTGCCTGCCGGTTCAGGCATGGGAACTTCCGGGCTGGTCGGACAGATAATGACATTTAAATCCATGGCGGGTTCCTTTTCAACTTCCACCATCTGGCTTTACGTCGCAATTTTACATTTCATCGCTCCTGCAGTTCTGACCTTAATTTTCTCCGAAGCATTTTACAGATTGGGGTGGATAAAACGTGGAGACATGAAGATTTAACTAAATGATATTTATACAAACAAAAAAACTATCCATATACAGATTGAAATATGGATAGTTTTTTATTCGCTCTATTCTAACTGCCATGCTGATTTTAATTTCCAATTTTCCCAGCACTATTCGGGCACTATGGCAAAGCATCTCGCCGGCGAACCTACACCCCCTTTTATCTTAGGAAATGTCGTAAAAATGATCCCGCCGACCGGAGGTAGTTTGTCCAAATTTTTCATCACTTCAATTTGAAATCTGTCAACACCCAGTATGTATTGCTCCGCCGGATACGGATACATATCTTCTCTCGTTGTAATATAGCTCGGGTCGGTATCTGCCGGTTCATGACCTATGGCACCGATATTTCTTTTCTCAACTAACCACTTTATCGCATCTACAGACCAGCCAGGATAGTGTGGAACTCCTCGATCATCTTTATTTTCCAGATCCTTTTTATGACACCAATCTGTTCTGAATGCTACAAACGCCCCTTCGGGAATCTTGCCATATACGTCTTCCCATTGTTTTATATGAGCAATTTCCAGAGTGAACTCCGGATTTTCAGCAGCTTCCTCGGATTTGTCGATTACCACCAACGGAAAGACCAGCTCTTTACAGTCTATCGCCTCTAATGCCCTTGCGTTTTGATGGAAATGCACAGGTGCATCCACATGTGTTCCATACTGACTTGCAACGGTGTACTGGAAGCATCTCATCGGAGCCTTTTTATCTTCGTCTGTATCATCGGTATAGTCGAATAAAATCTCCGCCTCAAAAGGCTTGAATCCATACCAATGTGGAGTCTCAGGACTCAGCTCGTGAGTCAAATCCACCCACCGATAGTTTTTTTGTAAATCCTTTAATACTTCCCACAACTTCAAACTTGCCATGATTCCACCTCCTCAAGAAAGCTCACATCCTGTATCACCGGACAAGCAATGCAGTCGACGGATATTTTATCGTTCTACAACTGTGTTCCATTATCCGATAAAACAAAACTCTAACTACTGTTCTTTAACCTAATAATATCACAGCCTACCATTCTTTACAATGGTTTAAATCTCTCTTTATAATTTATATCTTTATATCTCATGTCGCCGTTTGCCCTGAAAAATTCACCGTGGCAAATTTCTCTCCAGCCTATTGAGAAATGTCGTAAAATGTGATATATTATTTAGGCTGAACAATATTTGGAGGATTGACCGAGTGGCTAAGGAGCTCCCCTGGAAAGGGAGTAAGGCGTAACAGCCCCGTGGGTTCGAGTCCCATGTCCTCCGCCATATTAAAAGAGTGGACTGCACTTAAGTCCACTCTTTTTGCTTATAGATTTAAAATTTATCGTCCGACTGCCAACCTGCATGTCTTGAGGTTCCCCCACATATCAAACTGACTGAACCGATGTCAGCACTACCTGCTCCATTTCATCCACATCGATAACCCTGCGATGCAGAATCTCTTTTTCTTCTAAACTTTTCAGTTCCTTCGGAACTTTGCATCCTGTCTTTTCGAATACCAGTTTGATATTTTCAAAACCGTTTTCCGATGGCTGGATTCCAATTGCAGTTGCCACGCTGTCCGCAAATTTATACGGGCTTGCCGTGGAAACTATTACCGTCTTGTTTTTATCTCCTGTCGCCGCTTTATATTTTTCATATACCGCATACGCCACTGCCGTGTGAGTGTCCAGCACGTAGCCGTACTTTTCATAAACTTCTCTTATAGTAGCCAGCGTTTCCTTTTGAGTGGCAAAATCACCGTAGAAATCTCTCAACTCTTCTCGCATCTTGTCGTTTATGACATATTTTTTATCCTTCTCAAGATCCGTCATCAACCTTCCGACTTCCGAAACATCGCCTCCGCTGATATGGTACAGCAATCTCTCAAGATTGCTTGAAATCAAAATATCCATAGAAGGTGAATTGGTCAAGGTGAACTCTCGCCGAATGTTGTATTCTCCCGTTCTTATAAAATCCGTCAAAACCTTGTTCTCGTTGGAAGCACATATGAACTTATCATATGGAATACCCACAGCCTTCGCATAATATGCCGCCAAGATGTTCCCAAAATTTCCCGTCGGAACCACTGCATTTATCTTTTCTCCAGCTTTTATTTCTCCCCTTTCCAACATCTTTACATAAGCGTAAACATAGTATGCAACTTGAGGAACCAGCCTTCCTATGTTGATGGAGTTGGCACTGGACAGTTTTATCCCCTGTCCCGCCAGCTTCGCTTCAATTTCTCTATTGTTAAAAATAGATTTTACTCCGCTTTGGGCATTGTCAAAATTCCCGTTTATAGCAAAAACGTGAACGTTATTTCCTTCCTGGGTAGTCATCTGTCTTTCCTGAACTTTGGATACTCCCGCATTGGGATAAAATACTATGATCTCCGTTCCCAGCACATCGGCAAATCCTTCCAGAGCAGCCTTGCCTGTATCTCCCGAAGTAGCCGTCAATATGCAGATCTTGCTCTTTTCATTTTCTTTTTTCATGGAAGTCGTGAGCAGATACGGCAGTATAGACAGCGCCATATCCTTGAATGCAGCCGTCTTTCCGTGGAACAGTTCAAGTATATCCACGTCTCCCACATTTTTTATAGGTGCAATTTCAGAATCCTCAAACTTTTCATCGTATGCATTTTCAACACAGTAAGCGATTTCCTCATCGGAGAAATCATCGAAAAACAACTTCAATACAACTTTTGCAATCTCCTGATACGATTTCCCTTTCAACTGATCCGGATTCAATGAAATTTTTGGAATATCCACAGGTACAAATAGCCCTTTATCCCCCGCCAGACCTTGAATTATCGCCTGTGCGGATTTTTTTTCAATTCCTTCACCCCTCGTGCTTATATATCTCATATTCGATTCCTCCTTGCGTTTCATACATACGATTATACCAAATTATCCCTATTATTCCAATACAGAACTTCAACAGATCGGCTTATATCAATACTTTTAAGGCATTAAGTTGACTTATTGTACAAATAAAAAGCTGCTGCAATCAATATCTCTGTTCCTCATATATGGTTCCCTCCATCACGATACATATAGTTTCTTTTTCATAATATCATCTTCTAAAACTTCGGCTATTTACCTCGTTATACTTAAAACGATTCTATCAAATTGATCATATTAAATAAAGACTGTTCTTAATAAAGGCTGTTCTTATTTGGCTGACTACTATATAATTAGAACTATAACGTTTATATTATAAATTGAGCATAGCTCACCGGTGAACGGATGAACGGATATACACCGAAATACGTGGCTGTTATAGTTGCTCATCACGATGATGATAAGTTGATATATAATGTGAAAAGAGAGAATTTTTAGTTGTAACTATTTTAATGAGAGGAGTTCGAAATGAACAAAGGTAAGGTATCTCTGTTAGCTCTAATAGCTCTGATTTTGGGAGTTATCTATGCAGCATATGTAAATTACTATTTTTTCGTAGCCACGCCAACTGAGCAAAACGCTGCTGAGGCTATTAGTGAAATTATAGCAGGCGCTTTAGTATTACCACACATTGTAGTTACTTGTACAGCAGTGCTTATGAATGCTCTGGGTTTCTTTATGTATCATCGAGGGTTCATTCTCACCGGAGCGATATTATATATAGTCGCAATTGCCTTAATGCCGATCTACTTTATGTTTACATTATTGCAGGGAACTTTGCTATTTATAGCCTTTGCGAAAATGAAAAAGAAAGAATAGATGAATATAAATAGATTCAAAAGTTCGAAAAAACCCGTCCTAATTCAACAGGGAAACCATCAGAAGCTGTTGCACGTTTTATTCACATTCTAAATCGGCTTGCATAATTTTGCCGTTTATTGTACCCTATAACCATAGAAATAGTCATAGGACTTTATTGAGATAAAATTATTTAAATGGAGATTATATTATGGATTACAGGAGAATTGACAACACTATCATAGGAAGAATTGATACAGGGGATTCCTTGGCAAAAGCCATCGAAGAAATCGCAAAGAAGGAAAACGTTAAAACGGCATTCATCACAGGAGTCGGTGCTGCAAAACATCTCGATATCGGATGTTATCAATTCAGTAAACAGGTTTACGTTCCATACAGCCTTGATGGCGATTTCGAAATCACATCTCTGATTGGAAATATAACCACCAAAGACGGGGAGTTCTACCTGCATTTACATATCACAGCTGCCGATGATGACTGCAAAATGTATGGCGGGCATTTTAACGATGCTATTATAAGCGGTACTTGCGAACTCAACATTCAAGTTCTGGACTGTGTTGTCGACAGAAAGCTGGACACATCCACGGGCGTCAATATTTTTGATTTTAAATAGATTTGGGAGATATATATGAGCTATTCGTCTAATAAAAGCACTTCTAAGGATGCTAAGATCTCTGACAATTCCGACTTGACCTCTCAAAAGGCCTCAGGTCAAATATGTGAAAACAGCTGTCCTGTAGATTTCATGACTTCGATTTATCCAAATGACAAGCTGCAAAAAGACAAGAAACATTCTTCCGTGTTAATAGTATCGGCATATATCGATTTTTCGGAAGATAAGAACAACGATTTACATTATCTTAAGAAGCGGATATCTAAAATCGATCCGGATTACATAATTTGCACCGATAGCGGATATGAAATAGCCAAGGAACTGGAGTTAACTCCGAACCTGGTCGTAGGCGACTTCGATTCGTCAACCGGTTTTTCCGTCAACAGCATACCGGATGACATCGAAATGATTCCGGTTCCCGTTGAGAAGGATTTCACAGATATGGAAATGGCTTTGGATTTGGCTGTCAAGTTATCGCCTGACCACGTCAATATCATCGGCGGTCTGGGCGGCAGGCTGGATCACACCGTTGCAAACATGCAAAACATCGCTCATTTTTCCAGCGACAGCCTGATTATAAACATTTTTGACAGCAAAAATTTTATGACGGCTCAACACCCCGGTACCAGATCATATTCGAGCGTTTTCGGTCATCATTTCTCGGCTTTTGCACTTACGGAAAAGGTCACCGGTCTCACTTATTCCGGAGCTTACTATCCGCTGAATAACGACACTCTGTACAATACGCTTCCCCTAGGAGTTAGCAATTCTTTTATCGAAAATGAAATAACCGTAACCATCGACACTGGTATTTTAATTGTTATAATTTCAAAGTGTAAGTAGTTGACCCCTATTATTTAATGTGTTATATTAGATGTAAGTTAATTAGTTGCTAGGGGAGCATTATGCTGAGAATTGGCTGCGACCATTACCCTCAAAACCTGATTCAGTTAACGCTGACGTAGGAAAGCATTTTATAGGAAATTTACTCCCTTAGTCTGAAGGGAGTTTTTTATGGGAAATTTACAAGCGTTTTTTACATCGACCAAGGGACAGCTTCTCATAGTATTGGTTATTTTAATTCTATTTGGCATCATTTTATTTTTCGGCAAGAATAAGAAAATGGATGCGAAAGTTCTATCTATTTCAGCTCTTTTAGTCGCTCTATCTACGGCGTTGAGCTATGTAGTTTTGTTCAAAGCCCCTTACGGTGGCTCGGTTACTTTGTTTTCAATTTTGCCGATAGTGTTGGCTGGATATTTTTTCAACGTTCGCATCGGACTTATTGTAGGCATGGCTGTAGGATTTTTAAACCTTTTGCTCAATCCTTATATAGTTCATCCGATTCAATTGCTTTTGGACTACCCACTCGCTTTCGGTGCATTGGGCTTGGGTGGAATACTCAAGAAAAAGGGAGAGTATTCCATCATCGGCGTGCTTTGGATAAGCATTCTGGCAAGGTATTTCTGCGCATTTTTGTCAGGAGTGGTATTCTTCGGTGCCTATGCTCCGAAAGGGTTTAATCCGGTAACCTGGTCTCTGGTATACAATGCCTCATACCTGTCTGTTGAAGGAATAATGACGACAGTTCTGCTGTTTGTTCCGATCATTCGCCATACCTTGGCAAGGTTAAAGGATAGCATATAAAAAAATTATTCATAATAACATACACGTTACACCTCTCGATGAAGAACGCCTCAAAAGTTGAATATGAATCAACTTTTCGAGGCGTTCTTTCTATTCAAATACTTCTTTAATTACTGCATATCTTCGCGTAAATCCCTTTTTGGGAAACGATTATCTCACCTGATTCCCGTCTTGTGCATCTGATGAAACGAACTCCAAAGTTCCCTTGCCGTCCTTCACATTATCAGCGAATAGAATCATTCCTTTCGATTCCAAACCTCTGAGCTTTCTAGGTGCCAGGTTCGCTACCACTGTAACCTTTTTCCCAACCGTATCTTCCGGTTTGTAGTAATCCGCGATGCCCGATATGATCTGTCTCACTTCATTTCCAATCTTAACCTGGAAGACCAATAACTTATCGGCTTTCGGGTGTTTTTCCGCCTTTAAAACGGTTCCCACTCTAAGATCTATTTTTTCAAAGTCGCCGAATTCTATGGTTTCTTTTATCGGTGGGAACTTTTCATCCTCTTTCACCAGCTCCGCTTTGGCCTGTGCCATTTTAGCAGTTTTAATGGCTTCCATCTCCTCCAGTTCCTTTTCTATATCCAATCTAGGAAAGATAGGTTCGCCTTTTTGAACCTTCTCTCCACCTAGGATATGAAATCTTTCCGCATCCGACCAAGAAGCATCTCTATCGACTCCCAACTGCTTTTTAATTTCATCAGCTGTGGTGTGCATGAAAGGGTGTATCAGCTCAGCAATTACTCTCAGCGATTCGGCTAAGTTGTGTAACACTGCACCTAATCTGTCTTTTTGACTTTGGTCTTTTGCAATTACCCATGGCGTAGTTTCATCGATGTATTTGTTGGCTCTCTTGACTAACACCCAAATCTCTTCCAGTGCCACGTTGAATTTGAAATTATCCATTTCTTCTTCAACTCTTTTAGCTCTGCTCTGTGCAATCTCAATCAACTCCTTATCGACGATTTCATCCTTTCCGGCTTTCGGAACCACTCCATTGCAGTACTTATCAATCATTGAAACCGTTCTGCTGAGCAGGTTGCCAAGATCGTTTGCCAAATCGTAATTCAATCTCTTCAGCATAACTTCACTGGTATAGTTTCCATCCTGTCCAAATGTATACTCTCTCAACAGGAAGTACTTCAATGCGTCCACGCCGTATCTCTCTATTAACTGAACCGGATCTACCACATTACCCTTGGATTTGCTCATCTTACCACCGTCTATGAGCAACCATCCGTGTCCCAGCACATGCTCCGGCAGCGGAAGTCCAAGAGACATTAGAATCGCAGGCCATATAATGGTGTGGAATCTCACGATTTCCTTTCCTACCAAATGATAATCGGCAGGCCAGAATTTATCGTAAAGCCCTCTGTCATCAGGGTATCCCAGCGCCGTTATGTAGTTTGTCAGAGCATCTAACCAAACGTAAATTACGTGTTTATCATCGATGGGAACCGGAATCCCCCAATCGAAAGATGACCTAGAAATAGACAGGTCTTCCAAGCCTCGTTCAATGAAAGCAATCATTTCGTTAGTTCTGGCTTCCGGCTGTAAAAATTTCTTATGGGGATCTTTCAAAAGTTCCAAAAGCCTGTCTTGATACTTGCTCAATTTAAAGAAATACGCTTCTTCTTTTTCCTTGGAAACCGGTCTGCCGCAATCCGGACAATGTCCGTCTTCATCCAGCTGATTGTCCGTCCAGAAAGACTCGCAAGGAGTGCAGTACCAACCTTCATATTCCCCCTTGTAAATATCTCCTTTTTCATAAAGCTCCATGAATATTTTCTGAACTTTTTCCGTATGTCTCTTCTCTGTGGTTCTGATAAAATCATCGTAGGATATTTCCATAGTTTCCCAGAGTTTTTTAATCCCTTCCACCACTTCATCCACGTATTGCTGAGGACTTATACCCTTTTCGTTCGCTATGGTCTGTATTTTCTGACCGTGTTCATCTGTTCCGGTTAAAAACCTCACGTCATATCCCGTAGCTCTCTTAAATCTCGCCATAGCATCCGCCATAACCGTACAGTAAGTATGACCTATGTGCAAATTGGCGCTGGGATAGTATATAGGAGTTGTTATATAGAATTTTTCTTTTTTATCACTCATTTGCCACCTCCAAGACATTTCCGTTCATATTTTATCTGATTTTGCATTTAATTATATCACATATCGTTGCATTTCTCTACACTGGCGCAGTAAAATGCCCTTTTTATCGCTGAAATGGAACTGCACACGGCAGATCAAGCAATTCGCATTATCTTGACTTACGTCTACAGCTAGAAATATTGCACATATCAACTGATTGCTTTCCCGCATGCATCTCTCTTCTTCCCATAGGTTCCACTAAAAAAAGCGTAAGTTATACGCCTTTTTCAGTCCAATATCGATAATTAGAATTTAACTTTACCTATGAGTTTTCCCAGGGCCTCAGTTTCTCCACTATTTAGAGTGATTCCTCTCGACATATGTTGGTGCTCTTCGTCCCAGTCTCTAATGTCCAATTTGGTCGCTCCATTGTTCCACGCTACAAGATTGACTTCTTTTTTCCATCCACCGGTTCCTTCTGATAGAACTCCTATATGCTTCTCGATATTGAAAGTTATTTCGGTATTTCCTCGCTCTTTGAAAGCCACTCGCTACCTCCTTTCCTTGTATATTTTGTTATTATAAGGGGATGAGAATATGATATTATCGACTGTCAAAAAGGTCAATACGTATTGCAATTTCAACAGTTCATTTCCCTTCATATTACAATTTTTGTGCGTCATATTGCATTTTTCGTTCACGTCTGCTTTTTCGACAAGAGAAACTTTTCGTTTTTTACAGTAAATGTTTTCCCTCTTCAAAAGTTTTTAACATAGTGCTTGCATAGCGAGTGGTTTCCTATTCTCTACACCTTGCATGCTCGATAAGTTAAAGCATAATTAAAAACATCTAATATGAAACTCTCTCTTTCATATTAGATGTCGTCAACTGTTATATCCTATGGAATCTAAAATCCAATTGCCTTCAGGACTTCCACCACTCTTTTACACTGTTTTTCATTTATAGATGCGATGGATATTCTTATTCCCTTCGCTAAAGGCACTGCAAATATCCCGTATTCGGTCAACAACTCGCTCACCTTTACCGAATCATCACACTCTACACAGATGAAAAAGCCTGATACGAACGGTACTGTTTTTAAATTCGATATCTTGGCTGCTTCTTCAAATGCCCTGCCTCTTGCCAGAAGCATATTTCTGAAATCAGCTCTCTCCTCTTCAACTTTTTTCAAAGCCTCATCGCTGTTGTATATATTTGCAATTAACTGTTGTCCGCTTCTAACGCAGTTGGACCATGTGTTTCTTGAAGAAAATTCGAAAACTCTTCTGAATTCCTCTGCTACCGCTTCTTCCTGTGCCATGCACATTACCGCACCCGTTCTCAGTCCGTACAGGGTAAACGTCTTGGAAGCGCTGTATCCTATGAGAGATAATACGTTGTCATCAAACTGTTTCAGCATGGGAATGAAGTTTCTGACTTTGTCGGGTTCACCGGCGAAATCTATATACGCAACATCTATAAACAGTATAATTCTGTTCTCTTTATACTTCTCATCGTTTAGAATTTCAATCAATCTCTGCCATTCTGTCAGACTTATTTCATATCCCGTAGGATTGTGTGCCGGTGTATTGAGCATGATTACAACATTCTCCTGCTCTTTGCACAATCTGGAAAACTGCTCTTCAAAGTCTGCGAAGTTAAAACTGCCTTCATCGTTGAACAACCGGTATGTCACCAGACTTCTGCCCTGTTCTTCACATATGGTCTTGTACGGTGCCCAATGCCAATCTGAAGTCAAAACCTTATCTCCGATTTTCGTATAATTTGCTACGGTGTTTCTGATTCCTCCCGTACCGCCGGGAGTTGCTACCACTTCTGTAAAAAGCTCCACAGGATTGTTTCCGTGGACCGCTTTTACAATGGTATCCTTGAATTCCGGAATTCCACCAATAGGTGCATATTCCGCAAAATCCTTATCTCTCAACTTGTTCATCTCATCTATTACGGAAGTTATGACAGCCAGTTCTCCTTCATCATCGAGCAAAGCTCCTATGGTTCCGTTGATTACCTTATCTCTTCCATGCTTTTTTATCATTTCCTTGGCTCTCGCATTAAGCTCGAATATTTTGTCTCTCTTCGGTATCGTTCTTCCGTTTTCAAGTGCAAATATCATCTGTTCACCCCCTAGTGATCTTTACGTGGTTTATATTCTTTCCCCTGTTGCTGAATTTTTCCTCATACTCGGTCATCACATTGCCTTCGGCGTATTCCGAACCGTGCAAATTTCTCGTGACTTCCTCCCCCAAGATTTTCATATTTTCACTTTTTCGCAAATCATCTATCTCTTCGAGAGTAAATTCAAACAGATTGTCGTTGTCTGTTTTCATCCGTACAAATCCGTCCTCCTTCAACACTTCAAAGTATTTCTTCAAAAAATTTCTATGGGTCAGCCTCCTTTTGGCATGTCTCGCCTTGTGCCAAGGATCGCTGAAATTCAAATATATTCCGTCCAGTTCACCCTTTTCGAACAACTGAGTCACATCCTTCATATGGAAATTTAAAAATGCCACATTATCCACTTCCTCTTTCAGAGCCTTTTCCACTGCGAGAACCCATACGCTGGGCTGAACTTCCACAGCTATAAAGTTGCAGTGGGGATTTTCCTTGCCCATCTGAGTTATGAATCGACCTTTGCCACTACCGATTTCAAGGAAAATCGGTTTTCCGCCTCTGCCTTTCTTCGCAAAGTACGCATCCCACTTTCCGCGGAAAGCCTCAGGCTCTGAAATGCTATGGTCTTTCAGATTCTCTATTCGCTCTTCCAGATTTTTTATCCTTCTCTGTCTCAATTTATTCTCCTAAAACTAGCTGAAAATTCTAACTACGATTCCGCTGCACAAAAATAACACTATCGCCACGGCGGCGATTCCATCTCTCTTTTCATATTTCATTTCCTTCATTCTCGTTCTATTTTCTCCGCCTCTATAACATCTGGCTTCCATAGCCATAGCCATATCCTGGGCTATTCTAAATGCGCTGATGAACAAAGGAACTAAAATAGGTATCATCTGTTTCGCTCTGTGCAGTATATTTCCGGTTTCAAAATCCGCACCTCTCGCCTGTTGTGCTTTCATTATCTTGTCGGTTTCTTCCAGCAGAGTCGGTATGAATCTCAATGCTATTGTAGTCATCATGGCGATTTCATGAGCCGGAAATCCAATTTTTTTAAATGGAGACAGCAACCTCTCGATACCATCTGTCAAATTTATCGGTTTAGTTGCTAAAGTCAACATTGAAGAGCCAAGTATGAGCAGTATCAGCCTTATTGCCATTATCATGGCTTCCCGGAGTCCCTCTTTGGTTATCTCAAAAATCCAAAACTTGACCAAAACTTCTCCTCGTATCATGAACATATTGAGTACGAAGGTGAATATAATTATAAAAAATATAGGTTTCAACCCTTTCACTATAAATTTAAACGGAACCTTCGAAGTTCTGACGATTCCGAACAGACACAGTGCAGCGAAAGCAAACCCCAAAAATGTGTTAAATATGAACAGCGTTATTATGTAAATCAGAGTTCCTATCATCTTGACTCTGGGATCCAGCCTGTGAATTATCGACTCAGCTTGATAATACTGTCCTAAAGTTATATCTCTAATCATTTTTCACATCTCCTTTTATAAGATTGAAAATGATCTCTTCTGCCTCGTCTATTGAAAAAACACCATTTCCCACAGCATCTGCATCTTCTTCATCCTTTGATGTTCCCGGGCGAAAACCCTTTATCTCTTTTCTTTTTCCGTGTAAATCCAACAAAAGTTGTGTTATATCGGGCAAGTCCAGTCCGATGCTCTTTAACTTATCGCTTTCCGCAAAAACGTTTTTTGGAGTATCCATCATCAAGCACTTCCCGTCGTCCATAACAACCACTTTATCGCATATATCCGCTATATCATTCATATTATGAGATATGAAAATGGTAATATTCCCCTCGCTTTTGTGAATGTTCTTTATCATCTTCAATATATCTTGATGAGTTTGCGGATCCAGTCCCGCCGTCGGTTCATCCAGTATGAGAACTTTCGGCTTCATGGCGATAACACCTGCAATGGCAACTCTTCTCTTTTGCCCTCCGGATAAGTCGAAGGGGCTTTTCTGTGAAAATTCGCTGTAATCCAGTCCGACCAGCTCCATGGACTCCTCAACTCGTCGCCGGATCTCACCTTCATCCAATCCTAAGTTTTTCGGGCCGAAGGATATATCCTTCTCTACAGTTTCTTCAAACAGCTGATATTCCGGGTATTGAAAGACCAATCCCACTTTTTTTCTGACATCTATCATGGAAATTTTGCTGTCTGTGAGATTCACTCCGTCTACCAAAATTTCTCCGCTGGATGGTTTTAGCAACCCGTTCAAGTGTTGTACCAAAGTCGATTTTCCGGAACCTGTATGTCCTATAATCCCCACCAGTTCATTGTCATCGATATTAAGCGATACATCATCTAGAGCTATTGATTCTTCCGGCAAGCCTTTCCTGTATATATGATTTATATTTTTTACATGTATTGACATAAAAATTTTACCATACTTTCTCTATCTATAACTTCTTTCGGGATTTCAATTCCTCTCTTTTCAAGTCTATATCTCAGTTTCACTTCCAGTGGTACATCCAAACTCAACTCTCTGAGCTTATCGACTTCCTGAAAAATTTCCACCGGGCTACCGTCGGCTGCGATTTTTCCTCTATCCATTATTATAATTCTATCTGCTTGCGCCGCTTCTTCCATGAAGTGAGTTATGAGAATGACTGTTATCCCCTCGCTGTTCAGCTCTTTGATTATTCTCATCACTTCTTTTCGACCCTTCGGATCGAGCATGGCAGTAGGCTCGTCAAATACGATGCATTTCGGCTTCATAGCCACAACTCCGGCTATTGCAATTCTCTGTTTTTGTCCTCCGGATAGCATGTGTGGTGGCTTTTTCTTAAAGTTGGACATGTTGACCGCAGCAAGAGCATAATCAACTCTCTGTCTTATGACCCTCGGTTCTATCCCTAAATTCTCGGGTCCGAAAGCTACGTCATCTTCTACCACGCTGGAAACGATTTGATTATCCGGGTTTTGAAACACCATTCCGACTCTCTGTCTGATTTCCCATACATTTTTTTCATCTAAAGTGTTGAATTCCTCTACGATAACTTCTCCGAAGTTGGGTAAAAGCAAAGCGTTTATGTTTTTCGCCAACGTCGATTTCCCCGAACCGTTCCTGCCTATTATAGCTGTAAAACTTCCTTCCGCTATGTTGAGTGAAACATCATCGATCACTCTATTTTGCATCGAAATTTTCTCTCTTTCGCCCTCTATTTCACGAGAGGTATCCGTTTCATTGCCACCTGCATTATCGGAAGATTTCTTCATCTCCTCGTTTCTATTCACAGTTTTTGAATCTCTTCTATCTCCCGTATTTTCATTATGTTTATATGAAAACACCAAGTCTTTGATCTGAATTATATCCTTCATGTTTCTTCCTTTATTTTAAAGAGAATTTTATTTTCATCACATTTCTTCTATATCTATCTGTCCTGTAAGCTCGCTACTATTTTTATCGACTTTTCTACCTACCGGCTTTGCAAAGCCTATTGCGCTCTTATTCAAGTTGCCCGGCAATCTGGTTTTTACACCCATTTTACCCATTGATATCGCAATCAAATCGCCAATTTGCGATTTTGCCTTTTCAGCACCGATCACCATGCTTATGACATCTTTTTCATCATTTGCCATGGCAGCTATCTTAGGCATGTGGCATCCCAGATAATGCATCCGCATAAATAGCATTTCAATTTCTTTTGCGCTTCCCGTATAGACCAAATCGTGTTTGCTTAAAATCGTTTTCGTTCCGTAGTGATTTGCCAATCTGATGTACATCTTGGCATTAGCATCACTGCAACAGCTGGATAATTCCAAGTCTAAATACTCAGGCCTCACTTCCTTTATGACTGTTCTAACCACCTCGTTGTATTCAGTGATTGAACTTTTACCCAATCCGCCTTCAAACCTGGTGCGATAGGTGAAAAGGATCGGTTTTTTGCTGAGTTCTTTCAGCTTACTCCAGCCTTTCATCAACCCGTCGTAATCCATATCATCCAGGAACGTGTCGGCTCTCAGCTCGTACATATCCACCTTTGCATGATCATTATAACTTTCAACTATTTCGTAAACCCCTCTAAAATCCTCTGCCATTATGGGCAAGCACTTCCTCATAGTTTCAACTCCAATTCATATTAATTTTCAATGAATTCTCTTCTCCAAGTCATTTTACTTACCGCTTTTTCGGGCTATCTTTCTAGCCCAATAAACGAACGGTGTGTCCAAAAGGCTCGTAACGACATAGATTAAATACCCTGAAATCACTATGCTCAAAAGTGTCTTTGAGTCATAGGTTCCCCAAAACGCACCTATGTTGAATATTACCGTGTTTATCAGTTGCGAGATGAGAGTAGATCCGTTGTTTCTGAGCCATAGAAACCTGTCGTGCTTTCCAAATCTCCTATCTGTGAACGCCCACCATTTATGATACAACCAAACATCCAATTTCTGCGAAACGGCATACACCAGGAAGCTGACTATCATAAGTCTCGGCGTGTTGGAAAATATAGCTTTTATATGCTCCATTGCACTGTCGTTTTGCGAAGGTGTATACATCAACCAAATCTGCGATAGGACTATGAAACTGATAGATGTTAAAATCCCTATATTGACCGCTCTGTTAGCTTCTCTTTTTCCGTAGATTTCACTGACTATGTCGGTGATGAGAAATGAAGATGCGAACATCACGTTTCCGAGGGTCTGCTCCATTCCAAACGCCCTTATCAAAATCAGTACCTCTATGTTGGCACATATGGTCGCAATGACCGTCCAGCTGTATAGACCCTGCAGTTTAAACGCCTTAAAAAACACCAAAGTTCCCCCGTAAATTACAATTACGGAAGCTATTAACAACAACTCATTATTCATTTTTTCCTCCTTAGTTTTGTTTATAGACAGGATGGTTTCGAACTGTCTTTTGCTTAACATTTTAATTATATAAGAAAATAGATCTTATATCAAGGATTATATTGCCACATCAGATTTTCCTCAATTTCAATTTGCCCTTAAGCAAAAAACTAACGGTTTCCCGTCAGTTAAAAATACGCTTATTTATTTTTTCTTCTTCTGTTTGCAAATCCTG
>KI535278.1 GCA_000488855.1 Eubacterium brachy ATCC 33089 | reverse complement strand
TCTGCTTAGGTCCAACCCAAGTCTTTTCAACAGGCACCTTCACCTTTTCATTGTTTGAGTTTTTGATTTTAAAGCCGTCATTTGCATTGCCTGCAATATCCGTGTCGTAATTGACAACAGCATCTTCTTTTACAGTGTAGTTTATTAAACTTCCATTGGCTCGGTACTTTGGAAGATTCTTAAACTCATGCTTCCAGTTATTGGCTTCACTCAGTTCTATGTTTTCTTTTTCCACACCGTCCGCAAAGAGTCTAACTGTCGCTTTACTCTGCTTAGGTCCGATCCACGTCTTCTCCACCGGAATTTTGACTTTTTCCGTGTTCGTATTGGTTATAGTGTAACCGTCTTCCTGAGAACCCTCCGTTTTACTTTCGTAATTCTGTGGAACGTCTTCCTTGACAGTGTACTTTATTTCGCTTCCGTCGGCATTGTACTTTGGTAGGTCCTTAAATTCGTATTTCCAGTTATTGGCTTCGCTCAGCTCCACGTTTTCTTTTTCTTTTCCATCAGCAAGAAGTCTCACAGTAACCTTGCTCTGCTTAGGTCCAACCCAAGTCTTTTCAACAGGAACCTTAACTTTCTCGGTATTCTTATTGGTTACGGTAAAGCCTGTATCTGTATCCCCTGTAACTGTGCTATCATAGTTTGCCATAGGTTCTTCTTTTATTGTGAATTCCCTTTTCTTGCCGTTTTCATACTTTTCAATGTTTTTAAACTCATGTTTCCAGTCATTCGCCTCACTCAAGACTGCCGAATCTATTTTTTTTCCGTTTGCATAAAGATTCACAGTTGCAGATTTGCCTTTTTTACCAATCCACGCCTTTGTTACGGAAATTGATATTTTCTCCGTAATAGTATTGGTGATGGTAAAGCCGGCTTTCATGCTTCCCGCTATAGTTGTTAAGTAACCTCCGATCGTTTCTTCCTTTACCGTGTAGACGATTTCATGACCGTCTTTATCATCGTATTTCGGAAGGTCTTTAAATTCACCTTTCCACTGTGAAGCTTCATTTAAAGTAATCTGTTTATCTGTTTCCTTGCCGTCTGCAACGAGTTTAACTGTTATTTTATCCTTTTTGGCTCCAACCCATTTTTTCTCCACGGGAATTTTAATTTTCTCCGTATTTGTATTGGTTATGGTATAACCAGTCTGTTGAGTGCCTTCTGTTTTACTCACATAGTTTTCAGGAACGTCTTCTTTGATCGTATATTTTATTTCCGTTCCATCCGTCTTGTACTGCCTTAGATTGTCAAAAGTGTGTTTCCAGCCGTTAGCTTTGCTTAAAACGACTTTCTGACCGGTATCAACATTATCTGCGTAAAGACGCATAGTTACAGAACTCGCTTCAGGTCCGATCCATTTTTTATCTACAGATACTTTAGTTTTTATCGGATTATCTTTTATTGTTTTGATGACAGCTTGTCCGTCTTTTACGGAGACAACAATCTCATCTTCGTTCAGTTTAAAACCTTTTGGAGCCTTGATTTCTTTGATTTTATAATCACCTGCGACGAGTTTTTCAGTGATAGCTTCACCTTTTGAATCGGTCTTTACGATGTACTCTTTTCCATCTGAAATTCTAGTAATCTTGAACTCCGCGTTTTCCAACTTGGTTTGCTCATTTTCAGAGTCTACCTTGATTATTTTTATTTTGTTAGCCAATTCTCCGCCTGCAGTTCCACCTGCTGTAGAATCTTTAAAAGTGTATACGAACTCCCTGTTTTCTCCGTCAAATTTCAGATTAAGCTTATTTTTAAGAGCTGTTCCTGGTGTATACGTAGTCACATATACAAGGCGATACTGCTTCTTACCTACATTTCCTAAATTTATAGTAAATGATTTATTGTCGGCACTTAAATTGAGCTTACCGTTTAAATCCACAGTGCTAATTTCTCTTACAACATCTCCGTATTCATTGTACTCAACTTCTTTCAAAACGAAAGAATCTTTTACGAATGTTTCATTTCCGGTCATTTCATCGGAAATAACACAGTTTTTCATATCGGATTTTCTGTGATTAATCGTTGAATACCACTTTACCTTATTTACAGGATGTCCACCCTCATTGACACGTTCACCCCATTTTGCTAGAACGTGATCCTTTGGAAGCCCGACTTTTGTAACTTTTATATCTTTGGTGATTTTTTCACCCTTTACGGAAATCTCAAAGGTATTCTTTTCGTTATTTTTTATTTTTGATCTCTCAAATAAAGCTCCCAGATATATTGTTCCCTTAACATTATATTTGTTGTCGATATTCTTGTTAAATTTAACTCGAATCGTTCCGCCGGCATTATTTTTTGTACCGGGTGTAACGTGTGCATGTGCGATGACATTCCCTTGTGAGTCCGTTAAGTCAAAGTCGGTTTTTGAAAATTCGGGTGGAAAACGCATGTTGTCAGGTAGTTTGATGTCGAAATAATCTCCCTCATGCAAGACCGCATGCTGATCCTTGACTTTCCAATCCATTGCAAGATGGAATGAATCATTCGTGTTGATTTCCGTAACCGTTGTGCCCTTAGGACTTTCAATGTGAAAATCCGTAATTGTCGCATCAACCTCTTTGCCCGTGCCCTGTGCATTTGCAGGGGTACCGAATCCTTGGAACAATGAGCTCAGGCTCAATACCATGGCAAGCACTATTCCAAGCCACTTTCTTCTATTCATATTTACCTCTCCTTTAAGTATCAATCGGTCTGCTAAAATGCACCTGTCACAAAACGCAGACTCTTTATTTTGCGACATATCTGCAACTGTTACGACGAACAGCTACTACACATAAGTAGAAGTCTACTTACGAAATCATATAGGGGATTTTATCATATTTGCTATAAAAAGTCCATTTAATTTATCACTTTCATGATTTTCATCCGTTCCGTTCAGTTAGGCAGAGTACCGATTATATATCAGGTACAGTCCTATCATTAAACTGATGGCATTTGTAAAATATTATGATAGAATATATATTACTCGGACTGAGGCTTTAATGTAATCTTATTTTTTTTATTATTGTGCGTACTGCATAGGAGGTAATATGATTTTAGATGTAGCGATTGTCGTCGTATTTTTATTAGCAGCATATGGAGGATATAAAGCAGGGCTTTTATCTTCGATTCTAAACATATTTAAATGGGTTTTAGCAGGAGTTTTTGCATCTTTACTGACTTCACCGACAAAAACATTTTTAATGAAGAATACGAGTATATATGACAATTTAATTCCCAAAGAGGACGTTTCGACTTTTACGCCTGAAAATAGCGCACGGTTTATCGTCGAACCGATTTCGCAGGTTATTTTTTCAGCGTTGGTATTCTTTGTTCTCTTTATGATTTTCAGCATAATTTTAAGTTTATTTGCAAAGCGGCTCCATCCGACCGGGCGAGGACCTTTAAGTTTGACAAACAAACTGATGGGGCTCTTATTCGGAAGCATCGAAGGTATAATCGGAATCTGTATTTTAGTTTCAGTTATGTTACCGCTTGCTGATATATTCTTTCACAGCTTTGCACCTATATTAAAATCCAATTTGGAGAGCTCTCATATCGCAAAGTACATATATGACAGCAAGCCTCTGTGGACCCTGTCGGCATATCTGATTAGATGATTGAAATTGATATAAAAAGAAAGACCGGAATGCTCCGGTCTTTCTTTTTAATTATTATTAAAATTTTTAAAAGGATTCATATCACACTTAATTTACTTAATGCAAATGATTTTGTTCGTGATTGGTATCACAGCCTGACGAACCGCATCCGCCACAGCCGCTGCTGCAATCACAGCTGGCACTTTTACCAGCTCTCTTCCTCTTAATCATATTAGCTATAATAGCCACAACTATGAAGCCTATTACAGCTGCTATTATTATAGTTCCCATAATAATTACCTATCTTTCCTCAATTCATTTTTATTAGGTCTGAACAGTAGGAATATGAAACATGCAACTATCACACAGGCGACTATCAGCCACGCTGAGAATTTAGCTCCTGTGAACAGACGGCCGAATTGGTACACACACAGTGAAACGACGTACGCTAGAATTGTCTGATAACCTAAAGCGAACCATGTCCACTTCGCACTGTTCATTTCTCTTTTTATTGCACCGATTGCCGCAAAACAAGGTGCACACAACAAGTTAAACACTAGGAACGAGTAAGCCGCAAGCGGTGTAAATGCTTCTCGCATGTTGGTCCAAATCTGCCAACCGTTTTCGGCAACTTCTTCTCCTGCGAACAATACCCCAAACGTACTTACAACGTTTTCCTTTGCCACAAGACCGGTCACAGCGGCTACGGCAGCCTTCCAATCTCCCCAGCCCAGAGGATTGAACAGCCACGCAATTCCGTTACCGATTTTAGCCAATATGCTGTCGTTTAGACTTTCAACCATTCCGAACTTGCCATCTGTAAATCCGAAGTTTGAACCGAACCAAATGAATATTGTTGCTAACAGAATCACTGTTCCCGCTTTCTTTATGAAAGACCAGCCCCTTTCCCACATGGATCTCAGAACATTACCTACTGTAGGCCAGTGATATGCGGGAAGTTCCATTACGAACGGAGCAGCTTCTCCGGAGAACATTCTCGTCTTTTTCAAAATTATACCGGATATTACAATGGCGGCTATGCCGACAAAGTATGCCGATGGAGCAACCCAAGCTGAGCCTTTGAACAACGCACCCGTAATGAGGGCTATAACCGGAAGCTTCGCACCGCAAGGCATGAAGCTTGTGGTCATGATGGTCATCCTTCTGTCTCTCTCGTTTTCGATAGTTCTCGAAGCCATTATTCCAGGTACACTGCATCCTGTACCGATTAACATAGGGATGAAAGACTTACCGGATAGACCGAATTTTCTGAAAATCCTGTCCATTACGAAGGCAACTCTCGCCATGTATCCACAGCCTTCCAAGAATGCAAGGAACAAGAACAATACCAACATCTGAGGTAAGAATCCGAGAACGGCTCCAACCCCGCCAATGATACCTTCCAGGATGAGACCCTGTAACCAATCAGCAGCTTTGGCTTTTTCCAGCCAACCTTTAACCGTATCGGGAATACTTCTAAAGTATGTGCCAAACTCCGCCGGATCAGGTTCTTCAACCTTTGAAGCCTTTTGATAGTCGGCAAAGCTCACTTTTTCGGTTTTGTCAATTTCACCTTCTTCGGTTCTGAATTCGGCAGTTGCAACTAGGGATTTCGCCTTTTCGAGGTCTGCGGCTTTCTCTAAATCCAGACCTTTCTCCTTTGCGGCTTCCTCAAAGGCTTCTTTCCTTGTAGTAGCCTCGTCAAAGTCGCCCTTGGCTTCTTCGTACTTTGCGGAGCCCTTACCGAAGAGGAACCATCCGTCTTTGAACAGGTTGTCGTTAACCCAGTCGGTACAAGCGGTACCCACAGTTGAGATGGATACGTAGTAAACGATAAACATTACTGCTGCGAAAATCGGAAGCCCCAACCATCTGTTGGTAACAACTTTATCGATTTTATCAGAAGTTGTAAGTGCTCTCTTTTTATTTTTAGTGTAGCAATGACCGATTATAGATGAAATGTAATCGTACCTGCCACCTGTTATGATACTTTCAGAATCATCATCTAAAGCCTTTTCGCAATCCGTGATTACCTTTTCAACACCTGCGATGGCAGCTTTATCAAGACCTAATTTTTCTTGTATTTTTTCATCTCGTTCAAACAGCTTTAAAGCAAACCACTTTTTCTCTGCATCTGAAAAATTTCCGGGAACGCTATTTGAAATTTCTGCAATCGCATTCTCAACACGATCTTCAAATCTGTGCTTTGCTTCCATGATTTTTTTGCCGTTGGCGATTTCCACAATCTTGTCTGAAACTTCGGAGATGCCTTGGTTTTTCAACGCTGAAATCTCAACAATCGGACAACCCAACTCTTTTGAAAGTACGTCGGTGTTGATAACATCTCCATTCCTCTTAACCAAGTCCATCATGTTGATGGCGATGACAACGGGAATTCCCAATTCCACCAACTGCGTCGTAAGATATAAGTTACGCTCCAAGTTTGAACCGTCTATGATGTTCAGAATTGCATCCGGCTTTTCATCTATAAGAAAATTTCTGGCTACAACTTCTTCCAACGTGTAAGGCGATAGGGAATATATTCCCGGCAAGTCGACAATTCTGACGTCTTTGTGTTTCTTTAGTTTCCCTTCCTTTTTTTCAACTGTAACGCCCGGCCAGTTACCAACGAATTGGTTCGCACCTGTCAGAGCGTTGAATAGCGTGGTTTTACCTGTGTTCGGGTTCCCCGCTAATGCGATTTTTATACTCATTTCTAACCCCTTCTCTAAACTTTAACTACATTTAAATATAATTTCGTAAATTCTCAGTTCAGATCTAATTGATCTCCGCTGAATAATTTCATGAATTTAAGTTTCTTCATGCCATCGACAATGTTTCACGAGTTTCATCTCACTCACTTCGTGTTCAGTCACAATCGTTCCAGGCAAAATCTGCATTGTCGATTATTCAACCTCAATCATAGCAGCATCGTCTTTTCTGATAGAAAGTTGGTAACCCCTCACAGTTACTTCAATAGGGTCCCCCAAAGGTGCAACCTTAACGACTTTTATTTCAACTCCCTTGGTGATCCCCATATCCATAATTCTACGTTTTACCGGACCGCCTCCATTCACCTTAGTAACGACTGCACTATTGCCAATCTTTACGTCTCTCAAAGTACGCATATTGAAAAATACCTCCCATTTTCATTACAATCATATCATTATCTTATTGGCCATATCCTTGCCAATAGCAACTCTCACACCTTTTACTACAACGATCAAGTCACCATTCACCTCGGATAGAACCTTTACTTTCGCTCCTTGAACAAAGCCTAAGTTTTCCAGGTGTTTTCTCGTTTCAGTTTTACCTGTTATGCGAGCGACTTCAACTTCTGAACCCTCGCTTACCATGCTTAAAGGCATATTTTCTCTCCTTCTTCAATAAATTTCATACGCCAGAAACAGGCTGTTTTCTATTTGTTTCTAACACTTTTATGTTAGCAAAGACTAATGTTATTGTCAACTGTAACTTGAAACTTTTTACAATTTGTGTTATGATGTAGGTCTAGTTAAATGTGCTGGTTTTATGCGGTTATCTGTACTTTTTCCTCTTTTTTCAAAAGTTGGTTTAAAAAAAAGAACATTTGCACATTTTATATCAATGGATGTGTTTACACTTGAGTTATACATAAAGACAAGTTATATTGTGCTAATCGATAAGATTAACTGACTGTGAAGGGGTGAAGATTATGAAGATTAAAGAATCCGGTGAAAATTATTTGGAAGCGATATTGGTTTTGAGCAATAATAATGATCATGTGAGAGCTGTGGATATCTGCAACTATTTCGGATTTTCCAGACCTACCGTTTCAGCTGCCATCAAACAATACAAGGCTGAGGGTTTCATAAATGTAGATGAAAACAACTTTATCACTCTTACTGACGACGGTCTTGCCATTGCCAAGAAAATTTACGAGAAACACCAGGTGATTGCTAAAATCCTGATGTCAGTAGGTGTAAAAGATGAAACTGCATATGCGGACGCCTGTAAAATTGAGCACGATCTGAGCGACGAAAGTTTTTACGCACTGAAAAGACATTTTTCGTTTAAATAACAAACCGTTAAACCGAGTATTAAAATGCGACCATTGACTTTATGCGAGTGAAGTCAATGGTTTTTAAATGCCTGGGAATATGTTGAGATAGTACTTCTTTATATTTTTATGAAAATCTCCTTCATCCATATAGATAGAAATGATAGAAATACACCTAAAAAATTTTTTCCTACCATTATGTAGTTATCTTTAGCTTACCATGTGATGAATTATTTAGAATTATCTTTCGAAATTATTTATCTAAAATATATTGAGTTGAGTTGCGAAAAGTTTTGAATTCGCTTTTGGCAGGAATTGCGATGTAAATAAGAGAACTGAACACCAAATCACCAGATGTTCAGTTCTTTAATAATATATAAACTTATAAGCTGCAATTTCCCAATAGCGGTTAGTAAATCATTCTGTCGTACTTAAAATTTCTTTCTTGCTCTCAACCTGGCTGACCTTCATCTTCTTGATATCGTCTTCCTTTATGCCCTTTTCGTTTAAGAGCAGCGTTTCAGGCCCTAAAAATTCAGTGTTCAGAATCTTACCGTTGAGGTTTACCTTGCTGTACTCGGTGAAGTTCTTGCCCTTAATATAGTATTTATCACCGATTTTTACGATTTTTTCAAGAGTTATATCCTCGATTCCCATTCTGGTATTGAGCTTTTTCCACGGATTTTTTCCATCGTAGATATATCTCTTCCCATACAGCATATCGTACTGCAAGTCATGCAAATTCTGCAGATAATTTTTATCCTTTTGATGATTTTGATGATATGTTGTCAAGGTCCCGTTATGAATTCCAAGCCTTTTCAAAAGTTCCGCTCCGATTTGATAACAATACAAATCCTTATCCTGTTTTTCCATCTTGAAGTTACTCCAGATGAAGTAGTCAGTCTGGTAAGTATTTCTGCCGTCTTTCAGATTATCGTCGGTCAAATTGTCCAGAGCCGGCAAGTGATCTCCATACATGACGACGACGGTATCCTCGTTTAACTTTTTCATTTCGTCTATAAACGCCTTGACAAATGTATCCATCTCGTGAATTTGATTTACGTAATATTCGTACTGCCATTTCAGTGATTCGTTGGGAGCCTTTGTCACTTTTACTTTAGGTCGCAAGATGACTTTTTCTGTCGGATACTTACCATGCCCTTGAACTGAAATCGCATAAACGTAGTCAGGTTCTTTGGTCGACTTCAATGCGTTCTTAACCTGATCGATTAAAACCATGTCCTTTGCCCAGTTTTTAGGAGTTCGCCCTACGTTGTTCATATATTCTACAGAAGTGAACGTATCATATCCTAAATTTGGAAAAACTCTATTTCTGCCATAGAATACACCTCTGTGATTGTGTATAGCATGGGTCTTATATCCGATTTGTTTTAAGTTATAAGGAATGGACTCGGCGGTGGTCTTCAGCATTATGTTTTTGTAAGGATATTCTCCTGGTCCGAAAAACTTCACGCTCATTCCCGTCATGCTTTCAAATTCGGTATTCGCAGTTCCTGCACCCATGGCAGGCACGGTAATCCTGCCGGAAGAAGTCTCCTTGTATAGTTTTCTCAAGTTTGGAATAGGATCTTCCGAGAATTTCATTCCCTTTACAGTAAGAGGGTCCATGAGCGATTCGAGCTGAATAAATATTATATTAGGCTTCCTTTTACCAACGATGCCTTTAGTCTTTCCGACGGTGGTCTTCAGTTCCTTTTCAGTAAAGGCACTCTTTATGTTTTGCGCATTATACTTGACCGGTTTGCTCACACCTGTGTTCAACCAAGTATTGATGAAACAATATGCAAATCCGTTGTCCCTGTATCCATAGGCGAGATTTGGGAAGAAAGTGTCCACAGCTTTGGCTTTTATCAGAGCTCCTGAAACTCCGAAGGTCATGGCAATAATGACGATTATTCCCAAAATATCCTTTTTGAAATCTATGCCCGTTTCTTTTTTAGGAGCTTTTTTCCACAGCAATACTATACCTACGACGAGTATTATGCCTCCGGCAATCAACATTGCTATTTGCATCTTGGTCATGTAGTTTGTGGCAAGAGACAATCCGTCCTTCAGAGACTGCAAGTCGTATATGGTAAACGGGGTCATTCTGTTTGCTAAAATTATTCCGTTGGCAATTCCCAAGCCGAGCCAAATGGCACTGACCATGGTGAACATGAAAATTCTTCTCCTGAACAATGCTACAATTGACATAGTTGCAAGTATTATAAGAGTGTTGTAAAAAAACACTATGGGACTCTTTACTAAAAAAATCAGACTCCCTAAAACTCCATGTCTCGCACACGCCTCTATTGTGAAGTTTATCAAAAACGATAAAATTACAGACAGCCATATGGTATGACTTGCAATTTTTGCAGCAATACTTTTAACCTTTTTCAATATTTCTCTCCTTATTTTGACAGGTGAAGATGGCGTTGCTAATTCGGGCAAACTCTTCTATAGAGAGTGTTTCCGCTCTTCTTTTTCTGTCTATTTCCAAATCATCCAAAATTCTTCCCAATAGCTCCTTTTCCATGAGTAATCCTGAGGATAGGGAATTATGTATGGTCTTTCTCCTCTGAGAAAATCCGCTTTTCACTGCTTTAAAAAACAGTTTATCATCTATCACTTTAACGGGAGGGCTCTTCCTCACGTCCAATCTCAAAACTGCCGAATCCACTTTAGGCCTGGGAACGAACACGTCCTTTGACACGTTTGCGATCCTATGCACGGTGCAGTAGTATTGTACCGCTACTGAAATTGCGCCCCTGTCTTTGGAATGTTCATCGGCTTCTATTCTGTCCGCCACTTCTTTTTGCATCATGACGGTTATGCCGGATACGTCGACCTTTTCTTCAAGGAATTTCATAACTATTGGCGTAGTTATATAATATGGCAAATTCCCTACTATTTTAGCATTTCTGAGAGGCGTATTCACCTTGCTCTTTACGCTTTCTATGAGGGAGTTCACATCTACCTTCAAAATGTCTTCGTTGACTATTTCTACATTATCAAAGTCACTCAATGTATCTTGCAAAACGGGAATCAGCCTTTTGTCTATTTCTATCGCCATTACATATCCTGCCCTCTGTGCCAATTCTTTTGTGATGACACCTACTCCGGGGCCTACTTCTATGACCAGGTCGTCATGGCAGATATTTGATTGATCTATTATCTTGTCTATTGTGTTTTTATCCGTGAGAAAATTTTGCCCCAAACTTTTGGACAGGGAAAACCCATAGTCCTTTTTTATATCGCCTATTACTTTCGGCGAGTACAGTTTCATATTGCAACTCCTCGTAAATTTCTGTTTTTTCGCTATGTGATTGATAGCGCAATTCAAATAACCGTTGAAAACGACATTGGAATTTTGACGTTTTCTACATGGCATCTATTTTCTTTAAAGCCTCGCTAAATTCTCGCCTATCTATTTTAAATCCGTTTAATTTGTGGACAAATCCGGCACCGTTAGCATATCCTATTCCCAGAATCCTTCCCAGTTTCTGTCTTCGTTCTTTGCTTTTTTCATCGCCTATCAACGAGTGTTCAGTCAGCTCTTGGGAAGTGTACGGCTCTGTAAAACTATCGATTTCACAGCTGCAATCGCACAGAGAGGCTCTGGCTTTTTTCAAGGCACTCACTATATCCTGAGGCTGTGCGTTTTCAATTCCCACATTTTTTCCGCTCACGGCATCAAGCCTGCTCACATAAGCATTTTTCGCTTTTGGAAACTTCTCAAATAGCCTTTTTCTGATTTTCTCGCCTGCAAAGTCGGGATCGGTAAGAATTATGATGCCTATGGTGTTATATGCTTTTTCGATGGCTTCAAATGTGGACTTTGATATTCCGAACCCATGAGTTTCAATGGTGTGACAGTCCACTCCTCTCTTCACAGCCGCTGTGTCATCTCTGCCTTCGACGATTACAGCTTCCTTTATTTTTAGTTTACAGCTTTTCATCTCCGTCATAACCTTTATAAACCTTATTTCTTTTCGTCTTTTCCATTCGGAATACTGTAGATAATTTCGCCGGGCAGAACCAGCTTCAGGTCTTCTCTCGCTTTCTTCTCAACGTATTCCAGACTGTTTACATTCTCTGACTCTTTTTTGTATTCTTTTTTCTGTTCCAACAATTTGGTTTGTTCGTTGCGAAGTTTGATCCTCTCCACGTTGAGAGAAATTATCTTGTATATTGAAACTCCGAAAACAACTACGAGAATGGCGGCAATGATAAGCAGTCTGATGCGATTTCTGACAATCTTTTTCTTTCTTCGCGCAGTCATAGGTGCAGAAGCCTTTTTTCTCTTTCTCGTTTTTCGCTCTCTAGCTTCTTCCAAGCTGATTACTTTACCGCTCAATTGCCAATCCCTCCCCTCTGTTTTAAATTATCTTCAATCCATACATTATATCATAGATTTGTATATTATTAAAAATTCTGCATACCTTTATCTATTTTAATTTTGAATAGTATTTTCACATTTTCATAGATTGAATCGCAAATAATTTCTCAATAGTCAAATTTATTCGCAATACTAAATCCGTGTTGAAATTTTCTGCGACTTATTATAAATTGTTTTCTTTTAGAATGGTTATTGCCGATTTCAGCACATTTTTATGCAATTTATGTATTATATAAGCCGACACTGTCAACACGGTTACTATGACGAACAGGATGCTTATGATAATGCTTCCCACAGGTAGTATATAGCCCGTAAGAGAGCTTATTTCCAAACCGTTGTACGGAATTATCAAGAACAGCAGAGCAGCTAGGACACCGTATATTATACCTTTTGCTCCGATGAATGCATTTTCCAGGACTATGGTTTTGATGATATCCTTATCCGTAGCACCTATGGAAATCAGACTTACAAACTCTACTCTTTTGATTTGCATATTCGAGGACAGCGTATTGAATATGTTGGCGATTGTGACGATGGACATGAGCAATATGAAGCCGTAAGAAAAAACCCTGATTACGACCAGAGCTCTGTTTACGTCTTCTCTGTCCTTGTAAATGTTCGTCAATCCGTCTTCTGTCAAGTCGCTGTTTTTGATGGCACTCTGAATATCGCTGTAAGTTTCTTTCGGATTGCTGGACTTAAAAAAGATTTCTTTTGTAAAATCCCTTTCCAACGATTTCCCGAAAACCGCCTTAGCCGAGGAATACGATGTAACGATAGTCGGTTGACCAACACCTTCTCTGGATACCATAGGCCTTTTAGACGTATAGCCGGAGAATCTGATGATAACTTTTTCTCCGTTGATTTTACCTGTCATATACGCTGGTTTATTTTCTCCTGAGAACAGATTGTGGCTTTCGACTCTCCCCGTTTTTTTGTTGTACATGAGGATTTTTGTTATGCCTACGCTATCTAATACTTTTGCCTTTTTATAAGAGTCTCGATTACCGTTGCTTTCTATGATTTTATCGTCTATGACATCATCTCCGTGCGGTGTATGTGCATTGCCGCTTATATTGTTATCGCGGAGATATTTTCTATAACTTTCATCATCTAGGACCTGAACATTGTAAGTCAGAGGGAAGTCCTCCACATCGACCTTGATTATTCCCTGATAATTATACCCTCTGCTGATTATATTTCTGACATCTTTAAACTTGTTGTACACATCGTTTATACTGTGCTCCGCACCTTTCACGCTGTAAGAGATATCGTAATCGCCGCTGTTGCCCAGCATATCTCTGGAAAAACCCTGAACGTATGTCATTATTCCACTGCTGGCGATAAAGATGAAAAGGGTAAACGATATAGATGCTATTGTAGTTTTATAGTGGCGTTTGTTTTTTGAGAAGCTCTTATATGCCAATCTGCCGGTGATGCCGACTTTATCAGCTATGCGATTGAACAGCTTAGGCTCTCTGTTGAAAAATCTTCCCCTATGCTTTTCATGGGTTGTCCTGTGTATCTCTTCCTTGTAGTATGGAAAGATGCTGGACAAATTGACCACTATTATAGATATTATCGCTGCGAAAATTATTATATCCCATCGCAGTTGAAGGGTCATATGAATATCGGTGTTTGGCGATATGAGCTTTGTTACCTCATCTCCAAACAGATATATCAAGCCTTGCACGCCGACGAGACCGAACAATACTCCTGTAGGAATTCCGATTACCGAAAAAAAAGCGCTTTCGTACACGGGAATCATCCTTCGTTGCTTGAATGTGGCTCCTGTGGATTCCATTACGTTATAGGCCAATTTTCTCTCTCTCAGGGAAATGGCAAACGTATTGTACATCAGCATCCAGCCACCTATGGAAACCAAAATAAGAATGCCTATAGTTATGAGTCCTATTCCACCGAAATTGCCGGAGGTTTCAAAGTTGGCTAAAGAGATCAGCTCTTTGTTATGTTCAACGACATGCCCCGCTTTTCTCAGTGCTTTTTCGATTTTACCGATTTCGTGCGTTCCGGCGGGACCGAACAACAGGGTATCCGTCTTTTGATATTCCACATTGCTCTTCGTTATCATGAAGTCCTGATTCTGTCCTCCTATGCTCAGCTTGTGAGATTTTATAATTCCTGAAATGGTGAATTGTCTGTATTGTACATCCTGGTTCGTACCGATTAAATCCCGTATATGTGCGGAGTCCTGCCCCCATTGTTCCAAAGTTTTTTTAGATTTTTCTTCCTTTTTTTCATTTCCGCTTGAACTGTTGTAGTTGCTTTCATATCCATCTCTTTTTTTCTCTTTTTTCAAAATCGATTGGCTATATACCCCAAAAGTAATTTTATCACCTACTTTGTATCCTCCTGCCAACTTATCCAAAACCACTTTCGAAAGTGCAATTTCCCCCTCATTTTGTGGAGCTCTACCTTCCTGATAGGATACGTTGACCATTTTATTTGCATTTTCATCCGGAGATGCCAGTTTTATCAACTCAACGCCACCGTTTCCCGGAACTGTTATATATCCCAGGTTTTTAATAATACCGTAATCTTTTTTGGAAAAATTTTGATTTTTCAATTCATCCTTTTCCACACCCTCGGTTGCCAGTTTCCAACTGCCGTAGTTACTGCTGGAAACCTCTCTGAAAAACCTTTGAAATATTTCCGAAGTAACCAGTGTCCCCGTGATTAAGCTAACAGAAATAACTATGCCAACTAACGTTGCCATAGCTCGCTTCTTGCTTTTTACCAGCGTTTTAATTGCGACTTTAAAGAACACATTTCTCATCTGACTGCTTCTTCCCTGACAATTTTACCGTCATCTATGTATATTATCCTGTCCGCCTGCAGTGCAATTTCTTCGTCGTGAGTTATGATGACCACAGTCTGTCTGTACTTTTTGTTTGAGAATTTGAAAAGCTCTATTATATCCTGAGAATTTTTACTGTCCAAGTTACCGGTCGGTTCATCTGCAAGGATTATTGCAGGAGCGTTTATCAAGGCTCTACCGATGGAGATCCTCTGCTGTTGTCCGCCGCTCAACTTGTCCGGCATCGACTTTTTCTTGTCTGAGAGGTGCAGAGTTTCAAGGATTTGATCGACTCTTTCATCATTCGGTTTCTTACTGTCCAAATCCATCGGCAGCCTGATGTTTTCTTCTACGTTCAGCACGGAGATCAGACTGTAGAACTGATATACGATGCCTATATTTCTCCTTCGAAATATAGCCCTTTCTTCTCTGGACATTCCGTATATATCGATATCATCTATGTATACGGTACCTCTGGTCGGTTCTTCAACGCCGCCTATTATGTGCATAAGAGTGGATTTCCCGCTACCGGAAGGTCCCATTATTGCCACCAATTCACCTCTTTTAACAGAGAAACTGACGTTTTTCAATGCTTCAACGGCATTGTCTCCCGTACCGTAAGTCTTATATAGATTTTCTGCTCTCAATACTTCCATGTTCTATACCTTTGTAAAATTTAATAGTGAATCTTGAACCCTTATCTCTGTTGTTTTCAGCCTTTATGCTGCCGTTTTGCTGCTGTATGATCATCTTTGACAGCGCCAGACCTATTCCTATGCTGGAGTCATCGCTATCTTTTCCCCTGTAAAACCTCTGGAATATATTCGGTAAATCTTCAGGTAAAATCCCATTTCCCGTGTCAGTTATAACCAGTTTCGTATATATCGGATTTTCTTCTGCGACAACTTTAATTTTTCCGTTTTCACCGGTGTGTTCCATACAGTTTTTGACTATGTTGGAAATCGCCTCAGTCGCCCAGTTTAAATCTCCCTTGATGATTTCATCACCTCTGGATATGAACTCGAATGTCTGATTTTTTATCTCCAACGGAATCAGAATACCATCTACTGCATTGCCTACCACATCCGAAATATACACGGGATCCTTTTTCATGTGTACGGTGCCGGCATCTATTTTAGATATTTTTAAAAGTGCTGAAATCAACCAGTCAATGCGCTGAATATGACTGGTTATATTTCTCAAGTACTTCATTTTTTCATCTTCCGAAATCCCTCTTTTCTGCAATAGAGAAATCTGGATGTTTATGCTGGTCAAAGGCGTTCTCAACTGATGCGAAATATCCGCCATGGAATCCATCAAATATATTTTTTCCTTTTGTAGGAGATATGCACCTTCTCGCAATTTTATGGACATTTTTCGAATTTCATCGCTCAGGACTGCCAGCTCGCCCTCCTGATTATTATCCAAAACTGTAAAATCATCGCTGTACAACATGTTTTCGATTTCCTGAGTCAATTTCGAAATGTTATTGCGTCGAACTCTAAGCATAAAAAGCCATGCTGCTGAAAACATCAGCGACACCAACAGGGTGAATGCCCCCATTGCCCAGTCCATCAAGAATCCTGTGATAGTTAAAAATATACCCAGGATGACGTTTACGGCTAGAGTTATTCTGTTTATCTTGCTTTGCAAAAGTCCCATTTAGTCACCAACTTTGTATCCCAATCCTCTTATGGTCTTAATAATTTTAGGATTCTGGGGATCGTCTTCTATCTTTTCTCTCAGCCTTTTTATATACACGGTCAGAGTGTTGTCATTTACGAAATCCCCTGCGATATCCCATATCTCTTCCAGAAGTTTATTCCTGGAAAGCACAACGCCTTTATTGTTTAAAAACACCAACAGCATTCTGTACTCCAACACCGACAGGAATATTTCCGTATCGCCTTTGAATATGGTGCCCTTTAAGCTATCGACTTTCAGATCACCTATTTCGATTATGGACTTTGTCTTGTCGTTTCTGCGGAGGACGTTCTTTATTCTGGACACTAATTCCCTCGGTCTGAAAGGTTTTGTTATATAATCCTCCGCTCCCATGTCAAGACCTGTTACAACGCTGGCTTCATCATCGTATGCCGTGATGAAAATTATAGGTACGTCTTTGTTTCTATTAGTAGCTATATTTGCTCTCGCAGCGGAACAAATCGCATAACCGCTGCCGTCCGGCAGAGAGATGTCCAAGAGTATCATATCGAATTTTTCTTCATCGATATAGTCCAGAGCCTGGGATTGCCTATTTGCTGATATCACTTCAAATCCTTCCGCGGTCAAGAGCTCTTTTAGACTCTCTATTATATTTAAATCATCCTCAACCAGTAATATTTTCGTCATGTTTGTTACCTCTTAAATTCTTTCTAAATTTGATATTCAAGTTGCAATCTGTCGCAGCCGTCATAATCTATTGCGCTGTATTCAGCTTCTCACTGAAGGCCATTGCGACTTTATCAGTTCTAAAATTCCATAAAGTTGCAGTACAACTCATCTTCTTAATTTTACCAAAAAATTTCGCTTTTGACTAATTTTACGTAAATTCTTCAACCTATATATTACATTATTTTAATTTTTTTTACTATAAATCTTTCTATCTTGTAATATTTACATGGACATTGCCAAATGATAATATTTTAAAAGGTTATTTTATGGAAAATTGCGGCGGCATTTGCTATAATTTCATTATAGAATTCAAATATCTTAAATTTTCGATATGAGTTTGGAGGTCATCATGGAAAATAAATTTGATTCTGATGTGGATAATTCAACAGTTTTCAGAGGAATTGCCTCCGATGGGACAGTTGCGAAAAAATTTGAAGTAGGATATAGCGACGTCGATAAGAATCTGAGGCTTAGACCGTATACAGCATTGGACTTTTGTCAGAATACAGCGGTATTTCACAGCGACTTGGCAGGCTTTGATTTGGATTATTTTATAGAAAATGAAAGAGCTTGGATTATAAAAGGTTGGTGCGCATCTTTTGATCACCTTCCGGGAGAAGGAACATCGGTCAAGGTATCGACTTGGACAGCTCCATATAAAAGATTACAAGCATCCAGGTCTTTTTGTGCGGAGGATGAAAATGGCAATAAGCTCTTTGAAGCGACGAGCAGATGGTTTTTAATGAATTCCAAGAGACGCAGACCTACAAAAATATCCGATGAATTTTTCGGGGCCTATATTCCATCTGAAAAGCCGATGTTATTTCCCGACTTCGACTATGAAATTCATTCTCCTATGGGCTATAATTTCATCAGTACTGCAGGCATCAGAGTAACTATGAGAGATATAGACATGAACGATCATGTGAACAATATTTCCTATGTAATCTGGGGAATGGATGCACTGCCGGATGAAGTCCATGACAGCATGTGTGTAAAGCATATAGAAACGGTATACTTGCACGAAGCAACTAAAGATGACGATGTTTTCATCGATGTTTATTGCAAGGACAGCGATGTTGAGCCTTCTTTGAAAGATTACTTATCCATAATAAGGAGAAAGGACGATGAGGAGCATATCTTCGTTTCTGTAAAATTTACGGTAAAAGACAATTTTAAATGATTTTTTCAACAGACTTTTATAAAACAGCTGAAGCGTTTCGATGGGCTTCAGCTGTTTCGATATCAATTTTAATTTATCAACTTGTATTGGGTATTAGCGTTTATCCTTTGGTTCGATGGGTAGAAGCATTTATTCATCTTCTACAGACAGAGTCGCTCGCAGCTCCTTTTCCCTTTCCAAAAAGCACCTGCACTGGCTTCCGTCGTCTAGGAACAAGTTGTCTTTACAGAGCCGACACTTATACCTGATCTCCATATAGTCAACGGGAATGTTATTTTTATGCAAAAGAGAGTTTATACTTTCTCTGATTTTCTCGTTCTCCTTACGAATCAGTTCAATCTTTTTGTTTCTCTCTTGCGAATCACCTGAAACACTTGCGAGTTCCATGATATTTTTACGACTTCTCTCACGCAATTTAGCGATTTCCGGGATTTTGTTCTCTATTTCGACAATTCTTTCTTTGGCTGCTTCTTCTTCATCTTCTCGCAATTTTTCCACGTATTCAACGATTTGTTTCCTCGATACTGTCTGTCCATTTTGACTTTCTGAGGAAGTCCCTTTTTTCTCTGCTAAATCTCCCAGTATGATTTTATCTACATATTTTATGTTGGGATTTGAGATTCCGGCTGTTTTACCACAGGCTTCAACCATGGTACCGACGGCAACTCCCAGCTCCATCCAATTATCCATGATCTGACGTTCCGCTTCCGACGGCATTCTGGAAAATCCCAAAGCTCGCATGATTCTCTTGTAAACATGGAATCTCTGATCGTACTTAGAAATTTCCTTTTCCACATCTTCCTCAGTTCTGTATCCGCTGTGCACCCAATCCTGGATGACTTTTCGTATGTATTCTACGCTTTTCTTATCTCTATCATATGAGTATTTAAATCCGTATGCGACTATTTCCGAAGAAGCGTTCATATGAAGAACAAAGTCGGCTATCAACTCACGTTCTTTGTGGTTCAGCGGCCTGCTGACAATATTTTCGACACGACTGAACAGATTTAAGAGATCCCTGTCGATCAGAGGGTGAAATTCATCTGCTGATGTCTGCTTTTCAGCTTTATCAACAATATCTTTGCCGCAATTATTGGAATTCCCGGATTCTCTGCTGATTTGATGAGCGCATTCACAATCGTGATTATCACCGTAAACTCTCTCTTTAAGGTTTAAAAACTCTATTCCCGATTCGCTACGCCTTACCACTTTCTTTTTTATCCAATATCTCCACGCTTCCAAAACGACCGAAAGATCTACACCCAAGGACTGAGCTAAATCTTCATCGGAAATGTCCATGCCTATTTCCGCATACATCAAGCCCATTAAAAAAACTTTGATCTGCTCTCCCGTAGCCGATACTAAATGCTCATTTATAAATATGTTCTCAACCTGCGTATCGAACATATATACATTCCTTATTTTTTCTCTCTTCATATCTCTCTTATACTTTGCGTTCTGGTTCTACGTTTATTCTTCTCGTGTTTTACACTTCTTTTGCGATCTGAGGTCACTTTATGGGAAGGCAGTGATATTCCGCTATCTCTGCAAATTGACAAATTTTGTAAATCTGCTCTGCCATCCGACTTCCACAGTTCCGATAGGTCCGTTTCTGTGTTTTGCGACGATAACCTCGCAAATATTAGGCTTTTCCGTATCTTCGTTATATACCTCATCCCTGTATAAAAACAGGATTACATCCGCATCCTGTTCTATAGCTCCTGACTCTCTCAAATCCGACATCAACGGTCTCTTGTTATCTCTAGCTTCGACTTTTCTCGAAAGCTGAGAAAGGACTATGACAGGACATTCCATCTCTCTAGCTAAAAGTTTCATTCCTCGGGACAGATTGCTGACCTGCTGTTGTCTGCTCTCGATGTTTTCTTCCACCATCAGCTGCAGATAGTCCAAAATAATTAAATCCAGACCCTTGTCGTTTTTTACCCTGCGGCACTTATTTTTTATCTCCATCATTTTCAGACCCGGAGTGTCGTCTATCAGGATATTTCCTTCCCCCAGGCTGTTTACGGCTCCGGCGAGGGAAATCCAGTCATCATCGGTTATATCTCCTGAAGACATCTTCTGAGATTCTATTCGAGATTCCATCGATAAAAGCCTCTGTCCCAGCTGTTCTTTTGACATTTCCAGACTGAATATTAGGACTGTCGCTTTTTCTCGCAATGCGGCATGTAGGGCTACGTTCAGGCTGAATGCCGTTTTTCCCATGGAAGGTCTTGCAGCTAAGACGATCATATCGGATTTTTTGAAACCCGACAGCTTTTTATCCAAATCTATGAGACCGCTTGGAACTCCGACCACGCCGCCTTTCTGTTGCGATCGCTCCTCTATTTGTCGCAGGTTTATGGCGAGAATGTCAGCCAGCTCGGCAACTTCATTGCTCTGCTTTTCCTTTGCTATGTCGAAAACTCTCTTCTCGGCGAAGTCCAAGACTTCCCTGGGGTCTTCCGCCTGTCTGAAGCTCTTGTCCGATATGCTCGCGGCTGTATCTATGAGTCTTCGCAAAATCGCTTTTTCAGAGATTATCTGTGCATATTCTTTCGCATTATAAACGGAAGGCGTTTCTTCCGTCAACTCCATGACGTAGGTTCTGCCGCCTACTACTTCCAAAGTGTTCCTTCGTTTCAACTCTTCAGATACGGTCAAACTGTCCACCGGTTGATTTTTTCCGTGAAGCGTTGCTATGCTCTGAAAAATTTCCCGATGTGCCTTGTTGTAGAAATCTTCTCCAATCAAAGCGTCTAAAATGTCAATCAAAGCCTCTTTGCTGATCATTGCAGCACCTAATACGGACTTTTCAGCCTCCAGACTGTGGGGAGGGACCTTTCCAATTTTTTTATCCATTGTAAAATTCTCTCTTGCTAAACTGCATGCTCTAAACCTGCGGCGAAATCTCGCAGATCGTCCTGCTAAATCTCTTTTACGTCCACTTTTAAATTGCTGTTGACTTCCGGATGCAGCTTGATGATCACTTCTTTCAATCCGGTTTCCTTTATAGGGTTGTCCAAGTGGATTTTCTTTTTGTCTATATCTACATCAAACTGATCTTTCAATGCCGCTGATATATCAGCTGAAGTTATGGAGCCGAACAACCTTCCGCTCTCACCTGCTTTTATGGAGATTTTTACAGTTGCGGATGCCAATTTTTCTGAAAGCTCTTCGGCGGCTTTTTTGTTCGCCGCTTCCTCAGCCAATCTAATCTCTTTTTGATGCTCCAAGTTCTTCAAATTACCCGCAGTCGCTTCCTTTGCGAGTCCTTTTGGAAACAGCATGTTTCTGGCAAATCCGTCGCTCACTTTCACCACATCTCCTGCCTTGCCTTTTCCTTTAACATCAGCTAACAATATTACTTTCATTTCACTTATCCTCCATGATTTCCTTCAGTTTTGCGATAACTTCCAATGGCGACTGATCCGTCTGAGCCCCTGCAGCGTTGAGATGTCCCCCACCCTGGAATTTTTCCATAATGATGTGGACATTCAATTCGCCCACGGATCTGGCACTGATCACAGTCTTGCCTCTGTGGTTCACACCTATGGCAAATGCACCTCTAATTCCTCTGATGGTCAGCAACTCGTCTGCAACGATGGAGCAGATCATCTGAGTATTGGGACTTTCTCCCCTGCATAGGGAGTAAGCTATGCCGTTTTCGTTGAATTCAGCATTGGCTATGCCGTATATCCTGTCCATAAACAGCTGTTTGTCAACCTGAAACAATTTTTTTACATTTGACAGATCCGCACCTGCTCTCCTCAGCCAGCCCGCAGCTTCAAAAGTTCTCACGCCGGTCTTTGTTGAAAATTTATTGGTGTCCACAAAAATCCCTGCTAAAAGGCCCTCAGCTTCAAGTTTGCTGACTTCCTTTCGATCCATCGTATACTGCAATATCTCAGTGACGAGTTCACAAGTCGATGACGCATATGGTTCCATGTACACCAATGTAGGATTTTCGACGACTTCTTCCCCTTTTCTGTGATGGTCTATGACGACTTTTTTGACGTTGTCGCCAAGCAGTTCCGGACATTCGGTTATGCTCGGTTTATGGGTGTCAACAACGACTACGAGGGTGTTATCATCGATGATTTCCATCGCTTTTTTTCTGGATAGTATATCATACTGCCCGGATTTTTTTGCTTCGCTGTACAGTAAATCCAGTGCCTCGCCGTAATTCTCCAAAACGATATACGTATCCTTGTTGAAAAATCGACCGATTCTGCTGATTCCCATCGCCGCTCCGAAAGCATCCATATCAGGGTTTTTATGCCCCATTATCATGACTTTAGAAGCCGTTTTCACAAGTTGCTTAAAAGCGTGAGCAATCATTCTGGATTTTCCTTTATTGCTTTTTTCAACAGTTTGCGCTTTACCACCAAAATATGACAGCACATCCCTGTCTTTTACTACAGCCTGATCGCCACCACGCCCCAAAGCCAGCTCCAATGCCTGATCGGCGAACTTGCCGTTTTCTTCGTGATTTTTGCCGTTTAAGCCTACGCCGATAGATAATGTGATAGGAAAATCCATTCCCGAATCGATATTTCGAATTTGATCCAGAATTAAAAATCTGCTCTCCATTTGCTCCATGCATTTTTCCTGGCTGAAAACTATGCAATAAACGCTATCCTTATACCTGGTGACAGCACCTTCAACTTCGTTGCCCCAAGTTCGGATGATCTTATCTATCTGAGAAACCATCGCCATATTCTTATCCCCATATGAGCCGCCTTGCAATTCGTCAAAATTGTCAATGTTCACCACGCATATGCACGATTTTTCGTTCTCGTATTTTCGCTCCATCGTTTTCTCATGAGTAATATCTATAAAATAGAGCAAAAGTCCGTCTTCCATGTTCTCGCCCAGAGCTTTGGGAAGTATTTTAAAAACTTTATCGTTTCTGTCAATTTCAATATGTATGCCTTTTTCAACGGCATCCTTCAGCTGGCTGCATTTAATTCTAGCCAAGGCGAAAATATCCCCTCCTCTTATGTCGTCGTATAAAAACACCTCACCGATGAGGGAATTGGCACTTTCAATTTTTCCGTCTTTATCCAATTTCATAGCCGGAACGGGTATAATATTTTCTATTTCCATAAAATTATTATCAAAAGCCATAATAAAATCCTCTTTTTCAATATTCTATTATTTTTTAGATGTATTTTGTGATAATTTATCTCTCATTTTGAATCCTATGCTAAATATTCCGATTATCAACAGTGCCTGATGCCCGTATGGAATGAAGATCAAACCTATGCCTATTATTTGCTGATATATTCTCTCTTTGCCGGCTCTTGCCGCTAGGGAATTTATAACATAAGCCGCACCTTCTAAAATTATTAGAATTCTGAGCAAGACATTTATGTTGACCGCAATGTTGAGAAGTATGTGATTCTTGTAGATACCTCCTAAGACCCTCGGAATTATGTATATAATGGCAAATTTGATAAATTGAGTATAGTCGAGTTTGAATTCTCTCAATGTGTATTTACCTTGATGCTGTCTGAATAACAGCAGGCGTATGAGGTTGTATTCCGCTACGGATATGAGTGCAACCCATAGAAATACCATCGCCGGAAATATTGAGGAAACTTCTTTAAAGGTGTCCTTTAGACTGAGTGTGGCGAAAGCATCAGACGAATTTTGCAGATCGAAGGCGAATCTCGCTTCTTTATTTTCCAATATGAACTTTACGATTTCATTCATTTTGCTCTCTATGAAGCTGTAAAGATTCGGTCCTACAAAATCCATGTATGCGATAATCGCAAATATCACAGTTGCCGTCGACACTATGGAAAGGGATATTATTCTCTTTTCTTCTACTCTGATTTTTCTGGTTTTACCCACGTTCAGCGTTGTAAATACCGTAACTGCCGGCAGCAGCAACGCAGCTGTTATCGCCATAGTTAACAAAGTTGTCATATTCATTAAAATTCTTCTCTCCCATTCAAGTACTTAGTAGTATATTATAACATATCTGATATATAAAATGTTATCTCAAAACAAAAAGACTCACAATAACCTCTATTGCAAGTCTTTTAAATTGTAAGTCTTAAAATTCAGTCCGAGTTATCAGTCAGCCTGGTATGGCAACAGTGCCACGATTCTGGCTCTCTTGATCGCTCTTGTGATCTCCCTTTGGTGAACTGCACAAGTTCCTGTAACTCTCTTAGGTAAAATTTTACCTCTTTCCGTAATGTGTTTTTTTAGAGTTTCAACATCCTTGTAGTCTATCGCCTTGTGTTCATCACTGCAAAACTGGCATACTTTTTTCTTTCTAAAGCCGCCACGCCTTTTATCCATCATGGTTTTCCCCTTTCTTTCAGCAAAATTTAGAATGGTATTTCCTCATCTTCCAGAGCTTCAAACCCGTTCGGTATACCGTCGTTAGAAGTATTCCCACCTGTTTCCGTGGTCCTTCTATCTCCCCATTCCAAAAATTCCACTCTGTCGGCAATTACATCTGTAGTATAGACTTTATTGCCATCCTTATTTACATAACTTCCTGTTTGAATACGCCCCTGTACGCCTACTAAACGCCCTTTAACCAAGTACCTTTCCACGTTTTCAGCCTGTTTTCCGAACACTACAATATTTATGAAGTCCGCTGTGTTTCCGTCTTCTCTATTGCCGTATCTTTGTCTGTCTACTGCAAGTGAAAACCTCGCGATGGCGAGTTGTGCTTCCGTGTACCTTACCTCAGGGTCTCTTGTAAGTCTTCCTATTAAAACAACGCTATTCATACTAGACCTCCTACTTTTCGTCTTTCTTTACGATCATGTGTCTCATAACATTCTCAGAAATCTTAAGTCTCCTGTCTAGTTCTTTTGGAAGTTCCGGAGAAGCTGTAAATTCAATTACTGCGTAATATCCTTCTCTCTTCTTCTGAATCGGATAAGCCAGTTTTCTGGTTCCCCAAACATCTACATTGGATACTTCGCCATCCTGTGCAATGATGCCTTTGACAGCTTCAATTGTACTTTCTTTCTGAGCTTCTTCCAATGCTGCGTCCAAAATTACCATAACTTCGTACTTTAACATTTTTTCACCTCCCTGTGGACTAATTGGCATCGATTTCGCTATCGATGCAGAGATTTAACTTTAAAAATATGGTTTCTATCCATATCCTATATATTATACTCACTTTTTGAATTCAGTCAAGGATTTTGCCATAATTTTTGTGGATATTCTCCGCGCTGCTTCAGTTGTTCCACCGCTTTTTTCACAGTTTCTTTATCTTCTCTGTAAGTTACTCCGTGCCATTTATCGCCGGAATCCAGACACAGACAAGTCGCTTTTCCGGATTTGATGAGATCGTCAGTGACCTCGGGTATGAGATATTCATCTTTCATGGGATCCCCTTCCAAAGCCCTGTCTAAAAATGTCGGAAATCTGATTGCGAGTTCATCCATAATGTCCTCGGTGTAACCCCAGAAATTCATTGAGACTTTAGTGTCGTCATCTAAGGGATATTCTTTTCCATCGAGTTCAAAAATAATTTTCTCACCTTTTCTCTCTATATTATGCCTTTCAACGATATGTTCCAGGTATCCTCTGTCGTCAACATCGCAAATACCCCTGGAAACCGTTCCATTTTCCGAAATCGTATTCTTTATCTCATAGGCAACCATTGAGAACGGAAGAACTTTTCTATCATCTGTACCTATCTCAGAAAGGAATTCATACATTTCTTTAAAGGCCTCTTTGCCGTAATAATCATCTGCATTTATCACAGCAAACGGTGAATTTATCACGTTTCTGGCAGTCATGATGGCATGCCCCGTTCCCCAAGGTTTCTTTCTGCCGTACAATTGCTCATAACCGGGAGGCAAATCGTCTATCCTTTGAAATACGTACTCTATTTCTAAATACCTTCCTGCTCCGTCATCCAATATATCTTTAAAGTCATTTAAATTTTCCTCTTTGATTATGAAAACCGCTTTTTTAAATCCGGCTTTCCACGCATCGTACAATGAAAAATCTAAAATGATTTCGCCCTCATCTGTAATCTTATCTATCTGTTTCAGCCCACCGTATCGTGAGCCCATTCCTGCTGCCATAACCAGCAAAATCGGTTCTGCCATATAGCGTTACCTCCTTATCCTCTGATATATTACTATATTTTTAAAATCCGTGCAAATTTAAAGATTAGGTTTTTAACAAGAGTTTATTTATTAGCTTTTTAATGATAGAATGTATGTGGTAAAAGTGATTTGTTTGAAATATATGGAGGTGAATTATGATTGTAGATGGAAGGGCAGTTGAGGCATCTGCTGTCATGCAGGTTGCACATTTAATGGCTCTGGCAGCCAGAACTGCTCCAAAGGGTAGAGGTGCTGATCACATTGAAACCGTAGTTGTTTCCGGAGAAGACCTGCAGCAATTAGGCGAAGATGTTATATCGTATGGAGAAGAGACCGGTCAGCCGTTGTATGTTAGAGACGGCAACTGCCTGCAGAAATGTCAAGCTCTTTTGATTATAGGGGTCAAAAATGTCCCGATGGGGCTTAAAAATTGCGGTTTTTGTGGATTTTCAACCTGTGGCGACTGTGCTGAGATAGGAGGTATGTGCGCTATAAGACAGGCCGATTTGGGGATTGCAGTGGGGTCCGCCGCATCTGTTGCAGCTGATCACAGAACGGATACCAGAGTTTTATTTTCAGTTGGGAAAAAGGCTATAGACTTTGATATGTTCGGGAACAGCTTGGTGAAAAATGCATATGCTCTGGGACTTTCCTCATCCGGCAAGAATCCTTTCTTCGACAGACCCGACATATGGCAGAGCATGAAATAACTTTTTGAAAACTTTAATTGGAACTTTAGGCAATACTTCGAAAGCATCTGATTTTTCGAAGTATTTTTTATTTTTGACAAATTTATTCCGTGGTTATATATGTATAAAACGGTATTGTTATTCGCTGACATTTGGCTAAACAGTGTTTGGCGAATTACCCGGCAGTGTTTTGATGAGCTAAAGATGAGTTAAAATTGAGAGAAGATGTAATTCAACGCACATCTGATGCCGTATCCATGGATTGTCCTGTTTTACCTATGTGTTCATATTTATTCATAGATATGACATGTATATTTATTTTCTGCCGCTTCGCACGATAAAGAATACTATGCTAAACCGTGAAAATGTGATATTCTATTGATTGTAAAACGCTCGTCTATTAATGCTTGACGATGTGTTTTGAAATAGAAATTTATGATTTTTTCATAAGACAACAGTAGGTTATGATTTGGAGAGGAGAAAATATGAAAAAAGTAGGTAAAAAACTTGCAGTGCTTTTCATGGCTTTTGTTGTTGCCATCAGCACAGCTCCATCTATGAGCGTATTTTCCGCATCAAATGACAATGCTCCGGCGGGAAGCATTAAAAGAGATGTGAATAGTATGGCAAAGGATGAAAAAGAGAATGCAGCTGAGAGCAAGGATGCTGTGAAAAAGGCTGCAGCGGATACTTCAAAGCCTAAGCCGAGGGCAGGCAGGGCAAAGAGAGAGGTGTCCGGTACGGGGATTTGGATTAACGAGGATCAATCTAAAATCTACAATACATTGAAGGAAGCTGCAGAAAAGGCGAAGCTGGGAGATACAATCCACGTTAAGGGAGATTTTTCCGGGAATACAGCTGTTGCCAAAAATGCGGTTATCGACAAGGCCGTTACGTTGAATATCGCCGGAAATACGACTTTCAAAGGCGATGGAAGCAACGGAATAAAGTTGTCCGACGGTGCGAAGATAAAAGCCGAGAAAAACACTTTGACGATGAGCGGATTTGATACCGCCATATCTGTGAAAAAGAATTCTGCAATAAACGACGGCAAATATATCTTGGACGGCAATAAAATAGGATTTAATCTTATTGACGACGGTAAGATTGAAGGTACAGCCAGAGACAATCTCACTATATCGGCGAAAAACAGCAAAGGTCGTGGATTTACTTATACTGCAAAATCGAGATTTATAAAATGTACTGTAAATGTGGAAGTCCCTGCTCAAAATAGCGAGCAATATTCAGGTCTTTACATGGAAGATGCATCTTTGACTACGAAGGGTGTTTGGTACTATTTTAATCCCGATAATGGCAGAGGCGGAATAAATCTGGATCATTCGGATTTCTATGTTTACAAGGCTACCGGTTCAACAGCCTATAGACAAGTTATGGCAATTTTCGATAATTCAGAAATTAAAAACGGTTCTACATTGACCGGTGACGGTTCACGTATAACTTTATCTGCAAAGATGACGGTCAAAGATTCAAAGGTTACAATAAAAAACAGCAGTGACGGCGGTTTAAATATAAACTATAAACCTGGAGAGGCGATATTTGAGAATTCAACTCTTGAGACAACCAATATGAAGTATACGCCTTCATACGGAACAGGACAAAGCGACGGACCTTGTTACTTGACTTTTAAGGGGGATTCTGTCGTAAATACCGATGCGAAAGATAAAACAGCCGATAACGGAGGTGCAAACCGTGGAACGGGAAGCACATATGTAGTGACGGGTGGTTCATTCCTTCTGGCATATGATCCATCGTACAATTACAATGTTACAACTCCTACCAACGGAGCTGACAACGGCGACGAATTTTTGACTTTATTCACATTGAGGGACAGCTCAATTAACGAACTGAATCCTATAAATAAAAATGGCAATACGTATGCGTACAGCGTGAAAAGCCCTTCAAAAGATGGGAAAAAACATGTGTGGACACCTGCTGCAAAAGTCACTTTCGACTTAAATAACAACGATGCGACTTTCGCAGACGGCAAAACAGATCAGAAATCTGCAAAAACCATTCGTGGATACAGGTTGGATGACGTCGAGGGAAATGAAAAACCGGGTGCTCCTAAAGACAAGAACAACATTAAATTCCTTGGATGGTTCTATAAGGATGCCAACGGACAGGAACACGAGTTTAAATGGGATGAAAAACTGACTGCAGATTTAAACGTCTATGCGAAGTGGGATTCCAAGAGGATTATCTACCACAACGGCGAAGGCAAAAACTATATTTTCTCCGTTGATAAAAACAAGACTGAGGCGACAGTGTTCGGATTTGATGAAATCGTGAAGAAAGACGATACTTTTTCAGTTCCGGGTAAGAAGTTCAAATACTGGACCGATGACGCCGCCGGCAACGGTAAGAGATATAGTGCGGGGGATTTATTGAAGTTCTCAGGAAACGAAAACATAGATCTGTATGCTCAATACGATCAGGAAGAATACAAAGTATCCTTCTCAGCTAATGGAGGAACCTTTGCTGCCGATTCCATATTCAAAACTAGAACCGATGTGTTCACCATTGAGAAGGATGCCAACGGCGGAGAAGTTGCCGTTTTGAAAAAGACAGCAAAATATGGTAACAAGCTCAGAAGTCTTCTAAACGGAATGAGTCACAACGATCTAAAACCTGATACGAAGGCTTCAAAGCCGGGATATCTGTTGAAGGATTCATATAGATGGGCGACTTCGCCCGACGGCAGTGGCATTATGAGATTTGACGACTACAAGTCATGGTTATGGAATGTAGACGGAGCGAATCCTGAAATAACAAAGGATACAACTTATTATCAAGTTTGGAAAGAAGATTCTAAAGTTCAAAAGATAAAGCAGGATTCCACCATCAAAGGGGATATTTGGAGCAAATCCCGTGAAGATAGCAGTAAGACGCACATTCTGTACGGAGATAAGAAATTCAGCATAACAGGAGACTTGGATGCTTCAGACATAAAAGCGCAGATGAAGAAAATAGAGGATATCTTCAATAAACATGAAGGCGATTTTGATAAGATATCCTTAACTGAGGCTAAATCTACCTTTACAGCTACTATTACAGTACCTGACGGTATAAAGATACCTAAAAATCCCGATGTGAAAGTTTCAGGATTGGGAGATGCTTTTGAGATGGTTGACACGAAGGTTGCCGGACAGAAGATAATCGTTACATTCAAATTGAAATCGGGAATGACAGATTACAAGAAACTGAAAGATGCCGTATCTTCCGTAGGCGTAGATGGAACATCTCTCATTTCGGCTACAATTTCAGGATTTGAACTTGATGATAAAAAGGTTACAAACGGGCAAAAGCTCACTGTGAGAGGAGAAGTGAAAGGGGGACTTCTCTGCAGTAGCAAAGGACAATGCTTCCATTAAGAGCTTCAATTTCAACTGGACCGCTGAACAATCCGACAAGGGCAAGGATGTGGAAGCCAAGGACAACACTTCAATTCAGCACACTTTCATAGTTTCAAAACCTATACAGTTGACTTTAGGTGGAGACTTGCTGGTGAAAAAAGGCAACGAGAAGTTCAACACGGAACACGATGCAATCTATCCGGCTGATGAGGAAGATTCTCTGACTTTCAACGGTAGATTAAACGTTTCTTCCATAAAGAGACAAATAGAAGATTTGAAGAACGGTTATGGCGGAAATGCGGATAAAATCACGACAGAAAACGTAAAAAGTGAATTTACCGCAACGTTGACATTGCCAAAAGATATGAATTCACCGGAAGATGTCGTTGCAAAATTGACGGACAACAATCTTTTCGAAGTTAAGAAGGTTGAAAAAAGTGGAAATAAGATTACGGTGACCATGGGACTGAAGAAGTCTTACGCCAAGTTCAAGGACCTTTACGACGATGTAAAATCCGTATCAGATGAGTTGGACCTTGAAATACCGAACATCACGTTAAAAACCAACGTTGACGGAAATAAAAAGCTAACTGTAGTAGGGGAGTTAAAAGGAACCTTCGCAGGAGAAGCAACTGCAGAAAGCGGGAAGACGAAGCCGTTCAATTACCAGTGGACAGCTGAGCAGACTGACGAAGGAAAGGACTTCATCATAAGGAATGAGGTTGGAAATAAAACGATTCAGCTGACAGTTAAAACCCCTGAGAGAATCAAGTTCCAAGAACCTCTTCCTGGAGATTTACTGGTTGGAAACAATACGGAACACGATGGAGTTCATTATGTTAAAGCCGGTGATAAGATCGCATATACAGGCAGACTGGACGTTTCTCCAATCGTCAAAAAAATAGACGACATGAAAAACAGATACGCCGGAAATGCGGATAAAATCACGACAAAGGATATAGAGAGCACATTTGTCGCCACCTTAACTATTCCTGAGGGACTGAATATACCGGATAATGTTGAAGCCACTTTGACTGACAACAATCTGTTTAAAATTGTTGAAGTTAAAAGACAAGGCAGAAAAATCACCGTAAAGATGTCATTGAAAAAAGATTACAGCAAGTTCATGGATCTGTACAACGATGTCAAGGGGGTACCTGGTAAGTTGGATGTAACTCTATCGGAAGTTACCGTGGATAAGAGCCTATCAAACGGTCAAAAGCTTACAACAGCAGGTACCGTGGAAGGAACGTTCAAAGGAAAAGCGTTTACGGAAAGCGGAACCGTGCAAAAGTACGACTTCTCTTGGACAGGAGAACAGGAGCCGAGTGGATTGGACTTCTTCCTCAGAAATGCTTCAAGTGAAGATAAGAAAAAAATTCAGTATACTGTTGTAGTGATAAATCCTATGGATCTAACCCTTGAAGGAGATATTTTAATCGGTAACGATACCGAACACGATGCAATATTCAAGGCAAAACAGGGACAGTCTCTGACATATACCGGAAGATTGGATGTGCGTCCTATAAAAGCTCACATTAAAAATCTTAAGGCACATTACGGCGGAAATTCCGATAAGATAAAGTTAAATGGCGTTTCAAGTACATTTAAGGCTGTGATGACTTTTGATAAGGGTTTGGATATTCCGGAAAATCCGAAGCTTACATTGACAGACAACAATTTATTTGAAATCAAAAAGATCGAAAAATCAGGTCAAAGTGTAACGGTTACCATGGCTCTAAAGAAAAATTACTCCAAATTCTCGGAGCTTTATAAAGACGTTACAGAGGTTCCCGATGATTTGGATTTGAACATCGAAAACGTAACTGTAAATAAGAATGTAAAAGTCGGAACTAAGCTGAAGACTGTAGGTGATGTGAACGGAATGTTCACAGGCGAAGCGGTGACTGAATCCGGAAATTATCAGCACTTTGATTTTAACTGGAAAACCCAGCAATCCGAGGCGGGAAAAGATTTCACTTTGAGAAATGAACCTGATAACAAAACAATTCAGTTCACTTTGGAAGTAGTCGGCAGTAAAACGCCTACCCCGGATCCTGGTGATAAGCCGAGTGACAAACCTAAGAAACCTGATAACAAACCCGATAAACCTGCAAAGAAACCTGATGTTAAGAAACCTAAAACGGGAGATGAAAGCAATATTTCAATTTATGCGGGATTGATGGGAATCTCTCTGTTGGCTTTGGCGTTTGCAATCAGAAGAAAACTGAATAAATAGAAACGATATCCGATAGAATTTAAGAGCGGTATTTGCCGTAGAATATGAGATGATTACGTATGCCATCTTATGAATTCTATCATATTGAAAACCCGTAATGGTAAGATATTAGTTACGCATTACGGGTTTTTCTTTGCAAAGATTCTATAATTTATAGCAAAATCCCTCTACAGATCTGTCAAATCCAGCTTGTCGAATTCGATCAAAAAACTTCTCAATAAATTTTTAATCGCTGTAACGCCTCCGACATCGTCGGATTCGATGTTCAGCGGTAAAATAGGGTCATGGAGAGATTTTCTGAGCAATGCCCAACCGTTACCGGCTCCCTGATCGAAATTTATTCGAACACCTTCATAATTGGGAGTCTCAAGAGAAAGTCCATCATCCTCTTTCAGGTTTGTCCACTCCAACAGACGGGATAGCACGGTGTCGCCGTAGCTCGAAAAATCGTCGGCATTTATAGCGATGCGGATCTCTTCAGCTTCTGCAGGAGCTTTTAAGTCTTTAATCAGAGATGATATGCTTTTCCTCGAACCGTGCAGTTTAGCAGCTTCGATAATGATTTTTACAGCGGTATATGCACCGTCATCCAAAAAATAATTTTCCTTGAAAGCACCGTGCCCCGACGTTTCCATAGCCAGTTGACTGTCTATTCCGTCGGCGTTGAGTTGCCGGGACTTATCTATTACATTCTTGTACCCCCTTTTAAATCGCAGGTGTTTTAGACCTAATCTTCCTTCTATGAAATCCGTCAGATGAGTCGATGTCACGGAATCGGTAACTATAGTCGTTCCGGGGAAACCCTTTGCCAACATGCTTGAAGCTAGGGCAATTAGAGAATTTCGCGAAATGGGGTTACCGTTTCTATCAACGGCAGACGATCTGTCCACATCCGTATCGAAGATTATTCCTAAGTCCGCATTGTTTTTAAGTACGGCATCTGAAATCGATTCCATAGCATTTTTATTTTCGGGATTCGGTTCGTGATTCGGAAAAGTCCCATCAGGTTCTAAAAACTGGCTTCCGGATATGTCCGCACCGAGAGGTTTCAGGACATTGTGCGGGAAGAATCCGCCGCTGCCGTTTCCGGCATCCACTAAAATTTTCATATTTTCAAGAGGTTTTGTACCATTGCCCACACCGCTTACTATGAGTTCTCTGAGATGTTTCGCATATCGCTCCATCAAGTTCGATTCTGTGATCAGTGAAGGATCGAATTTCATCGTAGATTCCATTTCGGAATTTCGCAGCGTACATGAGATTTCCAGAATATCGGAAATATCTTTCTTGCTCAAACCACCCTTTCGAGTAAAGAATTTAAAACCGTTTCTATTTAACGGTAGATGAGAAGCAGTAATCATTATGGCACCATCTGCCGAAAATTCATCGAATACAGTAGACATGAACATGGCAGGGGTGGAAGCGAGGCCGCAGTCCAATACACAAATGCCCAGAGAAGCAAAAGTTTCTGAAGAATATTTCTTTAAAGAGGGCCCTGTCAGACGTGAGTCCATGCCGATTGCGATTTTCATTTCGGAAAAAGTTTTATTCACATTGATTTTTAACCATTCAGCAAAGGCTGTAGCGATTTTTACAGCTTCGATTTTACCTAGATTCACGTCTTCTCCGCCGGGGATTTTTAAAGCTACACCCCTGATGTCACTACCATTTTGCAATTTTTTTATTGTCATAACAGCTCCTTTGCATTATAATAAACGTATTACAATATTATATTATAATGTGATAAAAAAATAAAGAGATGTTATAATTCATCTATTGTAGGCATAGATACCGATAGGAGTCGATGCAAATTTGTTTATTGAAAGTTATCAGATAATTTACGAACTTATTCGGGAAAGCTCAATGTAGTTTCACAGCTTTATGCGATAGCATGATGCCGGAGGGGCGATGTCATCGTTTAAAGAGGAGAGGAAAAGTAAATTTGCAAGGTAACTTTGATTTTAAGTTATTGGAAGTTAGAGGAGAGGTTTATGGCAAATTTTTTAAAGCACCTTAATGAAGACTACTTAAATGTCATCAACGATTTTATGTACGGGAAATTCCTTATTTTCCTTTTGATTTTGTGTGGTCTGTATTTCACAATCAGGACCAAGGGATTGCAAATAAGACTATTTCCGGAATCGATTAGATGCGTGAAGGAAAAAGGTGAAGAAGGTAAGATATCATCTTTTCAGGCGCTTATGGTAGCGACTGCATCTAGAGTTGGTACAGGAAACATCGCAGGAGTAACTACGGCTGTAGTGCTTGGCGGAGCAGGGTCAATTTTCTGGATGTGGGTTATGGCAATAATCGGAGGAGCATCTGCGTTTATTGAATCCACATTGGCACAGGTGTACAAGGAAAAAGATGGAGACACCTATAAAGGTGGTCCTGCTTACTACATTCAAAGAGCATTGAAAATGAGATGGTTGGGTATAATATTCGCAATCTTTTTAATCGCAACCTTCGGCTTCGGCTTCAACGGATTGCAGTCTTTTACCATTGCTTCAGCATTTCAAGTTTACATAAACGACTTTGCGAATACGTCGGCACCGTATGTGATCGGAGGATTATTGGCACTGTTTGCTGCAGTTATGTTCTTTGGGGGAGCGAAGGTAATCAGCAGAATTTCATCCATATTGGTTCCCATCATGGCAGCTTTATATATTTTAGTAGGATTGGTGATTTTCTTTATGAACTTGGATAAAGTTCCGACTGCATTTAAATCAATATTCCAGTCAGCTTTTGACTTTAAGGCAATTTTCGGCGGCTTTGCAGGTTCTTGTATGGTATTTGGAATCAAAAGAGGATTGTTCTCCAATGAAGCGGGAATGGGTTCAGCTCCAAATGCGGCGGCGACAGCCCACGTTTCTCATCCGGCTAAACAGGGGTTGGTACAAGTGCTGTCAGTGTTTATAGATACCATAGTAATCTGTACGACAACAGCGTTTATAGTACTGTTGGCAGGACCTTTAGGGGCTGTAGGTGCAGATGGGGAACTTCTAAATGGAATTCCGTTCGTACAGGAAGCTCTAAGAGGTCAGTTTGGCGCCGTAGGAATTCATTTCGTAACGGTTTGTATAGTGCTGTTTGCAGCGACTTCGATTATAGGAAACTTCTACTATGTGGAAATCAACATCAAATACATAAGTCAGAACAAGATATTCATGAATATTATGAAGATCTTTGCAGTTGCGGTTGTATTTACAGGTGCAATTGTAAACATGCAGACTGCGTGGAACATGGCGGACATCATAATGGGTTGTATGGCAATAATTAACATCATCGCTATCGTGCTTCTCGGCAAGAGAGCGTTGCTGGTTGCAAAGGATTACGAACTGCAGAAAAAAGCAGGCAAAAATCCGGTGTTCAAAGCCGCAGACGTGGGAATTACAGATACGGATTACTGGAAGTAGTTTCGGAAAAATTTATGGTACAGTAAAACAATATCAAATAAAAATGGCATGCCTCTTTTGTCGGACGAACTTGGCAAAGGGGGTGTTCCATTAAATGAGTATATTTTTTGAATATTAAAAACGTTAAATATTTAGAAAGATAAATTAAAGTTGAGGAAGAGATGTATGTCTGTAAACATTGAAAAAATTATTCAACTGCAAAAAAGGTTGAATGTAATATTTCCACAGCTGTATTTTGATTTTCTATGCGAAATAGAAGACGGCGATGTTTTTGAAGTCGAGGGCTCGGGAATATGCATTTATTCTTGCTCTGATTTGGAGGAAAGAAATCAAACGTATCAAATAAATGAATTTGAGCCTAATTATTTTTTGATTGGGCAAGATGGAGATTTGGGGTATTTTGTTAAAACAGACTCTCCGGACGATAATTCCATATTTTCAAATGATTTGGGAGCATTGGGTTCGTTGGAAATGAAAAAAGAAGCGAACGATATTTTTGATTTTGCAAAAGGAATACTACTAATAGATAGGTAATTGTGAAATTTGTATTGGTGAAGAGAAAATGATTATTGAATGGATAGAAAGAAAAAAACGAAAACGCAATTGTAAGGTATATTTTGAAAGTGACAGTTTTCAGATAAAGGACTGTTTTGTAGCTCCGGTTCATTTAATTCCCGAGGAAATATACGATGATCAAGAATTTGATTTTTATGTTGAAACGCAATACGATATCTATATGCTTCGCATCGTAAATAGCGGAGATAAATGCGGGACGGTTCATCCGGCAAAAGTTAATGGCATTATATATATTGTGTGTCATCTACCTATTAGAAAAAATACCATAATTACATCTATTCAAAAAATATTAAAGAAATTGGAAGAATATGGTTTTCCAAATTTAAAAAATCCAAAATGCAAAATCACATTTCCAATAGAGTGACAAAGCAGATGACAAAATAAGAGAATATGATAAAATAAGCCACAACATAAGAACTCAAGGAACGATAACTCCTTGGATTTATTATTTATTAAATTGCTGTATTACATCAAAAATATAATGCCCATATATTCAAATCCTGTCTGAATACCACTGGTCTTCCCCTTCAAAGCCATAATATTTTTCATCAACCAACCATTTGTCGTCGATTAATCTGAGAACGAATTTGTGTTTCATATCGATAGCTGCTTTATTATAGCGGATAGTAATAGCAGCCATATCTTCTTTTGACATAGTGAATTCTAACGAAAATTCGTCACTGTTCAGGTAGAAATACTCACTCGGATTCTCATATTTCAGCACGTATCCATTTGAAATCAGTTTTTTGCTGACTTTTCCTTCAATAATGCGCTTAAAGCTATTTTCATATTCGGTCATAAGCTCTTCCCATTTCGGGTGAATTTGGTTGGAAGGAATATTCAGCACAGTTTTTTCAGCGTTCATTTCACGGTTACGCTTGAAAACTTCCTCTTCAAGAGAAGTCAATTCCTTTAATAATGCAAGCAGAGATTGTATCATTTCACTTGCCATTGGTTGATATTTTGCAGGGGTGCTTTTTAGAGTTACATTCATTTTCGTTCTCCTATACAACTTGTAATTTATTCCACATAATCTACATTTCTATATCTGCCGGAAACAAATCCTGAAATATAAATCTGTGGTATATTCCATTCACCGGGTAAATAAATCGCACATTCAACTTCATCTCCCGTATAATTTTTTGCTGCAAACACATACCGTCCCATTGCTTCATTGTTTGAAATCCTTTCAATATTCGCAGTATTTATTTTTTCAAAAAAAACACTGAACTCATTCCAGATAATATCTACATCGCTTATTGATAATTCAATTTTTGAACGATATTCCAATCCGACCTTACATCTCTTTTTTCTGCCGGTTTCGTCAGGCTGACAAGTTTTTACAGTTCCCTTATTATATATCCAGTCCACATTTTTTAATGCATCGACTTTATCAGACAAGATTTCTTTGAATTCGCTAATGTTTTCCACAAAATACCTATCTGCAACTTCAAAAATACATAAATTCTCCATTTTAATTTCCTCTCTAAGATAATAAACTCACTTCCATATTCGCAAAATGAAAAATGAAATAACAGTAAAAATAGATGCCACAATGGTCATGGTTATGAATCCTTTTAGAAAACCGATGAAATGAAACTTATAATTCTTGTTGCCTTCATAATTTTCTGTTTTGGGCAATACAAAATATTTGAGTGACAGAAGACAGATAAATAACCAATCAACAATTACTAAATCGATTATATTCCAAATTATGCATATAATCCACAAGTGAATAAATATTTTCCAAAAGTATAACTCCTGTCCTTTATATGCTGAGATTGCAAATGCAATCAATAAGCCAAAAAGAAAAATGAAGCCGACAGTTGCAAACGCCAGCCCTTGCATTCTATGTTTTTTTGACGGGATTGATATATTGGCAGCCTTTCTTACATCCTTTGGATAATCGTGTTCAATGGTAAAGGGGAATGCTCTGACGGATATAGATACCATAATCATCCAAAGCACTGACCAAATAATAGCCTCTATCAATATTACTTTAATATCCAATACATATCTCCTTTTTATAATCTGAATTTACTCATTTTAAGGTTTCATAAAATTGAAGTTTCAAAATACGCTAAACATCTAATATTCCTTCCAAATGTATTTTTCCGGATTACACCACCCGCATATATAATCCAACATATCTGCAAACCAATCTTTGGATAATCCCTCCTGTAGACTGGTGTAATGTTCAAAAAATGTATTATATACTCGCTCTTGGGGAACAGCTGAATCATGTATTCTAACTAAAATATCATATCCCTGCTTACAATAGTCGTAATAATTCGCCTCTGTAACTGCGGTCGAAAGTTGTTTTATTTGAGTAAATGACTTTTCGAAATCATCCATTGTGCCCACCTCTGAATCTAATTTGTTTCATTTAATATTTACGATATTATAGACCGGTTAAAGCTCTTCTGATATATCGGTGATTTTGAAATATCCTTTGATTTCATAAAAATCTGTCAGAGCTAAGATATCGAAAGGATAATAAATTTCGGGGAATCGGAGGGTTTTCAAAAAAGAAGGGATAATTTAAGAACGAAGAAAATATCGAGTATACGATAAAGGCGCTAATTGAAAAACCATTAGCGTCTTTTTAAATGCGAAAGTCGAAAGTGAAAATTGAACAACAAATTTACTTCGTGGAAAGATTTTCACAATCGCTGGTGTTGACCAGCATCATATTGTACTGTTTCAGTTGTTTCACATCTTCTTTGGAAACAGCCATTATGTTGTTGAACACTTCGTCTTCTTCCAAGATATATCTGGATACGATGACCTTGATCGACATCGGAGAAAAAAAAGGGGGATTGCTGACTCCGACGAAAAGTCCCATCGCAGGCAGTCCTCTTGCCATAGGATTTGTCAGTGTTAAAAAGACTCTCTTGGCCTTGTTTACCTGATTTATCAGGGTAGCATAGGAAGTTGTGTCATAGACGTTGAAAGTTCCTTTAAAAACGTTATCGCAGTTGGCATAATCGCTGAAATTGCTGACGCCTTTGTACAGGGTAGCGTTAGCTGAGTTGCTGCTCGGGCTTCGCTGGGACAACACCAACAGCGAACGAACTATTTTTTTAAATCTTCCATCGTAGAAATAGACGTAAAAATTCGAGCAGTTGAAATAACTGTTTCGAAGGGAGAGAGTTTTGTTCACTCTCGGTGATTTGTAATTTATGAGATAATCGATTTCAACTTCCAAGGCTTCCGCAATTTCCAAAATAGTATCTATGTCCATGGATATGGAGCCGTTTTCGTATTTTGACAGAGTAGCCTTGCTCTTGTTTATTATCTTTGAAAATTCTTCTATAGTGTACCCTTTTTTCTTTCGAAGATTTCTTATTCTATGTCCTATGTGCATTGATATTTTGCTCATTTATGCCCCCTGTAAATAATGCGTTCTAAATACATATCCTATAATCCTATGATATATCAAAGTGTGAAATTATGCAAATAAAAGTTTCATTAAAAGGGAAAATTTTATATAAATGCGATATAAAAATATAAAAACACAAAAAAATACTGAAAAAATGCAAAAAAACATATTAAAAATACTATAATTTTAAAAAAGATGTATTTAATAGAAATGTTTTATTTTTGGTGTTTCAAAACCAATATTATAAAGTAGAAGTATAAATTATAGTATCTTAAATAAATGTATTATTGAAAAGGATGTGAGTCAAATTGGCAAAAGGAAAATTAACCATCAGAGCTGACAGGTGCAAAGGGTGTGAACTTTGCGTGTCCGTATGTCCAAAGAAAATACTTGCTTTGGAAGAAGTTAAGGTAAACAAAAAAGGATATCACAACGTTTACCTTGTAAATCCCGACGAATGTATAGCTTGCGGTAGCTGTGCATTGATGTGTCCGGATGGAATTATTAACGTATATAAGGAGGAAGTGTAAAATGGGCGAAAAACAGCTGATGAAAGGTAACGAAGCATTTGCAACAGCAGCAATAAATGCTGGATGTAGATATTATTTCGGTTACCCTATAACCCCGCAGAACGAAGTACCTGAATTCATGTCAAGAGAACTGGCTAAGCACGGTGGAGCGTTTATTCAAGCAGAGAGTGAGCTTGGAGCAGTAAATATGGCGTACGGTGCAGCAGCAGCAGGTGGAAGAGTGTTGCTTTCTTCATCTTCTCCCGGCATTGCACTTATGCAGGAATCGATTTCACTATTGGCATCGGTAGAACTGCCAATAGTTATTATCAACGTAATGAGAGGTGGCCCCGGTATCGGATCAATACAACCGTCACAGGCTGACTACGATCAGGTAACTATCGGGGGAGGAAACGGAGACTATAAGACTATCGTATATGCTCCAAGTTCAATACAGGAAGCATGCGACATGATTGCAAAGGCTTTTGACGTTGCAGAAGAATACAGAAACCCTGTTATCGTTTGTGCCGACGGTATGATCGGACAGATGATGGAACCTGTAGCTTTACCGGACCCTGTAGAAGCAGTTATGGGCGATGACATCAGAAAAGCTAAACCGTGGGCATTGACAGGTCACAGAGGCGAAAGAGAAAGACATGCTATGAACTCCGTATGGTTGCAGCAGGATCTTTTGGAAGATTATATAGATGCTTACTGGCCAAAATTTGAAAAGGCGCAAGAAGAACTTCCTGAGTGGGAAGAATACATGGTTGACGATGCAGAAGTAGTATACGTGGCTTATGGTTCAACTTCCAGAATCGTAAAGGAAGCTGTGGGAGCTTTGAGAGCTGAGGGCTTGAAGATCGGTTTGATCAGACCTAAGACTCTATGGCCGTTCCCTGATAAGGCTTTTGAAAAAGTTGGAAGTCAGATTAAACACGTAATTTCTGTTGAATTGTCAAAGAGCGGTCAGCTTAGAAGAGACGTTAGACTGGCTGTTGAAGGTAGAGCACCTGTTTCTTTGATTAACAGATACGGCGGAATGTTATTGGATCCGGCTGAAGTTATTGAAAGAACTAAGAAAATTTTGGAGGTGAAGTAAGTGAAGACTGTTTTTGAATATACTGAAGGTATGCGTGAGAAAGAGATGCATTACTGTCCCGGTTGCACTCACGGTATCGCTCACAGATTGATAATGGAAGTATTAGATGAAAAAGGTCAATTGGGGAACACTATCGGTGCATCACCGGTTGGTTGTTCTATCGTAGCTCACCAATATATGAACGTTGATATGTTGGAATCTCCTCACGGAAGAGCTCCTGCGGTTGCATCAGGAATCAAGAGAGTTCATCCGGAGGCATATGTGTTCACTTACCAGGGTGACGGAGATTTGGCTTCAATCGGTACAAGTGAAATCATTCACGCTGCGGAAAGAGGAGAACACTTCTCTACTTTCTTTATAAATAACGCAATATACGGAATGACCGGTGGTCAGATGGCGCCTACTACTTTGGTTGGTCAGAAGGCTACAACTTGCGTTGAAGGTAGAACGGTAAAACAGGCAGGATTCCCATTGAGAATGTCGGAAATCATATCACAAATTGACGGAGCAGTGTATGTTGAGAGAGTAACCATATCTACTCCGGGAGATGTTAGGAAGGCTAAAAAAGCCATTCAGAGAGCTTTTGAAATTCAAGAAAAAGGCTTGGGATTCTCATTTGTTGAAATTCTTTCAACTTGTCCTACAAACTGGGGTATGTCACCTGTAGATTCAATTAAGTGGCTAAGAGAAAATATGATTCCTTATTACCCGGTTAAGAAGTTTAAAGATGTTGAGGAGGTATAAGGGAAATGAGCAATGACGTTAAGAAAATTTTTATCGCCGGATTCGGTGGACAAGGGGTATTGTTAATCGGTCAGATGTTGTCATATGCGGCAATGTATGAAGATAAAGAAGTAACTTGGATGCCTTCTTACGGTCCGGAAATGCGAGGAGGTACAGCTAACTGTACCGTTTGTATCGGCAGCGAACCGATTGCTTCACCTTACATTACGGATGCATTTGACGTTTTAATCGTAATGAACAGTCCTTCTTTAGTGAAGTTTGAAAGTCAGTTGAAGCCGGGTGGAGATTTGTTCATCAACACTTCCATCGTCGATGTGGAACCTACCAGAACAGACGTTAACATTCATAGAGTTGACTGTAACGAGCTTGCAATAGAAAAGGTCGGCAATGGCAAGACTGCCAACATGGTTATGCTGGGAGCTATTATCAGACAGGCCAAGGTAGTTGATTTAAACACTATGAACAAGGTATTCGAAAAGGTATTGACAGGTAAAAAGGCAAAACTTATCCCATCAAACTTGGAAGCATTGAGCGCATGGGAAATTGGAGCTTAGAATGAAACGCATAAGGATTATAACAGGTCATTACGGAAGCGGCAAAAGCGAGCTTTCGGTTAATATGGTAATGGAGCTTAGAAAACAGTTCGATAAAGTGGCAATTGTCGATCTGGATATTGCCAATCCCTATTTCAGAAGTAGGGAGAGGCAGAGAACCATGGAGGAAAAGGGAATAAAAGTTTTCCACAATTCTTTCGGTTACGATATTACCCAGGATTTACCGGCGTTGTCTGCGGCTATTAAAGCCCCTCTTGAAGATAAGGAGTTTATGACTGTCGTAGATGCAGGAGGAGACGATTCCGGAGCAAGGGTGTTGCATCAGTTTAAAAAATATTTTTTAGATAATGACTGTGAAATGCTCTTTGTGATAAACGGAAATAGACCTGAAACTTCCACAGTTGACGGATGTATTGATCATATGAATAGAATTATGGCAGAAACTGGGCTCGAAATAAAAGGTATACTAAATAATACACACCTATTGTCAGAAACTTCAGTTAATGATATTATTAAAGGAGTAGAGCTTTGTAAAGACGTATCAGCAAAAACAGGAATTCCGTTTGTAGAGTCTTATTGCGATGAGAGAATGCTCGCAAAGATGGATCCTGAGGCGCTGGTAGGATTAAAGATCAAGCCGATCAGTTTGTTTCTAAGGCCATCATGGCTTCAATATTAATTAATAACTTATGAAAGGTAGGAAAATCAAATGGTTAAATTCGCTTCAAGAATGGATAATTTAAAGGCATCTGAAATCAGAGAAATCCTTAAATTAACTCAACAGCCGGAAATTATTTCTTTTGCAGGTGGACTTCCTGCTCCGGAACTGTTCCCGGTGGAAGAAATGGCTAAGGCTTCCCAGGAAGTACTGAAAGAAAGCGGTAGACAGGCACTTCAGTATTCGACTACAGAAGGATACTTACCGTTGAGAGAGTTCATCGCTAACAGAATGTCGGAAAAGAACAACATTAAGACTACACCTGATAACATTCTCGTTACAAGTGGTTCTCAGCAAGGTCTTGATTTTTCAGGAAGAGTGTTCCTGGACGAAGGAGACATCGTTCTTTTGGAAAGTCCGTCATACTTGGGAGCTATCAATGCTTTCAAAGCTAACCAGCCTAGATTTATCGAAATCCCGACAGATGATGACGGTATGATCATGGAAGAACTTGAAAAAGTTCTCGAAAAGGAAGACAGAGTAAAGATGATTTACGTAATTCCTGATTTCCAGAATCCGTCAGGCAGAACATGGACTTTGGAAAGACGTAAAAAGTTTATGGAAATCATCAACAAGTACGAAATTCCGACTATTGAAGACAATCCGTACGGCGAATTGAGATACGAAGGCGAAGCACTTCCGGCTCTCAAGGCTCTGGATGAAAAAGGTCTTGTAGTTTTCCTAGGATCTTTCTCAAAGATATTAGCGCCGGGATACAGATTGGGTTGGGTTTGTGCCGAAGGAGAAATCCTTGAAAAGTACAACTTTATTGCACAGGCTTCCACATTGCAGGCTTCTACAATCGGTCAGATGGAAACTGCCAAATTCTTGGAAATGTTCGACTTGGATAAACATGTTGACAAGATCAAGGAAGTTTATGGCAAGAGAAGAGAGTTGATGTTGAAGACTATGAAGGAAGAGTTCCCACCGGAAGTTAAATTTACTCATCCTACAGGTGGCTTGTTCACTTGGGTTATCTTACCTGAATACATCAATGCCGATGAAATGGCTCTTGAATGTATAGCGGAAAAGGTAGCCTATGTGCCGGGTGGCAGTTTCTTCCCTAACGGCGGAAACAAGAATACTTTCAGAATGAACTACTCAGGTATGCCTGATGAAAGAATCATCGAAGGTGTTAAGAGAATTGCAAAGGTTATTAAAAAGAACCTTAAATAGTTCGAAAGAACAACATATAATTTCATTTAGTAACTGAAATTAAATAAAAAAGCTCAATAAATAGAGAAGGTTTCGGCTTTCTCTATTTTTTTGCCGTTTCGAGAGGTTGTGGCACGTAACAGATAACAATAAAAAACTCGCTAAATGCATAGCGAGAACATATTGTAAATTGCAGGTAAATCTGAGGCTGTTAAAGAGAGTATACTCTCGTAATCTTCGTCTAAAACCAATTTCTGATGGTGAGTCTGTGCTTGCAAACCGGACAGGTAACGTTGAATTTACCACGCTTTCTTGGAAATCGAAGGGTTGTACCGCAATATTGGCATTCGTGATATGCGTGGGTTTGTGATTCCATGATTTTGCGTTTCATAACGCTGGACTTAGGTAGAAAAAATGATAAAAATCGTATGAATACATCGTTTTCTTTCTTCCTCTGCACCTTGTTCTTAGAGATGAGTCTGAAAACGGCTAACACCAACAGGAGCAAATTTATCCTGTAAATCAACACCGAATGGTACATAAAGTTGAATCCGGAAAGCAACAGATACAACACAAAGAATAGATAGAACAATCCATCTACACCGTTTCTGTCCTTCATGAGATTTTTAAAATAGTACTTTAAATTCATTTTTTCACCTCAAAAAATCGTTATATGATGTTACATATGTTTATTGTACTTCATTTTATGGACAATGTAAACTGATTTAGTGTATAATCAAAGGCATAGGAAGGAATTTGTAAATGAGGATTTTGATTTTCAGCGACACTCACAGAGCTATGCGAAAGCCTTTTGAAATTGTCAGAAAGATAGAACAATCCAAAAGGATAAATCTGTTCGTTCACCTGGGAGATTGCGTGGAAGACGGTATTGAAATAGGCGAGAGATTTGAATTGCCTACGATAGTTTTAAGGGGGAACAACGACTTTATTTTGAAATCCGACGTGGACAATTCAAAATGCACACCGGGAAGATACGGAAATATTGCCGGTTTCAACGGAGGAGAAGACTTTGTAGTATGGGAAGATAAAGACGGTTCAGCCAAAATTATAGACACATCGGCGGGAAAAATCTATTTGACCCACGGACATCGTGAAAATGTCAGCCTGTCAGTTAATAATATGGTTTATAAAATGGAAGAGAAAGGATGTCTTGCGGGAATTTTCGGACACACTCACATGGCGATGAAGGAGGTTTTCGGTGACTTCTTGTTGGTGAATCCGGGCAGCATATCAAAACCGAGAGATGATGTAAACGGTTCATATGCTATAATGGATATAGAAGGTGATGCTATCGATGTTGAAATTTTAAGACTTGGAAACGATGGTAAACGACGTGGGGGATACGTTCGAAATTTGATAAATTACAGTGACAGATTTTGAGATTTGATAAATTACAGAGGCAGATCTTGAAAGAGAATGGAAAATCAAAGGTATCATAGGAGAATTTGATGAAAATAAAATTTGAAAGCAAGTATATAAAAATAGGTGTTATGGCATTTCTGGTCATTGCGGCGTCGATTACGCTATTTTTTATATTCTACAGAATAGATAGGTTTTCAGGAGTTATATCTACAGTTATAGGTATATTGGGACCGTTCATATACGGTTTGGTGATGGCGTATTTGCTTTGCCCTGTATACAATGTAACATTTAGGAATCTCATGAAGCTGGGATTGTTTAAAAACAGGAAAGCGAACAAGGGCATCGTAATGGCAAAGGTGGTGTCATCGTTGACGTCCATAATAGTCATGCTCGCCATAATAGCGGGACTTTTGTGGATGGTATTGCCGGGACTGGTCGAGAGCGTAGGCGGTATAATTAGAATGCTTCCGGAAAAGATAAACTCTCTGGCGAAATGGGGCATAAAGACAATTCACGATATGCCGGATAAATCGGGACCGATGGCGGGATTCATGGAGAAAGCCATGGCTTCGCTGCAGGATTGGGCACAGCATTCAATACTTCCAAAGTCGGAATATTTGATTCAAGGTGTTTCCAACAGCATATTGGGGCTGGTATCCGGTTTGAAAAATTTTGCAGTGGGAATAATCATATGCGTATTTTTCCTGAACAGTAAGGACATATTCGCAGCACAGTGCAGAAAACTGATATTTGCTACTATGAAAGAAGAAAAAGCGTTTAAGTTCATGTACGGTGCCAGATATGTCAACAGAACGTTCGGGCAGTTTATAAGCGGAAAGTTAATCGACTCTTTGATCATAGGTATCATATGTTTCATCGGCATGAGCATATTCAATTGGCCGTACAAGATGCTCGTAAGTGTTATAGTTGGCGTTACAAATATAATACCTTTCTTCGGACCTTTTATCGGGGCGATACCGTCAGCACTTCTGATCTTTATGGTAGATCCTCTGACGAGCTTGTATTTTTTGATATTCGTTTTGGCGTTGCAACAGTTTGACGGAAATATACTGGGACCTAAAATTTTAGGTGGCAGTACGGGATTGCCGTCATTTTGGGTCATGTTCGCCATACTGGTCGGTGGCGGATTGTTCGGTTTTGTGGGAATGATCATAGGAATACCTGTATTCGCATGCATATATGCTTATACGGCTTACAGCGTCAATAAAAAACTTGAGAAGAAGCAGCTGTCTACGGATTTAGGTATCTATAAGGACCTGGGGCTGATGATTGACGAGAAAATCGATGCTATTGTGGCGAAGGAAAGAGAAGAGTATTTGGAGAAGAAGAAAAATTCCGGCAGAAACAGGAAAAGAACTTCCGTGTCAAATGATGAAAACGGAGAAATGCCGGATGAAAAGAAAGATTTAGCCAACGAAGAAATGGTTCAGGAACTGGAAGATGAAGTCAATAAAATAGTCCATGAGGATGAAAGCGTAAAATGACGGGGAAATTAGAGGAAGATATGAAGCGACTGGAAGAGAAGCTATGCGATATTGTAAAAAAAGAAAACGTAATTCTGAACAAGGATATGTCAAAGGAAGTATCTTTTAAAGTCGGTGGAATGGCAGATGCGTTCGTCGTTCCAGAGAATTTGAATGAGCTTTGCAATATCATAAAGCTTTTGAGAGAAGAGGACATAGAATATTTTGTCATGGGTAACGGATCCAACTTCATAATCACAGATAAAGGATATCACGGCGTAATAGTGAAGATTTCACCGAAATATTTCGGTGAAATAAAGATGATAAAGTTTGATGATGAATGTGAAATCGAAGTCGAAGCAGGTATCTTGATGAGTACGTTGTCAAGAGAGCTGGTAAAGGAGAGCGTTGCGGGATTTGAATTCGCCAGCGGAATTCCCGGGACCATAGGCGGAGCCGTATTTATGAATGCAGGGGCCTATGGTGGAGAAATGCAGGATATAGTGCAGAGCGTAAAGGTCATAGATGAGCGAGGGGACACGAAAGTGATATCGGCATCGGAAATGGAGTTTTCATACAGAAACAGCAGGCTGCAAAGGACGAAAGAAATTGTGATTTCGGTGAAAATGCTTCTCAAGAGAGGAAATAGGGAAGAAATAAAGAGAAAAATCGCACAGCTGACAAAGAAGAGAAATGAAAAACAGCCTGTGAACTTTCCAAGTGCGGGCAGCTTTTTTAAACGTCCTGCAGGATACTATGCCGGAACGCTGATCCAGGAGGCGGGTCTTAAAGGAATGACAGTGGGAAGAGCACAGGTGTCTGAGCTGCACGGTGGATTTATAATAAATTTAGGCGGAGCCACGGCGACGGACGTTCTCAAGTTGAGAGACATATGCAAGGATGAAGTCATGAAGAAATTCGGAGTGAAATTGGAAACTGAAATTAGGATTTTGGGGGATGAGTAAAATGAAATCGGAGAATGAAAATGAGGTATAAATTGCTTTATGACCTTCACACCCATACTACTTTTTCCCATGGAAAGGGCAGCATAGAAGACAATGTGAAAGTAGCAATTGAAAAAGGACTGAAAGCCATTGCCATAACAGATCACGGACCTGGGCATTTGACCTATGGCATAAAGAGAGAAGCTATCCCGATTATGAGAAAGCAAATCGATTTGCTTTCAAAAAAGTACCCGGAAATAAAAATATACCTGGGTGTTGAAGCGAACATCATCGACAATGGAAATTATTTAGATGTTTATTCTCATGAGTTTAGAGATTTCGATATAGTGCTGGCAGGCTATCATTTTGGTATTAAAAACGGATATACAGCTTCCAATTGGACCTTTAATCACGGTATTGGCAGAACGGGAAAGAGAAGAGAGGCACTTGCGAACAGAAATACGGAGATGATCATAAACGCTATCGAGAAAAACGACATAAAAATACTGACTCATCCGGGAGATAAGGCCCCGGTAAACATGGATCAAATAGCGAGAGCATGTGCTGTCAATGATGTTCTTATGGAAATAAACGCACGCCATAAGCATATGAACGTAGCGGAAATAAGAATTGCTTCTAAGGAAGCTGTGAGATTTATAATAAACAGCGATGCACATGTTCCCGACAAGGTAGGAACTTTTGAAGAGTCGGTGGAGCAGGCTCTAGAAGCGGGGTTGGATATGAACAGAATCATCAATATCAGGAAAGTTTAGCAGGTTGATATGAATCTCGGATTCGGACTTCTCAATTTATTAGTTCCAGAATTTGAGTAACAGATGGGAAGCATCAATAGAAATTTCAAAGGATGTACGGTGAATCATATGGAGTTTAGCGTAGGTTGTAAGGCAGGTGAATTATGGAAATCGTAATAATTACAGGTTTATCGGGTGCTGGTAAATCACAAGCTGTAAAGGGATTGGAAGACCAGGGATATTACTGCATAGACAATATGCCACTCGGAATGATGAAGAATTTCTTGGAGTTGGCGTTGAAAAAGGAAACTTCTCCGGAAAAAATCGCATTCGTAGTCGATGTTCGAGGTGCAAAGTTTGAAATAAACATCAGTGAGGGTATTAGAACGCTTCAGAGCGAAGGGATAAGTCCGAAGATTATCTTTTTGGAAGCCAGCAGCGAAATTTTAGTTCGCAGATTCAGCGAGAGCAGACGTGTTCATCCCGTAACGGGCAATTCTCCTACCATAAGCGATATCGAAAACGAGAGAAAAATTTTGAGAGAAGTACGTGATTTGGCTGATTTCGTCATAGATACATCAAACATGAAAGGAAACAGCCTGAACAGGGAAATCAGAAATTTGCTAAGCAAGAAAAATGATGAAAACGTTTTTGTAGTGAATATTACATCTTTTGGATACAAGCACGGATTGCCGCTGCTGTCAGATGTCGTTATGGATATGAGATTTATTCCCAATCCGTACTACGTAAAAACTCTAAAACATGCTACGGGGAACAACAAGAAAGTCAGACAGTACGTTATGAAATTCAGTGAAACCCAAGACTTCATAGAGGAGTTTACAAAGATGATGAACAAGATGATTCCATGCTACAAAAGAGAAGGAAAATATCATATAAACATTTCATTCGGTTGCACCGGCGGACAACACCGTTCCGTGGCAGTCGCAAATGAAGTGGCTGAGATTTTTATACGACAAGGAAAGCAAGTAACTCTAAATCACAGAGATATAAAAAAGAAATAGGCGAGAGGAGGAAAGATGTCATTTAACAGCGAAATTAAAAATGAGCTTTCCAGACTTGAGTGGAATAAAAAATGCTGTATGCTGGCGGAAATCTCAGGATTCATTCGAATCTGCGGAAGCATCGCCCTCACAGGAGGCGGAAAATTCAAAATCGTATTAAAGACGGACAACCCTGCTATTGCGAGAAGGTTTAAGCAACTTATAAAAGAGTACTTCAGCGTAGAAACTTCTCTGGAAGTCGGCGAAGGCTCGGGCATAAAGAAGAGAAAAAGCTATTTTGTTGTGATAAATCCGGAAGATAGAAGCGAAGAGATTCTGAGAGAGTCGGGAATTTTGATGATTCGTGAAGGGATGAATTTCATAAGCGACGGAATATATGGAGATTTAATCAAGAAAAAATGTTGTAAAAAAGCATTTCTGCGAGGGCTGTTTTTAGGTTCGGGAGTGATTACAAATCCGGAGAAAAATTACCATTTTGAAATTGTCAGCAGTACGGAAGTCCTTGCGAAAGACATCGTAAGGATGATGAACAGCTTCAGAGATATAAAGAGCAAGATGACCAAAAGGCGGAAAGAGTACGTTGTGTACCTGAAAGATTCGGAACAGATATCAGACGTGATGACTATTATGGGCGTTACGACAGGACTGTTCACGTATGAGGACATCAGAATTAAAAAGGACATAAAAAATAGGGCAAACAGGATAAATAACTGCGATCAGGCAAATATAGACAAAGCTGTTGCAGCCTCGGAAAAGCATATAAGAGCCATAAGAATAATAGATGAAAAAATGGGGATAGAGCATTTGCCGGAAAAGCTGAGAGTGGTAGCAGAAACGAGAATGCAAAATCCACATGTGAGCCTGGCAGAACTGGGTGAGCTTTTAGATCCGCAGCTATCGAAGTCGGGAATAAATAAGAGATTGATGAAAATTGATGAAATTGCATGTAAGCTGGCTTCTGAATGAATTTGAAAAATTATTTTGAGGTTATATGCGGAAGACCGAGCGTCTTCCATTTTTGTAACGTCGAATTTGTAAACGCATAGATATTCAATATTTCAGATATGATGACGGGAGTTTTAAAATATGGGAATCAAAAAGTTTGAAACACGAAACTATCTCGGAGAAAAACTTGGAAGAAGAGGTCTGGTATTCGACGAAAAGGATATGAAAAAGGCTTTGATAGAACATAATTACTTTCACCTTTTCAGCGGTATAGAGTCATTGTTGTTGGAATCCTATGAGCCGAAGAGGTATGAAGACGTCAAATTGAGGGATTTCTTTAATATATACAATTTCGATAAGGAGATGACTTCTATAGTTTTAGGACACTTGAACTACATAGAAGAGAGGCTAAAGGCATCCATTTCATATCATTTTTGCAAGAGATACTGCTATAACGTGAACAATACGATGCAATACACCAACAAGAATAATTTTATGAATCCTGCTAACGGAGACAAGAATTCAAATACATACTGTCCTTATCACGATAATTATCCTTTTGTAAATGCGCAAAACAAGGCGATTTATCACGGTTTCAGCAAATTTATTTTAACGGCACCGTTCTTTCTCAGCAATCTGATCGACAACAACGACAACATCGATATAAGGTATTATAGAGATGAAAAATACAATCCACCGGACGGTGTAGCCGTTTACAGGAGCAAGAATCAGATATACGACAGAAATGTGGCAGTTCCGTTTTGGGTAGCTATTGAAACCTTGACCTTTGGAGAGCTTTTGAGAGTGATGCATTATCTGAAAAACGATGTCATGGAAGATGTCATGAGAGATTTTAGATTAAAACTATCCAAGAGAGAAGTCTTTCTGAACATGATGGACTTTTTCCTCTGTCTCAGAAACAGCTGTGCTCATAATTCTCTTGTCAGCAACTTCAGCACCTCATCGAAATACAGGGTTAATTCCCTTTTGGTTGCGACGTTTAAATTGAATCCGAGGAATGCAGGACATCAGTATTCGGTATTGCGACTTTACGATGTTGTGAAAATGCTCAGCTATTTTGTAGATGTATCGGACCTGAAAGAGCCTATAAAGAATATAAAGGTTGCCAATATAGCCAGCATGGGGACTATAAAAGGAGAGAAGATAAACGGCAGGTTGTTTGAACGCATGGGATGTGAAGACTATGCAAAGTGGGATGAACTCACAGACGGAGTCGAGTACGTTTTATAAATTAACAGGTTTTGCAACGTAATTTCGGATAAGGGATACTTTAGTATACCGGTAGATAAAATGGGAGAAGAAGACTATGTCAAAGCAGATGGAAAATGCAAAGAAACTTTACATCCGAGGGATTCAAGATGGTGAAATAAAGGAAGTGGATGAAAATTATATGGGAAAAACTTACACTCAACATAGCACGGGAGTGCCGGATGAAAAGGAAGGTTTTGCGAAGTTTTTTGAAGATTTTTTCAAGAGATACCCGAAGAGAAAGATGAATATAGTGAGAGCCATTGAAGATGGAAATTTTGTATTTTTACAAGTTCATCAATACTTGAATCAAGGCGAAGCGCAGTGGATTACTGCTGATATTTTCAAGTCTGATGAAAATGGAAGAATTATAGAACACTGGGATGTGATTGATGAGTATCCTAAGGAAATCGGAAAGGTCGATCCCATATATGGAGAATTTACTATAACCGATTTGGAAAGAACAGAAGAGAACAAAAAGATAATTAGAAGATTTTTAGTCGATATTTTGCAGAATAAGGATTATGATATCTTTAATGAGTACGTTTCCAATAATTTAATACAGCACAATCAAAAAATTGAACAAGGTGGAACTGCATATCTAAAGTATTTGCAAGAGAATGAGGTTATATATGATTTTGTTTTCAAGGTTATAGGTCAAGGGAATTACGTGGTGGCATATTCCAAGGGTATTATTGGAAAACAAGAATATGCTGTGTTTGATATTTACAGGTTAGAAAATGGAAAAATCGTAGAACATTGGGATAATAAGGAAGTTATGCCTGATAAATACGACCTGACTAATCTGGGAAAATTTTAGGATTTGAACTTCGGTATTCACATGGGAAAGAAGATAAATTTTCTCAGTCGCTCCATAGTATGGAGCAAAGGATTGAAAGCTGTCAATGTGGGATAACGAGGGAGTAAATTCGGTGCAGATTCACATCTGTGGGCTTGAACAGGAGAAATTATGAAGCCATTCGAAAATTTTAATTGGGATAATTTTTGGGAAGATAGCGATTATGCTACAGAAGAATATGTCGGCAAGAAACCTACGGATGAAGAAGTATCAGATATTGAGAAAGAGCTGGGCTACAAATTGCCACAGTCATATATAGAGCTTATTGAAAATCACAACGGAGGAATTCCACGTTATAATATTTTCTGGGATGATAACGTGTGTGTCAACATTACGGGAATCTACGGTATCGACAAGTCGAAAAGGTACTCCGTTTGCGGTGAATTTGGTAATGAACTCTGGTTAAATGAATGGGGGTATCCTGACATAGGAGTAGCCATAGCCGATACCATATCAGGAGGCCACGACATGATCTTTCTGGACTATAGTGAGTGCGGTGCGAATGGTGAACCTAAAGTGACCTTGATAGACCAGGAAGATGATTATGAAAGTTATACATTAGCGGATACCTTTGAAGAATTTATAGCCGGGCTCACAACTGATGATGCGGAAATGGACGAGAGTGAATTTAAGCAGCTGGGCGAAGATGAACAGCTGGCTACTATACGGAAAATTCAACATTTATGCGGATATGAACCAATGGTTCGGTTGCTCAATAATGTAGGTAGTGAAAATTTGAGCGACCAGTTGCTGGGTGAGCTGGCAAAGGCATACAACAATACAGGAAGAGAGAGGGAAGCCATAAAAGTATTGGAATTGGTAGAAGAAGAAAATAGAGATGCAATGTGGTATTGTCGATGTGGCTTTTCCCATGGGATGTTGTCACAGAAGATGGATTACGCCCGTACAACAGAAGTGCAAGATGCACTTAAAATGCTTGAAAAATCAATAAAAATGGCTGAAAAAGCCGAAAATGATAATGAAATAACTTGGTGTATAGAGATAATTGAGAACATCCTCAATATATCTCCTGAGAAATTAAAACATAAATATCCGTTCATAGGAAGGCACTATTTATCCGAACCACAGTCTAAAACAGTTGATGAGAACCCAACGATACAGCTTCAAAAGAAAATATACAGAGAGTTCACTGCGGACGATTTGAAAAACATAGATGGCATTTGGGAGGTAAGTGAGCCTCTGATGTGGGTCATAGAAGTGTTCGGTTCGTACGATGAATATTTGAATTCAGTCGAACCGTTTTCGTTGGAGCAACGGTATTTAAATGCGATAATATGGTATTTTTCCGATGTTGGCACAGGAGGGCATCGCAAATTCTTAGCGAGTTCAACAGGGATGCTATGGAAAGATGCTTTAGAAGGGCTTAAACTGTTCCACATGAGCGATCATGCTGAAAATTTACAAGAATTGGTGGACTTCCTAGGTGGAAGTATTTCCTTTGATCAGCGTGAACGCGATGATCTAATAGACCAATTTGAAGATGATGTGTCATTTGATACCGTGCTGTGCAGATTGGATAACTTCGTAAATCAACATGAATGGGAAGAGCCTTTGACAAGATACATAAGGACAAATCCGGATCAGTTTATTTTTCAGTGGTATTATTATGAATAAATTAAAAAAATGAAGAGAGATAAAGGAAATGTCATATCGTTAAAGAGAGGGAAATAGAGATGGCAAGACTCAGTTTAATAGGATTGCTCGCTTTTTTTGCAATCGCATGCTTTGGTATCGGTTTTGGACTGTACCGATGTGGAAAGCGAATCATGGTCAATGGCAAACCGCTGCTGGATCAGCCGGTAAATGAACAGACGCGAACTGATAAAATGGGGATCGGAGAATTTGCAGTGTACGGTTCTATGATAATTATCACAAGCCTGCTGGCATTTTCACTGATGAAGCGAGGCGGAAGCGGAAACTTTATTTTGGTCAGATTTGTTGTCGTGCCACCTATCATGGCGCTTTTTAATGCGAGAAAGCGCACCGGTAAAGCTATGCTTGCATTCGTAGTCGCTTTTATGTTCGCATTGTTTTTCATGATAGCATATGCCATCGTTGGACTTCCTCAAAAAGCTCCTACATTGACTATCAACGATACAAAAATCGTGGTAGCAGAAACGACAGTCGGTGACGTTATGAAGAAGGGATTTGATATTTATGTCAAGGAGAATGATCGGCCGAGAACAGATTATAAGAGGCTTCTTTCTTCAGGCAGTTTTAAGAAATACCCAGGGGATAGAAGCATATTGGTAAAAAAAGGATTTAGACGAAATGATTCTGCGGTGGAATATTCATCGTATCTCCTGGTGAAAGATGGCGTCGTTGTGGGAAGCATTGGAGTGTACGGTCATAAAACCGAGGATGTTGCATTAGAAGAGTGTAAAATAATTCATTTCAGACTCGATAGAGGTTGTATCGATGCTGCTAAAGCAAATTCGATTTCATACAGATTCAACGGAATCGATTTGCTCGCTTCTTTGAATCCCGAGGCTATACGAAAGACATTCGGAAAGAAATTATGGTCAGAGCCGAGTAACACGGCTAATGAGACTTCGCGCTACTACGGAATTAAATGGACGACGGGCAGCAATCATTTATTTTGGAATGAATACTATTCATATATCAATTTCGATGAGAGGAGCAATATGACTTCCTTTGAGCTTAATAGCGAAATAGCAAGAGACGAATAAATGCTTAAGAGATTATTATAAAACTGCGACCACAGACGTATTCGCACATCTCTTATAGAGAAAACAGGTATAATTTCCCGGACGTTTTTCTGCCGGAAGAACTATGGTATAAAGTGCGGACGGAACTGTTCATGATGTTACGATATAATTCATCAGAACGTTGAAACCGTTTGTGATTTCATGATACAATCTATATAAATAAAGCCAGCGACAGACTAGAATGTAACGATACGAAAGGACTATAGCTATGAGTTACGATTTGATGGTTTTTGAGAGAACTAAAGCACCAACAGCGAAAAAAGATTTTATGGAGTGGTATGAAAAACAAGTTGAATGGGGTGAAGATCATGATTACCAGACGATAAGCGTGGCTTCTTCAGCGCTACAAAACTGGTTTATGGAAATGAAAGAAACATTTCCGCCGATGAATGGAGAATATGCACCGGACAGCCAACTTCTGGATGAAGACGAAGATTTAGAAAATAGATTAGTAGATTACGGCATCGGCACAGATGTAATATATGCTGCATTCCCATGGTCATTAGCAGATGAAGCTTATGAAGTCACCCGCAACCTAGCCCGAAAGCACAACGTCGGATTTTTTGATGTAAGCGGTGATTGCGATATTATCCTGCCGGATGGCACTGTGGTCCTATGATATGGTGTCTGGCTCTTAGATAACGGCATTAATTGTTAGTAGATAGAATAATACCCATAAAAGTCGGATGAAAAAAGCGAAACATTTGTGATAAGAAAAATTGTGGGAATATTTTTTCTAAGAAGTGTTGATTAACGAAATAAAAGTGGTATAATTAAATTAACAAATGAAGAGCTCTAAGAGCACTAAGCGATGGAGGCATTGCTTTCGAAGGGAACCTCGGCAGATGACCGGGGTTTTTTGGTTGTATGAAATTCTTACGTGCCGAAATATGGTATAATTAAATGGTTATATAAAGAGAAGTGTAAATTGTGATATTGAATTCATTTATCGTTACGGTATGTATTTTAACGGAAGTGTAATGTAGAGTTTAAAACAGAGCATGTTGCGTTGATTATCAGATAAAATTCAATAGAAGCATATCGAAATGTACAAAATCGAAATATGGATGAAATTTGGAGAAACAAGTGACAGAAAATAAGAGAAATAGTGAAAGTGTAGATATACCGCTTTTTATGAGGGGCGAAATAGTTGAGACTACCATTGTAGACATAAGCCATCAGGGGAAGGGAATCGGCAAAATAAACGGATTCCCAATATTTATCGACGGAGGAGTCATAGACGATAAAGTCAAAATAGAAATAACCAAAGTAAAGAAGAATTTTGCCTTTGGGAAGCTCATGGAAGTGTTGGAAAAATCCGAATTTAGGATAAAACCTGCGTGTGAAATCAGCCAAGTGTGCGGTGGCTGTGATTTTATGGAAACGAGGTATGACAAGCAGCTGGAAATAAAAGAAAATTTCGTAAAGAATTCCATTATGAGAATAGGTGGATTTGCGGAAGGGGATTTTAAGTTTAACAGCATTGTAGGATTGCCTAAAGGCGATGAACTTTATTACAGGAATAAAGCCACGCTGGAGATTAGCACAGGCGGAAACAGGTTGAAAAAAGGCGGAACGATAGAAAATTTGGAAGAAGTGAAAATCGGCTTCAAAGCACGTGGAACTCACAAAGTGGTTCATTGTGACAAATGTTATATCCAGCATCCCGTAGTATCTGCAGTTATTAAAGCTACAAAAAACTTTATGGATGAAGATAATATCTCAGCTTGGGATGAAAAATGGGCTCAAGGGCTTATGCGACACATGATCGTCAGAGTTTCGGAGTCTTCCAAAGAAGTAATGGTCATATTCATAATCAACGGAAAGGGAATTCCCAACGGCGAAAAGCTGATTTCAATAATGGATGAAGCCGTTTATGCCGAAGGATACTTCCTGGAGAGCGTATGTGTCAGCACGAAAAAAGATAAGGTGAAAAATGGAGAAATTTATGGCAAAAAAGTCGAAGTATATGCGGGAAAACCGGTGATTTACGATGAGATGATGGGCATGAAATTTGAAGTTTCATCGAGGAGTTTTTACCAGGTAAATCCTAAAATGACAGAGAAGCTGTACAGCAAGGTCAAAGAGCTTGTAGGCGCAACCGAGAATGATGTGATTTTGGATTTGTATTGTGGAGTGGGAAGTATTGGGATTTGCTGTGCCACGAGTGCGAAATACATTTTGGGTATTGAGAGAGTTCACGATGCCATAGTGGATGCAAATAGAAACGCTGTTATAAACAATTTGGTAAACATCAGGTTTCTGGAGGGAAAAGCCGAGGAAGTTCTACCAATGCTGGCTGCAGGCCATGGTGATTCGGATCTGGTGAAGCTGGTTCAAAATGCCAACACGGTAATTTTAGATCCGCCGAGGGCAGGCTGTGAAAAGTCTCTGATAGACAGCGTCTTGAAAGTATCCCCGGAGAAAATAGTCTATGTTAGCTGCGACCCTGCAACCTTGGCACGCGATCTCAAAATCTTCGCAGAAAATGGATATGAACTTGTGGAAGTGAGCCCATTTGACATGTTCCCATGGAGCGTTCATGTGGAGTGCATAGCGTTGATACAAAGAGTGAAATAGTAAAAATCCTGCATTTTAAGCAGTTTTACAAGCATTATGTCTTTAATGAAGATGGCGATGGAGGAAGAAAAAAAGTCCTGAAAAATTATATTGATGTTTATGTTTGTATTGATATGGTGTGTGGAGATACAAAGAACGATTTAGGAAGCGAGGAATAAGCAATGATAAGATGGATAATAAAAATAATCTTATTTCCAATCAGCTTGCTGCTTAGTGTTCTTACTGCATTTCTGACATTCCTGCTTGGTATCGGAACAGCCTTACTGTATTTGCTGATGATGTTTTGCATATTTGGAGCAATAGCATCTTTTTTACAAAAAGAAGTTACCATTGGAATAGAGGCATTGATTATCGGATTTTTAGTTAGTCCTTACGGAATACCTATGGTTGGAGCAACAGTTATAGCCTTCCTTAAAGGTATAAACGAAGCAATAAAATCAATCTAAAAAATTTCATAAAAATGGTTACCAAAGACGATAGAGAAAAAACTATCGTCTTTTTCTTTGTAAAATTTTAAGGAAAGGAGGTGAAGCGATGGACTTTGACTATTTCTATAACAGAGAAGCGGAACGATTTAATTTCTTAAAAGTTCCGGAGATATTGGTTGATGGAGAAGAATTTAAGGGATTATCTGCCGAAGCAATTATCCTTTATTCCATGCTTTTGAAACGAACAGGAATGTCCTTTAAGAATAACTGGATAGACAAGGAAGGTAGAGTATTTATCTATTTCACAGTCGAGGAAATTATGAAAAGAAGAAATATTTCAAAGCCTACTGCCATAAAAACATTAGATGAGTTAGATAGAAAAAAAGGAATTGGACTGATTGAAAGAGTAAGACTTGGACTTGGCAAACCGAATATCATTTATGTCAAAGATTTCATGAGTGTATTTCAGGTAAAAGAAAATGACTTTCAGAAGTTAAAAAACTTTACTTCAGAAGTAAAAGATGTTGACCTCAGAAGTAAAGAAAATGAACTTCAAGAGGTTAAAAATGTTGACCGTAACTATATAGAGAATAATAAGAGTAAGTATAGTAAGAGAGAATATAGTTTTGGTGAAAACGGACTTGGAACATTTCAAAATGTATTTTTAGCTGCTGAAGATATATCCGATTTACAAATCATAATGAACTCACAGCTTGATAATTACATTGAAAGGCTATCTGCATATATCAAAAGCACCGGAAAGACATATAAAGACCATAAAGCAACAATCCTTTCTTGGTTCTATAAAGATCAGGGGAGAGGAAAAGAAGTGAAAACATCAAATATCCCGACATGGGAAGAATATGATAAAGGAGAACACCTATGATGAAAGAATTGGAAAAAGTAATGATAGAGGATGTAGAGTACTCTTATGATCCTGAAAAAGAGTATATCAAAGATGGACACGCCTATTGCAAAGTCTGCCACGAAAGAAAAGATGGGAAAGTGATGGAGTTTTTTGGAAACAAGATGCTCTTTAGAACCTCATGCAAGTGTGATAGAGGTAGAGAGGCAAGAGAAAAGGAAAGACAAAAGCAGATGGATACAGAGCGATTAAAGAGTAGCTGCTTTAACTCTGTTATTCAGTGGTCATATACCTTTGAAAATTATCAGGGAGAAGAAAATCAAAGCCTTATTATTGCCAAGAATTTTGTAAAAGATTATGAGGAAATGAAAAAGGAAAATATAGGACTTTTGTTTTATGGTTCGGTAGGTAGTGGAAAGACATACCTTGCTTGTTCTATCGCCAATGCTCTAATTGAACAATATCAGGTAGGGGTTAAGATAAGAAATTTTGCACAGATTATCAACGAACTACAAAAAGGCGGATTTGACATTGATAAAAACGCATATATTGAATCTCTTGTAAATACTTCTGTTCTTATCTTAGATGATTTAGGAATTGAAAGGGATACAAGTTATGCAAAAGAACAGGTATATAACATTGTTAATAACAGATACTTAAAACAAAAACCGACTATTTTTACCACAAACCTTTCCTATGACACAATTCTAAATTGCACGGAAAGTGTGGAGCATCAGAGGATTTATTCGCGAATCGTAGAGATGTGTATTCCTGTTATGGTTGTAGGAGAAGATTTTAGAAAGGTTATTCAAAAGGATAAGCTGGCTCGTAATAAAGAGAGGCTACTGAATGGAGGTGAGAGAACTTGATCAATGAAGAGATAGCAAGAAAAACGCTGAATATAGAAGTAAGAGCTGCTAAGGTAACAGGGAAACTTGTATGGGATTTACTAAAGAAGCTGATGAAAGAAGCGGAAAAACTTGGTGGACTTGAAAAGCTGGTTAATGCTAATGGAAATGAAGTAAAACTCAAAGATATGGTTAAAAAAGGACAGCTTGAAGAAATTCCGGTAGAGGAAGCAGAGCTTAAGGAATTGAAAAAAGAGCTGAATAGATATGGGGTTAAGTTTTCTGTGATGAAAGATAAGGAAAGTGGAAAATACTCAGTATTCTTTCAAGCTAAAGATATGAAGGTTATGGACAAAGCATTTAAGCATGCCCTTTCAGAATCAGAAAAGAAAATGGAAAGGAAGGAGTCCATTCATAAGAATATTGAGAAGTTCAAAGAAATGGCAAAGAACTCTGTTTCAAAGGATAAAGTCAAGAATAAACAAAAGGAGCAGAGCCTATGATAGATAAGATATTAAAGGACATCAAAGGCTTATTTAAGGTGCAGGATAAGGTAAAGTTTCTAAAGCAGAATATTCCCTATCTTGCATTTTTCTATTTAGGAAACATCTTTTCCCATCATGTAAGAAGCTATATTGGAGGAGATGTGATAGATAAAATATTTCAAGGGATATTAGAACTTAACACAATGAGCTTTCTTCCGAGTATTCATCCGGCGGATATTTTAATAGGTATAGGAATGGCTGCTTTAATCAAATTCGTTGTCTATACAAAAGGGAAAAACGCTAAAAAGTTTAGGCAGGGAAAAGAGTATGGATCGGCAAGATGGGTTGCATAATATTAACTGAACAGGAGTGATATATAGACATAAAAAAGGAGGATAACGCCATGATAGAATACACAAATAAAATCACAGCGCTATACTCCCGCCTTTCAGTTGGTGATGAGGATAGGGACGGTGGCGAAAGCAACAGTATTGTAAATCAAAAGGCATTTTTAGAGAGATATGCAAGACAGCACAAGCTGATGAACATTCGCCACTATATCGACGATGATGAAAGCGGAAGGTTCTTTGACCGCTCCGCCTATACACAGATGATAAGCGATGTAGAAAGCGGAAAAATCGGCATTGTCATTATGAAAGATATGACAAGGTGGGGACGAGATTATCTCCAAGTGGGAAATGCTATGGAGATATTTAGAAGAAATAATGTACGCTTTATTGCCGTCAACAACGGTATCGACAGTAAAGACCAAAACACATTGGAATTTGCCCCATTTATCAATATCATGTCAGAGTGGTATGCAAGAGACATCAGCAAGAAAGTCAAAACAGGCATTAAGACCAAAGGAGCAAGCAGAAAGCCTGTTGCAACAGAAGCCCCATACGGCTATATAAAAGACCCGAATAACAAAGATTATTGGATAGTCGATAAAGAAGCTGCTAAAGTTGTTAAACTCATTTTTACGCTATTTATGGAGGGGAAAAACCGTAATCAGATAGCCGTTTGCTTGAAAGAAAGAGAAATATTAACCCCAACTTTTTATATGAAACAGCAAGACAGAGGAACGGCGAAAAACAGAAAGCTGAATGAAGAAAACCGCTATAACTGGAACAAAGCAACCTTAACACGCATACTGAAAAGACAGGAGTATTGTGGCGATGTAGTCAACTTCAAAACCGAAAAGCATTATAGAGATAAGAGAAACCACTATGTAGATAAAAGCAAATGGCAAATTATAGAAAATGTGCATGAGCCAATCATAGACCGAAGTACCTATGAAAATGTACAAAGGATATTAAAAAATGCACCTGTAAAAAGACCAAACGGAGATGGAGAAATCCATGCACTTTCCGGACTGATGTATTGCAAAGATTGTGGTACAAAAATGCACATTCGTACCATACACAAAAACGGAAAAGTACAGCATGTAACCTATTGCAGTGAATATGCCAAAGGAAAAGCCAAACATCCTAAATGCCATTCTCCCCACCGCATTGATGTCGATGATGTGATGGAAAATCTTACGGAGGTTTTGCGAAAAATAGCACAGTATTCATTAGCAAATAAAGAAGAATTTGAAGCATTGGTAAAAAGCAGTCTTGCTAAAGAACAGACGGAAGAAATCAAGAAACAGCAAAAGCGTATTCCACAAATCACAGATAGAATGGAACAGATAGAAAGAGTGATGAATAAACTCTATGAAGATAATGCACTGGGAAATATCGAGCCAAAACGCTATGAACTGCTATCAAGGAAGTATGCAGAAGAATATTACACTTTGAAAGCAGAGCAAGAGAAAATAGAGGAACGCTTATCCGAATTTGAAAATGCCAACCAAAGAGCAAAGAACTTTATCAAGCTTGCAGGAAGCTATTCAGATTTTGAAGAACTTACCCCTACCGCCATCAATGAATTTATCAGTAAAATTGTAGTGCATGAGCGAGATGTTAAAAGAGCAAAATATGCCGTACAGCGTATCGAAGTGTATTTCAACTATATCGGAAAATTTGAAAATGAACTTACAAAACAGATAGAGCCGACAGAACAGGAAATGATACAGATGAGAGAAGAAATAGAAGAAGCCAAGAAAGAAAAATCAAGAGCATATCACAGAGCATATTCCAAAGAATACCGAGCTAAAAATCTTGAAAAGTTTAGAGAGTACGAACGGATAAAAGCACGAGAATACAGAGCAAGAAAAAAGCTGCAAGCCACAACCTAAAACCAAATATCAACCAAGACGAAAAGAGGTTTCCTAAATCACAGGAAATCTTTTTTTGTGCAAGTAAAAGGAGGATTTAATGACTGAAAAACAAGAAGCACAGAACGATGAAATACAGACAGTAAAAGAACAGACCATACCCCAAAAACATAACAATATCATGATAAAAAAGATTAGAGGAAAAACTTTTGTAACAGAGATATATTTTGACCCAAACAGTAAGGATACATTTCAAGATAAGCTGTTAAAGGTAGTGAAATCGGAACAAAAAGAATAGACAAAATGAAAGCAGTAAATCAAATCGGTTTACTGTTTTTTCTTTACTAAAAATCAGAAAGGAGAACAGAAAATGAAAAAAATAGATGAAAAAATCTTAATGGCAGAAGAAGAAATCAAGCAGTTACAAAACAAAAGAAAAAAACTCATCAGTCAGCAGAAACAGGAAGAACGAAAGAAAAGAGATAAAAGGCTTTATGAAAAAGGAGCAGTTTTTGAAAGTATCTTTAACGAAAGCAAGGATTTTACCAAAGATGAATTTTATCAGCTAATTACATTCCCAAATATCAAAGAAGCAGTCAATCAAAAAATCCTAAAAATTATTGAGAAGCGAGAACAAAGCGAAAACAAAATTACAGAAATACAAGAGGAAGTAATGGAAACAGAGGAATAGTCCCTTGTTTACAAGGGCGCACATATACACCTTAACAGGTGCGTGCGTTCTCCGAAGGCTCTTAGCAGAGGGCATATCAGCTAACGCTGATACAGGGGAGCTACACTCCCCTACGGAAATACATTTCCTACCCCTTGTGTACTTCCCAAAAGAAATCGGATAAAAGCTATCCGATTTTTTTAGGAAGTCTTATCTATCGCCACCATATCCATATAAGAAAAAGAGAGGAGGTTTTTAGATATGGCGATATACCATCTTTGCATAAAGATTATCTCAAGAGGAAAAGGCAAAAGTGCGGTAGCAGCTTCCGCCTATCGTAGTGGCGAAAAGATAAAAAATGAATATGACGGCATAGTCCACGACTTTACAAGAAAAGGCGGAATAGCCCATACAGAAATCCTATTACCACAAAATGCACCACAGGAATTTTCAGATAGAGGAACATTATGGAACAGTGTAGAAAAAATAGAAAAAAGTAAAAACTCACAGCTTGCAAGAGAAATAGAAATTGCCTTGCCTAAAGAGTTAGACAGGGAAAAACAAATAAATCTTGTACGAGATTATGTAAAAGAAAATTTTGTAAAAGTCGGTATGTGTGCCGATATTGCTCTGCACGATAAAGGAGATGGAAACCCACACGCACATATCCTACTTACCATGCGACCGTTAAATGAAGATACAACATGGGGAGCAAAATCAAAAAAAGAATATATCCTTGATGAAAACGGAGAAAAAGTAAAACTCAAAAATGGAAATTACAAGACAAGAAAAATCAATACAGTGGATTGGAATGAGCAAGACAAAGCAGAACATTGGCGAAAAGCATGGGCAGACATTACAAACAAATATCTTGAAGAAAATAGCATACAAGAAAAAGTAGATCACCGTTCCTATCGAAGACAAGGTATAGAACAAATACCGACCATTCATTTAGGCGTATCAGCTACCCAAATGGAAAAGAAAGGCATAGCCACCGACAGAGGAAATATCAACCGAGAAATCAAACATCAAAACATGATTTTAAGAGAAATCTCAAGAAGAATAAAAGCCTTGTTAAATTGGATAAGGGGAATAGGAAAAGAAGAAAAAGCAGAAAACGAAAATACAAAATCCACCCTCCCACCGAAAGAAAATTTGCTATCCGTTCTTGAAAATCTTATCCGTAAAAATGCAGATAACCATAATACAGACTTAGAAAAATATATTGAAAGTTATCAGCTTTTAAAAGAGAAAAACATCACTTCCATATCCGAACTGAAAGAAAATATACTTGATTTAAGAGATAAAATTTACAATACCACAAGAGCTATCAAAGACACCGAAAAGAAAATAGATGATAGAGTACAATTTATCGACCACGCCGAAAAATATTTGAAGCATAAAGATACCTATAAAGCCTATACCAAGCTAAAGAAAAATAAACAAGATACTTTCTACAACGAACATACCGCAGAGATTATTTTATTTGAAAGTGCCAAGAAATATCTCAAAGAGCATTTAGGAGAAAGCAAGACCTTAAATGTATCCAAATGGAAATCTGAAATAGGCACTTTGAGGAAAGAAAAAGATACCCTATATTCTCAAATCATAGATATACGAAAAGAAGTGGAACAGGCTGAAAGTGTTAGAAGCTGTATAGATAAATTACTGCAAGAAAAGAGAGGACTAACACAGGTTAAGAGGAATGAGTTAGACCTATAAATTTTGATTGAAAAATGGTATAATATTAAATAAGTATTTGATTTTGGAGGTGCTTAAATCATGGATGAAAGAGAAAAAATCATTTGTTTATGGTTTGATATGTGGCTTACACAACAAGATTTAGGAATAGATGATATTTTTTTAGATGATGTGATTTATATTGAGAGTTGGTGTCCTAAGTATGAAAATCGGCAAACAGTAAAGCACTGGTTTAATGAGTGGAATACAAGAGGAAAAGTTCTTGCATGGGATATAAAGCAATTTTTTCATAAGGATAATCAAACTATTGTAGAATGGCACTTCAAAAATAAAATGAATGAGGGGAAAGCTGAAGAATTTGACGGTATCTCTTTGATTGTTTGGACAGCCGACAATAAGATAAAAGCGTTGAAAGAGTTTGGTTGTAATTGTAACAACTACAATCCTTACAAAGAGAGTGAAACACCATTATTTAGAGATGAAAAAGTAAATTGGTTTTGAGGAGATAAAATATTGATAGCAAGTAGACCTGAGTTTGGCAAAATTACATCGTTTGATGAGTTTAATAAATACTATTGGTATCGTGAAGAACTTTCACAGATATGCAAGTCATTAGGATTAGAATATAGAGGTACAAAACAGGAACTTAATTATATTATTGAGGAATACTTTAAGGGCAATTTGATTAAAAAATCATCAATAAAAAGTGAAAAGAAGCAAGTGGAAAATATTACTTTAGATACACCCTTACTTGAATGTGGTTTTTCTTTTAATGCAAAGTTAAGAGAATATTTCGCTGTTTTAACAGGTATCTCACCATTTAAATTTACTGCTGATATGGCAACAGCTTGGAGAAAAGTAAAAAGAGAAAATGATTTGAGTTTTACAATTCAAGATATGCTAAAAGTTTATTATGGGAAATCAGATTATGCAAAGTATGATAATTCGGTTTGTCAATGGAATCAATTTTTAAAGGATTTCTGTGCAGACGAAAATAGTTGCAACTACTTAAACAAATTAAAAGTAGCTTCTATTCTTTGGAAAGAAGTCAGAAATTCAAGAAATGAAAAAATTTATTCAAAGAATCTTTTGACTGAATATGCCGATAAAATAAAAGAGTATTGCAAGTAGGATATTTTTAGCTTGCTAAACTAACAATTCAATAAAAACTAACACGAAAGCAGTAAATCACAAAGGTTTACTGTTTTTTCTTTGTCTAAAAATGGAAAGGAGGACACATGGAAGAAGAAAAAAGAGTAATAAAAGAACCACAACATAAACAGTTAATAATGGATATTGGAAAAACAAAATACACCGTAAACCTACATTTCAAGCAAGGTACAGGGGAAACATACAAGGATAAAATACTAAAGCTAATCAAGAGAGAAACAGAGAAGATATAAATTTATCAAAAAAATTTTGTTTATGTCCTTGACAAATCTTCCCAAAAGGAACGATAAGGTTGCAAAGACTTATCCTGAAGAAATCGCAAGGACGGAAAAGCTGATTGAGGCTGTAAAGAAAGACATATCAGAAGTTGAGCCACAAGGAGAAGGCGAAAATAAGTTTACTTCGATTGCCATTTTTGAAGAGAAAATTACTGATAAGAAATTAGCAGGAGAAAGGCTTCTTGAAGCGATAAAGACCGTAAAAATCAATGAAAGTAAGATTATAGGAAAGTATAGAAATATGGACTTGGAAGTAAGCTATAACTTCTTTACCAATTCTCATAATTTCAGCTTAAACGGTGCTGCAAAGCATTCCGGAGAGCTTGGCACAAGTGCAGACGGAAATATAACAAGACTGGATAATGCTCTTGAGAAAATGCCTGAGAAATTAAAGAGGCTTGAAGAAAAGCTCGTTAGTACCAAAGAACAGCTTGAAAATGCCAAAGAAGAACTCAAAAAGCCTTTTGAAAAGGCAGATGAACTAAAGAATAAGGTGTTAAGGCTTGCAGAACTCAATAAGCTGCTCGATATGGGAGAGGTAGAAGAAAAGAGAAATGACAATCCCCTTGTGGAAGATATAAAACGAGCGATTATTGACTTCTGTAACGGAGAGTATGAAGAAAACCACAGTTATGATGAGTTTGACAAGTTATATCCTGATTTAAAGCATATCGGGATTGCCTATACCAATACTCCTGATGAAAGGCATGGGATTCAGTATGAACTGAATTTAGAAGCTAAAACATGGACGCAGTATATTGATGATATACCAATCAAAACTGAGAGCTTTGACTATGAGAACAAAGGAGAGAATGAGGCTCTAAGGAATATGAAAAATGAAATTGAGTTATCCTCTTTTGAAGATTTGATCTATGTGGATTCCGAAGATTTAAGAGTAGCAACGGGACTTGATATTGATGATGAAGGTAACTTTTATGATTCACTTGCAAAAGACTTAGATAATGATGGAATTGCTGACCGTTATGATAATGACTTTAAGGACAGTGATTATTTCGAGTCAACTTACGATGTCGAGGATAATCTTCATAGTAAAGGAGAAACTACACAAAAATCAGAGGACAAGCCGTCTATTTTAGGTCAGATAAGAGCCTATCAAAATGAAAGCATAACAGAAGAAAAACAAACAACAAAAGAACAGGAATATGTATGATAAGGGAGCGAAAAGCTCCCTTTTATCATGAAAGGAGATAAAAACATGGATTACAAAACAATGAGAGATAGAATTGAGGATATGGCAAATGATAACCATAAAGACTTTGTTAAGGCGATTATCAGCATGGAAAAAAGCATTAACGATGAAAGTGCTTTAGACAACCTCTATGACGCTTATATGGACAATGACAGCCTTAATTTGCTACATGAGGAATTTGACTATATGATTGAGGATTTAAGAGAACAGGGACAGATAAAAGACTTACCTTATGCTCAGGAAGAAAAGGATAATCTTATCAATATTGTCGGAAATATTGTTGGAGAGGTCGATGTAGTTGAAAGGGAAAATAAGAACGGAGAAGCCTTTAAGGTAGCAAATTTCTCTGTGGTATCTAAAGATGATGATGGGAATAAGGTATATCATAATTGCTCTGCCTATGGAGAAAAAAGTGATATTCCAAAAGATTTTAAACAGGGAGATTTTGTTAAGCTCTTTGGACAAATAAGAACTTCAATTGATGATAACGGGAAAGAGCATAGCAATATCAGGATACTTTCTTCAAAGCTATTAAAGGCAAAAGAGCAGATGAAAGGTAAAGAAGAAAAGAAAGATTCTGTACTTGGAGCTATCAAAAAATATCAGGCTGAAGAAAAGGAAAAACCTAAAGAAAAGAAAGAAGTAACAAAAGAAGCTGAGAGATAAATCTATGGTCGGTGTGGTCTTAGGACTTCACCGACTCTTTTTTTGTTTGATGGGGTTCGATTAAAGAGAATATATTTATGAAAAAAGTATATTTTGTGGTATAATATAATAAATAAAGTTTTCTTGAACGGAGGGATAAGAATGAGGATTTTCAGTTATAAAAGATTGTTCAAAAAACTGATTGATTTAGATATGACAAATAATGAATTGATGGAAAAGGCAAAAGTGAGTAAAAGTACATTTTATAAAATGAAGAACGGGCAAAATATAACCACGGATGTTTTGCTTAGAATTTGTAATTCTTTGGATTGTGATATTGAAGATATTATGGAGTGCGTAAACATTGAAGATGTTGGGGAAATGGGCATCTAAGTTTACAGTCATAGATTTATTTTCAGGAGCTCGAGGATTATAAAACTTAGTGTTAAATTATTGCTAGAGAAAATATTAAGGCATGTAACATAAAAAAATATAGTTGTAATTAAACAGGAAACTCATAACTGTATTTATATAGTTATCAATATTTATATTCTAAAATCATGATTTTTATATTAGATAAAGAAGGAAGGATAAAATGTCAATTAGGAAATTAAAAATAAAGAATTTTAAATGTTTTTCAGACTGGTTTACAGTTGATTTTGAGAATGGAATTAATATATTGGTTGGCAATAATGGAACAGGTAAATCTACGATTTTGGAAGCTATTAATCTGGTTTTAACTGGAACTTATCATGGGAGAAATATTAGGAATGAACTTACTCAGTACCTTTTCAATAAGAATATAGTGGGAAACTATATTAGAGAAGTCAATGAAGGAGTAAATGTAGAACCTCCTAAAATAATTATTGAAGCATATTTTGATGCAGAAATGCCAAGTTTTTTAGGTGATGGAAATTCTGAAAAAACTAAAGACACTCCTGGGATTTGTTTATCAATTAGTTTTGATGAAAAATATAGCAATGAGTATAAAATGCTTTGTGAGAACAAGATAACATCGTTGCCAATTGAATATTATGAGGTAAATTGGATGTCTTTTGCTAGAGAAAATATAACTGCAAGGAGCATTCCAATTAAATCTGCAATGATTGATACGACCAGCTATACTCCTACCAGTGGATCGGATATATACATATCAAGAATAGTAAAGAATCTGTTAGATGATAATGAAATTATTAATATATCGCAAGCGCATAGGTTTATGAAAGAACAATTTTCTAGAGATGAGAATATTGCTAATATAAATAGAAAATTAACTGAAACATCAAATAGCGAATTGACAATTTCTGTGGATTTCGGTACGAAAACTTCATGGGAAAGCAGCTTGGTAACCCAATTAAATGAAATACCATATAATAACATTGGTAAAGGTACACAATGTATTGTTAAAACACAATTGGCATTAAGTGATCATAAAATAGAAAATAAGCAGATTGTGCTTTTAGAAGAACCTGAATGCCATTTGTCATATTCAAACTTAAATATTCTCCTAGATAAAGTAAATGAGTCAGTAAAAGAAAAACAGATAATAGTTACTACGCATAGTAGTTTTGTATCAAATAAATTAGGACTTGAAAATTTAATTTTACTAAATCGAGGAAAAACACTACGGTTAGGTGATTTATCAAATGAAACAAATTTATTTTTTAAAAGAATTGCAGGTTATGATACGTTACGATTATTATTATCAAATAAAGCAATTTTAGTCGAAGGTGATTCGGACGAACTAATTGTTCAAAGAGCATATATGGACTCTCATAATGGTAAATTGCCTATTAATGATGGAATAGATATAATATCGGTTGGAATTTCTTTTTTAAGATTTTTGGAAATCGCAAAATTGCTAGAATTACGTGTGTCAGTGATAACCGATAATGATGGAAATATTGATGAACTAAATAGAAAATATAGCGATTATTTAGGAGAGAATTGTTGTGAGAATATAAATATATGTTTTGATGATAGTACCTATGAATATAATGGTTCTTTGGAAAATTACAACTATAATACTTTGGAACCGTGTATATATAGATCGAATTCCATGTCTATTTTAAACGAGATATTGAATAAATCATATGAAGATCCAGATGATTTACTTAAATATATGAAGGGGCATAAAACAGAAGTTGCTTTAAAGATTTTTGAAAGTGATAAAGCCATAGAATTTCCACAATATATAAAGGAGGGTATTCTAATATGAGTGGGAAATTATACATAGCTGCTGCTGGATCTGGAAAAACAAGAAAAATTATTGAGGATTCTCTTAATACTCATAAAAAAATATTAATTCTAACATATACTATTACAAATGAGCAACAAATAATTAGCCGAATTAAGAATAAAGTTGGTGTAATTCCTAATAATATCACGGTTTCTACATGGTTTTCTTTTTTGTTAAAAGATGGTATTAGACCTTATCAAGGAAGTAGATTTAAGGAACGAATTGAAGGAATTATATTTGTAAATGGACAGAACAATACGTACGCAAAGAAAACATCCAACAAATATTTTGCCAAAGATAACAGGGTATATACTGATAAATTATCAGAGTGTGTTGTAGAGTTAAATGATAAATGTAATGGAAAAGTTTTTGAAAGAATCAGTGGAATGTATGACTGTATATATGTTGATGAAGTCCAAGATATGGTGGGATATGATTTGGAAATATTAAAGTGTTTAATAGCTTCAAGAATTGAAGTGATAATGGTCGGGGATCCTAGACAATGTACATATTCAACTCACTCATCAAAAAAATATAAAAAATATAGTTGTGGGAAAATCAATGAGTTTTTAAAAAATGAGTGCAGAAAATTAGATGTAAGAATTGATGAAACTACACTTAATTGTACTTATAGAAATAATGATATTATATGTAAATTTGCGAATGGTCTGTATCCAGAGAGAACATCTACAAATTTTGTGCGTAGAGCTGAAGATGAATCAGATGGTGTTATGATAATTGATAAAGCAAATGTAGAGAAGTATTTGCAGAAATTTAATGCAATGCAGTTGAGAGAAAATAAAAGGACATCCGTCAATAATGAATATCCATATTATAATTTTGGAGAATCAAAAGGCTTGGAATTCCAACGAGTACTTATATATCCGACTCAACCAATGTGGGATTGGATTATTAACAATAATACATCTCTAAAAGAACAAAGTAAGGCTAGATTATATGTTGCTGTTACACGTGCTGAGAATAGTGTTGTTATTGTACGTAAAGATGCACGACCTTGTAGTCTACCAGTGGTGAAATTATAACTTTTATTGTGAGGAGATGAAATTTAAATGGCTAATGATATAAAATTTGAAATTTCTGTTCCAGCGGATGAAGAGGGATATGTTCAATTAAAATGTCCAAGTTGTAGTGAAAAATTTATGTTAACGGTGGAAGATATTGAGGCTGAAAGCACAATAGATATTTGGTGTCCTAATTGTGGTTTAACACACGAGAATTATTTAGACGATGATATTTATGAATTAGCAGAACGAATAGTTGAAAATCAAGTTGCTGAAATGCTAAATGATTTTTCAAAGAATCTTGAAAAAAGTTTTAGGAATAGCAAAAGTATAAAGTTTAAACGTGGAAAAGAGATTAAAAAGGAAGCAGAACTTCTGATAGGAAGAAAAACTGGAGATTATGAAGAAAAGAAATATTTGTGTTGTGGCAAAACCGCTAGAATAAGTAGTATAAAAAAATTAGAAGGTAGTTATTGCCCGTTTTGTGGAGAGATGATAGATGGAGATTAGTAAAAAAGAACTTAGAAAAATCAGTAGAAAATTTAGGACATTAGCTTCAAATGTTATGAATTCATATTATGGAGAACAGAATGCAAATTTGGAAGAAATGATAAATTATATAGAGCAAACATCGTTGATAAAAGAGTATTTGCATAGTTTAGAATATGATGTTGATGGTTTAGATGACTTATTAAATACGATAAGTAATTCTTATGGACGCAAAGTTTTGAATCTTGGCAATGATAGTAATAAAAGGACGTATCTACTGTATAGAGCATTTTCCTTTATAACAGGAAATAACTTACCTACATATACTTTTGGCTGGTATTATGCTGGCAGTAATAAATATCAAGATATGGCGAAGGCGTTTGGCGATAGAATGGTCTATCCGTTTGTACTTGAGGTTGAAAATTATATGAAAGATATTTCTACTGATATGGGGTACGATGAAAATAATGCTCTATATAATATCAATGTTAATAGTTCTGGAGTTCAAGTCAATATTGCGGAACACGGAAGCACGATTAACGCTGACCAAGAAAATAAATTTAATACTGAAGAAGTAATCAAGGCAATTAACAATGTAGGAGACTTAATTAAAGGTATGGAGGATGATAACTTCAAATCAATACTTAATCAGAATTTAGATAATATAAAAAATGAAATTAAGCAGAAGCATCCGAAGAAAGAAGTATTGACTACTTGTTTAAAAAGTATGCATTTTATCACTACTTCCGTAGCTTTAATTCCTGATTTAGCTTTAGGTATAAAAATGCTTGCATCATTGATAGGTATTTCAATTTAATATTATAAAAATAAGAAAGCTATATAATATTAGAGTTATCGTTCCATCTCCTTACTCATGTAAATTCCATAGTTCTTTCGTATTTGATAAAGCTCGTCCATAGTCGATTTTGAGGAAGAATACTTCTGCATAAGGGTATTCTTTTTTTCTTGCAATTTATCAAGTTTAGTTAAAATATCCTTTGAATTTGGCAGCTTAGAATGGGATTTTTTAAGCTCTGAAAGGGCAGTTTCGTATAGCATGATTTGAGATTTATATTCCTCAAAAAATGCCTTGTCAGATGTATTTGCTTTATGTTCCTTGTAGTATTCTCGATATTTTTTGACAGTATAAACTTGCTCCATAGTTGCAGAAAGCTCATGCATTTCTATATCAATGGACTTGATTTTATCTTGTAGACCTTGCCTTTCATCAGCAGTTTTCTGAATGTATTCATCAAGTTGCTTAACGGTTTTAATTCCTTGCTCTCTAAGAAAGATAACAGACTCAGCCATTGTATTAAGGTTGTGTTTAGTTGCCCAATATTCGTAGCCTTTACTTTCTTTTACCTTTGTATTGGTGTTCATATCAATGATATTGCCAATTCGTTTTTTTACAGCAGGAGTCTTTATATCTCCGCTTTCTCTTATGCGTTCTTTTAATCTTTCTTCGGTATAATCTTCTCCGATTATTTTAGCTCTTGTAAATCTCGGCTTATCTTTTGGCTTAAAAGCAATGTGCTTGCCGTACTTAATTTCATAGCCAAGCTCAGCCATTTTATTTAGAAATTCGTCCCAGTCTTTAGAGTGTTTTATCATACGATCAATATCAAATTGTAGTCTGCTTTTCCAAGAAGTACCTTTCTTTGCTTGCTCACTTTCATACCAAGACTTGCCGTTTACCTTATACTTTTTCTTATAGCTTTCGTAAAATTCATCTATGACAGAAAGGTTATTTTCTTTGCATAGCTTATCGCTTTGGCAACGGATTTTATGATAGCTTTTCTTATTAGACTGGTAGCATTTGCCTGTTACCATATTTACATTATTGAAGATGATGTGGTTGTGAATATGTCCTTTATCTATGTGAGTAGATAAGACAAACTCATACTCGTCTTTCAATATCTTTTTGCAAAGTTCCATACCGATCTGATGTGCCATTTCAGGAGTTGCTTCTCTCGGTAAAAAGGATTGAATTAGATGTCTTGCAAGAACAGTTCCGTTTGTTCCGGCATCATTTCTTGTTCTTAAAAATTGTGTGTGAGCAGTTTCTTGATGGCATTTATGAGTGCTTACTAAGATTTGTTCATCTGTTTTTTCTCCATTAACAATATATGAAATGGCAAAATTAAGGGTCGATTTTATAGGGTGTATTTTTGTAATTGCCATAAAAACTAATCATCTCCTGATGTTCTATTAAGAAGTATTGAATGAATTTGCCATAACTCTTTTGAGAAATGTTCAATCTGCTTTTTCATATCGTTTATATCGTCTTTATAGATTATGCCTGTCGAATTTACACGCTTTGCAATCTGATTGATGTTGCTTGTAGCGTTGGAAAGTAAGCCTTGTAAATCTCTAAACGGTTCTAAATCCACTTGATATATTTCCTTTTCTAAAACGCACTTGCGAATGAAATAGCTCATATTTCTGCATTTAGCAAGTTTTCTTTTCTCCTCAAAAAGAGTCTTTTCTTCTTCTGTCAATTTAATTTCAAGTCGTTCATTTCGTATTCTATTTGCCATAGGTAAATCCTCCTTTGTGTGAATTTCGAGGAGGTATTAGGGTTTTCCTAACAAGCTAAAAATTGATAAAAAAAGAAGCAGATCCCGAAGGCCGCTTCATCAATTTTTCCGTAAGTGTCCGTACACTTACTGTGCTTGCTACAAAAGAATGATTAAGATAGCAAGCGTTAAGCACATATAAAATTTTAATATTAGTTTAAGTGATCGTGCTCCTATATTTACTTGGCGTGATACCATAAGTTGATTTGAATATTTTAGCAAAATGCCCTGTATGGATATAGCCCACTTTTTCCGCTATTGTAGATATTTTATACTCAGGATTTTTTAACAATAATAGTGCTTTATTAAGCCTTAATTCTTTTAAATACTCGTAGGGAGGAACGCCATAATATTTGCGAAAAGCTAATTGAAATCGTGCAGGACTCATTAAAGCAATTTTAGAAAGTTCAAGTCCGTCAATATGAACAGATAAATCTTTTTTCATAGCTGATACAACTCTTTTCAGATTTTGCTTATCTTTTTTAGTTAAGACAACGGATATGTTTTTTTCCTTTTTCTCTAATCTTGTAATGATGATAGATAATAGTTCCATGACTTTGCTTTCCAAATATAAAGGCAAAATCCTTCCCTCGGCTTGGGATTCCCTTATCTGTTGAAATATAAAGTTCAATTGAGGGGAATTTTGAGTTTTTAACAAATAAGAATTAAGGATTTTTGTTTTTTCATATTCAAAATCATCATATTTTAATTTTAAGAAAGTATCAAAGTATTCTTTAGTTAGGATTATTTTCGTGAATTTTACAGGCTTATTTGCTTCGCAATAGGTATAAGTTTTCTTTTCCGTATTTAAGTAACAATATATACCTTTTTCTACATTATTTAACTTTCTGCCACCGACTTTAAATGAACTGCTTTCTGTTTCAAATTGGCTAATCTCTAAATACTTTTCAGATACTTCTGTTATTTTCTCCATTGTTTCATTTGGAGTAAAGTCAGCGATTAAAATTAGAATTAAACTGCTGTCAAACTTTAGTATGCGAAAAGTACCTTTGCCAAAATTGGGATCTATTTGAAAGATTTGTTTGTTTTCAGTTGATAAAGTTGGAACAGGAATAAAAGGAGCGTCATGTGCTAAATTTGTTAAATAATCAATAACTGTTCTTTCCATCAATTCTGCCCACCTCGTTAAATATCATAAATTTATTTAATTATATCACAAATTTATAAAAATACCGATAAAAAGCTTATAAATAAATGGATTATAAGCAATGATGAAATTCATGGTTTGATTTTGAGTTATAAAAAACTAGCCTTATAATGAATGTTGTTAGTTAGATATAGCTAATGATTAGGAAAGGAGATGGAATAACTAATGGAAAAAAAGAAGACAGGAATATCTTATGTATTTCAATTAGCAAAAGATGAGAGAAAAAAGCTACATTTGGGGATGTTTTTATCTGTCATTTCTGCGGCTTTATCATTAGTTCCTTATTTTATAGTCTATAAGATATTACTAATGATATTTCAGAAAAATATTTCGTATACAGAAATTTTTATGTGGGCAGGTATAGGGATTATAAGTGCCGTTTTGCAGGCAATACTAATGTCCTTTGCGGGCATTTTATCTCATACAGCAGCTTTTAACACAATACACAGAATTAAGCTGAAAGTTGTAAATCATATTTCAAAATTTAATTTGGGATTCTTTCAAGAGCATGCTCCCGGAGAAATTAAAACGTTGATGTTTGATGATGTTGATAGAGTTGAAAATTTTTTAGCTCATAGCACTTTGGAATTAGCACAGGTAGCAGTTGTTCCGGTCATTATGTTTATTTTCATGTTGAAATTAAATTGGATGATGGCACTCGTTATGCTTATTCCTATGATTTTGGGATTAGGAATCCCTATGATGCTAATGAAAAATTATCCGGATATGTCAACGGAGCTATCAGAAGATACTGCGGACTTAAATGCTTCAGCAAACGAATTCATAAAGGCTATGCCTGTCATTAAAATGTATCATTTGACAGCAGAAAAATTTGAGCAATATAGAAATTCATTGAGTGCGTATATTACTTGCTGGAAAAAGATGTGCATGAGTTCTTGCTATCCTTTATCAATAACCTTAGTAGTTTTGGATTCAGCAATCTTATTTACATTGCCGTTCGGGGGATATTTCTTCTTGAGAAATTCTTTATCAGCAACATCCTATTTGCTATTTATTATGCTTACAATGTGCTTTTTCGTTTCGTTCTTAAATATGGTAACAATCTTTATGCAATCTATGGAGCTTGGAAGCGGACTGGATAACATTAAAAAAATAATGGATATGGATGAACTGAAAGACGGAACAAAAATCATAAACAAGAATGAGTGTATGAAAATAGATTTTAAAGATGTTACTTTCAGTTATGACGATGAAGAAACAAAAAATAAAGCATTACAACATATCAATTTGTCCTTAAAACCGAATACAATAAATGCTTTTGTGGGACCTTCCGGTGCAGGTAAGACAACTGCTGCACAGTTGATTGGTAGGTACTGGGATGTAACAAGCGGAGCAATTAAAATCAACGACATACCTATCAATGAATTAAAAATAGATAATTTGATGGATATTACATCATTTGTTTTTCAAGATGTATTTCTTCTGGAAGATACTCTCTATGAGAATATTCGTATGGGAACAGATGCAGATGAAAATAAGATTATTGAGGCTGCGAAAGCAGCACAAATTCACGACTTTATTATGAGTTTACCGAATGGATATCAGACAAGAATCGGGGATCAAGGGGTGAAATTGTCAGGTGGACAGCAACAAAGAATCTCAATCGCAAGGGCAATACTCAAAGATTCTCCAATTATTATTTTTGATGAAGCAACTTCCTATTCAGATATAGAAAATGAATATCAGATACAGTTAGCACTTCAAAACTTGTTGAAAAATAAAACAATCATTATGATTGCTCATCGTTTGCATACTATTAAGAACGCAGATCAAATTGTCGTATTTGATGAAGGTGAAGTCGTAGAGATTGGAACACATAAAACTCTTTTAGAAAGAAAAGGGGTCTATGAAAGTATGTGGAACACATACACAAAAGATTACTTTGGAGAGGAGGTAAGTGCAAATGCTTAAGATTATCAGAACACTTCTGAAAGAGAAAAAAGAAAAATTGTATTTACCGATTTTTCTAATGGTTATTGATTCGATAGGAAGTATTGTTTTGTATTTAATGCTCTATTTTACCGTTGTTAATATATTGCAAAATACGTTAACTAGAACCTTAATCATAGAATATACGGTAATATGTTTTATCAGTATGATCGCAAGAATACTGATTTATAGGCACGCATACTATTTGAGTTTTTCAAGAGGAGCTGAAATGTGTGGAGGTATGCGTTTGGATTTAGCAAATCATTATAGGAGTTTGAGCCTTGGTCATTTCCAAAAAAATAGTAGTGGTTATCTATTATCAACTCTTACAAAGGATTTGAGCAGTTTTGAACTGATCATAACGCACACCTTGCCATCTGTTATCAAAACGGCAGTTACGGCAACACTGATTTTATTAGGTACATTTTTTATCAATTGGAAGCTTGCATTATTAGAATGTTTGGTATTACTTGTTGCGTATCCTATCTTGGTATGGGGCAATAAATTGATAGAAAAGTATGGAGCGAGAAAAAGAAATTTAAATTCTAAGATGATTTCTATTATTTTAGAGTACGTTCAAGGCATGAAGGCATTTAAGTCAGCTAATATGACAAGTGAACATTTTGAAAGAATGATAAACACACTTGAAAATGTTAGAAAAACAAGCGTAAAGGCAGAAAAGAAAATGACGTTGCCTACAAGTATGTACTTTATCACAGTTAACTTTTTGCTTCCTGTGGTTCTTCTTATAGGCGGATATTTATTTATAGGTGGTAGTGTTGAGACGGAACAGTTTGTAGCTTTTATGCTCATGAGTTTAGCGTTATCTGCACTTCTTATTGCCTTTGAACATTCCTATGGCTTATTGAAAGATTTGAAATTAGCCGCAAGCAATCTTGAGAAAGCTTATGAAACAAAGCCATTACCTTATACCGAAGATGAAACTGAATTAGGGAATTTTGATATTAAGTTTAAGAATGTAAATTTTTCTTATGATGAAAATAAAACGATTCTGAACAATATTTCTTTTGAAGCAAAAGAAGGAACTTCCACAGCTTTAATTGGTCCCTCCGGTGGAGGAAAAACTACAATTACCAATTTGATTGCGAGATTTTGGGATGTAAATAGTGGAGAAATTATAATTGGTGGAAAAAATATAAAATCAATAAAACCTGATGTGTTGCTTAAATATATTAGTCAGGTTTTTCAAGATAATGTACTGCTGACTGATACGGTTTATAACAATATCAAGGTTGGAAAACCTAATGCAACAAAGGAAGAAGTTTATCAAGCTGCAAAATTAGCTTGTTGCCACGAATTCATTTCGAAAATGCAGGATGGATATGAAACACAAATAAAAGACGGCGGAAGTACATTATCCGGCGGCGAACGACAAAGAATTGCTATTGCAAGAGCGATTCTGAAGGATGCACCAATTCTTTTGTTGGATGAATCTACAGCTTCTCTTGATCCTGATAATGAAGCTAAAATCAATAATGCTTTGGAGCATTTAATGCAAGGAAAGACAGTTTTTGTTATTGCTCACAGACTGAATACCATTAAAAGCGCTAACCAAATTATTCTGATAAATGACGGAAGAATTGAAGAACAAGGAAATCATAGTGAACTTTATGGAAAAAAAGGACATTACTATGAAATGGTAAATACGCAGGAAAGAGCGAAAAAATGGATGATAAAGGAGAATGGTTATGGAGAGGCTTAGTACTTTGAAAGAAAAGACAAAAGGTAAAGTTGCCGAAATTATTGGTGATACACATTTTCAAAGCAGAATAATATCTATCGGAATAACTGTCGGAAGCGATGTTGAAGTTATCCAGAATTATAAAAAGCAACCTATTCTCATTTATTGTAGAGATACGATGATAGCTGTCAATAAGATAGAGGCAGAGAAAATAATGATGGAGGTGCTTTAAGATATGAAGAAAATAACGATTGCTTTGCTTGGACAGCCTAATTCCGGAAAATCAACTTTATTTAATGGATTGACAGGCTCAAACCAGCATGTTGGAAATTGGCCCGGTAAAACCGTTGAGAAAAAAGAAGGTGAATTTTCGTATAAAGGCACTACTTATAAGATTGTCGACTTACCCGGAGCGTATGGTTTATCAGCAAATTCTGATGAAGAAGTTATAACGAGAGAGTATATAGAAAGCGGAAAAGCTGACTTAATAGCTATTATGGCAGATGCTTCACAATTAAATCGTAGCCTATTTATGTTATCGGATTATATTGGAATAAATATTCCGATAGTCTTGATTATGAACATGATGGATGTTGCTAAAAATCAAGGGAAAGAGATAAATATAAATGGGTTAGAAAAGTCATTAAATATCCCGGTCATTCCTATTGTTGCAGCGGATAAAAAGGAATATCAGGAGTTATTTGCTTTTCTCGAGCATTCAGATAGAGGAGAAATTTTATCTGACGAAAATTTAGAAAGGGCATATGAAAATATCGTTGGAGATAACTATAAGCTATTAAAAAAACATATCCCTGATAAAGGTATAGGTGTGTTTTCAAAGTCATGGATTATTGGAAAACTATTAGATCAAGATGCAAAAGTGATCGCGTTAGTAAAAGATAATGTTGAAAAAGTCGAATTTGGAGAAATAGAGAATGTATTAAAAAGCATAAAAAATGGCAATTTAATAACTGGTAATTGTAAATTTGATTGGATAGATAAACTGCTAAATGCAAATGTTGTTCAGAAAAAGAGACTTTTTAAGAGAAGCAAATTTGATCGTATAGCCACAAGCAGAGCATGGGGAAAACCAATGGCTATCGGAATTATCATTTTAGGATTAGTTGCTTCTATGCTCATCGGATTTCCGCTAATGGGGTTATTTGGGTTTGTTATACCTAAAATATCAGCTTTATTAGCAAAAGGCTTATTAGCCATTGGAGTTTCAAATTGGCTGATTTCACTTTTGTGTGGAGCTGTAATGACAGCGGTTACCTTTGCATTGCAGATGGCAAGTTATGTATTGGGAATTAGCTTAGTCTTTGGCTTTTTGGAAGATGTAGGATATATGGCAAGAGTTTCCTATGTCTTTGACAATACTATGTCGAAATTGGGACTGCAAGGGAAAGCAATTATGCCATTTTTATTAAGTTTTGGCTGTAATATCGGTGGCATTACCGGAACACGAATTATCGATTCATGGGGACAAAGAGTTATGACTATTGCGTTATCTTGGGTAGTCCCTTGCGGGTCAACATGGGGAGTAGTCGGGCTTGTTACGGGAACATTTTTCGGACAACAGGCAGTATTTGTGATACTAAGCCTATTTGCAGTAGCTTTTCTACATTTGCTAATCACATATAGGATTTTCAGAAAATCGCTTTATGAGGGAAGTGAACATTTTGGAATGATTATGGAACTTCCGCCATATCACAAGCCTCATTGGAAGAATTTATTTTCTTCTGTAATGAATAAGATGGGGAATGTACTGAAAAGAGCATTGAGTATTATTATCCTCATTTCTGTAATATTTTGGATTCTTGCCTATACACCTGACGGGAATATAGCAAACAGCCTTATTTATAAGGTGGGGACATTTATAGAGCCTGTAACAAAATTATTTGGCTTACCATGGCAATTATTTATGGCTTTTGTTGCTTCTGCAATGGGAAAGGAATCTGCATTAGGAGTAATGGCATCATTATTTACTTCTTCAGGAATATGGCATGCAGTTGAAGTTAAAGGGACAATAGATACCGCTATTCTAAGCAATAATATGTTGACAATGATTTCAAAGCCGGAAGCCTTAGCATTTACTTTTGCCTTTTTCTTCAATATGCCTTGTTTGATGGCTCTTGCAGCTACCGCACAGGAAACACATTCAAAAAAATGGACGATAAAAATAGCACTGTATTATATATTCTCGGCTCTAATTATATCTTGTGTTGCATATCATATTGGAAGACTCATTTTTTAAGGGGTGATAAGTATGCTTATACAACTATTAGAAGTATTGAAAAAGAAAAAGACCTGCACTTTGCAAGAACTTGCTGAATTGACAGGAGAGGATTTAGATAGTGTAAAAATGAAAATTGAATATCTCGAAAATAATGGATATTTAGTAAAAACTAAAAGGTCTGAAACAAGTAGATGCCAAAGTCAGTGTTTTGGATGTTCAAATTGTGTTGTTAACCAAGATGATATTTGGATTGTAAAAGAATGACATAAAGATAATAAATGGAGGGACAGACTATGAAAAAGGCTATATCAAAATTAAACGATGAAGAAAGGGACATCATTGAGCGTTTGTACTTCAATGACGAAACACTATCGAGTATAGCAAGAGGTAAGAAGGTGAGTTACCAAGCTATATAATGGCGAAAAAATAGCATTCTTAAAAAATTAAGGGTGTTATTGGAAGAATTTATGAAGTGATCGCCTTGTGTATGAGGGGAGATTTTCCTTGTTTAAAGTGAAGGGAGATCTGTCCTCTTAATCTAACTGAAGAATTATTTTCAAGGATTGCTTAAAAGAAAATCTCTCTAAAAGCCAATAGGCACTTGTTCCTTGACAACTTAATAGACCAAAGGTAGGACTTTATTTACTTGTGGAGGATTATGACTTACGCCATGACCTTTCTGCTGAAAGAAATTTTGGTTTTATGAATACTGAAAAATCAAGGAAATAAGAAAGCGAGTGACAAATAAGAATACATAAAAACAGATGTGGCAACCTGTTCGATGAAACATGTAGAGACGCTAGTTCTTCTGTCAAAAACAAAGGCTTAAAATTGTATAAAAGACTTGAAATAAAGGGATTCATAGTAAGCTATATAGCTGAAAGTGTTAAGAATTGCATAGAGAAAGTACAGCAAGAAAACAGAGAACTAACACAGGTCAAGAAGAATGAGTTAGACCCATAAAAGTGTGCTGAAATATGGTATAATTGAAAAATATAGGGATGATAAGTAGGATTAGAATTAAAGTTAGACTTATAAAAAGGGATAAAATATACTATAATGATTATTTAGAAAAGAGGAATAATTTTGGGATTTTTAATCGTAGCTTTGAGTTTTGGATTTGTTGCATTACTGCTTTTTTTATTGATGATCTATATCTATTTGAGAATTGCAATAGCTGTAGGAACGGGAACAGATTTGCCCAGATGGATTTATATGATTGGATCAAGCCTTAGAGGAAGATTCAGTAGCGTTCAATTTGATGATATCACTGATTCGACAGCATTAAAAGAGGCTACCTTATTTATTTTTAATTTTATTTTGGTAAATATTATTGTTTTCGGTGTAGTATATTACAGAACACATCACTTTTCAAAAGCGCTTTATACATGTTTGAAGGCTGAGTTTGCTATTGCTATTGTGGTACTAATACTGAGTCTTGTTATTAAACTGATTTTGACATTACTTAATCGCTCAAACAAACCGATGTATTTTTATTCTTCATCAAATGCTGTAATGGCTACCTTGGTTTTCGCATGTTTTTTCTTCATGTTCTTCATATCTTTGACCGGATTTCCGTCAAAACCAATCGAAGTTCAAGTAGATAAAACGAATGTCATTATTGGGGAAACAAAGGTATCTGAGCTTTTGTCGGAAGGGTTCACCTTTTATGAAAAGACAGCTGATAGTGAGATTGTAAATCAACGTAATGATCATTTTTATTACGGCAAGCTTTTAGAAATCTTTAGAAACGGTAAGTCCTATGGTTTTATGAGTGTTACTCCTACAGAGAAAGATTCGGATAGCTTAAAGAACTGTGTTATAACATATTATGAGATTGCCGCTGACAGTAAGCAATTATCGAAGGTTACATTCAATCATATAGATTTATCTCATCTTACAATCCAAGATTTTAGAACTAAGGATATAAAGGATATTTTTTTGTTAAATCCTGTAGATTCTAAAGAAATAAAAAAAGATACTCTTTTTATTCTTACGATGCAAACCGCAGGTTATGAACTGTGGAAAAGATATAGAATCGAAGCTAATTTTAATGAGAATGGAACTGCATATCGTTACGGTGTAAGAGTACAACACGCAAAATGGGAGTAAACTTCATAGTATAAAAGATTGAATAAAAACTACAATTACAGGACTCCAAAGAAACAGAAACAGTAAGGCAGATTCATTTGTGGGTAGCAGTAAGATTCTTCTTATCTCTTTCGACAAAGCCCTTAAAAATCAGATTTTCAATAATCCCTGCCCTTGTTGCAGGTGTTCCAAGTCCTTTTCTTTCCACCTCTACACCTTTTTCTAAAGCACCATTTCCTGCAATATCGATAGACTTTATCGTATGTATGACAAAATTGAAGAATTAGAATCTTTGTTAATTGATGCAAAAGCAAAGAAACAGACTATTGAAGCTGAAAAACTGATAGGAGATAATATATAAGGTTCTGATTTATTTTGATAAACTCTACAATGTGATGAATGAGTTTATTAACTAGGTTATAAATGGTATAATAAAAATATGAATTTAAAGTTTTTTAGTTTCTATAAAGTGCTGAGATATTACATAGATAGATGATTTGAATATATTGAAAGAAGGGCTGATGTGAACCACAAGAATATAAAAAAAGAATGCGAAGAGCTATGGGCAAAAAATAAATATTATGTGCTAAGCAAATCGCATAAAGTATACTTAGAAATAAGAGAGTATTTGAAAGAAAAAGAAGTTGATATTTTATTTATTAATGAAAGCATACAAAAAGTAAAGTATATGAAAGAAAGTAAAAAAGATTTTAGTAATGCTATTCTTCATTTATGGGGATATTTCAAAAAACAGGCAACTGAGATGGAAAAACAAGGATTATTTAACATACTGGAAGAATATATGGGAGGGAAAAATAATCAGAGATCATTAATTGAATATATCAAAATTTTACTCAAGAAATACCCAAACAAGTATTTACAGGAATCTACTTTACTAACAGGAGAATATGATGAGACTATGGCATGAACAAATTATTCATCTATTGCCTAAAAACCAGCTTCTTGGTCAACACAGAGAATGTTGTGCGCTTAGGGGAAATGGATGGAAAAAGAAGCATAAAACAGTAGATTATGTATTTTTATATTCTCCGTACTACTTATTTATTTATCATTCATTAGTTATGGATGAAATGGAAAAAAGAGGATATAAGGTTTCTATAGAATGGAGAGATAAGAATTATAGGGGAAAGAAAGCAGAAAATTACTATAATCTTGAAGAAAAAATTATAGATAGCCCAATTTACAAAGAGCATGATAATGAATATTTAGTTGAGTGTATAGAAAACTTGCGAAAAAAAGGTATTAAATTAGAACTATAAAAATTTTGATCGTTTTTACTACTACAACTCATTGTCCCAAAAGGGAGACATGAGCCAATGAATCTTGTATAGAAAAAATAATGATAGAGAATGTAGAGTATGATAGATAAGATGTTAAAGGAAATCAAAGTCTTATTTAAGGTGAAGGATAAGACAAAGTTTCTAAAGCAGAACATTTCCTATCTTGCAGTTTTCTATGTTGGTAATATCTTTTCGCATCATGTAAGCTGAAAGTGTTAGAAGCTGCATAGAGAAATTACTACAAGAAAACAGAGAACTAACACAGATGAAAAAGAATGAGTTAGAGCTATAAATAGAAGTTGAAATAGAGTATAATAATGATAATTGTTGAATGGAATCAAGTAGAAGTTGTTGAAGATGAAACAATCTGGTAAGAGGATAGTCTTTGATAATAGATGAAAATGCTAATTTTCAAAAGGGAAAGGATAAGAGAGACAGGGGGGAAATATGGGTTTAGAATTTTTACAAGAGGAACCAAAACTTATCTTGACATATCCTCATAAGTCTAAATTTAATAGGATAGGCTTTTCATCCATGGTAGTATTATCTTTTATTGTTATGTGGATACTGAATCATCTTATGAGTTATCATACTGATTTTTCAGATAAAATGATTATGGCAATTGTGCTGATTGTCGCTGCGCTCCTTATATGGTTTATGGGGTATTATCTCTTCATAAATGGAGTGAAATTAGAAATTTATGAAAACAATGTTGTTAAATACTATACTTATGGAAGTAGAGGACGGAGTGTATTACATTTTAAATTTAAACTTGAAGATATAGAACAAATAAAAATGAAGAATCGTCCATTTCATTGTCTCAAAATGACCATAAAAATTAGGAATCCCATTTTTTATGGTTTACATGAGAAAAAACTAAATAAGCTGATGAATGTAAGTATCATCATAGATAGAAAAAAATCGGATTTTTTTATGCAACAGATAGAACAATTTCACAGAAAACAAATCAATGAGTCAATTTAGCAAGTACAATTATTAGCTGAAAAATTTTCAGTTCGTCCAATTGAATATATAGTAGCTTGAGAAATGGTAAATCAATAATCAAGGTTTACTGTTTTTTCTTTACTCAAACTTCAAGAGAAAAAGCATCCATAAATATAAAAAGGTACTTGACAAAACGCTCCCCGGGGAAGTAAGAAAGATATTGAGCCGTACATGGATGAAAAGTTTCAAAATAATATCCTGCTTACGCAAATAGAACGATTAACCATGAATGGCAGACCATCTAATCTAAAGTGTGCAAGAAATAAAAATATTTTGCTTATTGATGGTTCAGGCTCAGGTAAGACAAGATTTTATGTAAAGCCTAACCTTATGCAAATGTACTAGGGATAAGAAGTTCCACTTAAGAGAAAAAGTAAATAGTAAGAGCAGTAGCGACTGGAAAAGCGATGCTTCCGGTCGCTTTTTTATTGAAAAGAAAAGGAGAAAACAAAAAAGATGAAACAAGAAATGATTAACATCAATGCCAACTTATTGGCAGAGCCAATTTTCTCAAGTTTTGAAAATGACGGTCAGAAAGTGGAAGTGGCAAAATTCACGCTTGTAAAAAAAAAGTATGGAAAAGGCAAAGAATATATCAATTGTGCAGCTTACGGAGAAAAAGCAGAGAAAGCAAAGGGCTTTGAAAAAGGCGATTTGATTCATATCTTTGGTTATTTTAAGAAGCGTGAAAAAGAGAGAAAGACTTACAAAAACTTTGCAGTTAGATCATACAACAAGATTGAAAAGAAATGAGAAAACGAGGAGGAATAAGTTATGGAATTTTTTACACAGGCAGTTAATGTATTAAAGATTTTAGTTATGGCAGTAGGAGCAGGACTTGGAGCAAGGGGTGTTATAAATCTTATACTTTGGATATATGGTATTTGCGGCAGACAAACCTTACAGAGCAGCCGCTACGGTATAGCTTTACGGCATAGACTCTTGTTTCGATAGTATGGGGCAAATATCTTTGAGAATGTGTTATACTGTTCATAGCGATTGAATGTCCTTTCATTAGTTGTTTTATGATAAAACTATTCTAACGGACTCAATCGCTTTTTTCTATCCCTGAGGTCTCACATCTATTGTAAAGCTACAAGTTTTGAAAGCAAGTAGGAAATCTGACAGTAGAAAAAATGGTTTAAAAATGGTAAAATATCACTGATATTAGTGAAATAAATTAGAATTTGAGGATAGTTTGAAAGTTAAGACAATTAGTGAATATGGAATAAAATGGAACATATTTTGTGGAAGGTTTTCGTGTAACAAAGATATTTTTATGGAGAATATGTGATGATTTATGTACTCAAGAACAAAGAAATGCCATGGACATCTTATGGGGAGGTACTGTGGCAAGGAATTTATTATTTTGATAAGAAGAAAAAAGAACATTGTTTGTTGAGGACTGCACCTTTTTGTCCCGAAATATACAGAACTCAATATGATAAAGAGCGTCCGGTTATTATAGTAAGAGAGCATGTAAAAGAACGAATGGAGAACTGTTTTTCAAATTTCAATTTTGCAGAGGTTCGTAAAGAAAAAATTGTCAATTTGGATTGGATGACATGGGATTTATCTGCAGATGAACCTAAAATCTACCCGTCGGGTGATATGGATGCGGAAGAATATATCACTTGCAGAAAACATAACGAGCATTTGTCACAAACATTAGGGAATTTATATGCTTTGATTCCGGAGAAGGAAGGATATGCTTATTATGATGAACATGAGCAAAAAGAAAAGTTGCTAAAATCTACTCTCTCGACAAAAGATATTTTTATCGTTGATTCTTTAAAAAATCAGGAAATTTATGTGAGTGAAAAGATAAAATCATTTTTAGAGGTTAACTTTTTAAATGAGATTTATTTAGAGCCGGCAATATTGGGAGAACCTGAAAATCCGGAAGAAGTGAGAGAAAGAATTTTATCAAGAGAACTATTAAAAGAAAAATCGGAGAGAATGTCTGTTGAAGACTGGCAGAAATGGTACAGATTAAAGAACAAGGCACAAAAGCTGATTGAAGGAATAGAAGATTTAAAGAGCGAGAATGCAAAAATGAGACGGAAAGAAAAAATATTGCTCTTGCTAAATGAAGCGAATGAAATTTATCCTTTGAATACCGAGAAATGGATGATTGGATTTTGGGGAGAACTATAAGGATTACATTTTGATGAATTGATAGAAATGATTTAGGAATGAAATTCCGGTTTGTAAAACTGTTCCGTAAGGAAAAAATTGAAGTTGTGATGGAGAGATGATTATGGATTAGGAAAGGTTATTAAGAGAAAAATAACTTAAAATGCGCATTTGGGGGAAAAGAAAGTATCCTTGAAAAGGAACCCTTAATAAAAAGCATTTTTGTGGATTGCGTATATTTTTCCGAAAATGATTTTTCTATTGATTTGGCTACCTCATCAGATTATTTTGATGGGATTTTTAGAGAATAGAATTGTACGAGAAATCGATGAAACAAATAAAAGAGATTATTTCACAACGGTTTTTACCTTTCGTGAGACAAATGAAGTATGATACTTTGGCAATTGTGCAGGAAGTTGCTGAGAAAGGCTTTTATATTTTTTGGATGAAGTTGTATATGATGCCGGATTTTTAATTCAAACTGCATTTTTATTGAAGTATGGAACTCATGAACAGTTAACTATAGCATTTCAAAACTATATAGACAATCATCAGTTACCCTATGTCAAGACAAATTTAAAAAAAAGATATTGATTTACTTAAAGAGAATAAAGAAGTAACTAACAGCGGTGAAAAATATTATCCTGAATTTATCGTTGAGCATAATATAGAGCTAAAATTCTAAAAAAGATATATCATTATATTTTTTTTGAGATGCATAAAATTTGAATTTGTATAGGATAATTATGAGTATTGAGAGGTGAGTTGGTTGCGGAAGTTTAAGTCTATGGCATTTTGTATTGCGTTTACGATGTTATATTTAGGATTTCAAGTAATGTCCGGAGTTATTATAGGTTTTATAAATTTATTTTTAGGGGCTGATAAATCAACAATACAGAATACCGTCAATAATGAAACTTTTTTAGTTCACATATTAGCAGTGAGTTTTTTTATTGCAGTCGTAAAAATATATAGAAAAATAGCAAAGAAGAAAATATGGGATATTGAAAAAGGGAAAAATTCGCCTAAACTATGGATCGCATCGATTATCCTCGCGTTATCCTATTCAGTTATATGGAGTATAATCACAGTTAATTGTGAATTTGGAAGTATGGAACTAATTAAAAAAGGCATTGCGTACTACTCAGGAATTTCGCCTGCAATTGGGTATACTATCATGATAATTTCTGTTTTCATTTTAGCGCCTATTGGGGAAGAGCTACTTTATAGGAGGATTATGATATGTGAGCTTAGGAGAAATTTTACCACTTGTATTTCAATCGTTATCAGTTCGTTAATCTTCGGAATAATGCATATTATAGCAGGAGGAATTATTTTAGCAACAGGTGCATTTGTTATGGGATTAATATTGGGATACATATATGTATCTACAGGAGGTAATTTTTCTATCGTTGTAGCTGCGCATATGTTGGCAAATTGTGCAGACTATATTTTAATGGTAACACCACGTAATATGTATGTTCCCTTAACGATTGCATTATTGATTGTCGGCATTATATGCATAAAGTGTATATATTGTAATTCGGAAAAAAGATGTTTTAAATACAGTTGACTAACTTTTGGCTTGAGATTATGATTTGCAGTTCGTAGAGATGTTGAAGGGTACTGATTAGTTGAGATATAGACTTTTATTGCGTGGCATAAATGTGGGAGGGCAGGAACAAGGTATATATGAGTGATTCAAAAGGACTGTTGTTAAACAACTTTAAAAAGAAAGATGAAATCAATGAAGAAGAAAAGATTATTGAAGTCATTACAAAAATTTTAAAAGCAATTCACTTAAAAAAATATGAAGAAATTATGGATTGTGTTGACAAGTCGGAAGTTGATGATTTGAGTGATCTGTTTGAATGTGTCGAAAAATCATTAGAATACAACGGCTTTGGGAGCATTGATGAGTATGGAGCAGCATGTAATTTCCGTCCACAATATGAGTATTCTCAATTATCTATATATGAATATGATAATCATAGTGGTTTTGCTGTTGACTACCAGATGACTTCTGACTCGGAGTTAGTGGACTTAACACTACAACTGGAATTTTTATATACAAAGAGCGGACTTAAAACAGTATTTGTAGGCATTGACCCGGCTTAATAATTTCGGTTTATCGATTGTATGCCATTTTACAATATATTTAACTGTGGGAAAAATAGATATGTAGTGATAAAACCTTTTGGAACTTTTACGAGACGCTTGACAAAATGTGAGAAAAGAGTTATATTTATAGGTGTTAGCTAACACTGTATTCAAAAAGGAAGGATATATGCCGAGAGACAAAACTGCAAATCATATAAAAATTATGGCTGCAGCGAAAGATGAATTTATGGACTTTGGCTTTGAAAAGTCTTCTATGCGAGGTATTAGCAAACGTTGTGGTATAACTGCTGCGGGGATATATCGACATTGTGTAGACAAAGAGGACCTATTTCATCAGATTGTCTTTCCTGCAGTGGAGCGAATCAATCATTGGTTAGATGCACATACTACCCGTTATGTAGATGCAGTAAGCAATGGAGAGCACATTCAATGGCGTGACTCTGAAATAGATATGATGCGTGAGATAATTTACCCCAATATGGAGGAGTACCATTTATTGTTGGCAAAGTCACAGGGTAGCAAATACGAGAATTTTATCCATGATCTTACAGAGCGACAGCAAGATGAGCTCTTAAAATATATGCCAATGCTAAAAAAACAAGGATATGCCGTCTGGGAGATAACCCCGAAAGAATTGCATCTTCTCCTTTCGGCTTATACAACAGCTTTATTTGAACCGGCTGTACATAATTATAGTCTGGAAGAAGCTTTACGTTACATAAGGACAGTGGAGGCTTTTTTTCTACCCGGGTGGAAGAAGTTGTTTGGATTTTAATAACATGAGACAATTGAATAACGATATAAGTTTTTACATCGCCTATCTTCGATTTTGAGGATAGGCGATGTGTCTAGATATGGGTTAGTTAACACTAACAATGGTCTGTTAACTAAAATACAGCGAGGAGGATTATTTATGGAGAAAAAACAGAGGAGCTCTTCTCCGATAATGTGGGCATTGAAGCAGACAGGAGAGCATAGAGGACGGTATGTCGTTAGTGTAGTTTTTGCAGTGGTGGGTGTAGCTTTTTCCCTTGCACCGTATTTTGTCATTGTCGACATCGTAAATGGTCTGATGAACGGCAATAAAGAATTTTCATATTACTTCATACGTTGTATGATTATTGCTGCTCTTTGGTTTGGTCGTATACTATTTCACGCGCTGAGTACAGCTACAAGTCATAGAGCAACGTTTGCAGTTCTCGGTGAAATTAGAAAATGCTGTACGGAAAAGCTGACGAGAATGCCCCTGGGTGCGGTGTTGGAACAAAGTTCCGGGGCACTTAAGAATACGTTAATTGAACGCATCGACAGCATTGAAACCACATTGGCACATATTGTTCCTGAATTCACTGCGAATCTATTGATTCCAATTATTATTCTGGTTTATATCTTTATCATAGATTGGCGTATGGGATTGGCATCACTTGCGACCGTACCGGTGGGACTAGTTTGTTATGTCATTATGATGACTGGTAGTGACAAATTCTATAAACGCACGATCACAGCTACGAAAGCACTAAATGATACTGCAGTTGAGTATATCGGTGGAATTCAAGTCATAAAAGTTTTCGGAAAGACTAAAAGCTCTTACGATCGTTTTGTGCATGATGCCTATGAAGCCGCTCACAGCTATATTGACTGGTTGCGCGCCAGTATTTTTCCGCTTACATTTGCAATGGTAATCATGCCTGCAACGATGATTTCGGTTCTTCCAATTGGCGGATTGTTGGTGAAAGAAAGCGCTCTTTCATCGCAGGATTTTGTAACGATTATTATTCTGTCTGTTGGCATCATATCACCGCTCATAACGTTGATGAGTTATTCGGACGATTTTCGGACAATGGGAACCATTTTCAGTGAAGTGCAAAGCATTATGTACGCTCAAGAAATGGAGCGTCCCATCGATGGTGAAATACCAGAGAAAAATAGCCTGAAGTTACAGGATATTCATTTCTCATATAAAGATAAGGAAGTGCTTCATGGTATTTCTCTGGAAATTCCGGAGGGTAGCTTTATTGCACTGGTAGGTCCTTCCGGGAGCGGTAAAAGCACGATTGCTCGTTTAATTGCTTCCCTATGGGATGTGGAAAGTGGGAAAATTTTGTTGGGAGATATAGATATTCGCAAAATTCCGCAGGAAGCATATTCAGATAAAGTCGCATTTGTTTCTCAGGACAATTATCTGTTCAACATGACAGTTCGGGAAAATATACGTATTGGGCGAGCGAATGCAACTGATGATGAAATTGAGGAAGTAGCGAGAAAAAGCGGTTGTCATGAATTCATTATGGAGTTGGAGAATGGATACGATACCCTTGTAGGGTCTTCCGGAGGGCATTTGTCCGGTGGTGAGCGACAGCGCATTTCCATTGCGAGGGCAATGTTGAAGGCTGCCCCCATCGTTATTTTGGATGAGGCAACTGCATACACGGATCCTGAGAATGAGGCTCTCATTCAGAAATCAATATCTAAGTTGGCAAAAGGCAAGACGCGTATTGTGATTGCACATAGACTGTCTACAGTCACCTCAGCCGATTGCATTTATGTAATCAAAGATGGTGTAGTTAATGACAGTGGAACACATGAAGAGCTACTCTCTCATCAAGGGCTCTATGAGGCGATGTGGAAAGCACATATGGAGGTGAAGAATTATGCTTAAAGTCATTAGAAAATTTTTTTCATTTTGTGGCGAGGAAAATCGACGGAAATTCATCAACTCAATTTGGCTTAGTGTTTTTCAGGCAGTTTTTGAGGCATTAAAAATTCCTGCGATTGCAATAATGATTCGGGCGCTGATGAGGGGAAATGTAGAAACAGGGGATATTCTTATATCCTTAGGAATCATGTTGATTAGTATTTTGGGTGCCGGACTGATAAAATCGAAGGCGATTATGCTCCAAACTGAAGGAGGATACGACACATGTGCTAAAAAACGTGTAGAAATTGCAGAACACATGCGTTATCTGCCGATGGGATATTTTAACGTAAATAGTCTTGGACAGATTACATCCGTTACGACTAATGTAATGGAAAACCTTGAAAATATAGCAACACGCGTGGTCATGCTCGTATGCGAAGGCTTGCTTACAACATCGATTATCATAATAATGTTGGTTTTATTTGACTGGAGGATAGCAATTGTTCTGCTGTGCGGTTTTATACTTTTTCTTCTGGCAAACAGTCGGCTACAGATTGCTGCCGGAAAGTTGGCAGGAAAAAAGATTTACGCAGATGAAACGTTGGTAGAAAAAACGCTGGAATATCTACATGGCATGACCGAAGTCAAAGCCTATCATTTGACAGGGATAAAGAGCAAGGAGTTGAATGATGCCATCTCAGAAAACGTCAAGATAAATACAGACATGGAAGTGGCACTGATTCCGCGCATGTCATTGCAGAGTTTTATTGCAAAACTCACAGGTGTAGCAATGGTAGCCTTTTCATGTGCATTCTATTGTATGGGAAGCATGGATGGATTGATTGCTGTTGTCATGGTGATCTCTGCATTTATCATCTATGCCAGTTTGGAAACAGCAGGACAATACTCTGCACTTCTTCGTGTTGTGGATATCAGCGTCGATCGGGCACAAGAAATTTTAGATACACCACAGATGGATATATCCGGAGAAAATATCAAACCGACAGAACATGATATTGATGCTCAGGATATAACATTCTCATACGAGAAACGCAAGATCATTGATGGAGTATCATTGAATATTCCTGAAAAAACCACAACGGCGATTGTTGGACCTTCCGGAGGCGGAAAAACCACATTGGTGAATTTGCTTGCACGGTTTTGGGATGTCGATAGGGGAAGTATTATGATCGGTGGTCGAAATGTAAAAGATTATGATATGGATTCATTGATGGCTAATTTTAGTTTTGTATTTCAAACCGTTTATTTATTTCACGATACCATCGCTAACAATATCCGGTTTGGTCAACCTGATGCTCCAATGGAAGATGTGATCGCTTCGGCAAAAAAGGCATGCTGTCATGAATTTATTTCGGCACTTCCCGATGGATATGACACTATAGTCGGTGAAGGTGGTGCTAGTCTGTCAGGTGGTGAAAAACAGCGTATTTCTATTGCCCGTGCCATGATGAAAGATGCACCTGTAATATTTTTGGATGAGGCTACAGCTAACGTAGACCCGGAAAATGAAAATGAGTTGATGCGTGCTATTCAGGCACTGACTGCTGAAAAGACGGTTATTATGATTGCTCATAGGTTAAAAACTGTAGAGAAGGCAGATCAGATTATTGTAGTAGATCACGGCAGGATCGTTCAGCAGGGTACGCATGCCGAATTAATGGAACAGGGTGGTCTTTACAGTAAATTTATCGATGAGCGGCGTGAAGCTGCAAGCTGGAAAGTAAAAAAATAATTTTAGGAGGAATGTTCAATGAAAAACGAAAACAAACTGAAAGGTCGTGACCTGATTAATATCGGCGTCTTTGGCGCAATCTATTTTGTTATTTTATTTGCAGTTGCCATGTTGGGAATGATTCCTATCTTTCTTCCTCTTCTTTCAGTGCTGGTCCCCATTGTAGGAGGTATTCCTTTTATGCTTTTCTTAACGAAGGTAAAAAAAATCGGAATGATCTTTATCATGGCTATGATTATGGGTATACTGATGCTGCTTACCGGTATGGGGCCATGGCCTCTGCTTACCTGTGCTATCGCAGGTGGACTTGCAGAGATTAGCTTGAGTAGGGGGGGATATAAAAGTATCAAAAGAGCGATTCTATCATGTGGCTTGTTCAGCATGTGGATTTTTGGGAACTATCTGCCATTATTTACAGACTACGAGGGCTATTTTGCACAGAGAGCAGATTATGGTCAGGCATACATTGATGCTGTTTCAAAACTCATGCCAATCTGGATAGCTCCTATATTGTTGATAGCTTGCTTCGTTTGCGGAATACTTGGGGGTTTCCTTGGACAAACGCTTTTGAAAAAGCATTTTCAGAAGGCTGGTATTGCTTGATGGCTTATTCATCTGAACTATCTCAAGAAAAAAGGCGTAGTTTTCTCGATCCGAGAACAAAGCTCGCTATAATCTGCATTTTAGCTATTTTTGTCATGGGAGGTCTTGGTGGACATCAAATGAAGTCGGTTAAAATATTTTTATCAACTATTCCGTTTTTCTTGCTTCTTGTAGAGAGACAGTGGCAGAGGTTTGGAAGGGGAATTATGATGTTGCTAATAGGATATGGATTACTTATAGTTATGCCATATTTACCAAAAATCATGAATTTCATCGCTTTAATGTGTGGAGGAATCCTAACTCGTTTTGTGGTTACGGTAGTTATGGGCGAATACTTAGTTGGAACGACTTCTGTCAGTGAATTTATTGCCGCTATGGAGAAAATTCACATGCCTCAAGCAATCACCATTCCAATGTCGGTGATGTTTAGGATGTTTCCGACTATTGGGGCAGAATGGAAATCGATCAGACGTGCAATGGGTATGCGAGGAATACGATTAAGGGGAATAAGATCTGGAGAAATTTTGGAATATCAAATGGTTCCCATGATAACTTCAAGCGTTCGTATTGGAGAAGAACTGTCAGCTGCGGCATTAATCCGTGGGTTAGGTGCTCCGGTAAAGCGTACTAATATTTGTCATATTGGATTTCAAATACAGGATTGGATATTACTGACCTTATGTGTTTCTGTTGTTTTAATTTGGATTCTGAAATTTTGCGGGGTAACATTATGATAAAACTAAAAAATATCAGTTTTCGCTATGGTTCTGAAAATACCATTAGCAAATATGCAGAATGTTTGAGAAATATTAACCTGACAGCAAAAACAGGAGAATTAATTCTCTTGACAGGAGCGTCAGGGTGCGGAAAAACAACGATGTTGAGACTGATAAATGGGTTAATTCCACAGTTTTATCAGGGAGAAGTCATAGGTGAGATATTTATTGATGGTGAAAGTATCAATGAATATGAGCTATACGATACCGCACTTATAACAGGAACTGTTTTTCAGAACCCCAGAACACAATTCTATAATGTTGATACTACAGGAGAACTTGCATTCGGGTGTGAAAATCGCGGTTTGTCAAAACATGAAATATACGCTAGAATAGACAGCACAGTTGCACGTTTTCATATGGAGGCCCTGATGGATCGTAATATTTTTCGATTATCTGATGGCGAAAAACAAAAAATCGCATGTGCTTCCGTGGATATAGCTGATCCTAAAATTATATTGCTTGATGAGCCGTCAGCAAATCTGGACTATGATGCAACATTGATGCTCAGGGAACTTATTTTGCGCTGGAAGGCAGAAGGGAAAACGATTATTATTGCAGAGCATAGGCTTGCATATCTGTGGGACATTATTGATCGTATGGTAATTCTAAGAAACGGAGAGATTACCAGAGAGTTTACGAAAACCGAGAAAGAGATGCTCACACAAAATGAAATGCAGAAGATGGGACTCCGTACAATTGTGATGAAATCTCCTGCAGACATTCAGATGGAACCTTTTCAAGATGGAGACAGCCCAATCACTTTGCGAGATTTTTACTTTGCTCATCGTGGTGAAAAGAAAAATATTGTGAATATTCCAATATTGCAAATTGCTGCCGGGCATATTACGGCAATCGTAGGGACCAATGGTGCGGGAAAAACCAGTTTTCTCAATTGCCTGTGCGGACTGGAGAAGCATTGCAAAGGAGTTTTGGAATATAAGGGAGAGACCTACGACAGGAGAGCAAGAAAAAAGCTTTGTTTTATGGTTATGCAGGACACAGGAAATCAGCTTTTTACTGAAAGTGTGCTGGATGAAGTCCTAATCAGTCTGAAAAAGGGAGATGGAGATGAAAAGGAAAAGGCGATGGAAATTTTAAGAAGTCTAGATCTAGATAGCTTCGTCGATCGACACCCGCAGAGTCTTTCAGGAGGGCAGAAACAGCGGCTTGCGATTGCATGTGCCCTTGCGTCAGGACGGGAAATTCTTCTTTTTGACGAACCTACCAGCGGACTTGATCATGCACATATGAAAGAAACGGCAAAATTGATGAGGAAAATTTGCACAATGGGCACAACAATTCTTATTGTGACTCATGATAGCGAGTTGATTCGCGAATGCTGTACGAGGAGTATGAGTATGTAGAATGAAGGGATATTTTTGAATTTATAGGAGAAAACTCATAGGTGATAGGAATTTATTTAAGTGGAACTGGAAATACGAAGCACTGTGTTGAGAAGTTGGTGTACTTAATAGATGATACTGCAAAATGTGTTCCCTTGGAATATCCACAAATTGTACGCATATTAGAAAAGCGGGAAACGATTATTTTAGGTTATCCAACACAATTTTCTAATGCCCCTTTCATGGTGCGCGATTTTATTAAGAAAAATGATTCATTGTGGAAAGGCAAAAAAGTGTTCTGTATCAATACAATGGGACTTTTCAGCGGTGATGGAGCGGGATGTGCAGCAAGAATTCTAAAAAAGTATGGTGCAAAAATCCTTGGAGGTCTGCAAATAAAAATGCCAGATTCTGTTTGTGATAATAAGTTGCTTAAGAAAGATATTGAAGAAAACAGACAAATTGTTAAAAATGCGGATATGCGTATTGAACAAGTGGCAGAACAAATCAGGCGGGGAAAATACCCACAGGAAGGATTATCTTTCATAGCTCATATCAAGGGATTATTTGGGCAAAGATTATGGTTTTACCATAAGACGAGGGGATATACGAATAAGCTAAAAATAAGTGATGCATGTATTGGTTGTGGTTTATGCAGTAAAGAATGTCCAATGGAAAATATACAAATGAAGGATGAGAAGGCAGTTTCAGGAAATCGATGTACAATGTGTTACCGATGTATAAGTTTGTGTCCTCAGAAAGCGATAACACTACTGGGAGATCAGGTGATGGAACAATGCCGATACGAAAAATATATATGATTCATATTTTAAATGACATTGACGTATTTTTAAAGGTTGGATATGCAGTCGGTGTGGTCGTAGGACTACATCGGCTCTTTTACATATAGGATTTATTTGTGTCAGGAGGTGGTGTTGATGCATTGACAAGGGGGAATAAAATAGTATTTCAAGACTTTAACCTTATACATTACAACACGGAAATTTTGAATTTCACTTGACAAAACGAAAAGAAGAATATAATATATAACTAAGTAATATAACTAAGTAATATACGGAGTGCAAATTGGGAACAAATAAAATTACAAAGCGCGAAGAAATTCTGACGAAACAATTGTTGCTTGAAAGTGCAGAGAAATTTTTTCTTGAATATGGCTATCAGGCGGCACCGCTTCGGAAGATTGCATCAGAGGCAGGGTTTACACATGGAGCATTGTATGGATATTTCAGTTCAAAAGAAGAACTCTTTTATGCTCTTACCGATCCTATGGTGGAGCAGCTGACAGATATCCTTGATAAGATCAGAAATAAAATGGAGACTCTTCCAAAAGAGAAACAATTGAATGGAATGGGTGATATTTACTATCCAAACATTCCGAACATCGTGGATATTCTCATTTCAGATCGCAATGCTGTAAAATTGATTGTCGATTGTGCGAAAGGAACGAAATATGAAGGGTTTCTTGATAACATAGCAATGCGAAATGCAGAGAGCATTAGAATAGCCGCAGAGAATGTGGAAGGTAAAACTGTAAACTCTATTGAAGGACAGACTATGGAAGTCCTCATGGATGGATATATCAGAACGCTTTTTAGACTCATCCTTTCAAATAAGAAAAGAGAAACTATTATACAGTGTATGGAAATGATTGGCAAAATATATGAGAAGGGCATAATGGCACTTATGGAGGAAGATGTTGAAGATGAACTGAGATAATTTTAAAACCGGGTAAAATTCAGAAGAGATTGTGCGATTAAGAGGGACGGCATTGGGAAGGAGATGTAGTTATGGTAGTATATGAAATTCCACAGGATTCCAAGAAATGGATTAAAAATCAACTGAGTAAAAAATATTCTTCTGATGAGGCGGAAGCAAAGTATCAGGAAATTCTTGAAACTTATGAAAAATTTTCCAATGAGACTCCAAGTATTGGGAGAAAAGACAATCCAATGTCAAAAAACTTTTATGGAGCTTTGTCTGCTTTTGCTTATTATGAGTGCATGAATCGCGATATGTCTCCGGATGAAATTATGGATATGTGCTTTGGAATGATGATTGGAGACAAGAAGGGAGGGCAGCTTTCCAAGTTTAATCTCAACAATAAATTGGTACAAAAAATTTTTCACGGGCTTTTTAGACTCAGAGCGAAAAAACTGAACAGACATAAGAAAGACGGATCATGGAACAACACGTGGGGGATGGAAGTAAATCCTCTTAATCACAGAGAAGGAATCAGCATTCATCTGGTGGGATGTCCTATTGCAGATTTTGCAGAAAAAAATGGATATAGCCAACTGATGCCTTATTTTTGCGAAACCGACAAGGCTGTTATCGAGCATTTTGGAGGCACTCTTTATAGAGAACATACAGTTGCAGATGGATACGAAGATTGTGATTACTGGATTAAGAATCGAGGTGAATAATCATAGAATATGAGGTAGAGATCGCAATAAATAATATCAAAAGAGAAGTCATCTATTGAATCGTGGATACTTCTCTTTTTTTTGGGCGAAGAAATGGACATAAAACATCTATGGTTCAAACCAAAAGAGAAATACTTATCAGGATATGAAACTCTATATTTAATAGAACTTGATTAAAATACAGGGGCATATTAAAATACTGGTGAAGATGTTGTTTAAATGGAAATTATTAGGAGAGAAAAAATGAACTTTATAGAAGAAGCTTTGAATAATTGCCACAATGGAGAAGACTTTGTTGCAGCGATGACCGATATATATAATCATTTTGAAATTAGAGAAATCTTGGATGATTACCATGATTGGATCAGAAATATTATTACAATTATTGACTACGATACAGATTTGCAGATGGAAGGATTAGACTTTAAATCGTATGACAGCCAAATTAAAGCATTAAAAAATATAGGTTTGTTTGAGGAAGCAGAGGCACTATCTCTACTAAATGAGAATTCATCTGATAAAGACATAGAACGTTGTTATCAAAAGCTTGCTCTTAACAATAATTATGATGAATTTTGGAATAGAGTATATTTGTATGCAGAACGTAATTTGAAAGGCCTGTAGGAAAATTAAAGGGTTTTGAGAAGAATAGAGAATTTAGCCGAATATATTTGGGCACCTGTATAGAAAAGTTTCAACTTCCGTAGAAAGACTACAGAAAGAATGTTTAGAAGAAATCAGCAATGAACATTACCATTCTTATAAAAATATAAATTGGCAGGTAATATAGCAGCTTAAAGCAGGGAATCTCCCTGATAAAATCGATTCTATCACCTGAGAAAATAGATTTGATAATGTCAAATGAGATGATAGTTACGTTTTTTTTGTTTAGGCGGTTATATTTTAGGAGATGGCATTGTGGGCTTATTTAATGTATACTTAATATGTTAAATTGTAAATTGAGAAGTCGCTTCGGAAAGCAGAAGCAATACGGGCGGAAATCTAACTGAATTTCTAAAGTAGATAGAGCGTAGTTATTAAAGGAGCTGATGATAGAAAAATTTACAGATGAAGTTTGTATTTTTAAGGCGATAGTCAGTGTGAGATAATATTTTGTAATTAAATATAGATAGGGGAATTTGTTGATTCGGAGGATAATATGAAAACCTATAGATTTACATCAGGAACGTCGAAATCGGATATGATAATGGGGTTAGGGATTCCGGCAGCTATTGTAATCCCCATGTTGATAACTTATTTAATATTGTTTTATTCGGGGGTTGGTGTATTTGCAGAATATAAATCATTAGCATTTTTAGTGCTTTTACCGGGGCTATTTATTACATATCTTCTCATAAAGAAAATGCTAAAGAGCATAAAAAAGGACTATGTGGTTAAACTTGACGGTGTAAATATTGAAGTTTTTGAGAATGGAAGAGAAGTTGTATCAGGACAGGTATCGTATTGTGAAATCAAAGAAGCTCATGATAAATTGGTAAGAGTAGATATGTATTCTGATGCTGATAAAATATCGTTTAGAGCCAGGCCTAAAGAATATAAAGCGATAACCGGATTTACATCCTTCAATCCCTTTGGAACGAGCAGCTTGACGGACATGGACAATTTGTTGGCATTGGGTATGGAAATAGAGAGTGTTGTTGAAGATAGGAAGTAATGAAATTTGGACACAAGAAACATCATAGATATCGCAAAAAGCCGGTTAAGAATGAGATTTGATGGTTAAATCTTTAGGTGTGATATGTGAGCAGTTGAGGGAGTATTGGACTATAAGAAACAGTGATGTTATCACCTCTTGAGAGAGACAGAACAAAGTTCAAAAATTCCAGAAGAAATCGTATAAGGTAAAGCATCAAAACTAACGAAAGGAAACGAAATTGATTTTAACTGAAAGACAAATAAAATATGGCTTTGACTATTACCACAAAGATGAATCGCATCCAAGATGCATTGTTGAGGTATCGGAGTATGACGGTGAAAATTCGTTGATAATAAATTGCACCCAGCTGGGTGACAGTTTCACACCCCAGTACAAAACCGCAAAAGAGAAAAAACGCGTTTTAAAGGAGTGGTGCAATTTTCTATCCGATAACACGACGGCATTTACGGAATTATCCTTTGCAACGAGGATGCCACAAGAGTTATTCGATGCTGTTTGTTCTCAGAAAAACCTCAAAAAATTGCATATAAAATGGGGTGCGTACGATGACCTTTCCAAGATTGAAAACCTGCAAAAACTTGAGTATTTATCTATAGGTTCAGGAGCAAGCGTTAAAAGTATAGAGCCTATCACATACTTAAAAAAATTAGTAGCTTTATCGGTGGAAAATTTTCAAAAAATTGATGATTACAGTCCGTTTGCCCAACTTAAAAATTTAGAAAGCCTGTCCATTGAAGGAAACGGGCTTGCACCTAAATATATTCATGTAAAATCTCTGGAATTTTTAAAGGATATGAACCAGTTGAGATTTTTCAGGTTTCTGACGGCACGGCTAAAAAGCAAAGATTATACTCCTGTTTTGAGCCTTGAAAATATTGAGCATTTAACCTTGAGACCGTGCAGAGAAGTAAAAGCACTGTACGATGACATCGTAAAATTGCCTAACTTGAAATATGGTTTGCTAAAAGGCAAGCCTGAACTCTATAAAAAATAGTAGAATATAAATTATAAATCGAGACGATATGAATTTCCTTAAAAGAGGAATCCGATACCGGAGTTAGTTATGACGCTATAACCGGTATTTTTTATTTGCAATTCATAATTCATAGCTTGACAAAAAATTCTAAAAGTAGTAGAATTCTCTTACAGACTATATAGTCGGTAAAGGGAGAAACATATGGAAGGCAAAAGATTGAGTAAGGAAAAAAGGAGAGAGCAGATCAAAGGGATTGCTCTGAAACTCTTTATAGACAATGGGTATTCAAAGACTACTATGGATGAAATCGTACAGGCAGTCGGTATATCTAAAGGAGGAATGTACCATCATTTTTCAAATAAAGAAGAAATTTTTTTGGAGCTTTTGAAAGACGGTAACGAATATAGGAAGAACCTTGTAGTGGAGTATATGAGAGAAAATTCTCAGAGCAGAAACGAAAAAATTGTAGAGATGTTGCTGGATAAAATCCTGGATAAAAATCAGTATAAGGATTTATATACTGTATTTCTCATGGAAATTCAAAGCAATGAAAAGTTTAAACGATTATTTAAAAAAATATATGATGAAGGTATTGAGGATTTCATAGAATTCTGTAAAAAAGAAGGGCTGGAAGAGTATGTGTCAATAAGCAATTATGAGTTTACTCTTTTGATGAACAGCTTGTATATAGGGCTTTATCTGTTTGATGATTTTGAAATGTCGAAACTGAAAGAAATGCTCAAAACTATGTTTGAGGCTTATTTAAATAATATTTAATGGTTGCAAGTGCTTTAAACAGACGTGATTTTGAATAGTTATTCATATGCTAGGTCAGTGACAAGATGAGCATATTACACGGCAGACTATTTGAAATATCCATATCAAAAGTGTATTCCGTTGGGAATTGAATGTATAACATCACAAATGAATGCATATGGTGACCTCACTAGATTTAAATATCGTATGCAGGAAAATATTTTACTTGAGTCTAAAAGATGTGTAGAAATTTTTAGGAGAGAAACAAAGATTATGAATAGAGAAAAAGAAATGATACTGAAGGACAATTTATGGAAGGTTTGCTATAGGCTTTCCTTACCGGCTATTATCGCTATGATTTTATACGGATTAAACGTCATTTTCGATGGAGTATTTGTAGGTAGACTGGTAGGAGAAACAGCATTTGCCGGAATATCCATAGTCTATCCTCTCACCCAGCTTAGCTTGGGATTAGGTTCGCTGGTAGGTGTAGGGGCAGGATCTTACCTCAGTATTTTACTTGGAGAAAATGATAGAGAAACTCAAGGTAAAATTCTTGGTAATGCAAACTTAATTTCAGTAATAGTTACAGTGATTATAATGATTGTCGGATTTGTATTTATGACACCTTTACTCAAAGCGATCGGAGCTGAGGGAGAGGTTTTGTCTTATGCGACAACTTATTTTAAAATTACATTGATAGGGAGTATATTTTGGATCGTAGGTCTCGCGTACAATATGATAGTAAGAGCTGAGGGAAAGATGAAAACCGCTGCCGTTATGATGGGAATAGGTCTTGTAGTAAATATCATATCAAATTATGTATTGATGAAGATTTTCAATATGGGCGTTGCAGGAGCTGCGTGGGGTACCAATATAGGTATGTTTGTTTATGCACTGTTATTTATAATATATTGCAAGAGAGGGAAGGCAAGTTTCAAGACAAATGTATTTTCCGTAAAGGCAGACAGAGACATAATCAAAAAAATTGTTTCTTTGGGAATGCCATCGCTCATCATGAGCATTATGGGAATAATACAAGGAGTGATCATTCTAAGAGCATTGAGAGCTTACGGAAGTGAACTGGACATCACTTTTTACGGAGCGGTATTCAGAATATTCAATTTCTCACTCACACCTATTTATGGACTCATGAGAGCATTGCAACCCGTTGCAGGGATAAATTACGGAGCGGAAAAATATGAGAGAAGTATAAAATCGTTTAAAATATTTTCTTTTGTATCATTGATTATCATGTTACCGTTTTGGCTTTTATCCATGATTGATCCGAACCTCGTTTTAGGAAGTATGTTGCCACAGGTAACTTTTGATTCAGAGTATATTTTCAGTTTTAGAATATTCATGTCAATTGCACCGCTGCTTTCTGTTACTATGACAGCCATGACTTTCTGGCCGTCAATAAAAAAGGCGGCTCCGGCAATGGTCATAGGACTTGGAAGACAGTTGTTTCTGTACATTCCACTCATGATCATATTGCCGAGAATTTTCGGAATACAGTCAATATATATAGGGTCATTTGCTATAGATGTTCTGCTTTCAGTAATTGTAATATTGATGCTTTCAAGGAATTTCAAAGAGCTGAGAGAGCTGAAAACGGTAAGAGCGACGTGATATTATCCGATAGTGTCTGAAGAGGACACTTTGACGCTATAAAAAATCGAGATGAGAATAAAATCTCAGCAAAGAGATATGAGAGTTAACAATGCCGAAGTCAGTTTTACACCGACTTCGGTATTTTTTAACGGAAGATCAGAAAAACCGATTATTCGCATAGACATTGGAACAGCTAACCACGTCAAGAATAAAATCAATCGAAGGAACTATTAAATTCAGCCACTGATATGATCCGCCATAACTCAGTACATCATATAATACATCATCAGGACTTGTTTTTTTGAAATTATATAGTATAATAAGTAGTATAAATCATACAAATCATACTACAAGGAGGTAAATCATCGTGAAAACACCGAAAGGTAAATATGCTTGGACAGCTACAGTTGGGGAAAAAGGTCAGATAGTAATACCGAAACAGGCACGGGAAGTATTTAATATCAAATCCGGTGATACGATTTTGCTCCTTGGCGATGAAAAACGAGGCATTGCCATACCGCCAAAGGGAGCATTTGCGCACTTGATGGAAGTCGCTTTTGAAGAGAAGGAGGATGAATGATATGGAATATATTCTGGAAGTAAATAACCTTACAAAAATTTATCCGGCTTTTGAACTAAAACCTGTCAGCTTCCATATCAAGGCAGGGGAAGTTATGGGATTTATAGGCAGAAATGGTGCAGGCAAGACAACAACTCTTAAATCTATTCTGAATCTCGTACATCCCGATGCAGGGAGCGTTCGCATTCTCGGAATGGATTATTTGGATAATGAGGATGAAATTAAACAGCAGATCGGCTATGCAGTAGGTGGAATCAATTACTATAAAAGGGAAAAGTTAAAAGAGATTGTAGCCATCACCCGTATCTTCTATGACAATTGGGATGATGAGGCGTATCGCCATTACCTTGACGCATTTAAGCTTGATGAAAATAAGAAGATCATGGAACTTTCCGAGGGGATGAAAGTAAAGTTCTACCTGACTTTAGCTCTTTCTCACAATGCGAAACTTCTAATTTTAGATGAGCCGACAAGTGGACTCGACCCGGTGTCCAGAGATGAAATGAATGAAATTTTCCGAAAACTTGCTGAAAAAGGTGTAGCAATTTTATTTTCTACGCATATTACCAGTGATTTGGAGAAATGTGCAAATACTATCACCTATATCAAAAATGGAGAATTGCTTTTATCTGCGAAAAAGGAAGACTTTATACGATATTATACAAAAGAAATGGATGGTGCACCTACACTTGAAGATATCATGGTGCATATTGAAAGAGAAGAGGTGAAGCTGTGATGAAAAAACTTCTTTACAAGGAAATGAAGCTGTCGGCAAATCCGTTGAGCTATTGGTTTATCGCCTTTTCGGCTATGACGATGATCCCGAGATATCCTATTCTTGTCGGCTCATTTTTTATCTGTCTAGGAATTTTCTATACTTACCAGCAGATTAGGGAATACGATGATATCACATACACGGTTATGTTGCCGGTGAAGAAAAAGGATGTTGTTACAGCTAAATATCTATTCGTTTTATTCATTGAATTTATAGCTTTTATCTTATGTGCATTGATAACTATCATCAGGATGAGCTCTTTAGGGAATGCCGCTCCTTATGTCACAAATCCGTTGATGAATGCAAATGCAGCGTATCTCGGATATGTAATGATTGTATTTGCAGTATTTAACAGCATTTTTCTCGCAGGCTTTTTCAAGACGGCTTATAAGATTGGTAAACCTTTCTTAATATTCTGTATAGCCGATCTGATAGTGGTAGCCATAGGTGAGATTTTACATAAGATTCCCGGCCTGGAAAGTTTAAATGATCCTTCAAATTTAAACATATCGCAGATTGTCATATTTATAGTTGGTGTCGCCGTGTTCATACTATGTACGTGGTTGTCGTACCGTAAATCTATAAAGGATTTTGAAGAAATTGATTTGTAAGCAAAAACGTTGAAGATAATGATGATGTGCTAATAAGGTTGTCTGTATATCGTTTCGGATGGCATTCATATCAAAATAGCATTTAAAGACATATCAGCAGGATATCTGCTCGAAAATAAATCGACGAATTGCTGCAAAATTTCATAAAATAGCGTTACAATAAAGTGTGCAACAATATAATTTTACGGAGGTCTTAATGTGAGAGATATGCCAAAAAGTAGAGCTGATAGAAGGGTTTTCAACTCCTAAAGTTTATTTTGATTGCCTGACGTATATTCAATCGCTAGTGGATAGCGGTGATTTTGTATTTGAGGCAAAAGATTGTAAAACGGATGAAGTACAGGATGAATGCGGACACTGGATCGATGACATCATAAGTCATGTGATAAGATGTAAAAATTGTGGATAGTGCTTTTCTAGCACCGCTATCACATACAGAGGCGATGGAAGCTTCAGAAAAGGTAGATAGGTGAAACTGATATGCTGAGTCAAATTACTCGGCTTGAATATGGTTCCATAAAAGACAAGCCTGAAATATACAAATAATAGGCGGAGACAAACAACAAACGAGGGGTTATTGTAAGAGTCGTAAAAAACATAGGGATGTTGCAGAGTAGACGATTCTATTCTGTGACATCACTTTTATTATGTATGGGGATGATTCGTTTGCAAAGTGAAGAATATGAGGCATAAAGATGAGTAAGTTCAATAAATTTATGGAAAGTCGGAAAAACATTATCGGATTTATCCGCTGTAATCAACATGATTTGTTCAGAAATAAATCGTCTAATTACTATAAAACCTAACAAAATGATGTTATAATTGGATAAAAGAACAGAGACAGGAGAAAAGAAACATGGTGAAAACAGTTTATGACTTTATCGTAAAGGACAGGCAGGGCAAAAGCGTCAGCTTATCGGAATATGAGGGCAAGGTGCTGCTTATCGTAAATACGGCTACCGGCTGTGGCTTCACACCGCATTACGGAGACCTTGAAGCGATGTATGAGAAATTCAGAGGTCAAGGATTTGAAATTCTCGACTTTCCGTGCAATCAATTTGCCAACCAGGCTCCGGGCAGCGATGATGAAATTCATCAGTTTTGTACGCTGAAATACGCCACAGAATTTCCACAGTTCAAGAAAATTGAAGTCAACGGAGAGCAGGCGGAGCCCCTTTATGAATTTCTTGCAGCCGAAAAGCCATTCCAAGGATTCGGCAAGGGATTGAAAAAGGCGGTGCTAAGCAAATTTGCAAATATGAACAACAAGAAATATGGAGATAAAGCCTATATCAAATGGAATTTTACGAAATTTCTCATTGATCGCCAGGGTCGCGTCATTGCACGTTTTGAGCCTACTGTCGACATGGAAAAAGTCAGAGAGGCAGTTGAGAAGGCTCTTTAATGCAACTGCATTGTGACATAGGGAATCAATAAAATTTTTTTATCCCAATTAGGTGGCTTATGAATAAAGGAAGAAGTGCTTGCTTTATGGAATGGAAAAGGTTGGCAGAATAATATCGGAGAAGTATACTGGTGAAGTTGGATGGTGATTTTAAAAGGAATTCAGAGAATATTTACGAGATTTATTAGAAATTAAACTTGGATAACACATCGACCGGTTCAGGGAGCAAATCGTAGTGACGTACGAAGGGAGCAAAGCTAATAATGATTGATAAGATTAGGCAGATTGAAAAATATATGTGCGAGAACTTTGAAGAATGGGGATTGGATGATCCTGTGGAGGAAGGATATCTGGAGGAATATGAGTCGATATCCGGTGCTACAGATGCTGACATAATGTCATTTGAGAATACTTTTGGGATTGACTTGCCGAAAGATTTTAAAAAGCTCTATAAATACAAGGACGGCAGCAGGTTTATGTGTGTTTTGCCCTGCGTTATAGGAAGTAGCGAGATGTCGTTTTGCCTGATGAGCTTGAGAGAAATAGAGAACACAAAAAAGTATTTTCAAAATAGAAATGCTCTGCTGTCGGATTTTCCTGAGTATTTTTCAAGTCAAAATATAGATGAAATGCGAGATGAAAGGATAAAACCGTATCTGTTTAACAAGAGATGGATTCCCTTTGCACAATACTGCGACAGCTGTTATCTCATGCTTGACTTCGACCCTGATACGGAAGGACAAACGGGACAGATAATCTGTTATATACACGACCCGGATGAGATTAAATACGTGGCACGGGATATTACAGAACTGATTGAAAAGATATTTGAGGAAATTTAACGGTTTATAAGAGGTGTAATGAGAATATAGAATAATATGTCAGCGACATATTTACATATTTTTAGCACAGGTAATTGGGAGAAAAAATGGCAGTAGACGGAGTGAAAATTATAGACAGCGATGACGGATATGACATATACAATTCAATAGTTGAGAGGTATAAGGACGGTGAAAATGCAGACAAAATAATTGAGGATATTTTGACCGAGGAAGACAATTTTTGCACAGATGATTTCTACAGAGAAATCTACTGGACTGCGGTTGCTTATTCTCTGTGGAAGATAGGTCATCTTCCAGACGATATAAGAGATAGAGCGTTGGAGATCATCGAAAAAGGAGCAGATGAATTTTGGCTTGAAATCGACAGCAAAGCGCTGTCTCAGAGGCAGAAGGTACTGGATAAGTTAGCCGCACAGCTGCAGAGTGAAAATCCCAAACCTATTAAAGTTCCCAAGTCGAGGGTAAAACGCAAGCCGTATTTTCAAAAGGGAGATGTCCTCGCTGTGAAATTTAAAAATCAATACGGTGTTATATTCGTTTCAGAAGTAGATCAAACACCGAGGAAGATAGAATATCATTTAGCTTGTACCCGTTTATTACAAAAAAAGAAACCGAATATGGACGATTTTCTGAATAGTCAAATTGCCTGCAGTAAACATGGTACAAAGTATTGGATCGATACGGATCGCTGGTTTAATCATAAGGATTTGGGGATGTTGGTGGATAATCTTGAAAAGATAGGTAAAGTCGAACTGGAAGATTGCCTTTTGGGAGTATTGTCACCTGCCCACACTCTCGATGACATTTACGACGAAATCACGGAGAATATTGAAAGTTTTTCTAATACGTTGAATGATACCTACTGCATTATAAAGAGTATTAACTCTGAAGAGTATTGAAGTCATTGAACATATTAAGACCTGAGAAAAAGGTTTATGTAATGCGAAGGGGCAGGACAGGTCCTTGTCGGACGGGGAGAAATCGATGGAAATCAATGGTTGGAAGTATGATTATGAAAGCTTAGACGGTTGGGATGCTCGTGATAAAATTACCAATTTGAACAGCTTGCTCCATGGAAGTTTCTGGTCAAGGTTGATGACTACCAAAAAACAGAGAGTTATGCGGCGAATACAATTGTAAATCTTGAGGATTTAGTTTGGCTACCGTTTTTTATCTAGAAAACTACGAAAAATGGAGAAAGTAAATGGAATCATTAGCATATGTATAAACGTATAGCTTAGAGTAAGAAAAAGAGGGTGGATATGATGAGCGGCAGAACATACATAATATTTGATGATGTGTTACGAGATAAAACACTGATTCCATATTGTGATAAATGCGTTGGTGCAATAGAAAAAGGCGATATGAGAGTATCGAAAACACGAGCAAAGGCGGGATATCCGTCATACCCATGCTTTCGAATTGATGGTAAAGAAATTTTGGTGGAAGCGGTTTTGGAGTACTATTTATTCAGGTTACAGAGGTCGGGATTTATCAGCAAAGATGCAGAAGAATTCACGGATAAAATGAGGATTTTATGCGGTTGGCACTGGGGAATTGATAGAACATCGCAAAGATGGATAGAAAGAGTTATAAGAAATCCGTTTTTCCACGATGTAAACGACAGTGAGTTTGACCATAAATGGGTGCTGAGAAATGAAGATGCAGGATATGCTTTATCAGAAGAGCATTTTAAATATGCATGTTATTTGGCTGTGTGCTTTACAAAGCACGGACATAGCTGGGATAAAAAAATTTCAGAAGAAATATTTTCGTTTGTAACGGCACTGGGGAGTTCATTGCCGGCACAGATAAAGAAAAATGGAAGTGGTGATCTTCCGAAAGAGATTTCACAACACAAAACCGACGACTGTTCATGTGTTGCAAATGATGCATTTGCAACAATAAAAATATCTGTGAAAAAAGAATGTGAGGAAAGCTATCGGCAAGTTATGGATTACCTCTGTCGTCTGCTTGAGTTCGGTTTTCCAAAGAGTTATTCCATTGAATTTAGAAGTTCTAATAAGAGTTATCTTCCCATAAAGAAACTACCTAAAAAAGGAATAAACCAGTTATTTGCCAATGCCATGCTATATCCCAATTTATACGACAGAATTGAGAAATATGCACGACTGGCTATGAAAGAATTTGAATGGTATAATAACCTGAAAGATGAATTTTGTGCAATGCCAGGAACTTTTGCCGTGTTCGGTTTAGGGTTGATAGACGAGAAATATCATCAGCTTGCGAGGGATTACCTGTCGATTTGCGATGGAGAACACCAAAGCTTGCAAGGAAATTTTGTATTGGCATATATCGAAAAATATGGATTCACTGCAAAAGGGCTGGAGTTATATAGACTATGTGAAGAAAACATACAGCACCTTCCGACAGCGTTGGTATCATTGTACAGCAGAAAGAAATTTTAGCTGACAGAAGAAATGTCATTATAGAGAAACACGGATTTTAGAAGAGTAGAAACTATGAAAGAGAAAATTTTAATCGGAAAAAATGAATTTACATTGGGTACCGATGGCGATTATGTCGGAGTGATGGACATTTGGGGGAAAGATACGAAAGTCTTTCTGGATATTAAAGAGGACCAGGATGGAGTGATAGATACAGTTGTGGAAAAGATTCGCTGGCTAAATGATAACAGAGATAAGGTGATCGATGTTTTCATGGAAGACAATTATCAGTATGTGGATGTCATCAACGATATGATTGAAAAAGGCACTTTCCGGGCATATGCACCGATTTCCGAGAATGATTTTAGGGAGGCTCTTGTTATCGACAACGTGTGCATATTCATAAGAGGAAGAAATAGTGAATTCACCCTCGATTTATATGCGCAACCGGACTATTTATTAGGTCATCTGGGCAACATGGAAATTGACAGTCGATATGAAGTCGAATTCGGTGGACTCAACGGATAACCGGTTAACCGGATATAGAAGTTATCTTTTGATGAACAATGAAAACATGATGATGGCACGGCTGAAAGGGAAGGCGTAGATAAATGATGCACATAGAAAATAAATATTGGAACAATTATATCGGTGACAGTGATGACAGCTTGACGTTGGTTGAATATCTTGCAGATAAACAATCGGTTAAGATTTCTCTTGAAGAGATATTTTTTGATCTGAAATTGGATAAATTAAATGGAAATTTCAGGCGTTGTGACGAGCCGATTACGACAATTTTAAAAAATGCCGAATCTGAGGGGGATGATTACCGTGTTGAATTCTACTTCCCGATAAATATAATCGTCGACATTGCAGCCATATTGCTTGAGTGTAAAGTCAGTGGAAAAGTCGATTTATGCGATTTGTTCGGAGATAGATTGGAAACACCTGTTCAGAGTATTTCTATCGTTGAGACACAGAAAGAAAAGAAGATGCTCAAAGATGTACTAACGGATTTTGTTGCAAATCCCCTTGAATATGATTTAAGCCGGATGTGCCCAAAAGATGATATGCTGCAGATGGCAGGAATATGTGAGAACTTGCAAAAAGAACTCTTTGGGTGATAGGTGATATATATAATGTGCAAAAAGGCCTCAAGTTGAAGGAGAACAAAGTTGCCTGTGAAGCGGATGAGGAGGACTAGGAAGAGCGTGCTTTATTATTTGAATCCCATAGATGAACATGTAGTCGGTTGGATCGGTGGCAACGCACCCGATTGGTTTGATAACGATGCAGCTTTTGCAGAATTATTGGAGAATGAATATGGATTTTACTGTTGCTTTAAAATTCCCGGCATGGAAGATATGATATCAATCTTCGTGCCTGAAGATTTTGACGTGCGCATAGATGAAAATATATATCCGGATTGTTCCGTAAAAGCGATTCGTCATCCTCGTTGTGGGGAAAGTTGTTGTGGTACTTATAGATTGAAAACAACTGAGATTAACAGAGTGAATATATCTACCGTTCCATTGGGAGACCGGGGAGAGATTCCGTTTATAACCATAGGAGAAGATGTAGATTACGTACAGGATGAAGAATATTATTGGAACCACTTAATACGTGACGGTTACAGAGTATATGGAGTCATTGATGAGTATGCGTATGGACCGGTAGATGAAAGGATGAAAATGATAAAAGGAAATGCTCCGTTTTGTAACGGATGTGTTTATCTATATAGAGATGATAATGATGAAATTATCGTCGGCTTTTGGCAGTACAGCTGATGGATTATAACAGTCAATGGAAAGATATTGGTCAGCGAAATACTTGCGAAAAGGCGATGGCATCATATGGAGGCCATACGGAACCTGTTATGGATCGATTATTCAAACTACAAGATACGAGAATTTTACGAAGCGAGATTGGTTAAGTGGAGTAGATGAGTAGAGATTGAAAGGGGGATGAAATGCAATTTATAGCAGATACACGGGGCAATAAGTTGATAGTAATCAAGTGGGATAACAAGTCAACTGAGTATTTAAAGATGAACGGATTTGTTTTTCAAGACACAGTTAAGTTAGACGTTCATTCTCCGGTCGCCTACGTCAAAGAATTCGAAAGTGATATTGAATTGAAAAAGGGCATGGATTTATTGTTGAAATCCCACTGGGGAGTGACCTTTTTATAAATCCATTTTCTAAACTCAGGATTTAGTTACTTTGTACACCGGTTGAAATACTTCATTAAATATTATGTAAAAAAAGAAAGGGTGAATCGATGAATAAATTGAGAAAAAATACTTTTGTTACTGTCAAAGAAGGAGTAACGGATGACTACCCATTTTACGACGATCTTCCACTTATATACATAGGTGAGATAGCAAGTATGCCGGAACACGGGATTTTCGTAGGTAGATCAGGTAAATGCTATTCAGGGTACCATATTTGGAACTTTCGTGAGCTGAGTGAAGAAGAGATACAACATTTCGTTTAACGGTTAATTTTATAATAAAACTATGAAATTTCAATGGAAGAGTACAAAAATGCCTTTCATAGGGATAATGGAATGATTGCAGATATCTAGTTAAATGTAAAGGGAGAATAAAATGAACCAATATCTTGAAGAATATATACGGTTAAAAAATGATTTTGAACTTAAGGATGGTGATAAATCAAGTGTATCGGCACTTTATCAATTTGCAGATAGGCTTTACGTAATTGAGGTAAACGAAGCGAAAGAGATATTGGTTGATGTTTATATAAAGCTGGGGATGATTGAGAGTGCATATCTCCTGTTTTCGACCATTGTCGATAAAGATAATAGGAAACAGATGAAAAAGCTTGCGTTACTGCAGAAACAGTCTAAAAGTCACGGTAATGAATATGCTTTGCCACGCCCTATGTCAGATGAAGAGAAGGATGAAAGGAGAGAGAGGTTGAAAGATATCCCGCCGTTCCGCTATCATCCTGACCCCATAGGCACCAACGCTTTTGAGGAAGGTGAACCGCAGATATGCCCGTGTTGTGGGAGAGAAAGCGATATTTACTATGCTTTTATGCCATATTGTATCGATAATGTGGAACATCTGTGTCCTATTTGCATTTCAAGTGGTAAAGCAGCAAAAAAATATGATGCAACGTTTGTTCAAGGCGCAGAGGTAATAGTAGGTTTTGACAAGGAAAAAGATGATGAACTCTTTCGCCGAACACCGGGATATGTCAGTTGGCAGGGTGAATATTGGCTGTCGTGCTGCAATGATTACTGTGCGTATTTAGGAACGGTAGGTACACGGGAATTAAAAGCTATGGATATTGCTGATGAAGTCTTACGCGAGTACGCTGCGCGATCTGAATTTGAGGATATCGAAGAATACCTGATAAAGGATGGTCCTCTTTGCGGGTATCTGTTTCAATGCCTTCACTGTGGCAAATATCACATTTGGGTAGATGCAGATTGATTTGGGAGTGCAATACAGTCTGAAGACAGAAAAAGTATGAGCAATGAATGGAATAGAAATTTTAAGGAGGATATATGTCAGCTAAATATACACTACTGAAAGTAATAGCAAAGATATTGCGTTTGCAAAATATGATGAAGAAACCTTATAGTCAGCTTCAGAAGAAATTCAAAACTCAAACTGCATATCCTGTTATACCTGAGTGCATAGAAGAAGATTTGGACTTAAGTACGTTTAAAGTAGGTGTAAATCCTGTTCTTCACGTAAAGCACAAAGCACCTGCAGAGCAAGTTTGCATTTATCTAATCGGTGGAGGAATGTTAAAATATCCTAAAAAAGATGAAGTCAAAGAGCAGATAAAGCTCGCCAGGCTCACGGGAAGAGATATGGTACTGCCGTATTACCCACTGGTGCCTGACAACAGCATTTTAGATGTTTATGAAATGCTTTATCAGCTGTACAAAAAGCTCATTGTGGAATATGAACATGAAAATATTGCTATTGCAGGAGGCTCTTCCGGTGGGAATTTGGCATTGGGTCTGATTTCATATATCAACGAAAAGGGAGAAGGAATTCCTATGCCGGGCAAGATATACGCAGCTTCGCCGGGAACCATGATCTACACGGAAGAAGAAAAGCGAAAGGCTAAAATCTTGGATGGAAGAGATCTGATTATGAGCATTATCGCTCTTGAAAATATCCAGGCAGGAATGGAAAATGGACGAGAAGTGCCTGAATACATGCGCTACTTGCAAAGGGGAGATTATACGGGATTGAAAGAGGCGTATCTGATTTTTGGCGGTGATGAAGTCTTTTCAGCTGCCGCCGATACCATAGCAGAGCAGATGAGAAAATTCGGTGTAGATGTCAGGTTGGAAATAGGAGAAGGCATGTACCACATGTATTCCATGATGCCATTGGTGCCTGAAGCTAAAAAGGCGTATCAGGATATGATAGAATATTTGAAGATTTAAATGAATTGTCATCAACGGGATGGCTGGGATCAGAAAGGTTATTATAGAAATGGATGATTTCAGAGAAAAAGATTATAAAGTTTTTGAGATGTTTGACAAGAACTGGGCAGTTGTTACAGCCGGTACGATAGACAATTTCAACGGATGCACAGTTAGCTGGGGTAGCATGGGAAACATATGGGGCAGTATGGGAAAGAGCCGTCCTATCATCACCGTGTACGTGCATCCTGCACGCTATACCAGTGAATTTTTAAATGACAGCGATACATTTACAGTCAGCTTCTTCCCCGAAAAATATAGAAAGGCTCTCGTCTATATTGGCTCCAATTCGGGAAGGGATGGAGAAAAGACAGCAGCGTCAGGGTTGACTCCGAAAGCAATGGGAGAAAGCGTGACGTATGAAGAAGCAAATCTGACATTTTTGTGTAAGAAACTTTATCAGAATCAGTTTTCCAAGGAAAATTTGCATTGTGATATTCGTAAGTATTACGCATCGTTTCCGGAAATGTTTCCGGATTTTAACGGTGGATGGCAACCGCACATCGTTTTTATGGGTGAAATAGTGGAAGTCGAAGATAGGCGATAGATAAACCTTATGGCAAGCATTGAAAGGAAGCGTCTTATGAATGCAAAATTAAAGAAAATTTCGGAATGGACGGCACGAGGAATAAAAATAGGGATGCGTGGATATCAATATGCCCCTATAAATTCGAAAAATCACTTCGCCAGAGGAAGAGATGAGTTTGTCATTTGGTGTGAGAGAGAGGAAGGAGATTTCACCCAAGGAATACTTTGGGCAAGGGGCGAAGAATGTGCATTCATACCTTTTTCGGAAGCTGAGAAAGGTTGGAATAATCCTGTTTTGATAGATAGCGATTCAGATGTTTTGGTTATAGATGGAAATGGGGAAAAAGTGTGGAGCATATCTTCTCCGAAGAACGCTCCGTGCGAAGTGAAATGTGAAAATTGGTGCCTTGCAAACAGCATTACAGAGATTTCTACAAGTGGGGGAAATGGGAGTTATCCGGTTATTTGTCGCGTGGATGGAGAGGTCTATGCAGCAAACAGCTTTACCTTTTTCAATTATCATGCTGAGACATGCACGTTGCAGTGGAAACCGCAGCTCCATTACGTTTTTTCAGACGAAAAAATAAAAGAGCGATTTCAAAGAGCCCTAGATGAGGTTAATGGTGAACATCATAAAATGGCGTTTAGATATTCCTATCCTCAAATAGGAAGTATTATGATAAAAGACTGTTCAATTTATGCATTTTTAGAGGCAAATATTATAAATCCGTGCACTTTATCTCAATTTAAGTATTATTGGTACGTGGAGATTACTGAAGACGGTGTATACAAAAGAAAAATTTGGGGAAGAGAGAGACTGGAAAAGTTGCCGGGAAAACAGGGAATGAGAGGAAAATTCAGTGCAGACAAAGAATACCTGATACTATCTCCTGTTTTTAAGACTGATGAGTGGAAAGGAAAGCAAAAATTGCTGAGATTGTCAGACGGAGAATTGATTAACGTTACCCTACCCAGAGGTTATTCTAAATTCAGAGTGATGGACGTAAGGGAAGACCGTGTATTTATCAGCGATGAGGTGAATAGGATAGCTGTTTGTGAAATGGCTCAGTGATGCCATATCAGGATTAGAGATATTTCATCTCCACCAACATCGAAAATTCTGTTATAATGATATCATATTAAAGTTTGGATTGAGGTTTGACATTTTAGAGATTACAGGAGAGATATAATGGCGGCCAAATATGATTTTGAAACTCTGAGTCAGGCGCTTGACATGATGAAATCAGACGATCCGGAAGGAAGAAGAAAAGGGGAAAAAGTGCTGAGACAAGCGGCGTGTTTGGAACTTGGAACGAAAAATACCGTGCCGGTGAGGGAGTGGTTTATTTCACATACGAAGGAACTTATGGAGGCTATAACTTCCGAAAAAGATGCGAAGTTGTTGTGGGGATACATATACATGTTGCAGGCGTTTTGTCAGAGATATATTCAAGAGGCATATTTGGTGTGCGATTCGGAGAAATTCATTTCGGATGGGCGAACTGCAGCATTTAAAATACAGGCGTGGAAAACGGTGAATAGCTTTTTAAGCAGTTCAAATTTGAGCGTGTTGCAGGCGGCAGGTTCATTTATATGGATATACGGTGACAGCAGAGCGTGGGATATTTTTGCGAAGGTCTTGGATAAGAAGAGAGATAAATTGACACTTTCACACATCTCTATTGCCATAGGCGGATGTCGTCGTTGTTTGATCGAGGGTGGAGAACTCAAGGATATTTATAATAATACAGTGACTATGGATAAACTCATCGAAAGCGAACAGGCAAGAAAATTGCTGAAAAAATTCACTAACATAATGGAAAAGACGTCGACTGCAAAGAGATTATGTGCAGTTACCATAGACAATCTGAGGGAAATAATGTCGGTATTGTAAATATTTTAAAAATGTAATGATAAAATATGCAAGGAGAAAAGTTATGGATAAAATGTTATACTTAGCCATACTGCTCGTGCTTGGCGTTTTCTTTATGAAAAAAATGGTGAAGCCGCCGGTGGGACCATCATATAGATTAAAATCAATTTTTTTCACCAAGACAAAGGAAGAAGTCTCGGAAGCGACGTCTTTGGGAAAACTGATTTTCACATCCAGAGGCAAGAGAAAGATACTTTTGCCGACGGAGAAAGATCTGTGGACCGAGATCAATCTGTTTGAGAACGGTATCGCTCTAAAGAAAAACAGAAAGGAAAAGACGATATTCTTCAGTGAAATACGCGTTATTGAACCGTTCTTAGTGAACTCTCTATTTGTAAAAGGAAAATATTTCGGATATGAGGTTAAATTGAGGAGCAACGAAAAAATAAAGCTGAAAAGTTGTGATTTATGGGATTTAGATGTGTTCATTGAAAAATTATGCGAACTGTTTCCACCGGAGACCGGTAGAGCTGCAATTATGGAAATCAAGTAGTGTATGGATATGAGTCAAAATTATCAATTATATATTGTGTCTGAAGAGAGGGGATTACATTGAAAAATAAACAGCTTCCAGTATATGGAGTAGGGCCGGCATATGTGATAATTATTTTGGCAATCACAGCAATCGGAATCTATCTTTCTGTCAAAGGACCTATTCCGACAATAAGAATTAAATGGTTATCATGTCTATTTGCAATCTTGGGAATAGCTTTCATACTTTTAGGCATATCGATGTGGCTTAGGGCAGTGATATTCTCTAAAATAGATTTGTACATTAAAAATAATCAATTGATGACAACAGGTATCTATGGCAGCGTGAGAAATCCTATATACAGTGCATTTATGTTCATCTGTACAGGAGCAATACTTTTGTATTCAAACGTTTTACTGTTACCGTTTCCGTTGATATACTGGGGACTTATGACAGTTATGATGAAATGTACCGAGGAAAAGTGGCTATATGATGCATTTGGAGAAGAGTATGTGCAGTATTGCAAAGATGTAAATAGATGCATACCGTGGTTTAAAGGTGAAAAATAAAAAAACGAAGTTTATTTTGAAAGGCGGCGCAAAGGAGAAAAATTATGGGAATGATAGCAAATTATCAGCTGGTAAATGAAAACGAATTGGAGAGAATGAGAGAGCTTGTTGAAGGAGGCAAAGCGAGCGACTTGATGGGTTACATTGAAACTCTGCAGGAAAAAGAGGAAACGGAAATATTGGATATCGATAAAATGTGGGATGTGATGCACTTCATTTTCACAGGGATAGATTCCATGAACCCCATAGATGATAATCCTCTAAGTGAAGCTGTAGTGGGACAGCATGTGATTGGAGAAGAGGACTTCATATCGGTAACAGAGTCTCAGAGAGCAGGCGTTATCGTGGAAGCTTTGGAGAATTTTGATATTGACACAGCATTGGCGAACTTCTCCATGGAAGAGTGTAAAAATGCCGAGTTATATCCTGATATTTGGGATTATGAAGATGAAGCCGACGACATCAAAGAGGAGATAAAAGACTATTACGATGAATTTATTAAGCTCTATAAGACGGCGGTAAAAGGTAATATGTCGGTTGTAGTAACGATCTATTGATTTTTCAGCTATCAGGAAACTGCAAACGGACAGGTTCTTCGATATCTTAAACTGGAAAATACGGAGTTAAGCGAAATGAAAACGGTGAAATTTCCATGCAACCCGTATTGCAAAAATGCGACGCAGATAGGATTTTGTTTTGAAAAAGGCTAATATAGTAGTCTCAAAAATGGAATAATTGAGCGAATAATCAAATATTTTTTAGAAAATCCTGGTGACTTCTAAAAAAATATGATATAATTTCTTGCGTGATTGGTTGAAAATCACGTAAAGAGGTTGTAAAAATGTTGACATTTGTAGAGAGTCATAATGAAAATATAATAGGTTGATTGAGAGCAAATATGCATATCAGTAGGTGATGTGTGTTTTTGCTCGTTTTTTATTTAAGTTGTTTGTAGTGATAGAGAGGTGTATGAAGTATGAAGAAAACAATTAAAAAAACCATGAGCATGGCAGTTGCTATGATGATGGTGGTTGGAGTATTTGTTAGTGCAACATTTGCATTTGCAGCTAACGAAAATGTCTCCAGCCGGTATGATGAAGTTAATGGGAAGATTCGAGGAACAGTCAACTTGTCAAAGGTGATAAAATCAGATGGCAGAGAAGTTGTAAAAAAAGGGAAACTATACTATGAAGGGACTGTTGAAGGTAGAGTGGAAGTCAGAGATTTGTTTGAGGGAGCATACGATAAGTATCTCACAAGCTTTAAAGGAAAGAAAACTCTATTAGGAAGGGCGTATGAAAATTTAGTAATGTTTGACAAAGGAGGGAATTTTCCCACTGCTAAATACACTGTTCGCTTCCCTAGAAACTTCAAAGTGAATGTAAATTCAATCGATGTTTCAGCAAATACGAGAACCATTAGCAAGATAACAAAGACATATAACTCAGCTGATAATTCTGTCACATTTGTTTTTAATTTAGGTAACTGGAACGATTATAGAGAATTTTTTGAACTATATGAAAAAGAAAAAGGAACTGAGGGTCATGAAATAAAAATAAAAATGCCGTATTCTGTTGAAATAAAGGATCAATCAGTAAAGAATCTAGGTAGAATATCAGCGGAAGGTAAGTGTGAGTTATTTTATAAAAAATTGTTTTTCGAAAAGAAAATAGTAGATATTTCAGCTGAGAAAATAGATTTTGATATTACGCGTTAGAGAGGTGCAGGAGATGAAAAAATATTTGAGTTTATTATTGGCAATTATACTGGTAACAGCAACATCTGTTGGAACTGTATTTGCAGATAGCAATCTCGAGGGTATGCCCGACTCATTGAAAAATATTGTTAAAGACAATTACTGGGCAGAGCTGGAATACAAAAGTAAAAATGCTATTCCCAAATACTTGATAACACCGGAAAAGAGTTCCCTAGATGGAATTAGTTTTTCAGCAAATGATGGATCTGATTACCCGAGTACAGGAATCCGTACAGATCGACTCAGTTTATTTCCAATGTTACCACGAGAAAATAATTTCGATAATACAGAGATGTGGACACAGATTTACACTGCACTGGCGGAAGACCCTTCTCAAGCAAATGGGCAACCTGAGATAAACATGGATGTAGTAAAGGCATTTAATTTCGATTTTAAAAAGAGTTTCTTAGATACCAATGATTTGTACGTTTATGGGGATATTTCAGTAAATGGTAATACACAGCATGATAAGGTGGCAACTTTGACAAGAGGACAAAGGGTAGAACTGAAGTTTAGCCTGGATATGTCTAAAATGAAGAAGGTTTTAAATACATATCTTATGGCCCAAAGCGGAAGCAAGAATCACTCCGATCCACAAACATCATGGGATACTCCGAGTAATTCAGCTTGGAAAAAAGACCACGCAGATTCTGATGCGGAGCTAGTGTTCGTTATGGACTTACCAAAGGGAGTGAAAGTTGATTCCGACAGTAAGTTCACCATGGAAGGACTTCCGGGATTTGATATCAGCCATGAGATAAAAGGTCAGAGATTAATAGCTCATGTTCGCAAAGCGAAGGGAAGCACAGAAAAATCGCTGAAGAAGATATATGAGAAAATAAATAAATTGGACAAAGTATCGCTTAGCATTTCCAATCTGCAAATCACGAAGGAAACACCGGTAGGTGAGAACTTAAAGATTACAGGATATGCATATGGAGCATATGATTTAGCAAGTGGAACTAATGCAGATGTCATAAACACCAAGGACATGAGCAAGAAGAAGGCTGACGATATTATATACAGAGGTTATTGGATTTTTGCAGCGAAGCAAGATAATGCGGGACGCGACAGTACAGCGGATGCCAATAAACCGAATTTAATATCTTACACGTTTAAAGTGAATAAGCCTGCTGAAAGCGCAGTTACATTCGTTAGCGAAGGAAAGCAGTATGCAACTGCCAAGGTAGAAACCGGTAAGTCCATCGACAACGATAGTTTAACAGATCAGTCGATGCCGGCAGATCCGACAAAGAAAGGCTATACGTTTAAAGAGTGGAACACGAAGGAAGACGGAACCGGTACAGCATTTACGGGAAAAACAGTTGTAAGCGAAGATATGACAGTGTATGCGATTTACAATAAAGACGCTCAAGGGGAAAAGGATAAACCTAAAGATAAGCCTAAGGATAAAAAGAAAGGTAAATTGCCGAAGACCGGAGATGAAGCCAGCTTATCGTTGTATTTGACGTTATTGGGATTGGCAGGTCTGACCGGAGGAGCTGTCTTGATTAGAAGAAGAAAAGAAAAATAGAGCAATTGCAAAGTTCAAATGAAATAGTTGATCGAAACATATTGACCATTGACCTTTACAGATGGGAATCCCATCTGTAAAGGTCAATCTTTTGTATGAATTTCTTGAAAAACTCCAATTTACATCTGTAGCTGGAAACTGAACCTATGCATGAGCGAACTGTTTGCCGCACAGTTGAAGGGTAGCTTTACAGGACTGGCATGAAATATAGTTGGTTTTGTTACTTAATAATCGTGATTAAAATTCAAGTAAAAGTAAAGAAAAGCAGATATATGTCTTGACAAAAATTAAATTTAAATTTATCATTAAGCGTAAATTTATTTTAGAAGGAAAAAAGAAGGGGAAACGTGCAAGTATTAAAGGCGGAAGTTAAGAATAAAATTCTTGTGGCATCTGAAAAAATTTTTTATAAAAAAGATTATCGAAGTGCAAAATTAGCAGAGATTGCAGAGGAAGCCGGAATTCCGGTAGCATTGATATATTCGTATTTTAAAAATAAACAGACGTTGTTTGATGAAACTGTGCAGCCGGCATATCACAGCTTTATTTTATTTTTCAAGGAAGAAGAATCGTTGAGATGCAATTCGATTCCAAAAAAATCTGATAAAGTGGGAGAGCAGTATGTTCATCAGTTGATTAAGAATAGAAAAAAACTGATAATTTTAATGGATAAAAGTGTAGGAACAAAGCACGAGAAGGCAAAGAGCGAGATGGTAAAGCAGATTCAAAAACATATTGAAATGCGTTTGGAAAGTCAGGCCAAAGAAAAGTATGATCCCATGTTGTCTCATATTTTAGCCAGCAATTTCGCAGAGGGACTGCTGGAAATTGCCAGACACTACAAAAGTGAAAGCTGGGCTAGGGATATGCTGAAGTTAATGGCACAGTATTATTTCATGGGAGTTCAATCTCTGTAGTATGTAATATTCAGGGCTGATAATGTGGGAATTCACCAATTTTTGAATGTAAAACCAAGAGATACGGATATGCAAGCAGGCAGTTAGCGATGAAAGGTTCAAATAAAACAGTACCTCTATGAGAGTTAATTTCATAAAGGCGCTGTTTTTTATTGAATTGCAACGGTTTCTGAACTCGCCAAGAATATTCGAGTATGGCGATTTCACGCTTCGCACATTCTGATAATTCCTTTATAAACGTGGGTTTCCCGCACCCAAAAACCGGATATTATTGGAACCTTCATCAGTCTGCAATTTTAACGACGGCTTTAATCAGATATCAGCGGGCTTGTCTCTCATCAGGAAAAGAGCCTCTTCTATATGTTCAAGGCCGTTGAAGATATGAGTCGATAGAGGAGACAGATCCAATTTGCCTGAAGATGCCAGTGCTGCCAGCTTTTCCATATGCAGTCTGGCCCCCCGAGTCAATCCGCCGTCGATTTGTTTGTGTCCATTTCGACTCCCCATTCTATACGAGGAATTTCGATGCTGTCGCCGGAACCGAGGTAGTGTACATTTCTATTTTCATAGCTAGAACAATTTTGCATATAGTCGAAGAATCTACATGGTAGAAGAGAGCGATTAAAAGAGAAATTCACGTTCAAATTTTGAATATATGTTATAATACATTCAAAGGAGTCATTTGAGTAAAATTGAGATTTAGCAGATGGGAAAGTCATATGGAGACCTTACGTAAAAACAATTTGGTAGTGGGAATTTTATGTGCCTTGTGCTGTGAGATAATCTACGGAATGAGCTACATATTCACAAAGCAGGCTACAAAGGTGACTAGTGGATTCGCACTTTTGGGATGGAGATTTTTGATAGCTTTTGTGATAATGACATTTCTGGTTTTACTAGGTATTGTAAAAGTAAATTTAAAAGAAAAGAGTCTAAAGCCGATTTTTATCGTAGCCGTATTCAGCCCGGGAATATATTTTATCGGAGAAACCGTCGGGATAAGTCATACAACGGCTTCGGAAAGCGGTATCCTCTTGGCATGTATTCCCATAGCTTCCCTGGTGGGATCCACCGTCATTCTCAGAGAGAAACCCGGCAAATGGCAGATTGTAGGAATTTTTATCACTCTCATGGGAGTAATAACTACAGTGATTGCAGTAGGGGCATCATCTAGTTTTTCACCGACAGGATATTTGTTCTTATTTATAGCTGTGATTTCATATGCGCTTTACAGCGTTTTTGTTGAAAGAGCAAAGGGATATACGGGTGCAGAGATTACTTATATGATGTTGGTTGTCGGAGCAATTATCTTTGTAATATCAGCTTGTATAGATGGTTATGGAAGAAGTAACATCAAAGAACTCATCTGCCTGCCTTTTCAAAGCACCGAATTCCTCATTGCCATCTTATATCAGGGAATAGGATGTTCAATTTTAGCGTTCTTTTTGTCCAATGTAGCAATATCCAAGATAGGAGTCAATCGCACGGCATCGTTTATAGGCGTTGCGACAGTCGTTTCAATCTTTTCAGGGAAGTTGTTGCTTCGAGAAAAACTGTCTTTACATCAGATCATAGGAGCGGGGATAATATTGTGTGGAGTGTACATTGCGAACATTAAAATTGCGAAAAAATAGATAAAATGGTAAATATCAATGGGAGAGGAAAGATGAAAAAAATGACACCGACATATTTGATTGTCTCGCTAATCATATTTATCATTCACATGATAATGAGCATAATTGGGGAAATCCACATATTTTACGTAATTATATCGCCAATGCTATTTACGATAACGATATCAATTGTGTATTTTTCTTTTCGCAGTGCAATTTCGAGAGGGGATTTTTCAATTATTGCAGGCGGTACAAAGTGCAAAGACGAGAAAATCGAAAAAGAAATTCTGATAAAAAAATATAGAAGTTTTGGTATTGTAGGAATTATATGTCAGTTGATATTTTTCGCATCGTATTTTTTGGAAGATAAGATGCCGATTATCATTGTGCTACTTATGACATACGTCACTTCAATGGGAGTTATAAATGTTGTAGTTGACAGAAAAGTAAAGAAAATGAGAATAGACAGGATGTGAATGTGCAGTATGGATTAGCGTCGGTTGACAATTTGACAATTGTGTAGTGAAATTATAGCATGAGAGTATAGAGAAAAGGAGTTTTAGAAGAGAATTATGACACCAGATATGAGAGTAGATAAGTGGTTTAGAAAGATTCCGGAAGCGAGACAATTAGATTTAGCGACGAGAATTAGCATATGTAAAAAGGTTACAAATATAATGATAGTTGCATTTGTTCTCATTTTGATTTTAGAATTTGTAATCGCATTTTCAATCACAAATGGAGAAATTTTCAATATTATGGCAGAGAAAATAAACTTGGTGGTCAGAGCCAGGAGGAGACACAAACTGAGAAACTTAGTGGTTGCTTCTGTGATTGTAGTGGGACCGTTTTTAATTCTCCCCATAATATTTACTCAAATATTAAAACGAGTATTGGTAGCGAGGGAAGTTAGAAATATATTGACAAATCGCTGGAGTTAGCACATGAAGATTACGGAAAAACTATTTGAATTACAGGATGAGAAATATGGAGATTTTCAGTGTAAACTGACTCCAGGAATAGATAGGGATCGGATTATAGGAGTGAGAGTTCCCATTCTCAGAAAATTAGCTAAATCGTATATTAACGATGATGAATGTGAGGAGTTTTTAAACCATCTTCCACACAGGTATTACGATGAAAATATGCTTCACGGAATTCTAATATCCGAGATAAAGGATTTTGACAGGTGTGTCGAAGAGTTGGAAAAATTTTTACCATTTGTGGATAATTGGGCAGTATGCGATACGACAGCTCCAAAGGTGTTCAGACGCAACAGGGAGAAATTGATGAAATGCATTGAAAAATGGTCAAGTTCAAAAGAAGCGTACACCTGTAGATTCGCCATTGAAATGCTCATGACTCACTTTTTGGACGACGATTTTAGAGAGGTATACTTGGAGATTCCCGCAGAGATTATATCGGAAGAATATTACGTGAACATGATGGTGGCGTGGTTTTTCGCAACGGCTTTGGCAAAACAGTGGGATAAGACAATATCGTATATTGAAGAAAATCGTCTGGGACAGTGGATACACAACAAGACGATTCAGAAGGCGAGAGAAAGCTACAGGATTACAGAGGAGCAAAAAGAATATCTAAAATCCTTGAAAAAATAGTTAACTGAAATTGAATGAAGGGGTACATCCTATGGAAATCAGTGGAGTGTTGGAAAAACAAAGAGAGTATTTTTATGGAAATAACACAAAGCCTTATGAAAATCGTCTATCGGCGTTAAAATCGTTAAAAGACAGTATGCTCCGTCATGAGGAGGAGATACTGAAGGCACTGAGAGATGATTTGAACAAGTCGAAATACGAGGGATATATGACTGAGCTCGGACTGTGCATCCAGGAAGTGAGTTATGCGATTAAACACATTAAAAAATGGATGAAGCCGGTTAGGAAATCCGTGGGAGTCAACGCTTTACCGGGCGGAGCTTACGAGATATCCGAGCCATATGGGATAGCCCTTATCATGTCGCCGTGGAACTATCCTTTCTCCTTGAGCATATTACCGTTGATCGGAGCAGTTGCTGCAGGCAATTGCGTAGTGATAAAACCTTCGGAGATGGCATCAAACGTTGCGGATATAGTTGAAAAAATTGTTGAAAAGGCATTTTTACCGGAACATGTGTGCGTCATAAAAGGGGATGTTGATATCAGTGAGAAGTTGCTGGAAGAAAGATTTGATTACATATTTTTTACAGGCAATACAGTCGTCGGAAAACATATAATGGAGAAGGCGGCAAAGAATCTCACCCCTGTAACATTGGAATTGGGTGGGAAGAGTCCGTGTATAGTTTTAGAGGATGCAGATTTGGATGAAAGCAGTAAAAATATAGCTTTCGGAAAGATTTTGAACAGTGGGCAGACCTGTGTTGCACCGGATTACGTGCTGGTTGACCATAAGATCAGGGATGCGTTTTGTGAGAAGCTTGCAGTACAATTTAAAAAGATGCTTCCGGACGGGGTGGAAGCTGAGTCATACCCTAAGATAGTAAATGAAAGACACTTTGACAGAGTAATCGACCTTTTAAAGGACGGAACTGTGTATTGTGGAGGTAGATTCAGCAGAGAAAAGCTTAAAATAGAACCGACTATGCTGGTAGATGTCAATTTGGATTCAAAAGTCATGACGGATGAAATTTTTGGACCTATATTACCGATCATCTCATATGAAACTTTGGATTGTGCGGAAAAATTCGTGAAAAGCAGAGAAAAACCTTTGGCGTTATATATATTTACATCAAAGAAAGAAAATGCAAAGAGAATCATCGAAAATATTTCTTTCGGCGGTGGATGCGTAAACGATACCATATCTCATATAACCTGCAAAGGACTTGGATTTGGAGGAGTTGGTAGCAGCGGAATGGGAGCATATCATGGGAAATACTCCTTTGATGCGTTCAGCCATAAGAAGAGCATCTATAAAAAATCCGGACTGTTTGAATTCAAGTTGAGATATGCCCCATACGATAAGGGAATTCAAAAACTCAAATTTCTCATTAAGTAGCCTTGCAATAAAAAAGTTATGGAAAAATACACGATAAAATGTTACTATTGTGTTAGATATAACTAACCGAATTAAGAATAACGGTTAAAAAGATGTTATTTGCTGTTGGAAGATATTGATATGCTTCCATGGAAAGCCGGCACGGATTGAGAAAATCCATCAGATGATGCATCATTGAGAAAGTGAGATTTATTGTGAAATACAAAATTGAAAAGAATACAGTGCAGGAAACGTTGATAATTCCGTTATACGGGAGAAAGATATGCTCGGAAAAATTCCCCGACATGTTTCTGGATGAGGACGCAGAAAATCTTTGTAATATGTTGGATTATGATTTTGAATCTCAAGAAAAATTTGTAAGTTCAAAAATAGGGATGTTTGGAGCTATGGAAGTTGCTCAAAGACATTTAGATCTCATTTGGGAAATAGAAGATTATCTGAAAGCACATCCTAAAGCGGCAGTTGTAAATCTCGGTTGCGGATTGGACGGAACTTTTAAAAGGGTAGATAACGGGCAGTGCAGGGGATACAATGTCGACCTACCGGATATAATCGAAATCAGAAATCAGATATTGCCGGCAGGTGAAAGAGAAGAAAACATAGGATGTGACTTAAACGATGAGACGTGGATGGATTTTATCGATGATGCGGACGGTGCGGTATTCTTTGCGGCAGGAGTATTTTATTATTTTGAAACGGACAAATTGCAAAAGATTATTTCTAAAATGGCGAGAAGATTCAAAAATGGAGTAGTAGTATTCGATGCATGCAATAAAAAAGGCACTAAGATGATGACTAAAAAGTGGCTTAAAGACGCGGGTATTACAGATGTCGGAGAGCTTTTCCACATGGAGGATGAAGCAGAACTGAATGAATGGAGCAATGACTTCAAATCGATAACGGCAAAGAGCTATATGAGAGGATATAACGATATATACAAGGATGTAGGACTCTTTTTCAAATTTATGATAAAATTATGCGATAATTATGTAAAAATGAAAATAGTTAAAATTCAGTTTAAATAGGAGAGAGTGGTATGAAGGCCGATTATAAAAATTGGGTGCCAAAAGGGTTGATAGCGGCAGTTGTGTGTGGAGCGGTTCTATCGTTGGCATTATGCGTTTTTATTGGTATTTATGACAACGGTTTAAATGAAGTTTTGAAGGACGTTATGTTCATAGTTTTAATCGTAATAGCTATCGTTTTGCTGATTTTATCAATTTGGCTTATAAACCTTTACAGAGCGTTTTCATACGATGGAAACAGGCAGATGTCGAGGCAAATTATAGAAGGAATCGCAGAACACATAAACTTGAGCGAAGGCGAACTTGGGCTTGACGTGGGTTGTGGAAGCGGTGCACTGACCATAGCTTGTGCAAAGAGAAATCCTGAGGGCAAAATGATAGGAATTGACAGATGGGGCAAGGATTACAGTTCATTCAGCCAGCTTTTATGCGAGAGAAATGCTGAAGCGGAAAATGTTGTAAATGTGGAATTCAAGAAGGATAACGCTCTAAAGTTGGATTTCTCCGATGAAACTTTTGATGCGGTCACCAGCAATTACGTATATCACAACATTTCAGGTGTCGACAAGAAAGATCTGTTGATGGAAACTTTGCGGACTTTGAAAAAAGGTGGCACTTTTGCAATTCACGACATAATGTCGGAACGAAGATATGGGAATATGAAAGAATTTGTTGAAAAACTCAGGGAAATGGGTTATGAAGAAGTCGATTTAATCGATACCAGTCACGGAAAGTTCATGTCGAGAAGAGAGGCGAAATGGCTCAGATTGACGGATTCTACGATTCTATTCGGCAAGAAATAAATAAGTTGGAGGAGACAAGCCATGGGAATATTCAGAAAATATGTAAATCAGACCAGAAAACCTGAGGGATTCATGGGGAAGATGATGATCAAGGGCATGAATGTCGGGCATTCAAAAGTTGCGGATTGGGGGATTTCGCATTTACAGAGCATGGAACCGAAGGCTATACTGGAGATAGGATGCGGAGGAGGCAGAAATGTCGCCGAACTTCTCAAAAAATATCCGAACGCAAAAGTTACGGCTGTAGATTATTCTCCCCTTTCAGTAGAAAAAACAGAGGAAGTCAATGCGGAAATGATAAAATCAGGCAGATGCACGGTAAAAGAGGCGGATGTTTCAAACCTGAATATGGGAGAGAAAATATTCGATTTGGCTACGGCATTTGAGACCATCTACTTTTGGCCGGGATTGGAAAAATGCTTCGCAGAAGTATATGATGTACTCGTGGATGGCGGATGTTTCATGATTGTAAACGAGTCGGACGGAATGGATAAAAGCGGTTTGAAATTTGAACAAATAATCGACGGAATGACGACTTATACGGCGGATAAAATTGAAGCTGCACTGAAAATTGCGGGCTTTACAGAGATAGTCACGGATCATCACTGTGAAAAACCGTGGATTACAGTGATGGCGAAAAAATAGGAGAGTTCACAGTTGGACTCGTTTCACTTTTGACTAAATCTAAAGAGTCTCACCTATTGAGTTGTTGACGAAGAAGCAGCAAAATCGAAATCGGTAAGATGCCGAAATCATCAGTATTTTTCAGCACGGAAAACGCAAGGTGACAAGAGATAGAGATAGAGAGAAAGGGGGAGTTACCGGAGATTAGAACTTTGGTAAAATGAGAATGTTTAAGACAACAGTTAAAATTGGCGGAATGGCGTGTGGAATGTGCGAAGCACACATGAACGAAGTCATAAGGAAGTTGGTGCCGAATGCGAAAAAAGTCACTTCGTCCCACAGCAAAGGAGAAAGTACGTTTATTTCAGAAGAAAAAATAGATATGGAAAAGATGAGAGAGGCCATAGAAGAAACGGGATACCATTTTATTTCTATGGAATATGAACCATACGAAAAGAAAAGGTGGTTTGGCAAGAGATGAGCCTGAAAGTCGTGTGGGGGCTGTTGATCCCGTTTATAGGAACTTCCGCCGGAGCAGGCTGTGTTTTCTTCATGAAGAGAAATTTGAGCACAGCAGTTCAGAGAGCTTTGACAGGATTTGCAGCCGGCGTCATGGTTGCGGCATCTGTTTGGAGTCTTATAATCCCTGCCATGGAACAGACTAAAGCGATGGGCAGATGGGCATTTGTACCTGCGGTAATCGGGTTTTGGATAGGTATTTTATTCCTGTTACTCTTAGATACTCTGATACCTCATTTGCACATAAATGAAGAAAAAGCGGAAGGACCTAAAAGCGGGCTTCCACGAACTACCATGATGGTCTTGGCAGTTACTCTACACAATATTCCCGAGGGAATGGCTGTGGGGATAGTATATGCGGGACTCATCGCCGGTTCAGCCGAAATTACCGCCGGAGGGGCGTTGGCGCTGGCTCTGGGAATAGCAATTCAGAACTTTCCAGAGGGAGCCATTATTTCCATGCCTATTCATGCGGAAGGAATGACGAAAAAGAAAGCTTTTATAGGAGGCGTTTTATCCGGAGCGGTTGAGCCCGTATTTGGAGGGATAACGATTTTGATAGCCGGTATGGTAATCCCGGCTATGCCGTATTTTCTCTCGTTTGCTGCAGGAGCGATGATATACGTCGTAGTGGAAGAATTGATTCCCAGCATGTACGTTGGAGAACACTCAAACGTAGGAGTGATATCCTTCGCCTTTGGATTTACGGTGATGATGGCATTGGATGTCGCCTTGGGTTAGACGTCGAACGATGGAAGAAATGGTAGTTTTTCATCATCATAAAATAAAGTTACGGATACATTTCTGCAATAAACCATATGGATGCATGTAAAGAATAAAGCCGATGAATAGAGAGACGTAACCGTAATTTTGGATCTTTGTATTCATGAATTTTCACCTTGAAAAACAGCAAGTAGAAGCCACGAAAAAAATAGCGAATTTTATAATAAATTAACTGGAAAAATTCGAATTATATGTTATAATTTAACTAAATACGAGAGATTTATAGTATTTAAGCTAAGTTGTGAAAGGAGAATGTCATGTTGGAGCATATAGTTATGTGGCAGATGAACGATGACTTGGAAAATGTGGAAATCGTCAAAAATCTCATAAAAGAGAGGGTAGAAGCGTTGGATGGAGTCGTGCCGGATGTCAGAAAAATTGAAGTTATGAAAGATATGGCGGAAACCAGCACTCACGACATAGCTATATTCGTACACGTTGAAGATGAGAAAGCCCTGGAGAGATATTTAAGGCATGAAGCACATGTTGAAGTATCGGAGAAATTTATTAAACCCTACACAAAAAATAGAGTTTGTATAGATTTTAAAATTAAGCCCAGTGGAAACAGGTTTTACAATCAGTAATTGCTGTGGACTATGACGAGTAGTTTTCGTTGCAGTTTGCGACGTAATTAAGTGATATCGTCGGAATCAGCCTGTGGGTTCGACAGAATTTTGACATTGAAAGACATCGAAATAGGATAGAGCGACAATACACATATGGATGGAATGCTTGTACGAAAAAGTATTTCAAATAGAACAAGGCAATTTTAGAGAGGTTACCTTGTTTTATTGTGAAAAAATAAGGTGCTTTCATCTTCAATTGCACGGGAATAATGGATAATAACGGAGGGAAAATGCAAGTTTTAAAAGAGGCAATTCGAAATAAAATATTACAGGCAGCGGAGGAAGTTTTTTACGCTAAAGATTACAGAAGTGCTAGACTGATTGATATAGCGAAAAAAGCGGGAGTTCCTGTAGCTTTGATATATACGTATTTCAAAAATAAAGAGGAACTTTTTGGCGAGATTGTGATAACGATATATGCGAAGATAATAAGGAACATAAATGAGATGGAATACGTCGGAGAAATGGGAAGCGATAATTTCAATAGAATAGGTAAGTTGCAGATGTCGGAGCTTTTGTTGGAGCATAAAAAATTGGTTATACTGATGGACAAAGCGGCAGGAACGAAATTTGTGGACAGCAGAGTGGACATAACCAAGAGACTGCAAAAAACCATAAAGAAAAAAATTGAAGGATATTCAGAAAATAAATAAGATGAATCCTTATATTACTTAATATCGTGCACATTCATAGAAGGGGTTTTGGAAATAGCAAGAGGTTATAAGAATGCGAAGTGGGCTAAAAATATGATGAGCTTGTTGATGCAGTGCCATTTTTTAGGTGTACAGTCGCTGTAGTTTATCGTGTGAATCCGGAATTTACTTTTGTTAATATGGAAAAGATTTCACTAATGATGAAAAAATCACTTTCTAAAAATTCCATTACGAATTGGTAATTTGTAGAAAGAATTATCAGAAGAACAAACCGAACAGCAATATTCCGCATGTTGAATTTATGAGATGAAAAAAGAATATTAGGTGTAGATGAGGGAAGAAAGAAACACTGGTTTATCCGGGCTTGGGGCAGTATGCGTATGAATAATGCTTTTCCATTTGAAAAAAATAATATTATGTAGTAAAATGAACCATAAGTTTTTTTATATGGAGGAGAGTTATGAAAAAGTTAAAAAATATTCTATTGCCGGTAGCCATGATTCTTGTTGTGGTCTTATCAACATCTTGCGGCACAGGTTCTAATGCTACAAAAACTTTTGAAAAAGAGCAAAATGGCATCAAAACGACTGTGACTTTTACGTATATTGAAAAAGAAGACAAAGTTATCAAGCAAAAAAATGAAGTGGTTGGTGAATATGCCAAATTACCGGAGAAAAAAACTAAAGAGCAGGTTAAAAGCATATTGGATCCTATTGTTAAAAAATATCAAGGAATTAAGGGAATAAAATATACCGTCGATTATAAAGACGATAGATATATAGAAAACATTGAAATTGATTTCCAGAACCTTGATTACGAAAAAGCGAAAACAGTTTTTGGAAATAACTTCAAAGATCCTTCAAAAACAAAGATCAGTATGAAACAGACACAAGAAAGAGTGACAAAACAGGGATTCAAAGAACGAAAATAATAATGATTTTAGAACGGGAGCAGTACAATTTATAACGCTTGAGTCGATGAGAAAGGGTCAATGAGAGATCATTGGATCCTTTTTTGTTGCACTTGGTATAAATTCAAAGGAGAAAAAAGAGAATAGGCAGTATAATAAAATAAAAGAAGATGATAGTATATCGCAAAAAAATATTTGCAAATATCAGTGACGATGGTGACAATATGATTTACTAATAGATTGAATTAAAGTGACGGTAGTGTGAATTGGCATAAAGTCGCTATGAAATATTTGACAATGCTTTCAAAATAATATAATATTGAATGAGAGTTTAATTTTTTTATAGTAAAGCTTTAGCATACGGCGTGGAAAGGGAGTTTAATATTGAATTAAAATTCGACATTGAGCTTGCCGATCGAGCAGTATGTGCAAAAAAATTTATTTAATATTTAAAGGAGTTATTATGCATAAGAGAAAGAGACTGGCATCGCTCA
>KI535277.1:24528-25233 GCA_000488855.1 Eubacterium brachy ATCC 33089 | reverse complement strand
CTTCACCGATTTTCTTTCCATCCGCATAGAGATTCACGGTTACACTCTCAAGTTCTTTTCCAATCCACTTCTTCACAACAGGTATCTTTATCTTTTCAACGTTAGTGTTCTTGATTTTAAAGCCGTCATTTGCGTTTCCTGTAATGTCTGTATCGTAGTTTTCAACAGCATCTTCTTTTATAGTGTACTTTATTTCGCTTCCATCAGGATTGTACTTCGGTAGATTCTCAAACTCGTGCTTCCAGTTGTTCGCCTCGCTAAGTTCTGCGTTTTCTTTTTCTTTTCCATCAGCAAGAAGTCTCACAGTAACTTTGCTTGTCTTTGGTCCAACCCAAGTCTTTTCAACGGGAACCTTCACCTTTTCGTTGTTTGAGTTTTTGATCTTAAAGCCGTCATTTGCATTTCCTGTAATGTCTGTATCGTAGTTTTCAACAGCATCTTCTTTTACAGTGTACTTTATTTCGCTTCCATCGGCATTGTACTTTGGTAAGTTCTCAAACTCGTGCTTCCAGTTGTTTGCTGCACTTAGCTCTACTTTTTGCTTTTCTACTCCATCAGCAAACAGTCTAACTGTGACCTTGCTCTGCTTTGGTCCAACCCAAGTCTTTTCAACAGGGACTTTAACCTTTTCATTATTTGAGTTCTTAATCTTAAAGCCGTCATTTGCATTTCCTGCAATATCCGTGTCGTAATTGACAACAGCAT
>KI535277.1:24081-24428 GCA_000488855.1 Eubacterium brachy ATCC 33089 | reverse complement strand
CGTCCGCAAAGAGTCTAACTGTCGCTTTACTCTGTTTAGGTCCGATCCATGTCTTTTCCACCGGAATTTTAACTTTTTCCGTATTCGTATTCTTGATTTTAAAGCCGTCATTTGCATTGCCTGTAATATCCGTGTCATAATCGGAAACGGCATCTTCTTTTACCGTATATTCTATCAAACTTCCGTCAGCTCTGTATTTTGGAAGATCTTTAAACTCATGTTTCCAGTTATTGGCTTCACTCAGCTCAACATTCTCCTTTTCTACGCCGTCTGCGAACAATCTTACGGTTACCTTACTCTGCTTAGGTCCTACCCACGTCTTCTCCACCGGAATTTTGACTTTTTCC
>KI535277.1:0-23981 GCA_000488855.1 Eubacterium brachy ATCC 33089 | reverse complement strand
TCCTGAGAACCCTCCGTTTTACTTTCGTAATTCTTTGGAACATCTTCCTTGACAGTGTACTTTATTTTAGTTCCATCGGCTTTGTATCCTCTCAGATTATCAAAAGTGTGTTTCCAGCTGTTAGCTTCATTCAGAACCACCTTTTTTCCCGTATCGACATCATCTGCATACAGATGCATAGTTACAGAATCGGCTGCCTTACCAATCCATTTCTTATTTACCGATACGGAAACTTTTATAGGTTCATTCTTTATGGTTTTAATAACCGCTTCACCGTCTTTTACTGTAACGGTAATCTCTTCTTCATTCAATTTAAAACCCTTCGGCGGGTTGATTTCCTTGATCTTATAGTTTCCTGCAGGAAGCTTCTCACTGATTGCTTCACCATCGGAATTAGTTTTTACAACGTATTCCTTTCCATCGGCAACGCTTGTGATCTTAAACTCCGCATTTTCAAGCTTAGTTTGCTCGTTTTCAGAGTCCACCTTTATTATTTTTATCTTGTTAGCCAATTCTCCTACACCCGAACCGCCTGACTCGGATGATTTATAAGAAGCTATAAATTCCGCTGACTTTTCAGTGGATTTCAACTGTATCTTGTTTTTGAGAGTCGTTCCCTTCGCATATGTTGTTTTATAGTCAAAAAAGTACTGATCACCGTTCACATTTCCCAGTTTTATCGTATAAGATTTTTTGTCCGGTGAAAAAGTAAGTTTGTCATTTAGATTTACATCCTCTATTTTTTCAATTATTGTTCCTTTTTTATCGAATTTCACTTTTTTAAGTGAAAAACTTCCTTCAATAAACGTCTGACCCGAGTCTCCCAGAGTATCGGATATTTCGACGTTATGCAAAGTTGCTCCCTCGTGGTTTATACGACCTTCCCAAACTGCGACATTCGGCTCGGATTCCTGTCCATATCCCCACTTTGTCAAGACTTCGTCTTTAATATCATCAACTTTGCCAATTTCAATGGTCTTGCTTGTAATTTTCCCATTCACTTCAACTTGAAACGTATTTTTTTCTCCAGTCTTTACTTTTGACTCATTGAATCTGGCTGCCATGAACATGGAACCGTTTACGCCATGTTTATTTTCAACATAATCTGTGAATGTTATCTTCACCTCTCCACCACCGCTAGGGTTTGGAGTTACATGTGCCTTTGCAATTACGGTATGTCCATCCGGAGCATACAAATCAAAGTCTACATACTTAGAATCTGCTGGAAAAATCATTTGTTCAGGTAGTTTTATCTTAAAGTAATCTCCCTTATGCAAATTACCCCCATGTGCACTTGCATCCCAATCCATGCTCAGTATAGAAAGAATTCGAAGCATACATTTTGTTAATTTCCTTTTTATCGCTGTCAAGAATAGTGAATTTGGTTATCTTCGCATCGACTTCCTTTCCCGTTCCCTGTGCGTTTACCGGTGCATCAAAGCCGTATAACAATGAACCTAAAGTCATCATCACGGCAAGCAGCATCCCGAGCCACTTTCTCCTTTTCATATTTCCTCTCCTTTAAGTATTCCTCTGTCTGCTGAAATATACCTGTCACAAAACGCAGACTTTTTATTTCATGACATACATGCAAATGCTATGATAAACAGTTGCTGACCGAGAATAAAAAACTACTCGCAGTTATTACGATGATTCTAACATTTCCGTCACAAAAAGTCCACCGATTTCGTCCCCTTATCCGTAAAATTTTTCCAAATATCATTTTTCTAAAACTTTTCCCAAATTTTCGCCATTTATGCTATACTTTAATTATGATTACAAACATGCAACAAAAAGGATTTCTCCTCGCAGTAAAAGCCGGAGAAATAATGATGAAAAACGGTGGCGAGATATATAGGGTGGAAGAAATTATCACTCGAATTTGCGGTGCCTGCAACATCAAACACGTGGAAGTCTTTGCGACACCTACCGGAATCTTCGCGTCCATAGGTTCCGAGGGAGATAACAGCGAGGTGAAAACCTTCATAAAAGCCATCAAATATCGCTGCACCGACTTGGATAAAATATCCCATATAAATGCACTATCCCGAAATTTTGTAAGAGGGAAAATATCCTTGGACGACGCCTTGATTGAGGCTGATAAAATTGAAAACTTGAAACCGTTTAAGTTACCCATGCAACTTTTCGGAGCCGCACTGGCGAGTTCATTGTTTTGCCTTCTTTTTGGTGGGACCTTGAAAGATGCTGTAGTGGGGATTTTTGTCGGCATCATCTCTTATCTATGCTCGATTTTTCTCGGTAAATATAAGATCAGTTATTTCATAGTCGATTTTTTCTGTTGCGGGGTAGCGACGTTTCTCGCACTTTTATCGACTTATCTGCACCTTGCAGACAATGCCGACTTCATAATAATAGGAACTCTCATGCTGTTCGTTCCCGGGGCTGCCATAACCAATGCCTTACGAGATTTCCTCACAGGAGACATGTTATCGGGCGTCGCCAGGTTGACCGAAGCGTTTGCCATAGCCATAGCGTTGGCACTGGGTGCCGGTCTGGTGTTGAAACTCTGGTTGTACATAGGAGGTATTTTCTGATGAATTTTCTTTTTTCCTTTATAGTAGGTGCCTTATCATGTGTGGGGTTTTGCCTGATTATCAACTGTCCCAGACGCAGTATAGTAGCAGCGTCCATAGTAGGCGGGCTGGGTTGGACAACTTATCAATATCTCTTGGCAACAGGTTCGACAAAAGCCATGTCGGCTTTTATCGCCTCTTGCCTGGTCGCACTGCTGAGCGACTTTTCTTCGAGAAAATTCAAAGAATCCGCAATAGTATTCATAATCCCCGGAATTCTGCCCTTAGTTCCCGGTGCCGGAATGTACTACACCATGAGAGAACTCATCAATTCAAATTACGATAAGGCGGCTGCAACTGCACAGACCACATTTTTCATCGCCGGTGCCATAGCTCTGGCTCTATTGATGATGGGTTCTTTCATAAAGGTCATCACTTCTATAATCCATAAAATCAAATAAATACTCCCTTTTTCAATCCCTTCATTTATTTGTATATCATCTATCAAAATTTATTGCAGAAATACAAAAACTCCTTCTCACATACATTTTTCATGAGATTTATAGAAAAGTTTATATTTTAGTGTCATATTTTTAACGATTTTTATTGATTTTTAATCTCTGTCCATATATAATGCAATTAAAGAAGAAACTGTTTGTTTTTCTTAATTGACAAGACATTTATTCAGTGTACAAAAGGAGGCGAATGTTATGATGAGATATACAGTCCCAAGAGATCTTTATTTCGGTAAAGGGTCTTTAGAACAGCTGAAGAAATTAACGGGTAAAAAGGCTGTTTTAGTTGTCGGCGGCGGTTCGATGAAACGTTTCGGGTTTTTAGACAAAGCTGTGAATTATCTGAACGAAGCCGGTATTGAAGTTAGGCTTTTCGAAGGGGTTGAGGCCGATCCGTCAGTTGAAACCGTAATGAGAGGTGCCAAACTGATGGAAGAGTTCCAGCCGGATATAATCATATCCATGGGTGGCGGATCTCCTATAGATGCAGCGAAAGCCATGTGGGCATTTTACGAACATCCGGAAGTTACTTTCGAGGATTTATGTATTCCTTTCAACTTTCCTAAGCTCAGAAATAAAGCGTATTTTGTAGCAATTCCGTCTACTTCAGGAACGGCTACGGAAGTTACTGCTTTTTCCGTAATTACGGATTACTCGAAAGGTATAAAATATCCTCTGGCGGACTTTGAGATAACTCCCGATGTAGCAATTGTAGATCCCGAATTGGCTGAAACCATGCCTCCAAAACTGGTCGCTTATACAGGAATGGATGCCTTAACTCATGCCATTGAAGCGTACGTATCGACAGTTAACGGTCCGTTTACCGATCCGTTGGCTCTGCGTGCTATTCAAATGGTATTCGAATATCTGCTCGACTCTTACAAGGGTGATATGTCTGCAAGAGAACAGATGCATTATGCTCAATGTTTAGCAGGACAGGCGTTTTCCAATGCTTTACTGGGAATCACCCACTCCATGGCTCATAAGACCGGTGCCGCTTTTGAAGGCGATCACATAGTTCACGGTTGTGCCAACGCTATGTACCTTCCTTCGGTAATTTCATACAATGCGAAGGATGAAACAGCACTTAAGAGATATGCCGATATAGCCAGATTTGTCGGTCTGAAGGGAGATGATAACAAAGCGTTGAAAGATGCGTTAATCGATAAGATCAGAGAATTCAACAAAGCTCTCTCTATCCCTGCGACTTTAAAGGAATTCGGTATTCCAAAAGCCGAGTTCGATGAAAAAATAACCCTTATATCTCAGTTGGCAGTTGATGACGCATGTACGGGAAGCAATCCTAGACCGATTACTCCTGAGCAGATGGAAAGGCTGTTCAGAGCTATATATGACGGCACGGAAGTGGATTTCTAACCGCCGGTGAGAATAAATCGGGTGATGTTATTTTATAATCGATATGAAATTTATCCGTATAGGATATTGTGAATAAGTTACATACCCAAAGAAGGCCGGCTTTCAGATATGTCCAAACTGACATCTGAAAGCCGGTCTTTTTCTTTCGTAATCGACTCGGATTTCCTAGTACTGTCTTTTGTAATCGACCAAATTTTCCTCTATATCTTTTCCATCCCTGTAACATTCAAAATTTCTCAAAAAACTGTTTATTATGCGTTCATTATAGTAATCCGTAATTCCGGAAGTATGTGGAGAAAGCATGACTTTGGAATGTTTCCAAAGAGGGCTCTCTGCCGGTAACGGCTCCACGGCAAACACATCTAAAAACGCTCCGGCGATTTTATCATTGTCCAAGGCATCTATCAGTTCTCCTTCTACAGTTGTGCCTCCTCTGCCCACACTTACATAGTATGCATCTTTTCTCATACTGTCAAAGACTGTTTTACCCACCATACCTTCGGTTTCATCAGTCAGCGGAAGGGTGTTCACGACGTAATCAAAGTTTTTCAACACTTTCTTCAAGCGATTAAAATCATACACTTCTTTGAAGCCGTCAACTTGCCTGTCGGTTCTATTTACGCCATAAATGTTCATATCAAAAGCTGTCGCATATTTGCAAATTGCCTTTGCTATGTTTCCCGTGCCTAAAATCAGCATATTCTTCTCCGTCACCTCAGTTAATCGCTTTGGAATATCCCAATTGCTCTCTCTTTGATTCAGCAAATTCTCATCTAAGCTGCGAACATCGCACAAGAGCATTCCCATAACCTGCTGAGCGATGGATGGAGCATTGGCTCCGCTGGCATTGGTCAACAACACATTCTTTTGCTCCAAAAACTCCAACGGCATTCTATCCACTCCTGCGTACCAGATTTGAATCCATTTAATCTGATTATCCTCTATTTTCAAAGCCTCCTTAACCTTTGACGACCACCCTAGAATGATTTCGGCATCTGCCAAATCTTCCGACCTATAGTCTTTATGAGGATATACAACCAACTCAAATCCTTTCGTTCGAGCCTTGATTTTCTCAATTAAAACTTCCCCTAACGGGATTAAACTCACTATCTTTTTCATATCTCGTATGATACCACAAAATTGTCCAATTGAACAATTTAATTTCATTTGATGTGAATTCTAGTCGGTTTTCAGCAAATAGAGGTTTGACTGCAATTTATGTTTCTCTCGCATTGAGCCTGCAATTGAACCGCTCTAAAATTTCTTTTCATAAATCATACCCAACACCAGCATTATAATTGGAATCAAGAAAATTATAAATATCATAAATATTGCGGGAACATAGTATTCCAAGTACAGAAATACAACTGCGGATATTACTATGAACATCATCATGATATAGCTCGTGGTCGTTCCTATCTTATCTTTTATTTTCTCAGTTCTCTCATCATTTACGGCAATTTTATATTCTTCATTTTTTAGCAACATCTTATTGTGTACAACCATAATATGTGTTACGCAAAAAGTAACTGCCGCAAAAATTACCAGTGCTATAAACGCGGATTTTCTATGATTTCCCGCAAAGCTTATTATCAAGCTAACGACGGAAATTAAATATCCTATGTACCAAACTTTGTTATTTTTCATCTTCTTCCTCCTCATAAACAAATACATCCTCTATAGCCATCTCAAAATATTTTGCAATTTTAAATGCTAAAATAATAGACGGATTGTATCTTCCCTTTTCCAATGCGCTGATCGTCTGTCTGGACACTTTCATTTTCTTTGCAAACTCTTCCTGAGTTATACCTGCATACCTTCTCAACTCTTCAAGTTTATTTTTCACCTCGATCTCCTTGTCATGATTATAATATTTTAAATGTAAAGTTAACTTTACAGATATGATATCATTTTTATACTCGTTTGTAAAGTATGCTTTACATTTTCCTATAACTCCTTTGTCACATTTGTATCGGCACTGATTTTAAATCTCCTTGCTGACGTACACCAAAATTTCACATATTATATTTATCAATAATGATGAATAATAATTCTTTCACAGGGCACCGCAAACTCTAAATATAAAACGGCGTTAATCTGCTATATTCTCAATCTTTTTCCTTTTTTGACCGCAATTTCAATTTATTGATTTTTTCTATATTCGCAATGCTCTCCTTTCTTCTCAAGCTTCCGACTCATTTGTTATGTCTTGCTAACTAATTTGATTTGTAATACAATTGTGATAGAGAGTTATTGAATTATTTCATGATAGGAGACGTAATGGATAAAAAATCTTACACCAAGCCGATACTTATCGCAGTTGTCGTCATACTTGCAACTGCGGGTATTGTTTTCGGCATATTTTCAAAAGGGAAAGGCGATTCAAAGCCTAAATCCGAAACATCAAGCACTAAGACTGAAGACACTGCTAACAACTCCGATAAGAAGTTGAAAGACGGTGAGTATGAAGGCAGCGCCAAAGGATATGGTGGGGAGTTGACAGTTAGAGTTACAATAAAAGACGGTAAAATCGCCGATATCAAGGTTGTATCTCATAACGAGACCCCTGAATATTTCAAGGCGGCAAGTGCTATCTTAGATACTATGATCAAGAATAATACTTTCGATGTAGATGCCGTATCCGGAGCTACTATAACATCAAATGCTTTGAAATCAGCAGTCAGCAAAGCTTTAATAAAAGCTGGTGCAGATGAAAACACCGTGGCGGATCAGCTGAAAAACTCTTCTTCTAAAATATCTAAAGGCGACAATTCGGGTAATTCTGTTGCCGGAAGATATGGACGTGGCAAAGGATTGAGAAGACATATGAGAGGCGGCTCTGAAAATTCTACCGGTGGAATTGCGAGAATTCCGAGAGGAAGTTATCTCAGAGACGGAGTATTTACAGGTAGAGGAATAGGATATAGAGGTCCGATAAAGGTAGCTGTTACAATTAAAAACGGTAAAATTGCCGGTGTCAGAGTTCTCAGCCACTCAGAGGATAATCCATATTTTTCTTGGGCTAAATCAATTTTGAGAAGCGTGGTAAATCGTACAAATGCCAATGTTGACACCGTATCAGGTGCAACATACTCCAGCCGTGGTCTGATTTCAGCTATTAACGATGCTGTTTCCAAGGCAGTTACAAAGGGCGGCGACGACAGCGTAGCTGATGGCGGTCACGATAATTCCGGTAACGGCGGCAAAAAACCAGACGACAACAAGGGCGGTGGCAAGCCTGATGACAACAAAGGAGGTAAAGATACACCTCCACCTGCTGTCGAAAAGGACGAGATGAAGAAAGTTAATGATAATGCCAGAGAATTGATGAAAAAATACACTTTGGACGGAAAGTTTCTAGATGGAAAATTCGTCGGACAGAGTTCCGGATATCAGGAGTCTATCGTGATAAAATCCGAGGTTACTTTTAAAAACAACAAAATAGAGGATATCACATTCCCGATATACGGTGATGATCCGGGCTACAAACCTATGGCTGATGGAATTCTACCTATATTAAAAGGAAATAACGGCATGAAAGCCCTCGCTACGATGAAAGTTTTCGGAATCTATCTGGACAAGATTTATTCATCCGATAACATGTATGAAACAGCTGTTTCTCTCGTAGGAAAGCGCTATGCAGAGCCTCTTAAAGGCCTCAAAAAAACTCAAGGTTCATCATTTGTAACCGATATGGTGTGCAAAGTCTTGAAAAAATATATGAGTGAGCAGTTGGAAGAGCAGAAATTATTTGATTCGGTTTCAGGTGCAACGGTAAGTGCCAACGGTATGGCAAAATCCGTTTACGATGCCGCCAAGTTGTCTAATGACGACTACAAGACCGGTAACTCGGTATCTTCCTTAGAAATATTAAAACCTACTAACAAAAATCACTTCACCGGCAATCACGAATTGAAAGCGAATAAAGATTTGCCGTTGAATTTAAAAAATGTGAAAATCGCTTTGAAAAATAAGGACGGTTCTTCAAAAGAAATAGATTATGCTGATTTCGCTAAGAACAAGATTACCTTATACGACAGGGATACGGGCAAGGAAATCAAAGATGGAATGTCTCTGAAACCATATACCGACAATGGCGGTATGGTAGCCGTAGTTAAGCATACCCCTTCGGGCAGACACGCCGAATTATCCATTTTGGTGGGCGACTATTCAGATGACTATCTGACCGGTTTAGAGTATAGCGTAGATGACGGCAAAACTTGGGTTCCTGTGAAATCCGATTCTCTGAAGATGGGAAATTGGGCTGACAGCCAGAATATCGCCGATGATCAGACTCTCGATCTTCCTCTTTCCGACTACGGCAAGGAAGTGAAAATCAGAGTTACATCTGTGAAAGGAAACAAGTACACATATACTCAAAGAAAGCATGAAGTCAGTGAAATCGGTAAGGAAATAAGTTATTTCAGAAATGATGCCGACTACAAGAACAACAGCAATTTGAGTTACGTGCTTCACATCAAGTTTAAAGGTGAAATAATCAACGGAAAGACTATTGAAGAAACTAAGCTGATCAAGGTGAAATCGGAATCCGAATTTGTCAATAACAAGGAAATCAAACCTATTGAAATAGAAAAGATCGATTCGGAAGCAAAGGTTCTGGGTATTGCGAATTTACCTCCTGGATTAACTTACAAGGACGGTAAAATCGTCGGTACTCCAAAGGTTTCGGATGACGCTTTCGGTTCGGATCCTAAAAACCCTAATAAAATTACCTACCAAGCTGTAATTTCAGTTCAAAAAGGTTATACCATCTACCGTCTGAAATTACCGATTACCATAGTTAAAGAGTAGAATAACTCTTGATATGAAAATAGTGCTGCCTGTCGGGCAGCGCTATTTTTATATGAGGAAAATCACCGGCTCAACCTCTCCGCTACATAAAAATAGCGTAGCAACCGTAAAGCCGCTACGCTTAAAAAAAATCCAACTCTTCGGCTGCGACTAATATGCCGACCGAGTCTATCTCTTTTCAGCCATTGCTAAAACCTTATCCAGAATTATGTCTCCGACTTCCGTCTTGGAAAGTTTCGGATATTCCTGCATCTCTCCACTCCTATCTATTATCTTCACGATGTTTGTCTCAACTCCGAAACCTGCTCCCTGCTTTGTCAAATCGTTTAATACTATGAAATCCAAATTCTTCTTTTCGATTTTTCTCTTTGCATTTGCCACTACATCGTCGGTTTCTGCAGCGAATCCCACCAATATTCTGTCACCCTTCACCTTGCCGATTTCATGAGCCACATCTTTGTTTCTCTCCAAGACAATTGTCAAATCATCGTCGGATTTTTTAATCTTATGTTCATGATAATCTCTCGGTCTGTAATCTGCCACAGCTGCACTCTGAATCACAACCTGGTTCTCATCTAGGTTCTTCATCATCGCTTCGTGCAGATCGCAGGCACTTTTGATTTTGACCACTTTGCTCAAGCCCTCAGGAAGGGTTATGTGCGTTTCACCGGTGATCAGAGTCACATCCGCCCCTCTCAGAACAGCTTGCTTCGCTATGGAATACCCCATCTTGCCTGTAGACTTATTGGTTATGTATCTGACCGGATCTATCGCCTCGACGGTCGGTCCTGCCGTAACGATGATTTTCATTCCCTCCAAATCTCCCTTTCTGCCATTTTCATCATGTTCAAAATGCTGCTCAACTCTCGATACTATGCTTTCGACAGAAGCCAATTTACCTATTCCTTCATCGCCACACGCCAAAATTCCACTTTGCGGTGAAATGAATTTATATCCTCTACTTCTCAGTTTTTCCATATTTTCCTGAACTATTTCGTTATCGTACATGTTGGTGTTCATGGCAGGTGCTATTAAAACGTCAGCCTTAGTCGCCATAACCGTCGTCGTAAGCATGTCATCCGCTATGCCGTTTGCTATCTTTCCGATAAAATTCGCTGTCGCCGGAAGGATTAAAAACAGATCCGCTCTTTTGGCGAGCTCAATATGTTCAACTTCCCAAGTTCTTGCCGTCTCAAACATTTCCGTATAAACCATGTTGTTGCTCACTGTCTGCACTGTAAGCGGTGTGATAAACTCTTCGGCATTCTCTGTCATGATAACTTCGATTTCCGCTCCGAGTTTTCTCAGTTTGCTGATTGCGTCGCACGCCTTGTATGCCGCAATTCCGCCGGTTATTCCCACGATAATTTTCTTATCCTTCAACTTCATTTTACCTTCCTCAATCGTTTAAATATCACTCTGTATCATCTTTTATCGATGCTCTATCTATACATTCCCTTCTACGGCTATTTGAGCCATATTTATTATATCACTAATGTTTTATTTTTTGTATGCATTTATGTTGTCGTGAAGGAATTTTACATTTTTGCAAGGGATTTCAGCTCTTTCTCTGAACTTCTCAAAATCGAAAAAACATCCTATGACATTTATTCTGTGCCATAGGATGCTATTTATCATTTAACTATATCTTCGTTTGTCTCCGTTTTCTAAGACTTTGCTCTCTCAAGTGCTTGCGTTTTCTAAGACTTTGCTCTCTCAAGTGCTTGCTTTTTCTTCGCCTTAGTCATAGCGTACTTCCTCAATCTGAGTACTGCGTAAGCCACATAAACCAAAGTGTAGGCAATTATGGATATCTTATGTTTTTCCACATCGAGTGAGAACAATACCATCACGTGAACGTAGATCAGGAAGAAGAAAGGATATGCCAGCCTTTGCACGTTCTTCCAAGTCTTGCCGTTCATCTTCTTTCTAACACCTTTAAACGATGTTATGAAAAGCGGTATCATCAAAGCTATTAGAATTAGAGTTAATATCGTAGCTATCTTGGTCTGTATGTTCATAAACTCCGGATTTTTGAAAAACGCAACAAAGTATGTTATTCCAAATAAGATATTATGTGTCAATGCCATCAGACATCCGATAATTGATATTTCTCCTCTGACTTGCATGAGTCTTCTGGAAAATCCGTTATGCTTTGTAACCGTCCCCAGATACATTACTATTATAAACGTTGACGTGGATATTACCCCTCTTTGGAATAAATCCGCAAAGAACTTTCCACCTTCCGGCAGCTCCTGATAATATCCCTTGCTGTACAACAGTACCATGAGTACGATTACCACATAGAATCCGATATAAAATCCGACACTGTACTTTTTGATCAGATTTGCTGTCAAATAGTAGAATATCGTAGTAATTAACAACCCTACAATAAGATTCATCAATCTCCCCCTTTTCTCATTCCTAAAACGATAACGCCTTGTAGAAAAACAAGGCGTTATATCATAATAATATTTATCGATTATAATTTAGCAAGTATAACTAATCTACTTTCACGCTAATCCTTTTTACACCAATTCCATCTACATGAGTTGACTTAAATTTCAACGTAACAATATAGTTTTTCTTTACGCTCATATTCGGCGGATTTTCCACTTCAACAGTTACAGAACCGTCTTTAGGTAGGTTTTTAACCAACGCCTTGTAATCATCCAAAGTCGGTGCCGGATCATTTAGCTTTTTAGTAATGAACAATGTGGTAAGTTGAGGCGTAAATGCATTATCTCCTTTAACACCTTCGTCATTCGCACTGATTCCGTCTCTATCCTTGTCTTGAAGTGCCAAAAGGTCTACGGTTTTAAAGATCGTCTTTCCACCCTTCTTACCTTTGATTTTTACTTTGTAAGTCTTCTGTACTTCGTCTGTAAATTCGCTATCAGCTATTTCAGGAGTTCCTGTTATTTTGTTTCCTTCCAACTTCAATCCGTTCGGAAGTCCTTCCGCAGATTCCAAGGTCACGCCTGAGCCCGCTGTAACAGGAATATCCGCAATCTTTTGATGGTTTAGAACGCCGCCTGCCGGCATAGTTACACCTATATCTCCTTCACCTGCTTCTTCTCCGCCCGGTGTAGGTGGCTTAGGTGCGCTCTTATCTTCCTCGAAAGTTATAAACAGAGCAAAGCCCACATTGGCGTTGTCCTTATATGATTCGGTTACGCAATCGAACTTAATTTTTTTGTACTGCATACCTTCTTTACTTTCGTAATTGTAGATTGCACCACTGATTGTCTTAGTTCTGAATTTTATATTTTTGCCCAGATAGCTCTTAGGTAATTTCACAGTCTGTCTATCTGCGATGTTATTTTTATTCTCATCGGATAGTATCGGATTTTCAACTTTCTTCCAAGTCTTGCCGTCGTCCAGGCTGTATTCCATTTCCTTGACATAGTCTTTGCTGTACGCTCCGAACCAAATTGCCATTTCAACGGTTCTCTTTGATTCCTTATGGCTTATAACCGCAGTCATAGCCCCCTTTGCGGCAAATTTGGATATATCCATTCCGTGGGTGAGTTTCTCACCGGTCTGCTTATCCTTGATCTCTATGCCGTATTTGTCGAAGTCGGCATATGCGACTTTTATTTCGCTGCCGTCTTCTTTTCTCAAAGCCACTTTCAGTTCGCTCAAATCTAACGGCTGCTTTGAGTTTGCCCTCAACATGATCTTCTTGGTGTAAGGGTTCACAGAATCAGCCGGTTCTACAACTTCTATTGCAGTTATGGTATTTCCTGTCTTCGCATCGTTTTCAGACTTTTCAACTGCGTTGTCAACTGATCTTCCGATACCGCCGGCACTTACTGTCGCACCTGTTACGGCATCAAACATATCCTTCTTACCGTGTTCCTGTGAGAAATACGACTTAACACCTCTTGATACATGCTCTACATTTGCATAATTGTATATGAGATCTGCGTGCTTCTTGCCGATTAACTTTTCAGCTGTAGCTTTTTGATCTTTGGCCTTCTGAATTTTCTCAACATAATCCCTATACAGCTTCATAACAGCTATATTTTCTCTGCCGTTCTTTTCGTCCTTCAAGAAAGGAAGCACTCTTATAGCCTTACTTCTATATCCCGTAATATCATCCGCGTAGTCATCTCCGTCAGCTACGGTAATATCCTTAATCTTATTGTCTGCGATTGTAGTCTTCGTCTTAATATTACCCTTTGTGGTATTGAAACCGCCGCCTTCTCCGTCAAAAGTTCCTTCTTTCAGCTGTCCTTTTCTTGTCAATGCCGCAATCATCTTGTTTGTAGCTTCTTTGATCTTTTCCAGCTCGGTCTTTTCTTCCGGAGTGCTCGGTTTGTTCGGTTTGTTCGCATTGTCATCTTCATCATCTTGGTCTTTGTTACCAGGTTTTGTTGAACCGCCGTGGTTATTGCCCTTGCCTTTTCCGACTTCATCAGGTGTGTATACAGCCTTGCTCAACGCGTTATTTATAGCATTGATTATTCCTCTGCTGGAGTACGTTGCACCTGATACCGTATTTACGTTAGCGGAATCGGTGCCTATAATTCTGTTCAACACTCTCTTTGCCCAACCGAAGTACGGGTAATCTTCATGATGATTCAGAATGCTGACACTGGCAATTTTCCCGTTTCTGATTGTAACGGAAACTTTGATCGGACCGTTATATCCTCTTGAAGTACCTGTGTATGTTCCATCTCTGAACTTGCTGTTTTTAGGGAAGTACCCTCTTCCACCGCCGCCGATTCCGGCAATGAGACCGCCACCGCCTCTTCTGGCTCTCGCTTTTCTCTCAGCATTCAAGATGTTATTCTTGTGCTCTTCAATTTTCTTTGCAGTGTCGCTTTCCTTTGCACCTGCTTTCACCAATGCTCTCTGCACGGCTAACTTCAGAGCGTCGGATGTGACTGTGGCTCCCGCAATGGAGTCGACTTCTGTACTGTTTGCCTTTATGATCTTATCCAAAACTTTTACACCGTTTTCATAATATCCCGGTGTCTCATTCTGCGATACTACCTTTATATCCGATATTTTACCGTCTTTGATAGTCACCTTTACGGTTATATCTCCACCATATCCTTTTGCGGTGCCCTCATACTCACCGTCTTTCAGTTCCGTATCCTTTGTGCTCGTTTCAGAATTCTGAGTTTCGGTTTTAGCCTTCTCAGTTTTCTTTGAACCGCCTGTCGACATCACCGCATAAACGATTCCGGCAGTGAGCACCAGAATGATTATACCGATGAGTATCGGCTTTAAACTCCTCTTTTTTTCCATTAAATCCTCCTATAACAACATTTGTAACTAGCTTAAATCATGAGTCGATTTACTCATAACTCGTAAACTCTCAATTTATTTCACATCATAATTTAAAATTATATGTATGCAATCACTTACATGTATACCCGCAAATACTTGAATTCAAAACCTTTATAATGTTACTTTTTGTAATACAAAGCTAATTTTGTCGGAAATGTATCCGCTATTTGGGCATGCATCACTCCATCGGCATAAACTGCTTCACCAAGTAATCATATGCCACGCCGAAATAATCATTAGCCATTGACAACCTTACCTATTTTATCATACAAAGTACTTTTTAAATTGTTTTTTTTTCGTAATAGTTTTTTTTAATACATTTATTGTCGCCATTAGTAATATTTATGTAAAATCACAAAAAATCCAATGAAACACACTAATTGCACATTTCATTGGATTTTATACTTTGAATTTATACAGCTGTAAATATAGCTGTAAAGGTTGAAATTCGCATGCTCCGCATCTTTGCGAATTATGTTGACAACTGCCGTATCATCAATTATTTCACGTCTTTCATCACGTCTTTAATCTGTTCTTCCGTCATAGCTCCGGGAATCATCTCGTGCAGCTCTCCTTTGCTGTTCACAAAGGCGTTTGTAGGATAAGATCTCACATTATATCTCGCTGTAATCTTTCCCCCTTCATCTAAAAGGACCGGCATATGCTTATAACCTTGCTTTGCATACCACGATTTGAACTGATCCAACGGTTTTTCACCGCCAAATCCCGGTGCCACTACTGTCAGAGTGACGAATCCCTTTTCTTCTTTTGCCAGTTTCTCAGTATGTGGCAACGATTTTAAACACGGCTGGCACCATGAAGCCCAAAATTTGATGTACACCTTCTTGCCCTTGTATTTCGACAGATCGTACTCCTTGCCGTCAATCCCTTTCAAAGTGAAATGCGGTGCTTCCAACTTATCCGAGCTCTCCGAACTCTTCTTTGACGTTTTGCTGCTCTTGCTCGCCGAGCTCTTAGAATCGGTGCTTCCACATGCCGTAGCAGTGACCGCTACCAACAACATCATAATTATACTCAATACTTTTTTCTTCATAATACTTCCATTTCTCCATTTCCACATATCTTTCAAATATACTTTCACTATCAAAATATCTTTAAATTTAAGTTCTACTTAGATAATGCCGTTGAATAAGTTCAAATATTTCATAATGAGCAATACTCCCATTAAAATAATGATTATTCCTCCCACTTTTTTAATCGTCATCATATGCTTTCTGATTTTGCCCAAATGTTTCAATGCCAGAGAAGACATTGCCGAAATCAGCAAGAACGGTATTGCCATCCCCAGGGAATACACCGCCATCAAAGTCAGCCCGTACATGCCGTTTCCTGATGCGGAAATAGCTATTACCGAAGTCAACACAGGACCTATACACGGTGTCCATCCGAAGCTGAATCCCATTCCGAGAAGAAATGCTCCCAGATACCCTTTTTTATTATCCGTCTGCATATCTATCTTCAAACTTCTCTGTGCAAACTTTATATTTATGAACTCGCCTTGATGCAAGCCCAGAATTATCACTATAGTTCCCATGGCTATACCCAGCCATTTGCTATTCACTATGCTGCCCAAACTTCCTGCTCCGAAGCCTAAAATCACAAACACTACGGAGAGTCCCACAACAAATAAAAAGGTTCTAATTACCGGTTTTGTATATATTTTAAATCCGAATATGCTTACGTTTTTATTTCCTACATCATCGGACAACAGCCCCACGTATACCGGCATCACCGGTAGTATGCATGGTGAAAAAAAAGAAATTAACCCGGCTATAAATACTGAAAAAATAAAAAAATTACTCGTGTCAAATGCCATATTACCTCCAAATCATTACTGCGTTTACCTTTAATTCAATTATTTTAACCTCTCAAAATTCATAACCTATCTCTAATATGCATTTTCGATTATAATCGTATTAGGAGTTATTATACTTTCTATAAAATTTTTATTCAATCTCTCAAAAAATTTTTCTTTAAAACTTCTAAAACTTTCACAGGAAATTCTTTTATAAAATTCAAACATCTCCTGAATTTTCAAATTCATACCTAATATTCTACCCAATTCATTTACTTTTAAAATTTAATTTTCAATATTTCACAAAACTTCACATAACTCACATCTCAATATCTTCGCTTTTCTCTTTTTCCTTAGCTAGAAAATATCTTTATCTCAACGTTCTTCCCCTCTGCTATTCCACCTCGCACTCCACGGCGTTCAAATCTTCTCAAGCGACTCTCAAAATCGACTGTACCATTCACACATACTCACACATACGCAATGCAAAACTTTACAAAATAATGTACATTTTTTCAGACGATATTGCTCTTGCTCTTATTGATTTTTCCATTAAAAATACTATATAATACTACTTGAGGTAAATCAGCTATATGAAATGTTGATATGTTTGTAATGTTATTGAGTTTAATAGTAATTTAGGAGGATGATGAGTGATGTTTAAAATAGTGAAGAAACGTCAACTTTCCGATAAAGTTATCCTGATGGACATTGAGGCGAAACGAGTTGCCAAAAAGTGCCTGCCCGGCGAGTTTGTAATTGTCAAAGCAAATGAAAAAGGAGAAAGAATACCTCTCACCGTTTGCGACTACAATAGGGATGCCGGAACGGTAACTATTGTTTTTCAGACGGTGGGCTTCAGCACAGAGCTGTTTGGAAGATATAACGAAGGTGACTATTATGCGGATTTTGTGGGTCCCCTGGGCAATCCCAGCGAGCTTGTGATCGAGGACCCTGAAACTTTAAAAGACAAGAAAATTCTATTCGTTGGCGGAGGGCTTGGCATCGCTCCTGTGTATCCTCAAGTGAAATGGCTCCATGAGCATGGCATTGCCTGCGATTCCGTAATTGGTGCCAGAAATGCGGACTTACTGATTTTAAGAGAAGAGATGGAAGCCGTTTCAGACAACTTATACATCGCTACTGATGACGGTTCCATCGGTCAAAAAGGTCTTGTTACAGATGTGATAAAACAACTTGTAACAGAACAAGGAAAGAAGTACGACCTGTGTGTGACCATAGGTCCTATGATCATGATGAAATTCGTGTGCAATCTGACAAAAGAACTTGGAATTCCCACTGTTGCAAGTATGAACCCCATCATGGTCGACGGCACCGGAATGTGTGGTGCCTGCAGGCTCACAGTCGGCGATGAAATCAAATTCGCCTGCGTTGACGGTCCTGAATTCGACGGACATTTAATAGATTTTGATGAAGCTATGAAAAGACAGCAAATTTACAAAACGGCTGAGGGTCGTGAAATGTTAAAAATTCTCGAAGGTGATACCCACCATGGCGGTTGCGGATATTGTGGAGGTGATAAATAATGGATATGTTTAAAAAAATTCCTGTATCTGAACAAGAACCAAAGGTGAGAGCTACAAACTTCGGCGAAGTTTGCTACGGGTACACAAAGGAAGAGGCTGTTTTAGAAGCCGGCAGATGTTTGAATTGCAAAAATGCCAAGTGCATAGTCGGCTGTCCTGTTTCAATTGATATTCCTGCATTTATTCAGGAAATTTCTTCTGAAAATTTTGAAAAAGCTGCGGAAATAATCGCTGAGTCCAGCGCATTGCCTGCAGTATGCGGACGTGTATGTCCGCAGGAAACCCAGTGTGAAGGAGTCTGCATAAGAGGTTATAAAGGTGAGCCTGTTTCCATTGGAAAACTCGAGCGCTTTGTCGCAGACTGGGCGAGGGAAAACGGAATTGTACCGAAAGTTACCGCCGAAAAACTGAATAAACACGTCGCCGTAATAGGTTCCGGACCTGCTGGTTTAACGTGTGCCGGCGACTTGGCAAAACTCGGCTACGATGTCACCATATTTGAAGCATTACACGAACCGGGAGGAGTTCTATTGTATGGAATTCCCGAGTTTCGTCTCCCAAAAGACGATGTGGTCATTCCCGAAATTGAAAATGTAAAAAAATTAGGTGTCAAAATTGAAACCAATGTAATAATAGGAAAAACTTTGACCATAGATGAGCTCATGAACGAAGAGGGCTTCGATGCCGTGTTCATCGGATCGGGTGCAGGACTTCCTTCATTCATGGGAATACCCGGTGAAAATTCCAACGGCGTGTTTTCAGCCAACGAGTTTCTAACCAGAAACAATCTCATGAAAGCATTCAAAACCGATTATCATACACCTATCGAAAGCGGCAAAATAGTCTGCGTCGTAGGCGGTGGTAACGTTGCTATGGATGCTGCCAGAACTGCTCTAAGGCTTGGTTCTGAGGTTCATGTCGTATATAGACGTAGCGAGGCCGAACTGCCAGCCAGAGAAGAAGAAGTTCACCACGCCAAAGAAGAAGGGATAATTTTCAACCTGCTCACCAATCCGAAAGAAATTATCGCCGATGAAAACGGCTGGGTAAAAGGCATGAAAGTCGTTAAAATGGAACTTGGAGAACCTGATGAAAGCGGTCGTCGTCGCCCTGTTGAAATTCCCGGCAGCGAATACTTAATAGATTGCAATACTGTAATCATGTCTCTCGGAACTTCTCCAAATCCTCTTATTAAAAACACAACTGACGGTTTGGAAACCAACAAGCGGGGTTGCATAACCGCAACGGAAGACACCGGAAAGACCAGCAGACCGGGAGTGTTCGCAGGCGGTGATGCCGTTACCGGTGCAGCGACTGTAATATTGGCTATGGAAGCCGGTAGAGCCGGTGCCAGAGGGATTCATGAATACCTGACTGAAAATAACTGAAATTCGAAAAATTAACTATAAAAAAGCAGTGAACTCTACATTGTGTGATTCATCCAATCTGCCAGATAACCGGTAAATCGAATGAAAATTGTAGTCGCTCACTGCTTTTTATTTTATTCGAGCATTTGCGTCCATATGCGGTTCATTTTTTATGCCGTATTTGAATGTGAACATCTTCAATAAAATCTACGAACACAATCGCTGTATAATCTGTTCCCCACATTTTATTCGATTCATTCCATATCCTTGCATACATCTATCCATTTCTCATGCTTAGAATATTTTTCCAATTCTTCGATACTGCACTTTATGGCACTATTACTGCTTCCACAAGCCGGATACACAAATTCGTACTTCTTCAATGATTCATCCAAATAGATTTTAACATCTTCCTTTACTGCAAAAGGACATACTCCACCAACCTGATGACCGATATACTCCTCTGCCAAATCTGCGGGTATCATTTTAGGTTTCTGTGAAAACTCCTTTTTAAATTTTCCGCTGTTCACTTTGGTATCTCCCCTTGCAACGATCAAAACAGGCTTGCCATCCACCAAAAATCCTATGCTCTTAGCTATTTCTCCCGATTCCGATCCGATTGCCTCGGCGGCCTCCATTACCGTAGCACTGGATACTTCAAACTCCATGATTCTATTTTCAATCCCCATTTTTTTGAAATATTCTCTAACTTTTTCAATTGCCATAATCGCACCCTCTCTATCATCTCTTTCTCCTGTGCAAGTTATGAATATGCACACCTCTATTCGAAGCCAATTTGCATTTCACATCTGCATCATATCGTATAAAACCAGGTAACATGCTGCTATCCTTATTTCTCATATTCTCTCATCTTCTTGTTAATCACCATGAAATAAATCAATTCAGCAATTATCAGCACTCCCGAACAAATCAGGATACAACCTGCGATTTTTCCGTTTATAAAAGCAAATACAATGCTCAAAAGTCCTACTATTACCAGCGTCCTTCCAAGTGCATTCCTAATTTTTCTTTCGCTGCCTTTCAAACTTTTAGGTAGGCTCATATATTCCTTCGGGAAGAAACTCTCCTTTGGTATATAATTCCCCAATGCTGTAAGGACTATGCCGCACAATATGCAACCGATTTTTACAATATCCATTTTTATCCCCAAGTTGTAGTATATTATGCTGGCATTAACAAATACAGACATCAATGCTATAAGCCAAAGCATCAGGTGCATTCCTTTTAGGTTAACCCCGCCTCGCCCTTTTTTTCGCGATATTTTTCTCGTTCTGAATATGGCGATTTCCACAATAGCCATGACTGCCGGCGGTATCAATATGCCAAACATTTTACTCATATAGCTGTTTGGATTTCCTCCAAATGAAAAATGGATTGCTACCTGATCTGGGAGATTATCGTAGTAATATATTCCCAATGCCATAGGTAATAACGTTACTATTACAGCAGATATCAGCGTACTATTCTTCTTCAACATCCTGTCGATATGTTCCGGGTTATTTTCTTGGTATTCCTCTTCCATAATTACGATTTCTTTCATTTTTTCACTTTTTCCCTTCATATTTTCTCTCCTTTCGATTATGTGCTCGATGAGTGCATGATTTCCAGCTGTATTCATCAGTTAATTTTCACATTGCCATGATCTTTGCATGAACGGCTGTCATGAATAGTTATCCTCCTTCTTTCACGCTTTGAAACTGTATATCCACATTAACACATCTTCAAAAACCGATGCATTTAGACTGTAGTATATAAAATTTTTGTCCTTTTCAGCTGTGATCAGATCAGCTTTTTTCAGCTGTCTTAAGTGATATGACACCGTTGCATCGGTCAGTTCAAATTCTTTTGCAATCTCTCCTGCCGATTTTCGTGACGATCTGAGCATTTCTAGAATATCTCTGCGAACAGGATCGGAAATTGCCTTTATAGTATCGTTCATTCCCATTTAACTACCTCTTCATATCCGTTTAAATAATTGTCAAATAATAATTTAGAATTCTATCTAAATAGATATTAACTCTACCAAAATAAAAAGTCAAGAAGTATTTAGATTTTTTTCTAAATATCTTTCTGACTGCACATTACTTTTGAAATTCAAGCGATTCTCCGTTTCTATGCAAAAGTAAAATCAAAATTTGCGTTATGGCATATAAAAAGCGATGTTCTCCCGCTTTCACTGATAAAGCATGCTAACATCGCTCTACTTTGCCGACTTTACTATTTCCTGAACAGTCGAATTTTATATAACTCCTATGCTTACAAGTTCACCCTCGCTTCTCACTATGGAAAATTCTATCATGTCTCCCTTATGTACACCAAAATTCTTGTATGGCTCATTTATCAGCCTTCCTGTAAAATCTTGACCTGAGCTGTCACAACATCTCACCCATACCAATTCCACTCCGATTTGGTCGTTGTACAAGTCCACTCTTATGTCATCAGGGTGCTCTCTGCTTCTAAACTCGTCCATAATCTTTTTCTCTCTCATTTTCTGAATTTTGGGGTCCACACAGCTATAAGTCTTATTTATCATCTTTATCTCTTTAGAGAGATGTGATGTGTCCACTTGAAAATTATCGATTACCATGAACTCACAGTGATCCAATACTCTTCTGTGCACTGCTAAAAATCCCGTATCGTCAAACTTACCCATAGTCATCATTCCATTTTTAACGCTGGCAGAACAGAGCAACCTGAAGTTAAATCCGCTGTCATCATCTATGAATCCATATGCCAAAAATCCATCTCCCTTACCCATGAAATTCAACATTTCTCTGAGATGTTTCCTTGTTTTTCGATCCGGCTTTACATATATTATTTCATTAAACAGATTCCTGAAATTTTCATTGATAATTCTATTATTTTTTTTCTTAGTCGACTTTCTTCCAAACATTTACAATTTTCTCCCATATACGTACTTGTTGTTTTTATTCAACCACAAGTATTATATCATAGATTATCCGTGCCTGACACTTCTGCAATAAAAATACCGACCTCCGATCATCAGATTTTTGATCTAACTTTCGGTGGTCAGTACCCTTTTCTACCTATTTTTATTAATAATTACATGTTATACAATTGAATCATGTCTTATTTTGCAGTTAACGCCGCCATTGTAATGTAGTTATACGGCTTGTTGAAATGTGGCAAGAAGAAAATGTCCAATAGCGCTATTCTGTCAATTGTCACATGCTCCTGAATGGCCAATGAGAACATATGGTTCACCATAGACATATCATATCTCGAAGCGCACTGCATACCCAATACTCTTCTGGTCTTCTTGTCGTAGACAATTTTGATTTTCACTATATCGTTCTCTTTCATAAATTCAGGTCTCTGATTGTCTTCAAATGAAGTTGTTTCAACTTCATATCCGAATTTAGCCGCCTTTTCCGCAGTCAAACCAGTTGAAATCAGATGCAATCCGTATATCGATATACCGTTTGAGCCCTGAACTCCGATGGATTCAATTGCGGTTCCACATGCGTTATGTGCTGCAATAATGCCTGATCTTACCGCATTTGTCGCAAGAGCGATGTAGTTGATACCATCTACTGCATTATCGTAAACCGTAGCACAATCTCCGATTGCATACACGTCTTTAACGCTTGTTTCCTGTTTTTTATTAACTATGTAAGCACCGTTTTTGAACTGTTCCAGCTTGCCCTTTCCAAGCTCGGTATTCGGTCTGAATCCAACGCATAGAATCACCATATCGGTAGCAAATTCTTCGTTTGAAGTCTTAACCGCCTCAACTTTCTTGTCTCCCTTAATTTCTTCCAAAGCTTGACCGAACTTGCAATCAATTCCGTTGTCGATTAAGTTTTGCTTCATCAAATTCGAAAATTCCGGATCGTAATATCCTGTCAGACATCCGTCAGCTATATCGAGCAATGCAACTTCCTTGCCTTTTCTCTTGAATGCTTCCGCAAGCTCTACTCCTATGTATCCTGAACCCACCACCGTAACGTGGTTAATTCCACCCAGCTTCAACTTTTCAATAACCGCTTGAGCGTCCTGATAAAGTTTTACCTGTTGAACGTTTTCCAATTCTCTGCCCGGAATTGGCGGAATAATCGGCAATGACCCTGTTGCCAATATCAACTTGTCATAGCTTTCTTCCACTTTTCCGTCTTCTTTATTTGAGTAATAGATAATTTTTTTATCGAAGTCTATTTTTTCAACTTCTGTGTTAATGCTGACCTTGGCTCCTTTTTCTCTCAGTTGTTCGGGGCTGCTGTAGAACAGTCCTTCACCGCCGCCTTGAATCTGATCTCCAATCCACAAAGCCATACCGCATCCTAAAAAGCTCGTATTGAAATTTCTTTCAAGTACTACAACTTCATTTCCGCTGTAATTGTCCAGCATTGTGTTAATTGCAGCTGTTCCCGCATGGTTAGCTCCTACTACTACTATTTTACTCATTTTTTTGTTCCTCCAAAACCACATCTACTGTCTAGTAATATTTTACACCTTTAGCATAGCCAAGGTAACTACATTGCTTTTACCCCCATTCTTTCAGCCTAAACAAATTTTTTAATAATGTTCACAGTAATATATGAATTTGAATTTATCTGCAAAAATACCGACTTCGAGAATTAAACTTTTCATATAATTTCTCGTCAGTCGGTATAGTTTACATCGGATTTAAATTATCTATTTATTTTTTCTTCTTCTGTTTGCAAATCCTG
>KI535276.1:2345-4361 GCA_000488855.1 Eubacterium brachy ATCC 33089 | reverse complement strand
CTAAGAAACCGAAGACCCCGAAAGAGCCGCCTAAGACAGGTGACGATAGAAATGCCGGAGTGTATGGTGGTTTGATAGGGCTTGCATTGGTAGGTATTCTGGGTGCAAGGCGTGCAAACAGAAGAAGAAAAGAAATGTAATAATTCAGCTCGCAATCTATGTCGGTTGGAGAATGTTTGAGTTTGAGAATTTATTGAATTAAATACATTGGACCGTCCAAGTTTTGGACGGTTCTTTTAATGTATGAATTTCACAGGAAAAATCATGAGCTGATTTTAGAATGATGGCGATAAAATATTTCTATTGACAACGCCATGAATGGATTATCATGACAACCGAAAAGTGACGAAACTAACGATAAAAAACAATGTTGAACGGAAATTTCATTGACAATGAACCGGTCGTATATTACTATTATTATGTTAGTAATAACTAATAAAACAAAGGAGGGGAAATTGAAAAGGAGATTAAAGAGCTTTGTATTATCAATGACATTGATATTTACGTTGGTCTTTTCCACTTTGAACATTCCGGTAATGGCAGGAGAACAACACTCTATTGACATAACGGGAAGTACAGGAAACGGTATATTCGGATGTTCATTGAAAGTGAAGACCATGGAACAGCTGAAAAAGATTAAGGAAATAAAGGTAAATGGTGAATCGTTTACAAAAGTTTCAAATAAAAGCGATTTAAAATCGGGTAAAAAATATATGTTATCCGAAACTGATCCGGATATCTTTTTATCAGCCGTAAAAAATAACGATAAGATCGAGATTACAACGGATACGGAAAAAGTGACGGTAACGGTTAAAAATGCCAATGCGTTTGGAAATATGCACGATTCCAAGAGCATAGTGTATTCGAAATTGGATACCGGTGGAGGTGGAAATGTAACGCCGCCTAAACCCAATGCGGGAAATGAAAATACTCCTGATTTGGAAATCGCATCATCAGCGTTGAACTTCAGCTATCATCAGTTGATATTGAATTTTAAGAAACCGGGGATGGCTGAAAAAATTAAGGAAGTCAAAGTCAATGGAGAAAATTATACGAAAAAAGATTCACCGTTGACTCCGGGAGACGGATTTGGAAAGTTTTTCTATATAGATTCAGCGAACAATAAAATATATTTGACAAATACCGGTATAAGCAACGGTAGCAGAGTTGAACTCATTACAGATAAGGGAACGACTTCTTTCACCGCTCAACATATGGGATTGTTGGGAAGCTCGGGAAACAACTACAAGGACGTGAAATTTGAACCTAAAAACGGTGGAAACGACTTTTCGATTAAAGTTTTCAAAAAAAATGAAAACGGCAAAGGACTTGCAGGAGCGGAATTTGATGTAGTCAAAAACGCTTCAGGGGATGTTGTCGGCAAAATAACTACCGATGCCGACGGAAACGGACATGTAGCCAATCTTGCAAAGGACAATTACACGTTGAGAGAGACCAAAGCTCCACGAGGATATGTGAAGTCCGAACAGGGAATCGAGGTTAAAAAGAGCGACTTTAAAGATGCGACAAAAGAAGTGTTCAAAGAAGTGGAAAATAAAAAGGAAAAAACCTCAATATCAGGAGATAAGAAATGGAAGGACGGAGATAACCAAGACGGTATCAGGCCTGATGAAGTTGAAGTCAAGCTTTTGGCGAACGGTGCTCCTATACAAAATCAAACTTTGAAACCGGATCCGACAGGAAAGTGGAGTTACAAGTTCGATGATTTAGATAAGTATGATAACGATGGGAATCTGATAAACTACACCGTAGAAGAGGATGAAATCCAAGGATATACAGCTTCTTATGAAAAAACAGCCACAGGATATGACATAATAAATGAACACAAACCGGAAACAGTTGATGTTAAGGGAGATAAAAAGTGGCTTGACGATAACGACAAAGATAAGAAGAGACCTGATGAAATCACCGTAGGTCTTTATGTGGACAACACAAAGATACAGGAAACAAAAGCGACAAAGGCAAATAACTGGGAATTTAAATTTGAAAACCTTC
>KI535276.1:0-2245 GCA_000488855.1 Eubacterium brachy ATCC 33089 | reverse complement strand
TTAAATTTGAAAACCTTCCAAAATACAAGAAGGGTAAGAAAATAGAATACACAGTAAAGGAAGAACCTGTAGAAGGATACACGTCATCTATTAAGAATGTTTCAGATAACGTATATCAGATAGTGAATACTATCACAGGCAAAGTGTCTATCCCTGTCAACAAGACATGGATCGGACACAAAGGAGAGAAAGCGGTAGTAAAGCTGTTTGCCAATGGAGTAGAAAAAGAAAAAGCGGAGTTAAATGCGGGAAACAACTGGTCACATACATTTGCAAATTTAGATAAATACGATGATCAAGGAAAGAAGATTGCATATACCCTAAAGGAAGAGCCTGTTCAAAACTACGATAGTGAAATTACGGGAAGTGCTGAAAGCGGATTTACGGTAAAGAATACGAATAACGAGAAAATTAAGATTCCTGTGGAGAAGGCATGGGTCGGACCTAAACTTGAAAAGATAAGAGTTAACTTGCTTGCAGACGGCGTTGTGAAAGAACATGCAGAACTGAGCGAAGCAAACGGTTGGAAACACGAGTTTAAAGACTTACCTAAGTATAAGCCGGACGGTAGCAAAATAGAATATAAAATACAGGAGATCGATGAGCCTAACTACGACAGCGAGATTACGGGAAATGTAGAGGACGGGTTCAAAATCAAGAACACGAATAATGAGAAAATCAAGATTCCTGTGGAGAAGACATGGGTCGGACCTAAACTTGAAAAGGTAAGAGTTAACTTGCTTGCAGACGGCGTTGTGAAAGAACATGCAGAACTGAGCGAAGCAAACGGTTGGAAACACGAGTTTAAAGACTTACCTAAGTATAAGCCGGACGGCAGCAAAATAGAATACAAAATACAGGAAATCGATGAGCCTAACTATGACAGCGAAATTACGGGAAATGCAGAGGACGGGTTTAAAATTAAGAACACGAATAATGAAAAAATCAATGTTCCCGTAGAGAAGAAGTGGATAGGCAAAGAAGCGGATTTAGTTAAGGTGAATTTACTTGCAGACGGCAAAGACACCGGAAAGAGTGTAACGTTAGATAAAGCATCTCGATGGAAAGGTGAATTCAAAAACCTTCCTAAGTACGATGATAAAGACGGACATGAAATTGCATACACTGTGAAAGAAAATAAGATTGAAGGATATGTATCAAATGTTTCAGGAAATGCGAAAGACGGTTTTGTCATAACGAATACCATCACGGGAAAAACATCCGTTTCAGTGGAAAAAAGATGGGTTGGAAATCCTGCGAAGAGTGTTACGGTCAACTTGCTTGCCGATGGCAAAATGATAGACAGCAAGAAGATAACAAAGGATGACGGCTGGAAATGCACTTTTGAAAACTTGGATAAATACAAGGATGGCAAGGAGATCAGATATGAGATCACAGAGGACGAGGTAGCCGGATATACAGCAAGTATAAAAGGAGATGCTGAAAGCGGGTTTGTAATTACCAACACTCAGGACACTCCGAAGGAGCCGAAGAAGCCAAATGATCCTCCTAAGACAGGAGATGACAGCGGTGCCGGCGTGTACGGCAGCTTAATGGGACTGGCATTGGTAGGAATCTTCAGTGCGAGATATGTAAACAAAAGAAGGAAAGAAATGTAATAACACGGCGATTAAATTTGAAATTGACGTCGGATAAAACTCGTTTAAATTTACAAATTCTTTGAATTAAGCATGTGAAGAACCGTTCAAATGATGAACGGTTCTTTTAATATGAAAGTTTCACAGCGAACATTTTAGAAGAAATTACATCGATTCTTTTCCGGTGACAATTCGATTTCTCCTTTGAAAAATACAAGTGATATTGAAAGTATCCGCATTTTAAGGGAAATATGAAATCATGAGAAGAAAAGCGATAAAAAAATAAGCTTTACAAGATGATAGTTATAAAGAGTAGAATGTAAATTTTCTCTGATTGTGAAAAATGTTAAAATTCATAATTATCGCAATGAAAGGTAGAGAGAGTTATCATTTAGCAAAATCCGAGGGGAAATTTAAAAAGTCCTCTCGGGTTTTTACTTGTATGAATTTCACTAAAAATTTTTAAATATAAAATCGCAATTCAATTTTGACAGCGGACAATAAGTATGGTATCATATACATACGGATTCGGTTAGGTATGACGTAAGAAAAGCTAGTTTAAATATTTAGCGGAAAGAGATTGACAATGCTAGGTCAAAGAGACATAATCATTAGACAGACAGACAGACAGACAGACAGACAGACAG
>KI535275.1 GCA_000488855.1 Eubacterium brachy ATCC 33089 | reverse complement strand
AACTGGCAACGTCCTACTTTCCCAGGCAGTCGCCCGCCAAGTATCATCAGCGCTACGGAACTTAACTTCTGTGTTCGGGATGGGTACAGGTGTAGCCTCCGTGCTATTGTCACCAGATTTTCGTGCTTCGCACTTTTTCATTCTTCGTATTTCTTTTAAATACTATTTTGATTGTACCTTTAAAACTGAATATCTCAATTATGTAAATATCTTTCTAACCTTTGACCATTGGTCAAGCGTTCGACCTATTAGTATCGGTCAGCTCAATACATTGCTGCACTTACACCTCCGACCTATCTACGTGGTAGTCTTCCACGAGTCTTACCTTTTAAGGAGGAAATCTTTTCTTGTGGGGGGCTTCGCACTTAGATGCTTTCAGCGCTTATCCCTTCCGTACTTAGCTACCCAGCTATGCCCTTGGCAGAACAACTGGTGCACCAGCGGTACGTCCATCCCGGTCCTCTCGTACTAGGGGCAGCTCCACTCAAATTTCCAACGCCCACAGCGGATAGGGACCGAACTGTCTCACGACGTTCTGAACCCAGCTCGCGTACCTCTTTAATGGGCGAACAGCCCAACCCTTGGGACCTACTTCAGCCCCAGGATGAGACGAGCCGACATCGAGGTGCCAAACACCGCCGTCGATGTGGACTCTTGGGCGGTATCAGCCTGTTATCCCCAGGGTAGCTTTTATCCGTTGAGCGATGGCCCTTCCACTCGGTACCACCGGATCACTAAGCCCGACTTTCGTCCCTGCTCGACTTGTTGGTCTCGCAGTCAAGCTCCCTTTTGCCTTTGCACTCTCCGTGCGATTTCCGTCCGCACTGAGGGAACCTTTGGGCGCCTCCGTTACTCTTTAGGAGGCGACCGCCCCAGTCAAACTGCCCACCAGACACTGTCCCGACACCGGATTACGGCGCACGGTTAGAATTTCAACATTACAAGGGTGGTATCCCAACGGTGACTCAGCTAAAACTGGCGTCCTAACTTCTCTGTCTCCCACCTATCCTGTACATGCAATGCCAAAACTCAATATCAAGCTACAGTAAAGCTCCATGGGGTCTTTCCGTCCTGCTGCGGGTAACCGGCATCTTTACCGGTACTACAATTTCACCGAGTCTATTGTTGAGACAGTGCCCAGATCGTTACGCCTTTCGTGCGGGTCAGAACTTACCTGACAAGGAATTTCGCTACCTTAGGACCGTTATAGTTACGGCCGCCGTTTACTGGGGCTTAAGTTCACACCTTCGCTTGCGCTAAGCATTCCCCTTAACCTTCCAGCACCGGGCAGGCGTCAGCCCCTATACTTCAGCTTTCGCTTTAGCAGAGACCTGTGTTTTTGGTAAACAGTCGCCTGGGCCTATTCACTGCGGCCTGCTCTTCGCAGGCACCCCTTCTCCCGAAGTTACGGGGTAATTTTGCCGAGTTCCTTAACAATAGTTCTCTCGCTCGCCTTAGGATTCTCTCCTCATCTACCTGTGTCGGTTTGCGGTACGGGCACCTAGTGTCTTGCTAGCGGCTTTTCTTGACAGTATGAAATCAGTTGCTTCCGTCTTTTTAGACTCCCCGTAACGCCTCAGAATTGCTGATGCGGATTTGCCTGCTTCAGCTCCCTTAACGCTTGGACGCACTCTACCAACGGTGCGCTCAACCTATCCTTCTGTGTCCCCACTTCACTTATAACGACATTCGGTGGTACTGGAATATCTACCAGTTGTCCATCGCCTACAGCGTTCGCTCTCGGCTTAGGCCCCGACTAACCCTGAGTGGACGAACCTTCCTCAGGAAACCTTAGATTTTCGGCGGGCAGGATTCTCACCTGCCTCTCGCTACTCATGCCAACATTCTCTCTCCTGTGTTGTCCACCAACCCTTCCAGGTTGGCTTCAGCCTTCACAGGATGCTCCTCTACCAACTATTTCTAGTTCCCAAGCTTCGGTAGTAAGTTTAGCCCCGTTTATCTTCGGCGCAAAGTCACTCGACTAGTGAGCTATTACGCACTCTTTAAATGAGTGGCTGCTTCTAAGCCAACATCCTAGCTGTTTATGCAACTTCACATCCTTTTCCACTTAACTTACATTTTGGGACCTTAGCTGTGGGTCTGGGCTGTTTCCCTTTCGACCATGAAACTTATCTCCCATAGTCTGACTCCCAAGTATGATTGCACGGCATTCGGAGTTTGATAGTTTTCGGTAACCGGTGAAGGCCCCTAGAACATTCAGTGCTCTACCTCCGTGTATCTTTTCCTTGAGGCTAGCCCTAAAGCTATTTCGAGGAGAACCAGCTATCTCCGAGTTCGATTGGAATTTCACCGCTATCCACACGTCATCCCAACCCTTTTCAACGGATATGGGTTCGGTCCTCCACGAGATTTTACTCTCGCTTCAACCTGCACATGGATAGGTCACCCGGTTTCGGGTCTACAGCATGTAACTTTTGCCCTATTAAGACTCGCTTTCGCTACGGCTCCGGTGCTCCAGCACCTTAACCTTGCTACACACCATAACTCGTTGGCCCGTTCTACAAAAAGTACGTGGTCACTTTAGCTCCCACTGCTTGTAAGCATAAGGTTTCAGGTTCTATTTCACTCCCCTCCCGGGGTTCTTTTCACCTTTCCCTCACGGTACTATTCGCTATCGGTCACTGGGTAGTATTTAGCCTTGGGGGGTGGGCCCCCCTGCTTCAATCCGGGTTTCACGTGCCCGGACCTACTCTGGTGCCACCTTGGTAATTTATACATTTCATCTACGAGGGTTTCACTCTCTTCGCCTGACCTTTCCAGAGCCATTTGACTATATATAAACCTTCCTCTTTGGTGGTCCACAACCCCATGCCTAAACATGGTTTGGGCTCTTTCCCTTTCGCTCGCCGCTACTTAGAAAATCGATGTTTCTTTCTCTTCCTAGGGTTACTTAGATGTTTCAGTTCACCCCGTTACCTTCTCTTAGCCTATGTTTTTAGCTAAGGATACCTACATATTACTGTAGGTGCGTTCCCGCATTCGGAAATCCACGGATCTATAGATATTTGCTCCTCCCCGTGGCTTATCGCAGCTTGTCACGTCCTTCTTCGGCTCCCAGTGCCAAGGCATCCGCCTTATGCTCTTATTTGCTTGACCTTACTGCCTACGGTAGCGTCCCCGTAGGTCTTTAACTATTCTTAAAGTGAATAAGCTTTTTCTGGTTTCTCGGTTTAGATACTTTACGTATCTTTCAAAATCGTAGTAATTTACCCTAATCTTCTTTTTCTTACAGAAAAACTTGCTTAGTTTCTAATTACTGATACGTATGCTTTTGCATACTTTCTTATCCTTTCGGATTTTTCTCGATTTCGTTTCGTTGTAAAATTTGTTTTACACATTGTATATTCAGTTTTTAAGGTACAATCAGGCCTTTCGACCTTGGTGG
>KI535274.1 GCA_000488855.1 Eubacterium brachy ATCC 33089 | reverse complement strand
ATGTAATAATATAAGATAATTATATTGAGTGAGCTTTATATCAAATTATAAAATTAGCACCGAGACAGAATGATAAATATACTAGGGAACTGTTCAGTTTTGAGCAGTTTCTTTAGTATATGGAATATTTTTTAAATACACAGACCAAAGATTAAATGATATCACATATGTAAGAGAATGATTAGAAATAAAGTGAAGTATTAACATATAGTGACCCTTCATAAAAATTGACTACAGTGCGTTAAATTGATATAATCAAAAGATAAACATTGAAACGAGGAGGAAATAACAATGTATAACAGAGTGTTTAATTTTTCAGCAGGACCATCGGTGCTACCTGTAGAAGTGATAGAGAAAGTTCAGTCTGAGTTGCTCAATTATCAGGGTAGCGGACAGTCCATAATGGAAATGTCTCATAGATCAAAAGAGTTTGTAAAAGTGATGGAAGATGCGGAAAAAGATTTGAGAGAAATTATGGAAATTCCGGACAATTACAAGGTTTTATTCCTTCAAGGCGGAGCTACTTTGCAATTTGCAATGGTGCCTATCAATCTTCTCAGGAATTCTAAAAAGGCAGACTATATAGTTGCCGGGACCTGGGGGAAAAAAGCGGCTAAAGAGGCAGAGAAATTTGGAGATATCAAGGTTGTAGCTTCTTCGCAAGACGATACTTTTACGTATATTCCTAAGGTTTCAAAAGATGAAATAAGACCTGATGCAGATTATGTTCACATCACATATAACAATACCGTTTACGGTACCCACTACAATGAAGACGTGGATTTTGAAGACGTAACTTTAGTAGCGGATATGTCATCGTGCATATTGTCTGAAAAGGTTGATGTGAGCAAGTTCGGACTGATTTATGCAGGAGCTCAGAAAAACATAGGACCCGCAGGTATGACGCTGGTCATCATAAGGGAAGACTTAATCGGGTTTGCACCTGAAAACACGCCGACTTATCTTAACTATCAAATACATGCTGATAACGATTCCGCTTACAACACGCCACCGTGCTTCCCCATATATGTTGCAGGAGAAGTTTTCAAAAAAATCAAGAGAGAAGGTGGAATTGAGCCTATTGAGAAAAACAATGTAGAAAAGGCTGCGAAGCTGTACGAGCACATAGATAACAGCAAATTGTACAGCTGTCCGGTTGCTGTAGAAGACAGATCCTTGATGAACGTGGTATTCGTTACGGGGAATGCGGATTTGGATAAAAATTTCGTGGCACAGGCTAGAGAAAAAGGTCTTGTGAACTTGGCAGGTCACAGGAGCATTGGAGGAATGCGAGCATCAATTTACAATGCAATGCCTATGGAAGGCGTAGATAAGTTAATAGAATTTATGAAGGAATTTGAAGATGCCAACCTTTAGAGGCTTAACAGCTCAAAGAAGTACGGCAAATAAAACGAGGGAAATTATGAAGTATTTTGTTTTAGTTCCTGATGGAGCGGGAGATGAAAAAATAGAGGAACTGGGAGATAAGACACCACTTGATGTTGCAAATATGCCAACTGTAACGGAGTTGGCTCAAAAGGGGAAAGTCGGAAGTGTGAAAACTGTACCCGACGGGATTGCTCCGGGAAGCGATGCTGCCAATTTGTCAGTTATGGGATACGATCCGAAAGTATATCTGACGGGAAGATCACCTTTAGAAGCAGCCAGCATAGGTATAGACATGAAGGATACCGACGTGTCTTTCAGAGTGAACATAATAACGGTCAGCGACAGAGGAGAGCCGGAAACGGCTTATGAAGATTTAGAAATTGTGGACCACAGTTCCGGAGATATAACGACAGAAGAAGCGGATGTGCTCATCAGAGATGTTGCTAAAAAATTGTCTGAAAACCCAAAATACAGCAGTGTGAAGTTCTATACGGGAGTTAGTTATAGGCATTGCATGATAATGGAAAATGGTAGCGTGAGCGGGAAGTTTACGCCACCGCACGATGTGCTGGGACAAATAACCGGAGAGCATTTGCCGAAGGGCGACAACAGTGACTTGATTTTGAGCATCATGAAGGAGAGTTACGAAATTTTGAAAAATCATCCTGTAAATTTAGCAAGGATTGAAAAAGGATTGAGACCGGGCAATACCATGTGGATTTGGGGTCAAGGCAAGAAGCCGGCTCTGAGCAATTTTACTGAAAAGTATCATATAACGGGCAGTGCAATCAGTGCCGTTGATCTCATCAAGGGTATAGCTCTTTGTGCAGGGCTCGACAGCATCGATGTTGAAGGGGCTACCGGCAACTTGCATACTAACTACACGGGAAAAGCCAACGCAGCTATAGAGGAGTTTAAAAAAGGAAAAGACTTCGTATACATGCACGTGGAAGCTCCGGATGAGTGTGGTCATCAGGGAGATGTCGAGGGCAAGGTAAAGTGTCTTGAAGATATCGACGAAAAGGTATTGAAGCCAGTTGTCGAATATTTAAAGAGCACAGGAGAACCTTTTAAAGTTTTGGTCGTACCGGACCATAAGACCCCGATTTATCTTAGAACACATACATCTGTGCCGGTTCCGTATGTGATTTACCGGAGCGATGATGAGAGGTCGGTTGATGAAAGCAGGGAATTCACAGAAGATTCCGGACAGACCGGTGAATACTTTGCCAACGGATACCAACTTGCGGACTATTTTTTCAGAAAATAGTTGAATATATCGGGTAAAAGTTAATTTTAGCATGAGATTACAACACAAAAAGCGTCTTTGATGAGACGCTTTTTGCATATTGAAAACCAGAATAAAAGCCCAATAATTTTAACATTTATTCTAGAAATAATACATTTCGTTATTCGTGTCGGTGTGAATCGCAGTCTCCATGGTGACAGCTATGTCCTTCGCCATGATCGTGGTCGTGATCGTGATGGCTGCATTCAGTATTCGGATTATATTGCAAAGACCCTGAAAGATAGCTTTTTACGGCTTCATCCACGCTGCCGGTAACTCCGGGGAATAGATTGATGCCGACTTCTGATAGTGCATTTCGTGCACCCGCTCCTATGTTTCCGCAAATTAGAACTTCTACCTCTGAAGCACGTAGAAAACCTGCGAGGGCACCATGACCGGAACCGTTGGTATCGATGATTTTGGATGAGACAATGTCTCCATCTGCTATATCATAAATCTTAAATTGTTCTGTTTTTCCGAAGTGTTGTCCGATTAACTCCCGTTCATATGTAACTGCGATTCTCATAATGTTTTCTCCTTTTTCACTGATTGTGCTGCTTGCCGGTATGGAATCGATGTGATAAGACCCGCCTGTAATGCGAAGTCGCTTTCCATTTACAATAGCATCTGCAATTTTGAAGCGAGCGTTTTCATAAATTCCCGCAACGGTTCCTCGGGATACTCCCATGGCAGATGCACATTCTGCTTGTGTCATCTTTTCATAGTCTATTAAGCGAATAGTTTCAAATTCATCAAGCATGAATACAATTGTTTCAGAATTTCCCGATTCATCAGGAGAGAAGCTCCAGATGTTGGGATATTTGCATATTTTCCTGCATCTTTTGGGCCTTGGCATGGCGATTCCTTTCTGACATATGTCAATAACTTGGACTAAGTATAACATTGTTTTTGACATATGTCAAATATTCATGCCTTGTAGAAAGTGTAAAGTTGTTGTGGAATTTTTGCTTGACGTAATTTCCAACGTGCTGGTTTCTCGATTTTATTTCCTTTAAAAACTCCACAATTATTTTACACTATCTGTCCTGTGATATATTTCTTAGAAAAAACACAGTGAAAATGGTATAATATTGGCAGATATCTAGAACTGCAAATTGGCAGTTACGGGAGAATTGGGCCCGTGATGTATGCGAAGAAGAGGAAATAGGAGTATTATTTGACAAAACAAAGGTAAATACTCTGATTTATTTCTTTTGGCGATGGCAGAGAATTAAATTCCGGTTATGGATGGAATACGAGGAGGACGCTGTGGGAACTTGGAATGCAACAATTTTTGGAAACGATGCTTCATGTGATACTAAGGATGAATTTTTTACGAGGTACAATCGCGGGGAGGAGCCAAGGGATATAAAAGATGATTTGCTTTCTGAAATAGATGGTGACGATAGATTTAACGTGATGTTCAGTCTGGCACACTGCATGTGGGAAGTGGGTATGTTAGATGATGATTTTCTCAGTGAAGTTGAGGCAGCGATTCAAAGTGAAAAAGATTTAGCCTTAGCCGAGGAGTTGGGTGCCGATGAAAAATTCCTGCGCCAAAGAAGAGCACATCTCGCAAAATTTTTGGACAAAATAAGCGTCAAAAGGGCAAAACCTAAGAAGAGAGTGGCGCCACCTGTTCCGGTTGAAAGCAAATATATGAACGGAGCCATTATGGCATTTCAATATGATGACAGTACGTGGGGAGCATTGATTGCGGTAGACAGCCAATTTTTCGATAAGGAAACCTATTATGCCTATCTTCAAACTACAGTGAAAATAGAGAATAAGCCTACGGTGGATGATGTGCGCAAATCCCATATCATCGATGCCAGTTTTCATAACAGAGAGTATAATTCATTGCCCCTTCGTTCGCCACAATTATATTATTCATTTGTCAATTGTATTTGCGGCTATTTGAATAAGACTGAAACGAAGAGATTTGAATCTTACAACGATGATTTCTTTGAAATAATTGGGTATTTATCCGATTGGGGGAGATGCTCGAGTGGAACTGCAGATGTTTTCGAGTACTGCAAAAAAACAGCCGATGAGTTCGCTGACATGGCGAGGGAAATATTGATGACGAGACTTCATGAAAATCCAGACGCACATACGGAAATGACCGTTGAAGAAATAGATAAAGAGTTTATTGACCACCAAAATTCATATGCCTAACCAATTCCTATTTTAGGATAAATCGAGATATGCACATCTGTTGGTAAATGGAATGGCGGTGGTTGATGCTATGGCTAAGCAACAGCCGAAGGATGGAAGAATAAACGGAACAAATCCTCAAATAGAAATGTTTTGTTGACTGCTCACAGGGTAACAATAACTTACACTATACTAAAATAAACGAGAGAAAATCAAATGAGAACTCGATTAAAATAAATAGGACTATGAACAATATGAAAGTACGATGTAAGAGGAAAGAGGAGTATGATGGCAAATAGAATTCGAGGAGAAATTAAGGAATACGACATAATTATAGTGGGAACCGGAGCAGGGAACATCGTCCTTGAGCACGCCATGGAAGCCGGGTTAAAGGCGGCACAGGTGGAAAAGGGAAAGTTCGGTGGAACTTGCCTGACCAGAGGCTGTATTCCCACCAAGGTGATGGTAACTGCCACAGAGATGCTGAGAGAATTTAAAGAAGCTGATAAAATCGGCGTTAAAGCGGACAACATACACCTTGACTGGAAGGTGTTGTCAGAGAGAGTATGGAATAAAATAGATGAGAGCAAAGGATTGGAGAAGTTCTATCTGAGACAAAAAAATCTGGATGTTTATCGAGGAGTGGCTTCTTTCATAGATAATAAGACGATGGAAGTGGAGCTGAGCGAAGGGACAAAACAATTGATTTCTGCCGATAAGATTATTTTAAACGTAGGTGGTAGAACGAGAATTCCGGAAGTAGACGGACTTGAAGAGGCGGGATATGTGACCAGTGAAACCTTCTTCGGCGAAAAATATCCAAAAGAACCGTACAGATCGTTGGGAGTAATCGGCGGAGGCCCTATAGGAACTGAATTTGCAAGCACCTTTTCGGCTTTGGGCACAGAAGTGAAGATAATACAGAGAAATGTCAGGCTGGTTCCCAAGGAAGATGAAGAGATTTCAGCAGCGGTGTTGGAACATATGAAGCACAACGGGATAGAAGTGTTTTTAAATAAGGCAATGAAATCTGTAAGAGTGGAAAACGGCAAAAAAATCATTACCATAGCAGATAAAACCACTCAAAAACTCACAGAAGTAGCTGTAGATGAGATTCTAATAGCTTCCGGAGTCGTTTCCAATGGAGATTTGCTGAATCTTGAGAACACGGATATAAAGGTGGACAAAAACGGATGGATAATGACCAACGAATTTTTAGAAACGTCCGTTGAAGGAATCTGGGCGGTAGGTGATATAAACGGCAGACAGCAGTTCAGACACAAGGCGAACTATGAAGCCGATATTGTCAGTCATAATCTATTTGTCGCTCAGAGCGAAGAAGAGTTCAGATGGGCGGAATACAATTTGGTGCCGGCGGTCACTTTCTGTTACCCGGAAGTGGCACACATCGGGCTCACTGAAAAAGAAGCTGTAGAACGAGGTTATGAGATTCAAGTGGGAGTTAATAACTACTATGATACTGCAAAGGGGTATGCGTTGGGATATGAACCGGGAGATGCTCTCAAAGCGTTTTTTAAGGTTATAATAGATAAAAATAACGGTAGGATTTTAGGCGCTCATGGAATTGGAAAGGACGCTTCCATAATGATTCAGCCTTACTTGAATTTAATGAATGCAGGTAGACATAGCCTTGAACCGATAAATGAAGAAATCGGAAGTGAAAGGACAAAGAGATTGAGAAGGGAAGGCTTGAAGAGAAAATTGAAACCGCACAGCTTTGATACCGTGAGGGAGACTATGGTGCCTCATCCGACTCTGGCTGAAATTCCCATTTGGACCAAGTACTATATGAAAGATAAGTAGAACTGTGTCATAATCTGTGCTTTACGCATATTTATAAATACCGTGTATGACTATGCGAATGCGAGAAAGTGAATACGATCAAACAAAAGTAAAAAAAGTAAAAATAGTTAAATATAGATGCATTTCATGCCATAGGAAAATATGACACGGGGCATTAAAGTAAAAGACGGCAAAGGATGTTTAAGCTGGTTCCGGAGCTGTCTTTTTTATTGAAGATCATGCACAGAGATTTACGACGGAGAATATACTTGGTGAATATGTAATTTTTACTTGTAATATGATATACTTTTTTAATCGGGGAAAGTTTATTGTGCAAGTGGAGAAGGCATTGTGAATGGAATGAGAGATAGATATATTGGAGAAAATGCAACAAGAAAGAATAGAACAATCGCAATGATAATTTTGATCATATTCTTTGTGATGGAGATTTTTAATATTTCAATGGAAAAAGTGCGAGGCGCTGCGGAAACACCTGTTATAGATAGCAGCAGTTTGGCAGTGGAGGATATAAAAACTAACAGCATAGTGTTCAGAAAAAATGCCGGTGAAGGAATAAAACTTAAAAAGTTGGTTGCTATAATTGGAGCGTTGACGCTTTACGAACGTGGAGAATTGGGAAATGATAGCGACAAAGTCGCTGATTTAATAGAAAATTTGAACACTTCTCATATGGACTACTTCGCGAAGAAAATATATAAAAGCAATGAAGAATTCGTGAAAGCCATGAATAAAACCGTTGAAAAATTAGGGTGTAAGGACACATTGATACAGAGCATTGACGGAAGCAAAGATAAGGATAGAACGTCCGTTGCGGATTTGAGCATGATCCTGGGCAAGGCGATTGATATCGGCTATAGAAATAAGATGAAGTTCAACGATAAGATTGAAAAGTTACTCAGTGATAAAGGTAAAGGTGAAAGTTTTTCAAAAGATGGAAAAAAGATTAAAAAACAAAGGGAAAAAGATGAAATTCTCGGTATGAAATTATTCTCTTCCAAAGAAAAAGACAGGGTGTATACAGCTGTGTTGGGGAAGAAAAACGACAATATTTTCGTAGCGATCAGCTACGGGGCAGCTGATGAAAAATCCGGTACAGACGATGGAGTCAACAGTTTGAGCTACTTCATGAGCATATACAGGACTTTTAAAGTCGTGGCGAAAGGAGAAAAGGTAGGAAAAGTCAAGATAAAGGGCGGTAGGAGCAGCTATTGCAAAGTTGTGGCAAAGGAAGATCTGTACGTAACGCTGCCACGAGAGGGAGAGGATTCTCTGGTAAAGACCAAATTAGAAATTTTAAAGGAGATGAAAGCGCCCGTAAAAAAAGGCAAGGTAATAGGAAAATTAAAAGCGTTGGAAGCAGGTGAGGTGACTGCTCAGGTTGAGGTTACAACAGGTGAAGATGTCGTGACGGGCGGACCTTGGAGTAAAATCGGTATATCCGACTATATGATGGCAATTGGAAGTGCAGTGATAATACTCGTATTGATAATATACATTTCCATAAACCGCAAAAAGAAAAAAAAGAGGATGAGAATAGAGGAAATCAAGAGAAGGAGAAGAGAGGAAGAAGCCAGGAAAATTGCCATAGAAAGGGAAGAGAAACGCAGAAGGAACTGGCCTTATTAAAGGTGCAATATGTTTGATATAAAGGAAAATTTAAAAAAATTGCCCGACAGCCCGGGAGTCTATCTTCACAAGGATAAAATGAATAACATAATATACGTCGGAAAAGCCGTGTCATTGAAGAAGAGAGTCAGTCAGTATTTTCAAAACAGCCGTTCAAAAGATTCGAAAGTTCGTGCTATGGTCGAGCACATCGATGAGTTTGAATATATAAAGTGTGGCAGCGAAATGGAAGCCTTGATATTGGAAAACAATCTCATAAAGAAATATAAACCCAAGTACAACATATTGCTGAGAGATGACAAAACTTATCCGTACATAAAGATAACTAATGAAAAATGGCCCAGAATTGAAAAGACCAGGAGAGTGGTTAAGGATGGAAGCAGTTACTTCGGACCATATACGGATGTCGGTGCAGTCAATTCCATCGTGGATTTGATAAGCAAAGTATATAAGCTGAAAAAATGCACTTCGAGAAATTTCCCTCCGGGATTTAGACCATGTTTGAACTACCACATAAATCAGTGCAACGGAATGTGCGTTAACAGGGAAAACAAAGCTGATTATATGAAGAGAATCGAGCAGACAAAAACTTTTTTAAAGGGAAACTCCATGGATTTGGTCGGGTTTTTACGTGAAGAAATGAACAGGGCTTCCTGCGAAATGCAGTATGAAAAAGCGGCGATTTACAGGGACTACATCATAAGTGCAAAGGCGTTGATGGAGAAGCAGAGAGTCGTTTTAAGTCAGGATAAAGACCTAGATGTGATTTTAGCCAACGGAAAGGGAGAGGTTGTAGTATTTACCGTAATAGACGGCAAATTATCGGGAAGAGAAATATTTGAGATAAGAGATAGAGATGAAGATGAGCAGAATGTCATCAGTGCATTTATAAAGCAGCATTACGGTGAAAAAAGCAAAGGCCCCGGTGAGATATTGGTGAAGAATCGGATTGCAGAACAGAATTTGATCGAAGAATTTCTTTCGCAAATTTGGGCTGGAAAAGTGAAGATTACAGTTCCTGCTAGGGGCGAAAAAAAAGCTCTTATGGAAATGATAAAAAATGACATGCTGGAAATGGTGAAAACCAGACAGGCGAGAGATGAAAATAGGGACAACAGACGATCCAATATAAGAAAGCAATTGAGCGATTTGATTGAAAAATCGAAAATTGATAACAATCGCCGAGGGTATGACATAGACTATGTGCAAGATGTCGTCGATGAAGAAACCGGAGAAATTGTGGAACTGTTCAAGGGAGAAGACGATGCTTTTAGGGTGGAATGTTACGATATTTCCAATACCAACGGAGTGGATAATGTAGGAGCCATGGTAGTCTTTGATGAATTGGCAAAAAATAGAAAGGCGTACAGAAAATTTAAAATTAAATCCATAACCGGTGCCGATGACTACGGTTCTATAGCGGAAGTGTTGAAGCGTAGAATGGAAAGAGGGCTTAGCGGAGATGTGGGATTTTTACCGCTACCGAATTTGATTCTAATCGATGGAGGTAAGGGGCATGTGGAAATTGCTGCGAAAGTCGTTGGAGCATACGATTTGAACATTTCAATAGTAGGATTGGCAAAGGATGACAGTCATAGAACACAACGGTTGGTGTACAAAGATAGAACGGGAGAATTCGTGGAAGAACCCCTTAAAGACAGGACCTTATTATTTTCGTATATGGGAAACATTCAGGAAGAAGTTCATAGGTTCGCAATAGAATTTCATAGGAGTCTGAGAGATAAAAAAGTTGTAAAATCTCAATTGGATGAAATACCAGGTATCGGCGAGAAGAAGAGAAACAATCTTCTGATGTTCTTTGGCAATATGGATGAAATTAAGGATGCTTCTATAGACCGACTTCAGGGCGTCAGAGGAATAAGCAAAAGGGATGCACAAAACATCAGAGACTATTTCGATAAAAGATGAAAATAAGTGATAAATTTGCAGATTAAGGGTCAAACTTTAAACTTGCTATTGTAAAAAAGTCGAATTGCTGATATAGTTAGAATATGCAAAGAGAATACTAAAAGAAAAATAAAGTGGAGGATATAGATATGGCTAAAGACAGTCTGGAGAATGCAATGGAATACATGGAAGAGCACGAAGAGGATACCATCGTTTTGGAATTTGACGACCCTGAAAGTGAAGGTGGCGTAGTTGAAGTGGAATGTGATATAATCGGGGTGTTTGATGCTGAATACAACGGAGCCACAAAGGAGTACATAGCGCTTTCACCGGTTGAAAACAGGGAAAAAGAGGAGTATGACGTTTGGTTGTTCGGCTACGTTGAAAACAGCGATGATACGGAATATCCGTACGACATTATCGATATAGCAGATGATGCGGAATTGGAATTCGCTATTAAGGAATTTGATTCTCTGATGGATGAATTGGAGAAAGAGCACAAACACTAATAGAAATTTGTGTAAATCATATACTTACTCTAAATGCTGATCATTAGAATCGGCAGTTTCGGAAATACCGGAGTTGTTGACGATAATATGAGTCATTTGATATCGGCCCCTCGGTGAGACTGACAGTTTGACGGGTGGAGTCGATATTTTTGTTAAATTTTTTTAGTGACAGATGCGGAAGATTTTTTATGGTAGTTCAAAATATCTAAAGTTTAATTTTCGAGGGCATCGTGATATAATCATTAGGAGAGCAGAGGAGAGATACTATGAAAATCGGAATATCTGAAAAGGATAAGAGCATACTGGAGCTAATTCGTGAAAACAAAATAAAGGTAAAATTTACACCGATGATGGCAGCTGTAAACGGAAAGATAACTTCGTTGAACGCCAAGATAAATTCGGGCGATTGTGTGGAAGTGTTCGATGTGAGGTCAAATGTTGGAATTGCAAGTTATCAGGAAGGACTCGTTCTCGTGTATTTGACAGCTGTTAAAAATCTGTTCGGAAATGTTCTCGTCGGAATAAACAATTCCCTGAATAAGGGGTTTTACACAAAACCGGACAAAAGTATAGAGTTGAATGAAGAGAATATAGAGAGAATACGAATGGAAATGGATAAGTTAATAAGGGCAGACTTTCCTTTCAAAGAAAAAAGAGCGAGGAAAGACGAATATATAGATCTTTTATCCATGTATGGCAGCGGAAATAAGGCGAAAGAGAAATTTTTGGAGAACATACGTATGGACGACAGCAAAATAGCGTATATAAAGCAGTTTAGAGACGATGAAGAGGCTTCTGACAGAAATTGCTACATGCTTTCATATATGGATTTACCGCCGAGTACGAAATACGTTGATAAGTTTCAACTGATGAGATATAAGGGAGGTTTGCTGTTGAGATTTCCATATCAGGCAAATCCCGATGAAATTCCGAGATTGGATGATGAAAAGCGGATATACGAGGCTTTTGTGGAAAACACGAGATGGCAAAAAATAATGGGAATCGCAGGAGTTTCCGATTTAAATGAGAAAATAGAAAGTGGTGGAATCAGCGAAGTGATTCAAATCAGCGAGACCTTCCAAGAAAAGAAATTAGTTGAAATAACGAAGGAAGTAAGAGCTAAAAAGAAGAAGATAGTGTTGATTGCAGGTCCTTCGTCTTCAGGGAAGACCACCTTTGCAAAGAGACTCATGATTCATTTGAAAACGGAAGAACTCGATTCCGTATACATCGGAACAGATGATTATTTCATAGATAGAGATGATATGGTAGTGGATGAGAAGGGTGAAAAGAACTTCGAAGATTTAGAAGCCATAGACTTGCAGCTGTTCAACGATCAGTTAAAGAAGATGATTGCAGGAAAAGAGGTTGATATTCCAAGATTTGACTTCATAACAGGTAAAAAGGTTTTTGGAGAGCGGGTGATGAAGGTTAAGGAAAATCAGATCATGGTCATCGAGGGTATTCACGGATTAAACCCCGATTTGATTTGGGAAGTGGATGAAAAGGATATATTTAAAATTTACATAAGTCCTATTGCAAGTTTAAGCCTGGATTTGCACCATAGAATAGCGACATCGGATATAAGGCTCATAAGGAGAATGGTCAGAGATTTTAATACTCGTGGCAAAAGCTGTTATGACACGCTGTCTACATGGTATAAAGTCAGAAAAGGTGAAGATAAAAATATCTTCCCATACAGCAATTGCTGCGATGCATTCTTTAACACATTTCTGATATATGAAATTCCATTATTGAAGAAATCGGCAATGAAAATTTTAGACGGAATAGATAAAGAATCCGTTTATGCAGCGGAAAGAGAGAGGATACTTTCGATGTTGGAAAAGTTCGATGATGGTAATTATCTGGAAGAAGTTCCGAGAAATTCCATCGTCAGAGAATTTGTTGGAGGAAGTGTGTTTGAATAGATGAGCAAATAAAAAGGGACCGTTTTTGTACCGACCGTCAAAAGTTAGAGTAAAAAATCTAATGATTGAAGGTCGGTATTTTTATGTCCGAATATTCTTTTAATTTAAACCGTAGAACTAACCGTCATTGCCGTTGAGCCTTTCCTGCAGCTTTTCTTTATTGATGCGCAACTCTCGCTTTCTCGCCCATCTGACTATAAACAGCTGAATCATACTGGCTATAGGTACTGCCAATATCATTCCTAAAATTCCGAAATAATAGCCGAACACTATTACCGCAAGGAGAACGAACATAGCTCTGAGCCCCGTTGAAGAACCGACGATTTTAGGATATAACAAGTTTGCATCGATCTGTTGCACGATGAATATTGCAATGACTGCAGCTATACCTTTCCATATGCCGTCTGTAAAGAATCCCACGGCGAATGCCGGGATCATTCCGATGAAAGGTCCAAAATATGGAATAACGTTTGTGATGCCGGCAAAAATTCCGAGAAATAATGCAAATTCAACCTTAGCGATAGAAAGGGCTGTAACGCATAAAACACCGACGATGGTAGCATCCAAAAAAACGCCCCGCACAAATCTCGAGGTTATTGTATTTAATTCAGATAGCGTTTCCCTGATGGACACATGTTTGTTCGGAAAACACAGATACAGAATTTTATTCCACAGATCGAGAAAGAACTCTTTATCAGCGATGAGGTATATGCTTATGATAATTCCAATGAAGAAGTTAAAAATCACCGATCCCAGACCGGTTACCGTAGAAAGTATCGTGCCTGCATTAAAGGTACTTGAAATCCACTTGAGAAACCATTTGGCAGCTCCTTGAAGCTGTTCGGAAAACGCTCCGTCGGGAAGCTGAGAAATGAGAACTTTCAGCTTTTCCTGATAGGAAGCGATAGTGTTTAACAGGGATTTTCCAAGTTGGCTGAAGCTGTCAAAAACGAGCTTTCCGTTGATGAGAGAAGCAAATCCGTAAAGAATGGAAATCACTGCCAAAAAAATTATCGAATAGGTGATGAATATGCTTATGAAACGACTTTTTGTCGGACCTGAGATCCTCTCCGGTCTACGCTTGTCCTTCGGTAAAAAATTCCTGAGAATTTTTTGGTCGATTAGATTTACCAGAGGATTTAACATATACGCTAAAACGAGACCTATCCACAGTGGAGATAGGGCCCTTATTATGCTGGAAAAGAAACCTGAAATGACGCGTGCAACCTTTTCATAATCCTTCACTATAAAAAATGCAACATACAGCATAGTAGCAGTGAGAATTATGAAAAAGCTGATTTTGACCAGAAATCTATCTTTTAGGAACTCCTTATATTGCTTCTTCATAAATTACCTCCATTTGAAATATTATATATTAAATGAGAAAATACGGCAACACCATATAGAGGGAATTGCAGAATAACATCAACTATATGAACATATGTACAGTTGAATAAGGAGTAAAAAATGTGAAAAAATTGACAACAAATCGGTTATAAAGTAGAATGAAGAGAATCGACGTAGTGATAACGAACAGATGGTTTTTTAGTTTAGGCTGTGTGTCGAAGGTTAGATTTAATCGCGCAAAAGACGACGGTTTAGAAGCCGTAATCGGCAATAAACAGATGGAACCGATGTAAAGCAATGCAAAGGAGAAAATATGAAACAAAATGGGATTAGGTCATTGACAGCGATGATATTAGCTGTATTTATGGCAGTCGGACTCGTTTGTGGCGATGCCCGGGTGTTTGCAAAAGACGAAGATACTCTCGTGTACGGAGTAAACGATCAATACAGACTGGATGTTCTCATTGAGAAAGCGACTAAAGAGGGTAAGAAGAAAATAGTAATGCAGGCAGATGCGGACTATACTAGTGATATCAACATAACGCCAAATTACGTAAGTTGGAAAGGTCAAGATTGGAGAGATAAGCCTGCAAAGAGATTTATAACCAACAGCACAGAGACTTTTGTAACCTTTAAATCGGGAGTTAACATAGAAGTTGAAAATATAGATTTTCTGAAAAAAGGGAGACCTTATGAGAAAGGGACGAAAGTCGTAATTGAAAGAGGTGCGACGGTTCATTTCAAAAATACAAAATTCGACAACACGGTGGTGAACAACGGTAGTGCAACCTTTGAGAACTGTGTATTTGTCACGGGAGAGATTGAGAATAACGGCAAAGCGATATACAAGGGTACGACTAAAGAACCGAAGAATATAGCAAAGCCGAAAACTATGGATAAATACGAACCTCTGACGTTTAAGCCGGCTCACGATAGATTTAACGATGTGATGGTAGGCAAATATCGAAAACAATTTAACTGGGTTAGAGTTTCTGGCTCGGAGAGTAAGATTGCAAAAATTTCAGCAAAAGTGAAAGAATCCGATACAGGACTTGAGGCATCGTGGGAAAGGAATTCTTTGTCAGTTTACGGAACTCCCCGAAGAGATGGCGAATTCACTGTTGAGTTGAGAGGAGAAACTCTAAATTATAACAATGAAAAAGATGTAGCGATAAAAGAATTTAAAATAAGAGTGGTAAAAGGTGTTGACAAGGACGTTTACGAATTTGATGAAACCGTGAGAAAAACTTTTGATCAGGCGATTAAAGATGCGGAGAAGCAGGGCAAAAGAAAAATAGATCAATCCAGAAGTGCGATAACCGGTGATGTGGATATCACACCGCAATTCACCCATTGGTACGGAACGGACGGAGCTAAAAATCCTAAGAGAAACGATATAGGTTATGGAAAAAACACGGTGGTTACTTTCAAAAAGGACGTGAACATAACTGTAAAAGACATCGACTTCATAAAGAGGGGAAATACAGGTGCGAAAGCGGTAATAGAAGATGGTGCAAAGGTTAAGTTTATAAATTGCAGATTTGATGATCGCGTGGTAAATAACGGAACGGCGGAGTTCGACAATTGCTCTTTTAAGACAGGTGATATTGAAAACAACGGTTTTGCGGATTATAAAAATATGAAAGAACCCAAGAATGTAGGTGTTGCAAAGCAAAAGCCACAGCCGAAGCCTGAACCGCAGCCGAAACCGGAGCCACAGCCGAAGCCTGAACCGCAGCCGAAAAATCCTGACAACTCACAGGAGAAGGACGGAGAAAAGAATAAAAACAAACAAAGAGAAACCGACTCTAATATTAAAAACAAAAAAGCAAATACATCGGATGAAAAAAATGGCAGTATGGCAAAATCAAAAGTACAAAAAGCTGAAAGCGGAAACAAGGGGACAAAGACCGGTGATGACAGGAGCATCACAAAGGAAGTAATAATACTGTCCGTTGCGGCAATATGCATTTTGATATTGATAATAGGAAGAATAGTGAGAAAGAGGAAAAAGTGAACACGGGATTGCCTATCACTGAAAAATGAAAGGTGAAAAGTCCGAAAAACACATAAAAAGCACAGAATGTTGCCGAATCTATGCGTTTGATATAGCATATATAATATACTGAGTTACTGACAAATACAGCTTCCAAAGATGATGAAAGGAAATTTTCGCAAATAGTAGTGAGACTTTTTGATTTAGAACATCGAAACGAAGTTGTATTTGCTATTTTCAATAGAGTTTTACTTTAGAATATGTTAGAATAAAGCCATGAGTAAAAAATTTGTAATAATAGACGGAAACAGTTTAATAAATAGGGCTTATTTTGGAATCAAGCCACCGATGATAACAAAGGAAGGATTGCATACTACAGGTGTGTACGGCTTCCTTAATATGCTGGCAAAATTTAAAAAGGAGTATAAGCCGGGATTTATCGGAGTAACCTTTGATGTGAAAGCACCTACGTTCAGACATGAAGCGTACAAAGAGTACAAAGCGGGCAGAAAGCCGATGGATAACGAATTGGCGATGCAGATGCCGATTTTAAAGGACGTATTATCAGCGATGAACGTAAAAATGCTTGAAATAGCGGGATTTGAAGCGGATGACTTGTTGGGAACCATGTCAAAACTGGCGGAGGAAGCAGGATATATGCCGATAATCGTAACTGGAGATAAAGATGCTTTGCAGTTGGCAAGTGATAAAACAACAGTTGACATAGTGAAAACAGGAGGGAAAAATTCAAAAAAATATACGAGGGAAGTCTTTGAGGAAGAATATGGATTTACACCTACTGAGTTCATAGATTACAAGGCAATTTTGGGTGACTCGTCGGATAACATACCCGGGGTAAAAGGAATAGGCGAAAAAGGTGCATCTCATCTCATCCGAGAGTACGGGAGCATCGAGAATATATATGACAAAATAGATGAAATTCCTGTCAAATTCAAGAAAAAGCTCGAGGCTGATGAACTTTCTGCAAGGATGAGTAAGGGCCTTGCGACAATAAATCGCCAAGTGCCGATGGAATTTGAAATTTCAGAGTATGAAGTCAAAGAACCTGATTATACCAAGCTCATACCTATTTACAGGAAACTTGAGTTTAAAAGTTTTCTGAGCAAGATCGATGTCAGCTTATATACGGATGCGAAAATTGATTTGAAGGAATACAAAACCGTGTTGGTGCAGGATGAGATACGGAAAGAAGAGTTTTTACAAGCTGTTAAAGATGCGAAGAAAATCGGAATTAAAACTGTAGATTCAGATGCTGACGAAAAATTGAAGCGAAATAATCCGTTGGTAGGTTTTTTCATTGAAAATACAGTTTTTGGCGTATTTAGAGACGATGAAGCAACGTATGAAGCATTTGAAATCATAACCGGTGAGAACAAAGAAATTTTCGGTCATCAAATAAAGTGCGAGCTGATAGCGATAATGAATAAATTTGAAAGCGAGCCGAGGGAAGATGAAAGAATAAAGAGCAATTTTAACTTTAACATCATATTTGATACTGCCGTTTCTCAATACTTGATAAACTCCAGTGCAAATGATTACAGCATCTATGGAATAGGAAAAGACGATTACAATTTAAACTTGGATCTCGAAAGAGAAGAAGGGCAGCTAGGGTTTTTAGTCGATAGCGACTTTGTAAAAAAAGACCTCGAAAACCTTTCGAGACAATTTTCTCTGATAGAGCATTTGATGGAAAACGACAGAGATGCATTGGAGAAAGCCGAGCTGACCGAATTGTTCTACAATTTGGAGATTCCATTGATTGAAGTGATGGCATTTATGGAATACATAGGAGTGCAGGTCGATAGAAAGACTCTGAAAAATATCGGGAACACGATAGAAACCAGAATAGATTATTTATCGGGAGAGATATACGCTATCGCAGGCGAAGAGTTCAACATAAAATCGCCGTCACAGCTTGGCGTGATCCTATTTGAAAAAATGAGATTGACTCCGGGAAAGAAAACTAAAACGGGATATTCCACCAATGCCGAAATACTTGAAAAAATTAGAGGAGAAAGTCCTATAATAGACAAGATTATGGAGTATAGGAAATTGACCAAACTGAAAGGGACATATGTGGACGGCTTGATTCCTCTGATACGAAAAGACGGCAGGATTCACTCTCACTTCAATCAAACGGTGACAACGACCGGTAGAATTTCCAGTTCCAATCCAAACATGCAAAACATTCCCATCAGAGATGAATTTGGAAAGTTGATCAGGGAAGCCTTTGTAGCGAGAGCAGGAAGCACGTTGGTGGGGGCTGATTACTCGCAAATAGAGCTTAGGGTTTTAGCACATATGAGTGGAGATGAGGCTTTAATTGAATCATTTAATGAAGGAGAAGACATTCACAAATCGACGGCAGCCAGAGTTATGGGAATAAATATCGATGACGTCACACCGATTCAGAGAAGCAATGCAAAAGCCATAAACTTCGGAGTGATTTACGGAATGGGGGCTTTTAGTCTGAGTGAAGATCTGGATATCTCTTGGAAAGAAGCTGAGAAATACATTGACGATTATTTCGACAAACACGGGAAAGTCAAGGAGTTTATGGATGAACAAATCAGATTTTGCAGAGAAAACCACTTTGTAAAAACCATATTGGGCAGAAAGAGATACATCAAGGAAATCGATGCAAAGAACTTCATGGTTAGAAAAGCGGGAGAACGCCTGGCGATGAATACACCTATACAGGGAAGTGCAGCTGACATAATAAAACTTGCCATGATAAAGGTTTACGAAAAATTGAAAAAAATGAAATCGAACTTGATATTGCAAGTGCATGATGAACTGATTATAGAAACTCACATGAGCGAATTGGACGAAGTGAAATCGATTTTAAAGAAGTCTATGGAAGAGGCTATAGCCCTGAAAGTTCAGTTGAGCGTAGATGTTAACGAAGGGAAAAACTGGTTGCAGCTGAAATGATTTAAAGGGGAGATGAGTGATGAAAATCATCGGAATCACAGGAGGCATCGGAAGCGGCAAGAGTACGATTTCAAACTACCTGACGAAAAAAGGATTCAAAATAATCGATGCCGATAAAATAGCTAAAAATCTCCTGGACATAGGTGAAGAAGCATATTTTAAAGCGGTGGAGTACTTTGGAACGGAAATATTGAACCCGGATAAAACTGTCGACAGAAAGAAACTCGGCAGCATCGTATTTGCCTCACGGGAAAAGAGAAAGATTCTCAACGAAATAACCCACGATCTGGTTAAAAAGAGGGTTCTGAGTGAAATTGCGGCAAATGAAGCTACACAAAAAGTAATTTTTTTAGATGTTCCGCTGATGTTCGAAGTTGGAATGGACGAGCTCTGTGAAGAAGTTTGGTTAGTGGTGGCAGATGAGAGAGTGAAGATACTGAGATTACAGAAGCGGGACGAAATAACAAAAGATGAGATTATCGCAAAGTTCAGAAGTCAAATGCCTGATGAAGAAAAGATAAAACGCGCTGACTTTGTCATAGATAACTCGGGAAATGAGGAGGCACTTTATCTACAGTTAGATAAATTACTGAAAAAGTATGAGAAAAAGGAAAGGAATTAGAGGCTTAAAGAAGAAAGTCGGTAAATTCAGTTTAAAAGGCGGGTTGAGCAGAATAAGCCGGAGACAGGGGGTAACATATCTGATTGTTGCTCTCGGGGTTATGATGATATTGGGAATAGCTTTTAGAGGATATTTAAAAAACGACGATGTTGAGGATGTCATAGGACAATATAAAATCACCAAAAATCCACAGAATAAAGCTGCGCTGGGGATTTCACCGGTAAAGACGTTTAACCCGTTGGTTTCAAAAGATGAAGACACATATTATCTCAGCAAGATCATATATAGCAGCCTGTTTACTTTTGATGAAAATATGACGCCAAAGGAAGACTTGGTGGAGAGCTACCGTTTCTCCGGTAGGACAGTCAAAATCACTGTAAAAAATGCGCAGTGGGAGGATGGCAGAAGCGTTTCTGCAGATGATGTAGCCTTTACGCTGAAGGCTATAAAGAGCATTGGAGACAATGGACCGTATGGAAGCGTAGCTAAAAAGATAAAGCGAATTTCCTACGGAAGCGGCGGTGACAGAACGTTTACAGTTCATTTTAATTCCGGATATGATATGTCTTTAGCATATTTACATTTTCCAATTTTACCGAAGCACAAATACAGCGGAGTGGATGCGTTAAAGCGAGATACCGAAAACTTCGTGCCATGGAGCAGCGGACTGTATCATTGCAGTACGTATGACGAATTGAAGGGAATGAAGCTGACTGTAAACGACAAGTATTACGGAGTGAAAGCAAAGAGCAACATAGATGTGAAAATTGTGAAAAATGGAGGAAGCAAAGATAATCTGGTTGCATCAGGTAATATATCGGCACTGGTGGACAAATCGCCGGAAAGGGCGGGAAACATTCACAAGAGAGGTATAAAAATCCACAACTTTAGAAGTAACAACGTGGAATTTATCGGATTTAACACAAAGGATGCTGCCGTCAAAAGTGTGGAAATGAGAAAGGCGATTGCGTATTGCACCGATATTGAAAGCATAATTGAAGAGAATTATTATAATTCTGCAAAGGGAAGCAGAAGCATATATCCGCACGATTACATGAACAGTCCGAATCAACTGGAGTATTCGTTCAGTAAAGATAGGGCAAACGATGTGTTGAAAAAAGCCGGATACTCGGATAAAAACAGCAGTGGAAGCATAGAGGATAAAGACGGTAATAAGGTCACTTTGAAAATTTTGGTGGAGAAGGACAAGGAACGGCGGGTAAAAACAGCGGAAAGAATAAGCAAGGCATTAAAGGAAATAGGTATCAATTCCGAGATAGTGAGTGTGAAAAGAGATGTGTTTCTGTCTAAATTAAGAGCGAGGGACTACTCAATTTACATAGGTGGGCTGAGTTTGGACGGAGCTATGGATATGAGCAGCATATTGAAAAGCGATGGAGAAAATAACTTTACGGGATATTCAAACAGAAAAGTTGATGGTCTGTTAGATGAGCTCATGAGTGGAAAAACCGTAGATGAGAGCAGAAAGGTTTTAGACGAACTGAAAAAAAATATACATGAAGACTTGCCATACTATTGCATTTGCTACCCTACTTATGGTATCGTAAAGGCACCGGTGTTTAATGGTGAATTGAAGTCTAATTTTATGAATCCGTATAACGGAGCGGAAACATGGTACTCCAATTATGAAAAGAGAGTGGAGACCCATAAGGAATAGGATTCGATTTTGCGAGAAGTGTAGAGATTGTGAGCAGAGTAAAGAAATACGGTGTTTTTCACATCATCTCAGGATTTTATTTCCTCGGGGGCATCATATATCGGGAGAGGTTTATTAAAATTTAATTCTACAGTGAATCCTAACCGAGATGGGGATGGATATGGTAGAACAGCCGGCGTATACCGGCTTATGCGACCGTGGTGGAATCGGCAGACACGCTGTCTTGAGGGGGCAGTGAGGCAACTCGTATGGGTTCAAATCCCATCGGTCGCACCACAAATATGATCGAGAAGCTCTGAAATTTACAGAGCTTTTATTATGTATGACGAATGTGTGTTGAAAAATTTAGCAGGAGGATTTTATGTTGAGGAGTATGACAGGCTACGGCAAAGCTGAAAAGGAATTCGCCAATCGAAATGTGTCCGTAGAAATTAAATCGGTAAATCACAGATACTGTGATATAAGTGTCAGGACCAGCAGAAAGTATTCATTTTTAGAAGAACACATAAAATCCAAAGTGAGAAAGAAAGTGAGGAGAGGGAAAATAGAAATCGGCTTGACGTTGGAATCGTCCAAAGAACCTGATTTCGACGTTAAAATCAACGACAGTCTCCTGAAAGAATACATTGAGAATTTTAAGTATATAGAAGATGAGTTTGCAATTCAATCCGATGTGAGCATTTCGGACGTCCTGAGCATGCCGGAAGTGATAATCGTATCAGCAAAACCGGAGAACGAAAGTGAAATTTTGATGCAGGTGGAGGAATGCCTCGAGGAAGCGATTGAAAAATTCAATCAAATGCGGGAAAAAGAGGGTGCAAGCATGGAAAGAGATATCCTAAATAGAAAGGAAATCGTAGCCAGGCATCTGAATAAAATGAAGAAAAAAGTAGAAAACAGCCAGGAAACTTATATGAAAATGCTCAGAGAGAGAATAGGAGAGTTGCTGAAGGATATCGTCGAGATACCCGAGGAGAAAGTTCTTACAGAAGCGGCATTTTGGGCGGACAAAGCCAATATCACGGAAGAGATTGTAAGAATGGAAAGCCACTTGATACAGCTGGAAGACATAGTCAACGGCGAGGAGATACAGGGCAGAAAGCTGGATTTCTTAATTCAGGAAATAAACAGAGAAACCAATACAATAGGTTCAAAAGTAAGCAATTTGGATATAACGAAAGGCGTAATAGAAATCAAAAGCGAGATTGAAAAAATCAGAGAACAGATACAGAATGTGGAGTGAAGCCGGAAACTATCCGGTTCATTTCACAGTCACATGAAAAGCGTACTGGAAAAGAGCCGCTAAAAGTGATATAATCGAAAACTACAATACATTGAAGGAGAAAATATGTGTAGAGGAAAATTATTGGTCATTTCCGGACCTTCGGGAGCCGGAAAAGGAACCGTTTGTAAAAGATTGCTTGAGGACTTGGATAACTTGCGATTTTCTGTTTCAATGACTACCAGAAGTCCGAGAAAAGGCGAAGTGGAAGGAAAAAATTATTATTTTGTAAGCCGAGAAGAATTTGAAAAAGGGATAAAATCGGATAGTTTTTTAGAATATGCCAGGGTGTTTGATAATTATTACGGAACGCCGAAAGAGATGGTCATGGAGGCCTTGAACGATGGAATAGACGTGGTTTTGGAAATCGACACCCAAGGAGCTTTGCAAGTTAAAGAGCGATTTGAAGAGGCTATTTTAATATTCATACTGCCACCTTCCATGAAAGAATTGAGAAATAGAATCGTAAATAGAGCTACGGAAGATGAGGATAAAATCGCAAAGAGATTGGGTGAAGCCATAGGTGAGATAAGGAGTTCAACCGAATACGACTACATCGTTTTGAACGATGACTTGGAGCTTGCATTAAATCACGTAAAATCTATAATAACGGCGGAACACCTGAAATTGACAGATGATAAAGCTATTGAGAAAATAATTAAAAACTTTGAGGAGGAAATTTGATGCTATACCCATCTATAAATGAAATCAGAAAAAAAGCAAATAGCAGATATACCTTGGTTGTTTTGGCAGCGAAGAGGGCAAGAGAAATCGTAGACGGAATGCCGTCTTTCATAGAAAATGAAGATGTTGCAAAAAAACAACCGGTGTCCATAGCAGCAGAAGAAATAGCAGAAGACTACATAACTTACAGTGAGGGAAAAGGACAAAACCTCGAAAAGTAGATAAGGAGATGTATGTAAACGACAGGCGATGAATGTGATCACGATGCGATGCAGAACAGCTTTCGAAAGGACATTTTGAGGTTAAATGCGCCTTGCTTTAGGCATTATTTTTTTGTCCCGACCCGAGAAAGGGAGAGAAGAATGTTATATTTTAAAAAAGAAGGTGAATTGCATAGAGTTCGTGAGGCAGAAGTGATTTATATTCAGCAGCTTAAACGGGATGTTGTGTTTTCTACTGAAAAAGGGGAGTATTCAGTTAAAAACTACAAAATAGCAGGAGTGGAGAACAAGCTGAAAGAAAATTTTTTTAAATGTCATAGCTATATGATAGTGAACACGGCGAAAATTGATATAGTCAGGCCCGGGGAAGTGGTATTCGAAAACGGATCTACCGTGGGTATGTGCAGAGCAGCTTCCGATCGCATCAGAAAGGAATTGAAGACACAAAACGTTCTTCATTGAGAATAGGACAGCGAAGGGGATATGTTCGCAAACTGCAGGTTACAGATTTGAAAATTAAATGTCGATTGATAAATCGGGAGAGAGTTTGATAAATCATTTGAACATTAAATCAGTAACCTGTGGAAAATTTGCTTGAAAATTCATTTAGGGTATAGTATCATATAACGTGGTGTAAACTTTAGACACCAACACTAAATAAGCACGCCATCGTTACAAAGTGGGCGGTGCCGAAAAGGCTCTCGCTTTGGAATACAGTGGCGGAAGGGAAAACCGAGGAGGAAAAAAATGTCAGTAATTTCAATGAAACAGCTTTTAGAAGCAGGTGTTCATTTCGGACATCAAACGAGGAGATGGAACCCTAAAATGGCTCCATACATTTTTACAGAGAGAAATGGAATCTACATTATAGATTTGCAAAAAACTGTAAAGAAGATTGAGGAAGCGTATGCGTTCCTAAAGGAAGTTGCAGCGGAAGGAAAACCTATTTTATTCATAGGGACTAAAAAGCAGGCACAGGGTGCAATAAAAGAAGAAGCGCTCAGAGCGGGTATGTACTATGTAAATCAGAGATGGTTAGGTGGAATGTTGACCAATTGGAAGACTATTTCACAGAGGATTCAAAGATTGAACGACATCAAAGAGATGCAGGAGAACGGCACTTTTGAAAAGTTGAGCAAGAGAGAAGTTTTGACTTTGGAAAGAGAGCTGGATAGATTGGAAAAATTCTTGGGAGGCATCAAAGAGATGAAAGAGATGCCGGGTGCCATCGTGGTAATCGATCCTAAGAAGGAAAAGATTGCGGTTAAAGAAGCTAGAATACTGGGAATTCCTATTGTGGGTACGGTTGATACGAACTGCGATCCGGATGATGTGGATTATGTAATTCCGGGAAATGACGATGCTATCAGAGCTGTAAAGCTGATTTCAGGAATTTTAGCAGATGCGATTATTGAAGGAAGACAGGGAGAGAGTTTCGATGATTCTGAACCGGTAGTTTCAGAGGAAAGTGAGGAAGAATAATGGCAGTAACAGCAGCATTAGTAAAAGAGTTAAGAGAAATCACAGGTGCTGGTATGATGGATTGCAAAAAGGCTTTGGTAGAGTCCGATGCCGACATCGAAAGGGCCATTGAAATTTTGAGAGAAAAAGGACTCTCCAAGGCGGCTAAAAAATCAGATAGAATTGCTGCTATGGGATTGGTTAGAATCGCTTATTCGGAAGGTGGCAAGAGTGCGGCGTTGGTAGAGGTGAATTCAGAAACCGATTTCGTAGCGAAGAATGAGGATTTCATAAATTTCGTAGAAAGAATTGCTGAGATCACTCTGGAAAACGACGTAAAAGATGTTGAAACACTCAAGGAAGCAAAATACAGCGATGAAAATGCGGTAGGCGAAGAGCTAACTGCCAAAATTGCTAAAATTGGCGAAAACTTGAACATTAGAAGGTTTGAAAAATTTAATCAGGATGGAGTGGTATACACAGGATATATTCATACGAATGGAATGATCGGTGTTGTGATTGGTCTTGAAACGGCTGCAACTGCGGAAGAGGTTGCTGTATTGGGTAAGGATATAGCGATGCAGGTTGCTTCCATGAATCCTAAGTTCCTGGACAGAAGCTTTGTGGATCCTGAATATATCGCACATGAAAAGGAAATTTTGAGACATCAGGTTCTAAACGAAGGAAAGCCGGAAAATATGGTGGATAGAATTGTTGACGGCAAAATCGAAAAAGAGCTTAGAGAAGTTTGTCTGATGAGTCAAAAGTTCGTTAAAAACGGAGAGTTGACAGTTGCTCAGTACGTTGACCAGGTTGCAAAGGAAATTGGAAAAGACGTGAAGGTTGCTTCTATGGCGAGATACGAAGTAGGCGAAGGTATCGAAAAGAAGGAAGAGAACTTTGCCGAGGAAGTGGCAGCACAGATGAAGAAGTAATTTGAAAATATCAAAGAAAAATATTAAAATGGCGGGAGATTGAAGAGAATCTCTCGCCATTTTTGTGCGAAGATATCATTACAACGATTTGATAGAGAAAGTAAATAAATGTGAACTTTTGATAGAAAAGTTATAAAGGCAGGGGAAAGCGGTATTGACATTGAACGTGAAGGGAATGTATGATATTTTCAGACGAAAGGCATATGGTTGAAATAATGATGCAGATAGAAGAAAACTCAAAGAAAATTGGGAATTGAGGAGATTCGGGTATGAAGTTGTTGATATACGGTGCAGGAGTAATCGGTTGTCTATACGGAATTTTATTCGCCAAGGCGGGATATGATACGACGGTTTATGCCAGAGGTGAAAGGCTGAAAGTTTTGAAAAAACACGGGCTACAATACGAAGACAACGGTGAAGTGCATACAGCTGAGATTGGAATCGTTGATAAATTAGATAAATGCGATAAATATGATTTCATATTCTTAACCGTAAGAGAAAATCAAGTTTATGATGCGTTGAAAGAATTGGATGCCAATGAAAGCTCGACAATTGTAACGATGGTCAACACCGTAGAACCGTATGAAACTTGGGCAGAGCTTTGTCCGAGAAAGAAGATAATTCCTGCATTTCCGGGTGCGGGCGGGAGTTTTGAAAATGGGGTTTTAAAGGCAAAACTCACACCTAAAATCATTCAACCTACGACGTTTGGCAAAATAGGAGAAGATGGAACGGGTCAACTTCGCCAACTATCAAACATTTTCAAAGAATCGAAAATACCATCTAAAATTGCGAAAGATATGCACTGTTGGCAGATATGCCACGTGGCGATGGTGGTTCCGATTGCAGATGCTTACTATGAAGCACAAAAACCTGATGAAGTTTGGAAAGAGAAGGATGTTATGATGAAGATCGCAAGGCAAATGAAGCTGAATTTTCAAACTCTTCATGGAAAAGGTGTATCAATTTTACCCTGGAAATTGAATTTTCTTAGGCTTTTGCCTACATGGATATTGAGGAAATTGCTCGCAGCAGTTTTCAAGAGCGATTTTGGTGATATGTTCATGTATCGACATGCGATGAAAGCTGTCGATGAAATGCAAGAACTGCATTTGAAGCTATATGAATATTTGAACATGTAGTGCTGTATGTTGAGATTGCATCTGAGCAGAATTTTGACAAATAGGAAAACACCAGGGAGAGTGTGACATTGAAGCTGAAACAGATTGCATAAAATAGCATTTTATTAAAGTATAATGCTGAAAAAATATTATCTGAATAGAAAAATCAATTCAAAAAAAGTGTTGATTTATAGTTTTATATAAGATATAATATAAAGGCTTGCAAAATGCGAAGAAGTGAAAAGTTGCTGAGCTATCAGGTAATTTTCATGGAGAATGGTCCCCGCTGGACGGGGGCGAGGGGATTCCCTCTTTTTTTGCTTGTGCAAACAAATGGAAAACACACGGCAGTGTGTAAAGAGCGAAGAAAAAGCTTGTATGAGTGCAAAAAAGCTAGGAAATCCTTGTACGGAGAATAGCGAAAACAGTACAAAATTAGGAGGAAAAAATGAGCGAACTACAAAAAATAAGAATTAAGCTGAGAGCTTATGACCACGCGCTTTTGGATCAGAGTGCAGCGAAAATTGTAGAAACTGCAAAGAGGACAGGAGCAGAGGTTTCAGGCCCGATTCCATTGCCGACTGAAAAGGAAGTGATTACAATCTTGAGAGCGGTTCACAAGTATAAAGACAGCAGAGAACAGTTTGAACAGAGAACTCACAAGAGATTGATTGACATTTCTGCAGCTACAGCAAGGACGACAGATGCTTTAACAAAGCTGGATCTACCTGCCGGAGTTGACATTGAAATAAAGCTATAAAAGATAGCATTGATAAAATGAGCGAAAGCTCACTTAGTACGATTGACGAATTTGAACTTGTGAAATGACTTCCGCAGCAAGGTGGATGTGCGATACGATGGGATAATTTTTCAATCCGCTGTAAGAATTAGGAGGAATTAAACAAATGAAAACACTATTGGGAAAGAAAGTCGGAATGACTCAGATTTTCACAGAAGACGGTGTAGTAGTTCCCGTAACTGTTATCGAAGCAGGTCCTGAAGTTGTAACACAGATTAAGACTGTTGAAACAGATGGATATAGTGCGGTACAGGTAGCTTTTGGGGACACAAAACCACACAGAGTTAACAAACCGTTGACAGGACACTTTGAAAAAGCAGGTGTGGAAGTGAAAAAACATTTAGCTGAATTCACAGTTGAAGAAGGTGAAACTTACGAACTAGGTCAGGTAATCACAGTTGCCGACTTCGAAGAAGGAATAAAAGTCGATGTTACAGGAACATCAAAAGGTAAGGGAACACAGGGTAACATCAAGAGACACGGTCACCACAGGGGACCTATGAGCCATGGTTCAAAGCATAAGAGACTTGCCGGCGCACTGGCAGGTGCTTCATATCCGGGAAGAGTGTTCAAGGGAAACAAAGGACCGGGAAGAATGGGTCGTGACACTGTAACTGTACAGAATATCGACTTGGTGAAAGTTATTGCTGATAGAAATCTACTCCTTGTAAAGGGTGCGATTCCGGGAGCTAAAGGTAGCTTGGTGAGAGTTCGTCCTGCGATCAAGAAGAGGAATAAGTAGGAATCTTAGGAAAGGAGGAGAACAATGGCAGAAGTAAAAGTGCTTAATATGGCTGGAACCGATGCGGGTACTATTGAACTGAACGAGAAAGTATTCGGTATCGAGCCGAATCAAAATGCGGTGCATGCAGTAGTAAAAAACTACTTGGCAAATAGAAGACAAGGTACGCAGTCTGCAAAGACTAGAGGAGACGTTAGAGGCGGCGGAAGAAAACCTTTTAGACAGAAGGGAACAGGTCGTCACAGACAGGGATCGACAACGGATCCGTCTCAAATAGGAGGTGGTGTGGTATTTGCACCGAAGCCTAGAAGTTATAGATATACATTGCCTAAGAAACTTAGAAGACTTGCAATGCTTTCAGCATTATCTTCCAAAGTCAAGGAAAATGAAATCATAGTTTTAGACCAGCTCACAATGAGCGAACCTAAGACAAAGGAAATGATCAAGGTGTTGGGAAATGTGAACGCGGGAAGAAAAGCGTTGATAGTAATGGCTGAAAAAGATGAAAACGTAATCAGATCAGCAGCCAATATTCCGGGTGTGAGAACTGCACTGGTGTCTACGATGAACGTTTATGAAATCATAAACCACACTAACTTCATCGTCACAAAGGAAGCGGTCAAGAAAATTGAGGAGGTGTATTCATAATGAGAACGTCATATGATGTAATACTAAAACCTGTAATTTCGGAAACATCTATGGCAGATGCGCAGGTGAAAAAATACACTTTTAAAGTTGCGGTAGATGCAAACAAAACTGAAGTGAAAAATGCAATTGAAGAAATTTTTGATGTTGAAGTTAAAAAGGTCAACATCATGAACATCAAAGGTAAGTTAAAGAGAATGGGAAGAACAGCCGGATATACAGCAGCTTCTAAGAAGGCGATAGTGACTCTTACTGCTGACAGTAAAGAAATCGAATTCTTCCAAAGTTTATAATAGGAGGCAGTAAAAATGGGAATCAAAAAATACAATCCGACTACTCCTGGTTTAAGAGGAATGACAACTTCAACTTTTGAAGAAATCACCAAAAGCACACCTGAAAAGTCACTTACGGTAACTCTTAAAAAACACTCTGGAAGAAACTCTAGAGGTAAGATTACAGTTAGACACAGAGGTGGCGGCTACAGACCTAAATATAGAATAATCGACTTCAAAAGAACGAAAGATGGAGTGCCAGGAAAAGTTTCAGCTATCGAATACGATCCGAACAGAAGTGCAAACATTGCTTTGATCGTTTATGCGGACGGTGAAAAGAGATATATAATTGCACCACAGGGATTAAAGGTGGGACAGCTAATCGAATCAGGTAAGGATGCGGACATCAAGGTGGGAAATGCTTTGCCTTTGGCGAACATTCCTGTCGGCACGATGATTCACAACGTTGAATTGAAGCCGGGAAAAGGTGCACAGCTGGTCAGATCTGCAGGCAATGGAGCCCAGTTGATGGCGAAGGAAGGCAGCTACGCTCAGGTTAGACTGCCATCCGGAGAAGTGAGAAAAATCAGAATTGAATGTAGAGCAACTGTCGGCGAAGTGGGGAACTCGGATCACGGCAACATCAACATCGGTAAGGCAGGTAGAAAGAGACACATGGGTATCAGACCTACAGTGAGAGGTTCCGTTATGAACCCTAACGATCATCCTCATGGCGGTGGTGAAGGTAAAGCCGGTATCGGTAGAGTTAGTCCGGTTACACCTTGGGGTAAGCCGGCTCTCGGATACAAGACTAGAAAGAAAAAGAAAGACTCTGACAAATACATTGTAAAGCGCAGAGGTGAAAAATAGGGAAAGGAGCAATAGATAATGGGTAGATCACTTAAAAAAGGCCCTTTCGTAAATGCAAAGCTTCTAAAAGCAATCGAAGAGATGAATGCAAAGAACGAAAAGAAGGTTATTAAAACATGGTCAAGACCATCTACAATTTTTCCACAGATGGTGGGTCATACTATAGCGGTACACGATGGCAGAAAACATGTGCCGGTGTATATCACAGAAGACATGGTAGGACACAGACTTGGAGAATTTGCTCCAACAAGATCTTACAGAGGTCATGCAGCAGATAAGAAATCGAGATAGTAAAGGAGATAGATGAAAAATGGAAGCAAAAGCGATTGCAAAAAGTGTAAGAATGTCTCCTATTAAACTGAAACCGGTTGCCAGCTTGGTTAGAGGTAAGAATTTAGCGGAGGCATTGACAATTTTAAGATTTACACCGGGAAAAGGTGCTGAATTATTCGAAAAAGTGGTTAAATCAGCGGCGGCGAATGCTGAGAACAACTTTAATATGAACGTTGACGACCTGTATGTTGCAGAGATTTATGCACACCAAGGTCCTACGATGAAGAGATGGAGAGCGGGCTCTCAGGGCAGAGCTTCCATCATCTTGAAGAGAACAAGCCACATAGGTGTGACTCTAAAGGAAAGAAATTCAGAAAAGGAGGTTCAGTAAATGGGTCAGAAAGTAAGTCCACACGGCTTAAGAGTTGGGGTCATTAAAGACTGGGGCTCCAAATGGTATGCAGGAAAAAATGATTTTGCGGATTTCTTGATAGAAGATCAGCAGATCAGAAAATTTGTGAAGAAAAAACTATATGCAGCCGGAATTTCAAAGGTAGTGGTTGAAAGATCGGGAGAAAATAAAGTAAAGGTTATAATTTCAACCGGTAGACCGGGGATGGTAATCGGTCGTGCAGGAGATGGAATCGATCAGTTGAAGGCCGACTTGGTGAAATTGACAAATAAGACAGTTGATATTGATATCAGAGAAGTGAGAAGATCCGAATTGGACTCTCAGTTGACAGCGGAAAGCATAGCACAGGCTCTCGAAAAGAGAATAGCTTTCAGAAGAGCTATGAAACAGGCTATCGGCAGAACCATGAAAGCCAATGCAAAGGGAATTAAGGTTTTGGTATCCGGAAGACTGGGCGGTGCTGAAATTGCCAGAAGTGAATCGTACAGCGAAGGAAATGTGCCGTTGCACACATTGAGAGCCGATATCGATTACGGTTTTGCGGAAGCTGATACAACTTACGGTAAGATAGGCGTTAAGGTTTGGATAAACCATGGTGAAATCCTGGACAAGGGATTGCAGAGCGTTGTTCGTGAAGAAAAACAGGATAGGAAAGACGGAAAGCGAAAGAACAACAAGAGAAGAGACGGAGACAGGAGACCGAGAAGAAATCCTAAGGATTTCAAAGATGAAATTCCAAAGGCTGTAAATCCGAGAAAGAGAAATACGCCGAAAGTTGAAGCGGTAGAGCCGGAAACGGAGGCTCCACAGGTTGAAACGCAAGCAGTTGAAACAACCGAAGAATAGACTAAAAAAGGAGGATACTAGCCATGTTAATGCCAAAGCGCGTTAAACGTAGAAGAGTCCACAGAGGTAGAATGACCGGTAAGGCTACAAGGGGAAATAAGGTTTCTCACGGTCAGTACGGACTGGTTTCGCTGGAACCAGCTTGGATTACTTCCAATCAGATCGAAGCTGCCAGAGTAGCTATGACAAGATCTATTAAAAGGGGCGGAAAAGTATATATTAAAATTTTCCCACATAAATCAGTGACAAAGAAACCTGCTGAAGTAAGAATGGGTTCCGGTAAAGGGGCACCTGAATACTGGGTGGCAGTTGTTAAACCGGGCAGAGTTATGTTTGAAATTGAAGGTGTTACAGAAGAACAGGCGAGAGAAGCTATGAGACTTGCTTCGCACAAGTTACCTGTTAAGTGTAAATTTGCCATCAGAGAAGACGCAGAAAAGGGTGGTGAAGCATAATGGAACTAAACAAGATAAGAGAAATGTCTGATAAGGAACTGAATGCTGAACTGATTAAACTTAAGAAGGATCTTTTTAACTTAAGATTTCAACATGTTACAGGTCAGCTTGAGAACCCTGTCAAATTAAGAGAAATTAAAAAAGATATTGCGAGAGTTAAAACTATTATCAGAGAAAAAGAGTTGACAGCTCAGGCTGAATAAGAAAGGAGGATGTGATTATGGCAGTTGAAAGAAATAGAAGAAAAACGAGAATCGGTATCGTCGTAAGCGATAAAATGGATAAGACGGTTACAGTTGCTTTGGAAGACTTCGTAAGACATTCTCTTTACGGTAAGGCTGTAAAGACGACTAAAAAGGTCAAAGCTCACGATGAGAACAACGAATGTAATATCGGAGATAAAGTTAGAATTATGGAAACAAGACCTCTATCAAAAGATAAGAGATGGAGACTTGTGAACATCGTAGAAAAGGTTAAATAAGGAGGCACCGAATATGATTCAGACAGAAACCAGACTTAAAGTCGCTGATAACTCCGGTGCGAAAGAACTGTTATGTATCCGTATTCTAGGCGGTACCAGCCGTAGATATGCAAATATCGGAGACGTAATCGTTTGTGCCGTAAAAGAAGCTTCTCCGGGCGGAATGGTCAAGAAAGGTGATGTAGTGAGAGCCGTTGTCGTAAGGACTAAAAAAGGCGCCAGAAGAGATGACGGTAGCTACGTTAAGTTCGACCAAAATGCTGCGGTAGTTATCAAGGAAGATAAAAACCCGGTAGGTACACGTATATTTGGACCTGTTGCAAGAGAGCTTAGAGACAGAAACTATATGAAGATAGTGTCGTTGGCACCGGAAGTATTATAGGAGGTCTAACAGGATGCGAATTAAAAAAGGAGATACGGTAATAGTAATTGCCGGAAAAGATAAAGGTAAAAAAGGCGAAGTTATCAAAGCTATGCCTAAAGAGAACAGAGTGATTGTGGAAGGTATCAACATTCAGACAAAGCATCAGAAACAGACCAGAACTGCTGCTTCTGAAATCAAGCATCAGGAAGGTCCGATTCACGTATCAAACGTGATGATTTACGATGATAAGGCGAAAGCCAGAACCAGAGTCGGTTACGAGATGAATGGGGATAAAAAAGTGAGAGTTGCCAAGAAGAGCGGCAACGCAATAGATTAGGGAAAGGAGGAGTCGAGTTGACAAGTAGATTAAAGGAAACATATAAAAATGACGTATTCAAGGCTCTTGTTGATAAGTTCAACTACGCAAATCCTATGGAAGTGCCTAAGTTGGAAAAGATTACGATCAACATCGGTCTTGGAGAAGCTAAGGACAATGCGAAACTGATGGAAACTGCAGTGAAAGAACTCGGTGTTATCTCAGGGCAGAGACCGGTAGTTACGAGAGCGAAGAAATCCATCGCAAACTTTAAAGTTAGACAGGGCATGCCTGTGGGAACAAAGGTTACTTTGAGAGGCGAAAACATGTATACTTTTGCTGATAAGTTCTTCAACATCGCTCTTCCGAGAGTGAGAGACTTTAAAGGCGTTAGCAAAAATTCTTTTGACGGTAGAGGAAACTACTCTATGGGAATTAAAGAACAGCTCATATTCCCTGAAATCAGCTATGATCAAGTTGATTTGATCAAAGGTATGAACATCGTGTTTACAACTACAGCAAAGACAGACGAAGAAGCGTTAGAACTTCTAAAACTTCTCGGAATGCCGTTTGAAAAATAGGAGGGAATTATGGCTAAGAAAGCGTTGAAAGTAAAACAGCTTAGAAAGCCTAAGTACTCTACAAGGGCTTACACAAGATGCAGATTGTGCGGCAGACCACATTCTGTGTTGAAAAAATATGGCATATGCCGTATTTGCTTTAGAGAACTTGCTTACAAAGGTGAGATACCCGGCGTAAAAAAAGCGAGTTGGTAGTTATTTTATTTACTAAGTTGCCAAAGGCAAAACTGGTAGAGGAAGGAGATAAACTGTATGACAATGACAGATCCAATAGCAGATATGCTGACAAGAATCAGAAATGCCAATATTGTTGGTCACAAATCAGTTGATATTCCGGGTTCGAAGATTAAGAAATCCATCGCCGAAATATTGATGGAAGAAGGCTACATAAATGGATTTGAATTTATAGAAGATGACAAGCAGGGACTCATCAAAATAGAGATGAAATACGGTCCCGCTGGTGAGAAAGTTATTAACGGAATTAAAAAGATTTCTAAACCGGGCTTAAAGGTATATGCAAAGGCCGCTGAAGTGCCGAGAGTTTTAGGCGGACTGGGCATCGCTATCGTTTCAACATCAAAAGGTGTAATAAGCGACAAAAAAGCTAGAGAGTTAGGCGTTGGTGGAGAAGTAATCTGTTATGTTTGGTAGTGGGAGGTAAGGAAAATGTCAAGAATAGGACTAAAACCTGTTAATCTTCCTGCTGGTGTAGATGTCAAGGTCGAAGGCAACACAGTTGTTGTTAAAGGACCTAAAGGACAGCTGCAAGAACAGATAAGTGACAGATTGACAGTTGAAATTAAAGAAGGTGTTATCAGCGTATCGAGGGCATCAGATGCCAAAAGCGATAGAGCTCAACACGGTTTGGCGAGAACTTTGATCGCCAACATGGTAGTCGGTGTAACCGACGGTTACGAAAAGAAATTGGAACTGGTAGGGGTAGGTTACAAAGCAGAGAAAAAGGGCAAGAAATTGGTTTTGAGCTTGGGTCTATCTCACCCTGTTGAAATGGAAGATCCGGAAGGGATTTCAACAGAAGTTCCATCTGCAACTGAAGTGGTCGTAAAGGGAATTGACAAGGCTTATGTGGGAAACTACGCTTCCAACATCAGAGCGTTGAGAAAACCTGAACCTTATAAGGGAAAAGGTATCAGATATGCAGGTGAGAAAGTTCGCAGAAAAGAAGGTAAGGCCGGAGTTAAAGGCGAGTAGGGAAAGGAGTAAAAAAGCATGGCTAAAAATACGAGAGCTAATAGACGTGTTGCAAGACACGAAAGAGTTAGAAAAGATGTTCATGGCACTCCTGAAAGACCTAGATTATGCGTTTTTAGAAGTAATAAAAACATTTTTGCTCAGGTTGTCGATGACGTGAACGGAGTGACATTGGCAGCAGCATCCACTCTTGAAAAGGAACTTGAAATCGCAAACGGCGGTAACAAGGAGGCTGCAAAAAAAATAGGAGAAGTTGTTGCAAAGAGAGCGCTGGAGAAGGGTATCGAAACAGTAGCCTTCGATAGAGGTGGATTCTTATATCACGGTAGAGTTAAAGAATTGGCTGATGGCGCACGTGAAGCCGGACTAAGGTTCTAACGGAGGTAGAGAATGAGAAATACAATCGATGCATCCAAGCTAGACTTAAAAGAGACTATCGTTAATATCAGACGTGTTGCTAAGACTGTTAAAGGTGGTAGAAACATGAGATTCAGCGTAACCATCGTAGTAGGAGACGGAAATGGTCACGTAGGCGTCGGTCTCGGCAAAGCTCAGGAAATACCTGAAGCGGTGAGAAAAGCTACGGAAGATGCTAAAAAGAATTTAATATATGTTCCAACTGTTGGAACTACAATTCCACACAGAAACGTAGGCGTTTTCGGTGCAGGTAGAGTTTTAATAATGCCGGCGGCAGAAGGTACCGGTGTAATTGCCGGATCATCTGTGAGAACGGTGCTGGAGCTAGCAGGTATAAAAGACGTGAGAGCGAAATCCATCGGCTCAAACAACACTGCCAACATGGCATATGCTGCTATCGAAGGTCTAAAGAATATGATGACGGTGGAGAAAGTCAGCAAGCTGAGAGGAAAAACTAAGGAAGAAATTTTAGGATAGGAGGAAGAATGATGGCTAATAAAGTAAAAATAACTTTGACAAAGAGCTTAATCGGAGCTTCTCCTAGACAGAGAAAAGTTGTAGAAGCTTTAGGATTGAGAAAGATGCACCAATCAGTAGAACTAGTGGATAGTCCGGTAACTAGAGGTGCTGTAAACAAGGTTCCGCATCTTCTTACTTTAGAAGAAATTTGAGAAAGGGAGGTGGAACTAAATGAGACTTCATGAATTAAAAGCAGTTCCGGGAGCTACTAGGGCTCCTAAGAGAAAAGGTCGCGGTACGGCTACAGGTCAAGGTAAAACAGCCGGTAGAGGTATGAACGGACAGAATTCAAGATCCGGTGGCGGAGTGAGACCGGGATTCGAAGGTGGACAGATGCCACTATACAGAAGAATTCCAAAGAGGGGATTCACAAACATCTGGAGAAAAGAATATGAAATCGTTAATGTAGAAACATTAAACAGATTTGATAATGGAACGGAAGTTACACCTGAGCTGTTGATTGCAGAAGGCATAGTGAAACAGGTTAAGGACGGAATCAAAATTCTGGGAAATGGAAAACTGGAAAAGAATTTGACTGTTCAGGCTCAGAAGTTCACTAAATCTGCTTTGGAAAAAATTGAGGCTGCAGGAGGAAAGGCACAGGTGATCTAATGAGAGGATTGGAGACACTGGCTAAAGCATGGAAAGCTCCGGACCTCAGGAGAAAGATTGTCTTTACTCTTCTGATGCTGGTGGTTTTCAGAGTAGGATCTAACATCCCTGTACCGGGAATAGATAGAGCTATTTTAAAGCAAACCTTTGAAAACGGCGGAAACGGTCTAATCGACCTGTTCAACTTATTTTCCGGTGGTGCTTTCTCAAATATGACTATATTTGCATTGAGCATTACACCTTATATCACAGCTTCCATCATAATACAGCTGTTGACCATAGCCGTTCCTTCCCTTGAAGCGATGGCGAAGGAAGGACTGGAAGGAAGAAAGAAGATTTCGAGGATTACCAGGTATTTAACAGTAGTGCTTGCGATAATTCAAGCCGTAGGAGTTTCTCTCGGAATGTTCAGAGGAGCTTTGATAAATAAGGGAGCGTTCTCGGTAATCGTGGTAGTGCTGGTGCTCACTGCGGGAACTACATTCCTGATGTGGTTGGGAGAACAGATCAATGAAAGCGGTATAGGAAACGGTATATCACTCATAATCTTCGCCGGAATCGTCGCCAGAATTCCGACGGGGCTTCACAAGGTATGGCTGAAAGTACAGGAAGGAACTATTAGCTATGTGACACTCGCTCTGTTTGTAGTGTTTACAGTAGTGGTTGTTGTAGGAATCATAGAAATACAGCAAGGACATAGAAGGATTCCGGTTCAGTATGCAAAGAGAGTGGTAGGAAGAAAGATGTACGGAGGACAGGCGACGCACATTCCTCTAAAAGTAAACCAGGCGGGAGTTATTCCGGTAATATTTGCTTTATCAATTCTTCAGTTCCCCCTAACGATTACGTACTTTACAGGAAAGAATTCGCCGTTTGCTCTTTGGGTAGCTAAATGGTTGTCACCTGTAGGGTCACCGGGCGTATGGCTATACGCGACACTGAATATATTGTTGATAATATTCTTCACTTATTTCTACACAGCAGTTTCTTTCAATCCGTCGGAGGTAGCTGATCAGATGAAGGCGAACGGCGGATTTATTCCGGGAATCAGACCGGGAAGAACTACGGTAGAATATTTGAATAGAGTTATGACAAGGATTACTTTTGTTGGGGCATTATTCCTGGCAGCAGTAGCAACTCTACCTACAATATTGACACAGCTGACTCCGATAGATGTATCTTTTGGAGGAACTTCACTGCTCATCGTAGTAGGTGTTGCCCTTGACAGTATGAAGCAACTTGAGCAGCAGATGGTGATGAGAAATTACCAGGGTTTTCTCAAGTAAGGAGGCACAATGAATTTAATTTTACTTGGGCCACCGGGTGCAGGCAAAGGTACACAGGCGGCTAAAATAATTGAAAAATACGGTATTCCACACATTTCCACAGGAGATATTTTCAGAAAGAATATTTCAGAGGGAACAAGGCTTGGAAAGAAGGCGAAGGAATACATGGACAAGGGAGAACTTGTCCCAGATAGTCTGGTAATAGAAATAGCGACAGACAGACTGTTGCAAGATGATTGTCAAAAAGGGTTTTTGTTAGATGGATTTCCGAGAACTGTCGAACAGGCAGTTGCGTTGGATGCTTTTCTGAGAGAGCATGGACGAAAAATTGACCATGTGATAGACATACAGGTCGATAAGGAAGAATTGATGACCAGACTAATCGGTAGGCGAGTGTGCGGCTCATGCGGAGCGACTTATCACGTAACCAACATGCCGCCGGCTCATGAGGGCATTTGCGATAAGTGCCATGGAAAGCTTGTACAGAGAGCGGATGATACCGCTGAAACTGTCGGAAACAGAATCGAAGTATACGAAAGACAGACAAAGCCATTATTGGATTATTATGACAAATTAGGAAACATTGCTCATCTGAACGGATTGGTTGGTCTTGATAACCTGTTTAATCAAATTGTAGCCATTTTAGGAGAATGATTATGATTATAATTAAGTCCAAACATGAAATCGATATTATGAGAGAGGCAGCGAAGGTTACGGGTGAAATACTGAGAAATCTAAAGGATTTCATAAAGCCGGGTATGTCGACTATGAAAATAGATGACTACATTGAAAACTTTATTACGAAACGTGGTATGAAGCCCGCGTTTAAAGGTTTGTACGGTTTTCCGGGAAGTGCTTGTATTTCCGTCAACGAGGAAATCGTACACGGAATTCCTTCCAAGAAGCGAATACTGAAGGAAGGCGACATAGTGAGCGTCGACACGGGAACTATCTGGAAAGGTTACAACAGCGATGCTGCCAGAACTTATGGAGTGGGGCATATCAGCGATGAAGCTGAAAGTCTGATAAAGACCACAAAGGAAAGTTTCTTCGCAGGGCTGGAATTTTGTAAAGTGGGATTCAGATTGTCGGACATATCTCATGCCATACAGACCAGAGCAGAGGCAGGCGGATTAGGTGTGATTCGTGAATATGTCGGTCACGGCATAGGTAGAAATATGCACGAAGATCCTCAGATACCCAATTTTGGAAAACCGGGAAAGGGACCCAGATTGGTCGAAGGAATGGTTTTTGCAATAGAGCCTATGACCAGCCTTGGCGACTATGAAACGAGACAACTGGATGATGGCTGGACGGTAGTTACTGCAGACGGAAGTCTTGCAGCACATTACGAAAATACATTGGTCATCACCGATGGAGAACCGGAGCTGCTAACTTTATAAAAGAGGTGTAATATTATGGCGAAAAAAGATGTTATTGAAGCTGAAGGCGTTGTTGTAGATGCCCAGCCAAATGCAATGTTTGTGGTTAAACTTGAAACAGGGCATGAAGTGCTTGCCCACGTTTCAGGCAAAATAAGAATGAACTTCATCAGGATTCTTCCGGGAGATAAGGTAAAAGTTGAGCTTTCACCTTACGATTTGACAAGAGGAAGAATAACGTGGAGAGATAAATAGGAGGTTGAGATGAAAGTAAGAGCATCCGTAAAACCTATCTGTGAAAAGTGCAAGATCATTAAGAGAAAAGGAAAAGTGATGGTAATTTGCGAAAATCCTAAGCACAAGCAGACACAGGGTTAAGATTTTAATAATTTTTAAAGTTAATTTATTTATACATCCCGTTTATATTACGCCCCCGGAGGCTGCGTGACGGAAGATGGGAAGAGGAGGAAAATATGGCTCGTATAGCCGGAGTTGACTTGCCGAGAGATAAGAGGATAGATATCGGTCTGACTTATATCTACGGAATCGGCAGAAAGACAGCTAAAATTATTCTTGAAAAAGCAGGAATAGATCCAAGCATCAGGGTTAAGGATCTTTCCGAAGAAGAAGCAGGTAAGATCAGACACATCATCGATGCGGAATACGATGTGGAAGGTGATTTGAGAAGAGAAGTATCTCTAAACATCAAAAGACTTATGGAAATAGGTTGCTACAGAGGTATCAGACACAGAAGAGGTCTACCCGTAAGAGGTCAAAAGACAAAGACAAATGCTAGAACTCGTAAGGGTCCTAAAAAGACAGTAGGAAGAAAGAAGAAGTAAAGGAGGTAGAGAGATATGGCTAAAGCTGTAAAAAAAGCAGTAAGAAAAAAGAGAAAAGAGCGCAAAAATATTGAAAAAGGCCAAGCACACATTCAGTCTACCTTTAACAATACTCTTGTAACTCTGACAGATATGAGCGGAAATGCACTTTCATGGTCAAGTGCGGGTTCTTTAGGATTTAAAGGCTCAAAGAAATCGACTCCGTTTGCAGCACAGATGGCAGCGGAAGAAGCTGCTAAAGGTGCTATGGAACATGGTTTAAAAACAGTTGAAGTATATGTGAAAGGACCGGGAGCTGGTAGAGAAGCTGCCATTAGAGCTCTTCAGGTTGCAGGTTTGAATATAACTCTGATTAAGGATATCACACCGATTCCACATAACGGTTGTAGACCACCTAAGAAGAGAAGAGTATAACGAAAGGAGGAGAGTATAAATGGCAGTAAACAGAGATCCTATTTTGAAAAGATGCAGATCGTTACAGATAGATCCGTCTCATTTAGGAATATTTAAAGAATCCAAGAGAAATACACAGCGAAACAACAGAAAAATGAGTGAATACGGCTTACAGCTTCGTGAGAAACAGAGAGCAAAATTCATTTACGGTATTTTGGAAAAGCAGTTCAGAAATACATTTGAAAAAGCATCAAAGAAGAAAGGTATCACCGGTGAAAATCTTCTCATAATGTTGGAAGAAAGACTCGATAATGTCGTGTACAGATTGGGTCTCAGCACGACGAGAAGAGAGGCAAGACAATTGGTCGTACACCGTCACTTTACGGTTAACGGCAAAATTGTAAATATCCCTTCATATCAGGTAAAGCCGGGTGATGTTATAAAGGTGAGGGAAAAGAGTCAGTCTTCTCCTAAATTTAAGGAAATTAAGGAAATGCAAGTGGGAGTCCCTGCTTGGTTGAGTATTGATAGAGAGAAACTGGAAGGAAAGGTTTTGGCAGATCCAACAAGAGAAGAAATTGATACTCCTATCGAGGAACACTTGATCGTTGAATTGTACTCTAAGTAATTTCTCATGATTGCTTAGAATGAAAGGAGGGTTTTAGATGATTGAAATGGAAAAGCCAAGGATCGAGATAGTGTCGGATCCGAGTGATAGAACTTATGGCAAATTTGTAGTAGAGCCGTTGGAAAGAGGATATGGGATTACTGTTGGCAACAGCCTCAGGAGAATTCTGATCAATTCTCTGCCCGGAGCTGCGGTGACTTCCATTAAAATCGATGGTGTCCTTCATGAATTTTCAACAATTCCGGGTGTAAAGGAAGACGTTACAGAAATTATTTTGAACCTGAAGAGACTGGCTGTAAAATTGGACGGAATGGAAGAGGCTATGACGGCGTTTATCAACGTTAACGGTCCGGCTGAAGTTACGGCAAAAGACATCATCGGAGGATCGGAAATTGAAATTTTCAACCCGGATTTGCATATTGCAACTCTCGAAGAAGGTGCGAACCTGTTTATGGATTTGACCATTTCTAAAGGTAGAGGATACGTTTCTGCAGAGCAAAATAAGACTGAGGATACACCTATTGCGGTAATTCCAATCGATTCTATTTATACACCTGTTAAAAAAGTAAACTTTACAGTTGAAAATACAAGAGTAGGACAGATTACCGACTACGATAAACTGATCTTGGAAGTTTGGACCGATGGTTCGATTCGTCCGGATGAAGGTGTTGCAATCGGTGCGAAGATAATGCAGGAGCACTTAAACCTGTTTATAAATCTGGCTGAAGACACTAATAACTTCGAAATAATGGTGGAAAAAGAAGAAGATCAGACAGAGATGAACTTGGAGAAGAGTATTGACGAGTTGGAGTTATCCGTTCGTTCATATAACTGTTTGAAGAGAGCACAGATAAACACAGTAGGTGATCTGACTCAGAAATCGGAAGATGATATGATGAAAATCAGAAATCTCGGCAAGAAGTCTTTAGACGAAGTCAGGATTAAACTTGCTGAATTGGGTCTCGGATTTCGTGAGATCGACGAATAATTGAAAGGAGAAGCAATATGCCAGGACATAGAAAACTAGGTAGGCCTTCAGCTCATAGAAAGTCAATGCTTAGAAATCTCGTAACTGATTTGTTTAGGGAAGAGAGAATTTCTACAACAGTGCACAGAGCTAAGGAAGCTAGAAAAGAAGCTGAAAAGCTGATCACACTAGCTAAACGTGGGGATTTACATGCGAGAAGACAAGTTTTAGCGTATCTTTACGATGAAGATGTAGTTACGAAGCTATTTGATGAAATTGCACCGAAATACGCTGAGAGAAACGGTGGTTACACGAGAGTATTGAAGCTGGGATCAAGACAGGGTGACAATGCAGAAGTAGCATTTTTAGAACTTGTTTAATCGAATAAATAAGGACAAATACGCGAGCCGAAAGGCTCGTTTTTTTGTACAAGCGAAAATCCTGCATTTGAGGTGAGAGTTAATAATCGTTATGCGTTTAACCAGAAAATTCTCCAAGGTCTAAATAAAATCGGAGTCTATTAACTACAAAATAAAATAGTGACTTTACTGTTCCATTATATTTTTTCATCATCTTTGAACTTATTGACCACTTGTTCCATATATTTTTGCTTATTTTGCATCGTTATTATGTTTTATTGCATATTATATAACCTTCTGGCAAAATTTCATTTCTTCTGTCATACTTATTTTCACAGAAAGCCTTTCTCTGATAATTTTGTTAGTAGCAAAACTTATTTTACTGAGTGGCTTTCTATTCTTTTATTTTTTTGTTACATTCTAACATAGTTTGTACGATAAATAATGATTCTTTTAGCGCTAAATTTTAACTTTGCTTCTTGCTTGCATAAAATTTATTGAAAAGGTTTGCTATTTGAAATAAAATATAAAATATACTTTTTGATGTTAAGAACAAAACATAAATACCAACAAAAATGCTTAAAATACCAAGACATTTTTAGTCATCAATACTTTAGATAGTCTATTGAGCAAAACTTGACATTCTCCTAATCAAGTCAAGTTAAAATATTTGACTTTTGTATGCACTAATGGTAAATTAAGGTTAACCATAGTAATAGGAGGAAAAATGAATAATAGAATTGAAGAGTATGGAAAACCTTTAGGGTTATCTCAGCATAGATTAGGTAAAAAAATTGGAATATCAAGGGTGAGTATAAACAAGATAGAAACAGGAAAGACTGTACCAAGTTTGAAAATTGCAAACGATATAGCAAATGTGTTGAGTGTTTATATTTATCAAATATTTGATTTAGATGGGACCGGTAGTTATGAATGTCAAAACTGTCAGTGTAGTCGATAAGATAAAAAAAGTTTATTAGCTTAAATAAGGGAGGAAGGAGGCTGGAACTTATGAACTACAGTAATCTATAAGGAGGGCTATCCAGTATATTGGGAGTATGGTCGCTCATGGGGTGTATTTAGCTATTCAGAAGTACAAACACACAGATTTGAACATTCTGCAACTGTTAATTCTGATTTTTCAGGTTGGAAAAGACCAGGTGTTTTGGCACGTGCCTCTAAGTTTATAGGAACTGGTACAGCAAGAGCGTATTGGGATTGCAGGTAATCATTTCGGGGTTAAATGGTTGATGGTGTGAGGTTATTATTTTTGCATGTTGAAAATTTTGTAAACAATTTTATGTAGATGCTATCATCTACATAAAAAAGAAAATCTATATTAAATTGAATTGATATACAACGGTTTAAGTAGGGTTTCTGTTGTTTTATATTTATGTAAAATTAATAAAAATGATATAGATTTTGAAATGATGAATTATCTAAGATTTATTATGTAATATGAAATTATTAATGAATTTTATGGTATAATTGGGAGAAGTTTATGAAAGGTATTTTTAACAATAAATTACTAAAATGTTTAGTTTGTATTATGGTGGTTGTGCAAGGAATTTTGTTTTCTTTGGTTGTCACGTTTTATATGGATTCAAATTATTGTCATGAGTTAAATAGCCAACCTATTTCCAGTTTGTACATTAAATTGAAGACCATTCCGGAAGAAAAAGCTGATGAAACATTTAGATTTTTAAAAAAATATTCTACTGAAAAAGGGATATTTTATATAAGAAAAGACTATTCACTTGATAAAGATGGGTATCTAAGTGGAATTATATTTAGTGTAGATGGAGATTTATTAAAAAATAAAGATAAGATAAACTTTGAATTTTTGGGACAAAATATTATTAATTATGATAAACTAGGAAAACTATTAAATAGTAAGGAAAGTAATGCTACATTGGGAGTGCAAGAAACTTCATTAGAAAGCATTGGTACAATTCCAAAGTTTAAATATGGAAAGAATATTGTGTTTAAAAAGTTGGAAAGTGTTGTAAAAGAAACAAAAACAATCAATGGAGAATATAGAATTGTTGGTTTGAAGGAGTCACAACGGTCAGATTTTTTGAAAGGATTAAGTGCTGCAAGTGGTGTTGATAGTAAAGTTTTTTTTGATGGAAAATCTGGTTATAATATAGATAATTCCTTTAAAGAAATGGTAATAGTAGGAATATTTATTGTTCATAGTATGGTTTTATTGGCATTAATGGTAGTAATAACCATTAGATCATTACCAAATTTAGGAAAGTTTATGCTACAAGGTTGGTCTAGATATAATTTTGCAGTTAAGCTCTACCAGCCGATGTTATATACTGGATTCATTTCAACAGGTTTATTTATATTATATGGGATGTTTTTGACAAATATGACATTTAATTCCATTACATTTTATAGCGTAATGTTAGGTTTCGGCTTACTGAACTTCGTAATAATCTTACTTATTCTATCTATGTCTTCAGTTTTTATATTTTTAGTTAGTCCTATTGCGGCTATTAAAGAAAGATTCCCTAAAAAAGTTTACATGTTGACAGCTTTGGTAGTGTATATTGTATTCAATCTAATGTTAATAGGAATAAGTAGTTATATTGATGGACCATACAGGGAAATTGAAAAAAATATAGATATTTCAAATAAATGGGATCGAGTTTCTGAATATAAAATTTTAAGAAAAGTTGGCATAGGTGAGGATCAGGCCAGCTTTAATCGACAATCAAAAGAGTTAGTTAAAGATTTCTATAATTGGTATAAATCTATCTCTGAAGATAAAGATGTTAGTATAGTAAACACTTCATATATCTCAAAAGATTTATTAAATACTTACAAGAATGATAAAGTATATAAATATGTTCCTAATGAAGCTTTTTGGGTTTTTACTGTTTCACCAAATTACTTAAAAAAAATGGGGATAAATATAGATAAGAGTATTATTAAAAAAGCTAAATCAGGAACAAGAGTATATCTGATACCAGAAGATAAAACAAATGAGGAGAGTAGATTACTTAGAGAAATGCTTAAGGAACAAGATACTCGTAGTATAAGACAAGATGATATAACTACTATATTTAATAAAAAACAGGAGTTTGATTTTATAAAATATAACTCCGAGAAAGATATGTTTTCATGGAGTACAAAATCATTAAATAATCTTATGATAAAAAAGCCAATTATATTGATAAGCACACCAAATAACATGACTTTTAGAGAGTCTGAAAACTTGATTGCAATAGGGCTTGAAAATTCATATGTTAAACTTGAAGGAAAAGCTTTGGAAAAATATGCAAGTGTAGAATATTTATCTAGATTTAATTTAAGCGATAATGAAATTGAATTTGCATCCGTTAAGTCCTTTGTTGATGGAATTCAAAAAACTCTATGGTCTACTATACAATTGTTTTTTGGATTAATGGCAGCAATAACCTTTATAATTGTTGTGTTATTAATTACAATTATATTAATTTTCCAAAATTCATACAAGGAGAAAATATTTATAAAAAAATTTTTGGGTTATAGTAACTTTAACATATATAAATTTCCAATTCTTATTATCTCTTTAGTAGTAGCTTTTGATATGATATCAGTAATACTTTTAAAATCAAAAATAGGAGTAGTTTACATTTTATTGGTGAGTATACTGCAATTAATTTTGGCTTATAAAGTTGTTAGGAGTAATCAAATGAAAAAATTGAGTGTTTTCTTAAAGTCATAGGAGGTAATTCTAAATGAATATTATAGAATTAAAAAATGTTAGCAAAAGTTACGATGGAAGAAAAATTATAGATAATTTGACGATATCCATTCCCGAAAATTCTTTAGTTGCAATAACGGGAAAATCAGGTTCTGGTAAAAGTACTATTTTGAATATGATAGGACTGTTGGAGAGTATAGATAGTGGGAGTATAAAAATTAATGGGAATAATATTCCTAATATCAATAGCTCAAAGGCAACTATGCTTAGACGAAAAACCATAAACTACTTATTTCAATCATATGCGCTGATTAGTGATATCACAGTATGGGATAATTTAATGATTGCCATGGAGTTTTTAGATTTATCAAAAAAAGAAAAAAATGATGAAATTGATAAAGTTTTGAGAGATTTAGATATATTTATTTTAAAGAATAAGAAGGTTAATACATTATCTGGAGGAGAGCAACAAAGAGTGGCTCTTGCGAGATGTATTTTAAAACCAGGAAATTTGATTTTGGCAGATGAGCCTACTGGATCACTTGATCCTAAGATGGCAGAGATAGTTTTTGAATTAATAAAATATCTAAGAGATAAATATAATAAAACAGTTATAATAGTTACTCATGATATTTTATTAGCAAATAAGGCAGATTTTATTGTAGATTTAAGCTAAATGAAAAAGTAAATCAAAATCAGATGGAACAGACAAAATTTTGAATGAAGTTGACAACTGGCAAAAAAGATCTTTGGATTTGGTATATCCGATTATGTTTATTGATACTGCACATTTTTCAGTAAGAGAGATCGACAGATTTGTAAACCAGCTGTAGATCTAATTCTTGCCGTTAATGTAGACAGACATAAAGATGTTATTGAAACAGCCTTTCTGAAATTAGTGCAACAAAGGTTATTGTGCGTCAGGTGAGGAATAATTTGAAATATGTGTCGTACAAAGACAAGAAAGATTATGCTGTAGATCTCAAAATCGGTTACTTAGTAGCAACGAAAAACAAGGAGCGGAGAATATAAAAAAATCATGGATAAATGGAATGACAAGTATCTAAATTCTATGAAGAGTTTGGAGTGCAACTAGGATGTTCTCATCCCTATTTTCAAGTTCTAATTAGATATTTGGAAAGTGATTTCCAAAATAAACGCAATTGAAAGCATGAACATCACTTACAAGAAACTAAACCGTCAGAGGTCGGTTTTTCCTAGTGATACGAAATTGCTTAAAGCGCTGTATTTATGTATGCTACAAGCAACAAAATGATGGACAATGCCCTCAAGAAATTGAGCAAAAGTATATGGCAAATTCTACACCATGCGCTCAGACAGAATGCCGGAATAGCGCAAGAGAAACTTGCATGTCCTGCACTTATTTTGGTTATGACTTGACATAAGGGTTTATGGTGTATTTGAAGTTCCTTATATGATCGGCTGAACTGATCAAGCAAATATTACTCAAAGACCATAGAAGGCATTATTTACAGAAGAAGTTTCACACACTAAAAAAGACCCATAAACGGGTCTTTTTCTATGGTGCGTCATTAGGGATTCGAACCCCAGACCTTTGCATTCGTAGTGCACTACTCTATCCAGCTGAGCTAATGACGCAAGCGTATCACAAGGACTATTATACAGTGAAAATATAGGCTTGTCAAAGAAAATATCATATATAAACTTAAAAACCATATAAAAATAACCCTGCAACTTTATAGCAGGGTTATCTTATATTTTTTAGGTAAATTATAACTTAATTATTCAGCTTCGGCACCTTCAATTTCAGCCGGCAGCATTTCATTTAGCTTCGGACCAGGAATTATCATACCGATAACCAGTGCTATCAGAGTAGGAATCAACCAGTTGAAGCCATAAGCATCAAGGGGTAGTTTATGGATAAACGCGAAGGATTCCTTTAGGGAGTCGAAAGTGTCTCCAAGCACTGTTATAGCGCTGACGATTAAGGCTGCAATCGCAGCCAGTTTGTAAGCCCACTGCTTGTTTATAAATCTTCTGAATAGAGTTACCACCAACAGCAACACTACGATTGGGTATACCAAAAGCAGAATAGGAACTGCTATCTTGAGGATAGTAGCCAGACCCAAGTTACAGATAAATGCAGAGAATACGCATACTGCAATTACCATGTGGGAATATTTCAATTTACCCTTGCTTAGCTTGTGGAAGTATTCGGCAGTAGCTGAAGTAAGTCCGATAGCTGTAGTCAGACAAGCGAGAGCTACGACTATACCCAATATAACCACACCGGCTTTACCCATTAGGGCATTTGTAATGTTTATAACCAGACCGGCTTGATCAACACCACCTGATTTGACAGGTATTCCTACTAGACTCTTCCAAAGAGTACCTGTAGTTGCACCAAGGTAAGCTAGACCGCCGTATACGATGAAAAGCAATATGCCTGCAACGACGCTGGCTTTAATAGTCATGGAAGTGCTGTCTTTTCTGGAAGTGTATCCCTTTGCATATACTGCGGAAATTACGATAATTGCAAAGAACAACGATGCCATGCCGTCCATTGTCTGGTAACCGTTTAATATGCCGTATTGAACGGTCTGAGTTCCAGGGAGCGGATCGCTGATTGAACCCTTTGGAGATACAAAACCGATGACAATCATAATCAGCAAAGCAACTACGAGTACCGGAGTTAGGACCTTACCTACGATATCTACTACTCTAGTTGGCTTAATAGTTAAAGCTAAAACTATTAGGAAGAACACTACAGAGAATACAGGTAGAGCCCATTTGTTATCAGCAGCGATGTTGAAAACAGGAGCTAGGCCTAGTCCGTAAGTAACAGTTGCCGTTCTCGGAATAGCGATTCCGGGTCCTATACAGAGGATTACGGCAGTTGCCAGAATTGTTGAAGGAGTTTTTCCGATAACCCCTGTAACATTTTCGATTCTTCCGTTTGCTTTTACCATTGAAAGCATACCAATAACCGCCAGACCTGCGTCAGCGATGAAGAAACATAGGAATCCGATAAACCAGTCCGGGCCTGAACGAACACCGATGTCAGGTGGGAAAATTAGATTCCCTGCGCCAAAGAACATCGCAAATAATGCAAGTCCTATAAATACGAAATCAGAGGCGCTTCTTTTTTGTAAATTGTTGCTCATATAACACTCTCCTTACTTTTTGTTGGACGATCTCCATATTTTCAGATCTTTTGCAGCGGAGATCAATCCTTCCCGATGATCCGGATGAGCAAGAGAAATCAGCTTTTCAGCTCTTTCCCACGTAGTTAGACCAGCGAGATTTGCAATACCGTACTCAGTAACTAAAATAAAGCTCTGGCTTCGTGGATCCGTAACGATATCACCGTTGAAAGTAGGAGCGAACCTGGATTTCAAGTTCCCCTGTTTATCAACAAAAGATGAAGTCATACAGATAAAGCTCTTTCCACCTTTAGAATCAAAAGCACCTGTTAGGAAGTCAAGTTGACCGCCTGTACCGCTAATGTGTCTAGTGCCAGCACTTTCTGCGCATATCTGACCGAACAAGTCGACGGATATGCAGTTATTTATAGAAACAAAGTTGTCTATTTGGGATATTACTCCGGGAGCATTTACATAGCTTATCGGAGCGGAAATCAGACCGGGGTTTTCAGTACACCAGTCGTACAACTCCTCAGAACCTAGAGCAAATCCAAATATTCCTCTGTTTTTATCGATTGTCTTACGAGCGTTGGTAATTTTACCGGCTTTGTACATATCTAAGTATGAGTCTACCAGAAGTTCAGTGTGGATACCTAAATCCTTCAAATCGGATTTTGCAATCATCTGCCCCACAGCATTGGGCATTCCACCTATGCCAAGCTGAATTACGGAGCCGTCAGTCATCTGCTCAACTATGGACTTGGCGATAATTTCGTCAATTTCCGTAGATGGAGCGGTTCCCATAGTTGCAAGGGGCTCGTGATCGCCTTCAACGACGTAATCAACTTGTGAAATGTGTATGCACTCGTCAGAGTGACCGTAAACTTTAGGAAGATTTTCGTTAACTTCCAAAATTACTATATCAGCCTTGTCTAAGACCGCCTTACAGCTTGAAGTGTTCAGCGAAAAGTTGAAGTAACCGTGTTTATCCATCGGGGCAACAGCCATCATAGCCACGTTGACCGTCAGATATCTGGTATAGTACTCACCTAGATTTCTGAACACCATAGGGATGAAGTTGCAAAGCCCTCTATCCACCAGCTTTCGCTCATAACCGCCGCAGTGCCAAGAATTGTAAGTGAAAACTTCTCTGTTAGGATCACATTCCACTGCTGCAATGGGTTGCAATGTCAGATAACCACGAATTTTAATGTCTTCAAGTTCATCTTTTCTAGCCGCTAATGCCTTATCCAATAATGTTGGAAAAGCAAGAGCAACGTTGTAATCAATCCAATCACCGCTCTTTACAACTTTGACAGCTTCCTCGGGTGTTTTCAATTTCGCCTTGTACTCTTTAAAAAAATCCATAAAAATTATTCATGTGCCGAATGTAAACGATAACTCGTTCAGCAAGCACTTTCTCCTTTCTATACTGCCTGTAAAAACAATAGCTTCGGCGATGCCACGAAGCCGTGACATATAGTCCCGATGACATCGCCGACTATTGGAACATACTTTTCACAAGGATGATTGAACAGATTTCAAGCATCGGGATTGTGACTAAACTATATCTTCAAGCTGACTATTTATTTTGGTCAGCCAGGTTTTTATAAAATTCATATCTTTCCTTAGAAGCGACTTCAGCTTCTGAGAACAGCATTTCCGCATTTTCAGGGAAAGTTATATCCAGAGCGGAGTATCTGACTTCTCCTCTTAGGAAAGTTGTAAAGTCTTTGTTCGGCTCTTTGGAGTCGAGATGTAGAACCTTTTCCTTCGGATCCCATCTGTACAGTATCCAGTAACCGGCATCGACAGCAGCTTTCATTTCGGCTTGAGCGTTGCTCATACCCGTCTTGATACCGTGGGAGATACATGGAGCATAGCATACGATTAGAGAAGGTCCCTTGTGGGCTTCCGCTTCTTTGATAGCTTTCATCAGTTGCGCCGGATTTGCACCCATAGCACATTGTGCGACGTATACGTTATCGTATGTCATCATGAGTCTGCCCAGGTCTTTCTTCTGAGTTGTCTTACCGGCAGCCTGAAACTGAGCCACGGCACCGATAGGAGTAGCCTTTGAGGATTGACCGCCGGTGTTGGAATAAACTTCCGTATCTACGATTAGAACGTTGACATCTTCGCCCATTGCAAATACGTGATCTAAACCGCCGTAACCGATATCGTATGCCCAACCGTCACCACCGTACATCCACATTGTCTTCTTGGATAGATGATTTTTCTTGTCCAGTATTGTATCGATTAGCGTTTTGGCTTCGCCTGTCAGAGTTGATTCTTCCAAAATTTTGATGAGTTCTTCTGAAGCGATGGCAGAAGCATCTAAATCGTCATAAGTTTCAATCCACTTTGCAATGGCGAGCGCTTCCCTGCTGTCGTCGGAAATCAGCTTTACCAGAGCATCTATATCCATTTTTACATTCTCTCTCTGATGTTTAACCGCAAGGCACATGCCGTAAGAGAATTCCGCGTTGTTTTCAAATAGTGAGTTGGACCAGGCAACACCTTTACCCGCCTTGCTTTCGCAATACGGAATGCTCGGCATCGCGGCCCCCCAAGCCTGCGTACAACCTGTAGCATTTGCAAAGTACATCTTTTCACCAAATAGCTGAGTGAGAAGTTTCGCGTAAGCTGTTTCTCCACATCCCGCACAAGCTCCCGAGAATTCGAGAAGCGGCTGGAAGAACTGAGAACCTTTGACGGAGTATTTGTCAACATCCTTGGTCTTTTCAGTGATGCTCATAGCGTAATTCCAATTATCCTGAGTCATATCAGTTTCGGCTACAGGAGTCATCTTAATAGCCTTTCCGCCCTTTGGACAAGTAGCTACGCAAACTCCGCAGCTGGTACAGTCGTGAGTGGAAACCTTGATTGAGTATTTGTAGTCTTCAAATCCTTTTCCCTTTGCATCTGCAACGGTGAAGCTTTCCGGCTTGTTTTTAACCTCGTCTTCATCCAGTAGGAAAGGTCTGATGACAGCATGCGGACAAACGTAGGCACATTGGTTGCACTGAATACATTCCGCAGGATCCCATACCGGAACCGATGTAGCGATGTTTCTCTTTTCAAATCTTGAAGTTCCGAGAGGCATTACACCGTCACGAGAAGCCATAAAAGTGCTCACAGGCAAGTCATCACCTTTCTGCGCATTGATAGGCCTCAAGATATTTGAAATGAAATCCGGCACGCTGTCGCCGGCACCTTGCACGTCGTCAGCGGCGTTCTTCCAAGCTTCCGGAACGTCTACCTTGATTGGAGCATTGATACCCGCATCTACAGCTTCCATGTTCATGTTTACAACTTTTTCACCCTTCTTGCCGAAAGTTTTCTTAACAGCTTCCTTCATGTGGAACACGGCATCTTCAACAGGAATTACCTTTGACAGATTGAAGAACGCAGCCTGTAATACCATGTTGGATCTGTTTCCAAGACCGATTGCCTGTGAAACTTTATTAGCGTCTACGATGTAGAAGCTAATGTTGTTGTTGGCAATGTATCTTTTCACTTCAGCAGGAAGGTTTGCATCCAAATCTTCAACCGACCATTGACAATTCAGCAAGAACGTGCCATTCGGTTTCAGTTCGGAAATTATGTCGTACTGAGTCAAGTAGCTTTGATTGTGACAAGCTACAAAATCAGCTCTTTTTACCAAATATGTTGAACGAATCGGATTATCGCCGAATCTCAAGTGAGACTTAGTGATTCCGAATGATTTTTTCGTATCATATTCAAAGTAAGCCTGACAGTATTTATCTGTTTGATCGCCTATGATCTTGATTGAGTTCTTATTTGCACCAACCGTACCGTCGGAACCCAGTCCCCAGAACTTACAACTAATCGTGCTCGGATCTTCCACCTGGAAGTCTTTGTCAAGCTCCAATGACATGTGTGTTACATCATCCACGATACCGATTGTGAAATGGTTTTTAGGTTCATCAAGTTTTAGATTATCAAATACGGCTTTGATGCAAGCAGGATCTGTATCCTTTGAAGAAAGACCGTATCTGCCGCCTACGATAATCGGTTTTTCACCTGTAACTTCGTTGTAAGCGGAACATATGTCTTCATACAGAGGATCACCGATTGAACCGGCTTCTTTCAACCTGTCCAGTGCAGCGATTTTCTTTACGCTTGCAGGAATTACATCGAGCAAGTGCTTAACTGAAAAAGGTCTGTATAAGAAAACTTGGATCAGACCGACTTTTTCGCCGTCAGCGTTTAGCCTGTCAACAACTTCCTGTGCAGTTTCACAAGCTGATCCCATAGCGACGATAATTCTATCGGCATCCGCAGCTCCGTAGTAGTTGAATGGATGATATTCACGACCTACCAATTTGCTTATTTCAGCCATGTATCCTTCAACTATGTCAGCTAAAGCGGCATAATCCTGATTGTTGGCTTCTCTAACTTTGGAAGTAAATATCAGGGTTTTGCACTGTGCTTCGCAGAGATGGAGATTCAGGGTTCATAGCTCCCTTTTTCCATGCGTGAAGCGCATCGTAGTCAACTAATTTTGCAAGATCGGAATATTCCAACGCCTCGACTTTTTGAATTTCGTGAGAAGTTCTGAATCCGTCAAACCAGTGCAGAAAAGGAATTCTCGACTTGATAGCTGATAAGTGAGCTACGCCGGCAAGATCCATTACCTGCTGAACGCTTCCGGAACAAAGCATGGCAAAGCCTGTGTTACGACATCCCATTACATCGGAGTGATCTCCGAAAATTGAGAACGCATGAGTGCCGACAGTTCTCGATGCTACGTGTAAAACTCCCGGGTGTCTTTGCCCTGAAATTCTGTGCAGTGTCGGAATCATCAGCATCAAACCTTGCGATGCTGTGTAAGTTGTTGATAGAGCACCTGATTCCAAAGCTCCGTGAACGGCACCTGCCGCACCGGCTTCGGATTGCATCTCTACAAGTCTTACTCTTTGTCCAAAGATATTTTTTACTCCCTTGGCAGACCATTCATCGGTTTTTTCTGCCATAGGAGAAGATGGAGTGATAGGATAAATCCCGGCAACTTCTGTAAATGCGTAAGCAATATAAGCAGCCGCCTCATTTCCATCGACGATTTTTACGATTTTACTCATTGTTTAGCCTCCAATTTTATCAAACATAACTATTTTTACTATACATATGAAAAGAAATGACTTTTCATATAGAACTAGTTTATAGCAGCAGAGAAATTATGACAATCGGTAAAGGTTTATTTAAAAGAAAAATAATATATATTATGTTTCTTTTAGATAGAAAAAACAGACGAAAACAGATGAAATATGGAGAATACGCAGGAGTTGTATTGAATATAAAGAACATAGTATATTTTTATGAAAAAATCGCCGTAAAAACGCATTCATCAACTGACGAAAAATGTTGGAATTCAAAAGGATATATTTAAAAATATCATCTTGAATATCAAATGAAAATCAGGTGAATTTTTACATGTACAATTTGTGTAGAGAGCGTGATGGAAAAAGAGATGAAATGTGAATGAAAAATATTTTACATAATTTTACGCGCACTGCTTGACTTTAACTAAAAAAAGTGATATAGTATAAACGCGTTAAAGAAAATGAATGAATAATCCACTTGACAGAACGGTACAAACAGTATGCAGATTAGAAACCATGGAAATTTGAAAAGGGTTTCGTTTAGAGAAGGGAGTTAGTAAAATGAGAAAGAAAATTAAAGGGATTGTAAAAAAAATCGGAGTTGCGACGCTGTGCGGAACATTGATTCTTGGCGCTGTTTCGATGACCGGTTGCGGCAGTAAGGAAGTTGCGAAGGATTATAAAAAGCAGACTGCGAAAGAAGGTAAGCTGGTAGTGGGACTGGATGACACGTTTGCCCCTATGGGATTCAGGGATAAAGACGGCAATTTGATCGGATTTGATATTGACTTGGCAAAGGAAGTTGGAAAGAAACTCGGAATGGAAGTAGAGTTTAAACCCATTTCGTGGGATGCAAAAGATTTGGAGCTGAAGTCGAAGAAAATAGACTGCATATGGAATGGGATGTCGGTAACTCCTGAGAGAAAGGAAAAAATGTCATTGTCGAAGAAATACTTGGACAACAAAATCATATTGATGACTTCCAAAGGTAAAAAAATCGATATAAAAAGCGACGGCGATTTGAAAAAATATAAAATAGGAACACAGGCAGACTCCGCAGCACTGGAAACTCTAAAGAAAAATAAGGAATACGACAGTTTCAAGGATAAAGTTACAGAATATCCGGATTACGATAAAGCTCTATTAGCTCTGAAGGGTGGGAAAATAGATGTAATCGCCATAGATCAGGTGCTGGGCGAATATAAGAATAAGAATTTGAAAGGGGAATTGGCAACTCTTGATTTTTCCTTAGGTGATGATGCTTATGCCATCGGATTTAGAAAAGGAGACACAGCTTTGAGAGATAAGGTCAACGAAGCGTTGGAAACTCTTGTAAAAGAGGGAAAAGCTGAGGAGATAAGCAAGAAGTGGTTCAATAAGAACATAGTGATTCTAAAAGATAATTGAGCATAAAAACATAAAACTCACAAAGTGGCTGTTTAAAAGCAGCCATTTTATGATATAATGATGAATCGAAATCGCACAACTACGATAATTGATGAAAAGACGATGAATAGCAGAGCTATTTGATATGAACTTACCTTAGAGAAAGGAAGAAACATGGAACATATTTTACAGTACTACCCGCTCATACTGAAAGGATTGCTGACTACCATAGAAGTGTTTTTATTGACGCTGATATTTTCAATCCCTTTAGGATTGCCGATAGCTTTGGGAGAAGAAAGCAAATTTAAACCTTTGGCATTTATATGCAAAGCGTATGTTTTCATATTCAGAGGAACACCCTTGGTATTGCAACTTATGTTCTTTTACTTTTTCCCGTCAATAGTGTTGAATGTACAGATAGATGCTGTAACGACGGCGATTGTAACCTTCATACTCAATTACGCAGCGTATTTTGCAGAAATTTACAGAGGAGGAATGAAGAGCATCGACAATGGGCAATATGAGGCAGCAAAGGCGTTGGGACTATCCGGTAGACAGACGCTGTTCGGCATAGTCATACCTCAGACTATGAGAGTTATATTGCCACCTGTATTTAATGAAGTCATAACACTGGTAAAGGACACGGCTTTGGTGATGGTAATCGGTGCAGGAGATCTGATGAAGGCTACGAACAGTGTGGTAAATACGACTTCGAGAATAAGTCCGCTAATGATAGCGGCGGTGATATACCTGCTGATGACCTTTGTTTTGACATTAGGAGCGAATTCTCTTGAAAAGTATTTCGGCAAATATGACAGAAAGGGAGAATGATCATGAGCAATATCTTGGAGATGAAAAATATAATAAAGAGTTTTGGAGAGTTCCATGCGGTTAACGGAGTTGATTTTTCTCTCACAAAAGGGGAAATAGTGGCGATTATAGGACCTTCCGGATCGGGCAAGAGCTCTCTGTTGAAATGTATTAACGGACTTGTGGAAAAAAGCAGTGGAGAGGTAATTTTAAATGGGACTACCGGTATGGTATTTCAACATTTCAATTTATTTCCTCATATGACATGTTTAAAAAATGTGATGTACGCACCTTTAAAAGTGAAAAAAATGGATGAGAAAGAAGCTGAAAAAGATGCGAGGCGACTTTTAAAGATGGTGGGGTTGCTGGATAAGGCGGATGAATATCCGAACAATTTGTCGGGAGGGCAGAAGCAGAGAGTAGCCATAGCAAGAGCTCTGGCTATGCATCCGGATATAATGCTGTTCGATGAAGCTACATCGGCATTGGATCCCGAAATCACAGGTGAAGTTTTGGAAGTTATGAAAGATCTCGCCAAAAACAAGATGACGATGGTGGTCGTAACCCATGAAATGGGATTTGCCCGGGAAGTGGCAGATAGAGTGATTTTTATGGATCATGGCAAGATAGTTGAAGAAGGCAGCCCGAAGGAAATTTTTGAAAATCCGCACAGTCAAAGGTTAAAGGACTTTTTAGGTGTGGTATTGAGAACGTAGTCATATCGAGTTAGTGGGGAAGAAATGATTTGAAGTATGCAGTTTGTCCTTGCCGAAGAAGTAAATGATGACACTTCTACGATGGAATTTCAATTGGAACGGGACCCCCCCGGTCAATATGGTATATGTCGAAGCTACATGGGTTGTAAGAATTAAAACGATAAAAAAATTGTAACCGCCATAGCATCCCAACAGTGAAACGGTGTACAAAGCACAGCTCATTGAAGATAGAAAAGGACAGGGATCAAACCGTTATTGAGCATGTGTCGACTTTATATTCCATTCTGTAGCCTCCGGTTTCCGATATATTTAAAAGTCAAGTTCCTTGAAGTGATCAGCATTAAATCGTAAAAATACGTTCGTCTACAAATTCGGATTTGCTAAGGGACAGTGTTAAGTTTTTGTGGAGTTTTGCTTGACAGTTTAGCAATATCAGTATATACTGATACGAGTAACGGAATAGAAATTATCAAGGAGCTTTACAAGAGGCTCTAATTTTGAGTTGATGGAGGATAAATATGAGAGTGAAAGTAACATTGGCATGTGGGGAGTGCAAACAGAGGAATTACAATACTGTAAAAAATAAGAAGAACAATCCCGATCGTGTTGAATTCAGCAAGTACTGCCCGTTCTGCAAGAAGCACACACTGCACAAGGAAACTAAGTAGTGTCGGAAGTTTTATCAGTAGTTGAGAAGTTAGGTGGAGCATATGGCAAAGCAAACAGAACTGCGTAAAAGAGCGCAACAAATAAGTAATGGCAGAAAGAAAGAGAGGCAGAGTTTCAGAAGTTATCTGAAGGGTGTCAGACTTGAAATGAAAAAGGTCGTATGGCCGACCAAGAAAGAACTTGGAGCATATACCGTGACGGTAATTGCAACTTGTCTCATATTTTCACTTGCATTTTGGGTAATTGATACAGGCTTCCTTGTAGCTTTGAAGAACTTGTTGGGAATAAAAATTTGATGAGGTTTGAATATGTCTGAAATTAAAGAAAAGGCACCTTTGTCTGAAGAAGGTTTGAGAGGTGACGGAACACCCAGATGGTACGTTATCCATACTTATTCCGGACACGAGAACAAGGTTAAAATCAACATAGAGAAACTCGTTGAAAACAGAGGAATGGAAGATTTGATCTTGGAAGTAGCCATACCGACAGAGGAGAAGGCTGAGTTGAAAGACGGAAAAATGGTGTTGAAAACCAGAAAGCTGTTTCCGGGATATGTGATAGTAAAGATGATAATTACCAATGAGTCATGGTATCTTGTGAGAAATACACAAGGTGTAACAGGCTTTGTAGGTAACGGATTGAACCCGACGCCGCTGTCCGTGGATGATGTCAGGCGTATGGGTATCGAGAAGATTACCATTGACTTGGATTTGAAACCGGGAGATCAGATAAAGGTTATAAACGGACCTTTTGAAGGAATGGTCGGAGAGGTTGAAGAGGTCAATGAAGAGAAGATGACAGTAAGGGCAAAGATTTCCATGTTTAGTCGTGAGACTCCGGTGGAACTAGAATTTGCACAAATAGATAAAATTTAATAGGAAAGGAGACAGAAATGGCTAAAAAAATCGAAGGATTTATTAAGCTACAGATTCCTGCAGGCGGGGCTACTCCGGCACCACCGGTTGGTCCGGCACTTGGTCAAAAGGGCGTCAATATCATGGACTTTTGTAAGCAGTTCAACGCGAGAACACAAGATCAGCAAGGGATGATAATTCCGGTTGTAATCACGGTGTACGCTGACAGATCGTTTACGTTTGTTTTAAAAACGCCACCGGCAGCAGTGCTTCTAAAGAAAGCGGCTAATATCAAATCAGGTTCAGGCGAGCCGAACAAGACGAAGGTCGCTACTATCAAGAGAGCACAGGCGCAGGAAATTGCGGAGCTGAAAATGAAAGATTTGAATGCGGGAAGCATTGAGGCTGCAACAGATATGATTTGTGGAACAGCAAGAAGTATGGGAATCGTTGTAGAAGATTAGTTAAGTGGGAGAGAAATCGCAAGTACCACAGGAGGTGGATTATGCCTAAAAGAGGTAAGAAGTATTTGGAAGCAGTATCAAAATTTGACAGAACGATGCTTTTTGATGCTGACAAGGCACTTGAAACAGTAGTTGCAAGTGCGAGTGCAAAATTTGATGAGAGCGTAGAGGTTCACATTAAATTAGGTGTAGACGGAAGACACGCAGACCAGCAGGTCAGAGGTGCAATAGTACTGCCGCACGGAACAGGTAAGACAAAGAAAGTGCTAGTATTTGCAAAAGGTCCTAAAGCAGCAGAGGCTGAAGCAGCCGGAGCTGACTACGTGGGAGCTGAAGAATTGGCACAAAAAATTCAAAGCGAAAACTGGTTCGATTTCGACGTAATCGTTGCAACACCTGATATGATGGGCGTTGTAGGTAGATTAGGTAAAGTGTTGGGACCTAAGGGTCTTATGCCGAATCCAAAATCAGGAACAGTGACAATGGACTTGGAAAAGGCGTTAGCTGAAATCAAGGCAGGTAAGGTTGAATACAGATTGGATAAAGCGAATATTATTCATACTGCAATCGGCAAAGTTTCATTTGGAGCAGAGAGGTTAACTGAAAACTTCAATACTTTGATGGAAGCAATCAACAAGGCGAGACCTGCAGCAGCTAAGGGGCAGTATCTGAGAAGCGTAACAGTAGCTTCGACTATGGGTCCGGGAGTAAAGGTTAACCCTGCAAAAATAGGTTAGGTTTGCTCGAAAATTAAATATGAAAATAAACCGTAGACAGCGGGTGTGAAAACTTAATTTCCCGCCGAGGTGCGATATAAAGAGTAATCTCGCGGTTTTTTAACAGGCGAGATTTTTTATGTAGTACCCAAAACGACAACATGTCAGAAAGGAGAAAAAATGAGCGAAATCAAAAAAGCACAGCAAGCAAAACAAGTGATTATCGATGAAATCAAGGAAAAGCTATCAAGGGCTAAGTCCGCAGTTGTCATCGACTACATCGGAATCAATGTAGAGCAAGCTGACAAGATGAGAAAAGAGCTTAGAGAAGCAGATGTGGATTACACTGTTTACAAAAATACTCTTTTCAAGAGAGCCATTGAAGGAACTGAATTTGAACCTCTGGGAGAAGTTTTAGAAGGACCGAGTGCATTTGCGCTTTCCTATGAGGACGTAACAGCTCCTGCAAGAGTTTTAAATAAGTCGATTAAAGAATTTAGCAAAATGGAATTTAAGGCAGCGGTAGTGGAAGGTACCTTCTACGACGCGAAGGGTGTGCAAGCTCTTGCAAATATTCCGGGCAGAGACGAGCTTATCGCTAAGTTCATGGGCAGCATTCAGTCGCCTGTATCTAAAGCTGTTAGAACATTTGCAGCAATTAGAGATGCAAAAACTGAATAGTAAAATGAAAAGAAAATTTGAATTTGAAATTTGAAAATATTAAAAAGGAGATAAGAAAATGAATAAAGATCAAATCATTGAAGCGATAAAAAATATGACAGTGCTTGAACTGAACGAATTAGTAGAAGCGTGTGAAGCGGAATTCGGAGTATCGGCAGCAGCTCCTGTAGCAGTTGCAGCAGCAGGCGAAGCAGCAGGTGAAGAGCAGAGCGAATTCGATGTAGTTTTGAAAGAAGTTGGCGGCGAAAAGATTAAGGTGATCAAAGTAGTTAGAGAAATAACAGGCTTAGGCTTGAAAGAAGCTAAGGAAATGGTAGACGGAGCTCCTTCAACTCTTAAGGAAGGTGTTGAAAAAGCGGAAGCTGATGCGATTAAAGCCCAGTTGGAAGAAGTTGGAGCAACAGTTGAACTTAAATAGTCAAGTTAACTAAATAAAGCCGACGATTTAGGCAAATTGAAGAATCAGAGAAATTTTTCTCTGATTCTTTTTTTATCTGCATATCACTATTGTCCGATTGTTGACATATAGGTAACAAAGGTATAGAATAACGTTATAAGATTAAAGTTATAATAAAAGAAATGGATATATGTTAAAAGGAGTTTTGTGTGAAGAGAATACAGATTAAAAATCTCAGCAAAGAGATAAAAGGGAAATATATATTAGATAATATAAATTTAACATTTGAACAGGGGAAGATTTACGGGTTATATGGTAGGAACGGTTCGGGTAAGACCATGTTGTTGAGAGCGTTGGCAGGATTGCTGATTCCAACGGAAGGAGAAATAGATATGGATGGGAAGGTTTTGCATAAAGATATGGACTTTCCTGAAAATGTTGGGATTATTATTGAGAATACATCCCTATTACCACAATTTGACGGATTTACAAATTTAAAGCAGCTGGGCAAGATACGAAATGTTGCGACAAATGAAGATATTGATAAGGCATTGGATACAGTAGGATTAAAAGGTGAAACTAAAAAGGTTAAAGCCTATTCTCTCGGTATGAGACAAAGGTTATCAATAGCACAGGCGATTTTTGAAAAACCTGAGTTACTTTTATTAGACGAGCCTACGAATGCCCTTGACGAAAATTATATAGATAAAGTAAGGGAAATTTTACTGAGAGAAAAAGATAGAGGAGCAATTGTAATTATTGCCAGCCACAACAAAGATGATTTAGGAATCCTTGCCGATGAAATCATATCGATGAGCGATGGTAAGGCTAAGGTGATGGGAAAAAGAGCATAAGCATTCAAAGTGATACCCTGAGGGAGTTTATTTAGGAGGAGCGAAATATGAACAAAACAATTAGTAAAAAATTAAGTATGGTATTGGTGGCTGTTATGGCATTGTTTTATGGCTTTGCAAATTTCGCGAGTGCATCAAACGATAATTATGTGTTTGATACGATTGTTAAACCATACTGACTTGACAATTATAATCCAGGAGGTAGGTTCCGAGACACAACACATACTAATAATCCGTGGAAGGTTAACTTAAGGTATTCTGGCGAGGGAAGAGGAACTTTGACAGATTTTTGGCTTGAAAACCGCAATGATACAAGAGTTACTGACAAAGAGACTGTAAAACAGGGAGTTGGTGCTCATTATTTTAAAGCATATGCTTCTGCATCTCAAACAAAAGTATGGTTAATGTGTGAAAATAATAATTTTAATGGTGAAACATATAGGATAACTGGATATTGGGATGAAGAAACTTGGGATTAATAACATAGAATAAATATTTAAATAAAACTTAATGAAAATAAGGGTATCACTTTGAATGTTTATAGGGGAATTTATGAATAAAACATTACTTAAGAGAATCGTAAAAAAGGAACTATCTGATATTAAATATGATAGAAAAAAGAAAATCGCTATATGTTTAATAATTTTTATTCCAATTTTGGATGTGATTATCGGAATGATAAGTCATTACGGGAGATTTTTTACAGAATTTGAATCGTATGGGACAAAAGATGGAATATTGAATTTGTTGGAGATGGCACATAGACCGAAATATTCATATTTTTTGACGGGAAAGACTCAAGGTCATATAGCGCAAATACTTCTGATATGGTTACTTCCAATATATATGCTTTTAGCATGCGGAGATAAAAAAGTAGGAGAAGAAAAAACCGGATACAGTGTGTTGTTGAGCACTAGAGCGAGTGTAAAAACCATATTTAAGGGAAAACTTATAAATGGGTTTATAGTCGGATTTTCTACCGTTTTTATCAGTATGATTATAAATTGTGTATTGTGCCATATAGTATTTTTTAAAGGCAAAGAAGATGGAAATATTGAAAATTTAGCTCAGTACATGGGAAGCATTTTTAAAGCCACAGTTGATCATCCGTATTTGGTGTATCTAATTTATATATTATTGTTTTCTATACTTGCAGGGCTTTGTATGGTAATGTGTATCTCTATAAGTTATATTTTTAAAGATTATAAGCTTCTCTACGGAATATCTATAGGAATCTGGTTATATAATATAATGCACAAATACACTTTAGTTAATATCGTGCAACCGTATATAGAATATGGTTTCAAGTATATGGCAATCAGTTTTACTATTTTTTTATCCATGGTAATCGTCAGCATAATAGCAGGTTATTTTGTGGGAATTAAGCGAGAAGTTATATAGGCTTACTTGTGTACAATTTACAGTGAATGAATATGAAAAAAATTAAAATGGCGTTTTTGTGGTCTCTGTTATTTGTAGGACTTACATTATATAACACATATCTTTATAGAAACAATAGCAATAGTGCAGAAAGTGTTCTTGAATTGAGTTCAATATTGGCTTTTCAAACAGGATATAATAATATTATGCTACATTTTACGGTGTTTCCATACATAGTAACGATTATTTTATCAAGGGAGCTTCTGGATAAGAATAATGAAATTATTATAAGATATGGAAGGGATGAATATGTGGCAAGACATTATTTAGCTGCAATTAAAAACAGCGTATATTTTTCCATAGTTTTTTCTGGAGTATTATATTTTGGAGCGTATTCCCATAGCAGTAGAAGACTGTGGTTGGAAATGAAATTTTATCACCCAATGATGTTAAATTTCATAGCTCTTATAATAACATATATGCTGATGACATTCATATTTATTACGTTTTATTTAAAAATATATAAAGTTGGTATTGCATTGTGCATTTCTGCAGGGATATATACTGGATTTTGGTTTCTTTTAAGATTTTTTAGGATTAATTATATTTATAGAAATGTAAGCGTGCTGAATAGATTTTATAGAGGAACTTTAGAAGTTAAGGCATATGGAAACAACATGGCTTTACAATTGCTGATCATAATAGTGTTATTTTACATAGGCAGAAAGATATTCAAAAAGAAGGATATATTTCTTTAAATTGTGATATACGGATCTTAATGCAAAGCCCTCAATGCGTGAAAGGAATTGAAAATGGAAAGACTTGCCATAACAAGAGGAAAAGAAGGATACTCATTTATATTTTTCTTGGCAGCACAGGTAATCTTTATGATATTGCAAGGGGTGAGCGGAATAGATGGTGGCGGAGTAGCTACCTTTTTTGGTGTCCACCTGAGAGCGAGAATCATGGATCACGTTTTATTGATAGCTCAATTTCTAAATATGTCGTTATATATGTTGGGATCGGCATCAAATTATCTGGAAGGATATGGAGTTTATGAGATAACCAGAATTTGCAAAAAAAACAAATTGGCGAGAATTGTCAATTTTATAATACTGAAAAAATTAGTGGCATATGAGGCAATAAAAATTATAATGCTGTTGATTTTGATGAGAGCTACTGGAACGGAAAGGTTTACCGTTGAAACGAAATCTTTGATTTATTCTGTTTTACTGAGTATTTTAATAGATTATTTATTTATTACGGTCCAGATGATAATTGAAGTTATTTTAGATAGCAGAATCGGTGTCATGACAATCTCAATCGTATACGTGGCATTGTTGATGATCCCGTCGGTTGCAGGAATGAGAAGGGCAAGTCCTTTATATTTCTTGCCGCTCATACCTAATTTACCAATGATAGCGAGAGTGGATACTCAAAGCATTTGGTACATTACACTCCCGTTTGTAATAGTGTTGACTATCATATCATGGATTATATTCATAAAAGTCATAAAAAGGAAAGATTTAATATGAGGGTGAGCTTAAATAGGGGAAAAGCTGTATTTTGGCTTTTAGTTATAGGTTTTTTTGCGTTCAGAGGAACTTTAATCTATCCGTTTATTGGAAGGACAACAGATGTGTCAGCTATTATACTGAAGGCACAGTCACTGGATTTTGGGAATATTAAAATCATGATTTCCATAAATGTTTTTCTGTGCTGTGCAGGACTTTATGTGGATACAATGAAGATAGCGCCTGAGATCATCGTCAGAAGAGGCAGAAAAAGTTACTTGAACGGATGCTATTTGCTGGCAATTAAAAACGCACTGATCTTTTCAGTAATTATGAATGCTTTTACATTGGTTGAATTTCAAAAAATACTGGGCAAATCTCCGCTGAGAGATGCATTGTATATAGAACCTATGGTTTTATATTTTGTAACAACAACGTTGCTGCTTTTAATTTTTGTTTTTACATTTGTAGTAGTTCTGGCAGGAACGGGAAAAAGGCAGATTGCCATAGTGACAAGTATGATGATATGGATAACGCTTGGAATGTGCGGATTTGTTCTAAATAAAAAAGCCATAAATCCTATGTGGTATGCATTTGGGAATTCGAAGGTATTAGGTGATTGGATAGAAAAAACATTCCATTGGAATAACTATATTTTATGTACGGCATATCAGATAGCGATTTTGCTCTTACTGTATGTTATCGGACATATGGCATTTAGAAATAAAGATGTGTTGTAGAGAGTTGCTTAATACCTAAATGAGATGTGAGGTTTGTTTGACATCAAAATGTATACCGTGCTAAACTTATAAGCATCTGATAAAGCTAAAAAATCTAAACAATAACAGAACGGAGAGGAAAAGTATGGGAGTAATGGATTTGCTGAAAAAGGTGGCAACGGGAGCTACAGATGAAGAAAACAGAAAAAATAAGGAGAAGATGAGAAAACTTTTTAATGAGTGTGTGTCCGGAGGAGATGCGTATAAGTTGGTTTATTGTCATATGGAAAACTTCACCAATGCGGTTATTGTGGAAGTGACAAAACACAGCAACTTCATCGTCGGATATAAAAAAGGAGAAGTGGTAGTGATTCAGGTGGATCCAAATCTTGACCAACATGGAGAGGCGATGTTTTTCAACAAGGCGAACGGTTCGGTCATTAGAGCTTCACTGGGTTACTGCATGGCATCAAACGATAAAGTATCATGTCAGTTTGTGCCTATCACATATGAACCAGGCATAGGAAGAAAGGCGAAATATTCAGTTTCCATCACTCAGTCATCATCGGAAGTTGCAGAATTCAGGAAATTCTTTAAGGAAGGTTTATAATCAGTTCGAGGATTTGAGTTAAATGAAATCGGCAAAAGAGTATATGTCGACGAGCTCTCAGTTGTTTACAGCTGGGAGTTTTTGTTAAATTCGAATAAAACATACGAGAACACTAAAAGGAAGATCAAATAAGGGAGTAGCTTAGAGTTGAACCGGATGGTTTTTGTCACAAATGTTTGACAATCATAGAAATCATAGACTATCATGTGTAGATTGTATGTTGACTTGTTGCCGAAAATATGATATTATATTAGACTGCAATAAGTAGATATTTTGAAGTGTATAAGGAGTGATGAATATGCCAAAACCAATTCGATTAGGCAAGAACGAGCGTCAAACTTTCTCTAAAATTAGCGAAGTTGCCCAGATGCCTAACTTAATTCAAATCCAAACAAAATCATATGATTGGTTTATAAAAGAGGGCTTGAAAGAAGTATTTGAAGATATTTCACCAATTCAGGATTACTCAGGGAATTTAGTCTTGGAATTTGTAGACTACTATTTAAGCGAACCTCCTAAATACGATCAAGAAACTTGCAAGGAGAGAGATGCTACGTATGCAGCTCCTCTGAAAGTCAAAGTAAGACTTATAACAACAGATAAAGGAGAAGTAAAAGAACAGGAAGTCTTCATGGGAGACTTCCCTTTAATGACAAAACAGGGAACCTTTATATATAACGGTGCGGAGAGAGTAATCGTAACACAGTTGGTTAGATCTCCCGGACCATATTATAGTAAGGAAATTGATAAATCGGGCAGGTCTCTCTTCTCAACTACGGTGATTCCCAACAGAGGAGCCTGGCTTGAGTATGAGACTGATACCAATGAAATAATTTCCGTGAGAGTGGATAGAACCAGAAAGCAGCCAATTACGGTATTGCTCAAGGCGATGGATTTATTCATACCTGCCGACAGAGCCAGATTCGGTTCTCTGGAAGGTGTAAGCCTGGCTTCCGAAGAGGATATCATCAATTTGTTTGGAGAAGATGAAAGACTCTTAAAATCACTGGAAAAAGATACTACCATAACACCGGTGGAAGCATTGCAGGAAATATATAAAAAGCTGCGACCCGGCGAACCGCCTACGGAAGAAAGTGCGAAAGCGTTAATAGGTTCATTATTTTTTGATTCCAAGCGATATGATGTTTCAAAGGTTGGAAGATACAAATACAATAAGAAGCTGGGCATCGGAAGCAGGCTGGAAGATGTTGCAGTTGCAGAGGACGTAATAAATCCAAATACAGGGGAAATCATGGCAGAAGAAGGTCAGATAATCTCACTGGAATTGGGTAAGGAAATAGAAAATGCGGGAGTCAATACAGTTCTCGTATACAGAGATGAAAATAGAGAACATACGGCTAAGGTAATAGGAAACAACTTCGTTTCACCGGCAGGATATTTAGACTTTGATTACAGCGACCTCAGGTTGCCTGAAAAAGTGTATTATCCGGTTTTAATGAGCATCTTGGAAGAATATCAAGAGGAAGAAGACATAAGAGCTGCTATTATCGAAAGGAAGAAAGACTTGTCGCCAAAGCATATCGTCATAGACGACATAATTGCCAGCGTAAGTTATATTTTGAACCTGCCTTATGGAATAGGAAAGATAGACGACATAGATCATCTCGGAAACAGAAGGTTGAGAACAGTCGGCGAACTGTTGCAAAATCAGTTTAGAATAGGTCTTTCCAGAATGGAGAGGGCAGTGAAAGAGAGAATGACAATTCAGGATATATCAGCCACAACCCCACAGGCTTTGATAAACATCAGACCTGTAACTGCGGCGATTAAGGAATTTTTCGGAAGTTCACAGCTGTCGCAGTTCATGGATCAAAACAATCCGTTGGCGGAATTGACCCACAAGCGTAGATTGTCGGCGCTGGGACCGGGAGGATTATCCAGAGAGAGAGCCGGATTTGAAGTCAGAGATGTACATTATTCTCACTACGGCAGAATGTGCCCAATTGAGACACCCGAAGGTCCTAATATCGGACTTATCGGTTCTTTGACGACCTATGGAATAATCAATGAACACGGATTCATTGAAACGCCTTACAGACTGGTTAAAAACGGTGTAGTAACGGATAAAATAGAATATCTATCGGCAGATGACGAAGAGAGAATGATCGTAGCTCAAGCCAATGAGCCGTTGGACTCGAAGGGGCAGTTTGTGAATAAGAAAGTAGCCGCCAGAGGAGAAGCGGGGGAAATCGACTTGGTACCTAGAGAAAAGGTAGATTACATGGACGTGTCGCCTAAGCAGGTAGTTTCAGTAGCTACTGCGATGATTCCCTTCTTGGAAAACGACGATGCCAACAGAGCGTTGATGGGTGCCAACATGCAACGTCAGGCAGTGCCTTTGTTGGTAGCGGAAGCACCTATTGTAGGAACAGGTATGGAATACAGAGCGGCAAAAGACTCGGGAGTAGTAGTGATTGCCGAAAATTCAGGTACCGTGGAATACGTAGATGCAAAATGCATCAAGATAAGAAGAGACGATAACGGTACCATTGACGAATACAAACTTTTGAAATTCAAAAGATCAAATCAGGGAACTTGCATACATCAAAAGGCCATCGTGTTTGCAGGGGAACACATTGAAGCGGATGAAGTGATTGCAGACGGTCCTTCCACAGATAACGGTGAGGTCGCTTTAGGAAAGAACCTGCTCATCGGATTTATGACATGGGAAGGATATAACTATGAAGATGCTATAATTTTAAATGAAAGATTGATAATGGACGATGTGTTGACATCGTTGCATATAGAGGAATATGAGATCGAAGCAAGGCAGACGAAATTGGGACCTGAAGAGATCACCAGAGATATTCCTAATATAGGAGAAGAAGCCAGGAGAAACCTGGATGAAGAAGGTATTATCAGAATAGGTGCGGAAGTCACTTCAAACGATATTCTGGTAGGTAAAACAACTCCTAAGGGAGAAACTGAACTGAAACCGGAAGAAAAGCTGCTTTTATCCATCTTCAGCGAAAAAGCGAAAGATGTTAGAGATGCATCTTTGAAAATGCCACATGGAGCTTCCGGGATCGTTGTGGATGTTAAAGAATTGAGCAGAGATGAAAAAGATGAATTGCCACCGGGAGTTGAAAAAGTCGTGAGGTGTTACGTAGCGACTAAGAGAAAGATCTCAGTCGGGGACAAAATGGCGGGACGTCACGGTAACAAGGGGGTAATTTCACGCATTTTACCTGAGGAAGATATGCCGTTTATGGAAAATGGAGAACCTTTGCAGGTGATGCTCAACCCGTTAGGCGTGCCTTCACGTATGAACGTCGGACAGGTGCTTGAAGTCCATCTCGGTTTGGCGGCGAAGACTAAGGGTTGGCACATTGCTACCCCAGTATTCGACGGTGCTAAGGAAAGCGATATCAGAGAAATGCTGAAGGAATGCGGTTACAGCGAGACAGGAAAGCTGCTGTTGAGAGACGGAAGAACAGGAGAATACTTCGACAATCCGGTTACGGTCGGATACATGTATATGTTGAAACTGCATCATTTAGTAGATGACAAGATACATGCAAGATCCACAGGTCCATACTCGTTGGTAACTCAGCAGCCTCTTGGGGGGAAAGCTCAGTTCGGAGGACAGAGATTCGGAGAAATGGAAGTTTGGGCTTTGGAAGCATACGGTGCGTCTCATACGCTGCAGGAAATTTTAACCGTGAAATCGGACGACATCGCAGGTAGAGTGGAAACTTATGAAGCGATTATTTCAGGGAAAAATTTACCTGTTCCGGGCATTCCGGAATCCTTCAAGGTTCTCATAAAGGAAATGCAGAGCTTAGGTTTGGATATAAAAGTTTTGACCGAAGATAACGAAGAAGTCAATTTTAAAAAATCTTCATATCAAAACAATACAAACATCAAGAAGATTGAAAATATAATGGGAATGGAAGCTGTTGTCGGAGATGAAGACAGAGGGGCTTATCACGAAGTGGAAGAAACAGAGAAATAACGGGAGGAAGATATGCGTGTAAAATCAACAAATGAATTTAAAAATTTCAAGTCGTTACAAATATCCTTAGCCTCCACTGAAAAAATCAGAGAATGGTCTTTTGGAGAAGTAAAAGAGCCTGAAACGATCAACTACAGGACTTTGAAGCCTGAACCGGACGGACTCTTTTGCGAAAAGATCTTCGGACCGGAGAAAGATAACGAATGTTATTGCGGAAAGTACAAGAAAACCAGGTTTGAGGGAATAGTGTGTGACAAGTGCGGAGTGGAAATAACAACTTCGAAGGTTAGACGTGAAAGAATGGGACATATCGAGCTTGCCGCACCTGTATCGCACATTTGGTATTTCAAAGGTATTCCTTCCAGGATGGGACTGATTTTGGATATGACTCCGAGAAGTTTGGAAAGAATTCTATACTTTGCGGACTACGTCGTGATAGAGCCGGGCAAGTCAGGTTATAAAGAAAGAGATATAATAACTGAAGAGCAGTATAAGGCTGCTAAAGAGGATTGCGAAGGATTCGTAGGTGGAATAGGAGCAGAGGCGATAAGGGAGCTTTTAGCTAAAATCGATTTGGAAGCACTGTCAAAAGAGCTCAGGGAAACCTCAAAGAATGCCACAGGTCAAAAGAGAGTAAAGCTGGTGAGAAGACTTGAAGTCGTTGAAGCCTTTAGGAACTCAGGAAACAGACCTGAATGGATGGTGCTGGAAGTAGTACCTGTAATTCCACCAAATTTGAGGCCCATGGTTCAGCTGGACGGTGGCAGATTTGCAGCATCCGACTTGAACGAACTTTACAGAAGGGTTATAAATAGAAATAAGAGGCTGAAAAAACTCCTCGAAATCGGGGCACCGGACGTAATCATCAAAAATGAAAAGAGAATGTTGCAGGAAGCGGTAGATGCTTTGATAGACAACGGCAGAAGAGGCAGACCGGTTACAGGACCGGGAACCAGACCCTTGAAATCCTTATCCGATATGTTGAAAGGTAAGCAGGGTAGATTCAGACAGAATCTGTTGGGTAAGCGTGTTGATTACTCAGGTCGTTCGGTTATCGTAGTAGGACCGGAATTGAGGTTCTGGCAGTGTGGATTGCCGAAGAAAATGGCGCTGGAGCTGTTTAAACCTTTTATAATCGGCAGATTAAAAACCAAGGGATTGACTGAAAATACGAAACAGGCAAAGAAGATGATAGAAAAGGGCGATTCTCTGGTATGGGATATTCTGGATGAGGTTATCAAGGAACATCCTATTATGCTGAACCGTGCGCCTACTCTTCACAGACTGGGAATACAAGCCTTTGAACCGGTATTGGTAGAGGGAAAAGCGATCAAACTTCACCCGCTCGTTTGTACGGCATTCAATGCTGACTTTGATGGAGACCAGATGGCTGTACACGTGCCTCTTTCAGTGGAAGCACAGGCGGAAGCCAGGTTTTTGATGCTTTCGGTCAACAACATCCTCGCACCGAAAGACGGATCTCCTATAACGACTCCGACACAGGACATGATTTTAGGAAGTTACTATCTGACTCATGACGGATCGGAGGATAAGATGTCCGTGGATGTCAAGGGATCGGGCAAGATGTTCTCGGATATGGATGAGATGATAATGGCTTATCAGAGCGGAGAAGTGGGAATCCATGCCAAGGTGAGCGTTAGAATGTACAAGGACGATGAAGATAAAAGGGGAAAACTGGTGGAATCCACAGTGGGCAGATTCATATTCAACCAGAAAATTCCTCAAGATTTGGGATTTGTACCGGATAGGAACAAGGATCCGTATTCTCTGGAAGTCGACTTCCTGTGCGACAAGAAGAAGCTGGGATTGATTATCGACAAGTGCTACAGAAGACACGGAAATACCAAAACCGCAATTATGCTGGATGCCATCAAGGATATGGGATTCCATTATTCTACCAAGGGAGCCATCACGATAAGTATTGCAGATATGGAAATCCCTGAAAACAAGGGAGAAATACTGGAAAATGCTCAAAAATCCGTGGATCAGTTGGAAGATTTCTACAAGAGAGGTCTGTTGTCTAACCGGGAAAGATACGAGAGAGTGTGTGAGGTCTGGGCAAAGACGACAGATGATGTTGCAGATTCTCTGATGGAATCTTTGGGAAGCCTGAACAACCTGTACATCATGGCGAATTCAGGTGCCAGAGGTTCTAAAAAACAAATTTCTCAGGTAGGCGGCATGCGTGGACTGATGGCTAATGCAACCGGTAAGACCATTGAAATTCCAATTAAAGCAAACTTTAGAGAAGGACTTTCCGTATTGGAATACTTCATATCGTCAAACGGGGCCAGAAAAGGTCTGGCGGATACGGCGCTTAGAACCGCCGATTCGGGCTACTTGACCAGAAGACTGGTCGACGTTTCCCATAATGTCATTGTCAGAGAAGAGGACTGCGGGAGCACGGAAGGTATAGAAATCAGAGCTTTCACAGACGGAAAAGAACTCATTGAGCCTCTAAAACAGAGAATTGTAGGTAGAACTTCACTGGAAGACATCGTCGATCCCAACACAGGAGAACTTATCGTGGCTGCAAATGATGAAATTACGGAATCCATGGCAGATGCAATAGATGAAGCCGGTATAGAAGCTGTGAAGATCAGATTTGTAATGACATGTCAGAGCAAAGTCGGGGTTTGTGCCAAGTGTTATGGCAGAAACCTGGCGACAGGCGAATCCGTCAACATAGGCGAATCCGTAGGTATTACTGCCGCACAGTCTATAGGTGAGCCTGGTACGCAGTTGACTATGAGAACTTTCCATTCAGGCGGTGTAGCAGGTGCCGACATTACTCACGGTCTGCCTAGAGTTGAAGAGCTGTTCGAAGCGAGAAATCCTAAGGGGCTTGCGGAGATATGCGAGAACGACGGCGAGGTGATATCCATCCTTCCTACAAGTGATAACAAGACAGAAGTAATCGTCAGAGGTGAAGAAGGAGAGATGGTTTACACGGTTCCTTACGGTGCCAGGTTGAACGTGTCGGAGGGGGATTATTTGAACGCAGGAGACGGTATAACTAAGGGCCCTTTGAATCCTCATGACATGCTCAGGTTGAAAGGCACGGAGGGAGTATACGATTACTTGTTGAAGGAAGTTCAGAGAGTGTACAAATTACAAGGTGTAGATATCAATGATAAGCACGTTGAAGTCATCATCAGCCAAATGCTTTCCAAGTTTAAAATTGAGGATGCAGGTGATACGGACTTGATTTTAGGCGGTTTGTACAACAAGTTTGAAATAATGGAAGCAAACGAGAGAGCTGAGGCAATCGGTGGACAACCTGCAAAGGGAGTCAGACAACTGTTGGGGATAACAAAGGCTTCGCTTACGACAAACTCATTCCTGTCAGCGGCGTCATTCCAGGAGACCACAAAGGTTTTAACCGATGCGGCGATTAAAGGAAAAACTGATACGTTGAGCGGATTGAAGGAAAATGTCATCATCGGTAAATTGATACCGGCAGGTACAGGACTGGATATTTATAAAAATATTGAAGTTGAATATGGAGAAAAAGCAAAAGAAACTCATGACTGGATCGAAAACATGACCATTGTTGACGAGGAGAAGGAGGACGTTTCAAAAATTGACTTTGACTCCGTGGTGGTAGTATCCGACGAAGGCATTGAGTACAAGGAATAGAACGTAGACGGGAGAGGTAAAATAAAGTTGATTATGAGAGCATATTCTGACGGATATGTTCTCTTTTTTAGTTAAAATGAGAGGGATGAATTAAGAGGAATATTTGAAAATGCCTACGTGTTAAGCTGACAGTATAAATATGCATTTTATTTAAACAAAACTCTTGACAATCGAAAACTAAATTGTTAGGATTAACTAACATAAGATGAATGCAACAGTGTTTGATATAGGTGTTACATTGAGCTCAACACCTGAACGTTATAGCAGTATTATAAGGAGATAGGAATAACATGAGAAAATTACTTAAAGGAGGATCAGCCATCATATTGGCGTTTTTGATGGCGATTCAGTTTATTCAATACGATATGGTTCACGCCGGAACTTCAGCAGATGATGGCGATTACACGCAAACGAAAGCGGTTAATCAAAGAGAAGAAACAAAAGCGAAGATAACTGATAATTCAGTCGTGAAGGCTCCAAAACGAGCATCTGCACTTTCAGCCAAAGACGAAGTGACGATACCCGACAAAAATTTGAAGGAAGCGATTGTATTTCAACTTTCAAAGCAAGGTATAAAAGTCAAAGATGGTAAAATCACAAAAGAGATGATGGAGAAGATGAGCGGCTTGGATAATGACCTGAATTTCACCCAACAGATGGCTGGAAAGGGAGTCAAGAACTTGGATGGACTCCAGTATGCGACCAATATAACTCGTCTGCATCTCGGTTACAACGAGGTGACTGACTTGAGTCCGCTAAAAGGGTTGAAGAAGTTGCAGTCCTTGAAACTGGATGACAACTACATCAAGAATGTCTCTCCGCTAAGCAGCTTGACAGAATTGAAGAAGCTAAACCTGAGTCAGAACGAGATTCTGGATGCCAGACCTATTGCAGATCTGCGTAAACTTGAAGAATTGAATATGTACGGAAACAGAAAACTTACGAGCATTGCAGGATTTGACAAGTTGACAGATTTAAAGAAGTTGAATCTGGGTAGATGTATAGGCATTACCGATATTTCACCTTTGGCAAGTTCTACCAAGCTGGAAGAGTTGTATTTCTACAATAACAAAGTTGAAGATATAAGTAAGCTTTCCAAGTTGACAAATCTAAAGGTTCTTTCGTTTTACGCTAACAGGGTTAAGGATATTTCTTCCTTGAAGGATATGAAAAACTTGAAAGTGTTGGATGCTCACAGCAACAAAATTCAAGATATATCACCGATAAAAGAACTGAAAAATCTTCAAGAACTGTATATTCAGCAAAACCAAATCGCTGATGTCAAACCTCTGAGCGGATTGGCAAAGTTGAAGACGCTTTACATGCATGTCAATAAAGTTACGGATATTTCAATGCTCGGAACTTTGACAGAGCTTGAATCCTTTAATGCCAGCGGAAACAAAGTTATCAATATCGATGTAATCAAGAATTTTAAGGATCTGGACGATCTTGTACTGGATAATTGCGGAATTAAAGATATCAGCGTGTTGAAGAATAACACGAATCTCGTTGAGCTTTCATTGCAGAGAAATGAAATTTCAGATATTTCCGCTCTGTCTTCCATGCCTAAGCTGAAGGAGCTGAAGTTGGGTTCAAATCACATATGCGACCTTACTCCTCTGGGAAAAATCAAACATACAATTGAATTTGAAGCCAGAGATCAGACGATTACAAGAGAAGCGTTTGGAAAGACCGTTCCAAATCCGGTGCGCGACATGCAGGGAAAACCGTTGAAATTTAACGAGGGTTCAAAATCAGAAATTAAAAATGTGGACGGCAAGCTCGAATTCATTAAATTTGACCAAAAGAAGATAGGAGATAAAGCAGAGGCGACGTGGACTTTGGCGAGAGAATTTTCAGGAAAAGTCGTCTATACATTTGCAAATAAACCTGAACTCAAAATTACGACCGAGGGGGATATAAACGCAGGAAATCAAGTTAAAGTGAAATCAGATGCGGTTTATTATACTAAAGGACGTTCTATAGGTGCGGCTTATAGGCTTTTACAGCTTCACAAAGAACATTTCATATCGGTTGCGGTCGACGGGAAATTGTTGAAGGCGGAAGATTATGATGTAAAGGAAGGCAGTATAGTTGTGAACCTTAAAAAGACATTCATAGATACATTGAAACCGGGAGAACACAAAGTTACAATTAATACCACGGAGGGCTCTGCAACGGGAATTTTACAGATACAGACGGCAAAATCGCCTGAAGTGAATAATAATGGCAGCAATGATAACGTTGATAAGGCTAAAACGCTGGGTAATAAAAATGCAGGTGTACACAAAGCCAAATCCGGCAGAAAAGGTCGACATATTCCTAAAACAGGAGACTTCAACATGATGACAGAATGGATTATGTTATTTCTATTGGCAGGAACTGCCGTTACAGCAGTTCGTCTTTCAGGAAAGAAGAAATAGAGCAGCGTGCGTGGGGAGGAACGATATCCACATCCACGATGGAGAAAATCCTTGACAATCAAAAAATAAACTGTTAGGATAAACTAATAAAGAGCGAGTGCAACAGTACAGGACACCTTGGAAATGATATGACCGTGACTCGCATTTCTTGAGTCCCGTTTGGGGAAGTTTATCATTGTACTTTGTAACACGAGTTGTTTGACAGATTGATTACTCTGTCAAGGAGGAAGAGAGAGGTATAGATATGTTGAAGATTAAGATTTCCAAGAAATTTTCAGGAAGAGCAAAAAAGGGATTCGTAGCGTGTATGATAGGTCTGCTCATAACCTCTGCCGGCGCATTTGCAGTTCAGGGCGGACAGATTGCAAAGGATGGCACTTACACAGGAGAAGGCGATGGATCTAGACCGAAATATCATACTAAAGCGACGATTGTAGTTGAAAAAGGTGTAATCAAAGATTTAATTAATGTTGAAGGGAAAAATGCCAAAAATTATAAGAGCGTTACAGCCAAATTCAAATCTAGCATAGTTGGTCAGAAGGCGACTTATGAAAACATAGATGCAGTAAGTAAGGCGACGACAAAAAAATATGTTTTTTCGTTGAAAAATGCGGTGTTGGATGCGTTGAAAAAGGCACCGGAAGCGACACCTGCACCTCCGGTAAAGCCAAATGATCCGAAGAAACCTGAAAATGCCGGTAAAGTTGAGAAAAAGGAAAAACCGACAAACGATGAGATGAAAAAACAAAAGAAGGAGAACAAAGATGCTGTGAAAAATAAAAAGGCAGCAAAATCACCTGAGACATCAGATGAAAGCAATTTGTTAATCGCCGGCGGTATACTATTGCTGTCCGGTGCAGGAGTTATAGCGACTTCCAGGAGAAAAAAAGAAAAGTAAGATGACGATTCGCATTTACTAACCGGAAACAGCGATTTGAGAGATAGCTGTAGCGAGTCATCTCATACGATATATGAATATATATTATAAATTAAGATACTATAAAAAGCAGAAATGAAATTGAGAAGTACATTGTCATGTCGTAGTGATGATGTACTTCTCATTTTTTGACGGGATGGAAGATAAAAATGAATGATAAGAGCTGTGACCGATGAAATATATTGCGCAGTTGATTGAATATAATGTTGAAATAGAGCGATTGACAAAGATAAATTGAGAGTATATATTAGTTATAACTAACTTAAGCGAGAGGAGATTATTTATGAAAAAGAAAAAAATACTTGCGATTGCCATTGGGGGAATTATGAGTGTATCTGTTGTTTTACCCGGCATTTCAACGATACATAAAATGAATGTAAACAGCGGATTTACGGTAAATGCCAATGAAAGTGAAGAAATAAACTTCGAGTATGTCAAAAAGCACAGCAAAGAACAGTCATTTTACAACAGCAACAAAGGGGGCAAATTTAAAATCTACGTCTCAACTTTGCATGTGGATCCACTCAACAAAGTGAAAGAAGTTGCAATTTATGGGAAATTGGAGATCCCTCTGATGTCGCAGGATATCGGTGTTTCAGAATTTGACGGCAAATTGGGATTGGGAGACGAAAATTTCATCAAGTATAATGGAGCTATTAAGTCGTTTTTAATTTGGGCACCTGAAGATAAGAACGGGAAATACGATAAACAAATATTTAAACACGACGGGAATATATTTGTCAGAGGTGATAGTATAACGCTGACCCTCGGTGGAGAAGAGTATACATTGAAAGTACCGGATAAACCTATGACAATCGATGGCAGTTTTTTAGAAAATGCTGTAACGGAGCACTGGGGCAATTATATGGCAGCGGTAAATGCAGGACTTGAGATAAAAAAAGACACTAAAGACGCTTATCTTAAGAAGAATGATGAGGCGAGAAGCTTACTTGAGAAAATAAATAAAGGCGATGTCGACATAACTCAGGAACAAGTTGAAAAAATGAGAAAAGAACTCAATGAAGCCTTTGGAAATATGATACCTGAACCATTTGACAGAAGCGGTATTGAAAAGCAACTTAAAATTGCAGATGAAATGTTGGATAAAAACGGCAAGAACGGAAAAAGATATACGAAAGAAACCTATTATTCACTGTTGGATGCTTACAGCGTAGGTAAGGATTTGATATCCAGAGAAGATTTGAAGGGTATTGTAACCAGCAAAGAGGGAGAACCGATTAAAACTCATAGAGATTTTAGGAAAGCGGAACAGGATTTAATAGACAAAATTAAAAACTTGAAAATGGAATCTTACGTTCAAACAGATGTGTCAGATCTGGAAGAAGCATATTACAATGCTGTTGAAAAAATGCCAAAAGAAGGATTCGGATATGCAGAACCGTCGAGAACTGAATTCTATGACACGCTGGACAAAATCGATAAAATGCTCAAAATAGACAAAATTTATGCAGATAGAGCTGAGATTGACAGAGCAAAGGAGGAACTTGAAAAGGCTGTTGGAGATTTGCAGGAAGTCAAATTGGATATGTCGGCAAAATTCAACGTACATGTTAAATATATGCACAAAATGAAAGATGCGGTTTCTCCGTTGATAAAGGAATATTTTAAAGACGAAAACGGAAAGGACATTGAAAGCACCTTTGAAGCAGTACAGGGCCAAGAGGTGAGAATTCCTTTGAATTCTCCGATAATAAAGAAATTTAAGGGATATCATCCGTCTACATTCCACTATGAATCCGATGATACAACGCTTAAACTCGTTCGAGTTATAAAGACTAAAGATGGAAGGCAGCATGTTGTATTCAGAGCAAATGCGAAGAACATGACAGCAGGAGCTTCACTTGGAATTTTCTATGAAGATGGAGAAATCGCTCCTCCGGCTCAAAATGATCCGTTGAAGCCCAATGCGAGAACTGAAGAGGATGACAATTATAGGATTGCAAAGAATATCAAAACCGGCGATTTGTCAAAGAAAAAAGATGAGAAGGGGGATGTTGCAAAACTGCCTGAGACCGGAGATAACGACGATGTGATGGCTGCCTGCGGTACATTGATGTTAGCAGGATTCGGTGTTGCAGTTGCGATTAGAAGAAAACCGAAAGAGTAGATGTCTACTTAATGTCTTAGAATTTGATATAATAGTGTAAAGGTATAAGCGCAATGGTTGTATTGACTGAACAGATTGATATTCCGGCACCGTTTGAGAAGCTGTGTCAGTGGGCTGACAATTTTGAAGATGAGTTCGTCAAGTGGAGTCCATACCATCTTGAGTGTCAGCTTTTCGACGGCGGAGTGAACAGAGGAGATAGAGTAAGATTTTATGAAATCGTAATGGGTCTCGACTACGACGTGACAGGGACTATAATACATGCGGAAAGGGATTTGAATCATTTTATATTTAAATTTGAAAGCGATAAAAAGACGGCGATCATAACATTTGAAGGTTTGCGAACGGCAGAGGGCTGTCGTTTTTCTCACACCGAAGCATTTGGGATACAGACGCCGATCATCGGTCCGATTTTAAATTTCCTAATTTTTAAAGTGTTCTATAGAAAGAAGGCCGATTGGAAACTCATTCGTGATGATATGATTCTCGATAATCATCTTTTGTCGGACATTTTAACAAAGGGTAAGTATCCGAAACGAATCTCTCCCGAGGATTTGAAAAATTCCGATAAAAAAATTTAAGTAACATGAGAAATGCTCATTCAATAGCTACTTCAGAGACGGCAACTTCAATAGATGCTTGGAGATGCTGTTATTCAGTTGTATTGAAGAGGATTAAAGCTGTTATACTACAGTGCAGGGCTGTTTTGGTAAAGGTTGTTGACGCAAAGAGAAATTGATTTAAATATGGGCAAAATTCACTATATCACGATATATCGCTCATAAGAACCGGAAAAGAGGGGGAACATGTTTTTACAAGTAAAAAGTTTGACTAAGTATTATGGAGAAGGGGATAATAGGGTTAAAGTTTTAGATTCCATTTCGTTTGACATTGAAAAAGGTAAAATTTGCACGCTTTTAGGACCTTCCGGCTCGGGAAAATCGACGCTTTTAAATGCAGTTGGGGGACTTGAGAAAATTGATGGAGGAGAGATTGTAATAGACGGAGAGAATATTGCCGCAATGAAGGATAAGCAAGTAGGTGAGTATAGAAGGAACCATCTCGGATTTGTATTTCAGTTTTACAACTTGATTCCGGATCTGAGCGTGAGGGAAAATATTGAAGTAGGCGCAGCTATCTGTTCGGATACGCTGAATTTAAAGGAGCTGATAGATGCATTGGGGCTCACGGAGCATCAGGACAAACTCCCAAATCAGCTTTCGGGAGGACAGCAACAGAGATGTGCTATAGGTAGAGCCTTGATAAAGAAACCGAATCTTCTGGTATGCGATGAACCGACCGGTGCTCTTGATTATAAAACTTCAAAGGAAATACTAAGCTTGATAAGCAAGATAAATAAAGAATATGGAACTACAATAATCATCGCTACACACAATGAAGCAATTTCAGCTATTGCACATAGGACTATCAGACTCAGAGACGGCAAAATTCATAAGGACACAGTCAACAGCAACGTCATTGATGCAGCTCTGATAGAATGGTAGAAAGAGGTGCGATATGAGGATTTTATTTAAGAGAGTTCTACGTGGCATCAAAACGCATTTTGGGAGAAATCTGGTGTTGTTTTTGCTTTTGGCTACTATGATATCTGTAACATCAGGATTTCTCGTAGCTTCAGACAGCACTGCCGGTAGAAACAATAATCTCATGACGGACGGAAAAGTGGAAGATGGGCAGTTCACATTGACGCTTCCTATGAGCAAGGATATAGAAAGTAAACTCGAAAAAGAGCCTATCAATTTTGAGAAAATGTACAGAGTCGATGTAAAAATCGATGATGATAAGACGATTAGACTTTATTCAAATCGCAGCAAGATAAATCTTCCGATAATAAGGGAGGGAAGATTGGCAAAATCTGACGATGAGATAGCTTTGAATATGGTGTTTGCACAATCTGAGAAATATAAAATCGGTAAGTACATCGACGTTGACGGAAAGTATTTTGCCGATAACAAATCCCGGCGTTTAAAAATTGTCGGATACTACGTGAGTCCGGATTATAACGCATCATTTGAAAAAAATAACGATTTTATATTTGACAACATCAACTTCGGCATAGGCCTCGTATCTGAAAGTCTGGCTAAAAAATTCAGTAAAAACAAGGTGAAGTATCAAGTGTCGTACAGATTCAACGACCCGAAGTTGAGAAGTGAATACAGCAAAACCATCGGAGAGAGGAAGCTGGAAATTTCAAAATCGGATCGAGAACGAAAGGAAGAATTAGAAAAAGACATATACAGGGACGCGAGAAGCGAAAAGACTTTAATGGAGGCTCTGAGGAGTGAAGAAAATAAATCGATATCATATATGATGGACGATATGGGCGGAGATCGCCCTATGATGATGGTAATTTCCGTCATGATGATAATGCTGATCGCATTTTTGTTTGCAGTTGCATCCGCAAGCGGTATTCAGGAAGAATCTGAAATAATCGGAACTTTGCTCGCAAGCGGATACAGAAAGAGAGAGATACTCGCATACTACATGATGACACCTGTTTTAGTGACTTTCGTTGCAGCTGTTTGCGGGAATATTTTGGGTTATACGTATTTCGCAAAAATTTATTCAGGCATGTATTACAGGAGTTTTAACCTGCCCGAATTCAAGTCTGTATTTAACAGCGAGGCACTGATAATTACAACTGTAATGCCGATCGTCGTAATGCTTCTGATAAACTATCTGTATCTCGTTAGAAAATTGAAACACAGTCCTATGGAGTTTTTAAGACACGCTTTATCCAAGAAAAAGAAGAGAAAAAACAGAAATTTAAAAGTGGGTGGTTTTTTTAATAGGTTCAGGCTTAGAGTGATAATCAGCAGCATTGGAGATTATCTGGTGATGGTAGTAGGCATATTCCTGATTTCGATGCTGATTTATTATGGATTTGCCGTGGGACCTACTCTCGATAGATTCGAAAATATAAGTTCGGAAGGGCTTGTCAGCAAATATCAGTATATTCTCAAGACACCGGTGGAGTTGAATTCCCAAAAGGATGTAGATCTGATAATAGCAAAGAAAAAGAGGCTGAAACAAGCTGTCGATCGAGGGATTGTAAAGGCTGACGATAAAACCGAGACATTTCTTAAAGCCGAAAATCCTAAGGCGAATGCCGAGAAAACCATAAATCAGGCGGAAAAAATGACTGTGTCGGCAGGAGATGTGTATATGAAAATCAGGAAAAGCTATGAGGAAGTCTCAATTTTCGGAATTTCTAAAGACAGCAGATATTTTAAAGATTTGAAATTGTCAAAAGATGATGACGGTGTCGTGGTGAGTCATGGATTGGCAAAAAAAGCTCAAAAGAAAATAGGCGATACTTTGACTATAAAAAACAAGGTTACAGGAAAGAAACAAAAATATAAAATTGTTGATATTTATCGGTATGAACCGGCTTTAACAGCGTTTTTTTCAAGAGAAAAAGCAAATGACGTCATAGATGAGAAAGAAGACTATTTCAATGCTTATCTGAGCGATGAGAAACTTCATATAGACGATATGTACGTGGCTACGGTGGTTGATAAAACATCCGTCTCGGAAGTTACCAAGACTTTGAAAAATATAATGGGGCCGATGCTCGATATATTCCTATATTCGTCTTTGATATTCTTCTTTGCTTTCCTGTTTTTGCTTACAAAAACGGTTATCAACAAGAGCAGACTTTCAATAGCATATTTGAAAATCCTGGGCTATAGAAACAGAGAAATCAATTTGATATATATAAGACCGAACACGATAATTTTGCTTTTGACATTTTTAATCGGATGGCCTATCCACAAGAAACTGATGGATTGGATATCTTTTGTGGCATTCAGCAAATTCGCAGGATATTTCGAAATGGAAATCACCAACATCATGTTTCTAAAGGCCTTCGGTGCAGCCATTTTAGTCTACATAATCGTCTGCCTCAGCCAAATGTACAGGATTTCAAAGATGAACTACGGCGAAGCGCTCAAAAATAGAGAATAGACGTTTGAAATGAACTTAGGAGAACCGTAAGAGTTTCAGATTTATAGCGTAATTCACTCGATAAGTATGACAGTGTAAAAATATTAAAACTGCGATAAAACAGCAATTTTAGCCGTTGACACTCCATAGTTGCTATGGTAAAATATATAAGGTTTAGGCTGTCTACAGCCTGAATGTTCAAAAATAGTTGTTTCCAAGCGTTGCTTTGGAAATGGAGAAAGGAGACAAGAATGCCTACAATTAACCAATTAGTACGTCAAGGTAGAACTTCCAGCGTGAAGAAGTCCACAGCACCTGCTTTGAACAAGGGAATGAACTCTCTGAAAAGACAGGCGACTGATACGAATTCACCGCAGAAGAGAGGCGTATGCACATCAGTGAAGACGGTTACACCTAAGAAGCCTAATTCAGCGCTTAGAAAGGTAGCGAGAGTACGTCTGACTAACGGTATTGAAGTTACAGCATACATTCCGGGTATAGGACACAACCTACAGGAACACAGCGTTGTACTTATCAGAGGCGGAAGAGTAAAAGACCTTCCGGGCGTGAGATATCATATCGTCAGAGGAACACTTGATACTGCAGGTGTAGCGAACAGAGCTCAATCGCGTTCAAAATACGGGGCGAAGAGACCTAAGAAATAAGTTAGCATCGGTAAATTTGTAGTGCCCTTGATATAGATTATCGAGCGCCGCGCCTAAAGACAGATTGACGGCTTTAAGGCGAGTACCGAATGCGTATAAATGCAAGGAGGGAAGAGACGTGCCAAGAAAAGGAAACGTACCAAAGCGTGAAGTTCTTCCTGATCCGGTATATGGAAGCGTTGTTGTAGCAAAGCTGATCAACAGCATTATGCTGGACGGGAAAAAAGGAACAGCCCAGGCAATCGTATATGATGCGTTTGAGAAAATCAATCAGACGACTGGAGAAGACGCTTTAGAAGTGTTTGAAAAAGCAATAAACAACATTATGCCTGTACTTGAAGTAAAGGCGAGAAGAGTAGGTGGTGCAAACTACCAGGTTCCGGTGGAAGTTAGACCTGACAGAAGACAGACTTTAGCACTTAGATGGCTTACAAAGTACACTAGAGCCAGAGGTGAGAAAACCATGAGCGATAAACTTGCAAAGGAACTCATCGATGCTTCAAACAACACGGGAGCATCAGTTAAGAAGAAAGAAGATACACACAAGATGGCAGAAGCCAACAAGGCGTTTGCTCATTACAGGTGGTAATAAAACAGCAGATAGGAGGATGTAGAATGGGTAGACAGTTTTCTCTAGAGAAAACTAGAAACATCGGTATCATGGCTCACATAGATGCCGGAAAAACAACAACAACGGAGAGAATTCTGTTCTATACGGGCAGAACTCATAAAATCGGAGAAACTCATGACGGCGGTGCCACAATGGACTGGATGGAACAGGAACAGGAACGTGGTATCACGATTACATCTGCTGCGACAACTGCTCAGTGGAGAGATTGTAGAATTAACATTATAGATACACCGGGACACGTAGACTTCACAGTGGAAGTTGAAAGATCCTTGAGAGTGCTTGACGGTGCAGTGACTGTACTGGATGCGAAGTCAGGTGTGGAACCGCAGACTGAAACAGTGTGGAGACAGGCTGAGAAGTATGGAGTACCTAGAATGATTTTCGTCAATAAAATGGACGTGCTAGGTGCAAATTACTACAAGGTTATAGATAATGTGAAAGACAGATTGAGAGCTAACGTAGTTCCAATCCAGTTACCTATTGGTGCAGAAGATACTTTCGTAGGTATTGTAGATCTGATCGCTATGAAGGCGGAAATCTACAAGGATGACCTGGGAAAAGAATTTGAAGTAGTGGATATACCGGCTGATATGGCTGAAACAGCTCAGGAATGGAGAGAAAAGTTAATTGAATCCGTTGCTGAAACAGATGAGGAATTGATGATGAAATTTTTGGAAGGCGAAGAGCTGACCAGAGATGAAATCATTGCGACGATTAGAAAACAGACGATTAAAGGCGAAATGATACCTATGACTTGCGGTTCAGCGTACAAGAACAAGGGTGTTCAGATGATGCTTGATGCGATTGTAGATTTCATGCCGTCACCTTTGGACATTCCGGCCATAAAGGGTGTCATTCCTTCAACGGAGGAAGAAGCTGAAAGACCTGCGGATGACAAAGGACCTTTCGCAGCTTTGGCATTTAAGATTATGGCTGACCCGTATGTGGGTAAATTGGCATTTTTCAGAGTTTATTCAGGAAGCATTGAAGCAGGTTCTTACGTGTATAACTCAACTAAGGGTCACAAGGAGAGAATCGGTAGAATTTTACAGATGCACGCCAATGACAGAAAGGAAATCGAAAGGGTTTATGCAGGAGATATCGCTGCTGCTGTAGGTTTGAAAAATACTACGACCGGAGATACTCTATGCGATGAAAAGAATGAAATCATTTTGGAATCTATGGATTTCCCTGAACCGGTAATCGAAATTGCCATCGAACCTAAGACGAAGGCAGGACAGGAAAAAATGGGTATGTCTTTGGCAAAACTCGCCGAAGAAGATCCGACTTTCAGGACATATACCAACGAAGAAACAGGGCAGACCATCATTGCAGGCATGGGCGAACTGCACTTGGAAATCATCGTGGACAGATTGCTCAGAGAATTTAAGGTTGAAGCGAATGTCGGTAAGCCGCAGGTATCTTACAAAGAGACTATTACAGGCGAAGCTGACGTCGACAACAAATATGCCAAGCAGTCCGGTGGTAGAGGTCAGTACGGTCACGTTAAGATCAAAATATATCCTAGAGAAGCCGGAAGCGGATTTGAGTTTAAAAACTCCATTGTCGGTGGTGCAATTCCAAAGGAATACATTCCGAAAATCGAGGAAGGTATCAAGGAATCTATGGAAACAGGTCCGTTGGCAGGATATCAGGTAGTAGACGTCGGAGTTGAACTTTATGACGGTTCTTATCACGAAGTCGATTCATCCGAAATGGCATTTAAAATCGCCGGTTCCATGGCATTCAGGGAAGCTGCAAAAAAGGCGAGCCCGGTATTGCTGGAACCTATCTTCAAAGTTGAGGTAATCGTTCCGGAAGAATATATGGGAGATGTTATAGGTGACATTTCCGGTAGGAGAGGAAGAATCGAAGGTTCTGATATGGATAACGGTGCAGTTACGGTCAGAGCGATGGTTCCGCTATCTGAAATGTTCGGATATGCGACAGACTTGAGATCCAGAACACAGGGTAGAGGTAACTATTCAATGCAGTTCTCACATTATGAAAAGTTACCGGACAGCTTAGTGGAAAAGATAAATAAATAGTTTTAAATAAAATTACAAAAAGGGATAATTTTAAGGAGTTTAAAAATGGCAAAACAGAAATTTGAAAGAAATAAACCCC
>KI535273.1 GCA_000488855.1 Eubacterium brachy ATCC 33089 | reverse complement strand
ACACTAACGAAGTGACAAATCCGACGCCAACAAAGCCTAAGAAAGAAGTCTTTAAGAGCGGAACAACCACAAACATCGACGGTAAGAAGGTAAAAGCGGGAGAAGAATTAACTTACAAGATAACCTACAAAAATACCACAGGAAAAGAAGCTGATGTAACCATAACAGATAAAGTTCCAAAGTATACGAAGTTCATATCTGCAGATAACGGCGGAGTATATAAAGGAGGAGTTATAAAGTGGAGAAAGACATTAAAAGAAGGTGAAAGCTGGACAGTAAGCTTCAAGGTAAAGGTTGATGAAAAGGTTAGTGGTGAAGTGATTAAAAACGTAGCCAAGGTAAGAGACGGAGAAAATGAGTTTACAACAAACGAAGTAACAAATCCGACACCTGTAAAACCTAAGAAACCGAAAACAGGAGATGATACCAATATGATGATGTTATTTATGCTTCTTTTGGGATCCTTTGGAGCTGCAGTGCCTGTAGCAAGACGTAGAAGGAAGAACAAGTAGTGTAGATACAA
>KI535272.1 GCA_000488855.1 Eubacterium brachy ATCC 33089 | reverse complement strand
CCCATAAAATTCATAGTATAAAGACCTTCGTCTCCTTAGAAAGGAGGTGATCCAGCCGCACCTTCCGATACGGCTACCTTGTTACGACTTCACCCCAGTCATTGGTTTCACCTTAGGTAGCATATTTATCTGCCAACTTTGGGCGCCCCCAACTTCCATGGTGTGACGGGCGGTGTGTACAAGACCCGGGAACGCATTCACCGCAGCATTCTGATCTGCGATTACTAGCAACTCCGACTTCATGTAGGCGAGTTTCAGCCTACAATCCGAACTGGGGCTGGTTTTTGAGCTTTGCTCCACCTTGCGGTCTTGCTTCTCTTTGTACCAGCCATTGTAGCACGTGTGTAGCCCAGAACATAAGGGGCATGATGATTTGACGTCATCCCCACCTTCCTCCGAGTTGTCCCCGGCAGTCTCACTAGAGTGCCCAACTTAATGATGGCAACTAATGACAAGGGTTGCGCTCGTTGCGGGACTTAACCCAACATCTCACGACACGAGCTGACGACAACCATGCACCACCTGTCTCTTCTGTCAAAAGAAAGGTCCTATTAAAGACCGGTCAGAAGGATGTCAAGTCCTGGTAAGGTTCTTCGCGTTGCTTCGAATTAAACCACATGCTCCGCTGCTTGTGCGGGTCCCCGTCAATTCCTTTGAGTTTCACACTTGCGTGCGTACTCCCCAGGCGGAGCACTTAATGCGTTAACTACGGCACCGAAGCCTTACGACCCCGACACCTAGTGCTCATCGTTTACGGCGTGGACTACCAGGGTATCTAATCCTGTTTGCTCCCCACGCTTTCGTACCTCAGTGTCAGTTGCAGTCCAGAAAGCCGCCTTCGCCGCTGATGTTCCTCCTAATATCTATGCATTCCACCGCTACACTAGGAATTCCGCTTTCCTCTCCTGCACTCAAGCCTTCCAGTTCATAGGGCGAACAATGGTTGAGCCATTGCCTTATACCCTACGCTTAAAAGGCCACCTACGTACCCTTTACGCCCAATAATTCCGGATAACGCTTGCCCCCTCCGTATTACCGCGGCTGCTGGCACGGAGTTAGCCGGGGCTTTCTCCTAGGTTACTGTCAGTTTTCATCACCTAGAACAGAACTTTACGACCCAAAGGCCTTCATCGTTCACGCGGCGTTGCTGCATCAGGGTTTCCCCCATTGTGCAATATTCCCCACTGCTGCCTCCCGTAGGAGTTTGGACCGTGTCTCAGTTCCAATGTGGCCGTTCACCCTCTCAGGTCGGCTACTGATCGTCGCCTTGGTGAGCCGTTACCTCACCAACTAGCTAATCAGACGCAGGCCCATCCCATACCGATAAATCTTTGACCTACCTAGCATGCACTAGTTAAGTTTCATAAGGTATTAATATTCGTTTCCAAATGCTATCCCTTTGTATGGGGCAGGTTGCCTACGCGTTACTCACCCGTCCGCCGCTTTCCATTTTAAATTTCATCCGAAGAATCTTTTCAAAACTTCTCGCTCGACTTGCATGTGTTAAGCACGCCGCCAGCGTTCATCCTGAGCCAGGATCAAACTCTTATTTTGTTTGTATCTTATCTTCATTATATATTCTCATATACATATGAAGTTAAAATCTGTTCTGATCAAACTCAGTTTCGCTTGCGCTCTTTAATAATTATCCTAATTATTGTTTTTTTGAGTTTAGAAATTGTCGGAAACCACCTGCAATTGTCTTACCAATTTGCTGATTGTTTCCATTTAGTTTTTTATGACTAAATCTCTATACTATGAAGTTTTTAAGGTTCTGTCCGCTATCTTGCGAACGTTCTTTATTCTAACAGTTTTGCTTTTACTTGTCAATATTTTTTTTGTTTTTTTGAAACTTTTTATCGACTGCTTTCTGTTAGTTTTTCTTGCTGTCAGATGACAGCTTGATTAGTATACCAAAGTGTGCTTTTGCTGTCAATGCCATTTTTAAACTTTTTTGTT
>KI535271.1 GCA_000488855.1 Eubacterium brachy ATCC 33089 | reverse complement strand
TGAGCGATGCCAGTCTCTTTCTCTTGTACATACTCACTCCTTTAAATATTAAATAAAAACAAATCACCTTTTGCACCCTATACAAACGACAAAACTAATGTCGAACAACAATTCAACATTAGTTTTATGCCTTTGTAAAAATGCTAAAGGTTTCAATAAAAAGTTAATTCTTATTCAATATTATATTATATTGAGATTTTTGTCAAGTCACAGGCTGCATGGAATAGTGTCAAGTTTTGTTGTGAAATTTTTGCTCGACGAAATCCCCAAAGTGCCGGTTTCTTGATTTTATCTCCTTTAAACACTCCTCAATTATTTTACACTATCGCTACAGAGTGCGGTATCCTTTTTTGACAATCCGTCATAAATCCATACGGATCCTGAATTTTGTTTGCGCTCTAGAGCAATTCACCTTTGAAATTTCTTTTGACTCTTCGCAATCTACGCTTTAAATTCCGCTTCTTTACTCCCTTTTCTGAAAGTGATATACTTTATACAGTAGAAGAATTTAAGGAGGATCAAATGTACAAAATATCTACTCTTAACAAAATTTCACCTGTTGGATTGGCTAGATTAAATGATAAATATGAAATTTCCAAAGATGTCGATCAGGCTGTAGGAATACTTCTGAGAAGTCAAAATTTACATGAGATGGAATTTTCAAATGAACTTTTAGGTATTGCAAGGGCGGGTGCCGGAGTTAACAATATACCTCTGGACAGGTGTGCTGAAAACGGAATCGTAGTTTTCAATACCCCCGGTGCTAATGCCAATGCGGTGAAGGAGCTGGTTATTGCGGGAATGCTCATCGGTGCCAGAAATTTGAATTACGCTATGAACTGGGCTGCAGAGCTTTCTGAAAATGTCTCTAAAGAAGTCGAAAAGGGCAAGGGACGGTTCGCCGGCAGCGAGATTATGGGGAAAACTCTGGGAGTCATCGGACTGGGTTCCATAGGTGTATTAGTTGCCAACGCTGCTGTCAATCTGGGCATGAACGTGGTAGGATACGATCCTTTCTTCGGTGTAAAATCCGCCTTATCTCTCTCAAGCTGTATTACGGTAACGGATGATTTAAATGTCCTCCTCGGTCAAAGCGATTTTGTCACCATGCATATGCCTGCGACGGATAAGACGGCTAAGATGGTCAATAAGAAGCTTTTTGCCAAGATGAAAGAAGGGACAATTCTCTTAAACTTCTCAAGGGATAAGCTGGTAGACGAAGAGGATCTGTTATCCGCTATTGAAACGGGTAAAGTCGCCAAATACATCAGCGATTTTCCCAACGACAACACTGTAGGCAAAGACAATATAGTTTTAATACCTCACCTTGGGGCTTCCACAAAGGAAGCTGAAGATAATTGTGCTACTATGGCTGTGTTACAGCTCATGGACTATATCGAAAACGGCAACATAACCAATTCGGTTAACTTTCCTTCCTGTAATCTCGGTGTGATACCCGCCGGAAAGCAGAGAATTTCCATATTGGCAAAATCCGATGCAGAAACCTCTTCTGATGAAATCGTCAATTTATTGAAAGAGGCATCAATTAAAATTTTGAACATGTCAGTTCAATCCAATAATCATCATAAATCAATTCTCATAGACATAGAAAATGACAATCTAACCCAGAATGAATTTGATTCTATAATTTCTCATAAAAACATTGTAAAGGTACGCTTACTGAAGGGTTAGTATCCTGCGAACACATTCTTTGAATGGATATATGTATTAACTTAAATAGAAGGCATTACAACTTGAGATAACATGAAGATAGATGTTTGCTTGTTTATTGTTCCACCAATTCATGATGCAAACAAAATATGTATTTAACTGTACAAATTCAAATTTTTAATAGAGGTTAATAATGAAGAGAAATTACAAAAAAATTAAATATGACAAAAATAGTAATATTCCTTTCAGTCTTCATGATAGTAGAATACATGAAATAAAATTGCATAATAAAATATTGACATTGAAAGTTCACAAACTATTTCAATATACAAGCAATGAAGAAAAAGCCTATTTAGGCGAAATCTGTTTTCATGGTTGTGATTTAGATTTATGTAGTGTTTTAATTTTTAATAAAATATTAGGTGAAGGATATTTCAATGGCAAAGCTATAAGTATGAAGGAGTTTATGGATAAATACCACAATTCAGAATTTGAGATTATCACCGAAGGATATTTTGGCAACACTATCACTTATACAGGTTGGCTGTGGGAAGAGAGAAAAAATCCTGTATCAACTATTATGTATATTTGGAATAGTGGTGATATGGAATATTGTTTTGATGATGAAGAGGAGTTTTAAAAGAAGTTTTTTACGCTGTTATAAAATCACTTATTACGATCGATCGCATCGATCAAACAATATTACTCAAATACCATAGAAGGTATTATTTTCAGAAAAAATTTCACAGTCACAAAATTCATATGTAATTATTTCGGCAAGTTGTAGGCTATGGCTTTCAACTTGCCGTTTTTTTAGTTCAGACAGCCTCACTTAAATTCCCACGGAGCAGCTCTTTCTCTTTTTTCATGACTTCCCTATGATTGAGCCTGCTTTGCCAAAATATGTTTCCTTACGACTTTACTTCCTATATAAGCACCTATAATCGCGGATACTATAACCAAAATGAATAAAATAAACGATCCCCAAGAGGAAATCATCTTACCTGCCCTGGTAATCTTAGACACCAATTCTTTTTCGTTCATGCTTCCCAAGGTTTTGTTCAAAGCTATGGTATATGGATAAATTACGCTTCCTATAGATGCCAAGGCTTGCTGAATTACATAACCGATTCCGATGTATTTCAAATTTCCGTAACCATTTTTGTATAACAGCAATTCAGCTATTATCCCTGAAATTATGAACATCAGTATATATGGCGGATAGAAGGCTATGACACCTTGAATTAGAGAATATATGAAAAATGCCCCCTTTTTTTGCACCTTTACGCCAATAACAAAGAAAACTATACCTTGCAACAATGAATAGAGTACAGGAGTCAGAAGTATGGTAATCGGTGTTACATACATGAGCGTCCCTAATGCAAATATCAAAATGTTGCACAATGACAACAATGTTACTGTGATAATATCCTTAACTTTTAATCTGCTTTTGTTCATCTTTAATCCTCCCTATTTTTTTAAAATATTTATTATCAAGATTGAAATCATACCTATCATCAATATATAATCCCATGGGTTAAACCGTAAAGAGATATAGGAAGTTTTCTTATGTTTTAATCCTATTCCCCTTGTTTCAGCTGAAGCTGACAATGTTTCTCCGATTCTTATAACTCTGAAGACCAAGGAAACAATAAGCGCTTCCACGTATGCGATCTTTTTTTGTACCACATTTTTATACTTACTGTTTCCCCTGTTTTTAAGAACCTGTCTCGACAAATTAAAGTCATTTTGAAGTACCGGAAAAAATCTGAACGAAACGGAAAAAATCAATAATATTCTTTCAGGAACTCCGATTTTTCTCAATCCTGCAAGCATATTTGTCGCTCCACGACCTCCGAGAATGATGGGAAACAGCAAAAATAAAAGGATAAATCTAGGTAATAAATTTGCCATAAACGTGGTGATTCCACAAGGAAGTATGATTTCCATTCCATAAATAACGCCCATTGTTATCAAAGCTGCTGTGAAACTTTTATATCTTCTATTTACAATTGAAAACAGAAGTGCCATCAGATTATATTCAAAAATCAGTCGCTTGTCATCTATTCCCACTGCGATCATGCAGAGGAGTGCGAACATCAGATTTGTTCTCGGATCCGGAATCCTTTTAACTTTTTCTGAAGTCCTCCTATTTGCACAACGGTCTATCTCAAATATCTCCGCAATATTTTCTATGCTTTCATTGCTGTTCATCTCACAAATCTGTTGTATGAAGCCATCACCGATCTCTAAGCATTTATTTGAAACTGCAGCTATGAATTCTAAATCGTGGCTTATGACCAGCACTATCTTTTGTTTCTTCATATCCTTTATCAGTTCTACTATGGTATCCAAACTCTTTCTGTCCATTCCCGATGTCGGTTCATCTAAAACAATTACTTGCTTATCTGAAAGATATGCCATCATTAAAGTCAATTTCTGCATTTGTCCTCCGGAGAGAGAAAAAGGATGTCTATTCCTGTGCTCCCACATATTAAATCGCTTAAGCAGCGGCTCTATTTCCACATGTTTCGATGGATTTGCACCATATTTCAGTTCCAACAATACTGAATTTGTGAAAAATTGAAATTCGGCTTCCTGCATGATAAACAGACTTTTTTGCGATAATTCCTTATATGACATCTCTTCTCCATTTAGGAGTATGCTTCCACTTTGAGACCTAAGTAATCCTGATATGCATTTTCCCAGAGTTGTTTTGCCGGAACCGTTCTTCCCGATGAAACAGTTAACCTCTCCTGAATAAGCCGTTAAGGATAAATCCTTTAAAATTTTTTGTTTCTTATATCCAAAAGACAATTTCCTTATTTCCAATTTATCCTTTCCTATATCAATCGGTTCTTCTTGTATTTGTATCTGCCTCAAATCGGCGACTCTTAAGGACAAACTATTCAATTCCTCTTTAGACAGTGTCAAAAATTTATTTCGCTCATATTTTTTATGTATAGCTCCATCTTTCATGAGCCAAAATTCATCTGCCAGCTCACGGAGATAATACAGCCTATGTTCGCTTATTATCAAAGTTTTTCCTTCTTCTTTAAGCAGCAACAGAATCTCTCGCAGCTTTTCTATTGCCAAATAATCTAAATTTGCAGTCGGTTCATCCAGTAAAATAATATCTGTGTCCATAGCCCACGATGCCATAATTGCTATCAGCTGCCGTTCTCCGCTGGAAAGTTTAAATACTTCTCTATGCTCCAAATATTCCAATCCGAATTTTGAAAAAGCTTCTTTTGTCCTCTTCCTTATTGCTTCTGGAGGCAGTCCTTTATTTTCAAGTCCAAAGGCAACTTCCGTCTCACTTTCCATCGTAAAAAATTGGCTTCTCGGATCCTGAAAGACCGATGAAATCATCTCACCGACTTCTCCAATATTTTTCTTCCCTATATCCTCGGCATTTACTGATATGTACCCGTCAAATACTCCTTCATAAAATTCAGGAATCAAATGATTTAAACATTTAAGCAATGTCGATTTCCCGGAGCCACTTTCCCCACAGAGAACTACGCATTTCCCTCTTGATATGCTACCCGTCACATTATTCAACGCTTTTTTTCTATTTAATTCATAAGAAAAATCAATTTTAAAATCTAAAATATTTTCATACATCTCATACAGTTCGCACATGAGTTCAATCCTTATTTTATAAAATCTTTCAAAATCTTTTCCCAACCTGCTCCAATAAACTCACCTAACAATTTTATGTATTCGATGGTCTCATCTTTGCTATATCCTTTTTCGATTATTAAAGAGTATACGTTAAACTGCTGATTCATCAACAATTCCACAAAATCCAACTTCATCTCACTGATATCCGAAGCAATATTTTTTTTGATAAATGCTTTCGTTTCAGATATCTTGTTTTTCATCATTTCACCGAACAGCGTCTCGGTTGAGCTGCCTTTACTGCAACATAACAAAAGTTTGCACTCATCATAATATTCAAATAGAATATCTATATGTCCAGAAATTTCCTTCTCTATGCTGTTTAAAAAATTATCAAAATTTTTATCCGTACAATACTCTCTATATGCTTCTCCATTATCTTCTCTTTCACTATTCAAACTTTGTAAAAACCCTTCAATCAAGCTATGAAAAAGTTCATCTTTTCCCTTATATCTCGTATATATAGCTCCAGTTGTAACCCCTGCTCTTTTTGCTATATTATTGATCGATGTAGATTGAAACCCGTTTTTCAAAAATTCCGCCTTAGCAGCTTCAATTATAGGTTTATCCAATTCATGATTTTTATTAGCCATGCATATTCCTCCATTAAGCAAAATATATTTCTAATGCGATTATCAATAATTCTATTATCGATAATTCTATTATCGATTATACATCAGTTAGTTATATATAACAAGAGCTCTCCGATAAAAAATCGTCAAAACTTTTCCCACTAAAAAACACCCCCTATCTCAAGCTTTGAGATTACAGGTGTTTTCACTCGCTTTGAATTCGCATCAAGACTTTGAATTTAACGATAAGCTGTAAACATAAGTTTACTATCAACATATTCTCACAAAAAGACCTCACTGTATTTACTCAATCTCTGTTTCTCCATCTCTTTTAAGAGCCATTGTTCATCTTTGCCAATTACTGCTAAAATATCCGTTTGCAAATGCCCATCTGTTATCAGTGGAAACTTTGGATTTTCTTCTCCATGCTGTATAATAATCAATTGACCATTTTGCTCCACCACAGCTCTTTTTACTTCCTTTACTGAGTAAACATTATTTGTTCGAAGTTTAAAAGATACATCATGGGCAGATAAACCAACTTTTTTACAATTACCAATGTTAATTTTGCCATTATCAATAATTATTAATGCTTTACCATCTATCAACTGCTTTGCTTTTACATTATGCTTTTTTATCCATTTTAAAGTCAATACCAGGATACACCATATGCACAAGATACCAATGTAGTCCAATACTCTAACATTATTGTTGTAAATCACACCTCCAATAATACCTCCCAGCACATAATTTTGTACTTGATCACTGGCAGATGATGGAGATAAATTCCCCTTCCCTGATATGTTTATTATGGTTATCAAAGCCAAAAATCCAATTAATAATTTTATTGCCACTAAAATAAATGCATTCATAATTATTATCTCCCGTATTTGATTTTATTCGCAACTCATTGTAAAAAATAAATCTCAATTTTAAATGTCGATATTTACCCTACAATTTGGGCCATTTATATTTACGAAAAAAGACACATAATGTCTATACTACTTAAAGAACTATTTCTACAGTTTTTAATAACTAGTTTTATAGTAATAAAGTAGACTGAGTTTCCTAAACTTTCTAGAAATCAGTAATTGTAGCGAAAGCTCCAAATATTACGCCGGGTAAATTAGCTACCACGAAAGGCCAATCTTTTTTTCTCTTTGAAAAATTCATAGCTAACCCATAAAATGCAATTTATTGTCGCAACCATCGGTTGCAAGAAACCACTTTTATTCCCATGTATGTTATCAATTATCTGTGGAAAATATGATATATACATGAGCATAGCGGTGCATGTCGCTATCCATCCTAATATTTTAAGCGTTTTCTGATTTATAATTGACCTTCTTTCTACAAGAACCAACAATGATCCCTAAAGGAACAAACTCTACAGCATATCCTTTTCTCCAATATCGTTTTATATTATATTCCACCTCTTGAATAATAACAACATCTTTTCTCTCTTTTTTAATTTATAAAGCCTATAATATAACGTGTCAATATCAAACACTTTCTCATTTGAATATGGCCGTAAAAACACCTGCTATCTCAAACATTGAGATAGCAGGTATAAACATATATTACGTTCTTTGATTTTTCAGATTTGCATTATTTGATTACATTGCCGTCCTCATCGAATACCGGCAGCTGATTCAAGACGATTATATCATCTCTACCGATTGCATCTCCTTCGCCTAAAATAGCCATTTTACCCGCGACAATTCCTTCCGCCTTGGCAACCAATCTCTCGAGTGCCTTTAGGGACTCTCCCGTACTTATAACATCATCTACAATAAGCACTCTCTTTCCCTTTATCAAATTTTTTTCATTCTGACCCAAATACAAAGTCTGAGTGTGCTGCGTTGTAATTGAGTCCACCTTATCTGAAATGGGATTTTCCATGTATACTTTCAGACCTTTTCTGGCTACGATGTAGTTGTTCATTCCCGATTGCTTCGCCATTTCGTATATGAGAGGTATACTTTTCGCCTCTGCAGTCATCAGTATGTCAAATTCCGGAGCTTTCGCTAAAAGTTCTCTCGCAGCCGCTTCAGTAATCTCCACATCACTCAAAATTACAAAAGCTGCAATTTGCAAATTTTCATTTACAGGAAACAACTTTAACTCTCTGTCGAGTCCTGCAATATTCATCTTATAATGCATTTTTATCCCCTTAATTATCCCTTGAATATCATAAGCAGTATTTTAATTAGGAACAGCACCGCCGAAATTGCCATCACCATGTGAATGTCCTTTATCTTACCTGTCGCTATTTTGATGATGACGTAAGCAAGCACACCAAACATTATACCACTTGCAATAGAATATGTAAAAGGCATCATGATAATAGCTAAAAATCCGCCGATTGCAGAAGCCATGTCTCCATCGCCAAAGTCCATTTCCTTTACTGCACTGAGCATTAAAAAGCCCACATACAAAAGGGCCGGCGTAGTAGCAAAGCCCGGTATTGCCAAGAATATCGGAGATAGGAACAACGAAGCCAAAAATAGCACTGCCACTGTAACTGCAGTAAGCCCTGTTCTACCGCCCTGTGCAACACCGGCACTGGATTCAACATATGAAGTTACAGTTGAAGTTCCCATCAGAGCGCCTACGATAGTTCCCAAAGCATCCGACATCAGAGCCCCTCCAACTTTCGGCAGATGACCTTTTTCATCGAGTAAGTTCGCTTTTGACGCTACACCTATCAGAGTCCCTACCGTATCAAACAAATCGACGAATAGGAATGAAAACACAATTATTGCAAAATCCACTATATGACCTGTTATATATGAGAAGTCCAAAGCGAACATGTGCGGCATATTAGGAATTATTCCGCTTGAGAAGTTGGGAAATAGAGAATTCGCTCCTACTTGCGGATTTACAACGTACCATCCGGTCGACTGGGCGATCATACCTAAAACCCAAGTCATTAAAATCCCCCATAAAATCGCACCCCTTACTCTGAAGTGGCTGAGAACGGCAATTGCCAAAAATCCGAACAATGCCAAAATGACTTGAGGACTCTTCATATTTCCTAATTCCAATATTGTCGCAGGACTTGCCACAATTATACCTGCACCTTTAAGACCCACAATTGAAATAAACAGACCTATGCCTGCCGTGATTCCCAGCTTTAAATTCTTTGGAACGTTATTTACTAAAGTTTCTCTGAATTTTACCAATGAAAGAAGTATGAATACCACACCTTCCACGAATATCGCTGCCAATGCAACTTTCCAAGGATCCTGTATTCCCGCTTTTGCAAGCTCTGCACAGACCGTATATGAAAAATATGCATTCAACCCCATTCCTGATGCCAACGCTACGGGGTAGTTCGCTAAAAATGCCATGAACAATGTAGCAATTGCACCTGAAACTGCAGTTGCTGTAAACACCGCACTTGGATTCATACCCGCAGCGCTTAAAATGTTAGGGTTTACCGCAAGTATGTACACCATAGATAAGAACGTGGTAATACCGGCAGTAATTTCCGTTCTGACATCGGTATTATGCTCTTTTAATTTAAATAACCTCTCCACCTAGAACCTCCTATAAACTTTCTACTCAAAATTGTCTTTCAGACATTAGATTATATCCTATTTCCATTGCAATTTCAACGATATTGTGCATTTATTTATTTTTGATATAATTTTTTACAGCCTAATAGTCAAATGCTATAATATTAAACTTATTTTGATGTCAAAGCAAAAGTTCCCTTGAGAATTTTTCATATTTCTCAAGGGAGTACACATCAAAATGTGAAACCTATGCCTATGATCAAATTTACTCCTTTGAGAGCGTGCTCTGAGAATATTGTCGCCACAAAACCGACTATTGCAAATAACAACATCTACCAGCCTATAAACGACAACATTAGCACGAAGTACTTTTCAGCATTCCCTTTCATCATGCTATTACTGTCATTTAGGCAGCTCATTGTCCTCTTTTCAGGATTGTCTTTCAGACATAAATATGGCCATCATTGAATAGTCTATCTCTACAAATTCCGTTAATCTGTACCCACCTCTTCGCCGGTATCCTCTAATATTCTCTCAACAGCCGGATTATAGATATAGCTTCCAATAGGCAAACGAAATGAACCTACTACCTGTACAATGTTGATAAATTATTTTATCACTTCAATTGCAAAAGTTTACAAAACAACTATTATGCATAGAGTCTTCAGATTATTCTTGATGGAATTTCTCCCTTTGGCTTTAAATTCTCTCACCGCAGTCAACTTTACGTCCTATCTCATCACTTGTTGCTAATTATTGTTTGCAGGTGCTGTATAAACTCTCGTCTTTAATTCTTCATTTAAAGAGTACAAATTCTTTGCATCGCTTCCGAAAAGCTCAAACTTGGTGACAAGATCACTTGCCGTTTTCTCTTCTTCTCTCTGCTCCATAACGAACCAGTCCAGGAATTGCATGGTTCTGTAATCCTTGCTCTGTGCCGCTTCATCGTAAATGGCGTTGATCGAAGCAGTTATATACTTTTCGTGTTGAAGAGCTGCTTTTAACGGATCGATTAAATTTTTCAACTTTGAATCAGGTTTTCCAACGGCTTCAAACTGAATCGTTCCATCGTTATCATGGACGTAGTCCATGAACATAATAGCGTGATCCCTTTCTTCCATAGCCTGAATTCTATACCAGTTTGCAAATCCGTCCAATCCCGCTTCCTCATAGAAATTGGCAAAAGACAAGTATAAATATGCCGAGAAGAATTCCTTGTTCACCTGCTCTACCAATAATTTTGATATTTTCTCTTTTAACATCTCTCAACCTCCTTCTCAAATTTATCTGCTCGGTTATATCATATCAAATCACTTAGAAACTATCAATCCTATATCTTTTCTGTAATGAGCGTTCTTAAATTTTATTCTGCCTATATTGGCATAGACCTTGGCTCTTGCTTCTTCATGAGACGGTGCAAGTGCTGTTACGCAAAGGACTCTGCCCCCGTTGGTGACAATTTTGCCTTCATCATTCAATCTTGTTCCTGCATGAAATAGTATCACGTCATTATCGATATTATCGAGTCCGAAAATTTCAAGTCCCTTCTCGTATTTTTCAGGATATCCTCCCGATGCCATTACCACACAAATCGCTTTTTCGTCTTTCCACCTGATATCGATTTCGCTCAGCCTGTTATCTATGACAGCATCGAAAATGTCGTATAAATCGCTCTCCAGTCTAGGCAGTACGGATTGAGTTTCCGGGTCTCCAAAACGATTGTTGAATTCGATTACCTTCGGACCGTTATCCGTTAACATCAATCCTACAAACAGCACTCCTTTAAAATTCAGTCCATCCTTTTTAAACCCTTGCAGCGTCGGTTTTAAAATAGTTTCCATAACCTGTTTCTCGATATTGTCATTCCACATCAATGATGGTGAATATGTCCCCATCCCTCCTGTGTTCAAACCTCTGTCTCCATCGAAAACCCTTTTATAATCCTGTGCTGATGCCATAGGAATAATTGTATTTTCATCGACAAAACAAAGACATGAGGCTTCGATTCCGACTAAGCATTCCTCAACCACTATTTTATTTCCGGCATCACCGAATATCTTCTCTTCCATCATGTCTCTGATGGCGTTTTTTGCCTCTTCTTCCGTCTCTGCAATGACTACGCCTTTTCCGGCAGCCAGACCGTCAGCCTTTATTACCATCGGAAATCCGAAAATCCCAATGTCATTTGTAATCGTATCAATATCCGTATACTCTCTATACTCCGCTGTTGGGATTTTGTGACGTTTCAGAAATGCCTTTGTGAATGCTTTGCTCGCCTCTAGCTCCGCACACTTTCTGTTAGGACCGAAAGCTCTGATTCCAGCCCTTTCGAGTTCATCAACGAGTCCCATAGCAAGCGGTACCTCCGGTCCCACCACAACCATGTCGATATTGTTTCTCTTTGAGAATTCACAAATTCCCGATATATCTTCCACCGATATGTCTACACATCGGGCAACTTGTCCAATTCCGGCATTACCTGGTAAAGCGTAAATTTCTTTTATATTTTCATTTTCTCTCAACTTCCATATTATGGCGTGTTCTCTGCCACCGCTTCCGATTACTGCTATTCTCATGATTCTCTCTTCCTAAAAGTTTCTGTTATACCGTATATCTCTATATCCTTTGAAATTTTTACATTGTCTTTTTCACAAATCCAAGATTTGTGTCTTACTCACTTCGCTTTCGCTCTGTGAATTGAATTTTCTACAAATCCAAGATTTGTGAAAATTCAATTCTAATGCTTGAAATGTCTCTGTCCGGTGAACACCATGGCTATGCCCAACTCATCGGCTTTCCTGATGCTATCCTCATCTCTAACGGATCCTCCCGGTTGGATTATCGCCGATATGCCTGCTTCTCCGCAGGCTGTGACACAATCGTCAAACGGAAAGAATGCATCCGATGCCACAACAGCACCTTCTGTTGAAAATTCAGATTGTTTAATTGCGTTCTTCAATGCCCAAATCCTGTTGGTCTGCCCCGGTCCGATTCCGATAGTCATACTGTCCTTGACTATGACTATTCCGTTACTTCTCGTATGTTTAACCGCTTTCATGGCAATTTTCATATCTGACAATTCCCTGTCAGTCGGTTCTTTTTTCGTTACGACATCCATTTTATTTATCAGAGTATCATCCACATCCTGAATCAATATTCCCCCATCAACTCTCTTAATATCCAGCTTCCTGTCCCGGCTTTCTTTCATCTTTTCATAACCGGTATCCAACTCTTTCAAAGTCATAAGCCTCAAATTTTTCTTCTTCGTTAAAATTGCGAGCGCTTCATCTGTAAACTGCGGAGCTATGATAATTTCCAGAAAAATTTCGTTCATCTTCTCCGCCGTCTTCCCATCTACAGCTCTGTTGCAAGCTACGACTCCGCCGAAAATCGATGTCGGATCACAACTGTATGCCTTCTCATATGCTTCCAATATGCTGCTTCCTACGCCGATGCCGCAAGGATTCGAGTGTTTGACCGCCACTACCGCAATTCCCGAAAACTCCCTCAGACAAGCCACTGCTCCTTGTAAGTCGTTTATATTGTTAAATGACAGCTCTTTTCCATGAATTTTTTTCGCATTTATCAGAGCATCCTCCTGGGGAAACACGTCCTTATAGTATACTCCCTGCTGGTGAGGATTTTCACCATATCTCAAGGTCTGAATTTTTTCGAAAGTCATTGTGAACTGTTCAGGATAATTTTCAATTCTGCTCAATTCCTCATCTCTATCCATCAAATAAGATGCAATGGTTCCGTCATATGCCGCTGTGTGATTAAACGCTTTCAAAGCCAGCTTATATCTCGTCCTATAGTCCACCTCACCCTTTTCATCCAACAGCTGCAGTATCATATCGTAATCGATAATATCGCAAATAGGCAATGTATATCTGTGGTTTTTCGCTGCCGATCTGAGCATTGCAGGTCCGCCTATATCTATATTTTCTATAGCCTCCTCCAATGAACAATTTCTCTTCATTACAGTGTTCTTAAACGGATAAAGATTAACTACGACCATATCTATGCTCTCTATGCCTAAACGATTTATCTGGTCTCTGTGATCATCGTTATCTCTTATATTCAAAATTCCTCCGTGAATTTTGGGATGCAGGGTCTTTACACGACCGTCTAAACACTCCGGAAATTCAGTCACCTCCATTACGGATTTAGCCTTTACTCCGTTGTCATTGAGCAATTTTAACGTTCCGCCCGTCGAAATTATCTCCCAGTTTAGCCTTTCCAAGCCTCTTGCAAATTCAACGACACCTGTTTTGTCCGACACACTTATTAAAACTCTCATTTTACTCTTCTCCATTCCAACAATACGTGCAAAGTTTGCAGCTATCCACTTCCGTAGCTTCTAAAAGTTTACTCAACTTTTGAAATTTCAGACTGTTAAAATCCATCTCTCGTCGAATCTCTTCAACCATATTGCGGTATTCCGCTGTATTTTCATCTTTGTATCTATTCATCACTTCGTCGGGTATTTCCCAGTTTTCTTCTCGTCCCTCTAAGCTCTTAATAACTCGATGTGTTATCAGTTCCATCGAACTCACCGTCCTGGAAAAATTCAGATATTTACACGGAAACATGATAGGCGGTGATGCCGATCTCACATGAATTTCTTTCGCACCGTTTTCAATCAGATATGACACCGTTTCCGAAAGCTGAGTACCCCTGACTATGGAGTCATCTATCAAAACGAATTTTTTATTTTTTATCAGCTGGAAGACCGGAATCAACTTCATCTGCGCCACCTGATTTCGCAACTTCTGGTCTGTCGGCATGAAGCTCCTGGACCATGTCGGAGTGTATTTTATCAAAGGTCTGGCGTAAGGTATCTGCGATTTATTCGCATATCCCAGAGCGTGAGCCGTTCCCGAATCCGGGACTCCTGCTACGTAGTCAACTTTCGTATCATCGTCTGCCATCGCTAAAAATTCTCCATTTTTATTTCTCATCATCTCGACGTTTTTACCTTCATAAGTGGAAGTTGTGTACCCGAAATAGCTCCATAAAAAAGTGCAAATTTTCATTTTCTCCAGAGGTCTTCGCAAAATTTTCTCCTCCGTCGGTTGTAAAAATGCGATTTCTCCCGCTCCCAATTCTCTCTCGTACTCATATCCTATATTTATAAACGCAAAACTTTCCGACGCAGCACAGTAAGCACCGTCCTTCTTTCCCAATATCAGCGGGGTTCTGCCGAATTTATCTCTAGCGGCATACATCCCTTCACGGGTTAAAATCAGCAATGTGACCGATCCGTCTATTCGATTTTGGGCGTTTACAATTCCCTCTACCAAATCATCTCCCGTCGAAACCAGAGCTGCAATTAACTCTGTATTATTTATGTCGCCACTACTTTTAGTCATAAAATGGTCGTTGCCCTCTCTTATGAGTTCTCCTACCAGTTCTTCTTTGTTATTTATCCTTCCAACTGTGGTTATCGCCCAATGTCCAAACTTATTTCTCACTGTAAGGGGCTGCGGATCTCCGTCGGAAATGGCTCCGATGCCGAAATTTCCTCTGAAGTTCGACAAATCATCTCTAAATCTGCTTCTAAAAGGACTTTCTGCTATGCTGTGAATTTGTCGCATAAAGCCTCGCTCTCCCAAGAGGCACATCCCTCCGTTTTTCGTACCCAGATGAGAGTGATAGTCCGTCCCGAAAAACACATCCGCAACGCAGTCACTTTGAGATACAACTCCAAATACTCCACCCATTTTCAACCTCTATTCAGCATTTTTAAACTGAGAATTAACTATCATTTCAACGGCTTTCGGCAATATTTCGTGTTCCACCTTTAAAACCCTCTCCGCTAATTTTTCAGGTGTGTCATCTTCCAAAACTTCAACTTTCTTTTGTAAGATTATCTCGCCTGTATCTATGCCTTCGTCGACTAAGTGAACTGTAGCACCGCTGACTTTTTCACCTGCCTGTAAGACCTTTTCATGAACTTTCATTCCATAACAATCCTTGCCACCGAACTTAGGCAACAATGACGGGTGTATATTTATGATTCTATTTCTATATCTATCGACCACTTCCTTTGATAGTATGTCCAGATATCCTGCAAGCACAACTAAATCCGTATCCTTTCTCTCCATCAGTTCCAAAATTTTAGCCATTCTCATCCTCATATCGGGATATGTTTCCCTGTCCGCTATAAATCCCGGAATTCCATGAGCCTTTCCTCTTTCCAGGGCGTAAACTCCGGCTTTTGACGATATGACCTGTACGATTTCACAAGTCTCGCTATCTTTATACATATCTATCAAGCTCTGAAGATTTGAACCTCCTCCTGATACCAAAACCGATATCCTGACTTTCTTTTTCATATCAGCTTCACCTTTTCATCTGTTTTAGCTTCTATCGCTTTCCCTATAACATACGCTTTTTCACCTTTTTGATTCAGGGTTTTGATGAGTTTTTCCACATCTCTTTCATCTACAAAAAACATCATTCCAATGCCCATGTTAAAAGTTTTGAACATTTCCTCTTCGGCAATATTACCGACTTTCTGTAGAAAATTGAAAATTTTATGCCTCTCCCATGAACTCTTATCAATTTCCACTCCGATATTTTCAGGCAGAATTCTGGGGATATTTTCATAAAATCCACCTCCGGTAATGTGAACTATTCCTTTTATATTACACGTTTCACCGGCTATTTTGCAATGTTTCGCATAAATTTTAGTAGGTCTTAACAAAGCTTCCCCTAGAGTTTCTCCAAGATCGCCTATAAAATCTCCCATACACATCTTTTTCTCATCCAAGATAATTTTTCTGACCAGAGAATATCCATTGCTGTGAAGTCCACTTGACGGCAATCCTATGATTACATCGCCCGCTTTTATTTCATTACCTGTAATTATCTTTTCTCTATCCGCGATTCCCACGGAAAATCCTGCAATATCATATTCTCCCTCTCGGTAAAATCCCGGCATTTCAGCCGTCTCTCCTCCTATCAAAGCACTTGATCCTTGCAGACATCCTTCTGAGATGCCTTTTACGATTTCCGCAATATTCTCCGCTCTAACTCTTCCTGTTGCGATGTAGTCAAGAAAGAATAGAGGAGTTGCTCCTTGACACAGTATATCGTTAATACACATTGCCACGCAGTCAATCCCTACCGTATCGTGTTTGTCCATCAAAAAAGCTATTTTCAATTTGGTTCCAACCCCGTCGGTTCCACTGACTAAAACAGGTTCCTTCATATCCTTGACAGGCAATTTAAACAGTCCTCCAAAGCCACCTAGCCCTGTCAAAACGTTTTTATCGAATGTCCTTTTCACATGCTCCTTTATGAGGGAAACTGCTCTCTCTCCCTCTTTTGTATCAACTCCCGCATCTTTATAAGTGATTCCCATAATACTCCTCCATGCCCCGCTTTTCTATATGGTAATTTGTGATTTTTTCTCTGTTTTCACCGTCATAATTTTTCAATATTCAAGAGTCTGATCTGCCTCTATAACCTCTTTCTCCTGTCTTCTCCTGTACTCCTTGATTTTTTCCTTTAATTCCGGATATTTTATACCCAGCATTTGTATTGAAAGCAATGCTGCATTTTCTGCACCGCCTACCGCCACGGTTGCTACAGGAACTCCGGAAGGCATCTGCACTGTGCTCAGCAAAGAGTCCATACCTCCCAAATCGCCGGTTTTCATGGGAACTCCAATAATGGGAAGATGGGTATTTCCCGCCATGACTCCTGCTAGGTGTGCCGCTTTACCCGCTGCAGCAATAATTACATCAAATCCATTAACTTCCGCATTTTTAGCAAATTCCTCCGCTATCCTCGGTGTTCTGTGTGCTGAAATCACCCTGGCTTCAACTTCTACATTAAAATCTTTTAGCACTTTAACCGCTTTTTTCACCACTTGCCAGTCAGACTGACTGCCCATTATTACTCCAACTTTCATCTAAATGCTCACTTTCTCTTTCTTTATATCTCACAACCTACTTTTTTCTAAAATATTCTACGGCCGATTCAAACAACTTCAAATTTTTTTCTCCTGAAACGTTTTTGTATACATTCTTTCCAATCCTTTCAGAATGTCCCATCTTTCCTAAAATTCTGCCATCTTTGGAAGTTATGCCCTCAACTGCCCAAATGGAGAAATTCGGATTGTGTTCCGTATCCATTGAAGCCTTTCCGTTGAAATCTACATATTGAGTCAAAATTTGCCCGTCTTCCGCAAGCTCACGTAACAACTCTCGATTGCATATAAATCTTCCTTCCCCGTGAGAAACGGGTACTTCTAAAACATCTCCCACATCGGCATTTGCCATCCACGGCGATTTAACCGATGCCACCCTGGTCTTAACGAGACCTGACATATGTCTTCCGATTTTGTTGTAGCTGAGAGTCGGACTGTTCTCATCTGCATCCATAATTTTTCCAAAAGGCACCAGTCCCAATTTTATAAGTGCCTGAAAGCCGTTACAAATGCCAATTATCAATCCGTCTCTGTTCTCAATTAAATCAGTTACAGCTCCTCTGACCACGGGATTTCTGAATACTGCTGTTATAAACTTCGCAGAACCGTCCGGTTCGTCTCCCCCTGAAAATCCACCCGGTATCATTATTATATTCGATTCTCTGATCTTCTGTGCCAAACCTCTTATGGACTCTTCCAGTGCATCGCTGTCCACATTTCTAATTAGATGTATATCGACATCTGCACCCGCTCTTCGGAATGCTCGCGCCGAATCAACCTCGCAGTTGGTCCCCGGGAATAATGGTATCACCACCTTAGGTACATCGACCTTTTCCTTCGGCTCTATATCGTACCTCTTTTCATATGACAAAGTAGGTATATCATTGCATTTTTCATATGTCGCAACCTTTTTTGCATTATCCTTCATATTTTTTTCATCAACAGTCTCAGTCGGAAACACATCTTCCAGCGGTTTCATCCAGACGTCTATCAGTTCATCGATGTCAAATTCATCGGTTTTATTCAAATCGGAAATATATATCTTCTCTTCCTCAATGGTATTTCCAACTTCGATTCCGTCGATTTTTTTCAACATATCTACCGATTTATCATCTGCGACTTCCAATATAACTCCACCGTAATTCGCTGAGAAGAGCATATCTTTCGGCAGATTTTTAACATCCGCTCCGATTTTATTTCCAACTGCCATTTTGACCAGACTTACAAATATTCCACCTTTTCCAATGATATTCGCTGATAAAATCATTTTCTCTTCCGTCAATTTACTTACGGTATCCATATTTTTCTTATATGCATCAAAATCGATAATACCGTTTTCATCGTATCTTGCCGGTAAAATAATTATCTTGGAGTTCGCTCTTTTGAATTCCGTACTGATTACGTTGCCTGCATCCATCGCCTCTACCGCGAAAGAAATCAATGCCGGAGGCACGTTGATATCCATAAAGGTTCCTGACATGGAATCCTTGCCACCTATAGCCGGAATTTCAAGTTCTCTTTGGACTTTCAATGCTCCGAGGAGAGCTGCAAAAGGCTTGCCCCAGGAAGATTCATCTGTAAGTTTTTCAAAATATTCCTGGAAGGATAATCTGATTTTCTCCAGTCGCCCTCCCATAGCCACCACCTTTGTAACAGAATCTATCACTGCGTACATTGCTCCGTGGAAAGGTGAATATTTTGCAATATCCGGATCATATCCATAAGTCATCACAGTCGCCGTATCCGTCTCACCTTCTACTACAGGCAACTTTGCTGCCATCCCAATCGCCGGAGAGAGCTGATACTTTCCGCCTAACGGCATAATAACGGTATTTCCACCAATGGTGCTATCGAATCTCTCTATCAATCCCTTTTTGGAACAGCAATTCAGATTTTCCAATGCCTGAAAATAATCTTCCAATCTAAACACAGCTTTTTCGAGATTTTCATCTGTAACCCTCAGTTTAACCTGCTGCTTCGCCCCATTAGTATCTAAAAATCCCCTTGAAATATCTAAAATCGTCTTTCCTCTCCAACGCATTTTCACTCTGTTGTCATCTGTCACCTTTGCGACTGCTGTCGCCTCCAAATTTTCTTCCCTTGCAAACGCCCGGAATTTTTCAACGTTTTCATGAGCGACTACTACAGCCATCCTCTCCTGGGATTCCGAAATTGCCAGCTCTGTACCATCCAATCCGTTGTATTTTTTCTGTACCAAATCCAAATTTATATCCAGTCCATCAGAAAGTTCCCCGATAGCCACGGACACTCCACCTGCACCGAAATCGTTACACTTTTTAATCAGCGTTGCAACCTCTCTCCTTCTGAACAGCCTCTGGATATTTCTTTCTACCAGCGGATTGCCCTTCTGAACTTCCGCTCCACACCGATCCATGGAATCTTTGGTGTGTTCCTTTGATGAACCTGTCGCTCCTCCACATCCGTCTCTTCCCGTTTTTCCGCCTAGCAAAATTACAATATCTCCCGCTACCGGCTTTTCTCTAATCACGTGGGAAGCCGGAGTCGCTCCTATTACAGCCCCTACTTCCATTCTCTTCGCTACGTAATTTTTATCATAAATTTCATCTACGAGTCCTGTCGCCAATCCGATCTGATTACCGTAAGAAGAATATCCTGCTGCCGCTTCTCTGGTTATTTTTATCTGAGGAAGTTTCCCTTCCAAGGTTTCCTCTACAGGAGTTCTCGGATCCCCTGCTCCGGTCACTCTCATAGCTTGATATACATAGGCTCTACCTGAAAGCGGATCTCTGATGGCTCCTCCCAAACACGTCGCAGCTCCTCCGAAGGGTTCAATTTCCGTAGGATGATTGTGTGTTTCATTTTTGAACATGACTAACCAATCCTCTTCTGAGCCGTTTACGACTGCCTTGACTTTTATAGAGCAGGCGTTTATTTCATCCGACTCATCCAAATCATCCAACTTGCCCATTTTTTTTAAGTATTTCGCTCCAATGCACGCTATATCCATCAACGACTCGTCCTTCTCTCTCCCTTCATAAACGAAGTCTCTCATAGCCTTATATTCATCGTACGCTTCCTTGACGACTTTCCCATATGGGCTGTCCTGAAAGGTGATTCCCGCAATCTTCGTATTGAAAGTCGTATGTCTGCAATGATCTGACCAGTACGTATCGATTACTTTCAATTCTGTAATACTCGGATTTCTCCCTTCGACTTCTTTGAAATATTCACAGACGGCATACAGATCTTCTCTGGTCATAGCCAATTCTCTGTCATCTCTAAACTCATCGAGCTGACTTTCCGTCATATCTACAAATCCGTCGATTATCTCCACATCTTCCGGCTCCGGACTTACTTCTTCCAAATCATCCAACTTTTCTAAAGATGCTTCCCTGCTATCTACCGGATTTATGCAATATGCCTTGATTTTTTTCAAGTCTTCAGCCGAAATGTCTCCGTAAATCGCTATCACCTTTGCGAATTTGACGACGGGATTTGCATGAGGCATTATGAGTTTAATGCAGGTTTCCGCCGAATCCGCTCTCTGATCAAACTGTCCGGGCAACAGTTCGACAGCAAAAAAAATCGCAGATACCACATCCTCAGGCAACTCTTCTAAAAAAGTATTATCTATAGGCGGTTCTGCAAAAACTGCATATTCAGTTTGATTGAAAACTTCATCGCTTATTCCATCTATGTCATATCTGTTCAAGATTCTGACCGCTTTTACATTTTTCACATGTAAATTAGTCCTAATATCTTCAAAAAGACCTTGTGCTTCAACATCAAATCCCGATTTTTTTTCAACAAATAATCTCCTAACCATAATTTCTCTCCATATGTCTGCAAAGTTTTTAAACTATGGGTATATCATAACACAAAAGCACCTGTCTTTTGTGATTTTCACAACTTTTAATCTATATTAAATTTTAAATTACAACGTTTTTTATATAGTTTTATTCTATACAAAATCTTTTTTTTTATGAACGTTTTATGGTGTTACGAGGATTTTATTTGTTAATAAGCACTCTTTACATTATAATAATATATGGAGAATGTTTATCTCTACCTAAACTTTAGGAGGATGAAAGATGATTATAGAAAGAAATGACGATTTGAGAATTGACATCGCTACCATTTCCGATGAGTACAAGGCTTTTGCTTCGGAAGCACAAGACTTTCTCGCCGTCAGAAATGTATATCAGGCTGCAATTAAAGAAATCAGCACAAAATTGGAAATCTTAGATGATGAATTTCAAGTGAATCACGATTACAATCCCATACATCACATGGAATCCAGAGTTAAGTCGGTCAAGAGCATTTTAGAAAAAATTATGCGCAGAGGTCTGGATGGTGAGGAAAAAGCTTTTATGAAGATTTCCGACATTGCCGGAATAAGGGTGATTTGCAAATATGCAGAAGATATTTATAGAATTAGAGGAATGCTTTTGAGCCAAGATGATATTAAGTTTTTGAGTGAAGCGGATTACATAAAGAATCCAAAGGAAAGTGGCTATAGAAGTCTTCATCTATTAGTCACAGTTCCGGTTTTTCTCTCTGATAGAGTAGAACACGTTCCAGTGGAAATCCAAATACGAACAGTGGTAATGGATACCTGGGCAAGCTTGGAACACGAACTGAGATACAAGCGACAAGGTACCCCAATCAGCGAAGAGGCTTCGAAAAAACTGAGACGTTGTGCAGAACAGATGCAAGCTATAGACGATATGATGTCAGACATACACAGGGAACTTTAGAAATTACACCTTTGCATGCGAAATTCACCCATTGCAAACATTGCCATATAAAGTAAACCCCCCGTTCACAAATTGATAGATGTTTGTGAACGGGGTACTGCATTTTTTGAAACAAATTTTCGGGATATATTTCCTATGCTCCGTACTGTTCCCATAATTCAGCGATAACTCGCAATGCGTTTTCCTTATTTCCTTAAAATTCTATGGTGAATCTCATTCCTCTCTCTGCCGTTTCGTCATAATTTACATGTTCTTTTTCCCCATCGTTGCCATTTTTCATATGTATTTTATCATCTTCCGTTCTTTCATATGCTTCAAAACTGTATCCGAATCCGTAATTTTCCATGATGTTTTTCACTATGTAAAGCCCCAATCCGTTACCCTGATGTGTGCACTGACTTTCACTGTTTCCATGGTAGAAAATCTCAAAAGCCTTAGAAATTTCCTCCTCGGATAACGGCTCACACGTGTTTTCGATTATCAGATGATTATCTTCGGTGTAAATCCTTATGCATCCTTTTTCCGCAGTGTATTTTACTGCATTTCCTATTAAATTTGACATCGCCTTCCCAAATACCGCTCTACCCATTTTTATTTTTATATTGTCAATATTCTCGCTTATGGAAATATCCTTATTTGCGGCTAAAGCCATGTATTTTTCTAAGACTCTATCTATCTCATCCCCTATGAATATCTCTTCATCCGAGCTGCTCCACTCCTGTAACTTGGACAACTTTAAGATTTCCATAACGATTTCCGTCATGTGATCCACGACATCTATGCTTTCTGCCAGATATTTATCTCTATCTTTGTATTTGCCAACGTTGTATTCCATATTCTCCAAGATGATTCTAAGTCCTGCTAAAGGAGTTTTCAGTTCATGAGAAGCACTCCTCAGAAAGTCAACTTTCATTTTTTCCATTCTGATCATGTTCTTATTTTTCTCTTCCAAATCATCGATTACGCTCAAAAGTTGCTCGTATACGCGGTTTATTCGAACTCCCACTTCTCCTATTTCATCGGTACTGCGAACCTTGAACCTCGCATCTCTATCCAAGTTCTGCATCTTCTTCGTAGTTTCTGCAATTTCAATTAACGGCTTGACCAACTTTTTTGAATAAAAATATGAAAATACTATTGAAAACAAAATGGTCGTCATCAAGGTGTACGGTAGAAATTGCAGAGTGACCTTAGTTGCTTCCTTTACCGTTTCAGTTCCCGAAATAACCTGAAATGTCACCACTTTACCATCTTTTGTTTCCGCCTTTCGATCTTCTATTATTATGGAATTATTTGTGCTGTCCTTATCTATATTGACATCGTCACCCAGCTTGACAACTTCCGATGTTTCCCCTTTTTTCAGAAATGCCGTAACCTTGTTGTTCTTGGCGTATACGCTCAGCACGGACTCTACCGACGACTCATTAACTCTGCTGATGCTTTCCACTATCATATTAGCTTTGGAACTTAATTCCTGCTTTTTGTCGTCCAGATAGAATACCGGAAACAGAAAATATATCAGCACGTGAGCGATCAATACTATACTTCCCAATATGGTAAAAGTGTATAAAAATGTCTTTGGAAATATTTTCAAATTCTTCATTTTAGCGTCAATTTATACCCCACGTTTTTAACTGTAACTATACAATCCAACTTCAGTTTTTTTCTCAAGTTTTTAATATAAACATCTACGACTCTGTCGTAAGGCGCTTCATCGCTGTCATACCAGACATTGTCCAATATTTGCTCACGGCTGAGCACTTTGTTTTCATTTTCCAACAGAAGCTTCAAAATATCCACTTCTTTCGGTTTTACATCGGCATCTATGCCTTTATATGTCGCCTGATAACTGGAAAAATTTACTACTGCATCCTTATACTTCCACAGATTGTAATTTCCGTAATGTCGCTTTAACAAAGCCTCCACTCTCTTTGATAAAACCGGCAACGAAAACGGCTTATTGACATATCCGTCAACCATCAAGTCAAAACTCTTGATTTGGGATTTTTCATCTTCCACGGCACTTAAAATCAAAACGGGAACATTGCTGCTCTTCCTTATCTCCTGCAACACTTCAAACCCGTCTTTTTTAGGCATCATTATGTCCAAAATCATGAGATCTATTTCATTTTCCTCAAAGATCTTCAGCGCCTCTTCTCCATCTTGAGCCTGAAAGACGTTATACCCCATTTCACTGAAAAACTCTACAATGCCATCTCTTATTGTCCTATCATCTTCTACAATAAATATATTCATCCTCTTCCTCTTTCTTCGACACAATCTCCTTTGGTCAAGTACATTTTATCACATTTATTGTCGCTTTTCCCACAATTATTGTAAAACCCTTAAAATTTACATCTACACTCACTTTTACATTTTGTGCAAAGTCAAATTGTCGTACAAAGAAAAGGTAGAAGATATGTTTCATACCTTCTACCAATTTCGGTTTATATTAAACTTAGTGCTACGAGCATAATTAATCTATGTCAGAAAGCAGTTCCTTAGGATGCTTAGTGATCAGTTTGTATGAAGCGATACCTACTGCGATAACTATTACTGCAATACCCATTATGACTACCCATTTCATGTCGCTCGGACTGACGTTCACATCCAGCTCTGTTATCATCTTGTTAAAGCCGTCTGCATCCGCACCGCCACCGATATTTTGACCCTTGGCATCGGATGATAGCGACTTACCCAGAGAACTGGCAACTTGTGACAGCACTGTCTTTCCGACAAATTTACCGGCAAATTTACCCAGATAAAACGATCCGATAAATCCGAATACGCTGACCAGCAATATTTCTATTAAAAATTGTCCGAATATCTTCGATTTCTTCACTCCTATGGACAACAGTATTCCGATTTCTTTTCTCCTGCCGTTTATCCACAAGAACAAGATTAAAGTCAGAACTAATCCGCTGAATATCAGAGATCCTATGAACAATTTATCCGCAACTCCGTATATCGCATCTATGGATTGTTGCAATACAGGGAAGTTGTTGCTGCTCTTTAACAGCTGATACTGCTGCCAATCTATAGGAAGTTTCTGTACTCTTTCCATCACCTTTTCCAGGCTTTCACCACCCTTAACAAAGAAAGTCGCATCCTGATAGATTTCATTGTCCTTATTGTAATTATACAGTTTTCTCGTAGTGGAAATATCTGTCAAAATGTAGTTCTCATACAGTTCCTGCGGATATGTAACTCCGGCTTTATTCTTTCCGCCAAAGAATCCTACGATTTCCACTTCAACGGTTTCATTCGCCTTGTTTACATTATCAGCATCATATGGATTCGACTTAAGTTTGAACTTATCGCCTATTTTCAGATTATTTTTCTTTGCAAATTCTTCATGAACCAACGCTTTGTTTTCATCTGAGTTTTTCAGATGTCTTCCCTTTTTCAACGTAAAAGTTTCTGCTACAAACCTATCATCTTTGGAAGAATCATTTATACCTGTCACTATGGCAGCTTTACCGAACTTCTGTTTTCTATCTTCGCTTATTTGACCTGCATTTTCACCTGTCAGCTCTATCAGATTGTGGTTCACCACATCGGCAATTACACCCATTCTCTTCACATATCCAGAAATCCCTTCGGTCTTGCTGATCTTTTCTATATCGCTACCTTTTATATTTCCGGAGCCTCTAGGTGTTCCCTGATTTACTCGTCTGTTAATCTGCATTGAGAAGCTGCTGTTTATAGTCTTAAAAGTTTCTTTAGCTGCGTTATCCGTCGCTTTTTTTACAGCCACCCCGCTCAATGTCATAGTTGACATGCAAAGCAAAACACAAAATATTATTAAAGTTTTTACTTTTTTACGCAACACATACGTGACTGCGTTTTTAAACATCGACATATTTTCACCTCGTTTCCAAAATTCTAGTACAGTATAACCGTCATATGTGAAATATATATGAAATTAAAAAAAATGATTTATATCGATAACTTCAAACTGCCAAGTGCCGTTGTCATGCAAATAAAAATAGAGCTACTGTGATTAGTAACCCTATTTTCAACTCACCTTATTGAACTATTTATCTTCATGCTGTTTTTCGTTATATGTTTTTCGAAGATAACTTATTCTTTTTATTACAACAACACATAGCCACACAAATGAAATTATAAATGGAATTCCTCTCAATACAAGAATCTCCCTCAATATATTAGTTCCGCCAAGATTGTAATAACTCTTAATTAGCTCTTGAAAAAAATACAGTGTTGCGACAAGAGATATAGTCACATCCGTCAATTTAACTTTATCCATTCGGTCCCCCCTAAAAAAATTACTTATATTTAACATCGAAATATTTATTTATAATCACGATATCTATAATTATCTTTCTCATAATTTCATCCCCTAGAATTTCGGCTGTTTCATTGTTATGGTTAAGATAATTCTATCAGATTTATCAAAAAAATAAAGATTATCATTGTTTTTTATTGATAAAGTAAGAATATTAGCTCTTCTTCAATAAATCTTGTACCATGTATATCTAAACTACCTGAATTTCATAACTTTTCCATCCTACATAACCAAATGGTGTATTCTCACAGTCAGCCATCCGGTCTAGTCAACCTTTGACCCTACAATATGGGAATTTCCTTCCTTATTATGTAATATATAGTCTTCCTCTCATTGCATGTCCACTTCTTTTACAACTATTTCATTTCCGTTATCTCCGAAAAAAGATTTCTTTTTTCACTTTTCCTATTTTTTATCTTTACGCTTGTCATTCGTCATCAACTGATTCATAAAAACATTCATTTATATACACATCTCATTTCACATTCAAACTCCATGTGCACTTCCGTCATACATTCCTAATAACGGGTGTTTTTCAAGGTTTTTTCAATTTATTTGCATTTTTTTATTTTCATTTGCTTTGTTTCATACTCATTTCACATTGCTATATTAAACTACCGATAGACAATTAAAAAACAGGAAGGAGCATATTGATGTATGTCGATTACTAAAAGAGCATGGTTTTGCATCTCTAGAAAGAAAGTAAAAACGATCATATTGTTTTTCATTCTGACTTTAATCTCAACGGCTCTACTCAGCAGTTATTCTATAAAGAGTACTACCAGAGATATGGCACAGAAAATATATGAGACGTCAAATGCAGGATTTTCAGTAACAAGCAAGGATAAGCAGAGTCCATTTCTATTAAATAACGTGAAGGATATTCAGAAAACTTCCGGCATAAAGAATCACAATTATAGATATGATGCCTTGGGCAGTCTGGTTGACAAAAAAGTCGTAAAGGTTGAGCAGAAAGTTCAAATTAACAATCCGGATAAAAGGCTCTCAAACCTGGTTTCTCTGAAAGGTTCTACGAACACCTCACTTGAGAATGATTTCACGAGTGGAATTTTCAGAATTGAAAAAGGCAGAGGTCTTACCGATAAAGATTCAGGAAAAACTATCATTCACGAAGAGTTGGCAAAGGCAAACGGTCTAAAAGTAGGAGATAAATTGAAAATCAAAGGGATCTCCATCAACGGCGGAAACTCTTCCGGCAACGGTCCCAGCCAGGGCAACGTCGTATCAGGCAAAGATGTGGAATTGGAAATCGTCGGAATTTTTTCCGGAAGAAAAAGTGAAACAAACAGAGGTCTGACTTCGGATGCGACGGAAAATACCGTTTTTACCGATTACAAGTCAAGTCAAAACGCTATGGGGTATAGTGAGAATGATTATAAGATTACTGCATCAACATTCTTGGTATCAAATCCCAAAGACATAGACAAGGTCATAGAAAATGTAAAGAAAACTTCTGTTGATTTTAGCAAGTTATCTCTTACGAAAAACAGCAAGGCCTTTGACAGCATTTCAACTTCTCTCAAAAGCTTTGGAAATATCATAGATGTTATGACTTTAGGGATTATCATAGGAAGCATAGTGATATTATCACTGGTTTTAATCTTCTGGCTCAGGGAGAGAATATACGAGATTGGAATACTGCTGTCCATTGGTATCTCGAAGCTGAAGATAATCGGACAGTTCATTTTGGAAGTCATCATGATTTCCGTAGGAAGCTATATAGTTTCCATACTATTGGGGAAACTGACCTCCGTTTTCATATTCAAAGGAATTGTAAGCAGTGCCTCTGAAGTAGGAACGGAAAACGTATTTAAGAATGTTGTTCCGAGACTTGATATCGTGAACATGTTTTCAACTTACGGCATTTTATTGGTGATTATAGGGCTTTCAGTTATAGGAACTTCTCTGATTATCTTGCATAAGAAGCCTAAGGAAATATTAACTAATATGAGTTAAGGGGGATTTGAAAGAAATGACAATTTTGAAGATGAATAATGTAAATTACAGCTATAACAGTTCTAAAGAAAAGGTGTTAAAAGATTTGAACATAGAGTTTGAAAGCGGTAAATTCTATGCGGTCATCGGAAAATCCGGTTCCGGCAAGTCCACTTTTCTATCTCTGTTGGCAGGACTTGATGTACCTACCAAGGGAAGCGTTCTCTTCGATAATGAGGATATCGCCAAGTCAGGATATAGCCATCATAGAAGCAAACACGTTTCTCTGGTTTTTCAGAACTACAATTTGATAGACTATTTAACGCCTTTAGAGAATTTAAAACTCGTAAATAAAGATGCTTCCAAAGACATCCTCATGCAGTTGGGGCTTGAAGGAAAGCAGATTACCAGAAACGTATTAAAACTTTCAGGGGGTCAGCAACAGCGTGTTGCTATTGCCAGAGCTCTGGTTTCAGAGGCCCCTATCATTCTGGCAGATGAGCCTACGGGTAACCTTGACGAGAACACCGCTATGGATATCATAAACATCCTGAAGAGTTCAGCCAAGGAACGCAACAAATGCGTTATCGTTGTTACCCACAGCCCTCAACTTGCCAGTGCCGCAGATGTTGTTTTGGAATTAAAAGGTAAGAAACTTCATCAGCTAAGTAAATAGGTAACAAGAAATAATCTCATTAAATAAACAACCTTAGTAAAACCCACGCATCGTACGGAATATACGGCAACAACTTTTCAACCTCTCGCTTTGTATTCCGGATGCGTGGTTTTACATATATCAGAAAATCCTCTTGCAATTTTCAATATCAACTTAAAATTTCAATCGAAGATCAGCTCTTTTTCAAATATCCCTCTATTCTGTTCATCACCTTTTCAGTACCTAAAATCTGTTGAATCCCCCAAAGGTCCGGAGACTGACTTCTGCCGACCAAGGCGATTCTGATGACGGTGCTGACATGGCCTACGTGTCCCTTATATTCATCTGGATTTTTCTTATAATCTTTCGGTTTCAAGGCGTAGCCCAAAGCTCCCGCTATAGTTCTAATCTTCTCAAACCATTGACTTTGGTCATCATGTTCGTCGTAAGTTTCCTTGTATCTTTCTAAAATTTCACGGACATCTTCCGGTGGAACTTCCTCGGGCATGCTCTCCAATATCTTAAAGCATTCGTCAAAGAAGTAGCTTATGTTATCCAGAATTTGACCGGCGCTGATAAAGTCCTTTCTCGGTTTTTTTCCCTGTCTGTCCAAATCCAAAATATTTACGACATACTCCTTGTTTTTTTGCAAAATGCGTGCCATATCCTCTCTGTAATCCGTTGCCCATCCTGTTAAGAACGGATAAAGGTCCTCACCGCTTATTTTTACCAGAACGTCCTTTGAAACGTCATTTAATTTGTTTATATCAAATAGCGTTCCCGAAGTTGACATCTTGCTCATGGAAAACTCAAATTCTCTCCAATCGGTATCAGGATTTGCAATTCGCCACTCTTCGAAATTCGAATTCAAGATGGTCAAAAGATATTCCTTTACGGCTTCCTTGTGATATCCTACTTCCTTGTAATAATCCAAAGACAATTCCGGATCCTTTCTCTTTGACAGCTTCCTCTTGTTCCCGTTTTCATCAATTTTCATAAGCTGTGCAGTATGACAGTACGTCGGAAGCTCAAATCCCAACTTTTCAAACAGTTCCACATGAATTGGCAAAGTTGAAAGCCACTCCTCTCCTCTCACTACGTGAGTGGTTCTCATCAAGTGATCATCCACCACATGAGCGAAATGGTATGTCGGAATTCCGTTGCTTTTCAATATCACAGCATCTTGAAAATTTTCAGGCATGGTGAGCTTTCCCCTTATTGCATCATCAACTGTTATCAACTCGGCATCTTCTCCATACGATCCGCTCGACTTCAATCTGATCACATAAGGCATCCCCTTTTTAATAAGCTCTTCTGCTTCTTCAAATGTTATATTTCTGTACTTTGAGTATTCTCCATATATTCCGGGATTTCTCTTCTCTGCAAGCTGTCTTTCCCTGATTTGTGCTATTTCATCCTCACTCATAAAACACGGGTATGCCAAATTTCTATCCAGCAATTCCTTTGCGAATACCCGGTAAATTTCTCCTCGCTGACTTTGATAATATGGACCATATTCACCGTTTTCTCCTATTTTCGTCACTCCTTCATAAAAGTTGATATCAAAATATCCCAAAGTATCGATTACAGCATCTACAGCTCCATCGACAAATCTCTTATCATCGGTGTCTTCAATTCGCAAATAAAAAATTCCATCGCTCTGCGCTGCCAGTCTTTCATCCACGAAGGCACCATACAAGTTACCTAAATGAATAAAGCCGGTAGGGCTCGGACCGAGTCTCGTGACTTTAGCACTCTCCTTTAAGTCCCTCTCGGGATATCTTTTTTCCAATTTTTCTCTGTTCAGTTTCAATTCAGGCAACAACATCTGCGATAATTTATTTTCCATCCTCTACCTCGCATATTCTCCTATCGATTTACAGCAATCCAGTTCGAATTCACATTCGATGATCAGATGATCCACATGACTGCTCTGTCCTCATTTTTTTACAATTTCCATCTCTTGCGTCTTTTATTCCGTCGCACAAACATTATTTATCATCTTCACATGCACTGTTTCTCATCTCTGATCTTCTTTCCGAAGCTCAAAATTACCTCCTCAGCCAATGCCTCCATAGCATCCACATAGTAGTCATCCAAACCCTTCTGCATCTTATAAACTGACAGCTCCGTACAAGCCAATATAACCTTTCTACAACCGGATTTTCTGAAAAAATCATCTATTACGGCGAACTCTCCATCGGAAACTTCTATTCCTTTTTTTATGTTATCGTAAATTATTCCCATAACCCTGCTTTGGACATCTCTGTCCGGAATCACCCACTGAAATCCCTTCTGACTCAACGCTTTCTGGTAAAGTCCCATTTCCACAGTCCCATCCGTTGCCATAATTCCCACTTTCATCTCGTGACTATCATTGAACTCCTTCTTGCGGATATCCTTTTCAACTTTGTTCACCGCCATATCTATCATGCTCATTATTGGAATGTTCACGTTTTTTTGTATCTCCATGAGTATATAATGTGAAGTATTACACGGTACTGCAATTCGAGCAGCTCCCGCATTTTCTAAAAATTTGGCATCCTGGAGCAATTTCCCCTGTATTTCTCGTAAATCCCCCGATTTTATCGCCTGCGTTCTGTCGGGCATGGATGCATGATTTAAAATGATCATATCTATATGGTCCTGATCCTTATCGCCATCCGTCTTTGAGATTACCATATTAAAAAACATGTCCGTTGCCAATGGTCCCATTCCGCCAATTATTCCTAAAGTTTCATTTCCAAATAAACCCATCCGTTCCTCTTTTCCATTCTATCCACCACGAGATTTTTTACCGCTGCTTCATGCTATTTTCATCAGAATCCACTTATCTCTCCGCTCCTTTGACGCTTCTGTTGCGTAACGCCTCCGTGCGAACGATAAGGTGCTGTTTTTCACTATGTAAAGTATATACTAAACCGATTAAAATTTCTACTCACAAAAGATATATTGACACAAAATTGGTGTATAATATAACCATAATGAAAGAATTGGAGGTGCATATGACGAAACTAATTATTATCGGGGACGGACCGGCGGGAGCTTCTGCCGCTCTATATGCCCTGAGAGGAAATATTGATACAACTGTTATTTCAAAGGGGTACGGGGCTTTTGAAAAAGCACATGCTATTGAAAATTACTACGGATTGGCGACTCCTCTACCTGGGAAAGAACTCCACGATTTAGGAGTTTCTCAGGTCAGAAAGTTGGGTGCCGACATCGTTTCCAAGGAAGTGGTCGGCATAAGTTTTGATGGTAAATTTAAGGTTTTGACTGCTGATGAAGAGTTTTCTGCCGATGCTCTGATCATAGCGACAGGAACATCCAGAAAAGTTCCGAGAATCAAAGGAATTGCCGACTTTGAAGGACTCGGTGTCAGCTACTGTGCAGTGTGCGACGGTTTTTTCCACAGGGGAAAGGATGTCGCCGTTCTGGGCAGCGGAAAATACGCTCTACACGAAGCTCAGGCGTTGCTGCCGATTGCAGGTTCAGTTACCGTTCTGACTGACGGTACCTCTCCTGAGGTTGAATTTCCTTCAGAAATCAAAGTAGATGAAAGAAAGATTTCTCATCTTGACGGCTCACCTATGGCTTTGTCAACTGTAGTTTTTGACGATTCATCCTCTATGACTATTTCCGGGCTGTTCATTGCGCAAGGATCTGCCAGCAGCACCGATTTAGCCAGAAAGGTAGGCATAGCCACAGATAGCAACAAAATCGTCGTAGATGAAAATATGGCGACAAATATTCCGGGAATTTTTGCATGTGGCGACTGTACCGGAGGGTTATTGCAAGTATCAAAAGCCGTCTATGACGGTGCAACCGCCGGCAACAGCGTAGTGAAATACCTGCGAGAGTTGACAAAAAAATAGAGATTTTTTCAACTCAAAAATATGCAAACAACCAAAAAATCTCTCTTATGGATATCATCCATCTTATAAGAGAGATTTTTTATTTCTTTTTGTTGCCTCTTTTCGCAACATTCTGCGCCATATAGTTGCAAATTTCCTCGTTTATTCTATTTGGTATAATTATCGAAATATCCTTGAATAAATACTATGGGAGTTCCCTTATCCCCGGAACCCGATGTCAAATCACAAAGGGAACCGATTAAATCCGTAAGCCTCCTGGGTGTAGTTCCCTGAGCAACCATGTTATCTCCCAAGTTTTCATTTTTTTCGTCTTTTTCTCTAATATACTTTGAAATGGCATCTTTAAGCTCTTCGCCGTTTAAGTCTGCAAAATCATTGTCTGCCAGATATTTGATCTTCACTTCATTAGGTGTTCCTTCCAACCCCGGAGTATAACCCGGTGAAACGACCGGATCTGCCAATTCCCATATCTTTCCCACAGGATCCTTGAACGCACCGTCACCATATACCATCACCTCTACCGATTTTCCTGTTTTTTCCTTGATTCTCTTCTGTATTTTACATACGAATTCGGTGCAATCGTTGGGAAACAGTTTCACCGTATTTTCTGTAGCCTTGTTGGAACCCAACAGTCCGTACTTAGTGTTGTATCCGCTGCCGTCTATACTTTCACTCAGGATATCATCCATTCCGAATACCCTTTTAGCTCCTGCATCTTTTAACAGCTTTTTCGTCCTTTCTCTAGTGTGAATATCGCACTGTAACACATTTTCGGTATAATCCAAAATGGCTTTAGGATTGTTGGCAAAAATTATTTCCGCTTCTGCGCCTTCCTCTTCAATGATTCCCTTATAGTATGAAACATAGTCCATACCAGTAAACGGGTGCTTTGACTTGCCGAACTTCTCTTCAAATTCTCTATGGCTTATCACATCTACGTACGGATTCAAACCGACTTCATCCAACAGAGTCCAGTCCAGCAGATGATTTCCCACTTCATCACTTGGATAGCTGAGCATCAAAATCACTTTTTTTGTTCCCCTGGCAATACCTCTCAAGCATATCGCAAACCTGTTTCTGCTCAATATTGGAAATATTACGCCTATTTCCTCTCCGTCAAATTTATTTCTAACATCGGCTGCTATTTGGTCTATTGTTGCATAATTCCCCTGAACTCTTGCGACGATAGACTCTGTAATCGCAACGATATCCTTATGGTTTATTCTATATTCTCCGGCTTTTTCACCTTCTAGTATCACATCTGTAACTATTTGTTCCAAATCGTCACCTTCTCTTATGATCGGTGCTCTCATTCCTCTTGATACAGTACCAACTAATCTTTCCATGTACATCTCCTTAACTTATACAAATTCATCTTTTTCATATTACGCAACTAATTATAATAAATCTTATTGATTTTTACAATGTAAATATAAGGTGTATTGCAAATAACTATAATAAAATATATGGATTATTATTTTACGCAATTGTTTTTATAAGCTCTCATACTTTGTGCTAACTGATTTCTAAATCCTTGCACAACACAATCGCTTTTCAATGTTATCTCCTGTTCAAAACCCCTTTGCTGTTACAGGTTGGAAATGCGAAAAACGCAGTCTCTATTGCTTTATATTCTCCTTTTCCTCCAATATCTCCCTCACCTTCATAGCAATTCTCAAATCAATCTCTTCCAGTTTTATTTCTTCGCTGAAATCTTGCCTTTCTTCCGTCAATTCAATCATAACTTCAATACCGTCATCTCTTCTGAACACCACCCCTGTTCTGAACCACGAATTTGTTACAATCCCTTCCAAATAATACCTGTGACCATCGGATAAAGTTCTAATCGCCCATTGACTGTCTTCCATGATATTCGCTAAAAACTGCAGAACTTCCTTGTCCATTTTAGAGAAGTACTGCGGATTCACATTTCTGATGTATAAATAACATTCTTTTTCGGTTTCTTTCAAAATCTTTGTCAAGCATACAAAAGTGTCTCCTGTCCTTAAACTCGCATCGTTGAAAATATATCTCCTCTCTTCCATTCCCTCTTCATCAATAGTCAAATATTTTGTTTTTTCATACTGCTCTTTTGCAGCTTCATTTCCTGCAAAGCCTTCTGCACATTTCAACGAATTTATATTTTTATCATCTTCTTCACTGATCAAATGGAACATCATTTTCTCGATAGTAGCATCTTTTAGAATATCCTCTCTCAACGTTCTAAATTCATGTGCTTCATCGTACTCCACTAAACATTCTCCCTGTTCTAAGGATTTCAACGCACTTTCTTTTTCACCGAAATGCGCTTGTAACTTAGCTAAATGCAACCATCCCCACGGATATTCCGGTTCCTCTTTGACTCCTCGTTTGGCGTATTCCAACGCTTCTTCCAATTCGCCTACATTGGTTAAGAGCACTGCATACCTATAGAACCATTTGCCTGAGCCTTTAGCATTAGGTTCCGCTATTGCCACAACTCTTCTGACCCATTGCATATAGTCATATACTCCCATATTGATTACTGCAAAAAGCAACCACAGGGAATATTCCAAGTCGCTGAATATTTCTTCGTTGGTGAATACGCCTGTATCTACCAGCTCTCTGCCCAAAGCGTCCAAATAATCTGTCATTTTCCAAAAATAACCTTCATCTCCATCCAGAAATCCGCTTATCTTTTCAATTTCTTCCTCTCTCATTACAGGTTCAAGGCTTCGAGAATAGATATTTTCATTCCAGTGATTGTACGTTTTATCGATATATTCCTCAACGCCGTTATAGTATTCCTCATCGTACTCCAAAAATACGTATGCTTCATTTTTAAACTCGTCCGATCTATATCTCTCTTCTCCGAAGATCTTCATGGCATACTCGTCAATGTTCCTAGTGTAAGGCGTTGTAAATCTATCGTTATTATAGTAATATCCAACAAATCTAAGTCCTTTTTCGGAAAAGAATACATCTCTCAATTGTGCATCAAAGTTGCTGTACAAATACTCTCTCAAGGGAGCCTTCGTTCCGTTTTTTGCGACATCTTGTAAGATCTCTTTATTCTCTTCCATAAACTTCTCAGACAGCAATCCGTTTTTCATCGCCCATATGATAAAAGTTGCAATGTGACTCAACCCGTTTATTTCGGGAACATCTATGTGCTTGCATAGGACCGTATCCATGTGAATCATTCCGTCTTCGACTATTTCATAATCTCCTTGATATTTGTCTACACTCCTCAAATTATAGTTCTCATTTTTTTGCTCTAAAGACCGAAACATTCCATTTTCATCTCTTTGGTAAACGCTTTGATACGGACTGTCCAAAAGAATTTCCACTTCCTCATCGATAGCAACCACTTCATTCAAGCTGCAAATGTTGATTTTACTTTTGTCATTTAGCTCTTCCCTACTTTCTTTTTCCGAAACGAATCTCCATCCTGAATCCCAGAATTCCTGCTCTTCCGGTTCTTCCCTATAGCAGTATCCGACTTTATTCCCGTCTACCATTATGCTGTCTGTAACAAGACATCCGTTTGGACCCGAATAGTTTATCGATGTGATTTCATCGCTGGTCTTAAAGTGTTTCTTTTTATATCTCTCTCCGACGCTGATTCTGTTTCTGTCAATAGGCATCGCTTCGTCTATCAGCTTTATAATTCTCTCGTATAGAGCATATCCTCCAAGTCTCACTTTTAAATCCAATTCTTCCCTGTAAAGCGGATACGCGTAATACATATTCACATCCTGCAGATCCTGATTTATGAAGTCATCTTCTATGAATATCTTTGAATATAAAAGATTAGGAGGTATTATTAAAACTCCGGAAAATCTCATATTTGAATCAGGTACTTCTTCTCCGAAATCCACGGTATGCATGGGTCCGATCCACGAATTTTCATTTATTACCATTCTCACTATATCCTGCATGTATCCCATCGGCCAATAGGACTCTCTATTCATAGAGTCTATCATCCAATCCTTTGGCAAGGTTATAACCAATTCACATCTCCTCAGCTGCTCATTGCCTTCCACATCATCGGGAACATTCATGGCATGTGCCCCAAAACCTACAGTTACCACCGTATAAAAATCTCTTTCCTCTGTGGGATTTATAACTGCCATTTCCAACTCTATATCATCGAATCCGTTTATGGTGTAAACCTCGTCTATTTGACCAAAATTCATGCATATGTAATACAGTATTTCAGATTTTTGTTTCTCCGTATACCTAATCATCTTCTTCCTCCGTCTTCTTCTCTCAATGTACTCTCGAATCCTTATTATTTAAATGTTTCGTCAATATGAATACCTTTAGATATCCATGTTTTTCGACACATATTCGCCTTTTGATATTATATCATATTTTTTATATGCAAGACTCTTAAAAGTTTTATTCTCGTATAATTTACAACTTCTTCACTCATACCTTCTCTGTATCAAGGGAATATGTTCTGACGAACATGGCATATTTGTGATATGATTTCAGTCGTTTTTATAAATTTTTTTGACAAAATAATATGACCTCAAAAGTTTATCTTTTCGAGGTCATATATGCTCATACTGTGAAAAAATCTGCTTTCAGCATGAATTTTCAGATTCGACACATTTCAATCAGGTGTTTTTATTCAATCCTCTGCGGATGTCCGTACCGTCTACGGACCGGATATGGCAGGCGGAACGATTAAACCTCCACCTTCACTGAATTTCAAAATATATTCAATGTATTTACTTCCGTTAAAAAACCTTATTCTACCACCGTTCATGATAGGATCTTTTCCTGACTTAACAGTTCCGTTGTCATCCAAGTATTCAAATTTCGTATAATCAGTTAAATTACTTAAACATTTGGTAATATCTTCGTATTTTTTATCAGCACCGAGAGTATCTCCGTCGTCTATTATTTTATCTCCTTGGATTTTATACTGCCACTGCCATTTCGGAATTCTGACTTCACCGGCATTTCCACTTCCGGGCGTTTCACTTCCGGGTATAGAATCATCTTCCAGTTCGAATACAAACTGTACTGCCGGCTTGTTCCATTGAATCGGTTTCAATTTGAAAATATCTCCTTTAGCCAGTTTTTCATCCGCCCTCTTTGGTCTCGCCCATGGCCCGCTGTCACCTGCTTTGAAAACTCCGCTTCCCATAGGATCAATCATTCTTTGAAGCTCTGCTCTGTTTACGATTGCACGGTCAATTTCTCCCACTGTGGTGTTTTTCGTCAATTTGACGCTGCCACTTTTAATTTTATTTCCTTCTATTTTGAATTTTCCCCCAAAATCCGGTTTGATGTCGCTATCTGCCATCATCAGAGTAATATTATACTTCTGCTTTGTGGTTCCGTCAGGAGCTGTAACCAGCAGATAGTCAAGAGATTGAACTTTTTCATTATCCTTTCTGGCAACGTTTCCTTTTCCTTTCGGATAAACTTCTAAAATCTGTCTTTCATCGCCTTTTTTTATTTTGCTGATAAACTCTCTCACCGTCATATTTTTGGTCAGCCTGATAGCCTTTATGTGAACATTGATCTCTATTGCATCATCCCTTGAAGAAATCGCAACATTTCCACCTGTACCGGTCGGTCTCTTAGCTGAGAAAGAATACCTGCTGACATCTCCATTTTCCGCTACAACTACCAAGTATCTCAATCCCTCACCGAGTTTGTCCTTAGCATCCATTACAGTATTTCTTTCATTTTGAACGCTTATTTCCTGCTTAGGATGCAGCTTCTTAAACTTTCCGATAAACTGTTCGACTGTCTGTTCGCTTTCTATGATATTTCCGTTTTTTGCGGTAATGCTGCCATAGTACTTTCCGAACTTATTCTTTCTGACGTTGACATTGTATACTTTACTCTCAACTCTCGTTTCACTGCTCAGAGTCGATATATTGACATTTTCAACCATTGTGGTTTCATCTCTGTAAGGGAAGACCTGGATATGTGAAGTCGATTCGACATTTTTCATCAAATATTCGTATGCTTCGTTTAGAGACAGCTTCTTATCTCCGTTGACGTCTCCCTTCATCTGATTGTTCTCCAATCCGGCTGCAATGGCAAACATCTTGGTAAACTTTCCTATGCCTTCCTTCTTATCCTCATAGCTGTATTCGTTTGCAGAGCTTGCCGTTAAAACTTTGTATTCGTTTCCTGTCAGATAATTCGCCTTGGCATTTTCCTCCGGCTTGCTCTCAAACGTTCTTCTCACGCTGTTGTTGAACGCTTTAGAATTATCAGACGTTATGGTTTTTCCTGCAACTCCCGGATTTTTAGTCGCGGAAGAAGTTTCATCCACGAATTTCTTTCCTATGAACCCGCCAGCATTACAGCAGTCTAAAATCAGGATTTTCTTACCCGGAATCTTATCCAATTCCGCTTTTAACTCATCGACGCTAATCCATCCTGTAGGGTCAAAGGTTCCGTCCGGCAGCGTCTTATCATCTATCGTACAGAGATATGAAATGTTTTTAATGTTATTTCCATGTCCACTGTAATAAAAGTATGATGTGTCTTCATCCGTTGCACCTTGGAATGTCTGATGAATGGCGTTTATAAACTCTCTCTTTTTCAGATTTTTGTAAACTGCTACGTCGGTTTTTTCGCCTGAGATTCTGTTTCCCTTAAACACGCTTTCCATCATTCTCAAGTCATTTGGCGGTCCTACCAAATCCATTTTAGTTCCTGCATAGTCGTTGTTTCCGATCAGTAATGCCCTTGTTTTCGCCTTTGCAGCGAACAATCTGATGTTCCAATAGTATTCCTTTCCTTCTATTTCCGCCTTTATGCAGTGGTCCGTCGATACTGTGGCATCTTCTGAAACTTCATACTGATTTTTCCCCTTGTTTCCTATTACGGAAATTTTAACACCGTCCATCGGTATGATGGAGTTCTTCAGCTCGTCAACTTTAATATGTTGCTTCACGAGGAATTTACCCTGATCATATGATCTGATGTTCTCTCTTTTGACGGACTTAATCAAATCCGGCTTACCTTCATCGGCAACGACCAGAGAGTATTCTCGCCTCGTCTTGCTGTCCTCTGCGATCACGACGAGTTTATCTCCCTGATTTACACAATCGTAGCTGTGCTTTTCCTTGCCGTCACCGTTTAGAACCAGCACCTGCTGTCTCGGATTTTTCTTTATAACATGTTGTAGAACTTGTGCAACCATAGTCTGTTTATCGATTTTAAACCCGTTATTGACAATCTTATCATCATGGATTTTCAACGTATTTTCTTTGAAATCGATTTCCGTATTGCTGCTTCTCTCCTTCTCCCTCTTCTTGATGTAGAGAGCAACTTTTTTCGATCTCATATCCACTTTCGCCTTTTCATCAAAATACTTAAATGTGAATATCTTCATTCCCGACTCAGTCGAACCGTCATTTTGAGTCTTCATCTTATCCAGGTATTCCTTGGTAAAGGTTATGGAATCTTCATCATCATTTATCTTTATGTATTTGGGATTGAAAATTTCCTTTACGTAATTTCCGTCTTTATCCCTTACGACAATTATCTCCGAATCGACGGTATCATCTCTTTTAACAGGAAACGGCTCTATATTTATGTTGTCTTTCAGCCTGGATTTGCTCGGTGGCACCTTGGTTCCTGCAGAGTCGAAAATATCTCGTACAAACAGTTTGATGCCTCCCTTCGGGGCTTCTCCCTGAGTAAATGTCAGTCCCTTCTCAAATTCAAAATTAGCTGAGCTTTTATCTCTGACGTTGAACTGAACATCTTGGCTTATCTTGCCGATTCCGTTTTCATCGTCTGAAATTTCCACAGTATACGTTACAGGAGTTCCGATGTTTTGATTTTCTCCATTTTCATAACTGCTTGCCGGAATTGAAGCTAAAAGTTCCGGTTTCAATTTTATTTCATCCGTTTTATCATCGACTTCCAGGAAAGTGTCGGCAACTTTAACTCCATATCTGCTAAACGACGCTTTCAATTTCGTCTTGCTCGCCTCAACTTTGTTTCCGAACTTATCGGTTATGTTCTTCACTTTGATCGTTATCGTTTTGTTTTCCGGATTGAAATGCGTGAAGGTCTTTGAATCAAACTCAAATATCGCATTGCTCTTGTCTATGACGTTCACATTGAGTTCATCGGAAGATACTGGGCTGACACCGTTGCTGCCATCTTTGAATTTGATTACAACTTTCGCATTTCTCTCCCATGCATTTGCAACGTCCCTTGAAATTGTAACGATATCTTTATCTTCATCCACGGAAAATTCTCCGGTCTTCAGCTTCTTACCGTTTACAAATACGGACAGATCGTCCAACTTGCTCTTGGTCGGTTCTACCTTTTCTCCTCTGTCATCTTTAATGTTGCTTATGGATATTTTGACCCCGTCTTTCGGTGCTTCCTTTCTCACGAACTCCTTTGTCAAAAGGCTGAACACCGCATCGTTTTTAATCTCCGACTGCGCTTTAATCTCAGTCTTTCCTGACACTACCGCATGGTTGCTCACTGAACCGTTAGGCAGATCTACGATCAGGTCTCCCTTTATGTGAAGCGTTGGCGGCAGATTTACGACACCGCTTCCTTTTCCCGTAATCAACAATCCTCCGACTGTAATGTTCTCAGTCGGTTCATCGGAGTTTTGTCCATAGGTTACCGTACCGTTTTCATTCTTTGTAATTACAAAGAAATGATTTGCATTGCCGTATCTGTTCTCATTTATTCTCTTTTTCGTATTGATAAATCGGTCCTTTTGACCTACTAAAACCTCCTTGGAATCGACCACGTTATTATTTTTATCATTTTTCGCCTTTTCCATTATGTTGTTATTTTTAATCAATAAGTCCGACAATTCCTTATCGGATGACACCCATGTATCGTTTACATACGCTCCGAACGTCGGCATGACGTACGACATGGATATCCCCGACTCATTGTCATTTGACGGAGCTAACTTTCCTGCTCCGCCTTGGCTATATCCTTCGTATGCACCTAAACCGTAGTTTTTTATTTCATTATCCTTTAATCGTATTTTGTTTCTGTGAGGATAATCTTTTGGAAAAATTGAAATGTTAATTCCATCATCGTTCACTCCATCTATTTTATTTCCGGTTATCTCTATATCCTCGTTTTTTTCCGTCGAAATATTTACTGCAGAACTGGCAATATCCTTGAATCTGTTATCGATAATCTTTATCTGAGCTTCTCTCTCCGAGCGACTCATAAAATGAATCATCGAATAACTCTGAGAACTCTTCATAACGTCTTTATTTTTGCCGGTGAACAGATTATTTGTGATAGTCACTCTGCCGTTGGCACTGTATGCTGTAACAGCTTTTGACATGGGACTCGCTTGACCATCAAAAGTGAACGTATTGTATTCTATATCCAGATCCAAGTCCTCTCTGGACAGAGAAATTGCCGAACTGTTGGATCCTGCGGCTAGTTTCGTTCCTGTCGACTTAAAGTTGATACCTGCAATCACCTTGGTATCTTTTAGCGCAGCCACGCCAAAATGACATTCGTTATTTGGCATACCTATCAGGTATCTTGCCGTAAACGGCTTTTCCGATACCTGTTTCCCCGCAAATAGAATCATTTTATGTTTTGGATTTTCATCGTTTCTGTTGCCCGCTCTATCCTTGTTTTCATCGACAACCTTTAGAGTGTTATTCTCATCTGAAGCGTAAATTCCCGCTTTTTCCTTAGGAAATTCCTTATTCCACTGAGACAGTTTACTCTTATCTATCGTTCCTGCCGGAGCTGCAATCAACACCTTGTCGGAATTCTGAAATACCTCTCCGAAAAAAATATCCTTACCTTTATTTCCTCCTGCCAGAGCGAATACTTTAGCTTTAACCGCTTCTAAATTTTCGTTTTCTCCCTTTTCATATATGAATAACGAGAACTTGTTCCAGTTGTTTTTGAAAAGATATAGTTCTGATTTTTTAGTCTTTTCATCTTTGCCCGGCAACTTCGGATCAGGCTTCGGTGAAACATTGGGCCTGTCTTTGTCATACGAGCCGTCCACACCGGTTCCGCCATTGTGTCCTCCATTTTTTACATCGCCTTTCCCACCTTTTTCATAATTTGATTTTTTACGTTGAGACAGGTTTTCTCCGATTTTACTCGAAGTGAAGTTTGACGATTTAAAGTTTCCAGATCTCGCATTCTTCACTCTCCTATAGTTGTCCAAAATATCGTTTGAATTACCGTCAAAAACGCCTTTTGCATCGGATTCCGAAGTACTGTTCTTCTCTTCTTTCACATCCTGCTCGATCTTGTTTTCGCTTTTTCCGTTCGATCCGTCAGAATTGTTTCTCTTGCTGTCCGACAATTTTTCATTGACGGCATATACAAGCAATCCAGCCAATATTATGGCTATCAGAATAAATATGAATTTATTCCTCTTTCCCTTTGAATTATTCGCTAAAAAATTTTTGGCAGCCATGCCATAATCTCCTCTCATATATAATAAAACACCTTATTTGTTAGGCTTTGCTAACCTAATCTATTATAAAAAATGATGAATCCTTTGTCAAATAATTTAAGCATTCAGAAGCCTGTTCTCAACCAATAACAATCTGTTGAAATGTACATAAAAAATCCCCCATACGTAACCGTATGGGGGATTCCATGAAGAAAAATACTACTACACTAAAAACTCTTCATGTAGGTCAAATGAATTGGATTAAATCCATCACAGACTTCAAATTTTTAAATCGATACAACATAAATTCTATTTATTACATCTCTTTTCTTCTTCTACCGACATAT
>KI535270.1 GCA_000488855.1 Eubacterium brachy ATCC 33089 | reverse complement strand
GACGTAGAAGGAAGAACAAGTAGTGTAGATACAAGATAGTGATATATGAAATAAGTATCTTCTAAAAAAGGACCCAAGACAGGTTACCTGAAAAGAACAACTTGTCTTGGGAACTTTTTTAGATACAGGTTGTAAAACCTCAATTACCTAAAAATAATATTTTGAAAACAGATTGAGCATAAAAGTAAAATTGACTGCACACAGCTGAAAGGATGAAATAGCAGTAACACAGTTTTGCGATGCACGTGGTGAGCGATGAATATGAAAAATAAATCTAAACGAGCTGAAGGTTATGAGTTTGTAGAAGATAAACAATGTGAGAGACAACTTTTTGAGAGTCAGAAGAAGTTCGTTTTGACAGGAATGAATATCCGAGAATTGGAAAGTCTGATAGAGACCTTGGGAGAAAAAAAGTTCAGGGCAAAACAAGTACAACAATGGATTTATAAGGGTGTAACGGAATTTAGCCAAATGAAAAATTTACCAAAAACCTTTCTGAGAAAGTTGGAGAGTAAGTTCAAAATTTCAAGTTGTACAATTGAGGCTGTGAGAACGAGCAAAAACGACGGAACAAAAAAGTTTTTAATAAAACTGCAAGATGATAATTATATTGAGTCTGTATTTATGAAATATAAATACGGAAACACGATATGCATATCATCTCAATCCGGTTGTAGGATGGGATGTAGATTTTGTGCTTCCACAATGTCGGGACTGATGAGACATCTCTCTTACGGAGAGATGTTGGAGCAAGTTTTAACCGTGGAAAACTACACAGGTGAAAAAATAAATCACATCGTAGTTATGGGAATGGGCGAACCGTTTGACAACTACCAAAATCTGGCTAAATTTATTGAAATTGTAAATTCTAAAGAAGGGCTTAATATCGGTATGAGAAATATTACCGTCTCAACTTGTGGAATAATTCCAAGAATATTGAACTTTGCGGAAGATTTTCCTCAAGTGAATTTGGCAATTTCATTGCATGCCACAGGACAAAATGAACGAAGTGCGATAATGCCTGTGAACGATAAGTATAAAATAGATGAATTGATAGCAGCTTGTAAGATATATATTAAAAAGACGAATCGACGAATAACCTTTGAATATGCTCTTGTAAAGGATCAAAATGATACGAAACAAAGTGTAGAAAATCTGAAGAAAATGCTAAAAGGAATTTTATGTCATGTGAATTTAATACCACTGAATTATGTGGGCGAAATAGACATGAAAGGAAGTACCAGAAAAGATGCTGAGCGAATATGTCGAGAGTTGAATGACAGTGGTATAAAAGCGACTGTGAGGAGAGAACTGGGAGCGGATATAAGCGGAGCGTGCGGTCAACTGAAACTTGCGAAAAAATCTTAAATATGTATTGCTTAGATTCTATGTCAAGTGTATAATAAAAACAAATAGAATATAATGCATATGATAAGGAGGTAAGTGATATGGTTAAACTGCTGTTAGGTGGCAAAGGTGCTGGAAAAACAAAGGAAATGATCGCTTTTGCAAACGATAAAGTTGAAGTGAAAAAAGGTGACATCGTCTTTATCAATAAAAATGATAGACTTAACTTTGATCTGAAATATGACATTAGATTGATCTCCATGATAGAATATCCATATATTGAGAATATAGATGGATTCATAGGTTTTTTATACGGAATACAAAGTGGGAACAGCGATATTGAAAGCGTATATATAGATGGAATCCTAAAATATGCAGACATCAACACAGAGAATATTCACATGTTCTTGGAAAGGTTGAATATTTTATCAGAAAACAGTAATATTGAATTCATTGTAAGTCTGAGTGCAGAAAAGGGAGAATTGGAAAAGGTGAATTTCGATGCATACGAGATTTTGTAGTGGTGAATTTATAATTATATAGTTTAATAAATAGTTAGAAAGTGAGGGCATGCTGAGTTTTAATTCAGTGTGCCTTTTGATTAACGGAGTACACTTATGTGGTATAAGAAATTGTATGAAATTACCCGTTGGGGTTAGTTTAGCTAACAATTTTATAGAAAATTTGATAAAATAGAAAGAGATTTTATGATAGAAGAAAGATATGCAGGTATTTGTAAAAAGATAGACTGCATCAGAGAAAAAGTCGGAAATAGGGAAGTTGGTATAAATGGAATCAACAGATTTTATTCCGTGTTGATACCAATTGTGGAAGTAGACGGAGAAATGCATATTTTATATGAGGTGAGATCTCCTAAGATTTCCACGCAACCGAATGAAGTTGGTTTTCCGGGAGGTAGAATGGAGCCCGGAGAAACTTCCGAAGAGGCGGCAATCAGAGAAACTTGTGAAGAGATTGGAATTTGTGGTGAAAAAGTTGAAATATTAGGTCAGTGCGATAAAATGGTTACTTTGGCAAACTTTACCATAGATACCTACGTCGGATATATTAAAGATTTTGATATGTCACAACTGAGGTTGAGTGAAAACGAAGTGGGCGAGGTCTTTACGGTACCACTGGAGTTTTTTATGGAAAATGATCCTGAAGTTTACGAGTTTACAATTGAGCAAAAAGTAGACAAGTCTTTTTCATTTGAAAAAGCCAATATAAGTAAAGACTATAAATTTTTTGGTGCTGTGAACGAAGTATTGATATACAGTTATAAAAGTAGAGCGATTTGGGGATTAACAGGTAGAATTACAAGAAACTTAGTTGAAATACTGAGGGGAGATATAAGTTAAAACCTGATATTAGAGGTGTTACAATGAAAAAAGTCATTTTAGGAATAGTGGCGATTGTTGTAGTGATAGTTGCCGTTAGATATATTGGTTTCAGCAAAAAAAATGATATAAAACAAGATGAAAAAGGCAATATCACGATAATATGCGACAGCGACGTTGCAAGTAAAGGTTCGGTTGCAGAGAAGATAATAAATGAGTTTGAAAGAGAAACGGAAAAGAAAAAAATCGGTCTATCTACTATCTTAGTCGATAATAAAGGAGATATGCAGTTTGAAGAAGTAGTGGAAGGAACTATAAAGTCAGGAGTTAAGTTCATAGTGGTAATCGGAGAAAAGAATAGAGCACAGATAACTTTGCTATCTGAGAAATATCCGAGTGTTCAATTTGAAGTAATAGGAGGCAACGTAGAAGGTGTGAGCGTATCAAGTCATACCTATAAGGATGAAGAGGCAGGATTCCTCGCAGGATATTTAGCAGCGAAGAAGAGCAAGACGAAGAGAATAGGATTTATCGGCATAGAAGATAAAGAATATGTAAATAAATATAAGTATGGATATGTTGCAGGGGCGAACTATGCTAATGATAAGGTAAAGGTTAAAACTAAATATTTGAAAAATAACAAAGATAAAAATTCTGCATATAAAACAGCTGAAGAGCTTTTTAATGACAATAATGTTGATGTGATTTTCGAAAAGGTAGGCAATGTGAAAGGAAACGTCATAAAGGCTGCAAGCGATTATAAAAAAAAGGTAATCACATCAGACCTGGTAGATTTTGACAGCATTGAATCACAGTACAAATATAGCATTTTGTCATCTACAACACGAGAAAGCAAATCTATTGTATCTAACATAGTTCAAAAATACCAAGATAAGGAAGTTGAATCGAATACAAGTGAATATGGTTTAGTTGAAGGTGGAGTGAATTTAGAGGATATAGATGATAAACTTGATCGTGAATTGAAAGAAGAAATAGAAGATATCAAACGAAAGATAGAACTGAAAGAAATTGAAGTACCGGACAGTTCTACAAGCCTGGAAACTTTTTTGAATACAAAAGACAAAGAGTGAGATGAACAAAAGTGAAACTTTAGATTGCACAGATTTAATGCAGAGTTGGATATGGATAGAAAATGTAGCGAGTTATGATACTATGTGCAAACAGGACGTATGAAAATGGGAAGCGATGAAAGATGTACATGTGTTTGAATATAGTAAAATAAAAGAAGGAAGAAAACGAACTTTATGTTTATCTCAGGGAAAGACGTGAAAAATTAGGATAAAATCACATGCATCTCGTGTTGTATATATGAGATATCGGTGTATTTCATCCTTCTTTTAATATATATGAAGTTTAGAGATGATTTATTTGATAAATATGATAAGATGAAAGAAGCAAGCTGAAATACAGATAAATAGAGTAATAAGAAAGCATAGAGAATGGAGAATATTCAGTAATATTAGTGAATTGTGGTGGGCATATGGAAGAATTGTTGACTAGATTGGCAAAAGTTTATGAGAATGCAGCGAAAAAAGCTCATGTTATGGAAGAGACAGGATATCCTGTAGAAAAGTTGAAAGAGATACAGTTAAATGAAAATTTGAGAGATAAAGATGTTGGCAAATCGCAAGATGATAGGGTGATAGACACAACTCGTGTATCGAAAGTGATGTTGGAAGATAACAACAATGCGATGAACTTCCTATGCGGAAATGGCTATGAGGGAAAGTTTCAGTTCATATATTTAGATCCTCCATTTTTTTCACAGAAAGATTATTTTTCGAAAATAGAAATAGGAGAGAGAGGGCTTATCAGTTATAAAACGTTTTCAGACAGTAAAATCAAGAAGATGGAAGATTACTTGGAGTATATTACCACTGTAGCGATATTTGGGAAAAAGTTACTTAAATATTCAGGAACAATAGCGGTACATCTGGACTGGCATGCATCTCACTATGTGAAAGTAATTATGGACAAGATATTCGGATATGAAAATTTTATAAACGAGATTATTTGGAAGTATAAATCCGGAGGTGCAGGACCTAAAGGATTTGCGAGAAAGCACGACAGCATTTTGATATATTCAAAATCGCAGCCTTTTAAGTTCAATAAAATTAAGGAGAAATCGTATAATAGGGATTTCAAACCGTATAAGTTCAAGAGTATAGATGAATATAAGGACGAAAAGGGTTGGTATACTATGGTAACACCCAGAGATGTGTGGGAAATTGATATGGTGGGTAGAACTTCCAAAGAGAGAACAGGATATGCAACTCAAAAACCGAGAAAACTGCTGAAGAAACTCATAGAAGCATTTTCTGATGAAGGAGACTTGATAGGTGATTTTTTCATGGGGTCAGGAACTACATTTATAGAAGCAATTGACTTGGACAGGAAGTTCATAGGATGTGATAACAGCGGTCTTTCTTTGAAGACAGCTCTGAAGAGACTTGAGAATTCCAATTGTGATTCGCATAGAGTCGATTTGGTTTACAGAGATGAAGCTATATGTGGAGAGCTCGCATATAACCTGACGACGAAAAACAGTCACGTAAAAGTTCAATTGTCTACAGTGGATATCAGCTATCTTGAAAGAGAGCTGTTGAGACTGAGCAAAAAGGATGCAGCTCAGCTAAAAAATTTTCTAAAGATGACAGAAAATACAGATAGATTCCAAATAGATAAAATAATCGACAGGATATATGTCGTGCCAAAAGCAGAGTGTAAATTGGTAGAAAAGTGCATGGTATTAAACAGCGTTAGAGAATTGGAGAATTTTTTCGACGGAATTTATGAGGAAACAGAGAATGATACGATGATGAGAAATACAAATTTAGAAGTTATAGCAACAGATATTTTCGGGAACTTTTATAATTTAATACGAGTATAGAAATATTAAAGAAATTTTTGAATATGAAACAGCATGTAAAAAACAGTTTATCTTATGTGTAAATTAGAGGATTTTAGGAGATATGTGCAATAAATTTAGATCAAAAAAAGAGAGAAAAAATATAAGAAGTATAAAAATTAAAAGAACGATAGCAGATTGTCTTTTTCTGTTGTTGGCATGTTCAATGGGTGCATTTGCCACGGTGGCGGTGTTGCTGCCAAATGGGCTGACGTCAGGAGGTTTGACGGGAATAGTACGTCTTATACAAAGCCTGACAGGATTTAATTTCTCTTTGATTTATTATGCTTTTTCACTGATAATAGCGTTGTGCATTTGGTTATTTTTGGGTTTTAGGGAAGTTAAAAAAACATTGCTTCTGGCTGTTATGTATCCGGCGGTACTGTGGATATTTGAAAAGTTTCAAGTGAGACTTTTGGAAGAAAAGGATGTTCTGCTTGCAGCTGTTTTTTACGGTGTGTTTTCAGGAATTTGTACGGGTATAGCAACCAGCAGAGGATACTGTTTCAGCGGAACTGACGGTATATCTAAAATAATAAGAAGAAAGCTCCTTCCCCAAGTAGCACAAGGTAAGATTATGACGGCTATTGACGGTGCTATAATCATAAGTTCGGCGTTCATATTCAATAGAAATATAGCATTGTATGCGCTTATCACTCAGGCGATAATATCAAAGACCATAGATGTAATAACCTTTGGCTTTGAGTACCAAGTGGTTCAAGTTGAAATAATAACGAAGGATAAGGCAAAGGATTTATTGGAATATATTTTGATCAAGATGAGAAGAGGGGCGAGTACGGAAAAAATTGTAGGACAGTATACAAAGACACAACACACCAAAATAAGAGTATTTTGTTCACCTAGAGAAAGTATGTTATTAAAGAGGAAAATTGCAGAAATAGACAGTTCGGCATTCGTATCTGTTATCAAGACGGAGGCCGTATGGGCAAACGGAAAGGGATTTAAAAATATTGAAGAAGAGAATTGATAGGTGAAGTTATGGGAACACACAGAATTCCTTTTGATAAATCCGTTTCCATAGACATAGTGAATCTTTATTGAATCCCGGAAATATCGATATTGTTCGTTTAATCAATTAAGGCGGATGTGTAAAATAGTCCGAATGGTCATTTTTATATAAATCTATATTTTTATTCTCATCATTCTGTGAGGTCTCCAAAAAGAAGGTATGAATATTATAGATATAGTAACTAAGCCAACTCTGCCTACAATCATCAAAAATGAGATGAACAGTTGTAGCAGAGGATGGAAAACGTTGTAATTACCGCTCATACCCACAACACCGAAACTGATACCGCTGTTGGAAATAGCTCCAATCGTGGCACCTAGAGAAGATTCTATATCCAAGTTTTGTATGCTTATAATCAGAGTGCTTATAAGTATGGTCATGAAATAAACCATAGTAAACGTGGTTACGGAGATTACCATGCTGGAATTGATAGGGCTGTTGCCTATTTTGACGCTGTGGACAGATCTGGGATGAATTCTTTTGGCAAAACCTTTTCCGATGAGTTTTAAAACAATTAAAAATCGAATTACCTTGAACGAACCTGTGGTCGAAGCAGAGCAACCGCCTATAAGCATTACAGCAATTAGAACGAAGACGCAGGTGCTCGGCCACAAGGCATAGTTTTGCAGAGCAAATCCGGATGTTGTAGCAAAAGAGGAAACTTGAAAGAATCCGTCGGCAATAGATCTCAAAAATCCGCCATGACCGTGTCTGAAAAGAGAAATTCCAATAAATGTAGACGAAATTGCGATTATCAGCAGAAATGCTCTAAATTCCATATTTCTTTTCAGTTCCGAAAAATTCCTTTTATATAAATGAATGTAAACGACAAAACTTAGTCCGGAAAAAATTGAAAGCACAGATACTCCCAGCTCTACGAGGAAGCTGTTATAGTACGAGATTCCTTCGGGGTGGAGTAAAATACCGGCGGTGCTGCTGGTGGATAGTGCTAAAATCAATGCATCAAAAAGACCTGTTTTGACTAAGGCAAAATATATAAAAGAAATCAGAGTTATTCCCGAGTAAATTATAAATATGTATTTTATAATTTGAAACGATCTGGGAGCGATTTTATTCAGCATAGTGCCATGGGCTTCTGCCGTGGCAATTTGCTGATCGCCGATGCCAAGCATAGGCAAAATCGACAAGATGAAAACTAAAATGGCAATACCACCTACCCAATGCTCAATTCCCTTCCAGAGAATTAGGCTGGGAGCCATGCTGGGTTCATAAAAAACTGTGGCGCTTGTCGTTGTAAATCCTGCTGTCGATTCGAATATAGACTGTATAAAAGTGGCATTTTTTATGCTCATATAATAAGGGAAGGCACCCGCCACACAGGCGGTGACTATTATGGAAAAAACCATGATATAGCAGTCGCGTATTTTGAGAGGTTTTGTAGATTTTTCAAAAAGTCTTAAAAGGATACCCCCTATGGATAAACACACGAACATAGGCAATAAAAAACTCTTTACTTGCTGCTGATTGTTGTTGATAAATGAACATATTAAAGATGGAATCATAGAAAGTCCTACGATTATTAAAGTAATTGATAAGACATGAATCAGTTTTCTTTTGTTGATTTCCATAAGTTTAATAAATCTCCTGTAATTATAAAGTCTGATCAGATATATACCTATCTAAACGGTTTCCAGAATTTCTTTCTTAAAAGCATGAGCAATGTAAATATTTCAAGTCTTCCGGCAATCATGAGAATCGATAATGTAAGGTGTGAGGTATGTGAAAAAATACTGCAATTGGAAGATGGACCTATGGCATTCAATCCGGGACCAACATTGCTCAAGCAGGAAAACGATGCACTCAAGGAAGTTATAAAATCATATCCGTCAAAGGAGACGATAAATGCGCCGAACATACCGAGACCCAAGAAGGCGAAGAAGAAGTTTGCGATATTGGATAAAATCTCTCCTGATAATATCTGATTGTTGACGCGTATTTGAGCGATTACGGTGGGATGAAGCCTGACCATTATAGACTTCTTTATCATCTTCAAGATTACTAATATTCTGATAACCTTCGGTCCACCACTTGTGGAAGACGAAGACCCTCCTATAAAAAACAAGATGAACAACAATACCTGACAGAAGACAGGCCACAGCATGTAGTCAGCCGTCGAAAAACCTGTAGTGGTAAGTATTGATACATTCTGAAAAAGCACATATCTTATAGATGAAATAATGGAATTATAAGTTCCGCTGACATATAGTATGATTGACATTAAAATAGATGTAAAGCCGATTATTAAAATATAAAATCTCCATTCAGCGTCTTTGAAAAAAGTGGAAATTCCATTCCGATATGCAATGAAAAACAAGTTGAAGTTCATACCTGCGATCATCATAAATAAGGTTATGATGATATCTATGTACAGACTGTTAAAATGAGCTATACTATCATTGTAATTTCCAAAACCACCGGTCCCTAAGGTTGAAAAAGAGTGACATATGGCATCAAAAAAAGTCATTCCACCAAACATGAGTAAACCCGTTTCAACCAGAGTCAATGCAGTGTAGAGAAGATACAGATATCTTGCTGTATCTGAGAGTTTAGGCACGATTTTAGATAGGCTCAAACCGGGTACTTCTGCAGCTGCCACCTGCTGTCCGTCTACACCTATTGCAGGAAGCAAGGCTATGGTAAATACCAAAATACCCATACCACCCAGCCAATGGGTGAATGAACGCCAAAATAAAACGGCTTTAGGAATGATTTCCACATCAGGTATAACTGTGGCTCCCGTAGTACTGAATCCGGAACAGGTTTCAAAGAAAGCGCTGATGAAGTTGGGTATGCTACCTGTTATAACAAAAGGAATAGCCCCTATGAGGCCGCACAATATCCAAGAAACGGACACAATAAAAGCACCATCTCGCATTTTTAGTTTATTGCTTTTGACGGAAGTAAGTTTTATCAAAAGCAAGCCAAGTATAGATGATGGCACCAATGTATAGGCAAAAGCGAGAGAACTCGCATAGTCTTTATATATCAGTCCTACGATCAATGGCAACAGCATAGATGCGCTGAGCACACATAAGATCGAACCGAAAATTTTAAAAGAAACTTTATAGTTTATATCCATGTAGAACCCTCATATAATGTCTGCTTACCTTGTGTATTTTGCCATTTCCGCCATGGAAGTCAGAAGGGAAAAGATAAGGACCTTATCGCCTTCTTTTATGATGGTGTTTCCATCTGGAATTATGACGCCGCCATCCCTGTGGATAGCACCGATTAAAACACCCGTCGGAATTCCGATTTCCTTAATAGGAGTTCCGACAATTTTCATATTTTTACTTGCGATTATCTCAGTTATTTCAGCTTGTCCTTGAATCAGTTGATTTGAAATGATCTTCTCTTTTCCTTGAATTAGTTTTGCCAAGTTGCTGGTAACGATATCCACAGGATTTATGGCCATGTCAACACCTAAATTGGAAACGAGTTCGGTATATATACCGCGACTTACTTTAGCAACGACTTCCGCAATGTTATATTCCTTTGCCATAAGAGCCAAGAGCAAATTATCTTCATCGTAACCTGTGGCTGTTACAAAACCGTCCATATCGGCAATGCTCTCTTCTTCCAAAAGCTGTTTGTCAGTGCCATCTCCGTTTAAAATCATGACATCTTCTAATTTTTCAGCAAGGTATCTGCATCTGTCCATATTTCTCTCTATGACTTTTACGGAAACTCCAAATTCGGAGAGTTTTTTACTGAGATATAGACCGGTTTTGCCCCCTCCGATAACCATAACTTTTTTTAGGTTGGTATATGTACCAACTTCATGAACCTTGGAGTTCAACTGCGTTATAGGATCACGTTCACCTATGACATAAAGGGCATCATTGGGACAGATTTCGTCATCACCTTGCGGAACGATTACCTTTCCATTGCGAGAGATGGCGACGACCAGCATGTTTTTCAATATGCGATTCACATTGTTCAATGGAACTCCCAACAGCACAGGCATATTTTTAGCCTTAAATTCTATGAGAGCGACTTTGCCTGTCGTAAAAATACCGTTGGTTAAAGTATATTTTTCTACGAGATGTTTATATATCTCATTGGTAATTGCCAAATCTGGATTCACGAGATGGTTTATATCCATATTGTTTTTTATGAAATCAAATTGGGACATATACTCAGGATCCCTGATTCTGGCTATTACAAAATGACATCCCAGTTTTTTTGCAAATGAAGAGATTAAAATATTCAATTCATCATTACCTGTTAGAGCAATTAAGTAGTCATAACTTTTTATGTTTAATTCCTTTAAGAATGAAACATCTTTTGCATTTGCGACTACAGTCATAATATCCAACTCTAATGCCAGCTTCTGAAGAGCTTTTTCATTTTTGTCGACAATGGTAACGGAATGATTTCCGTTCAATAAGGCATATGCCAATTTTTTACCAAGTTTTCCGGCCCCTATTATAGCAATGTTCATATTCGTTTCCCTTACTTTCTGAATTTTATTTAATTTTCTGCTTTTCACGATTCTAGGAGATAAAAAAGAATGTGTCTTAAAACAGATTGAAACATAAACTAAAATATTTACATAACCAATTTTACCACTATTCCCATAAAATACAACAATTATTTCAATTTATTCAATGTGCGGTGTCAATTTTCATCTTAGAATAAAATGGAGACAGATTTTTTATTATTTCAGAGCAACCTGTAGATGACAATTAAACAGGAGATTTAATCGTACAACTGAATAACATAAGATTAAAAACAGAGGTTTTGATTGATAAAATGCTATGATATAATATTTAAATCAGAGATATAAAGTTACAATTAAAAAAGAGACACACAAAGATGATAAAAGTGTGAAAGAATTTGTGAAAATATGTTGGATAAGTTGAATTGTATGAGATTCAATTGGAGAGTCGAAACGGAGGTAATATGAAAGTAAAGAGATTTATAGGCGGATCATTGGATACGAACGGATATGTGATATATAAGGAAGATGAAGGAAGTTGTTACTTTATAGATTGTGGTTACAAAACGGACGAATACGTTGACTTTGTGCAAGAGCACAAGCTGAAACCATCGGGAATTATATTCACGCATCATCACTACGATCACGTTTCGGAAGCATATAAATTAGCCGATAAGTTTCATATTAAAATGTTTGTGCACAATCAGGATGAAGCTATGTTAAAGAAGTTTTTCCATGATAAGAGTCAGTTGGTGGAAGGATTTGGAGATGACAGGGAATTTGAATTGGACGGAGATGTGTTGACAGTCGTAAATACACCGGGACACACGAAAGGTGGAATTTTTCTCATAAACAAATCTGCAAATATCGCATTTTCAGGAGATACAGTTTTCAAAGATGAGATAGGAATTACCAATTTGGAAGACGGAAGCGATAAGGAGATGGCGAGAAGCTGTCAAGAATTCATTGCTAAATTGCCGGGAGATATGGTCATATATCCGGGGCATGGAGATGAGGCAACAATTGAGTACGTTATAAAAAACAACGAAGAATTTAAGGTTGCATTGAATATGGCTGTTGATAAATAAGAGCAATTGACTTGAATATGTTAACTTCTATCAGATATATGCGTAGGCATAGCGAAATGGAATGATAGGAGAATTGAGAAATTTGGTAATTAAGTGTGAAATATAAAAAATTATTCAATTGGAGAATATCTCCGAGCAGTAATATAACCTGTAGCAAAGGTAGATAATACTATTGCAGAATTGGTATGCAATGGGCAAAGAGTTATATCATAGAAGTGTATAACAGCAATTTAAACGAGAATGAATCGGAATTTAAAAGAGTGGTATAAATAATAATTTATAATGGATTTAAGTGGAAATGAAATATAAACTAATAGGATTGGATTTAGATGGAACTACTTTAAACAGCAGTAGTCAACTTTCTTGCAGGACGCAGAAGGCTTTGCGAGAAGCCAGCAGAAAAGGTGTGCATATAGTGATAGCTACAGGTAGAAATTTTTCAGCATTGCCTGACTTTCTGAGAAAATTTGATTTCATAGAATATACTGTGAATTCCAACGGTGGAGAAGTGAGAGATTATAGGACGAAAGAAAGTATATTCAGAAGTCATATCGATTTAGATGGAGCAACGGAAGTCTATGAGTTTTTAAGGAAAAAGAAGCATATGATCGAAGTGTTTGTAGATGGAAGAGGCTATATAGAAAAGGCGGATTTCGAAGATATCAAAAGAGGATTGGTGTCATATAGAACTAGAGAATACGTTTTAAAAACGAGGACTCCCGTAGATAATATCTTCAATTTGTTCAGAGATAACTTGAAAAATATAGAAAATATAAATATATTTTTTGAAACGGACGATGAAAAGCATAAAATGCGTAATGAACTGAAAAAGCTGAAAAACATCAGCGTAACATCATCGCTTCCGGAGAATTTAGAAATAGGTGGGGAAAATACCAGCAAGGCAGCAGGAATATTGTTTGTGGCAGATAAGTTGGGAATTGATAAAGGGCAGATAATGTGCTTCGGTGACGGACTGAATGATTTAGAGATGATCTCTATGGCGGGAATGGGAGTTGCAATGGAGAACGGTTTGTGTGAATTGAAAAGTGCAGCAGATTACATCGCACCCGGAAACGATTGTGACGGAGTGGCACAAGTCATCGAAAAGTTTGTGCTGTAAAAATTTGAATTGCAGCGATAAGGACATGTCTTTATCACACGTTCAAATGCGTGAAATTATAAAGCTCGTTGATGGTGAGAGGCGGTAAATAGTGGAAAAAATAGTTAGTTATGCCAAGAAAGTAACCATGTTGGAATTGTTTTACGATTTGGTGTACGTGCTGGCAGTAGCGAAGGCAACAGCTATAATACATCACTTGCACAATGGTGTAGTCGGTGTAGAATCATATGTGAAATTTATCATAGTGTGTGCAATTTTAATGCTCATGTGGTTCGGAGAGACGGTATATATAAACAAGTATGGCGAAGACACCAGAGGGGATAGAATCGGACTGTTGTTGCATATGCTGGGAGTAATATACATTACGAATAACATAACTACGGAATGGATAGAAACTTTTGTTCCATTTAATGTTACAGCAATAGCGATGACAATAGTGGTGATGTTGCAGTACGGCACCAAAGCTAAAAAATTTAAAGAAGTATCCATGATCGTAAAAGATATAAAGGTTCAGATGGCCATTTTGGTGTTAGAAGTTGGTGGATTGTCAATAGCTCTCGGAGTTGGATACAACATAGGAGCGTGGATAACATCAATTGCATATCTTTCTGCTATGGTACTGCCGGCGGTAATTAAATCGAGAGAATCAATGCATGAAAATCCAATAAATTTTCCGCACTTAGTTGAGAGGGTAAGTCTCATCACCATAATAATTTTTGGAGAGATGATTGTAACTGTAGCAGGAACTTTTAAAAACGACAGATTCGGATTGACGGAAATGGTTATTTTCGCAACTGTGGGCTCACTTTTTTACACATATTGGTTGGTTATAGAAGAGATAGTGGATGAAAGACAGAAAACCAGAGGATTCCTGCTGAGATACAGCCATATAGGTATGTTTGTAGGGTTGAGCACGATAACAGTATGCTTCAGCTTTCCGATAGAACAGGTGGATTTGCGATTTTTAGTACATTTCAGATTATTAGGTCTGGGGATTTTTTATGTTTCATTGATGGGAATTGCAAGTTATAACAAAGATAAATACAAAATGCACATAGGAATCGGACTGGGATATTTCATGTTGCTGGGAGTGTTAGTAGTTATAACTTTGATGATGAGAACAGATAGCAGATTGGTATTGAATTCACTGATGTTTTTAAATGTCGCATCGATGACTGTCTATGTGGAAGCGTTTAAGTTAATCTGTGACAAAAAGGCGTTGAAAAATGATAATAGTCAATTATGAGAAGCAAGGTTAAGGCATATTACAGTTAAAGGGAGTTTTGAAGGGCGAGAAAAAGTTAAATGCTAAAAGGTATGAAATAATTTTAAGCAAATTGGAAGATTATCCGTAAAATACATATAAGTTAGAATAAAAAAATTTACTGATGAGTTTTGCAAAGATTCAGTATTTGGTATATAATAGGACTAATCTGACAGGGGGCACTGGCTCAATGGATAGAGTAGCTGACTTCGAATCAGTTGGTTGGGGGTTCGAGTCCCTCGTGCCTCACCATATATGCTGTTGAAATTTCGATTTTAACAGCTTTTTTATTTGTTGAGAATAGTGTAAGTGAACTTAGCGATTTTGAAATATTCAGGATATAATCTGCAAACATAGAATAGAACGAATGTTCATATGAATATATACTTTTAACATGACAAGTGGTATACTGTACTATGTGAGATTATAAAAATTATATTCGATAAAAACGATAAAAATCTGTAAACAGAAGACGTGATTTAAGGAGTTTAGGGGTGGATAAATTTAAGTTAGTATCAAAGTTTAAGCCGATGGGAGATCAGCCGGAAGCTATAGATAAACTTGTGAAAGGTTTTCAAAGAGGGAAAAAAGAACAAACTCTATTGGGAGTTACGGGCTCAGGTAAAACTTTTACCATGGCAAACATAATAGAAAAAATAAATAAACCTACGTTGGTAATAGCCCACAACAAAACTCTTGCAGCACAGTTACACGGAGAGTTTAAAGAGTTTTTTCCGGACAATGCTGTGGAATATTTTGTATCGTATTATGATTATTACCAGCCGGAGGCATATGTGCCGTCAACAGATACATATATAGAAAAAGATTCCGATATAAATGCAGAAATAGAAAAATTGAGGCACTCGGCAACAGCAGCATTAGGAGAGAGAAAAGACGTAGTTATCGTAGCATCGGTATCTTGTATATACGGACTCGGATCGCCTGTAGATTATGAAAATCAGGTATTGTCGTTGAGAACGGGAAAAGAGATTTCAAGAGATGATATTCTGAAAAAATTGGTAGAAATTCAATATGACAGAAACGATATAGCGTTTGATAGAGGATCGTTTAGAGTGCGTGGAGATGTGGTGGATATATTCTCGGCAGGCTCTGAAAATGCAGTTAGAATCGAGTTGTTCGGCGATGAAATAGAGAGCATAAAGGAAATAAATCCCATAACTGGAGATATTATGGGAATAAGGAATCACGTCGCAGTATATCCTGCATCTCATTATGTCACAACTCGTGAAAACTTGGAACTGGCTATTGATGGCATTTCTGAAGAATTGTCTGACAGAGTAAAGTGGTTCAATGCGAACAACAAGCTGCTGGAAGCTCAGAGAATTGATCAGAGAACCAGGTATGATATTGAGATGCTAAAGGAGATCGGCAGATGCAAAGGAATAGAAAATTACTCAAGACACATTAACAGACTTAAGGGTGGAGAACGACCATATACTTTAATAGACTATTTTCCAGAAGATTTTCTAATTATTATAGATGAGTCTCACGCTATGCTTCCTCAGCTCAGGGCTATGTATGCAGGAGACAGATCGAGAAAATCGTCGCTGGTAGATTACGGGTTTAGATTGCCGTCGGCACTTGATAACAGGCCTTTACAGTTTGAAGAGTTTGAAAGGATAAAAGATAAAGTGCTCTATGTAAGTGCTACACCATCAGCATATGAAAAGGAGAGATCCGGTGGAGTCTCCGCAGAGCAGGTCATAAGACCGACTGGATTATTGGATCCTAAAATCGATATAGTGCCAACAGTGGGACAAATAGATCATTTAATAGGCGAGATAAATAAGGAGACAAAGGGTGGAAACAAAGTTTTAGTGACTACCCTGACTAAGAAGATGTCGGAGGCATTGACAGATTATCTGAGAGGTGCAGGTATAAAGGTTAGATATTTACACAGTGAGATAGATACTCTGGAAAGACTGGAGATTATAAGAGATTTGAGGCTGGGGACCTTCGACGTGTTGGTTGGAATAAATTTGCTCAGGGAAGGCCTTGACATTCCGGAAGTTAGCTTAGTGGCTATACTGGATGCCGATAAGCAAGGATTTTTGAGAACCGAAACTTCGTTGATACAAACCATAGGTAGGGCAGCGAGAAATGCCAATGGTAGAGTCATAATGCATGCAGACGAAACCAGCCCTGCAATGGACAGTGCAATCAAAGAAACTGAGAGAAGAAGGAGCATACAGCAAAAATTTAATGAGGAAAATGGAATAACTCCGAAAACTATTGAAAAAGCAGTACGTGAAGTAATAGAAGCGACAAAGTCGATAGAAGAAAAGGAAGAAAAGAAACCGATAGAAATGACTAAAAGAGAACTTATAGATTTTGTTAAAAAATTGGAGAAAGAAATGAAAGAAGCTGCCGGCAACTTGGAATTCGAGCGAGCGGCGCTGTTGAGAGATAAGGTGTTCGAATATAAAACTAAAATATAGTGATAAAAATACGAGGGAATTTATGCAAAAAAATTTAATTATAAAAGGTGCAAATGAAAATAATTTGAAAAATGTGGATATGGTAATACCGAGGGATAAATTCGTAGTTTTCACGGGTTTATCGGGTTCGGGCAAGAGCTCATTGGCATTTGATACTATTTATGCAGAAGGGCAAAGGCGATATGTGGAAAGTTTATCAGCCTATGCCAGACAGTTTTTAGGTCAGATGGAGAAGCCCGATGTCGAGTATATTGAGGGGCTATCTCCGGCTATTTCTATAGATCAAAAAACGACCAGCAAAAATCCCAGATCCACAGTGGGGACAGTTACGGAGATTCACGATTACCTTAGATTGATGTATGCGAGAATCGGCGTGGCACATTGTCCTATTTGTCACGGTGAAATTTCTTCGCAGAGCTTGGATCAGATAGTGGATGACATACTGTTGAATGAGTATGGTAGTAAAATCACAATTCTGGCACCTGTCGTGAGGAGCAGAAAAGGAACTTATGAAAAGGTATTTCAAAGGATTCAAAAAGAGGGATTTGTGCGTGTACGTGTAGATGGAAAAATGTATCTTTTGGGAGAAGATGAAATTAAACTTGAAAAAAATATTAAGCACAATATTGAAATTGTAGTGGACAGAATAGTGTTAAGAGACGGCATCGCCGGAAGATTGACCGAAGCGTGTGATTTGGCTATAAGTCATGGAGAAGGACTGGTCATTGCTATAATAGAAAAGAAGAAAAACGATGAAACTGATAAGAGTGAAGTAAGAGAAAAATTGTATAGTACATCATTTTCATGTCCGGATCACGGAGTCAGCCTTGAAGAAATGGAACCGAGAACATTTTCTTTTAACAGTCCTTTCGGAGCATGTCCTGAGTGCAACGGATTGGGACATCTGCAAAAGATAGATCCGAAACTGCTGATTGAGGATGATTCATTGAGCATTTACGATGGAGTTTTTGGAAATACCTTCGCATCTATGCAAGATGGAAGATTTTACAGACAGATGATAGATGCGCTGTTGGCGGAAGAAGGATATGATGTCCACGTTCCATTCAAGAACTTGCCAAAAAAACTGAGAGATCAACTGTTATTCGGTACAGGAAACAGAACTGTCAGCTACACATATAAAAGCAGAACCACAGGGCATATATCTCATAGAAATGATTCATTTGAAGGTGTTATACCGAATTTAGAGCGCAGATTTATGGAAACCGACTCGGAGATGATGAAAGAAAAGATAAAGAAGTTTATGGTGGAAAACAAATGTACGAGCTGTAACGGAGCCAGATTGAAAAAGGAAGTATTAGCTGTTACTGTAGGTGGTAAAAATATTGCAGAACTGTCCGATATGTCAATTGCAGAAACAAAAGAATTCATCGAAAATCTGGAAATCAGTGAGAAAGATCAAATCATTGCACAACAAATTGTAAAGGAAATAAAGAGCAGGCTGAAATTTTTAATAGATGTAGGATTGGATTATTTGACTCTATCAAGAGCGTCTGCAACATTGTCAGGAGGAGAATCACAAAGAATTAGACTGGCTACTCAAATAGGATCGAGTTTGGTCGGAGTATTGTATATATTAGATGAACCCAGCATCGGGTTACACCAAAAGGATAACGATAAGTTGTTGGCGGCACTGAGAGATTTAACCGATATTGGAAATACTTTAATCGTAGTTGAACACGACGAAGATACCATGTATGCAGCAGATTATATCTTCGATATAGGTCCGGAAGCCGGAATTCATGGCGGTGAAATTGTGGCTCAAGGAACGGCGAGAGAACTGGCAAATAATCCGAATTCCATAACGGGTGAATATTTATCAGGAAAGAAAAAAATCTCGGTGCCTAAAGTGAGGAGAAAAGGAAACGGAAAATTTATAAAAGTGAGAGGTGCTGAGGAAAACAATTTGAAAAATATAGATGTTTCAATACCACTGGGAACATTGACATGTGTTACAGGTGTATCGGGTTCCGGTAAGTCGACATTGATAAATGAAATTCTGTATAAAGAACTGGCGAGCAAAATCAATGGAGCAAAGGGGAAAGGAGGAAAGCATAGAGTCATAGAAGGATATGAGAACATAGAAAAAATCATAGAAGTTAATCAGGAGCCGATAGGAAGAACTCCAAGATCTAATCCTGCGACTTATACGGGAATATTTACAAATATCAGAGATTTATTCGCTCAGGTACCCGAAGCTAAAATTCGAGGATACGAAAAGGGCAGATTCAGCTTCAACGTAAAGGGTGGCAGATGTGAAACGTGCAGTGGAGATGGTATAATTAAAATAGAAATGCATTTTCTGCCGGATGTTTATGTTCAGTGTGAAGTTTGCAAAGGCAGAAGATACAACAGAGAAACTCTGGAAGTTAAGTATAAGGGCAAGAGCATATACGATGTATTGAATATGACAGTTTCAGAAGCAGTAGAGTTTTTTGAGAACATACCTGCTGTTAACAGACAGCTGAAAACATTGGAAGATGTGGGGTTGGGATATATTAAATTAGGACAACCGTCGACACAGCTATCGGGAGGAGAGGCTCAGAGAGTGAAGTTGGCAAGTGAACTGTCTAAGAGAAATACAGGGAAAAATTTATACATTCTGGATGAACCGACGACAGGGTTACATTTTGCTGATGTGGATAAGCTGAGCCAGGTGATAGATAAATTGGTAGAGTCCGGAAATACAGTGATAATTATAGAGCATAACTTGGACATAATAAAACGTGCCGATTATATTATAGATTTAGGACCAGACGGAGGAGTTAAAGGTGGGAAAGTGGTAGCTACAGGTACGCCTGAAGAAGTCGCAAAAGTAAAGAACTCATACACGGGGCAATACCTGAGGAAGGTTCTGAGAAAAAACGTTTAGAAAGATATAGATAACATATAAAATTGAGATTATAAATTCATATCTATTAAGTAGGAATTAAGTTTCTGAAAAATTTTCTGCGGAATTTGAAGTTGACGATTTGGACTCAAAATAGAAAAAATAATTTGAATGGAATTGAGCGAGATATAGAATATTTGAATCATCGACTAATATAAATCGCGCAATATACTTTGATGCCCTTTAAGTTAATTTCCTTGAATTTTTCTCACATTGATGTATACTAGAATATGTGTAGAGAGGTAAAGGTCGTTTTATTTGAAAGGAGAACAGTACAGGAAACTGCGCTATTAGAGAAAAAATGTATAAACACAACATGACGATGCTAACAGACTTTTATGAGTTCACAATGGCAAATGGGTACTTTGAGGCGGGAATGGCAGATGATATAGCATATTTCGATATGTTTTTCAGGAAAATTCCGGAAGACGGGGGATTTGCAATCCTTTCCGGAATAAATGACCTGATAGAATATCTACAAAATTTGAAATTTACAGATGAGGACATAGAGTATCTTGAGAGTAAGAATATATTCAGCAAAGGGTTTTTAGACTATTTGAGAAATTTTAAATTCAAATGTGATGTTTGGGCTGTGCCTGAGGGTACAGCAGTATTTCCGGGAGAACCTATTGTCACCATAAGAGGTCCTGTGGTACAGGCGCAGTTGATTGAGACTATGACACTGCTGCTATTGAATCATCAAACTTTGATTGCTACCAAGGCCAATAGAATTGTTAGGGCAGCAGAAGGTAGACCTGTTGCTGAATTTGGTAGCAGAAGAGCACAGGGCAGTTCCGGAGCGATATATGGAGCAAAAGCAGCATATATAGGCGGCTGTGCGGGAACCGCATGCACAATCGTGGATAGGGATTTTGGAATCGATGCTAAGGGGACTATGGCACATAGCTGGGTTCAGTCCTTTGATAATGAATATGAAGCATTTAAAACGTATGCGAAAACATATCCCGACAATTGTGTGTTTTTAGTAGACACGTACAACACGTTAAAGTCGGGTATCCCGAATGCTATAAAAGTATTCAAAGAATGCAAGCCGAAGAACATGGGAATTAGAATAGACAGCGGAGACGTGGCGTATCTGACAAAAAAAGCAAGACAGATGCTCGATGATGCTGGATTGAAAGATTGCACTATAATGGTCTCAAATTCGCTGGACGAGTATCTGATTAGAGAAGTCTTGTCACAAGGTGCTTGTATAGATGCTTTTGGTGTGGGGGAAAGGCTAATCACAGCCAAGTCACAACCGGTATTCGGTGGAGTTTACAAGCTGGCTGCCATAGAAAAAAACGGCAAGATAATACCGAAGATTAAAGTTTCAGAAAATGTTGAGAAGATAACAAATCCGGGAGTAAAGAGCCTTTATAGATTGTATGACAAAGATAACAATAGAGCAATTGCAGATGTCATTACATTGGAAAGCGAGCCGGCTCCATCAGGAGATGATTATGAAATATTCGATCCGCAAAACGTGTGGAAGAGAAAAAAGGTGAGCAATTTTACGGCAAAAAATCTTCGAAAAAAGATTTTTGATAAAGGAAAATTAATCTACGATAAACCGAATATAGAAGAGATAAGAAACTATGTCAAAAGTCAGGTGTCAGCTTTATGGGATGAAATGCTCAGATTCGAAAATCCGCAGATTTATTATGTAGATTTAAGTCACGATTTGTGGAAGCTTAAGAAAAATATGATAGAAGATGTATCAAATATAGGTAAGTGAGAATTTTGTCGCGATAATCGCAACAGATGATGACAGAAAATACTTGTTGAACATGCAAGGATATGTGGTTGAAACTTGAACCGACTGAAATGAATTGATAATCCTTCGCTAAATAAAATTTATGAGAGGAGTTCAGTTTAACAAAGTCGGTTTTTATATTGTGTTAAAAGTGAGTATCGAGATACATACTACCGATTGAAATTTTATGGTATGTTGACATAAAATAACGATTTTTAATATAAACTAAGTTGACAACATGTTATTCATATATTACCATTAGTATGTTAGTTGAGGGTAACATATTGAAGGAGGAAAAATTGGAGATAAGGTTAAAAAATGTGATATTATCAATGGTACTGGTATTTTCGTTGATATTTTCAACGTTGAGCTTTCAGGTAATGGCAACAGAACAGCATTCTATTGATATAACCGAAAGTACAGGCAATGGAATATTTGGGTGCTCATTGAAAGTGAAGACTATGGAACAGTTGAAAAAAATCAGAGGAATAAAAGTAAATGGAAAAACGTTTACCAAAGTTTCAAAAAAAATCGACTTAACATCAGGTGGAAAATACAATTTATCTGAAACAGATCCGGATATTTTCTTATCGGCTGTAAAAGATAACGATAAAATCGAAATAACAACGGACACTGAGAAGGTGACGGTAACAGTTAAGAATGCCGAAGCATTTGGAAATATGCACGACTCTGACAGCATAAGATATTCACCGATAAATTCCGTTGAAGATGGAAATACTGTGTCGCCTAAACCGTCGACACATGGGGAAACACAGAACCCACCTGCGATACACAAAGATACGGAAAAGGGAAAGTTTACTCCTGTTAACGCTGGAATGTTTGGATATTTCGGTATAAAAATTGAATCGTTGGAACTCTTGAAGAAAGTAAATGGTGTGAGAGTAGGATCAAGAGATTATGTTAGAGATTCAAAATTTCAAACATGGGTTGCGGGAAAGTTTGCAGTAGAAGAAGAGGATAGTACAGTTTACTTTAAACAGCCGGACGATGGAGAAACCATAGTACTGTCTTTTGATGATGGCAGCAAAAAAGCCTTCAAATACCATAAGAAGGAAAATAAATTGGAAGCGTTAAATGAAATTCCAAAAGCAAAAGAACTGAAAGTCAGATTGAGAGGATCATTTGAACCTGCTGTGGTAGGACAAAAGCATTACGATGGGGTTTCAGGAGCATCAAGCAGTGCGACAATAAACAGAAATAGCAATGTATTTCTTGAAGCCGTAGAAGTCGAACCGGGTACAAAGATGTCGGATATTCCTGAACGCGATTGGAAACCGATTTCAGAACTGAATAAAGTCAGACTGAATGCAGGAAAATCTAAAATAAGCATTTCAGGAGATTCAGGTATGAAGACCATCTATTCCTATCTGACAAGTCAGGTGACATTGGATGGAATCCCAAAAAAAGATGGAACATATAATGTTAAAGCTCGTGTAGTGGATGAAGCCGGAAGAGTGGTTGAAAGCAACCGATTGGAATTCAAAGTATATGACACTGAAAAAGTGAAACTTATAGACAGATTGAAGACAGATAACGCAAAACGAGTTCAAGACGGCAAATACATATGGGACATGGAGCCATGGGCGATAAGATATTTTGGCGGAAAAGACGAAACTGTGACTGTGCCTAAAGATATTAAGGCGTGGTACGGTTCTCACACCAGTGGAACGTATGGAGTACTGGGATATCCTGTTCCCACAAATGCTCAGCCTAAACAAACTTTGATAGTTGATAAAGATACAGATTTGACATTGGTCAACATGAAAATACTAAGCAGTGTAAAAATTGTCGTTAAAAAGGGCGGAAGATTGAATGTAATGGATTCTGTTATATATGGAAAAATCACGGTAGAGGATGGTGGAACTCTATCCATGAACTACGATCGATTTAAAAAGAAATTCGTAACAGGTGGATCCATAGTTGGAACTGTTGAAGTTCAAAACGGTGGAATTCTCGAGAATGCATATATTTATTCTCATGCAAACTATTTGGCAGATGGTAAAGAATCTAGACAAACTGCAGAGCCTGTCGTGAAAATTTTAGGTGATGCGACCATTAAAGGACAAGTTCATGTAAAAGGTGAAGATTCATCGCCGGGTCCGATACCGGGACAGACGGGTATTTCAGTTGAAAACGGAGCTGTGGTAACCGTTACAGAAGGTTCTGTTCTGGCAGGATACGGCGGCGGAGAATCAGCATTGACAAGAGATGGAGGTACAGGAATATTGCTGCAAGACGGAGCTAAGATAACAGGTCCGGGAAAACTTGTTGCTGTAGGTGGAACAGGCTTTGGTTTTAGTGCACACAGAGGAGCCGGTGGGATTGCAGTGGATGGAAATGGTACTGTCGATACACAAAAAGCATATTTGCAAGGTGGGAATATAAATACGACAGAAAGAAATGTAGGCAAGCCTTATGGATATGGTGTGAAAATAACATCTAAGGTAATTGGAGTTGCCAATAAAGGTAAGGTTGCGACAAGCTTCCAACCTGAAGATCAACCTGCGTACTGGAAAGATATTCTACATGCACCGAACTCTGATGCCACAGAAACGGGAAATAAATTGATAAATGGTGTGTAGATGAATATATAAAAAGACTGAGATTGAAATGATGAAATGAAATGTTATTTATATTATGTTCAACCTCGATGTTAGAAAAATAACAAGAAAACAATTTTATTTTTTTATTGTAGCGAAGAGGAGATAGCAATTTAAGCTATTTCCTTTTTCTCATTTTATGTTATAATTAGCTTCACAGTTTTATTAAAAAATACTAAAATATAAATGAGAACAACTTATAGAAAGAGAGATAATGTTAGGATATGTAGTATCTTACAGACCTGAATTAAAAGTCTGGGAATCAGAGATATATAAAGCATATTATTGCGGGGTATGCAAATCCATAGGAAGAAGATATGGGCAGTTACCGAGAATGATTTTAAGTTTTGATGCTGCTTTTTTGGCGTTGGTGCTGGACTGTATTTGCGAAGATGTGGAAGTTTTGTCCAATGAGGGATGCATAGCAAATCCGTTCAAGAGAAAAGCAATTGTTCACAGTAAAAATGTAGACTTTGCAGCGGATGTGATGCTGATATTGGCGTGGTATAAGCTTTTAGATGACATAGATGATGAAGGCAGATTATATGCTAAAATTGCAACTAAATTGTTCAAGAGAAAGTTTAAAAGAATATATGAGAACAACAGAGTATTATGTGACAAAATAGACTATAACTTACGCATATTAAGAGAATTGGAGAAGGCAAAGAGCAGAAGTCTGGACAAAACTTCACATTATTTTGCGGAACTTATGGCAGATATATTTCAAACCGGTGTTGAAAATATAGATTTGATAGACACAGAAAAAGTGATGAAAGAAGACACATGTCAAAATGAAAATGAATACGACAAAAAAGAAGGGTTTTATAAAAAAGAAGAAGTGGATAAAAGACAATTATTACAAAAGTCTCACTATGTGGAAATTTTTAGGGAAATAGGATATAATATCGGGAAGTGGGTCTATCTAATTGATGCCGTTGATGATATTGAAGAGAACTTACAGACAGGAGCGTATAATCCTTTAATATATAGATTTAACTGTGAGAAAGACGAGAGTGGTATTGATTTTAAAAAACGCATTAAGCCCCAAGTCGATAGAATATTGGTAATCTGTCTCGAACATATTGCAAAGGCTGTAGAGCTACTAGATGTGAAGAAGAACAAAGGAATTTTGAATAATATATTGTATGTGGGGCTTCTGAAAAAAACTGATGAAATACTCAAAGAGGATACACAGAAAACATGAAAGAAAATATAACGTTGTAAATTGATGATGTCAGGAGGAGTTAGAATATGAGTAATCCCTATGAAATTTTAGGTGTCAATGAAAATGCTACAGATGATGAAATAAAAATAAAATATAGAGAACTTGTTAAAAAATATCATCCGGATAAGTATCAGAATAATCCGCTATCAGAACTTGCTGAGGAAAAACTGAGAGAAGTTAACGAAGCATATGATGAAATTCAAAATCTCAGAAAAAGTGGAAATCGTTCTCAAAGCGGATACGGCAACAGCAGCAAGACGTCTCCGGAATTTCAAAATGTGAGAAGGGCAATCGATCAGAATAGAGTGGATGAAGCGGAAAGACTGCTGGATAACATAGGCATGAAAAACGCGGAATGGTATTTCCTGAAAGGGATGATTTTATATAAAAAAGGATGGTACGACGATGCTATTAGAAATATTCAAATGGCAGTAAACATGGAGCCGAATGATATGGAGTATAGAAATGCTTTAAATCAAATGACCATGAGTGGTGGAGGATTTAGAAATACCGCTACGGGAATGGGATATGGAAACACAAACGATGCTTTTTGTAGAGCATTGCAGTGTTACTGTTGTGCAGATATGTGTTGCGATTGCATATGACATATTACGTGACAAGAAAAGTTTCTAAAGGTATGGTTGTAGAGGTGACAGTGTGAGTAGCAAGGGCAATAAAACTTTTATAGTTGCTATTTCGGGACTTTTTATGGCAATAGGGCTAGGCTTGATATATGGAGGTAGCGTAATATCAAACCTGGCATTGACATTTTACGGTATCGCGGGATTTTTGATAGGTATGATAATCGTAGAAAAAGATATTAAAGCAGGAGTGGTTTTGTATATGGGAACTTCGATTTTAGCACTGGCACTGGTTCCCAATAAAATAGCTTTGATTCCATATATTACAGTTTTTGGCACATATGGCTTCGTGAAGTTGCTCATTGAAAAAATTCATAACGGATTGTTTCAGTTGGGATGCAAAATTATATTTTTCCTTGTAGTAGGATATATAACTTTATTCATATATAGAGAAATATTTTTCAGCAATATAAAATTACCCGGTTACTCCAATTATATACTACTTTTAGGAGGTGTAATTACGGGCGTAATTTACGATTATCTATACACTTTGGCACTTTATTTTTATAGGGGTAGAATTAGGAGAGAAGAAATAGATATTAAACTCATAGGAGACAAAGATGGCGATGAGAAGAGATAAGGTTATAGAAATTTTGGACATTTTAGATAAGGCATATCCCACAGCTGAATGTGCCTTGGGTTTTGATACTCCGTTTCAACTTTTAATTGCAGTAGTTCTTTCAGCTCAAGCGACAGATGTAAGCGTAAATAAAGTCACACCGATGTTGTTTGCAAAGTATAAGGATGCATATCAGCTTGCATCAGCTGACGAAAATGAAGTGCAACAGATTTTGAAAAAAATAGGAATGTACAGAACAAAGGCTAAGAACATAATCAATTTATCAAAAAAACTCGTGTCAGATTATCATGGACAGGTTCCTGAAAGCGATGGTGAGCTGACAAAATTGGCAGGAGTTGGCAGAAAAACAGCCAATGTAGTTATGTCGGTGGCTTTTGGTCATCAGAGGATAGCTGTTGATACCCACGTGTTTAGAGTATCAAATAGAATAGGCATTGTAGATGAAAATGATGTTTTAAAGACTGAACTGGCACTTATGAAAAAAATTCCTGAAAACCGCTGGACTAAAACTCATCACCTTCTGATTTTTCATGGAAGACATTGCTGTACAGCCAGAAAGCCTAAATGTGAACAATGTCCTATTGAAGAAAAGTGCAGAAAGGTTTTTAAACAGTAAAAGCTGTAATTTACAACACTTCATAGCTCTTAAACCGATGTGAAAAATCCAAATTTATTTATTGAAAGCTTCATTTTAACATAGATTAAATCAATAGATTAAAGCTTGTAAATGAAAAATTTAAAATTCTACTTGTAAATGAAAAATTTTCTGTTATAATGTTAAAAGTTTAAGATAAAATAGATATGGAGTGTTAGAGATGAACGGAAACAGTTTGTTGCGCATAAGCGATTTATCTAAAAATGAAATAATGGAAATACTCGACGAAGCAAATGATTTTGGTTCAAGATATATGGATTGGCAATTACCGGAAGGTAAACTGGTTGCCAATCTTTTTTTTGAGCCAAGTACGAGAACACATTTTTCTTTTTCATCAGCTGAAATGCAGCTGGGGTGCAAAGTAGAAAATTTTACAGCTCAGGGAAGCAGTGTGGAAAAAGGCGAAAGTCTATATGACACGGCAAAGACCTTTGAAGCAATCGGATTTGATGCACTGGTAATCAGGCATAAGGAAAATGAATACTTCAATTCACTAAAAGGACTGAACATTCCTGTTTTGAATGGAGGAGATGGGTCGGGTAATCATCCTACGCAGTGCCTGCTGGATTTGTTGACAATGTATCAAGAATTCGGCAGATTGGAAGGTATAAAATTAGCTATAATTGGCGATATAGCTCACTCTAGGGTAGCGGCTTCAAATAAGGAAGCTATGGAGATATTAGGAGGTGAATGCGTATTTTCAGGGCCCGAATTTTGGCAGAGGAAAGGATATGATTACATGGAGATTGATGAAGCGGTGAAATGGGCTGATGTGGTTATGATGCTGAGAATTCAAAATGAAAGACATGAAACTGATAACACCATGAGCAATAGCGAATATCTCGAGAGATATGGAATGAACGAAAGACGCTACAATATGCTCAATGACCATTGCATAATAATGCATCCGGCTCCAGTAAACAGAGGTGTTGAAATAGACTCCAATTTAGTCGAAGCACCTAAAAGCAGAATCTTTAGACAGATGAGCAACGGAGTATTGGTTAGGAAAGCCGTACTTAAAAGGGCTTTTGGCTATAAGGGATTTTAAAGTTGATGAATTTTTTGTTCAATATGCAGATATGTATAGTGAAAACAAGTGGGTAAATAGGAGATTGTTAACGAGAAATAACAACAGGGAGAGCCGGCTATGAAACTGATTACAAATGTTAAAATTATAAAGGAAGACAGATTGGTCGACGGAGAAATTCTGTTTGATGAAAATGAAATTTTAGAAGTCGTAGAAATAGATGAAAAAAGGGAAATTTCTTCGAGAAAGATTATAAATCGCATGAAAGATGAAAGAAAATCTAAAGGAGAATTTGTTGAAATAGATGGAGGGGGATTGTTTGCTACAGCGGGACTTATAGACGTACACGTTCACTTGAGAGAACCCGGTTTCGAATATAAGGAGGACATAGCATCGGGGACCTTGGCAGCGGCAGCAGGTGGCTTTACGACGATTATGGCAATGCCTAACGTAAATCCCTTCCCGGATAATATAGAAACTGTGACACGATACGGAGCACTAATTGATGAAAATAGCGTGGTGAATACAATCCCTTATGTATGCATAACGAAAACTGAAAGTGGAAAAGAACTAGTGGATATGGAAGCTATGGTCAAAGCGGGATACAGGTATTTCAGCGATGACGGCGTCGGGGTACAGGATGATGGAATTATGCAGAAAGCGATGATGGAAGCTAAAAGGCTGGGAGCGATTATAGTTGCTCATACGGAGGAGAACAGCTATAGAAAACCCTACTCATGTATTAACGAAGGTGTTAAAAGCAGAGAATTAAATCTCGTAGGTATTCCCAATGAATGTGAGTACGTACAGTTGGCAAGAGATTTGAAAATGGCGTGCAGGACTGGTGCTCAGTATCATTGTTGCCATATGTCCACAAAAGAGTCTGTGGGTTTAATCAGAAAATATAAAGAAAAGGGATGTAATGTTTCCGGAGAGGTAACAGCTCATCATCTGATTTTGACGGAGATGGACGTAAAGGACAGCAATTATAAAATGAATCCGCCTCTGAGAAGTATTGAAGACAGAGAAACTCTAATTCAAGGAATCATAGATGGGACCATAGAAATTATTGCAAATGATCATGCTCCACATTCTCAGAAAGAAAAAGATAGAGGATTGGTGTTTGCGCCATTTGGGATAGTGTCTCTGGAAACGGCTTTCCCTATGCTCTATACAAAATTAGTCAAAAATAATGTGATTTCCCTTGGAAAACTTCTGCGATTGATGAGTGAAAATCCGGCTGAAAAATTCGGATTGAAAAAGAGGGGAAAGCTCGAAAAGGGTTATCACAGCGATATTGTTCTAATAGATTTAAAGAAGGAATTTAAAATAAACAAAGACAGATTTTTTTCAAAAGGGAAAAATACTCCTTTTCATGGAGAAAAGTGTTTTGGAAAAATAAAAAAGACTTTCGTTAATGGAAAATTGGTGTTTGAGGAGGAATAAAATGAGAAGATTGTTGATTTTGGAAGACGGCTCGGTATATGAAGGAGAGGCATTCGGAAGTGATAAATTTCAAATAGGGGAACTGATTTTTCAGACGGGTATGTGCGGTTACCAGGAAACGCTATCAGATCCTTCTTACTACGGACAGATAATAACTATGACATATCCGGTAATCGGAAATGTAGGCATAAACAGAGACGATTTTGAAAGTATGAATCCACAATTGTTCGGATTAGTGGTGAAGGAATATGACGACTATTACAGCAATTTCAGAGGAAAGATGAGTTTGGATGAATATATGAAGTTAAAAGAAATTCCCGGAATCAGCGGTGTTGATACGAGGGCAATCACCAAGAAAATAAGGGATAACGGAGTTATGAAAGCGACTTTGGCAGATGAAGATGAAGACGTGGAAAAAGTGGTAGCAGCACTGAGAAATACTTCTAAGGTCACAAATGGTGTAAAATACGTATCTACAACTAAATCGTATACGATTCCAAACGGCGAATACAAAATAGTTTTGTTGGACTTAGGTGTAAAATACGGACTGATTAGAGAGTTGAATAAAAGAGGATGTAGCATAGTTGTAATGCCGTATAACGCAACAAAGGAAGAGATTTTATCAGTGGACCCCGACGGAGTGGTGGTATCAAGCGGTCCCGGCAGAAGTCGGTATGTGAGCTCGGTAGTTGAAACGGTGAAAAATATTGCAAGAAAAGTGGCAGTCATGGGGATAGGATTGGGATGTCAAATAATATGTGAAGCCTTTGGTGGAAATATAGAAGAAGCGAAATTTGGGTTTCATGGAAACAGTTGCCCGGTAATAAAATTGGAAAGCGGTAAGGTGGAGTTTACATCGCAAAACAGCAGATACTACGTAGAAGAGCAAAGTCTTGAAAATACACCTCTAAAGGCTACATATAAGAATTTAAACGATGGAAGCATCCAAGGTGTGAGACATGAGGAGCTACCGGTTATAGGTGTCCAGTTCACTGCGGAAGCATCGCCGGGTGCCGATGATGCAAAATACATATTTGATGAGTTTGTTGAAATGATGGGAGGAGTAAGATAATGCCAAGAAGGGAAGATATAAAGAAAATTTTAGTAATCGGCTCAGGACCAATCATAATTGGTCAAGCGGCAGAATTTGACTATGCAGGAACTCAAGCTTGCCAATCTCTTAAGGAAGAAGGATATGAAGTCGTTTTGATAAATTCAAATCCGGCGACGATAATGACAGATAAAGCTGTGGCTGACAAGGTCTATATAGAGCCGTTGACAACAGAATTTGCCAGTAGAATCATATATAAGGAAAGACCTGATGCAATATTGGGTTCTCTCGGGGGACAGACGGGATTAAATCTGGTAGTTGAGCTGGATAAAACCGGAATTTTAGAAAAATATGGAGTTGAAGTTTTAGGAACGGAATTGGATGCTATAGAAAAGGCGGAAGACAGAGACAGGTTTAGAGAATTGATGTACGAAATCGGAGAGCCGGTTCCGGAAAGTGCAATAGTACATAGCGTACAAGAAGCGTTGCAATTTGCAGAAACAAATGGATATCCGGTTGTAGTCAGACCGGCTTTCACCTTAGGTGGTACAGGCGGCGGGTTTGCAGATGATGAAGGAGAATTGCAGAGCATTTGTGAAAATGGATTGAAATTGTCGCCGGTCCATCAGTGTCTGATAGAAAAAAGCATTGCTGGATTTAAAGAAATTGAATATGAGGTGATGAGAGATAGTAAGGACAATGCCATTGTAGTATGCAACATGGAAAATGTGGATCCAGTGGGAATACATACAGGAGACTCAATAGTAGTGGCGCCTACTCAAACCTTGACAGATAAGGAATGTGGCATAATGAGAGCATCGGCTCTTAAAATAATAAGAGCGTTGAAAATTTGTGGAGGTTGTAACGTACAGCTGGCATTAGATCCAAATTCATTTAAGTACTATGTGATAGAAGTGAACCCAAGAGTATCGAGATCTTCGGCATTGGCAAGCAAGGCGACGGGTTATCCTATTGCAAAACTCGCGGCAAAAGTAGCAGTTGGATTGACTCTGGACGAAATTATCAATCCCGTAACGAAAACCAGCTATGCCTGCGTAGAGCCCTGCATTGATTATGTGGTTGCAAAGCTTCCGAGATTTGCTTTCGATAAGTTTCCAACAGCCGACAGGAGTTTAGGGACGCAGATGAAAGCTACAGGCGAAGTAATGGCAATAGGTAGAACTTTTGATGAAGCCTTTTTAAAAGGGATAAGATCTTTGGAGATGAAGTTGGATCATCTTGAAATGGACAGTCTGAAAAAATTGTCAATGAATCAGCTTAGAGAAGAATTGACGAAGAAAAATGATGATCGATTTTTCATAATTGCGGAAATGTTGAGAAGAGAAGACTGCATGGAAGAGATATTTGAGAACACTATTATAGACAGATATTTCCTACATAAAATAAAAGCTATTGTCGATTTTGAGAATGAGATTAGGAAAGCTCCAAAGAGCGTGAAAATATTGAGGAGAGCCAAGGAAAGAGGCTATTCGGACGGATTTATTTCAAGAGCATGGAATATGACAGAAAGAGAGATATACGATTTTAGAAAGAATGAAGGCATAGTTCCCGTGTACAAAATGGTGGATACCTGTGCCGGTGAATTTTCATCAGAAACTCCATATCTATATTCGACATATGAATATGAAAATGAATCTCACAGAAGCAATAATAAGAAAATAATAGTTTTAGGATCGGGACCCATCAGAATAGGTCAGGGAGTTGAATTTGACTACGCAACCGTTCACTGTATAAAAACTTTGAAAAAATGCGGGTATGAGGCGATAATCATAAATAATAATCCGGAAACAGTTTCAACTGACTATTCAATTTCAGACAAACTATACTTTGAGCCTCTGACTGTGGAGGACGTAATGCACGTAATCGATTTGGAAAATCCGGAAGGTGTAATCGTTCAATTTGGAGGACAAACAGCGATAAATCTCGCGGATAAAATAGTGGAACGGGGAGTGAAGATCATAGGTACTTCCCTGGAAAATATCGATAGAGCAGAAGATAGAAAAGCGTTTGAACAGATGCTGAAGACTCTCGACATCTCACAACCGGAAGGTGATACAGCGTTCGAAATAGACGATGCGGTGGAAATTGCCAATAAAATAGGGTATCCTGTCCTCGTCAGACCGTCATACGTTCTTGGAGGAAGAGCGATGGAAATCGTTCACAACGATGATGATCTGAGGATCTACATGGCGACAGCAGTAAAGGAAATAAGTCATGATGCACCAATTTTAGTAGATAAATACATAGTTGGAAAAGAATGTGAAGTAGATGCGATTTGTGATGGAAAGAACGTATACATTCCCGGCATTATGGAGCATATTGAAAGAGCCGGAATTCACTCAGGAGATTCTATTTCGGTATATCCGGCACCTACGATTTCACAGAAAGTAAAAGACGATATCATATCCTATACGATTAAGATTGGCAAAGGATTTAAATTTATTGGACTGTTCAACATACAGTTCATCGTAGATGAAAGGGAAAAAGTTTATGTTCTTGAAGTAAATCCCAGATCTTCAAGAACGGTTCCTCTTTTGAGCAAGATTACAGATGTGCCTATGAGTGAAATTGCAACTAGGTGTGTAATCGGAGAGAGCCTTGAAAATCAGGGATATGATGAAGGCATTAAAGAAGAAGTAAAAAGATATTTCGTCAAGACGCCTGTATTTTCGTTTGGCAAATTGAGAAGTGTAGATACCACATTAGGTCCGGAGATGAAGTCTACGGGAGAAGCCTTGGGAAGCGACGTGACATTACAAAAAGCCTTGTACAAGGCACTTATTGCCAGCGGTGTAAAAATTCCTATGGAAGGAAATATTTTAGTTACCGTGGCAGATAAAGACAAAGACAGAGCTCTTAAAATAACTAAAAGCTTTTCGGAACTGGGTTACGGTATTTATGCGACGTCGGGAACAGCGAATTTTCTTGCAGAAAAAGGATTGGATGTCGTAGAAGCGACAAAGGTATCGGAAACCGGTGAAAATAATGTTTTGGACATAATAAGAAAAGGTCAGGTGAACTACGTGATAAATTCTATGAGCGACGGCAAATCTGCAAATCAAGACGGATTTTTAATAAGGCGTGTATCGGCGGAAAATAACATCAGTTGTTTTACATCACTGGATACGGCAGAGGCTATTTTAGGCGTAATTGAGGCACAAAGTTTTTCAACAATAGCCATGGGAGATTTACAAGCATAAACTTTCAAATGAAATACGATATAGGATTTATGAATTTGGAGAAAATATATGAGGGTGGTAGATTGCAGAATTTTATACAATCGTAAAATTGCAAAAGATACATATAAAATCAGTTTACAGTGGGATAATATGCCTAAGATAAGACCCGGGCAGTTTGTCAATGTGGCGGTAGAAAACAACTTTCTCAGAAGACCGATTTCAATATCTCAAGTGAAGAGAAAAGAAGGAATAGTACTCGTGTATAAGATTGTAGGAGAAGGCACGAAAAAATTATCACAGCTTGCAGAAAATCAGACGATCAATTTAATGGGACCGCTTGGAAACGGATATGAACTTTCAGACGAAAGAGAAGTTCTGATAATAGGTGGTGGAGCTGGAGTACCTCCTCTCCTTGAACTCGCGAAGCAATACGTCGAAATCGGATCTAAAGTAAACGTGGTTTTAGGATTTACAGATGCAGAGAGCGTGTTTTATGAAGAGGAATTTGCTGATATGGGTTGCAGGGTATATGTAGCTACTGACGATGGCAGCTACGGATTTAAAGGAACTGCTTTGGACTGCATAAAACATAAAAAAATAACCTCAAACTTCGTATGTTCATGCGGACCGCAGTCTATGTTAAAAGCCGTTGAAAAAATATATTCTCACGGTTTTTTGAGTTTTGAAAGCAGGATGGCATGTGGAATCGGTGTTTGTATGGCATGCGTTGCAAAGGATAAGATAGAAGAAAATATGTATCACAGAATCTGCAAAGAGGGACCTGTTTTCAGAATAGGTCAGATAGAATTTTAATGAGAAGGATAATTTAAGAAATAAAAATGCTTCTATAGCTTTTGAAAGGATTGAGAAAATGAATTTGAGTGTGAAACTTCCCGGTTTAAATCTGAAGAATCCCGTTATTCCGGCTAGTGGATGTTTCGGCTTTGGGAAGGAATTTTCAGAACTTTACGACTTGAGCATTTTAGGAGGGATAGCGATAAAAAGCGCTACATTAGAGCCTAGATTTGGCAATCCTACGCCAAGGGTTGCGGAAACACCAGGTGGTATGCTAAATGCTATCGGGCTTCAAAATCCGGGAGTGGATTATATAATAGAGAATGAGCTACCCCGACTGGAGAAATATGATACAGAAATCATTGCAAATGTAGCAGGTGCCAGTGAAGAAGAATATCTAAAAGTTATTCAGAATTTAAACGGCAATAGGGTGGTCAAGGCATACGAGTTAAATATAAGCTGTCCCAACGTAAAACACGGCGGGATAGGTTTGGGAACCGATAAATTTTTAGCTGAAAATATAACAAAAATGGCTAAAAAAGTTTCCGAAAAACCTGTTTATGTAAAATTATCTCCCAACGTGACAAATATAGTTGAAATCGCTAAAGCAGTGGAATATGGTGGAGCTGACGGTATAGTTTTAATAAATACCTTACTTGGAATGAGATTGAACCTAAAAACCGGAAAGCCGATAATTGCCAATGTCACAGGTGGATTAAGCGGTCCTGCTATAAAACCGATAGCGATTAGAATGATTTATCAGGTGGCACAAGAAGTGAATATTCCGATTATCGGAGTAGGAGGTATTTCTTCAAGTGAAGATGTTTTGGAGTTTCTATATGCCGGAGCGAGTGCGGTTGAAATCGGTGCATATAATTTTGTGGATCCTTTCGTGTGTCCGAAAATAATCGGTGAACTGCCGGAAGTATTGAAGAAATATGGTATGAATTCTGTAAAGGATGCAGTAGGAAGGAGTTTCAGAAAATGAGCAAAACTATAATTGCATTGGACTTTTCAACTGAAGAAGAGACGATAAAATTTTTAAAAAATTTTAAAATGCCCATATATGTCAAGGTAGGAATGGAACTTTTTTACAGATGCGGCTTCAATATAATCGCAGATATAAAGAATATGAATCATAAGATTTTCTTGGATTTAAAATTGCATGACATTCCAAATACGGTAAAAAACGGCATTAAAAACCTGGCTCTGCTAGATGTGGATATGATAAATGTTCATTGTGCGGGAGGTACAGAAATGATGAAAGCAGGATTGGAAGGATTGGAAAGCGCAATGAAAATATCAGGAAAAAATAAAAGACCGTTGTTAATTGGAGTCACTCAATTAACATCTACATCAAAGGAAATGATGAATGAGGAACAGGGTATCGATGGTGATGTAATAGATTCCGTATTGAGGTATGCCCGGTCAGCTGAAAAAAGCGGGCTTGATGGAGTTGTTTGCTCCGTGCATGAAGTAAAAAAAATTCATGAAGTATGCGGAAGAGATTTTCTTACTGTTACTCCGGGCATAAGACTTAACTCCGATGAGAAAGACGATCAGAGGAGGATAGCGACACCGAGACTTGCGAAAGAGGAGGGGAGCGACTATATTGTAGTTGGAAGATCGATTACAAATTCAGAAGATCCATTTAAGACGTATGAGAAAATTGAGAGAGAAATGAATAGTTTGAATGGCTGACAGCAAATATAAAAGGCGAACCGGAGGAGATTGTTCTAGTTCGCCTTTTTGGCTAATAAGCCGTTTTGGTTAGTTTTAGTTGTTTAATATTTTTAGAAAGGTTTATTGTATTTACAGCTTCATTATATAACTTACATATGACATGGCAATGACTTTCAGATGTATATAGTGTCATAAATATGGAATTTGATGGAATAGATAGAAAAGTTAAGATGTTGAGAAGAAATGCAGGGATAAAATCACAAATAGATCGAGTGAAAGTATAAAGTAAAAAAATCGGAAATCGAGTTTAAGAATGATTTCCGATTTTTTACTTTTTTAATTTTGCTTAAATTATTTTAACTATTGTTTTAGAGAGGTTATTTACAGTTGTTATTATAGCAATTGTCAGTGACAGGGTAATGACTTTAAAATATACAAAATGTCATAAATCTAAAAAAATATATATAATGCGTGTTGAATGAATAAAAACCAAAAACAGAAGCGAGGATTATTTCTCACTTCCGTTTTTAAGCGTTTTTATTTAGAGAGGTTATTTATGTCCTAATTGTAGCGAATATGAGTGACAATGCAATGACTTTAAAATATATAAAGCGTCATCTTATATAAATTTGATTTATAAGATGTTCATGAAATGGATAAAATTAAACATCATATTACAATTTTTGATCTTTATACGCGAAACTATTGCGAATAATCAGATAGAAAAATTAAAATGATGTTGACAAAATCTTAAAAACAAGAGGTGGAATATGAACAATATAGCTATCGGTTCATTTGGTGAGGATGTTGCAATACGTTACTTGGAAATGAGAGGATATAGAGTCATTGCAAAAAACTTTAAATGCAGACTTGGAGAAATAGACATCATTGCAGAAAAAAGAGACGAAATAATATTTGTAGAAGTAAAGACCAGAACCAATAATAAATTCGGTATGCCGTCAGAAGCGGTGGGAAAAAAGAAAGCATTGAGAATCAGAAAAGCGGCAGCTGTCTATTTGCTATGCAACAAAAGACAAAATGCAAAAATAAGATTTGATATATTTGAGATTTTACTGAATCAAATGGAGGGTGCATTTTAATACATTGATAACAGAAAGGAGAAGATTCGCATGATCTGTCAAACTACAAGCGTTGCTCAAAGTGGAAGTCAATACATTTTGACTAAAGTGGAATCGAGTATAAGCAATGGAATACCGGATTTTAAAATTATAGGATTGGCGGATACGGTAATTAAGGAATCTAGTGCAAGAGTGAAGAATGCAATTATAAATAGCAAATTGAATTTTCCGACAAATAAAATAACGATAAATATGCTTCCGGCTAATTTCTCCAAAAAAGGGAGTCATTTCGATCTAGCAATCGCTATCAGCATTTTGCAGAGCACAAATCAAGTGAAAAAAGTCGAAAGCGATGAATATGCATTTTTCGGCGAGTTATCTTTAAGTGGTGACTTGGTGGCGCTAGATAATCTTTTACCGTATATAATAGAGGCTGAGAGCAAAAAGTTCAAAACTATATTTATTCCTAAAAGCAACAAAATAGATGACAATATCGTAAAGGAACTGATGAAAAACTGCAAAGTTATAGGGGCTTCAAATCTGAGAGATGTTGTGGACTACATAAACGGAGATGTGGAATTAACTGAGTTGAACAGACGAAACAAGGAAGTGGGAGTAATTGAAGATACCAATGTAATCATCGAAAAGAATAGCGATGAAGAATGGGATTGGGTATTGGGTCAAGAAGATATAAAAAGAGCAATTCTAATCAGCATCTCAGGTGGACACAATATGTTGATGGTGGGAGCTCCAGGTGTAGGAAAAACTGTACTGGCAAAAATGTGTAGAACCATAATGCCGAGATTGGATTATGAGAATGCCTTGGATGTAATGAAAATTTACAGTTTAACTGATAAAAGCAAGCATTTTGACAGAGATATCTTTGAAGCGCCGTTTAGAAATCCGAAAGTGAACATTTCAAATGCGTCCATGATTGGAGGAGGTATTGTCCCAAAACCCGGAGAAGTATCTCTAGCTCATAAAGGCATACTATTTTTGGATGAACTTCCCAATTTTTCAAGGGAGATTTTAAAAAATTTAACTCAGATTATGGATGAAAAACAAGTGAGCATCATAAGAGAAAAAGCTAAATATGTGTTTCCGTCGGATTTTATATTGATATGCGCAATGAATCCTTGTAAATGTGGATATTATGGAGATAATGAGCACAATTGCACATGTAGTCAAAGTGATATTTACAAATATCTACAGGCGATAACAGGGGCATTACTGGATAGAATAGACATTAAGATCAGAGTGAATAGAATAGAGGGAGAAGTATGGAGCGAAGGTCTTGTGAGAGAGGAATTTGAAAAATATAATTATGAGGAAAAAACTGTACAAAATATGCAGGGCTGTGGCAAGACGGTACATCTTAAAAATGAAAAATTGAGAAGTACAGTGGGAAATAATCATCACATGTCCGTTCAGAATATGAGAGATGTCGTGATGAGAGCCAGAGAGATACAGAAAAACAGAAACAGGATGTATAAATCTAAAAGCGAGTATAGGAACTATTTAAACGGAAGTTTGGAAGATGATGAGATAGAGAGAGTTTGTAACATAGGAATGAAAGAAATGAAGTTTTTAAGAGATGCGTATGATAAGCTGGAAATGAGTCACAGAGGATATAAAAAAGTCTTGAGACTGAGTCGTACAATAGCTGACTTGGATCAAAGGAGAAATATAGAAATGATGGATATTGCAGAAGCACTGCAATATCGACAGGAGGACATCATATGATGCAAATCATTAAAATGAAATTATAAAATACATAGTTAATGCGTAATATATGATAGAGAAGATGAAATAACAGGAATGTAGAGATATCTGAAAAGAATGTATAGTAATGAAGAAAAATGAGATTTATACGGAAATTTCAATAGACGATGAAGAATATCCGAAAAAGTTACTGGATTTAAACGATCCACCTGACAGACTATTTTGCTTAGGTGATATAAAGATGCTTAAAAGACGAAGTGTTGCTATAGTAGGTTCAAGAACGACGACAAAATACGGTCAATGGGCAGCGAAAGCGATAAGTAAAAAAGTCAGTCAACACAACATTGCAGTCGTGAGCGGTATGGCGTTAGGAATTGATACTTATGCCCACATGGCAGCTTTGGAAGAAATTGGTAGTACTATAGCTGTGCTGGGATGCGGAATAGACAGATGTTATCCGGCAAGAAGTTGGAGACTAAAAGACGAAATCAGAAACAAGGGACTTGTCATAAGTGAATACCCTATGGGAACAGCACCACAAAAATGGACGTTCCCATTGAGGAACAGAATAGTTGCCGCATTGTCAGAAATAGTTGTGGTAGTCGAAGCGGGAAACAACAGCGGTGCACTGATTACAGCCGAACGAGCTGTGGAAATATCGAGAGAGGTCATGGCTGTTCCGGGAAATATAAACAGTATGCAGAGCATGGGGACAAATAAATTGATACTGGATGGTGCGACACCTGTAATAGTCGTGAAAGATATTTTAGAAGCGTTAAATGTGACGGAACATATAGAAACTAATCACATTATCGGACTTGGAGAATTGGAGAAAATAGTATATAATGCAGTCAGGAACAGTGGAGAATGTACAGTTGCAGATATTTGTGATGTGACGGGAAAAGACGTTAGAACTGTTAATTCTACAATCACTGTTTTAGAAATGAAAGGACTACTGCAAACCGCAATTGGAAAAGTTTTTGTTGCAAAATGAACAAAAAAAGAATATAATCAGTTGCTAAGTAGGTAGTATCGTTTTTAATGGAGAAAAATATGACTGTAAAAGATAATAGGAAAACAATCGCTACAACGAAAAAAGCAGCTAAAAAATCTACAAAGAAAGCGACTAAGAAGAGAAATTTAGTTATTGTAGAATCGCCTTCCAAGGCTAAAACTATAGGAAAATTCTTGGGTAGCAATTATAAAGTTGTTGCATCTGTGGGTCATGTTAGAGATTTACCCAAAAGTAAAATAGGGATAGATATAGAAAATGACTTTGAACCTCAGTACATTAACATCAGAGGGAAAGGCGATGTTATTAAAGAATTGAAAAAAGAAGCGAAAAATGCAAAAAAAGTATTTCTGGCAACCGACCCCGATAGAGAAGGGGAAGCTATATCGTGGCACTTGGCACATATACTCGGCATTGATAAAGATGAACCGTGCAGAATAGTTTTTAACGAAATAACGAAAAATGCAATTAAAGGTGCAGTGAAAAACCCCAGAACTATAAATATGGAACTAGTCGATGCACAGCAGGCGAGAAGAACTCTAGACAGGCTCGTCGGATATTCTATCAGTCCATTATTATGGAGAAAAATAAGAAGAGGATTGAGTGCAGGAAGAGTTCAATCAGCAGCTTTAAAGTTAATCTGTGATAGAGAAAAAGATATAGATGATTTCATACCGGAAGAATACTGGAACATAACTGCACATTTCAAAGAAAAGAAAAAATTCCCGGCGAATTTAATCAAGTATAACAATAGAAAAATAGATATAAAATGTAAAGCGGAAGCAGATGAAGTGCTTTCAGAATTGGAAAAAGGGCAGTTTACAGTAGATAAAATAGAAGAAAGAGAAAGAAGCAGAAATCCTTATCCTCCGTATACTACAAGCAGCTTACAGCAGGACAGTGCAAATAAGATAAATTTTGGCACCAGAAAAACGATGCAAATAGCACAACAGCTTTATGAAGGTGTTGATATCAGAGGCATGGGAACAATAGGATTGGTTTCTTACATAAGAACGGATTCAGTGAGAGTATCAGAAGAAGCCAGGTCAGCAGCAAGAGAATTTATTGAAACAAACTTTAGTGAGGAATATTATGGCGGAACTATATATAATAGAAATAAAAAGGATTCGCAGGATGCTCACGAAGCGATAAGACCATCATATGTTGAGCTTACGCCGGAGAGCATCAAAGACTCTTTAACAGGAGATCAGTTTAGATTATATTCTCTCATATGGCGTCGATTCATTGCGAGTCAAATGAGCAGTGCAAGGTATTTCAATGTATCTGCAGATATCCAAAACGGCGAATACACTTTTAGAGCAAGAGGTTCAAAACAGATTTTTGACGGATATTTGCGAGTTTATAATATCGAAAAAGAAGAAGATAAGTTGCTTCCCGATATGATTCAAGGGCAGAAGTTAAATTGTGAAAAAGTAGATAGTGAACAGAGTTTCACACAACCTCCCGCCAGGTACACAGAGGCATCTCTAGTGAAGAGTTTAGAAGATTTGGGAATAGGTAGACCTAGTACATATGCACCGATAGTCGCGACTCTAACCGATAGAAGATATATTAAAAAAGAAAAGAAAAATCTGTTACCTACAGAATTGGGAGTTACTGTAACACGAATGATGACCGAGTATTTCAAAGAGATAGTAGACAGCAGGTTTACAGCGGAAATGGAAGAAAAGTTAGATGAGGTTGGTGTTGAAATAAAAGACTGGAAGACAATTCTAAGAGATTTTTATAAGGATTTTGAAAAGGAACTTGCAGTTGCGGATAGGGAAATAGAAAAAGTTGAAGAGGAAGTTCAATTAACCGATATTAAATGTGAAATTTGCGGAAAACCCATGGCTAAAAAAATGGGACGATTCGGCGAATTTTTGGCATGTTCAGGATATCCGGAATGTATGAACACCAAACCTATTGTAAAGGAAATAGGTGTAAAGTGCCCTAAATGTGGTAATGAGATAATACAAAAGAAGAGCAGAAGGGGAAAAGTGTTTTATGGTTGTAGCGGATATCCTGACTGTGACCAGTCCTATTGGGACAAACCGACGGGAGAAAGCTGCCCTGAATGCGGTTCAATGTTGGTGGAAAAAAACACTAAGCGTTTCAGTGGGGTTGTTTGTTCAAATCAAGAATGTGACTATAAGAAAACAAAGGAGGAATAGATGATGGAATTTCATGCAACTACGATTTGCGCTGTTAAAAGAGGGGATGATGACATCTGTATAGGCGGAGACGGTCAGGTGACTATGGGAAAAACTGCCATTATGAAAAACAGTGCTATAAAAGTTAGAAAAATACATGATGGCAAAGTGTTGACAGGATTTGCAGGATCTGTAGCGGATGCCTTTTCACTGATTGAAAAGTTTGAAAAAAAGCTGCAAGAACACGGTGGAAATTTGAAGAGAGCAGCTATATCACTTGCACAACTCTGGAGAAGAGACAAGACGAGAAATCTGGAAGCATTGATGATAGCAATAGATAATGAGAGTATGCTTTTAATTTCAGGGACTGGAGAAGTAATAGAGCCCGATGATAATTTCATGGCCATCGGTTCAGGTGGAAATTACGCATTTTCAGCTGCAAAGGCGTTGTATGAGAACACGGATATGGATGCGGAAAGCATAGTGAGAAAATCGCTGGAGATAGCGGCATCTATTTGCGTGTACACCAATGATCACATTTCCATTGAGAAATTATAAAAGACTTCATTTGGGTTTATAAGGAGGAATTAGAATTGAAAAAATTATACAATATGACACCTAAAGAAATTGTAAGCGTCCTAGATAAGTATATTATAGGTCAAGATGATGCAAAAAAATCCGTTGCAATCGCCTTGAGAAACAGATATAGAAGAAGTCTTTTATCAGAAGAGATACAAGAGGAAATAACGCCGAAGAATATTTTGATGATGGGACCTACAGGAGTGGGTAAAACTGAAATTGCACGTAGAATTGCAAAGTTGATGGATGCTCCGTTTGTTAAGGTGGAAGCTACCAAATTTACAGAGGTCGGCTACGTAGGAAGAGATGTTGACTCAATGATAAGAGATCTGGTGGAAGCATCTATAAGACTGACAAAACAGATAAAACTGGAAGAAAAATACAACATAGCAGACGTTATTGTAGAAGACAAGATAATTGATGCATTAGTTCCGGGAAGTGAAAAAAAGACACAGAAAGTACCGGATAATCCATTTGTAAAATTATTGGGCGGTGGCGGATATGTCAGCCAAAAGGAAGAGTATGAAAACAGATTGAAGTCTGAGGAAGAGAATGAGGCTAAAAGCACTGATACTGCATTGGTTAGAGAGCAGGTGAAGGAGCAGCTCAGATCAGGGAAATTAGAAGATCAGGTAATAGAAATAGAAGTTACGGCAGCACCTAAAAACAATGAGTTAAATTTACCCGGAGAGGCTACTATAGCCATAGGCAGCATATTTGGTGACGCTCTGCCAAAGCAGACTAAAAAGAAAACTGTGACGGTAAAAGAAGCGAGAAAAATTTTAAGAGAAGAAGAAGCACAGAATTTGATAGATATGGATCAGGTGATTGATGAGGCGATTTCAAATGCGGAGCAGAACGGAATGATATTCATTGACGAAATAGATAAGATAGCATCAAGTAATTCATACAGAAGCGGAGATGTTTCACGTGAAGGTGTTCAAAGAGACATTTTACCGATAGTTGAAGGAAGCGTGGTACAGACAAAACACGGACCGGTTAAAACCGATCATATTCTCTTTATTGGTGCAGGTGCTTTTCACGTGTCAAAGCCGACGGATTTAATTCCTGAATTGCAGGGAAGGTTTCCTATAAATGTAGAGCTTAAGAATCTGACAGAAGAAGACTTTATCAAAATTTTAACCGTTCCGGAAAATGCGATTATCAAACAGCAGACTTTGCTTTTGGAAACGGAGGGGATTAAACTGGATTTTACAGAAGATGCAATAGTGGAAATTGGAAAACTTGCGTATCGCATGAACGAAGAAAGGGAAAATATAGGGGCAAGACGTCTACATACTATTTTAGAGAAACTTTTAGAGGATATCGCATTCGGTTTGCCGGAATGCATTGCTGAAAAAGACATTTACGAAATTGATAAAGAATATGTAGTTGAAAAATTTAAAGAAAAAATAGGACCTGAGGATTTGGACAAATATATCCTCTGATACAAGGTAAATATAAATCTTGAACAAAATATAAAAATGATTATATCGCGAGGTTGGATAGAGGTGTAAATATGCTCTGGATGTTCTATTCAGGGCATATTTTGTAGTATAATGGAGATGTTATGGCTTTTAGAAATATAAATTCGGCATAGGCATAAAAATTTCAGAATTGTAAAAAAAATCAGCGGTGTGAAAAGAAAGTTATAAATATACTTGGAATGCCGGAATTGGTAGAAGAGAGATAAAAATGATAAAATTTGATGAAAATAATGAAATAGTGACAGATGATGTGAAGGCCATTTTAGTCGGAGTGGAAAAAAGAGAATCCATAAGTAAATCTATGCTGGAATTGGAGGGCTTAACGGAGGCGGCAGGAGGAGAAGTTTTAGGTGTTTTGACACAAAAACTGGAGAAAATCGATGTCGGTACATACGTAGGCAAAGGTAAAGTGGAAGAATTGAAAATTATCGTGGAGAGACTTGGTGCGAACATAGCCGTATTTAACGATGAACTGTCAGGAATTCAAATTAGAAACTTAGAGGAAATTTTAAAGTGTAGAGTTATAGATAGAACTATTTTAATTTTAGATATATTTGCATCCAGAGCAACTTCAAAAGAGGGGAAACTACAGGTTGAGCTGGCACAGCTTGAATATAGAATGCCAAGACTTCTCGGATTCGGCAAGTCACTGTCAAGATTAGGTGGTGGAATAGGCACCAGAGGACCGGGAGAAAAAAAGTTGGAGGTGGATAAAAGACACATAAGAAAGAGAATTGATGACATAAAAAAAGAGCTGGAGGAGGTCAGAAAAAACAGAAAAGTTCAGCGTGCCAGAAGAGAAAAAAATGAAATACCGATTGTTGCATTGGTGGGCTATACAAATGCCGGAAAATCTGCTTTGATGAATAAAATTTTAGAAATTACATCGGAAAAAGCGGATACGGAAAATCTGAAGAAAGTGGATTCAGAAAATATGTTGTTTTCGACTTTAGACGTGTACCGGAGAAAGATCAGATTAGATAATAAAAAGGATGTGATTTTAGTGGACACTGTCGGCTTTGTCAGCAAGCTTCCTCACAGCTTAGTAGATGCGTTTAAAAGCACATTGGAGGAAGTTAAATTTGCAGATTTGATTTTACACGTCGTTGATGTATCGGATGATGATCATGAGTTTCAAGAAGAAGTGACAAATCAAATATTAAATGAGATCGGTATAGGAAGCAAAGAATGCATTATGATATACAATAAAGCAGACGCTGTGGGAAATGAAACAGGTATATCAATTTTCGGGGATGTGCCTGTGAATAAGGATAAATATAACATCGTTACATCTGCACTGAGCGGAAAGAATGTCGATAAATTGATAGAAATTATACTGGATAAAATATTTGGAAATTCAATTAGAGCAAAGTTTAAAATTCCATTTGACAAAGGCGGAGTTTTATCGTTTATATATGATAGAGCTGAAATTCTGGAAGAGGAGTATTCCGAACAAGGGACGATTTTGACAGTTAATATTACAAAGGAAGATTATGGGAGAATATCAAAGTATGATTTTATACAAAACGGTGAAGAAAGAAGCTGTTGCGGAGCAAATAATCGATAAATCAAAGTTCATAGCACACATCAAACCTGTAGAAACGCGGGAAGAAGCCGATGAGTTTATCAAAAACATTAGAAAAAAACATAGAAATGCGACGCACAATGTACCTGTGATAGTTATAGGAAAAAAATTTCAGGTTCAATGGGCAAGCGATGACGGTGAACCGCAAGGGACTTCGGGAGTTCCGATACTTTCCATGCTGATAAATGAAGAAATAACTAATGTTGTGGTGGTTGTAACAAGGTACTTTGGAGGAATAAAATTAGGAACGGGAGGGCTTGTGCGGGCTTATACCGGCAGTGCTAAGCTGGCACTGGAAGCTGGTGGAATCGCAGAAGTCAAGGAAGTTGGTGTGAGAGCCTACAGGATTGATTATAATTTTTTAAAGTCAATCCAAAACCTTGAGAAAGCGGGGAGATTTAAAATAGGAAAAATAGATTACGGAGAGAAAATTATTCTTGAGTGTTTGACAGAAAGAGAGAATATGGAACTTGTTTATAGGGATATTATTGAAGTGACCAACGGCAAGGCTGAAATGGTATCGGAAAAAATTGCAGTGATAAGGATATAATGCTAAAGAATCGCGTAAAATGAGTTTAGAATATGATGCTTTTTTGCAGTTGAATATCTATTATTACCACATAGCTTATCGTTGTTATTGCTATTCAAACATGAGAGATAACCTGCGATAATTTAAGCTATTGAGCAGTTTTTAGTGCGAATTAAAATTTTGCTGATTAAGGAGAAAAACTTTATAAAAAATAAGAAAATGTATTGACAAATAAATGTGAATAATGTAAAATTTGAAAAGTACTGTTGAGATACATTTGAGATGTTTGGGCGTATAGCTCAGCTGGGAGAGCATCTGCCTTACAAGCAGAGGGTCATAGGTTCGAGCCCTATTACGCCCACCAAACATGCGGTCCGGTAGTTCAGTTGGTTAGAATGCCAGCCTGTCACGCTGGAGGTCGTCGGTTCGAGCCCGATTCGGATCGCCATTTTTTTCAAGAGTACGTGCACTCAATTGATGTGTTATGCTGGCATAGCTCAGTTGGTAGAGCAGCTGATTTGTAATCAGCAGGTCGGGGGTTCAAGTCCCTCTGCCAGCTCCAAATCCGGAGGAGTGCCCGAGAGGCTAAAGGGGGCGGACTGTAAATCCGTTGACTGAGTCTACAGTGGTTCGAATCCACTCTCCTCCACCAAATTTAATAGTTTTGCGGAAGTGGCTCAGGGGTAGAGCATCGCCTTGCCAAGGCGAGGGTCGCGGGTTCGAATCCCGTCTTCCGCTCCAAGGTAAGACCTTTATATATGCGGATGTGGTACAATGGTAGAACCTCAGCCTTCCAAGCTGATGACGTGAGTTCGATTCTCATCATCCGCTCCATTTTTTGAGAGTTACCTTAGCCAAGTGGCTAAGGTTTCTCCAAAAGCATTATTGCTGTTTAAACTAAGGTGTGGGTCCATAGCTCAGTTGGATAGAGCAACGGCCTTCTAAGCCGTGTGTCCGGGGTTCGAATCCCTGTGGGCTCACCATTATTTTTGACAGGGTGCGATGGGGTATAGCCAAGCGGTAAGGCACCGGACTTTGACTCCGTCATGCGCAGGTTCGATTCCTGCTACCCCAGCCAAATTTTATGTGACCCATTAGCTCAGTCGGCAGAGCACTTGACTTTTAATCAAGGTGTCCGGAGTTCGAATCTCCGATGGGTCACCAAATTTTTCAGAATCCATATGGAGAGGTGTCCGAGTGGTTTAAGGAGCTGGTCTTGAAAACCAGTGATTCCGAAAGGGACCGTGGGTTCGAATCCCACCCTCTCCGCCATATAGAACAATGCAGGGAATGAAATAATATGCCTGGAGAAGTACTCAAGAGGCTGAAGAGGACGGTTTGCTAAATCGTTAGGGTTCGCAAGGGCCGCATGGGTTCGAATCCCATCTTCTCCGCCATTATAGGGGTATAGCTCAGTTGGTAGAGCAACGGTCTCCAAAACCGTGTGCCGTGGGTTCAAGTCCTACTACCCCTGCCATATACAAATATATTATTACGTTTCGGGGTGTAGCGCAGCTTGGTAGCGCAACTGGTTTGGGACCAGTGGGTCGCGGGTTCAAATCCTGCCACCCCGACCATTGTTATTGGGGCCATTAGCTCAGTTGGTCAGAGCGTCCGGCTCATAACCGGCAGGTCCGGGGTTCAAGTCCCTGATGGCCCACCAATTTCAAAATGTTGCAAATTTGCCCAGATAGCTCAGTTGGTAGAGCAGAGGACTGAAAATCCTCGTGTCCTTGGTTCGATTCCGAGTCTGGGCACCATGAACTTCTCAAAAAAAGAGGAGTTTTTTTCTTTATGGTGTAAATGCTGTTATATTACAACATATGATATGCAAAAGGATAGGTGAAAGTATGGCTCAACTTTTTTTTAAATACAGCACGATGAACGCAGGGAAATCCATAGAATTGATAAAAGTTGCATATAATTATGAAGAACGAGGAAAGAGAGTATTCTGTCTGACTCCAAAGGTGGACAGCAGATATGGTGAAGGCGTTATAGCTTCTCGTGTAGGGTTGCAGAGGACAGCGGTGGCAATAAGTGAAGATATGGATATATTGGAAGTTTTCATGAGAGAAAATGAGAAACAGCCGATAGATTGTGTACTTGTAGATGAAGGTCAATTTTTGAAGAAGCATCACGTGGAAGAATTAGTGGAAATTGTAGACAGTTTAAATGTTCCGGTAATGGTATACGGCTTAAAAAATGACTTTAAAAATGAGCTATTTGAGGGATCGTATTATTTGCTTGTATACGCTGATAAAATTGAGGAAATAAAGACGATTTGTTGGTGTGGCAGAAAAGCAACGATGGTTGCCAGAGTTGAAGACGGTAAGTTGGTAAAAGAGGGAAAACAAATCATCGTAGGAGGAAATAACATGTATGTATCTCTTTGCAGAAAACACTATAATGATGGAAGAATATCAGATGATGAGAAATATTATGGATACACAAAGTAAAATGTTAAACAGAATTTAGAGAATAGAGGAAATGCAGAAAATGTAATTGTGAAACTGTGCGATAATGATAGCTGCGTTTAAAAATAGACTGAGAGTCACATTTTATCAATATTGATAAAATGTGACTTTTACAATGAAATTGGAATTATTACAGCAATTTGATACTTTTTAAGTAGCGAAGTTTGGAGTTGTCAAGATGGGTCGTTATGGCTGTAACGCCGGCATCGATATCCCTTGAATTAAAGGCTTCATATATGGCTTTATGTTCAGTAAAAACATCCAGAAGATAGTTGTTGTAATTTTTTCGTGTATTGTCGACATATTTTAGCATTTGTTGATAAGATGAAAGTAAATTTGCGAGAATTCTATTATGTGATGCCTTGTATATCATCTGATGAAAGTTCATATTTATCGTAAGCATTTTTGCAACATCCTTTTTCATCGTGTAGAATTCCATAAGCTCAAACAATTCTTCGATGGATTCTCTTTCTTGGTCGGATGCTCTTTCTACAGCCCAAGAAAAGGCTTGAATTTCATATAGCTTTCTCAATGTGAACATATCCTCATAGTCGCGTGCGGTCAAACCCAACACGAAAAAACCACGGTTTGGAATGCTTTCGACAAGACCCTCCATCTCCAGCTTTTGCAGAGCCTCTCTCACAGGAGTTCTGCTGATGCTGTATTGATTGCAAATGACCTTTTCTGTGAGTTTTTCACCACTTTTTAGCTTTCCGGTCAATATGTCATCTTTTATAGTTGAAAATAAATTATCAGAAATTGCCATATCTCTTCCTTTCCGGTTAATTGACAAACGGCAGTCAAAAACTGTTTAACACCTGTCATTGATAAAATCTGCAAACTCTGCAGCGGTATTTCCCTTGCCATCACCTGACATGTTTAATGAGTTGTTTGCCAATTCAATTAAGCTTTCCAGCTTATCGGCATGAGCAGTATATCCGACGTGACGCAACATCATTTCAGAGGCCTTTAATAGACTGGCGGGACTTGCATATTTGGAAATGCCTTCTTTGACCATGCGAGGTGCACTTCCGTGTACTGCCTCAAACATGGCATATTTGCTGCCTATATTTGCACTTCCGGCAGTTCCTACACCGCCTTGCAGCTGTGCAGCTTCATCAGTTATTATATCTCCGTAGAGATTTGGAAGTAAAAATACGTTGAACGAAGATTGCAACGCCGGGTTTATGAGGTTTGCCGCACATATATCGACGTACCAGTCATCAGTTTTGATTTCAGGATATTTTTTGGATATATCATAGCAAACCTCTAAAAATTTACCATCCGTCTTTTTCATAATGTTCGCCTTTGTTATGATTGAAACATTTAAATTTCCATTTGACTTTGCGTAATTAAATGCAGCTTCAGCTATTCGTCTTGTTCCGACATCAGTTATAATTTTAAAATCTACAGCAATTTCATCATCAATTTCGATACCTTGACTTCCAAGAGCGTATTCTCCCTCGGTATTTTCTCTAAAAAAAATCCAATCGATATTTTTTTCGGGAACTTTCACCGGTCTGACATTTGCAAAAAGATCCAATTCCTTTCGCAAAGTAACGTTGGCACTTTCGATATTAGGAAGATCATCCTTTTTACCCGGAGTGGTCGTAGGTCCTTTCAAAAGCACGTTACACTCTCTTATAGCAGAGAGTACATCATCTGGAACAGCCTGAAGTTTAGCAACTCTGTTTTCGATAGTGAGACCTTCTATTTCCCGAATTTCGATTTTCCCGGAAGAGATTTCTTTTGTAAGCAAATTTTTTAATACTTTTAAAGTTGCATCCATAATAACAGGACCGATACCGTCACCATTTGCAGTTCCTATGACGATTTTATCAAGTTTTTTAAAGTCCGTGAACTGTTGATTTTCTTTGATTTTTTTAATTCTTTTCAACTGAGCTGAAATGAGATTCTCAATATGTTTTAAGTTGTTTTCCATTATCTCCCCCTATGAAATATATGATGTATATCCGGTATTTACAGATTTATGCAAGATTAAAACGAATTTGTAAATGGGATGAAAGTTCAGACTAATTCTCACTTTTGATATAATTGATTTTTCCGCCGGCCAAGATTAAATTCTTCTCTAATGGAGAGAAGTTGTTCAACAAGGTATATTCTTTGCCGTTTGAAATGTTTTCTATGGTTATTTCATCTCTATCAAGTTGAGAAACAGCATTTTTGATAATCAATTCATCTCCCAAGTCGAACTCATCATAATCGGTTGGAGTTTTCAAAACAAGAGGCAATATCCCGCTGTTGATCAAGTTGGAACGATGTATTCTGGCAAATGATTTTGCAACCACAAACTTAACACCTAAATGAAGTGGGGCCAGAGCTGCGTGTTCTCTGGAAGAACCTTGTCCGTAGTTCTCACCACCGATTATTGCACACTCCTTTGCATCTTCACATCTCTTCGCAAACTCTGAATCTATTTTTTCAAAACAGAAATTAGAAAGATAAGGGATATTTGAGCGATATGGTAAAAGTCTTGAGTCGGAAGGCATAATATCATCAGTTGTTATATTGTCTCCTGCATGAAGACACACTTTCGCTTTTAAATCTCCTGACAGAGGATTGTTTCTTGGGAACGGTTTTATGTTTGGTCCCATTTCCACAGGAGTGTTCCCTTTACTGTGTCCGGTAGGGTAGACGATAAAGTTATCGCTCTTTTCGAAATCGACCATTTTGACTTGAGGAATGAAGTCATCTGTCGTACTACCGTCTGTGAGAACGCCATATACAGCTGATATTGCAGCGGTTTCAGGGCTTACCAGATATACCATTGCATCGTTTGTTCCGGATCTGCCTTTGAAGTTTCTGTTGAATGTCCTAAGGGAAATTGCACCGGATTTAGGAGATTGTCCCATGCCGATACAGGGTCCACAGGCATTTTCAATGATTCGGGCTCCTGCACCGATTAAATCCGCTAAAGCTCCATTTTCAGCCAATTTATGTAAAATAGTACTTGACCCCGGAGAGATGACAAATGAAACGTCAGGATGAATTTTTTTCCCTTTTAGAATACCGGCAACCTTCATCAAATCAGTATAAGAAGAGTTTGTGCAGCTGCCTATAGCCACTTGGTCAATTTTAATTTTTCCTATATTTGCCACAGAATCAATGTTGTCAGGACTGTGAGGCATTGCAGCTAAAGGTTTTAGCTCATCCAAATCGATTTCCAAAGTTTCGTCGTACACCGCATCTTCATCAGCAGATAGCGATACATAATCTTCTTCACGACCTTGGGATTTTAAATATGCTCTGGTATTGTCATCGCTGGGAAAGATAGAAGTTGTAGCACCGAGTTCCGCTCCCATGTTCGTAATCGTGGCTCTATCAGTAACAGATAGAGAGGAAACGCCGGGACCGGTGTATTCGACAACTTTGCCGACACCACCTTTTACAGTCAGCTCTTTTAGAACTTTTAATATGACATCTTTGGCAGAAGACCAAGGCTTTAATGAACCTTTCAGTTTGACATTTACAACCTTGGGAACCGTCAAGGAGTATGTTCCCTTAGCCATTGCAACCGCTACGTCTAAACCACCTGCACCTATCGCGATCATACCCAGACCGCCACCGGTCGGAGTATGACTGTCCGATCCCAGAAGAGTTTTACCGGGAATTCCATAATTCTCCAAATGAAGTTGATGACAAATTCCGTTGCCGGGTTTTGAGAACAAAATTCCGTGGCGTTGTGCAACACTCTTAATAAATGCATGATCATCAGCATTCTCAAAGCCGGTTTGCAAAGTGTTGTGATCTATATATGCTACAGAAAGTTCTGTTTTCACATGATCGACATCCATTGCTTCAAGTTGCAGATAGACCATTGTTCCTGTGGAATCTTGAGTCAAAGTCTGATCCATTTTTATGGTGATTTCTGTACCTGGAATAAGTTCTCCGGATAAGAGATGATTCTCAAGAATTTTGTACGTAAGCGTTTTACTCATATTGACCTCCATATACTTTGTATACAATTATACATTTATTTTAATACTAAAAAAAAAGAGTGTCAATAAGTAAGTTCACAGAGGAAGAGGCTTCAATACGGAAAAGGTGATAAATATATACTAAAAAATTTCCAGACGTCAATCGGTAATCTCGAAAAATTTGCCTTGCCAACTGTTTCTATTTATCAACTCTTTGTTAATGCTGTTTAGAATGGTTCTTTTTTTATAACTCCACTCAGGTGTAATAAGTATGTTCCTGGGAGCATCGCCATTAAGTCTGTGGATGGTTATGTCTTTTGGTATTATTTCGATAAAATCACACACAAAATTGACATAGTGGTCTATGGATTTAAAATATGAATAATCTCTGTGGGTGAGTTCCATTTGACTGCCTTTGACAATGTTTAACATGTGCAATTTGAGCCCAAAAGGAGATTTGTTACACACGTACTTTAAGGATTCTTCCATTTGTAAGCGATTTTCGCCGGGTAGCCCTAAAATCAGATGAGTAACATATTTCAAATCGGCATCGTTCAGTTTTTTTACCGCCTGATCATATTCGGATAGAAGATATCCTCTGTTTATGGAGTTGGCAATTTCATCGTGAATTGTTTGCAGCCCGAGTTCAACCCAAATAAAATGAGTTTGCTGAATTTCAGAAAGCAGCGACACTACTTCATCGCTCAAGCAATCCGGACGAGTTGCAACTACTAATCCCACGATCTTATCTTGGCTTAAAGCATCGAAAAACAAATTTCGCAAGCGTAAAAGCGGAGCATAGGTATTTGTATGATTTTGAAAGTATGCAAGGTATTTATTGACATGGCTCCATTTGTCGGATAGCAATTGTATTTGACTCGGTATATCGCTGGATAGCTCCCCTGAACCGGTGGAGGAGCAAAAAGCACATCCACCAAAACCTTTTGTGCCATCCCGATTTGGACACGTAAAACCGCCATCTAGAGAGAGTTTTACGACTTTTTCGCCGAATATTTTTCTTAAATAGTTATTTATTGTGTATATTCTATTCATTTTCAACTCCGTAAGTGACCTATGAAACAGTATAACATAAAAGCTGAGGGATGATAAAGATATGGTTAATTTTAACCATTGAAAATACAATGTTTCCATAATATTTTTTTTTTGAAAAGCCGGGAAAATATGGTATAATATAACGATGAAAACCTGAAGGATATTCGTATTTTGAAATTCAGAATTGAAAGGGAAAATCAGTAGTGGAAATCCGAGTAGAAGGTTATCTACGAAAAATGGCAGAATATCAATGTTCACATATAAATGAGTTAAATGTGGAGAGAATGTGAAAAATATGAGAAAGAACAGATTATACCAAATCACAAGAGGAAATACCATAGTTGAGAATATGGAGCCTGAAAATACAGGTTTGGAATGTAAGCCCAGACTTTTATTACATTCTTGTTGTGGTCCTTGTAGCACATCGGTTATAGAAAAGTTGATGGAGAATTTCGACATAACTATATTGTATTATAATCCCAATATAACTGAGCAAAGAGAATATTTAAGGAGAAAAATAAATCAGATTAAAGCCATAGAATTTATCAATCAGATTTCGAGAGATAAAGTCAAGATGATTGATGATGAGTACTGCACCGAAACGTATTTTGAATATATTAAAGGCTATGAAGATTGTGAAGAAGGTGGAGCCAGATGTAGCAAATGCTTTTCGCTGAGACTGTATGAAACTGCCAGAATTGCCAAAGAAGAAAAATTTCACATATTCGGAACTACTTTAACAGTCAGCCCGCACAAAAGTTATTTAAAAATCAGTACTATTGGAAAAAATATAAGTAAAAAAACAGGAGTTCTTTATTTGGACGGAAATTTTAAAAAATTGGATGGCTATAGGAGAAGTGTCGAGTTATCCAATAAGATGGGGCTGTATCGACAGAACTATTGTGGTTGCGAATTTTCCAAATGGATGGATAAATCGTAGATAAATTGAAAGCGAGATTAGTTTAAATATGGAGGTTAAAATGTCAAAATTGTTTATTCCAAAGGATTATACACCGGTTATAGACTATATGGAAAGTCAGAGGGCTATTAAAAAAATCAAAGATTTTTTTCAACAGGAACTTGCCTACGGATTGAGTTTGAGAAGGGTTTCAGCACCGTTATTCGTAACGCCAGAAAGCGGCTTGAACGACAATCTGAACGGAATTGAGAGAACTGTAGATTTTACTGTAAAGGATATGAATGAGACAGAGGTTCAAATAGTTCAATCTCTTGCAAAATGGAAAAGAATGGCTTTGGGTAAATACGGAATAAAGGCGGGACACGGAATATACACCGATATGAATGCCATAAGAAGAGATGAGGAATTGGACAATACCCATTCGATCTATGTGGATCAATGGGATTGGGAAAAAGTCATTAAAAAAGAGGATAGAACTGAAGAATATTTAGAAGATGTAGTAGACAGGATTTACATAGCTCTTAAAAATTTAGGAGATTTTGTCAACAGACATTATCCGGAATTGAGAACTGATCTTCCAAACGAAATAAAATACATAACTTCACAGGAATTGGAAGATATGTATCCGGACTTAAATCCGGAAGAGAGAGAAAACGAAATTGCAAAGAAGGAAAGAGCCGTTTTCATATCGAAGATAGGCGGAAATTTGAAGTCTGGAAAGCCTCACGACGGCAGAGCTCCCGATTATGATGATTGGGAATTAAACGGAGATATAATTCTATGGAACGACATATTGGAAAGCGCCTATGAAATATCGTCAATGGGAATTAGAGTAGACGAAGAATCAATGAAGAAACAACTTGAAATTTCAGGGAAAAAAGACAGAGAGAACCTGGATTTTCACAAGAAAATTTTAAACAGGGAGCTGCCTTATACAGTTGGAGGAGGAATCGGTCAAAGCAGGTTGTGCATGTATTTTTTGAGAAAGGCGCACATAGGTGAGGTTCAGGTATCCGTTTGGCCGAATGAAATGATAAAGAAATGTGAGGAAAGCGATATTTTCTTATTGTAGTATAGACATGAAGAAAGGCATTAAATTATATGTATGTAAGTGTGGTTATAAAAAACAAATCGGCTAATGTAGACAGGTTTTTTACATACAAATGTGACTTTGAAAGAGTTAAAATCGGATGCAAGGTTATAGTGCCTTTCGGAAAAAACGACCTGGAGAAAGAAGGCTTTATAGCGGGTATTTTGCAAGAAATGGAAGTTGATCAAAACGATTTGATCGTAAAATCCGTCATATCGGTAAATGAGAAAGAGGGCATCACGGAAGAAGCCATGGACGTGGCACTTTGGATGAGGGAAAGATATTTTGCGAAGTACATAGATTGCATAAGTTTGTTTGCAAACAGCCATAGTGGGAAAATGCGTAAAAACAGAGACTTGCTGGACGATTACTCAGGTGCGGGCAGCGATATACAAAGATTGACCTTTGAGCAGGAGATGGCTCTGGATGAAATAAAAAAAAGCATAGAGAAGAATGAACATAGGGTGTTTTTATTGGACGGTGTTACAGGTTCAGGAAAAACGGAAATCTATTTAAGGACTGTGGAAAAGACTCTTGAGAAGAACAAAACCGCTATAGTGATGGTCCCTGAAATAACATTGACAAAACAGTTGATCGATAGATTTATATACAAGTTAGGCAAAGAAAAGATTGCTGTAATTCACAGCAAGTTAACAAAAAGTGAACAGAGAGAGCAATGGTATGATATAAAATCAGGAAAAAAATCTGTCGTAATAGGTGCAAGATCGGCGTGTTTTGCACCACTGAAAAATATAGGTGTGATTATTTTAGATGAAGAGCATGATATGTCTTATAAGTCTCAGATGACGCCCAAATTTCATGCGAGAGATGTAGCCATACGAAGGGGAAATATCAACGATGGAATAGTGATGTTGGGCAGTGCAACACCTTCCGTAGAGAGCATGATAAAAGCCCATGCGGGCGACTACAAAAGATTGGTGATTAAAAACAGATATAATTTTGTCGAGTTGCCGGAAGTCAGCGTAGTTGACATGCGGGAAGAATTAAAAAAAGGAAACACGTCGATTTTCAGCAGGAAACTCTATGATGAAATCAACAGAGCGATTGACAGTGACAAACAAGTTATGCTTACTATCAATAAAAAAGGGTACTCAACATTTGTATCTTGCAGAAATTGTGGGCATGTTATAAAATGTCAAAAATGCAATGTCCCCATGGCATATTCTAAAAGAGAGGACAGATTGAGATGTACATATTGCGGAAGGGTTCACCATAAGGTAAGAGTATGTCCTAAATGTGGGAGCAACTATATCAAGCATTTTGGCGCGGGAACAGAGACTGTCAAAGAACAAGTTGACAAGTTATTTCCAAATGTAAAAACGAGAATTTTGGATGTCGATCACGCAAAGAGAATAGGTGATATCAGGGAAATCATTGAAGCCTTTGAGAGAAAAGAATTTGATATTCTCATAGGAACTCAGATTATAATGAAGGGATTGGATTTTGCAAATGTAGGTCTCGTGGGAATAATTGCTGCAGATACGTGGTTGAATTCTTTAGATTATCGAGGCAGGGAAAGATGCTTTCAAAATATTGTACATAGCAGTGGTAGAGCGGGAAGAGGCTACGATAGAGGAAAGGTAGTTCTACAGACATACCAGCCTGAAGATTTTGCAATCGTTACAGGAGCAAGACAAGATGGTGAAATGTTTTTTGAAAAGGAAAGTCAGATGAGAAAGACCTTTGACTATCCACCATATAGCGTATTATGTGAAATAGCTTTAATCGGTAAAAATGCCAAGACGGTCAAGAGCGCGTGGAGAAAACTGGAAAAGCTCATAAGTGAGAATACGGACGAAAGAATAATAATAGGGAAAAAATATTTAATACCATACAAAAAAACTGAAAAAATGATAAAAAATGAGAGTGATAACAGCTTTCTAGAAACGGAATTAGGAGAAAGAAAAGAAATAGATGATGATACTCAACAGAGCCCAAAATATGGCGACGATAAACATAAGGCTATAACGCTTCTAAAATTACATGAAGACAGCCTTTGCAATATATTCGAAACAGTGAAAAAATTTAGAGATGAAATGAGGGAGAGAAGAGAGGGAATCAGCGTCGTGGTAGATGTAGATCCCATAAAATTATGGAGGATATGATAAAATGGCACTTAGAAATATATTCGTAAAAGGTGATGATATTTTACGAAAAACGGCAAGAGAAGTGAAGGAAGTAACTGAGAGAATAACGATTCTGTTGGATGATATGAAAGAGACGATGGAATCGGAAAACGGAGTTGGAATTGCAGCACCACAGGTGGGTATCTCAAGAAGAGTATGTATTGCAGCTCCAAGTCCCGATAGATATTTTGAGTTGATAAATCCGGTGATACTATCTTCGGAAGGGGAACAAATTTCTCAGGAGGGATGTTTGAGCGTGCCGAATTATGTAGGTAGTGTGAAGAGACCGCAGAAAATTACGGTTAAATATATAGATAGAAATGGAGAATATCATCAAGAGACTTTTGAAGATTTTGAAGCTATAGTGATAAGTCATGAAATGGATCACTTGGATGGAATTTTATATACTGATAAAGCAATAGATATACATGAAATAACCACAGAAAACGGCGATGTTGATGAGTGAAGTAAGATAGAGATTCAGCATGAATTTAAATTTGAAGGAGCGTAAGCGTAAATGAAGATAGTTTATATGGGAACACCTGAATTTGCAGTATATCCCCTGGAAAAACTAATAGGGAGCTCACACGAGGTGGGATATGTCGTCTGTCAGCCTGATATGGCAAAGGACAGAGGAAAGAAAGTAAAATTTTCACCGGTTAAGGAAGTTGCATTAAAAAATCAAATTAAAGTTTTGCAGCCTGAAAAAATTAAGAACAATGAAGAATTCATAAACGAATTGAGACAATATAGTCCGGACCTGATTGTTGTGGCAGCCTATGGCAAAATTTTGCCACGTGAAATATTGATGCTTCCAAGACTGGGGTGCATCAATATTCACGCCTCCATCTTACCGAGATGGAGGGGGGCTGCACCTATACAGAGGGCGATTATGGCAGGCGATGAAGAGACAGGTGTAAGTTTAATGCAGATGTCGGAAGGGTTGGATACCGGAGATGTAATCGCCAAGTCGTGTACTGAGATTGGAAAGAAAAATGGTGCAGATTTGCATAGAGAACTATCAATTATAGGTGGAAATTTACTTATAGATAATTTGGATGACATAATGAATAATACGGTAAACATAGAAAAACAGGATGAGTCGAAGGTTACATATGCCGATATGCTGTCAAAATCTGATGGACTCTTGGATTTTTTTAAAGATGCAAAAAAATTGGAACGACAGATTAGAGGTTTGTATCCGTGGCCAGGAACTTATACATACAGGAACGGAGAGGTTTTTAAGATATGGGATGCAGAAGCCCTGGAAGGTATCAGACAGAAAGGGAATACGCCCGGAAGAATATTGAATGTTTCAAACGACGGAATTGAAGTGGCAACGGCAAAGGGCAGCAGCTTGCTCATTAAGGTAGTACAGGTACCTAACAAAAAAAGGATGAGTGTAGAGGATTTTATAAAGGGAAACGATGTTGAAATAGGAAGTATGTTGGGATGATTTTAACTTTCAGAGAGGTTGGATTTATTTTTATAAACGATTGACTTAAGGAAAGGAAGTAAGAAGATGTACGGATATGGATTATACGGCTTTTACAGCCCTTATGGATTGCTATTGTTGGTAGCGATAATTCTAGCCATGGTTTCCAGTTACAACGTAAATAGAAATTTCAGAAAATATTCGCAGATAAATAACAGAACAGGTATGACAGGAATGCAAGCAGCGAGAAGAATTTTAGATGTAAATGGATTGAGTCATATCAGAATTGAACCTGTCGGTGGAGATTTAACGGATCACTACGATCATAGAAAAGAGATAATAAGACTATCTGAAAATGTGGTGAACGGCAAGAGCATTTCCGCTGTGAGCATAGCCGCTCATGAAGCAGGTCATGCTTTGCAAAAGCAGCACGGATATGTATTTTTTAAATTTAGGGATGCCCTGGCAACACCTGTGAGTTTTGCCAGCAGAACGGCATGGATACTAATTTTTGTGGGATTTTTACTGGAGAGATCAAATTCATTCACAGGTAGTTACATAATTTTAGAGTTAGGAATAATAATGTTCGCTGTTACTACCTTGTTTCATATTGTAACTCTGCCTGTCGAAATCGATGCGAGTAAAAGAGCATTGGTGGAATTGGAAAAACAGGGGATTATTTTTAGAGAAGAGAAGTCAGGAGTAAAAAAAGTACTGGGAGCAGCGGCTATGACGTATGTAGCGGCATTGGCTGTATCGGTGATTCAGCTTCTAAGGCTGCTTGCAATAAGAGGTAGAAACTGAATGAAGAATGAAGTTTGAAAGGTATGTAAAATTAAAAAGGAACTGCATACATGTGACGATGTAGCGATATTTGCACTCTTGTGAGGATGATGGATTGGAAAATAAATTAGATATAAATTTAAAAACGGTGTATGATATTCTTATGGCTGTTGAGCAGAAAAGGCAATACTCCAACATAGCTACGAACAATATAATAGATAAAAATAAGCCGACAAAACCGGCTTTCGTAAGGGAAATAGTTTATGGAGTGTTGGAAAATAAATATCTTTTGGATTATAAAATAAGCAGATTGATAAGGGGAAAGATAAAAGATGTCAGACCGCAGGATTTAACAATATTGCGAAGCGGAATATATCAGCTAGAGTATATGAATTCAATTAAGTCATATACTGTGGTTAACGAATCTGTAAAGATTGCAAAGAAATTTGCAAAAGGAAGAGATAAATTTGTGAATGCAATTTTACAGAGATATGCAAGAGAAGGAAAAAATTTAAATCCTGTTCCCAAAAGTGAGGAAATCAGTGATATAATTAGTTTTTGGAAAATAAAATATTCCTTTGAAACGTGGATTTTGAAGCTATTTGTCAATCAATTCGGATTAGTTGAAACTGAAAATATTTTAAAATCACTGAATAGGCATCCGAATTTTTTTGTGAGAACCAACCTGAATGAGATTTCAAGAGATGAATTACAGAAAAAATTAAAAGCTATGGGCATAGAAAGTGTCGCAAGTGAAAGGACTGATACGGCACTCAAACTATTTGGTAAAAATTTGGTTGCTAACAGCTTATACGAAAGAGGATTTTACTCAGTACAGGATGAATCTTCACAGATTTTGATAAAAGAGATGGAAATAGAAAAAAACCTGTGCGTCGTAGATGTGTGTGCAGCACCCGGTGGAAAAACTTTTGCAATAGCCGAAAGAATGAAAAATACCGGGATGGTTTACAGCAGGGACATATACATGCACAAAATTAAAAAGATCAAAAATGAAGCCAAGAGATTGAGACTTAGCAATGTACAGGCATCATTGTGGGATGGGACAAAGCCCGAAGAGGATTTAGTAGAGAAATGTCACAGAGTTTTATGTGATGTTCCGTGTTCAGGATTAGGTGTAATCGCCAGAAAACCTGAAATAAAATATAGGAAAAACAGTGAAAAAATCAAAAAATTATATGAAATACAGTTTGAAATTTTACGAGCTTCGGCAAAGTATCTGAAAGAAGAGGGAATTTTATTATATAGCACATGCACTATCAATAGAGATGAGAATGAAGCTATAGTTGAAAGGTTTTTGAAAGAAAATATCGATTTCAAATTGGAAAAGAAAATTCTTTTGTTGCCAAACAGAGATGATACGGACGGTTTTTTTATCGCAAAGATTGTGAAAGAGGCGTAGATATGACAAGAGTAGGGTTTAAAAGCCACAAAGGTATGAAAAGGGAGAGCAATGAGGATTCGTGCTTCATTTTGCCTCAAGAAGGCGTTTTCATAGTGGCGGATGGAGTTGGCGGTCATAATTCAGGACAGACTGCCAGTGGAATGGCAGTGTCTGAAATAGCGGAAATGATAAAACAGAAGCCAATTAGAAAAAGAAAAGAAAACAGCATTTTAAAATATTTGGAAAGTTGTGTTGAAGCTGCCAATATAAGAATAATACACAGAGCTATAGAGGCTCCGGAGAATGTCGGAATGGCAACCACTCTGGTGATGTGCTACATAAACGGTAATAAAGCGTACTTTGCCAATGCAGGTGATAGTAGGGCATATATTTTCCGAGATGGAGAGCTGAGACAGATAACGGAAGATCACAGTTACGTAAATCTTCTTGTAAAAAAAGGAGCAATAACAAAGGAAGATGCGATAAATCACGAGGAAAGCAATAAGATAACGAAGGCACTGGGAGTTGAGTATCCGGTCAAAGCCGACTATTACATTGAAAAATTGCGAAAAAATGACGTGTTGCTATTGTGTACAGATGGTCTTTATAACGAAGTTGATGAAAATGAAATTTGTGATTTAATCAAACATGAAAAAGATATGTCGAAATTGGCAGAACAGTTTCTGAGCAGAGCAAATGCACATGGGGGAAAAGACAATATCACGGTTGTTTGCTTGAAAATAGAGGGGGGATTCCAAAATGGATAATAAAAACGTTATTGCCGGAAGATATGAACTGATTGAAAAAATCGGTGATGGAGGAATGGCGGTAGTATACAAGGCTAAATGTAGACTTTTAAAGCGATTTGTCGCAGTTAAAATCTTGAAGCCTGAATTTACAAAAGATATAAAATTTGTAGAAAACTTTAGAAGAGAATCTCATGCGGCAGCCAGTTTGTCCCATCAAAACATCGTAAGTATTTTCGATGTAGGGCAGGAAGGGAATGTAAATTATATAGTGATGGAATTGGTTGATGGAAAGACCCTGAGCGAAGTGATAGATGAAAGGTCTCCATTGAACTACAAGGAAGCCATAGACTATGCAAAGCAAATAGCTCAAGGGCTATGGGCCGCTCATAAAAATGGAATTATACACAGAGATGTAAAACCCCATAATATACTGGTTACAAGCGAAGGAGTGCTAAAGATCACCGACTTTGGAATAGCAAAGGCTGTGTCCGATACTACTATTGTGGATTCATCGAAAGAGCAGGTGATGGGATCTGTACATTATTTTTCTCCTGAGCAGGCAAAAGGTGCAAAGGTTGATGAAAAATCGGATATATATTCGTTTGGGATACTGCTTTTTGAAATGCTTACAGGTAAGGTTCCTTTTGATGGAGATAATCCGGTGACAGTGGCATTGATGCAGATAAATGAAATGATTACACCTCCTTCTGTATATAATCATAACATTCCACCTAATTTGGAAAAAATAGTTTTAAAGGCTACGGAAAAAAATCCGGAATCGAGATTTCATTCCTTTGGAGAAATTTTAGAAGCTTTGGACAATGTTACAGTCGTGGGGAGAGTTATGGGAGACACTTCCGTGTACAGGAGAAACGATGCGATTGATAAAGCGGGATATTCAGAAGGTATTAGCGATGGATACGGAGAAAACGTCAATTCAAAAATGGAATATAATCCTTCGGGAACCAATATGAGATCCACCAAAAACAAGAGTGGAAATAAGAGAGGCAGAAATAGAAAAAAGATTATAGGAATAGTAGCCTTGGCGGTGATAGTTGTCGGAATCATCGGCAGCATATTCGTCTTTGGAAGCAAGAAAAACATAGAAGTCCCTGATTTGAAAGGGATGACTTTGGAAGAGGCGGAACAAAAAGTCAAGGAAGTAAATCTGAAGATTGAGGTAGACGGATATGAAGAGTCGGATAAGGTGAAAAGAGATGGGATAATAAGTCAAAATCCTGAAGCCGGCACAAAGGTTGCAAAAGGTGAAATAATAAAGGTTAAAATTTCCAAAGGAAATGTTAAGGGAATAGTGCCTAATTTGATTGGAAAAACTCAAGATGAAGCAAAACAAATGGCAGAAGAATACGGATTCTCAATTGGAACGGTGAGTGAAAAGGCGAGCGACAAGCCGAAAGGTACTGTAATTGAGCAATCGCCTAAGGCAGGAGCCAAAGCAAGTGGAGTTACGAGCATAAATATAGTCGTAAGCGATGGAAGCGGCAAGGAAAAGGTGGAAGTACCGAATTTGTTGGGCATGACTAAAGAAGCTGCAAAAAAATCACTCGAAAATCTGGGATTAAAACTCGGTAAGGTGACTGAAGGAGTTTCGGATGAGTACGGAAAAGATCAAATTATCTGGCAATCATATAATAGCGGAACTAAGGTTGAAAAAAATGAAACCGTTGACATTAAAATAAATAAAGGGGAGATAGGTAAAGTAAATATATATCTTCCTTTAGATGAAGCTAAATCGGATACGTTTATCTTGGATATAGTGGTGTCGGATGAAGCGGGTAAGAACAGACATGTAGTAAATAAAAAGAAGTACAGGAAAAATGGGCAGGAAATGGTCACTATTGAAGGAACCGGTAGAGGAGTGATTTCAGTTAGATTTGACGGCGTTGAGGTCTTAAGAAAAGAGGTTAAATTTTCATAGTGAATAAAAGAGGAATAATTTTTAAAGGCATCGGTGGATTTTATTATGTACACGTCATATCAGATGACGGCAAATCGCTAAAACGTGAAATCTATTGTTGTAAAGCGCGAGGAATATTAAAAAAACAAGGTATTACTCCGTGCGTAGGAGATGTCGTTGAGGTGGATGTTATAGATGGTAAAGAGGGTGTAATAGAAAAAATTGAAAAAAGAAAGAATTCATTTGTAAGACCACCCGTTTCAAATGTTGATGTTATAGTTATAGTAGCATCAGCGTCTTCTCCGAAAGCGAATCCGTACATCATAGATAAGTTTATGGTTGTAGCGAAAGAACATGGAGTAGATGTGTTGTTATGCATAAACAAAATTGATGAAGCAGAAGGTGAAGATATTGATAAAATCAAGGATATTTATAAAAATGTATGTCCGGTAATTTTCATTAGCGGAATTGCCGGAAAAGGTATGGATTACCTAAAGAGGAAACTGACGGGTAAAAAAGTGGCTTTTGCAGGACCGTCAGGAGTAGGAAAATCGACAATAATAAATGCGCTGAATCCCAAATTGGATCTTGAAATCGGAAGTATAAGTAAAAAAAACAAGAGAGGAAAACATACCACAAGACATGTTGAAATCTTTCAATTAAATGAAAATACGTTAATTTATGACACACCCGGATTTACGTCTTTTGATCTGATAGACATCAAAAGTACATCTTTAAAAAATTATTTCACAGAAATAGATAAAATTGGAACAGAGTGCAGGTTTGGAGATTGTATGCACATAAATGAACCTGAATGTAGAGTAATAGAGGCTCTAAATAGCGGACAAATTCATAAGAGCAGATATGAATCGTACAAGATGCAGCTCAGTGAGATAATGGAAAAGGAAAAAAGAAAGTTTTAGAATGAGATCGTTTAATTCACAGAAAAAGGAAGGAAATTATGAGTAGATTAGCTCCGTCAATATTATCGGCGGATTTTTCAAAGTTGGGAGAAGAGATTTCCACTATAGAAAAAGCAGGGGCGGATATAATACATGTAGATGTCATGGATGGGCATTTTGTACCTAATATAAGCTACGGTGCAGTTGTTATGAAAAGCCTTTTAGGTAAAACGAAAATGCCTTTTGATGTCCACCTGATGATAGAGAATGTGGACAGATATATAGATGAATTCGTGACAGAGAATACGGAATACATAACAGTTCATCAGGAAGTGTGTATGCATCTTCATAGGACTATAGATCACATTAAAAGCAAGGGGATAAAGGCAGGAGTTTCGATAAATCCGGCGACACCGATTTCGTCTTTAGAAAATATCTTAGAATACGTGGATTTAGTTTTGGTGATGTCTGTAAATCCTGGGTTTGGAGGGCAGAAGTTTATAGAATCCAGTCTGGAAAAGATACGAAAGCTGAAAAGGATAAGAGAAGAAAACAGGTATAATTTTGTAATAGAGGTAGATGGCGGAGTGAACTTGGAAAATGGCAGGAAATTAGTAAAAGCGGGAGCCGATATCCTGGTGGCAGGCTCATCCGTGTTTGCGGCAGATGACGTAGTAAAAAGAGTTGAAAAGTTCAAGGAGATGTTAAATGGAAATTAAAAATATAATCAAAGAACACATAACGTGGCGTCATCAAATTTTTAATTTGGCAAAATCGGATTTAAAGAAAACCTACAGCGGAGCTGCCTTAGGATGGGCATGGGCTTTTATCAAACCCATAGTTACAATATTCATATATTGGTTTGCGTTTTCTTTCGGTTTGAGAAAAAAAGCGGGAATCGACGGATTTCCATTTATTTTGTGGTTAATTGCAGGAATGGTATGCTGGTTTTACATAAGTGAAATGTGGAACAGCGGTCCTACTGCGATGAGAAGATACACATTTTTAATAACTAAAATGAAATTTCCTACATCGACTATACCTACGTTTTTCAGTCTGTCTCATATTGTCGTTCAATGCGTCTTGGTATCTTTGGTTATGATAGTGTATATACTATCAGGAAAAGGTGTTTCGGTATATTACATACAGCTGCCTTTTTATATGTTGTTGATGTTTGTGATGATGACAGGTTGGTGCTTGTTTTCATCGGTCTTGGGTGCCATGAGCAAAGATTTTACCAATTTGGTAAAGGCTTTTTCAACAGCATTGTTTTGGATGTCAGGGATGATGTTTCCAATTTCGACAATAGAAAACGTTTGGGCGAGAAGAATACTTATGGCCAATCCGGTTACTTTCGTAGTTGAAGGATATAGGAATTGTTTTGTACATCACAAGTGGTTTTATCAATCACCGGCGGAGCTGGGATTATTTTTGGCAGAAACGTTGATAATGTGGTGTGCAGCGGTTAGAGTATTTAAAAAAATGAAAAAAGAAATGCCGGATGTATTATAATTTAAAGAATTTTGGCAATGATATAATCCAGTAAGAGTCGGAGGAAATATGACGAAGGACAGAGCAGTAATTGAGTTTAAAAGTGTAACCAAAATATATAAATTGTATTCAAGTGAAAAAAAACGACTGTTATCAGTTTTTTTCAAAAAAATTCCTCATAAGGAAAAAAAAGCTGTAGACGATGTTTCATTTGGAATAAATAAAGGTGACGCTGTGGCGCTGTTCGGTAAAAATGGTGCCGGAAAATCTACGATATTGAAGATGATAACGGGGGTTACTTATCCCAGCAGCGGAGAAGTGAGCGTAGATGGAAGAGTAAGTGCATTGCTTGAGTTGACATCGGGATTTGATCCGGAATTGACGGGAAGAGAAAATATATTTCTGCGAGGAAGGTTACTCGGTTTAAAAGAAGAGGAAATAAAGGAAGTAGAAAAAGATATAGAATTATTTGCCGAATTGGGCGACTATATTGACCAACCGGTCAGAACCTATTCGTCCGGTATGAAAGCAAGACTGGGATTTTCGGTAAATGTTAATATAAAGCCTGAAATTTTAATTATAGATGAAGCCTTATCCGTAGGAGATGTAGACTTCAGAAAGAAATGTGTAAAAAAAGTCAGCGAAATAATGTCTGATGACGATGTCACACTGTTGTTTGTCACACATTCAGTAAGCACTGCAAAAGAGTTTTGCAAGCGAGGCATACTGCTTAAAAACGGGAAAAAAATATTCGATGGAGATATCGATAAAGCGATAGAATTATATAATAAATAAAAAATTGGAAGATTTATTTGCTATAATGTCAATATATATGTAAAATTAAAAGTAGTATGAAATTTTATGTAAGAGATTTTAAAGATTGGAGAGACATAAAATGGGCAAGATAGATAAATTGGGCAAAGAAAAAATGAACATACTCATATTATTCGGAGGTAAATCAACGGAACACGAGGTATCATGTATTTCTGCAGCATCGGTATTGAGAGTAATAAATCGCGACAAGTATCAAATAAATACTATAGGTATTACAAAAACCGGTCAGTGGCTATGGACGGATGCGAGTCCTGATGAAATTGAAAAAGGAAGCTGGATTGATCGAGAAACCAATTTAAACATTTCAGTCAAATTCGGTGAAGAAGTTGTATTGATAGGAAGCAAAATCGTAGAGTCGGAAAATTCCGAGGATACAGCAACGAGAATTTTTACTGTAGACTGTATATTTCCTATTCTTCATGGACAAAATGGGGAAGACGGAACAATACAGGGAATGATGGAAATTATGAGAATTCCATATGTAGGATGCGGGACTATGTCATCAGCGGTGTGTATGGATAAAGTGATGACCAAAAGAATCATCGAAAACACGGGAAAAATTTTACAAACAAAATATGTGGCAGCTTCCAGAGGAGAATTTATGACAAATCCTATGGGAGTCTTAAATGAGATTCATGAAAAATTAAAGGATGATTATCCTCTATTTGTAAAACCTGCCAACGGAGGATCTTCGGTGGGCATTACAAAAGTTAAAAATAAGGATGCTCTTTTCGATGCTATAAGGCTTGCGGCTGAGATGGATGATATGGTTATTGTCGAAAAAGGAGTAGTGGGCAGAGAAATAGAAGTAGGAGTTTTAGGAAATCTAAAGATCAAAAGTACAAATCCGGGTGAAGTTATATCTTCAAATGTAGAAATATACGATTACGAGGCGAAATATCATTCCGGAGAATCTAAAACACGAATGGTTGACTACATAAGCGAGGAATTCAAAAAAGAAATTCGAGAAGAAGCGGAGTTCATTTACAAAGAGCTCAGGTGTAGAGGATTGGCAAGGATAGACTTCTTTTTAACTGAAAATAATGAAGTCATATTTAATGAAATAAATACCATGCCGGGATTTACCAAGACGAGCATGTATCCTAAAATGTGGGAATCAATGGGTCTTACATATGAAAAACTGATTGATATGCTAATCGATTTGGCACTTTATGAAGTGTAACAGGCATAATAAAGAGATAAAAGGAGGAAATAAAGATGTCAAGCAAAAAGATAGATTTTAGCGATGCGGCTGTCAGAGAGGCATATAGACATACCAGCTCTCATATAATGGCACAGGCTATTAAAACTATTTGGCCGGAAGCAAAACTGGCAATAGGTCCGGCAATTGAAAATGGATTTTACTACGATATAGATCTTGAACACAAATTTACAGAAGATGATTTGAGGAAAATCGAAAAAGAAATGAAAAAGATCATCAAGGCAGGATATCCATTGGAAAGGTTTGAGCTTCCCAGAGAAGAGGCTATAAAGTTTATGCAGGATAGAAATGAAGATTATAAAATTGAACTTATTAAAGATTTGCCGGATGGAGAGATAATTTCCTTTTATAAACAGGGTGATTTTGTAGATTTGTGTGCAGGTCCTCACATGGAAAAAACGAGCAATATAAAAGCTGTTAAGTTGACTAGCGTAGCAGGTGCATATTGGCGAGGAAATTCGGATAACAAGATGCTGCAGAGAATTTATGGAACGAGTTTTCCATCTCAGCAAGAGCTTGATGAATACATTGGTAAAATGGAAGAAGCGAAGAAAAGAGATCACAGAAAAATTGGAAGAGAAATGGATTTATTCGCTATCTTTGAGGAGGGACCCGGATTTCCATTCTTCTTGCCGAAAGGTATGATAATAAGAAATGAGCTTGAAAAATTTTGGCGAGAAGAGCACATAAAAAGAGGATATGAGGAAATAAAGACACCGATAATTTTAAATGAACAACTTTGGCATACATCAGGTCATTGGGACAATTACAAAGATAATATGTATTTTACAACAATAGATGATGAAAACTATGCGGTTAAACCGATGAACTGTCCCGGTGCACTGTTAACATTTAAAAGAAAGCTTCACAGCTATAGAGATCTACCCATAAAAATGGGTGAGCTCGGTCAGGTTCATAGGCATGAATTATCGGGAGCGTTGCACGGTTTAATGAGAGTGAGGACGTTTACACAAGATGACGCTCATATATTCATGACACCCGAACAGATAAAAGATGAAGTTAAAAAGGTAATCTCATTTATTGATTATGTGTATAAAATTTTTGGATTTAAATATCATGTTGAGCTATCCACAAGACCGGAAGAAAAATTTATCGGAACTTTAGAGCTCTGGGATAAAGCCACAAATGCTCTGAGGGAATCTATGGAAGAAATGGGATTGGATTATGTAGTAAATGAAGGTGATGGAGCTTTTTACGGTCCGAAATTGGATTTTCATCTTGAGGATTCCATAGGCAGGACGTGGCAGTGTGGAACGGTTCAGCTGGATTACCAGATGCCGGAAAGATTTGATGTTACATACGTAGGGGCGGATGGAGAAAGACATACTCCGGTTATGGTCCATAGAGTAATATTCGGATCAATTGAAAGATTCATAGGTATTTTAACAGAACATTATGCAGGAAAATTTCCATTGTGGCTCGCACCGGTTCAGGTTAAACTGTTAACTGTAACAGAAAAGTTTGCACCTTACGCAGAGAAGGTTGCCAAGGAGCTTGAAGGTGCCGGGATTAGAGTGGAACTTGACGTAAGAAATGAGAAGATAGGGTATAAGTTGCGTGAAGCCAGAAATGAAAGAGTGACTTATATAGGCGTAATAGGGCAAAGAGAAGAGCAATCCGATACCCTATCCTTAAGGCATAACATTTTGGGAGAGATTGGAGAATTGAGCATAGAAGAGTTCAAGAAAAAATTGTTAAAAGAAATTGAAGAAAAAATTCAGTATGAAACTAAATAAAAGCGAAATTTTGATTTCGATCAGAGCACTTAGGTGGTGTAGATCATCTAGGTGTTCTGTTATAAATTAAAGCATAAGGGGGAGCTTGAATGAATATAAATGAAGGAGAAAATTGCGGAAATTCAGTGCAGAATAATCATATAAGAGATATTGTCTGCATGAGTATTTATTTTTTCTTCATAATCTTTCCACCGACTGTGGAAGTGATAGCATTGTACATCTTTAACTTTACCAAAGATCAATCTTCGATTATGACGATGATTTATCTTCCGCCAATCGTTGCAGTTATGCTATCATATGGTAAAGAGTTTTTAAAAAGTTTTAAATATTTTAAAAAACGATTCGTTATTAGAATTGGAACAATCATTTTATCCATGCTCTTGACATTATTTATCACGAGCATACTGGTCATGAGCTTTGAACTGCAAACTCCGGAAAATGAGAAAGCTTTAATAGAGAGTTATGGAAATGCGGATTTGCTTCATACAGTTGTAGTGATAGCTTTTTTAGTGCCGTTGGTAGAAGAAGTGATTTTTCGGAAAATTTTAATTACATCATTATCAGCAGCGTTGAAAAAGAAATTTGGAAAAGGTGATGAGAAGAAGGAATCACTTATCAGAAAAGTAACCGTAATATTTTCTCTGGGAGCATTTATATTCATTCATGTAAACAAAGTCGAAGATATTTTGATATATTTCCCGACTAGTGTTACCATTACAATTTTATACATAAAATCAAAAGATAATTTATCATATTCATGGTCAATGCACATGTTGAACAATATAGTTGCGATACTTTTTTGAATATAAAGATTGAAATTTTAAAGAAATGCTCAAAGTGAACGTATGCATATCATTTTGAGCGTTTTTTCGATAACAATCTTTTGCGGTGCTCAAAGATAAAATCATATATAGCTGTTGAAATTTCAACGCATTTATTTGAATGAAAAAAATGTGCAAGTTGTTAAACTTGTGAGATTAGGTTATAATGTCCTTGTTATACGAATGAAATAAGTAGGAAAATATTTTGCGATGAATGTATATGTGTTTAGAAAATTCAATAAAAAGATCTCTCCGATGGACAAGAAAAATATGCTCTTTCGTGCATTTAGCCATTATAAAAAAACGGGAAACATAGATGAAAATTGTGATTTGATAACTTTAAAAATTTTTAAAACTGAAAAGGGTAAACCGTATATTGAAAATAATCATATGCATTTTAACATAAGTCACAGTGAAAATTTATGGATTTGTGCAATTTGGAGACGAGATGTTGGCATAGACGTTCAGGTGAAGAAAAAGATTGATTTCATGAAATTTGCAAGCAGGTATTTTACAAGAAATGAAATCGAATTTTTGAAAGAGTGCGATAGTGATAAAAAATTAAAGAAAGAGTTTTACAGAATATGGACTATGAAAGAAGCCATAGTTAAGTTAAATGGAGAGAGCATCTTTTCTCAAAATAAAAAATATGAAGTGGTGAGAGAAAATAGTATAGTTTCAGAGTTAGGTGGAGTGTGCTGCAGGGAAGTTATGTTGGATGACAACTTCCAATGTTGTATAGCATATAGAACTCTCAGTGATGAAGAAATAAATATAAACCTTGTGAACTTATAAAGTTATTTGAAGTGGATTAAAAATGGGAAAATCAGTAGGAAATGCAAAAGAATGTGCAATTAAATATTTATCGTATAAACCGAGAACGGAAAAGGAAGTCAGAGATTATTTGATAAGAAAGAAATTTGTTTTAGAAGAGATAGATGAAGCTGTGAATGTAATAATAAAAGCCGGGTTTATAAATGACATTCAGTACGTTTGTGATTATCTGACATATGCTTTGGACAGAAGGTATGGCAAATTCAAAATAGACATGGAATTGAAAAAAAGAGGTGTGTCCAAGTTCAATATAGAAGATGGATTCTATCAGTTTGAACAACTTGAAAATGTGAATTTAGAAGATATACAATTGAAAAATGCTCTTTTGGAGAGAGATGAGGTTTTCAAGAAGATGGAAGCTGCAGAAGACGAAAAAGAATTGCGAAAAAGCAAGGAAAAACTTATGAGGAGACTCAGCTATTTGGGCTATGACGGAAGTGTGATTTCAAAAGTTGTCAGAAATTGTTAGAGGATAGGCAAATGGACATGTATAGCAGAACGGAAATTTTAATAGGTAGTGAGAAATTAGAAAAATTAAAAAATTCCCAAATTGCCGTGTTTGGAGTCGGCGGAGTAGGTGGATTTGCCGCCGAAGCTCTTTGTAGAGCCGGGATTGGAGAAATTATCTTAATAGATTTTGACAAAATTGACGTAACCAATGTAAATAGACAGATTATAGCCCTTAATTCAACAGTGGGAATGGATAAAGTTGAGGTTCTAAAAGACAGAATGTGCGACATAAACCCTCATGTAAAAATTCGCTGTATAAAGAAATTTATAGATGAAAATTCCATAAGCGAAGTTCCGCTGGAAAATTGTCACTATGTCGTAGATGCCATAGATTTTGTAAGAGGAAAGTTGTCGATAATACAGCGATGTGAGAAAGAGGGAATACCGGTTATATCTTCCATGGGAATGGGAAACAAGTTGAATCCCTTGGAAATAAAAATAGATATTATAAAAAAAAGTAAAGTTTGTCCTCTGGCTAGGACTATGAGAAAAGAGCTTAGAAAAAGGGGAATTGAAAATACAAAAATAGTTTTTTCCACAGAAGAAGCTAAAGTAAAACACACTCCGCCGGGCAGTATTTCGTTTGTACCGTCTGTGGCAGGATTGATTATCGCAAGTCAGGTTGTGCAAGATATTATAGGTGAGTAGAACATTTAACGCAAAGGGGAGATTATGGATTTTTTATTGGTTATAGTTTTAATAATATCAGTGGTAGTTGCAGTGGTTTCAACTATGGTGTATTTTAATTCCGCAAATATGAAAAAGCAAGCATCTCAGGAATTGCAGAGCATGAGAAGAGAAACCGTAGAAGCCGTTCAATCCAATATTGCGACATTATCTAACATCATGGTCGCAAGTCATGATAAGATGGCACAAATTCAGGATGTAAGGTTAAGTGATGTAGCTACAAAAATGGAGAGAATCACGAGAGATAATGATGATAAACTGCAGAAAATCCAGATGACACTTACATCGCAATTGGATAAAATACAAAACGTAGTTGATGAAAAGTTACAAAAAACATTGGAAGATAGAATTACGAAATCCTTTCAGCAGGTTGCAGAGAGATTGGAGCAAGTGCATAAGGGACTTGGAGAAATGCAAAATTTAGCAACAGGTGTTGGAGATTTGAAAAAAGTATTATCAAATGTGAAAACCAGAGGAATTTTAGGAGAAATTCAGCTGGGAGCAATTTTGTCAGAAATTCTATCACCTGGGCAGTATGAGGAAAATGTTGCGGTTAGACCAAATTCCAGGGAAAGGGTGGAATTTGCAATAAAAATGCCGGGTATAGGAAATGGGAAGGTATATTTGCCGATAGATGCAAAATTTCCGGGTGATGCTTATGGAAATCTTGTCGATGCCTACGAAAATGGGAATAAAGAAGAAATTGAATATGCGGTGAAAAATCTTGAGACAGCTATAAAAAATGCTGCAAAAGATATTTCCTCAAAATATATAGCACCACCTCATACCACCAATTTTGCAATTATGTTCCTGCCTTTTGAGGGACTTTATGCAGAAGTGGTGAGAAGAAATTTGGTTGAAGAATTGCAGAGAACATATAAGATAAACGTTGCAGGGCCGACGACCATGGCAGCTTTGTTGAATAGCTTACAAATGGGATTCAAGACTCTCGCTATTCAGAAACAGAGTGGAGAAGTATGGAAAATTTTAGCGGAAACCAAACAGGAATTTGGAAAGTTTGAGGATATAATAGGAAATATACAGCAAAAGATAATTAAAGTGAATGAAGAATTTGATAAATTGGTTGGAGCAAGGACGAGAAAAATAAACAAGGCACTAAAAGATATAGAGGAGCCTAAGTTTGATCAGATTGAACAAGAAGATTTTAAAGACATAGTAAAATAAAAATGGGAGAACGATGGGAATATTTGTAATTGGAGACCTTCATTTATCATTAGATGAAAAAGTGAATAAATCCATGGACATCTTTGGAGGTATATGGGAAAAACACTGGCAGACTCTTGAAAGAAACTGGAGGAAAAATATTTCTTCAGAGGATACGGTAATTATCGCCGGAGATATCTCGTGGGGATTGAAGTTACCCGAAGCGATGACAGATCTGATGTGGATTCATAATCTTCCAGGGAAGAAGATACTGTTTAAAGGAAATCACGACTTGTGGTGGAGCGGTATCGGAAAACTGAATAAGTTATTTGATGATATGATATTTGTACAAAACCGATGTTGTTTTGCAGACGACGTTTTCATTTGCGGGAGTCGCGGATGGAATTGCCCGGGAAGCGAGGGATTTACATCAAGTGATGATAAAATATATAAAAGAGAGATTCTAAGACTGGAAAATTCATTAAGAGAAGCATATGAGATGAAAAATATGTCAGTGGATTGTCGTGACGAGAAATCTGAAATAATAGGTATTTTACACTATCCTCCTACTAACGACAAAAAACAAAGTTCGGGATTTACCGAACTTTTTGAAAAATATGGTGTTAAAAGGGTGTTTTACGGGCATTTACATAATGAGGACGCAAAAAAAAATAGAGAATCGATCAGCTTCAATGGAGTTTCGTATAAATTGATTTCGTTTGATGCAATAGATGGCAATCCTTACAAAATTCAATGATAAGTTATAGGAAAATGTCGTGAACATATGAGAATCAATCAGTGGATATGATAAAAATCGATTAAATGTAATCTGAAAGGAGGATTTATGTCAAAGCGAATAGTACTTATTATAATGGATAGCGTAGGAGTCGGTTATGGGAAAGATGCCGATGAGTTTGGTGACATGGGGTCCAATACTCTGGGAAGCATTATAAGGGAAAATCCGAGATTGAAAATTGATAATCTGAAATCTATGGGAATTTTAAATCTGGAAAAAATTCTGCCTATAGCACAGCAGGCGAAAATCAAAATGCCGGAAAAGATAATAGGGTCTTATGGGCAGATGTCGGAATTGTCCAAAGGAAAAGATACCACGACGGGGCATTTGGAAATAGCCGGTTTGGAGACGAGCGTACCAAGCAAAACTTATGCAGATGGATTTCCGAAGGAATTCATAGAAGAATTCGAAAAGAGAATCGGCAGAAAGACCATGGGAAATATATCCATATCAGGTGTGGAGATCATAGAGAAACTTGGAGAAGAACACGAAAAAACAGGAAATATAATAGTTTACACTTCTGCGGACAGCGTGTTTCAAATTGCAGCAAATGTGGATATCATTCCGTTGGAAGAACTCTACAGAATTTGCCAAATTGCAAGAGAGATGCTCATAGGAAAATGGCAGTGTGACAGGGTGATTGCAAGGCCGTATCGTAGAGTAAATGGAAAACCTGTAAGGACCCCTGACCGACATGACTATGCCCTTGACCCTCATGGAACAACGTTGTTAGACATTTTAAAAAATTCCGGAAAAGAGGTATATGCCATAGGGAAAATAGCGGATATTTTCAATAACAGGGGAATTACTCAGAGGGTTACGACAAAGGACAATAACGATGGAATAAGTAAGACCATACAAGCATTGAAAATGGATTTTGATGGTTTGATATTTGTAAATTTGGTCGATTTTGATTCCAAATATGGACATAGAAGGGATCCGAGAGGTTACGGGGAGGCATTGGAGCAATTCGATTTCAGAATTCCCGAGATAATGAAAAATTTAAGGGATGATGATATTTTGATAATATCTGCAGATCACGGAAATGATCCATGTTTCAAAGGATTTAATCACACTAGAGAAAATATTCCTCTATTGGTGTACGGCAAAAACATCAAAGAAAATAATTACTTGGGAATAAGAGATACATTTGCAGATATATCAGCTACAGCATCTGAGTACTTTAATGTAGATAAAACAGGATTGGGAAAGAGCTTCCTAAGCGAAATTTTGATTGATGGGAATTAGTTTTTTAGGCGAATAGAGGGTTCACTATGAAGATGTACGACATAATTGTAAAGAAGAGAAATGGAAAGTCTCTAACCGAAGATGAAATCCGCTATCTTGTAAACGGATATGTAAAAGGTGAAATTCCGGATTATCAGATGTCGGCTTTTTTAATGACTCTTTACTTTCAAAATATGAATGAAGACGAAATTTTCTATTTAACAGATGCGATGTTGGAAAGTGGAAATACTTTGGATTGGTCAGGCGTTGAAGGAATTACAGTCGATAAGCACAGCACAGGAGGAGTTGGAGATAAAATATCCATCATTTCCGGACCGGTAGCAGCTGCAGTCGGTTGCAAAGTAGTAAAGATGAGTGGTAGAGGTTTGGGATTCACCGGAGGGACAATAGACAAATTGACGGCGATTCCCGGGTTTAATACGGATATTTCTCTGGAAGAGTTTCAAAAAAATGTTAAAACTGTAGGATTTAGTTTAATTTCACAGAGAGATGATATAGTCAAAGCGGACAAGTTGATTTACGCTCTTAGAGACGTTACCGCAACGGTCGACACAATACCCTTGATAGCTTCCAGCATAATGAGTAAAAAATTGGCATCCAATGCAGATGCAATTGTGCTGGATATTAAGTATGGAGACGGTGCACTGATGAAATTGTTGAAAAATGCCCATAATTTGGGAGATGTAATGAAGAACATCGCAGAGAGAAAAGGAAAAAAAGTTCAATTGGTATATTCGGATATGTCGGAACCTTTAGGGATGGAGATAGGAAATAGAAATGAAATTATAGAGGCGATAGAGGTGCTAAAGGGAAATATCAAAGGCAGGCTTTTCGAAGAATCTATTGAAATCGCATCGAGAATGATCTGCCTATGTAATTTGTCAAAGAACGCAGAAGAGGGCAGAAAATTGGCTGAAGAGACTATAGAAAACGGCATGGCATTGAAAAAGTTTAAAGATTTTATAAAAGCACAAGGGGGAAATCAAGAGGTTGTAGAAGATTACGACATAATGAAGAATCCTAAGTACAGCAGAGATGTAAGGGGGAAACAGCTTTCAGAAATCGATGATGTAATAGAGAAAATAAGTGCGGAAAAAATTGGGATTGCAAGTGTTAAAACAGGTGCGGGAAGAAGTGCAAAAGATGATTTGATAGATTTTTCCGCAGGTGTGACTTTGAGAAAAAAGACCGGTGACTCTTTCGAAAAAAATGATATAATCGCAACGCTTTGGGGGAATGATCCTGAAAAATTGAAAGATGCTGAAAGCTATGTCATAGATGCTTTTAAAACAGGTAAATTTAAAAATTCCTTTGACTAATGGAAAAAATCGGTTATAATTTCATTAGAGAGTAGAAAGGAAGTTCAATGAAGAATAGGATATTATTGAGAACTTTAATTATTCTTATGATTTTTTCCATCTTAACCGCATTTAGAGCGATGACGGATAATTCAGAGTTTAACGCACATTCAGGTTTGTGTTGGCGTGCCGAAGCGAAAAAGGTTGAGAAGCAGGAAATTGTGGATAAGGAAGAGGTCAAAGAGGACTTGGCGGTTGAAAAAATAGAGGAAAAGCAGCCGACGAAACTTGAACAGATATTGAGAACTCCAAAGACTACCATTGTGGTTTTTGCGGTTGTATTACAGGTGTTGGCAGCTTCGATTATCTGCATTGTGATTGTAAATGTAGTTAAAAAAAGAAAATACTACAAGAGTTTAAACGAATTGGAATAGAGCAGAGAATAATTTTTAGAGATGTTAGTCGTATCAATTACTATGAAAAGTATGTAATTTCAAAATATTAAGGAGGATATTGGATGCTTCAATATCCTTTTTGTTTGAGTTTATTTAAATAGAATTTTCTCATATAAAATAAAAAACCTGTCACACCTGATAACTTCATATGATATAATATTAAACTGAGCGATAGTTATAGCTTGTAATTTGAGAGGATAATGATGGAAATTAGTATTTTTACTACGGTAGCAACACTTCTGGGTGGGCTGGCAGTATTCATCTTCGGGATGAACTTAATGTCGGAAGGATTACAAAAATCTGCCGGAGACAAGATGAGAAATATTCTGGCAATGCTTACAGCAAATCCCGTCTTCGGCGTTTTAGCAGGAGCATTAACTACGGCAGTTTTACAAAGTTCCAGCGCCACTACAGTTATGGTAATCGGTTTTGTAAGCGCAGGACTGATGAAGTTACCTCAAGCTATAAGTGTAATTTTAGGTGCAAATATCGGTACTACCATAACGGCACAGCTGATAGCTTTCAATATAGGCGATTATGCGTGGATTTTTGTATTCGTTGGATTTATAATGATGTTCTTTCTAAAACATAAGGAAAAAATCAGAGATATCGGAGAGATAGCATTTGGTTTTGGATTGCTTTTTGTAGGAATAAATACCATGGGCGACGTAATGAAGCCTCTCGCTAATGCACAAGCCTTTACAGATTTAATGCTTAAGGTATCGGATATTCCAATTTTAGGAGTGTTATTGGGGATAATATCCACTATGGTAATTCAATCGTCATCGGCAGTGATTGCAGTTCTACAAAATTTAGCAGCGACTCCGGGCCCGGACGGTGTTACATCTGTAATAGGGTTGACGGGTGCTTTACCGATTTTGTTTGGAAGTAATATAGGAACTACGATTACAGCTCTGATGGCATCTGTCGGAGCGTCGGTAAATGCCAAGAGAACTGCGGTGGCACACACTATATTTAATTTTGGAGGAACGCTGATTTTCATATGGTTTATTCCGCAAATATCAAAGCTGGTTCATTGGTTATCGCCAAAGGGTGCTGAAGTAGGTGTGATAGCAAGAGAAATAGCCAATGCACATCTATTGTTCAACGTCGTTTGTACATTATTATTTATTCCGTTCATTTGGCTCTTAGTTAAGATAGTTACTAAAATCGTGCCTGGAGAAGATAAACAAATATTACAAAATGAACCGGTATTTTTAGATGAAAAGGTCATAGGACAGCCTGTTTTCGCTATACATCTTGCTATAAAAGAGATGGTTAGAAGTGGGAATTTAGTAACGGACATGATTACTAAAGCTAAAAAAGCATTTATTTCGGGAGATGTAAAAGAAGTTGGAGAAGTTATGGAGTCCGACAAGGTGGTTAACAAACTCAGAGAAGAAACTATAAAGTATCTTTCAATGATTCTATCCAGTGAAGGCATAACCGAATATCAAAAACAGACGGTATCGGCATTATACCACGTAGCCAGTGATATTGAACACATAGGAGATTATGCAAAAAATATAGTCGCCCTTGCTCAAGAAAAGACAAAAAATAAATACGTTTTATCAGATGAGGCGTACAAAGAGGTGTATTTCTATTTCGGTCTCATAGATAAGATGATGGAAGATACTTTCATATGTCTAGAAACTGGAAAGCACAAAATAGCAGAAGGCGTTTTGAGTCAAGAAGAAAACGTGAACGAGATGGAAATTGAATTGAGAAAAAAGCATATGCACAGGTTGGAGACAGGCCTTTGTTCTCCTGTAGCAACGGTCATGTATATAGATGTAATTCATAACTTGGAAAGAGTTGCGGATAGCTGCAACAACATCGCAGAGGCTGTTTTAAAGGGTTATGCTGTAAAAAATAAAATCAGAGGATATGCAAAAGAAAGCATAAACATATGAAAAAGAAAATATTGATAGTTGAGGATGAGATAAATATAACTGAACTTATAAAATATAACCTGGAAAAAGAGGGATTCAGCATTTTGAGTGCAAAAGACGGAATAGAAGGTGCGATTTTAGCACATAGAGAGTCTCCGGAATTGATTTTGCTAGATGTTATGCTTCCCAAGAAAGATGGCTTTTCATTGTGTCGTGAACTGAGGAAAGATGGAATAAGTGTACCCATAATAATGCTGACTGCCAAAGGGGAGGAAAAAGATAAGGTTATGGGGCTGGATTTCGGTGCTGACGATTATATGACCAAACCTTTTGGAATAAAGGAATTGATGGCCAGAATACGTGCCCATCTGAGAAGAAATGACTCGGAGAAAATTGAAAAAGGCTTCAAAGAAACGAAGAAACTGAAATTAAACGAAATAGAAAAAGAAGTTTACATAAACAATGATTTAGTAAATTTAACGGTTAAGGAGTTTGAGTTGCTTTCATTTTTGATGCTAAATCGTGGGAAAACCTTTTCCAGAGATGAGCTTTTGAACAAAGTTTGGGGAATTGATTACATGGGAGAAAGCAGGACGGTGGATGTGCATATAAGACATATAAGACAAAAACTCAATTCCGTAGGCGATGGAGAGGATTACATTGAAACTATTAGGGGAAGAGGGTACAGGATAAAATGAAAATACGGTACTTGACACTTTGGATATTTACATGTGCGTTGTTGATCTGCGTATATGTTCTGCTAAAAAGAGAACCTGTTTTAATGTGTGTTGGAATTTTAATCGTTGTAGGAATTTCGTTCAAAATATCTTATGAGGTAATGGCGTCCTTTAGGAGAAGTGTTGAAGAAAGAGCGAAGTCTATTCTTGAAGAAACGAAGAAAATTCAAAATATGAGATCGGAGTTTGTAGCAAATGCAAGCCATGAGTTAAAAACTCCTTTAACGTCAATTTCAGGATTTATAGAAACGTTGCAGTCAGGCGCTGTTGAAGATGAAGAGACCAGAAACAAATTTATAAATATAATGGCTGAAGAAACTGATAGGCTGAAAAGACTTATAAATGATATACTCGTTCTGTCCGACGTGGAAAATACAGAAGCAAATGTTGAAGAAGAGATAAATGTAAAAGAAGTTGTAGAAAGGATAACAGAAGTTCTAAAACCTATTCTAGAAGAAAAAGGCGTATCCATATTTAACGAAGTTTCCGCATCAATAAAGCTTAACGGAAGCTTGGACAGATTTAAGCAAATGATGTTAAATCTCATAGAAAATGGGATAAAATACAATGAAATCAATGGACATGTGTGGATAGACGGTGTTGAAAATGACTCGGAATTGAGAATTTCAGTGAAAGATGACGGCATAGGAATAGGTGAAAAAGATTTGAGCAGAATAACAGAAAGATTTTATAGAGTGGATAAATCGAGATCGAATTTGGTGGATGGAACGGGATTAGGGCTTTCCATAGTAAAGCATGCGGCAGCTGACTTCAACGGAAATTTGATTATAAACAGCAAAGTTGGAGAGGGCTCGGAATTTATCATTATAATACCCCAAAATATTAAAACTTTATGAATATTTTAAGTTGACTAAAGAAGTTATTTATTATATAATTTATCTTGTTATGCCGGCGTGATGGAATTGGCAGACGTGCGGGATTCAAAATCCCGTGGTGGCAACACCGTATGGGTTCGACCCCCATCGCCGGCACCAGAATTATGGAGTCCAAGGAGAGTGTGATTATGAATAGGAATTTAGCGGGCTTATTACCTATATTGCTTTTAGTGGTGATAATGTATTTTCTGATATTTAGACCACAGAAAAAGAAAGAAAAAGAATTGAATGCTATGAGAGCTGCTTTGAAGGTAGGCGATTCAATAGTTTCAATCGGAGGCATATGCGGAAAAGTAGTAAGAGTTAGGGACGATACAGTGGTTATTCAAGTTGGAGCGGATAAAGTTAAATTTGAATTGACAAGATGGGCTATATCGCAGGTTGTTTCAGGTAAGGGAAGCAAACTTTCAAAAGAGACTGATGATGAGAAGTCAAAGTCTGCAGCCAGACCGAGAAGATTAAAGAAGGCCGAAAAAGAAGATGTTGTAGATGTTGAAGTCGAACCTGCAACACCGGAAAATGCAGATGAGAACTGATTGAGATCGATAGCTATAAGTGATAAGTGTATGAGAATATATGACGATATAATGCGGTGATGTGCGTTATATCGTTTTATTTATTATGTAAACTGTGATATAATTATAGACAAAATTGCTGTACATTTTAGGAAGAAGATGTATCGTGCGATGAGAGAGAAATTCATCAGAGAGAATTCAGATCAAGGTATTAGAATGAAGGTATTATGTTATGCAGTGAATGATATCACATTGTACAGATATAATTATCACTTGACAAATAATAGGATAGATAAGAAAGGGAGTGCACATAAAGAGAGGTTATCATGAATAAAAAAGTCAGATCAATTTTATTTTCAGTGCTTACAACAGCGCTAATAACAACCGGCAGTTGGACAGGATATGCTGTCGGAGGATTTTCAGGACAAAGCAATTTACAAAGTCAAATTGCAAAAGATAATGCAACGTCAAAAGCGAAAAGTTCAAATGTGAAATATATATATGTTGAAAAACCGCAGATTCAGTCCCCTATGGAGCAGAATATCGCTGTTTCTTTCGATTCAAAAAAGGAGATAGAAAAAGCGGTTTTAAACTATATGAGCAAAGAAGGTAAAGCGCTGGATTTTGAAAGTGTTAAAAAGCGGGAAAACAAATTCAGATTTACAAAGAAACTGGAAACCGAAAATAATGGAATATACGATTTAAAATCCATAAAATTGATTTATAAAAATGGTGAAAAAGAAACTTTGGAGCGTACTGATTTTAAAATGGAAGCCGGATTCGGGGTTGACAAGGAATATCTTAGAAGAGGAGAGGAACAGACTGAAGCGAGACTGAAAATAAGAGAGCATAAGGAGAAAGATGGAATTGCAGAAATTAAGAGCTCAGACGTTGATGAAATTGCGAATCAAATAGAAAGAGCTTTAAAAAAACAAGATGATAAAAAACTTGTGAGCAATACTCATATAGGCTCGTTTACAGATGGGAATTTTTTAAAGAATGCTATAAATGCAAAATATAGAAATATTAAAAAAATAACACTCGATCCGGGACACGATATCAGGCATCAAGGCGGAAGCGGAAACGGAATAAATGAAGCTAAGGCAACGTTGAAAATTGCTAAGTATCTTAAGGAAGAATTGGAACAGTACGGTGGAATAGAAGTTCAATTATCGAGAGGTGGAGAAGCGTGTCCATATCCTGGAACGACTTCCGGTCAATGCATAAAGGAAAGGATTAAGACAGCTAAATCATATGATGCGGAATTGTTCATCAGCTTGCATTTGAACTCAGGTCCGACATCGGCTAATGGTGCGGAAGTTTGGTATAGATCGAAAACGAAAGAACATCCTGAACGCGATAAATACACTAAAGAAGGGGGAAAATTAGGAAGGCGTATATTAGATGAATTAAAGGATTTAGGGATACGTGACAGAGGTACAAAGCAAGTTAATCTTCACAAGTATTCCGACTATATAGTGAACAGATATTCAGGAGAGCTGGGATTGACAGGCTTGATCGTTGAACACGGGTTTATGACAAACAAAGGTGATGCTTCCAACTATCTAAATACAGATGAAAAATTGAAAAGAATAGCTAAAGCCGATGCCAGAGGCATTGTCAAACATTTGGGGCTCTCAAAAGAAGATGGTGAATGGGTAAATACTGGCAGCGGGAAAAAATTTCTATACAACAGCGGCAGATGGGCGAAAGGTTTGAGTAAAATAAATGGAAAGTACTATTATTTCAATGAAAGCTCGGGCATTCAGGAAAAAGGTTGGAAGAGAATAGATGGTAAACTCTATAAATTTTACGATGATGAAGAGGGAGATGCCTACATTAAAGGCTGGAAAAAATGGAAGGACGAAAGTTTTTCCTATTGCTATGGAGATGGCGTTTTTGCAACTGGACTCAGCAAAATAAATGGAAAGTTTTACTACTTGAATGAAAATGGCATTCAGGAAAGAGGATGGAAGAAGATAAATGGAAAACTCTACAAGTTTTATGATGACGTAGAGGGAGATGCGTATATCAAGGGCTGGAAGCATTGGAATGACAGTAGGTCGTCTTACTGTTACGGTGATGGAGTGTTTGCTGTAGGACCATCAAAAATCGATGGAAAGATGTATCTTTTTGATGAAGATGGAATGCAGATAAAATCACAGGGGTTTAAACGTGTTGACGGAAAGACTTACTACGTAGGCGAAGAAGGAGAACTGCTTACCGGAGCTCACAAAATACATGGAAAAGCTTACTATTTTAATAAAAACGGTGTATTATCAAAATTGAGCGGTTGGCAAAAAATAGACGGAGATACGTATTATTACGATGATAGCGAGAATTATGTTACTGGACTGCAGAGGATAGACGGAAAGTACTACTATTTCAATGAAAAAACCGGCGCACAAGAAAAAGGATGGAAGCGAATAAACGGAAAACTCTATAAATTTTACGATGATGAAGAAGGAGATGCGTACATCAGGGGCTGGAAGAAATGGGGACACATGAAGTATTCCT